>JAJFKU010000062.1 GCA_021773035.1 Woeseiaceae bacterium
TGTCAGCGCGAAGTGTCCAAAAACGACCGTTTTCGGACAGCCCGCGCCTCTAGCGTTGGCATATTTCTTCTTAGTTAATCGAGGCACGTTGGTGTCGTCGAATCCGATGCAGAATTCTATTGATGCTGAGAAATATACAAACAGGTGAACACCGTTATCTCGATATCTCCTCGACTCAACGAAAAGTCCTGTGCGGCGAGGGCGGCGGGCGATTCAAGAGTCGAATGGTTATGGCCCCATACATTCTGGTGATACGGATCAGGTCTGCTTGAGTAACCGTGAATCACCACTTATCCCTTTCATAACGAAGATACGTTGCCCCACCTGCTAGCTCGTGCACGTTGATTTCTCTCGCATTTCGCGCGCCTTGGCGAGCTGCTCTACGAAACGCGGCACAACGGGCGGCCTCTCACGCGACAAGGTCTCCAGGAGTGGAAAAATGGTCTATTCACCAACTGAGGACACTGTAATAATCATGACATTCGATTACGGGCACGAGGTCCCCAACTCGGAACGGATTGACCTTGGGAGCGTCAAACTCTGTATGAAAGCTTGGATATACGAGTGGGTAGTTGTTCTTGCGTACTCCAACAGTGCGCAATGGAAGCTAGTCGTTACGCTACTCGGTGCGTTTCTCATTTGGTTGCTTGGCGAAGCGGCTTTGTCAGATTTTGAGTTTCCCGGGGTTTTGGCACCGATGGCAGAGCCGATTCGCGGTATGTTCGAAGGCCGTTTCAACGGCCTGACGCTCGCGTTTCTGTTGCCTGGATTGGTGGCTGTGGGGCGGCAATTGCGAAGGGATCGCGAGCGCTTGCTCGGTATCTGAATAGCTGACGAGATCCCACAATAATTCTCTCAACTATCGATAATCTGCCTTCTCGATAGTTGGTAACGGGAACTCGTCGATTGTTTAGGCGCTTTCGAGAGTGCGCCTGCGCGAAAATCCGAGACCTCCTTACGACAATTGACCGGCGACGAACTTTTTGAGATTCAGAGCTTCGACACAGATCGTAGCGGTTTCGGCAGGGCGAAGCAGAATTCTCGCATCGAGCACCCCAAATGATTGAGTGTGTGAGGAAAATAACTACGCCCTCATCGGGTTAGTGGAAAACTCACGCCGAGTTGTCGTACCTAGTTGGTAGGATAATAGCCACTGCAGATGACAATGAGCGTACATGGCCAGTTCTGACACACTTCTTGAAGTTTTCACCGCGTTGCGTGGGCGATTGACGCGCCTAGTGGTCGGCATTGTCCCACCCAGAGACGTCGAAGACATCGTCCAGGAAACCTACGTTCGCGTCTGCCAGGTCGAGAACAAGGACGCGATTCGTCAACCGCAGTCGTACATGTTTCGCACCGCCCGGAATTTGGCGCTGAATCAAATCAAGCGCCACGAGTTGCGATTCACGGATGGCGTCGACGACATTGATGAGCTCGGGGGGCCCTTTCAGGGGCCGCTGGATGATCAAACCTACGAACAGGTAGCGTCTGATGAGCAGTTTGCCTTGTTCTGTGAGGCGGTCCGGCATTTACCGCAGCAATGCCGTCGAGCCTATGTTCTGAAGAAGGTCTACGGTTACTCGCTGCGCGAAATAGCGCATGAAATGAATTTGAGTGAACACACGGTGGAAAACCACATCGTCGCCGGTGCAAAAAAATGCATGCGATATCGACGAAAAATCAGGGGGACCGGTTCGGACGGGGGCCGAGCAACACAACTATCGCGACCGCCAAAGGCGAGCGCACGGCCGGGAGGGCCCAATGAGTAAAGTAGTGAGACTGTCCGACGACGAGGAGCGAATTGATGCGGCCAACCGCTGGATATTGCGTGTCGATGAAGGGCTGACAGAGGAGGGCAGGGCAGCCCTCGAGACATGGCTATCCGCCGATCCTCAGAATCTTTCCGAATTCCTCGAAGCCGCGGAGGTTTGGGACGAAACTGCATCGCTTTCGCGATTGGCGGACTTGTTTCCGCAAGCACGCAAACGTACGCAGTGGCGCCCGCGCCTGGCATTGGCAGCGGCCGCCAGTGTGCTGCTAGTGCTCGCCGCAAGTGCTTTGCTGCTGCCGAACTTCGGTTTCAATGGGTCCGGCTTCGATACGACCCCGACGGCCACTAATACCTTACAACGATTCGAAACGACCATTGGCGAGCAAAAGACGGTGGTATTGGCCGATGGTAGCGTCGTCGTGCTCAATACCAATACCGAAATCGACGTTGCCTACACCACCGAGGCACGCGTGTTGCGGCTTGTGCGCGGCGAGATTCATGTCGAGGTGTTTGAAGACCCAACGCGAGCGTTCAGCGTTGTTGCCGGCAATCGTATTGTGCAAGCATTGGGCACGTCGTTCAGCGTAGAGATTACCCAGGATCAGCGCATAGAACTGGTAGTGACCGAAGGTAAAGTAATTGTCGGCGTGCATTCACCGGACGAGCAACGCGGTGCACCACCACCCATACTCACCCACCTGGCCGAGAATACTGTGTCGGCCGGTCAAGAGCTGCTCATGGGCAGCAATAATGAGGAAGTCGTACCGGTTACGGCCGAAGAAATCGAAGTGAAACTGTCCTGGAGGCAAGGCAGCTTGACCTTTAGCAGTGACCCGCTCGAATATGCGCTCGCAGAAATGGAGCGATACACCACCGTGAAATTTGTGTTCATCGACGAAGACCTCAAAGCGCGAGCGGTAACGGGTCGCTTTCGTGCCGGCGATGTCGATGCCTTGCTTGTCGCACTTCGATTGCAGTTCAACATCACCCACGAGGTGTCCGAAGACGGGCGAGTATTGTTAAGCAGTCTTTAACCAACAACCAAGAATCTTGTCAAGGGCATAGAAATTACGTTCAGACATAAGTGGAAAACTGTACTTCAGTTGTCATTCAAGCGAGCACAAGAAAAGTGCGTCGCTGACAACAAGCCTCGCCTGCTAATAATACTGATGCTATCAATGATTAGTACTATTGGCTGGGCAGACGAGGTCGTGGCCGAAAAAATGGTTACATTCATTATCCCTCAGCAACGCGCAGACACTGCGCTCACCGAGTTTGCTGAACAGGCCGATCTCACATTGGTATTTCCACCGGAATTAGTGGGCGACAAGTTAGCCAATGAGCTGATCGGCAAATATACCCAGCAGGAAGGTGCGGACATTCTTCTTGCCGGTACGGGCCTCAATCCCACGTTTAGCAATCGAGTTGTACTAAGTATTGCGGCCGACGAACCGTCGGCGAACGAGGGGGAAGACATGGACATCAAGAACAAAGCAGGATTTCTAGCCGCGCTGGTGACAGCATTCACGGGAGTCAATGCGCAGGACTTGCCGGACGGCGATGATTCAGAACCGCCACAAGAAATTGAAGAAATTGTTGTTGTCGGGTCCCATATTCGAGGCGCTAGCTCCGCCTCTCCGGTGGCCACTTACAGTCGCGATGACATCGAGCAAACAGGTGTAGCTACTTTGCCAGACTTTCTTCGAACCTTGCCGCAGGTTTTCGGCGGTGGCGCATCAGAGATTACTGTGGGGCAAACGAACACCAATAACGCTGGCAGGAACTTAACCGGCGGTTCTGGAGTAAACCTGAGAGGCTTGGGCGTGGAGTCAACGCTGGTACTGTTGGATGGGCGTCGAATCGCGCCAGCCAGCTTCGGTGACTTTGTTGATACGTCACTATTCCCGCTCATAGCAATCGAACGAGTCGAGGTCCTGACAGACGGTGCATCTGCGCTATACGGCGCCGATGCGGTGGCCGGGGTAGTGAATTTTGTGTTGCGCAAGGACTTCGACGGTGCGGAGACACGTATTCGATACGGTTCGGTCACGGAAGGCAATTCCGATGAGTTTCAATTTGGACAGGTCTTTGGCAATGCGTGGGACTCTGGCAACATTCTGTTTAGCTACGAATACTATCAGCGGGAGCACTTGGATTCTGAAGACCGAACATTTACAGAGAGCGGGGCGGACCCAGCGTATATTCTTCCTGATCAAGAACGGCACAGCGCCTTTCTAAAAGGGGAGTTCGCGCTGTCGGATACCGCAGATCTATTCGCAAGCGCCTTCTATAGTAAAAGGGAGGCCGATCGCTTGTCAGCGTTCTCTTCTCTGCCCATAGGAAGTTCTTCGACAAGTGAGTCAGAACTATCTGGAGGAAGCGTCGGAGCTGGTGTGGGATTGCCCGGTACCTGGAGTGCGGAAATTGTAGGCTCCTACAACAAGAGCAGCTCTTCCAGTCTTGATGAGGTGTTTTTTCTCCCCCGCGATCCAGCCGCTCCACTCCTAGTTCGCGCCGATCTACCAAAAGAATCAGAGGTCTGGTCGTTGGATGCCGTAGCCAACGGGCAATTATGGGAGGCATCTGGTGGGCCTTCGAAGGTCGCAGTCGGCACTCAAGTTCGTCGAGAGAGCTTCCAGAGTTTGACCGCTGGTGGAATCAAGGTCGATACAAGCCGGAACGTCTATGCTTTGTTCGCGGAAATCAACGTACCTTTGATCAGCGGACAGAACCGCAAGAATGGTGCGGAGTTGTTGGAACTTAGCCTCGCGGGCCGGTACGAGAACTACAGTGATTTTGGCGATTCAATAGATCCGAAAATTGGCGTGCTTTGGTCACCTATCAGTGGCCTAAGTGCTCGAGCGACCGTTGGCACTTCTTTTCGTGCGCCAATTTTGCAAGATTTGTCCGAGCACAATGTCGCCGGGACATTGGCGGACGCACCCGATCCGTCTTCTCCAACTGGCACAACGCTGGCTGTCTTTGTATCTGGCAACAATGCTGACTTGGAGCCGGAAACAGCGACGACCTGGACCGTTGGGCTTGATATTGAGCCGAAGTCGCTGCCAAACTTTGATTTGAGTCTTACTTACTTCAGCATTGATTATGACGACAGAATTGCTAGTGCTGATGCATTCATAAGTACAGCGTTTTTTAGGCCAGAGCTCGATTTTATTATTTCTCGCGATCCAGATCCCGCATATATCGAGTATCTGTTCACCCTTCCAACCTCCACGAATCGAACCACATCGGAGCCTCTTGACGCACAAGCGATTGTCGACGATAGATTACGCAACCTCACAAGCGTTCAAGTTAGCGGCGTTGACTTTGCTGTCAACTACAGCGCGACAATAGACGGCGGAACGCTTAATGCTAGTCTAAATGGCACGTACTTGCTGGAGAAGGAAAACCAATTATTTGAGACTACCGCGCCGTTTGACGTGATTGATACAGTCTACAATCCGGCAGACTTGAAGATTCGCGGTGGCCTATCATGGGCGAAGAGACGCTTTTCGTCGGGATTGTTCGTTAATTATGTCGACGGTTATCGAGACGATCGACCCGATCCAACAGTTGGTATCAGCTCGTGGACGACCGTTGATGTACAACTACACTACAGATTCGATTCACTTTTCGATATTTCCATTAGCGCAAACAATTTGTTTGACGAAGACCCGCCATTTGTCCAAAGCACAGAAGGCAGGTTCTACGATCCAAACAATGCGAGCCCACTAGGGCGCTTTGTTTCTATTCAAATTGACAAAGATTGGTAGTAGCGATGACCGTCCGGCATCGCAATGCTGTTGTAGCATCTTGTTGGTATCTCTTACTATTCTTTGCTCAGCTCCAAATGATAGTCGACGCGGCGCAGCTGTCTGAAGAAAATCGGCAAGCAACGACGCTCTCTGCCGTAGATATGGTTAAGATGCGCAGCGTAATAGATCCATTTTCTGGGGCAAGTCTATACGGAGAACCGACGTTCAAGTTCTCGCCTGACGGTAAGTACTTCACGATCGTTACGCAAGAAGGAAACCCGAAAGCCGGTACTATGGATGCCAACATAGTGCTCTTTACGACACAGGATGTGCGGGACTACATCAACAACCGCAACACGGCCGTGCTCAAGGGGTCTCGAGTCTTGGCGAGCTTCTCGTCCACGTCCAATAGTGATGCCATTCGGGGCCTACAGTGGCAGAACGATAGTAGAACTATAACCTTCATCGGGGAGAAGCCGAACGTTCCAGGCCAAGTTTTCAAGCTAGGTGTCATTTCTGGGGATCTCGTACAACTAACAAACCATCCAAGGTCTATTGAGAGTTACGCGTTCAACGATATCTCGGAAAACATACTCTACCTTTCCACTCTCCAGACTTCTAACAAGAACTGGCACCTGCCCAGCTATGTTGTGGGCACGCAACGGCTAAGAGAGCTTGTATCTCGTGATCAGCCGTATTGGCCCAATGCGCCAGAGCAGCTGCAGCTATACGTGGCAAATGTTGGTAGTGAGAGAGGCGCGAAAGCCATTCTGCCTCCTTTTTTCAATTACGGCGGCGTTGATGAGTACGTTCCATTCAATATCTGGATGTCTCCCAACGGGGAGTTGGCAGCGATAGCCCTGCCATCGAGTGACCAGGCCGAGTCGGCAAAATGGCTGACTGAGTATCGGCCATTGGAAATCAATAGGGTTAGAAGGACATTCGCCGAGAATTTCGACGAACAAACAATGCAGAACAGAGGAGGTCAGTTTAGACAATTCGCGATTATCGATGTAGTTCATGGCGATGTGAAGAGAGTTGTCAACGCTCCTACCGCTTCTACGATAGGCGGCCTTTATGTGAAAGCAGTATGGCAACCGGACAACTCTCGAGTCTATCTGGGAAACACATTCTTGCCCTTGGACGGGATAGGCGATGATGATCGTGTCGCACGAAGTGGGTCGCCATACATTGCTGAGTATCACACGCTCAGGGATACGTTGAGGACAGTTACGTCGATTGAAATTCCGGACGGCGCAACCGCTGCGCCAAGTCAGTTTATTGATATGAGTCTATTGCCTAATGGACGGTTGGCGACATTTTGGTCGCAAAGGACTGACTCAGCACCGCGCTGCCGCGTATTCTATGACTCGGAGTCAGGCTGGACCGAGGAAAAAAACGCGGGTAGCGAATGCGCCCTTACTTCTCGCAGCCAGAGCGGAGTTGCATTGTCGATTCGAGAGGACTTGAACACCGCGCCAGAACTCATGGCGTTTGACTTGGAAACTGGCAGACAGAGACAAATTTCCGACCTAAACCCAGTATTCAAGGAACGCAGTTTCGGCAAAGTGGAGTTGTTTCAGTGGGTCGACGGCAAGGACAGAATACGTGCGGGGGGGCTAGTTTATCCAACTAATTACGAGCCCGGCATACGCTACCCACTGGTGGTTCAATTAGGGAGCTTTCATCCGAATCGGTTTTTTTTGGCGAGCTCGCGTGCCGGCCACATGTCCAGCGCTTTTGCTGGACAAGCACTCGCCAACAAGGAGATCATGGTTCTCCAAGTGCCCCATTTTGATATAGGTAACAGTAAGGCGGAAATCGGAAGCAACAGATTGGCAATAGAATCCGCGATTGATCGGTTAAACGAGAAAGGACTAGTCGATATTCAGAGGATTGGCCTTTCAGGGTTCAGTCGAACTGGATTCTATGTTCAAGAGCTCATTACGTTTTCCGATCTGCAAATTGCTGCAGCAAAGGTATCCGATGCATCCAACCGCGGCATTCATGCACTTCCTATTTTTTTCGGAAGACAACACGGAATGTCTCACATAGAAGGCCTAATGGACTCCGTTCCTTGGGGCGCTGATCTAGAGAAATGGGTTCGAAGCGACCCAAATATGCATGTCGATTTTGTGAAAACACCGATAAGTATAGAGAGTAACGGTCCGGTAATCTCAGCTTGGTGGGGGACCTACACTACGCTAAAGAGACTTCACAAGCCTGTCGAATTCGTGCAATTTCCTGATGGACAACACATTCTGAGAAAGCCTCATGAACAATTGGCCTCCCAACTAAGCACGGTCGATTGGTTTGATTTCTGGTTGAACGATAATGTGCGAATGGATCCATATCCGGACACGCCTGAAACGGTCGAAAGTTTGGCTGAACAATACGAACGATGGCACAAATTGCGGGCACAGCAGGAAGAGAGCAATCTGGCAGCGATTGAAGCCCGTAAGGCGCATAGAGAACGCTCGCTAAATGCGGCTGGCGAGACAGGTGTCCAGGATTGACGTCGCTCTATCAGGCCAACCAATTGAATTTGAGTAGAACCACTTGGGCCGGCCCCTAGTATCTGAATTCGTCGTACAACATTCTAAAAGCGCAGTATCTCCTTCAAGTAAGAGCAGCAAGCAGCAAAGCCTGTAGGTTTTCTCCTGGACAAGCAGTTTCGAGTGCAGCTGACAATGTCGCGAACGATCGAACCAAAGCCGGCTCAGAAACTGCATCCCAACGACCCCGATATCGCGTTCGGCCTTTGCGACCTTGGCCTGCAATGCCCGGAACTCGGATCCGTGCGCTTGAGCGAACTCGAGAGCTACCGCGGTCGACTCGGCTTGCCGATTGAGCGCGATCTGCACTTCAACGCCCGCAAGACGCTGTCAGCCTATGCGGACGAGGCGCGTACGGCTGGGCAAATCGTTGCCTAGATAGGCGGCCCGTCGTCGCTCTGTCTCGAACCGAGACGGAGCGGCACTGGTGTTGGCCATATTCGCCGGATCTTGATATTTGCCAGATATTGGCAAATATTGCTAATATTAGTGCCTATATTGACGGAGAGGTCCTTTGTGATGGCCACTATGAACATCTCGCTACCGGAAGGGCTAAAAGCGTGGGTGCAAAGCCGCGGCTCCAGTGACGATTACAGCACGCCGAGCGACTACGTCAGGGCATTAATCCGTGCGGACAAAGCGCGCGAGCTCGCTGAGCTGCAATCGTTGCTGCTCGATGGCGTCGGTTTGGGCGATCCGGTGCTCGATACACCGGAATACCGTGACGAACTCATTAAGGAGGCGCGCCGTCGCGCCGAGGAGCGGTTGACCGCCAAACCGGCTACAAAGTAGGCATGGCACAACATATCTACCGATCGCCCCAGTCCAGGGACGATATTCTCGATTACTATCTGCATCTGGCCGAGGACAACACGGCAATTGCGGAGGCTTTTATTGTCGCGGTGGATGAGCGTCTTGATGCGTTACTCGATCAGCCGAAGATGGGTGTCGAACTCACCTTTCGGCCGAGTGAACTTCACGGCATGCGCATGTTTCGGGTATCGGCGCAGTTTGATCGTTACTTCGTTTTCTACAAGCCGGTCTCGGATGGCATCCAGGTTGTTCGCGTGCTGCATCGGGCCCGACACATTGCGGCATTGTTTGATCCCGACTCCTCGTCCTGACGGATTCAAATCACGCGCTGACCGTTCGTAGTCTCACTGATTACCCACGCTTGTTGTTTTGCGTCGTCGCATAGCTACGGTGTCCTTCTTGCATACGCCGATAGTGCAGTGTCCGAACGTACTCGTCTTCCTCAATGTAGCTCTTCGGATGTTTGCGCGCTTTGCCGCGGATCGCGGGTTTGATGAGATCCGGCGGTCTGGTGCGCTTGTTGATGGGATAGAGGACCGGGACCTCGGCGAGCACAATCCGGCGAGCTGGCTTGCCGTCAGCGTCGAGCTTGCGGCCAAACACGTGCGCGCGCATGCGCGGGTAGGGCGCCTTCGGGCTTACCAGGTATTCGTTGGGCGGCAATGCCTTGAGACGTTCCCGATCCGCAATCGCTAACGCATCGTCGCGGCCGCGGAGTTGCATGAGCAAAGCGGCCGCGGTTTTGCGCGGCACGCTGCGCGTCAGGGTTTGCATGAAATGAATCGATTGCGGCGTTTCATCCAGGGCGCGTATCTCGCGATACGCGGCAAGCAGGTTAAGACTGGAGCGTTGTAGCTGACGCAAAATGACGTTCGAGAGTTCTTTGACAGTGACCGTGTCGTTGCTGAGCTCGTCTTTCACCGTTGTCCGTACGCGCTTCCCAGCGATCGCGCGAAACGCATCTTTCAGTTCGCTCTTGGCGCGATTAATGACTCTAGCGTCGTTGATGATGCGCCTTGGCACGCCCAGCGCGCCATAACAACGAATGGAGCGATTGACGCGATCGCGCATACCGTAGTCAAGCTGCGTGTAAGCGACCACGGCCGTCTCGCGCGATCGTCCCGCGTCAAGTTCGTCGTAGCGAAGCACTGGAGCGTCCTCCACATCTTGCTCGGTAACGGGGTTGAAGACTACGGCGGGGGTCGCCTCCTGTGCCAACGTGCTGCCGAAGGCAGCCAACAGGCGTTCAAGGGAGCGCAACCTCTCGGCGATCAGCGGTTTATGCTCGTCGATGAGACGTTGCGATTGTGTCGAGATCATAATCGCAATTGTACATACTCCGTACTGATAGAGTTGAGAATTGACTGGTTTTGTTTTGCAGACATGTTTGTGTGAGTTGCTTCAGTTTGTCGGTTAAATTGTTGCTTAGTCGTTGTTATCTGCTTTGTAGATGTACGGAGTATGTACAATATTGAACTAACCATGTTGGATAAGGTGCTATGGACGATCTCAGTATCGATGAACGAAACCGGCGCGCAGCGATTGTCGCCGAGCAGGGCGGTATTCTGCCGTACTGCGAAGCGTTCTATATCCATTCGATCTTGTACACGGCAAATCAATGCCAACAGGCATTCAGTCGATATAGGGACGCAAGCAGTTCGGCATTACCCGCAGAGGATCTAATCGCCACGGTGCAAACAGCAGTAGGGCACGCCGCAGCACTGTCGCGATACTTCTGGCCATCCAGAACCAACGGAAAACGCCTCGATAATGACAGTCGACTTAGAAAACAGCGCGGAGAACGACTGCGAACCAGCTTCCAGGTGACCAAAAGATCGCCACTGTTTAACAGGGATCTACGTAACGCGTGGGAACACTTCGACGAGAAGTTGGATCGCTATTTGCTTTCAACAATCGCCGGCGATTTTTTCCCGACCGGCATCCTGGGCAATCACTCACTGGCCGACGATCCAGTCGGTCATGTATTCAAGCTATTGGATACTGAGGCTGAGTGCTTGGTACTGCTCAACGAGAAATACTTCTTCGGTGCCCTTCGTGCGGAAGTCGATCGGGTGGCCGCGATAGCAACGGACGCCGGCCGAAATGGGGCACGATTGGCAAGCGCCGACGTCGGCAACCTGTCCACGCCACCGGCGGCTGAACCATGAGCGAATTCATCCCACTTGATCGCCATTTTGCTACCTGGACTGAGGAAGATGACAGTGACTCGGAGGCGCTGTTTGACCTGATGGAGATGCGCGGTACGTTGGCTTGGGAAGATCTCGTGCGGCGACGCCGCGTGGTTATCTTAGCTGAACCGGGAAGCGGTAAAACAGCCGAAATCGAAGCACAAGTTGAGCGCAGTCGAGCCGCTGGGCAATTCACGTTCGTTGCGACCGTGCAGACGATCGGCCGCATCGGACTCAAGCGCGCTCTGGGCTCTCAAGCCTGGTCGGCACTAGAAACTTGGCGCGCAAGCACCCAGCCGGCTTGGTTTTTCTTTGACGCAGTTGACGAGGCGAAGGCAGACAACGTGCCTTTCGAGGATGCGTTGCTTGAAATAGCCGACGGAATTGATGGCTGCCGCGGCCGCGCCTATGTCGTTCTTACCGGTCGTGATACCAACTGGGAAATCCGACGCGATTTGGACCGTTTGATTAAACACCTGGCACTGCCGCCACCGGATCTGCCAGCGCCGCCACTCGATCCGAACGACCTTGTGGTCGCTGTCATTCGTCGAGATCGCCAAGAGGACGACGAGCAATCGGCCGAGGCGGACGAACAGCCGCTCGTGGTTAGGATGGTGCCGCTCGATTCGGCGCGCGTGGAGACGTTTGCTCGTGCAAAGCAAGTGACCGATACCACGCTTTTTCTGGACGCAGTTGAGAAATTTAATCTATGGGAGTTCGCCAGTCGACCCATCGATTTGGATTGGTTGGTGGACTACTGGGTGACGAACGGCACATTCGGTACGTTGCAAGAGATGCTGAGCTTAAGCGTTCGCAATCGCCTGCAAGAGACAAACCCGGATCGAGACCGCCGAGATGCGCTGGACGCCGATCAGGCGCTGCAGGCGATGGAAAGAATCGGCGCAGCGTTGGTGCTGCAAAAGCTGCGCGACATCGAGGTGCCGGACGGGACCTCGAACCTCGACAGCGGCATCAAGTCAGCCAAGCTCTCCGAGATCCTACAGGATTGGTCGGGTGTCGATCGTGCACTGCTTATCTCGCGTGCGATGTTCGTACCGGCCAGTGCGGGATTCGTTCGTTTGCACGGCGACAACGAAGGTGCTGTTAGAGGATTCCTTGCCGCTCGGTGGTTGCGCCGACTGCTCGCGGCTAATTGTCCAAAAGCTGAAGTCAACGACTTACTCTTTTCAACCACCCACGGTCTTCGACTGGTTATCCCGTCGATGCGCGACACCGCGGCGTGGTTGTCGCTGTGGAATCCCGATGTTGCACGACAGGTCGTTGAATGCGATCCGCGCTTGCTGATGGACGCCGGTGATCCAGGAAGTCTGCCGCTGGAAATTCGGGAGAGGGCGCTGCGAGCGGTCATTGAGCAAATAGTGGGTGACGAGTACGTCGAGATCCCCAACCGCGACAGCGTCAAACGCTTTGGTCAGGCCGATATGGAGAACTGCGTTCGAGAGTTGTGGAGGCAGTTTGAGTCTTCACCAACCGCACGTGAGTTGCTGCTTACGGTTATCTGGCGGGGCGATCTCGAAAACTGTAACGACATCGCCGTTAACGCGTCGTTCGGAGCCTACGCAGATCGTTATACGCCCATGTTTGCAGGCAATGCGCTGATGGCAACAGCCGCCGACCAAGATAAGCGACGCTACGTGAAATACGTGCGCGACAACGCCGATCAAATTCGAGCGGTGGTCATCTGGGATGCCGTGCGCGCGTTGTTTCCCGTGCTGCTATCTATCGATGATCTTTTGCAGATACTCGAGTCCATCGACGTTACAGATGAACAAGACGGCCTGGGCTTTGACTACTTCGGTCCAAAGCTGATTGACAAACTCGACGCCGCCGCTGATGTGAAGCGATTGCTCGAAGGATTGATGGCACGTTTGGACGCGGCAAGCCTGCCGGAGGACGAGGTTGAGTCGGAAAACGATGAGCAATATCTCTCCTCTATAGAGGCGGCGGGACGCCGGCTGTTAAAGTTGACGAATCCTGACGAAGCACCCGATGTGGCCATTGACGCGGCGCTCCGACTGGGTGAGATTTACCGCTACGGCGGTCCGCGGCGCAGACGCGATGGCCAAAAAGATCTTCTTATGTCATTGAAGGCATCACCACAGCGCCGCCGTTTGGTGCTGTGGCGTGCCGCGAAATTATTTGAGGAAAGATCGCGCTTGAAAGGGCGGCCGATTACGGGCGTCTGGCGATTCCGCTTATTCGGTTTCATACCCGAATTCGAGACCGAGGATTTTGATTGGTTGCTGAAAGACGTGGCGAATCGAACCACAGCGAACGAACGGCAAATCGCTGCCGATGCAGCGATGATGCTGTGGAAACGGCATGGTGAAGACCCGGAACGGCTCGCGCAAATGCAGCCGCTGGGCAACAAGGATGCCGATGTTGCAGCGGTCATTTCGGAATGGACTATCCCGCGCCCACCCACGGACGAAGATCTTGAGCACCAAGCCGAGATGGCGGCGCTTGATAAAAAGCACACTGAGGAACGAGAGGCGAGAGATCAAACGTGGCGCGACTTTGCCGATGAAGTCCGGGCCAATCCACAGCGAATACGCGAAGCGAAGCCGCCGTCAAAGAAGGGTGTCGACACTTGGCTCTATCACCTTTGGAAAATACTCAACACCACCGGCGAAAGCCGTTCTCGCTACGCGATCAGTGAGCTGTCGCCACTGATTCCTATGTTTGGTACCGACGCAGTGGAGGCTCTGCACGATGCCTTCATCGCGTATTGGCGACACTGGTCACCGACACTTTCAAGTGAACGACCGGCCGAAGAACGCAACTCCATCCATCACTTCGACTGCATAGGGATCGTTGGCGTCACGCTGGAGGCCAATTCTAAACCCGATTGGGCGAAACAGCTGTCGCACGCAGAAGCGGTACGCGCAGCGCTGTACGCGATGAACGAGTTGAACGGTTTTCCGTCTTGGATTGAAGCACTGGCGAAAGAGCAGCCGGGTGCCGTTCGCGAGGTGTTATTGCGAGCGATGGCATTGGAGTTCGCCGCTATCGAGGAGGGCGAGCGTTTCGAGGTTCTATCTGACGTAGCAAGATCCGAGGTTTCGATCGTGTCGACTGTTGCAACCGACGTTTACGAGTTGATGGCGGCGCACGAAACCATAGCGCCGGCGGCATTGGTCTCCGTGTGGCGGATCCTAACCAAAGGGTACGGGAAGAGCGCGTCGTTGGTTGCTCTGGCCAGTGATCGCTTCGCCGCCGCGAAGGAATGGGGCGGTGCTGCTGTGCACCTTGCCGCGCTGTACGACCTCGATGCGAAAGCGGCCGTCGACAAGCTGGTTTCGAGATTGTCAGAGCTGGATGAGACCGAACAAACCGCACTCATGCAAGTCGTCCTTTCGAGTCTGTTTGGCCGTTGGGAGGGGCGACCCATCGACCAGGAGCTTGTGCCGTTTTCCACACTGAGGTTGTTAGTCGAAATCGCTTACCGCACCATACGCTTTGACGAGGACATACAACGGCCTTCTGGCAAGTCCTACTCACCGACCGCACGAGACGATGCCGAGAGCGCGCGCGGGATGTTGTTGACGACCTTGTTTGATACACCCGGCATTGCCGCGTTTGAGGCGATAAACGAACTGGCCGGTAACGCCGATATTGGCATCCGCCCAGACCTGCTTGCGCGGCGCGCTCGCGAGCGAGCGCTAACCGATTCAGAGCATGACCGATGGTCGTCGGCAGATGTCTGTTCGTTCGAAACGGTGCACCTGACCTCGCCGCGCACGCCGCGCGATTTGCAGCTGCTCGCCGCGCGTCGTTTGGAGGAGTTGAATTACGATCTTACGCACACGGACTTTACGCCCGGAGCCTTTCTTGCAGCGCTGCCGCACGAGCGCGATGTACAAAAATGGATTGCGGACAGACTGCGCAGCAGGCAGGGGCGAAATTACTCGGTCGAACGTGAAGTGCACCTGGCCGATGAGAAAGAAACCGACATTCGATTTGAAGCGAAAGCGTCCGATGCAAGAGTGCAATTGGAAATCAAAGTCGCAGAAAGCTGGACGTTAGAGCAACTCGAGGATGCGCTGCGCATGCAGCTCGTCGGCCAGTACTTACGTGATCGACTCAACAACTTTGGCATCTTGTTACTCGTCCATCAAGCACCGCGCCCTAAGGGTTGGGAGAATGAGTTCGGCGACTTCTGGAGCTTCGCACGGGTCGTTGAGCATTTACGCGCTCAGGCATACACGATCGCAGTCGAGTCGCCAGAGGCACCGCAAGCGGAAGTGGTCGTGATTGACGTGTCATCGAACGCGCCAAAAACAAAGTAAGCGCCGTGCAACGCGTTTGATCGCCCCGTTGTTACACCGCGGTACGTGCCAAATGTGCGACGTCGTCTTGTAGGCTAGCGATGCGCTCGGGATCCGCGGCACCGGGAAACACGACGCCGAGCGCCTTCTGATGACGGTTCGTACTCGACCTTGGCCACCGCAACAGCGCCAGAAGAATGATTTCCAGTGTCCACTGCAGGTGTGCGTCGGCGACACTGAGCGCCGGAAGGAATCGATCATCCTTTGTCGTGCGGGCACCGTGCACCATCAGGTTTCGTACGTTCGCCAAACCGGTATTTCCCGACCCGAACATCGGCCATACGCCCTCAAGGTCGACCTCGTATTGCCGCACAAAGTCATCAAAGACCGCGCGCAACGGCAAGCGATTCATCTGTGAAAGATTTGCGTGCAGACACTTTCTTGACGCTTTGTCGATGGCAGCCTGACCGCTAATCGACCTCCCAAGCGATTGTTTCAATGGCTTCCACGCCGATTCGTCCAGAACTCTGTTCAAGTCCCGAAGGTCGCGATGACGACTCATCAGTAATTCCAGTACCGCAAACTTTACCAAGAAGCTCGGTTCCAGATATGCGCCGACGGTGCCGCGTATGGTGTGTAGGCAGGTTCGGATCTCATCTTTAAAGTCGGACGCGCAAAATGTTCGATAGACCGGTAACCAAAAGTCACTGAGTTCGCCAGCATTGACAATAGTCTCATTAGCGTTGCTCTGGCGTTCAGTGTCGAGTCCGATCGGGCGATCGCGTCGATAACTGATCGTCGATGCGGTGATCCCCTCCGCTTCGAAGCCAACGCACATAGAGTAGGTCGCAGTCGCGAGCCCCACCAGAAGCAATAAGTCATCCACCTCGTCGTAGACTTGATCACGAATTTGCTGGTTTTCGCCAACGTCGATTTCTGGAATCTTCACGGCTAAACGGCGGGTACGCGTCAATTCGCTACCGGCGTTGCGCCAGCTGTACACGTGAACGAATTCCGCCGGTGTGCCGAACCCCTCAAGCTCGAACTGCGCCCTTTGATCTGGGTACACGTCCGGCGCGTCAATGGAGCCGTCGTTATTGGGTGTTTCAAACGGCGGTGGCACTAGCCAGTGGTTATCGGTAACGAACAGCAGCGAATAGCGTTCGCCCGAACCGCTGTTTTCTCGTGGCCGGCGAATCGTCGTGTGATCGGCATGTATCGAGGACTCCCACTCTTTGTGTTCCGCGCCATGCGACACACTGCCCGAGCGTAAGATGCGCACAGAGTCCATTTGCAGAGTTGCCGTCTTCTTCCCGCCTACCGCCGATTGGTGGCCCGTGATTGAAAGGTGGCTTTCACCGTGCAGTCGAAGCATCGACGCGTACTCTGCCGGAGAGGCGCATCGAATAGTCGCCTCCAGAGGGTTCACGATGTTGGCCGGCAGGTTTAGGACAAGCAGCAGCTCATCGGTATCAGCGTCTGCGTCCGCAGTCACTCTAACTCGCCAGTAGTCGGGCTCTTTGTCTTGTGCGTGCATTGTTTCCGGAGCGTAATTCACTAGTCATTTGTCTTCGTGGCAGCCGACCAAAACCGTGGGTCGAGGTGCGCCGGCTTGGGTTCGCGCACCTTGATGCGAGAAAAGTCCTTGTGCCGTTGATTGAACAAGACATTGGATTCATACGGTGATACGACTGACGGTACCCACAATACCGCGGTTGCACCGCGCTCATACCAGTCGTCCCCAAACGTGCGACTCTCGGTGTAGTCGATCGACGAGAACGTTGGCACGTCGGATGCGCTCAGCCGTTCTTGTTCGATGTTCGTCGGAATTTCCACTTCGACACAAATGAGATTCGGCGGTAGGGCACTCGTTTGCCAATGCACCAGGTTCTCAAGCGCGGCAAGCGCGTAAGTTTCGGCCGCGTGTACGACCCAGCTGCCAGGACTCACCCATCGGCTGCCCCAACGGTGTGTACCCGAGCCGTCGAACGGTGGGTACTTCGGGCTAACGATGCGGTAGGCGTGCGCCTTACGCGGGGAGGCCATGCAGGCCTCGCTCGATGACCTCCTCAACTTCACGGCCACCGATCTCTGTCAGTGCGACGTCAAACGGTGCCCGCTCCTCGAGTTCCGGATGGGGCGTCATCAAGAACCGGGTCGCGGCATCACTATTCTCAAAGACTGACAGGGCCAATGCGTATAGCCGGGCCAGACGCTCGGTGGTCTCACCCACCTGCAGATTGAATCGATCGACGCGCTGATAGGTTGCCCGCGGCACAATCTTGTTGCGCAAGCGAACGCTCAAATCGGCACCGTGGTGCGGTGCCGCCAAGATTGCGATGAAGGTGTCCAGCGCGCCCTTGGGAATGCCATCGCGAACCAGGCCATCGAGCTCGCGCATATTTCGCACGTTACGGCCCAGCACTCGCCGGCCACCCAGTACGTCTGCAATTGTTTTTGCTGATACGCTCATATGAGGCCATTGTATGCTTCATATGAGCCATCGTCAAGGAAGCGGCCCTGAGGCCGATAACGTCGTGATAGAGTGCCGCCGTGTCATTAAAGGGGTGGGACTATGCGCATCTACTTTATGGTAAGTGATTCATTTGTATGAAATTTGTGTCTTTGGCAAAGAAACTGTGATCTGCTATTTGACGAACGCTACAAGGCGAGTAGAATACAACGTAAGGATGCAGCAGACACGTTCGCGTGACATCCCGGTACCTTTTTAAGGTCGTGGCTATGCCCGGTAAAGCCGTTCTGAATACCGAAAGCTCTGCTTCCGGCGAAAGCCCCCACTAGGGGGCTTTTGTTATTCTGGCTGCCGGATCGTTCGCCCCTTCAAGGTTGTGTACGCAATCACAGCAAATTTGATCTTCTTCAGTTTCCCCGGCGGCTCGTCAAGCAAGTACGCGCTTTCCACATGCAAACGCAGTTTCTTTCGCTCCCGGAAAGTCTTAAACACCATGAAGTAGTCGACGGTATCGCCGTTCTCTAGCGTAAGACTGATTGTCGCGTAGCGACTATAACCCGCGTGATAGCACCGCGTATTTTCATCGCCCAAACTTTCCACCACGTCCGGCAAATACTTCGAGTATTCATAACGCGCCCGGCAAAACGGCCGCGATTCCTTCGGCGCGTGAAAATCCCCGAGACTGTGTTCGTCCGGTCGGCTGGTCGTGAAACAATGACAGCCGTAAGTAACATAGAACTTGTAGTACGGCGGTGGACCCTTATTAGGATTTGCGTACTCGACAATGTGCGCATCAAGGTGACCTAAATCAAATACCTCGCCGTCGTGCACAAACGGTCGCCGCTCACACACCTCTTCAATCGATGGAAACTTTTTCTTGGTCAATGCGGCAGCATCCTTGCAAGCGAGTCTGTTGAATTCTGCAACGTCATTGTCGCACGAGACAACATTTCAGGTCTTCCTGCAAAATGACACGACAAACCGAGGCAGCGCAACAACCATTGCGCTACCTGACTAGCCACCGAACAGCCGCTTTCCAATGACTTTCAGACCGCTGGCCTCAAACAGTGCAAAAAAGGCAGTTCCACCCCACAAGCTGAGCAAATACAGACCAACCAACACCACGGGCAGGCTCCAACCGTTTGCTTGTACGGCGTCCATATAGTTGTCCGTGCTCTCTGTTAGAAACTTACCCATGATCAACAAGAGAATGGCGCACGGTATTAACAACACAACGAGCGTGGTGGAACTGAGGGCACTAATTTCGCGTTTTGTGTTCATTGATTCAATCCTTGTTTCGTGTGAATGAAAATTGCTGATTCTCTAACAGTCTACTGAGACAAAAAGAAAAAACCGGGTACGCAGCCGATATTTTTTGGCTAACCAAGTCGCAGATCCGATCCCCAATCGGATCAATTGAAAGGCTTCATTCCTAAGGGTCGCCGCCCCTGGCGCGCCGCTAATCGTAAAGCCTAACGGCCAACTGCCGGGTATCCCCAAGCTTCCGCGCTGCGCTTGTGCAGCCCGGGTGATCCCCCTCCCGGCAGTTGCGATTGCAGCTTACCTCCCCGCGCTTCGCCAGCGTTGCAGGCGCCATGCGCAGTGTGCGCAGGCGCTCACATCCAGAGCGATTTCAAAACTAGCGAGAGGTAATACATCATGGAACAGAAACACATAACCCAAATTCCGGCCAACAAACTTGTCCTTGATCCCGCGTTGAACATGCGCGTGGTCAGTCCGGGCAAAGCAGCCGATAAAGAACTGATCGCCAACATCGAGGCGAACGGCGTTCTGCAAAACCTAGTGGTCGTACCCACCGAAAAGAAGGGCGTGTACGCGGTCGTCGCCGGTGGGCGTCGCTACTCGGCCACCGACTACCTGATTCATCAGAAAAAGCTGCCAAAGTCGTTTGTGCTGCCGTGCCTCGTCAAGTCGGTTGAGGATGCGATGGAAATTTCGCTGAGTGAAAACTTCTGTCGGGCGAACGTGCATGCCGCCGACGAAATACTGGCCATGGCAAATTTAGCCGAGGCCGGTAAGAGCCAAAAGGAAATTGCGAATCATTTTGGTCAGTCCTTGGGGCATGTTCGAAAACGCCTGCGTCTGGCAAGCGTTGCGCCCGAACTGATTCAGCAATACCGGGCAGGGAAGCTTAACCTCGACGATATGACTGCTTTCACACTCAGTCAGGATCATGCCAAGCAGATTGAGTGTTTCGAGTCGTTCAAGGGCCGCGTATCCGCTTGGGCGGTGCGACGCTATCTGACCGAAGGTTCCGTTCGAAGCAGCGAGTCGGTGGTGAAGTTCATCACCTTGAAAGCCTACAAACGGCGGGGTGGGGCGGTGTCGTCCGACCTGTTCGAGGACAGCACGTACTTGCTGGACAGCGAACTGATCGCGAGCCTTGCGGACGAGAAACTTGAAGCAGAAGCCGATTCGGTTGCGAAGGAGGGCTGGAAGTGGGTCGAGATCACACGAGACGGTCCTTACAGTTTCTCAGAGTTTCATCGCATCGAGGCCAAGCCGGTCAATGTGCCAAAGAAGCTGCAAGCGAAGATCGATTCCGTGGAAACGGAATTGAATCGGCAGCGCGATGCAGACGTTGAGTGGACCGATGAGGTCGAAGAACGCTACGTGGCACTTGAGGATGAAGCCGAGGCCTTGGACAACCAGCTGGACCAGTACCGTGCATTTTCAGAGGAGGAAAAAACGGATGCCGGGGCGATCATTACCTTCGACCGTGCTGGTGAGCTATGCGTTGTTCGCGGACTGGTTCGAACGGGTGATCGAAAAGTTGTCACTACTGCTGATGGCCGCAGTGAAACGACTGAGCCAGACAGCAAGATCTCCGGGGCACTGAATCGTGATCTGGCGAGCTTCCGACAACAGGCCGTTCAAGCGGCGCTCGTGAAAAGAGCGATGGTAGCCGGTGACTTACTGGCCTTCACGTTCTGTTCTCCGGTGGTTAGCGACTTGCCTTGCTACGAGTCTCGCACTGTAGCCATCAGCAGCGAGCGAACACGCTACCCCGAGGGTAAAGGTTTTGAAGAAACCTCTGCGGCAACGGTGTTGCAAGAAGCGCGCTCCAGGCTTTCAACGGAGTGGGCGGGATTGGAAACCCAAGCACAACGCTACCACGCGTTTTGTGCATTGGCACCGAAAGCCAAGGCGTTGCTCGTGGCGTATGCCGTAGCCCAAAACCTGTCTGCCGCTCCTGTGGCGGACACCGACTCGGCTACAGCGATACTCGTCAATCAACTGGAGGTTGATGTCGCCAGTTACTGGCGCCCCACCAAGGACAACTACTTCAAGCGTGTCAAAGGTCGAGACGCGTTGCTTGAAATTGGACAGGAGTGGTTCGGTGATTCGTGGGCGCAAGAGAACGCCACGGAGAAAAAATCAGTATTAGCGTCCCGACTGCATGAGGCGGTCAACAATCCTTCAACGCGTGAATCCATCAATGCCGAAAAGTTGACGCGGATCGATGCGTGGTTGCCGGAGGAAATCAGAGACTAGGACTCTCGCGGCATCGCGTCAGGCGATGCCTTGGGGCGCTCAGGGATGGGTGCCCCTTTTTTTGCATTCGACGTCGCCTCCTCAATAGCCGCTTAGTGTGATTCCGGTCTTTGGCTTTTCGCGTTGAGCACGCGTACCACTGCCTCAGATACTGGTGCCGCGTGGTGGAGTGCCGCCGCCTGCAGCCGCGTCACCGTCCGCTTCAAGGGTAGGCCGCTCGGTGGCAAGCGCCGTCACCCCCTTAAGGTTGAATTCCTATGGCAGACATCATTAAGCAACGGCCATCCCTGTCAATGCTCGTGTGGTCGCTTTGCTCCGGCCCGCGTAATCGCTATTTGACAGAAATGACGGTTCGTCGCTTCTCTAAAGTTTCTGCCAATTCAACCCACTTAAGGAGAACGACATGGCAAACCAAAAACCCGATCTGATCGCCTATACGATTGTAGAAACTAACGGCGACGCAAAGGACTACTGGCAGCGCGTTGGCTCTGCCTGGACCAACAGCGACGGCTCAATCAACATCACGCTGAACGCGCTACCGGTTAACGGCAAGTTGCACATCCGCGCGCCGAAGCCCGACGAAGAGTCGGAGAACTAGGCGAAAACACTCGGAGGCTCCGCAATGGAGTCTCCTTTCTTTTGCCTTAACATCCAGACGTGGCTACAACGACATATCCTCAAGACTCAATTGCCGTTGCTCCAGCCCCTCTTTCGCGACCCGTGAATTGGACGAAGCTGTATTTTCTTTGCGTTGGCGGGCCAATAGCTAAACTGCAGATCTATCGTACCGTCTTGATTTCGACTCCCCGTACCAATCTTTGTCCAGCGTAATTGTTTGTCCTCATTCTTGCCGTGATTAATGCCTGCCAATATTTCAAGGTTTGAATGCGCCTGGGTTTCTCTCTTTCGATTTCTATCGCACATTGATCGAATCCTGAGACTGACAAAGGTTAGTGCGACGTGACGACGACATGCCCAAATGCCTTGACGCGAATTACACAGCAGTTAGCGATCCGTTGGATTCGTGTTGCAATCGAATGAGGCCAATGCGCTCGCCGAGGCGATCCAGTGGTCCTCATGCAACCACGATTCTAGCGCGCGAGCAGTTGCAAGATCATCCAACGCGGCACGGTCTTGCATTTTCACCGCAGAGGTTAATGCTTTGTGATCTCGCAGGACGTGTGTCGATTGTTTCAATATTGGATCAATATTTCGCGCAATAGCCTCGACGAATGTCTCGTCAGAGGAGGCCACTGAATCCACAAGGCCTACTTTCAGCGCTTGACTTGCCGACATGCGTTCCGCATCGGACAATAGTTGTAATGCACGATCGGGTCCTAGGATACGACATAGGTCGATGCCACCGCCCCATACCGACGGTATGTTCATTCGACCTTGCAGCAGACCAATACTCGCTTTGTCTGAAGCAATTCTGCGGTCACATGCCAATGCCAGCTCCACCCCGCCACCGTATGCGAACCCGTTAATCGCTGCTAAAACAGGAACTGGAAATTGCCTGATCGCTGATAAGGCGTTGTTTCCCAGACGGAACATATTGACAGCGTGTTCACGTGACCGCACCTTGTCCAAGTCTGTCCGTCTTCAAACAAATGGAACAGACGTAGTGATTATTTAGTGGAGAGTTTTGTTCCTCATTGTCATGTTACGCGGCGTGCCGTTGATAGTGCAAACGACGTTTCGCGATGGTTCTCTTCTTGATCTTTTCTCTGCTGGCCAGTATTGATTGTCCGCGTCCGAAGTAAACATCGGCTGGCGTCAGGTTCTTCAAGCTTTCATGGTATCGCTGGTGATTGTAATGTTCGACGAACGCCTCGATCTGCCTCTCAAGATCGCCGGGTAGAAAGTAGTTCTCCAGCAAGATCCGGTTCTTCAGTGTTTGGTGCCAGCGCTCGATCTTGCCTTGTGTCTGCGGATGGTACGGCGCACCGCGAACGTGGCTCATACCGTTGTCGCCGATCCAGTCCGCGAGCTCGCTTGAGATGTAACTCGACCCGTTATCGGACAACAACCGCGGTTTATGAATGACGTCGGCCTGGTCGCAGCCTGATGCTTGCAACGCCAGTTCCAGCGTTTCGATGACATCACGGCTGGTCATGCCAGTGCACAGCTTCCAGGCGATCACGTAGCGGGAGAAGTCATCCAGTATCGTCGACAGATACATCCAGCCCCAGCCAATGATCTTCAGGTAGGTAAAATCCGTCTGCCACATCTGATTGATGGCCGTAGTCTTGTCCTTGAACTCAGTAGCCGCCTTCATGACGATGAACGCCGGACTGGTGATCAGGTCGTGGGCTTTGAGAAGCCGGTAAACCGAGCTTTCCGAGACAAAATACCCCTCGGTGTCGGTAAAGGTCACCGCCAGCTCGCGCGGACTCAGTTCCGGTCTGTCCAGTGCCAACGTGATCAACCGGGCCCGGATATTGTCGGGAATGCGGTTCCACACTCGCGCCGGAAGCGGCGCTTTGTCTTGCAGCGCTTCCTCGCCGTCAAGACGGTAATGCGCGTACCAGCGATAGAAGGTGGTTCGTGGAATACTCAGCATACCCAGTGTCTGCTTGGCTGGAAGGTGCGATCGCTCCACCAGGCGGATGATCTCAAGTTTCTCTGTGGCCGGATATCTCATTCGAAATCCTCCCCATCCCCGAGCATGCTTTTTTTGAGCAGCCGCAGTTCCAGCGTTTGTTCGGCAACCACCTCTTTCAGATCCCGCGCTTCACGACGCAGGTCGGTGACTTCGCTGGTGTTGGCCTGCCGCACAATATCGCCAGCCAAACGCTTCTTGCCGGCTTCCATGAAGTCCTTCGACCACTTGTAGTAAAGGCTTTGGGCAATGCCTTCTCGGCGACACAGCTCGGCAATGCTGTCTTCACCGCGTAAGCCGTCTAACACAACGCGGATCTTCTCCTCCGCACCGTATTGCTTGCGCGTCTTACGCTTGATGTCTCGAATGGTTTGTTCTGACGACGAAGGTCGTCCTGTTCGTTTCTGATTCATCTCAACTCCTCAGTTTAGGATGAACAAAAACTCTCCTCTAAACCAGTACTATATCTGACCCATAGGCGCTGACGGCATACAGAAGCCACCCGATTACGTTCCCGGCAAACGATACCCATTGGTATTCGTCGGTTATCGTGCCCGATATGCCCTTCGGGGCGGCGTGGGTGATGAGTATCCGGTGCACGCTCTGGCTGCTAATGGATTCGTCGTCGTCGTTTATGAAAAACCAACACCCTACGCGGCACTCGAGGTTCATGGTGACGGTCTGGATATTGGTGAGGCGATGTGGGGTGCCGGGCTTTTTGATGTTCGAATGCCGCTAGAGTCGTTCAAGACCGCTATTCGCCTGCTGGCCGAGCGGGGCCTTGTTGATCCATCGCGGGTGGCTGTGACGGGTTTAAGTTCTGGGTCAAATGATGTCAATTATTCGCTAATCCATTCGAATTGTTTTGCTGCCGCGATTGCCAGCAGTAGCGACTGGAGCCCAAGTGCAATTTATCTAGGAGGGGCTGCTGGTGAATTCATACGCGAGTATCGTAAGCGTATTGGTGCCGGGCGGTATGGCAGCCCAGACGGATTCCTGTGGGATCACATGTCGCTGGCGCTCAATGCGGAGCGAGTCCGCATTCCCTTGCTTGTGAATGCTAGTGACAGCGAACATCCTCAAGCGCTAGAAGAGGTGGTTGCACTAATTGAGCACGACAAACCGGTTGAATTGGTTGTCCATCCTGACGAACGCCATATCAAATGGCAGCCTGCGCATCGCCTGTCTATCTATAAACGTAATGTGGATTGGCTCAAATTCTGGCTACAAGGGGTCGAGGATTTGAGTCCTGAAAAAGTCTCACAGTATCTACGGTGGCGTAAACTTCGCGATCAACACATCGCGAATTTCAAAGCGGCCGGCATGAACTACACTTTACCGCTGCCAACGCCGTCACATGAAATCGAGCACTAAATAGTCTTGCACTGATAGCGCCACTAAATTACTAGGCGACATGTAATTCAAGACTTGGGCGCGCTGACGTTTCGACTATCGATAACATTGCTTCTCGATGGTTAGACTTCCATCATCCAGAGGTCTGATTCGCTGGCAACGTGTAGGGCTCATATCGTACGAATCATTCAATTCGTGCCGCGTGTCTCGGGTGGAAAACCGCGACTGGCTCGTCGTGTAAGGTATAGAACCAACAGGTTCAGCCAGTTTTTGGGTGCTCAAGGTGAGATCAGACGGATTATTGGAGGTATTTACCGCGCTGCGTGTACGTTTGGCGCGTGTAGTGATGCGTATCGCGCCGCCGGAGGAGGTGGAGGACATTGTCCAGGAAACCTACGTGCGCGTGTGCCAGATGGAGCGAAAAGATGCGATACGAGAACCGCGATCGTTCTTGTTTCGCACAGCCCAAAACCTCGCACTGGACCACGTTAAGCGAGCTGAATCCCGTCTGACGTCCTCTAGCAGTGACACTATCGATGAGATCGATTTCAACTCAGACGGCCCGGCGGCGGACCCGACCTTTGCGCAAGCCTCGTCGGACGAAGAGTTTCGGCAGTTTTGTGAAGCAGTTCGACAGTTGCCACAACAATGCCGGCGGGCGTTTGTCTTGAAAAAAGTCTATGGGCATTCGCAACGTGAAATCGCTCGCAAAATGAATATCAGTGAAAACACCGTGGAAAACTACATTCTCCTCGGTGTGAAACGCTGTGAGCTTTTCTTGGACGAGCTTCAGCAACCCCAACAACGAACGAAGCAAACCGCCGCGGCACGAGTGTCGCGAGGCGCGGCCCCCAAGAGGAGGGGATCATGAGCAAGGTAGTGGACATCAGCGCCAACGAAGAACGGATGGACACAGCGAGTCGATGGATACTCCGCATGGACAAGGGCTTGAGCGACACGGAACAGGCCGAATTGCGGGACTGGATGGCGGCGCACCCGAAGAACGCTGGGCGCCTACTGTCGATGGCGGAGCGCTGGGACAAGATGGAAGACATGTCACGTTTGGCGGCGTTGTTTCCTGAAGAGGGTACGGTGCCGATAAAGGCCCGGCCGACTTTGCGTTGGGGCATAGCCGTCGCGACCGTGCTGGTGATTGCAACCGCTGCGGTCTGGTTGACGCCCAGGCTCGATACTGACCAGCCGAGCGGGACGGCAAGTATCGTCGACCATAACAACATCTTTGAAACCGCCATTGGCGAACAATCCACCGTGACGTTGTCGGACGGCTCGGTGGTGGTGTTGAACACCAACAGTCTTGTTCACGTAGCGTACTCGGCGAATGCCCGCGTGCTTCGTTTACAACGCGGCGAGATGCATGTGGACGTCGCAGACGATGCGAGTCGGCCATTCAGCGTGATGGCAGGCGACAGGATCGTGCAGGCAGTGGGTACCGCATTCAGCGTCGAGATTACTGACGACAAGAAAATCGAGTTAGTGGTCACGGAAGGCAAAGTCGTCGTCGGCATTCACACGCCGAGCAATGCGCCTAGTTCAATACCACCACTGCTAGCACAATCGTCGACCAATACCGTCGCTGCCGGCGAGGAGATGGTGTTGGGCGTGCCGGATGAAACTGCCACGCCTGTATCACCGGAAGAAATCGAAGTGAAGCTCTCGTGGCGAGAGGGTCGCTTGATCTTTAACGGTGAACCGTTGGAGGCGGCACTTGCTGAAGTCGAGCGCTACACAACAGTCGAGTTTGTCTTCATGGAAGACGGCATTAAAACGCGTGAGGTCACCGGTCGATTTCGCGCCGGTGATGTGGAAGGATTACTGATAGCGCTGCGCATTAACTTCGACATTACTCATGAGCGATCCGAAGACGGTCGCGTGCTTTTGAGCAGTCTTTAAGCGCGTGTACGTATCGCCGTTATTGGATAAATGAGCAAGTCGAAACTAAATTGTCAAAAAAACTTCATCGGGCTCGGGTGGAAAAAACAATGTGGCTCGTCGTTAGGGAGAACGCGGTATTTTCGCGTTGCTGACGATGTAGTTAGGCGACTGTTATTGGTGTTGGTTCTGTTGTGCTCAAGTGCAACGGGAAACGCAGAAGAAATAGACGCCGGCCCTCGGGTCCAATTTAATATTCCTCAGCAACGTGCAGACCTCGCGGTCACGGAGTTTGCTGAGCAAGCCGATCTAACGTTAATCGTCCCGCACGATTTGGTGCAGGACAAAGAAGCGCATGAATTGATCGGTACGTATTCGCTGCAAGAAGGCATCGATCTTCTGCTTGCCGGTACCGGGTTAAGCCCCACGTTCAGCAATCGTATTGTGCTGAGTATTTCGGCCGACGGAACGTCGGTCGATCAGGGGGAAACCATGGATATCAAGAAAAAGACAAATTTACTGGCTGTACTTGCAAGTGTATTTGCCGGTGGCGCGAACGCGCAAGAGGCGGCGGATCCAGCTGAAGATAAAGAGCAGCCGGTTGCCCTTGAGGAAATCATAGTTACGGGTTCGCACATCCGCGGGGCAGGGAATGCTGGATCGTCGATAATAACGTTCACTCGTGAGGACTTGCAGCATACTGGCATCGCGACAGTTCAAGAGCTGATGGAACGGCTACCACAAAATCTAGATGATATTAGCACCGATGGCGCGACTGGGACGGGCAACTCAGACATATCGGCCGGGAACAACCAAGGCGTGTCGAGCATAAGCTTGCGGGGCCTCGGCCCGCAATCGACACTAGTTCTACTAAATGGCAAACGTCGACCAGGCACGATTGAAGGCCGAGCAGTTGACATCTCAAATATCCCTCTAGCAATGATCGAACGTATTGAAGTCCTTACGGGCGGACACTCCGCTATTTATGGATCCGACGCTGTGGCCGGTGTGGTCAACATAATTTTACGCAATGATTATGAGGGAGCGGAAACGCAAATTTATGCTGGAGACGCGTCCAATGGTGGCGACCGGAAAGAGTTAACCCAGGTGTTCGGCAAGTCATTCGAGCGTGGAAACATTACGGCTGCATACACATATTCGGACACCCAATCACTAGATGCGACAAATAGTGGTGCTGTTCGATTGCCCGCGACCAACGGAATAAATCCAATCCCAGGTGCTTGGACACTTATCCCGGATTCGGAAAAACACGCTTTGGTATTGAATGGCCATTACCAGTTTACGGATGCTGTCGAGCTTTATGCTGATGCTCTTCTCACGAACAACAAGAACAACAATGTGTTTGGATTCGATTTCCGGGGATTGTTCGACGCATCTACAAACTTCGATACCGACACCGACCAGTACAGCAGTGTGATCGGAGCACGCATTGACGCCGGACAATTTTGGCAATTCGATGTGTCACTCAATCATGGTGTCGTTGACCAGACTCAGGACCTCCTTCAACTAGTAAGGGGAGCTGTTGGGATCGACCGAGTGGAAGCAAACGAGTCGTTGCTGTCGTCTCTATCCGTAATTGCCGATGGACCAGTAGGTTCTCTTGGCAATGTCGAAATTACGGGAGCAATTGGAGTTGAATTTCGTGAGGAAAACATTACGAGTACTAATACAAACAAAAGTGACGGCGACATTACATCGCAGATCGAGTTGGCCCGGACCAGTAGGTCAGTATTTGCTGAAATAAATGCACCAATTGTCCAAGATGGCGGGCCTGGAATTCGGGCGCTGCAACTATCAATAGCAGGTCGATATGACGAATACACCGACGCTGGCAGTACGTTCAACCCTCAGGTTGGCGTACGATGGTCTCCCGTACATCGGCTCAACATAAGCGGATCGTATTCGACCGCGTATCGCGCACCTGATTTGTTTACGCAAAGCCGCATCGATAATTCACGAATCGAAACCGTGAGCGACCCACTATCATCGACTGGGACGTCCGATGTATTCATGCTCAATGGGGTTGTTCCCGACTTGCTCCCCGAAGAGGCGGATACATGGAGTCTTGGGTTCGAATTTGAACCTGTTACCGGCGTTAGAATTTCGGTCTCCTACTTCGATATTGAATACAAGGGCCGAATCGCTACACCGGCTTCAGGATCGGATCGTTTTTTGGTGCTGGAAAATGAGAACGTTTTTGAAGACCTGCTTACTCGCAATCCATCCGCGGCTGAGCTCGCGTCGGTTGACGACTTTCTAGTTGGCACAATTTTGTTTAACCGCACTGGAACTCCGTTTGACCCCGCTACGGAAAATATTGGCGATGTTTTTCCTGGCCTAGTTTTATTCGATAATCGCCAAAACAATGTCAGCATTGACGCCATGAATGGCTATGACTTTAGTTTGTTATGGAATATTGACACCGGAAACGGAGACTTTGCTTTCGGTATCGATGGTGTCCGCTACCTTGACTATCACAGCAAGATCACCGCAACAGGCCCAGCAATCGATCAGCTAGACCGTGTCGGTAAACTGGTGAAGCTAAAAGCGCGAGCGCATGCGGGGTGGAAAGGAGAGGCATTCAGCACTTTCGCATATGTGAATTATGTTGACAGCTACGAAAATACTTTTTCTGATCCAATTTCAGAAATAGAGTCATGGACGACAGTCGATTTGACCCTTCGCTTTGATAGTTCAGCGCTTGTCGATCGCGGATTATTTGCCGACACTTCGATTACGTTAGGTCTTAACAATGCACTTGATGAGAAACCGCCTGAGTTTGTACAAGCGGAGAACGGATTGGGACACGATCCGATTAATTCAAATGCCTTGGGCCGATTTATCTCCTTACGCTATGTAAAGTCCTGGTAGGTCTCGTATTCTCATTTACTGATCGCGCGGGTCTTCGGTCAGCGTGGCAAGGAGTTGGTCGACCTCGACTCCGAATATGCCAGCACCTTGGCATGATTCATGCTGCTCTAACATCACAAATATGGCGATGCCGCACCGCGGCTCCGGTACTTTCTAAGTTATTCCAGTCATGACTCAGAAAATGGGCCCGGTCAAAATACAGCTTGGTAGTGAAACTATTCTAGAACATACGCCTAACAATGAGGGGTCAACGAAATGATTGAAACAAAGTGGCGCAGTTATCAGAAAATATGGGCATCTCATTTCCTGCGAGATGTTGGTCCCCTGTTTATTTTCGCATGTTTACTTCAACCTGCCGCTGCACAAAACTCTGCAGTACAGCAGGGAAAATCTGCCGCCAAACGGGCACTGACAATTGCGGATTCCATCCAAATGAGGCGAATAATTGATCTTGAAAAGCCTGCATACCTCGGCATCGAGGGGCCGGTGGAGCATTTCGATCTTTCTCAGGATGGGCGACATTTTTTCGTTGTCACCCGAAAAGGCAACACAAAATCGGGCCTTAATGAATATGAATTGTTACTGTATAAGACAGCGGAGGTGCTGGAATTCGTCAATAATGCAAACGCGCTGCAGTTACCGTCCGGCCGCACCTTAGCTCAATTCTCAACTTCTTCCGAGTATGGACTGCAACGTCAGCACGCGATACATGCGGCCAGGTGGCTGCCTGACAACCAGACCATTTTGTTTATCGGCGATACGGGGGCGGATCCCGGTCAAATCTATAGTATCGACATAGAAACAAAGGAGTTCAGGCAGCGAACCTTTCACTCTAGGGCGATCGTCGCATTCGACGTGGATTCTCAATCACGCTCACTACTGTTCTTATCGACGCTCCCAAATCTCCATGAAGATCGAAACAAGACGAGTCTTGTCGTAGGCACAGAATGGATATCCAATCTAGCGAATATGAATAGAGAGAGACTATCTTCTTCTCTGCAGTTTCAATTCTACTACCTACCGCCCGGTTATGTTAGCGACGCTCGACCAGTGGGCAAACCGTACTTCGGCGGTATAAAAAATGGCCAAGATTTTTGGCTATCCCCCGATGGTTTGAAGGCAATTGTCGTTCTACCTTACAATGATCGTGTTCCCGATGGTGTACTAAATTACCTACCGATAGCTGAAAGCAATTATATCAGCGAAACCGTAAAGAATTTTGACAAGGATTTCATGAAACTGAACAATTCTCATTTTGCTCAATTTCAACTATTGGATCTGCAGACAGGAGAACTCGACCAAATTCTTAAAGGTGCTCCAATTGGAAAGAATATTTCAAGGTATGGAGCTATGTGGCTTCCGGATGGTGAGAAAGTCGTTTTGGCCAACACATTCCTGCCCAAAGGCGACTCCAGCGCTTCAGAGTGGCAGAGGCGCCGAGAGTCCCCAGCTATTGCCGAGTACGATGTCCGCACAGCGGAGATTACGCGAATTGAAGATCTAGCAGTGCCAATCGTTCAAGGGGCGAGCTTTCAAAGTGCGCCAACCACTTTCAATAGATTGTCAATGAATGCTGATGGGTTGCTAACGATCAGCTTCCAGAAAAGTATTGCAATTGGAATGCAGATGGAGGCACTGGAAGAAAACGAACTCACAAAGTCATATGAAAATATTAATGGTCGTTGGGTTTCGCTTGCCGGCCTAAGAATAGAACATGAAACTGTCGTGCCGCGACTGCTGTTATCCATTCGGGAAGATATGAGCACAGCACCAGAAGTGTTTGCGATTGACACAAAGACCGGAACTGGAAGGATTATCACGGATCTGAATCCGCAATTCAGGGATCTGACATTCGGAAAAGTGGAGAGATTACACTGGACCGATGTCGAATCGCGGGGATGGCAGGGACGGCTATTTTATCCGCCCAAATTCGAACGTGACAGGAAGTATCCACTTGTAATTCAAACCCGAGGTCTTCGCGAAAATCAGTTCACAATGGATGGTACGTTGCCGGTTGGCTCATTCGCTGCCCAAGCGTTGGCAAATAGTGACATGCTAGTCCTTCAAGTTATTAGAATTGGTCAAGTAAAAAATATTGATATGGCGATTGCAGGAACACCGGCCGAACTGGTGGCGCACAGGCAGGGTATTGAATCAGCTATTGACAAGTTGGACCGCATGGAATTGATCGATCGGCACAAAGTCGGAATTTTAGGATACAGCCGCTCCGGTTATTATGTGGATGATACGATTTTATTTTCCGACTATGAATTTGCCGCAGCGATAGTCACAGACGCATCTTCTCTTGGCTTGGGCTATCTTTCTCAGCTTTATGGACTGGGTGCCCCAGGCATGCGGAGAGTAGAAAAGATTCATGGAGATTTCATGCCGTGGGGCGATTCGCTATTGGAGCTGGCATCCCGTACGACAACGTTCAATCTGGATAGGATCAAAACTCCAATTCGGATGGAATATTATTTGCACAACGTAAACTATGCAGGGCATTGGTGGGAGCAGTACGTTCTGCTACGCCGTATGCACAAACCAGTTGAACTGGTACTCTTTCCCAAGGCTAACCATATACCTATAAGCCCAAGAGTGCGTGTCGATTCGATGGGGGGAAGCGTCGATTGGTTCGCCTTTTGGCTTAAGGGAGAAGAGGACCCGGACCCCCGTAAAGCTGAGCAATATCAGCGTTGGCGCACGATGCGCGATCAGCAGGCGAAGAGCGAGATCGCGGCGAATAGGGCGCGTCAGTGGCGTAAGGAAAAGGCATCACGCCGGAAAGCAGCCGATGCATGGCTGGACACCAAGGAAGGAAAGGCTGCGGCTGAAGCAGCCGCGCTGGAACTAGCGAGCGACCTCGACGATTCAATGGATTGAATCAATACGGCCCCATTCTGCAATTGCACGTATTGTAGAGCGGTTGTCAAGCAATCGCTTAAGATATCAGAATCTATCAAGAGCAAGAAATAGGGCATAGTTTCCAATGCGTTCCAACACGACTCAATTGGCAACTCGATCCTCATTGAGAGTTGTGTCCGTCTTCAAGCAAATGGAACATACGTAGCGATTATTTAGCGGAGACGGTAAAAGCAGGTAGGTCCTCCTGGTGCCGGTACCGATGATCGCTGGCAACAATTTTCTCCGGAGTTCCACGCCAGTCAAATTGATATCCCAATCCTTGTACAAGTTGCTGACCATGAACTTATATGGTCAGCGCCTTCTATTGGTACTCTTATCGACGCCAGCTTTTTCGGATACATTCGCCTATTTGGCTCCAGGGGGGATATGGGGTATCTCGAAAAATTGCTCGGCAACAAAGTCGGCGATGTTCAGGGCACGCTCAATTCGCCGCTCCTGTATTCGAATAATCTGGACAAAGTAAAAACGCCGCTGCGGATTGAAAAATACATGGAAGGCATCAATTATTCGGGGCATTATTGGGATTAATACGCACTCTTGAAACGTCTCAATAAACCGGTTGAGTATATTCTCTATCCTCAAGGCCATCACGTAAACATCAATCCGGATTTGGTGATGGCCTCTTCCGGCGGAAGCGTCGACTGGTTCGCGTTCTGGCTCAAGGGTGAAGAAGACTCAGATCCGGCCAAAGCCGATTCGCGGAATGTTCGAAGACCGCTTCAACGGCCTGACGCTCGCGTTTCTATTGGCTGGATTGGTGGCTGTGGGATAGCAATTGCGGCGGGACCACAAGCGCCTGCTCGGCATCTGACTAGCACACAAGATCTCTCAGTATTCATCTCAACTATCGATAACATTGCTTCTCGTTAGTGGACGGCCGGACTCACTAACTAATGCACAGAAGTTAGTCAGTTACTTTGTCTCTAATCGATGTACGCGATGGCAAAATTCCGGTTCTCGCTTCTATGTCATTGGGGGCTGGGCAAAACTACTATTTGAAATCGAACAGATACGTCTCCGAATGACCAACAAAAGGCTAGCCTCTACCAGTTAACAGGCGAGTTTGGTCCTCGGTCGATACCGCCCATGCACAGGTACTTGATTTCCAGGTAGTCGTCGAGTCCGTACTTGGAACCTTCGCGGCCCTGGCCGGATTCCTTCATGCCACCGAAAGGTGCCATCGGGTTCGAGGGGACACCATCATTTATACCAACGATGCCGTACTCCAGTGCTTCTGCGACGCGCCATACACGACCGATATCGCGTGTGAAGAAATAACAGGCCAGTCCGTACTCGGTGTCATTGGCCATTGAGATTGCCTCCTCTTCCGTCGTGAATTTTAGCAGTGGGGCGACGGGACCAAATATTTCCTCACGAAATACGCGCATATCCGTGGTTACATCGGTGAGTACGGTTGGTGCAACGAATGAAGTATCTGCAGTGGACGCGCTACCACCAGTGAGGATAGTGGCGCCATGGTTTACGGCATCCTCAATGAAAGCGCGCACGTCGTTCGCTGCGTGCTCAGAAATGAGTGGACCGATAGTCGTCTTCTCATCGGCGCCATTGCCGATCTTTAGCGCCGATACCGCCTCCGCCAGTTTCGAGGCGAACGCAGCATACACGCTCTCCTGTACCAGAATCCGATTCGAACACACGCAGGTTTGGCCAGCATTACGAAACTTGCTTGCCATCGTGCCCGCGACGGCCGCATCTAGGTCAGCATCCTCGAAGACGATGAACGGAGCATTGCCGCCCAGTTCCATTGATGTTCGCTTCACTGTCGTTGCGCACTGCGCGATCAGTTGCTTACCGACAGGCGTGGACCCGGTGAACGTGAGTTTTCGAACAATAGGATTCGAGCTTAGCTCATGACCGATTTCCGCGGTATTGCCGCTGACAATATTGATAACGCCAGGTGGGATGCCGGCGCGTTTCGCGAGCTCGACAACTGCGTGTGCCGACAACGGCGTGAAGTTGGCCGGTTTGCAGACAACCGTGCAGCCGCTCGCTAGAGCGGGTGCAATCTTTCGCATCAGCATGGCATTGGGGAAATTCCACGGCGTAATACAGGCGACGACCCCAATGGGTTGCTTAATGCAGACCAAACGTTTGTCATTAGACGGCTGCGGTATTGTGTCGCCATAAATACGTTTGGCTTCTTCGGCGAACCACTCCACGAATCCGGCTCCGTAGGCGATCTCGCTACGCGCTTCGGCCAGTGGCTTACCTTGCTCGGCGGTCAGTATCTGGGCGAGGTCTTCCTGATTGTAAATTATCAATTCGCCCCACAGACGTAACAAGCGTGCTCGTTCCGCCGCGGTGGTGTTTCGCCAAGCGATTTGCGCTTTCTCCGCAGCGTCGATGGCGCGCCGCGTTTCGGCGGCGCCACAATGGGCTACGTTCGCGATCACCTCACCTGTGGCAGGGTTCGTTACGGAGTAAGTTTCATTGCGATCCGCATCAAGCCACTCCCCGGCAAGGTGGGCTTTCTCAATTAGCAAAGAAGTATCTTTAAGGTACATATCGCATCCTTAGTATGCTGTTTGGATTTGTATTCAAAAAAAGCGACAAGAGTGGGGCGTTGTCCCGAAGGCTGGACCTGGCTCACGAAACCTACGGCGCCGTGTATTCACCGCCATTCGCGTCTATTGAAGCTCCTGTAACGAATGCGCCCTCACTTGAGCAGAGGAACTTGACGATCTCCGCAATCTCCCTTCCGGACCCCAGGCGACCGATCGGAATTCGTGCAAGTGCGGCCGCGTTCTGTTTCGAATCCGGATCGCCCATCATTTCAGTCGCAATCGAACCGGGACAAACGGTATTTGCTGTGATTCCGTCAGATGAATACTCGGCGACTATTGATTTCACCAACGCAGTAAGGCCGCCTTTGCTGGCGACGTAACTGGATCCAGCGAGTCGCGGCGGCGCCCGCCCGGCCAGTGACCCAATCATCGCAATCCGGCCGTAACCGCGTTTGACCATCGCCGGAATTGCCCTTTGAGAACACCGAAATGCACCGGTTAGATTGACACTAATAACGCGGTTCCATTCATCAATTGGTATGTTATGGAAAGGAATGCGCATTCCGTGACGCTTGGGTGAAATCCCGGCGTTATTGACCAAGACGCTCGCACCGCCCCATGTTTCAATTAAGCGCGTCCAGAACGCATCCAGCGCGATCAGGTCGACAATGTCGAGCGATGCAGCCAGTAATCTATCTGGGTCGAAACGTTGTTTGAGTGCGGTTTCTGCGGCGATAACTTTGTCAGTCGTACTGCTAAAAAACGCGACGCGAAAGCCGTCCTCTAGAAACTTCGTCACGATTTCGAATCCGATTCCCGATGCTCCGCCGGTCACGACGGCAACTTTGTGTTTATCCACTTTTTTATTCACATAATCGCACCGACGAATGGACCAAGTTGCGCCTTACTGTTACTGTTATTTGATATTTGGCTGGTTCGTAGTGGCCTCAAGATCCATGTTTTGCTTAGTAAAGGTCATGAAATCATGCCTCGAGTCAATTTTGTTATTACAAATACCACGACTGGGCCTGCGACGTCGACAAGTATTAGGCCGACTTGGAGAGATGGTTTCACGATACTCGGCATATTTTAGGGGAAGGTCGTATTTTGCTAGAACCAATCAATCGGGAGAAAACCCTTGGCGAGCACGCGTATGAGCGATTGACCAGGGCCATAATGACGGGGAGCTTTAAGCCAAATCAAAAGGTTACTGTTCGGGACGTAGCAAAGGCCTTGGATGTCAGCGTCACACCCGCGAGGGAAGCGATTGGGCGGCTCATTGCAGAAGGAGCTCTTGAGTCGAAAAGTGCAAAGACCGTCATCGTGCCGCCGCTTAATGCGGAAGTTCTCCAGGAGATCACCAAGATTAGATTGTCTTTGGAGGGGTTGGCAGCGCAGGCGGCTACGCCGCATTTCAACACGGCAGCCATTGAACAGCTGGAGCATGTTCAGAACTCGCTCAACGACGCGATGAACGACAAGAATTATCCCGAAGTGCTAGCAAACAACGAGGTTTTCCACTTTACGATCTATCGCACCGCTGGCATGCCTCGACTCACGAAAATCATCGAGTCCCTGTGGCTTCGAATTGGACCGTCCCTGAATCTCCTGTATCCGGATTTTTATGAGCACCGTCAGGGAATATCGAACCATACGGAGGCAATCCGTGGGTTACGGCGTGGCGAGCCGGAGACCGTACGTGCCGCAATGGAAAAAGACATTCGGGACGGGTTCGACACACTGAGCCGCCTCACGGAAGCCCAAAAAAGCGGATAGATGCCGCAAGAGATTTGTTGCATCAAATAACAAAATTAGATATAAATTGCTCATCGCGCGGTGCACCCAGGGGGGCATCGCGATGTTAATTCACTGCCGATGAGCCGCGAAAATGACCAAGAGCACCAAACCGATAATGGCTATGGCCAAGACGACGCGCGCCCACGCTGCGTCGGAGGCCGCGTTTAAACGAGCCAGTGCGGTTTTTCCAGGTGGCACAACACGGTCGACTATTTCGCGTGATCCGATCCCAATATATGCCGCGCGTGGCGAAGGTCCCTGGCTCTTCGATGTTGACGGTAATCGGTTTCTTGACCTAAACAACAATTTCACAACGCTGATTCATGGGCACGCGTTTCAGCCCGTGGTGGATGCGTTAACCGCCCAATTTGAATCTGGCACCTGTTTTGCCAACCCAACGATCAATGAAATCGAACTTGCCGAAATCATATGTGCGCGCGTACCGAGCATCGAACAGATTCGATTTGTTAACACAGGCACTGAGGCAGTCATGTTCGCAATCAAGGCGGCTCGCGCCTTTACAGGCAAAGTTAAGGTAGCGAAATTCGAGGGCGCATACCACGGCGGCTACGATTGGGCCGAGGTCAGCGAGGATAGCTCCGCAGATAACTGGGGCGATTCCGATCCAGCTTCGGTCCCTTACTATCGGGGCACGCCTCAGTCGGTCCTCGATGAGGTGGTTGTCCTGCCCTTGAACGACCTGAATCGATCCCGAGCAATCCTCAATGCGAATGCGCGCGAGTTGGCTTGCGTTTTGATCGACCTGATGCCAAGCCGGGCCGGGCTAGTCGCCGCTGACACGGATTACCTGGACATGCTCCGGAATTTTTGCACAGACAATGGCGCACTCTTGATTAGCGATGAAGTTCTGAATTTCCGTCAATCCTACGAGGGCGCCTCAGCCCGGTTTGGCGTCGTCCCCGATCTGGTGACACTCGGCAAGATTATTGGCGGCGGCCTGCCAATCGGTGCGATTGGCGGTGCTGAAACGTTCATGTCGGTTTTCGACAACAGCGATGATCGGGCACTAGTTCCCCAAGGCGGCACATTTTCCGCCAACCCATTGTCAATGGTGGCCGGCGCGGCAAGTATGCGGGCTCTCGACGCGGCTGCGTTCCGGCATCTTGAAGAGTTGGGAGAACACATTCGCACCCGATTGACGCGAGCTATCGTTGACACAAAGCTGCCAATGTCGATCAGCGGACAAGCGTCACTGTTTAGAGTGCACGCTCGGCCCGAACCACCCTCGTCGTACCGTGAAGCTGTCATGGATCCGCAACAGGCTTCATTGATGTCCGCTTTTTGTCGCTCGTTGATGCGAAGCGGTGTGAACTTGCCACGCCACGGAACGGGTTCCTTATCAACCTCTATGACACTTGATGACGTTGAACACGTCGTAGATGCCGTTTACACGTTCGCCCAAACCCTCTAAAAAAACCAAGGAATATCGGGATGCCCACCGAATCTAGCGAGCGCCAAACCGCTGCGCAACGCATTGCAACATCGTTAAAGCGCCACGGCGTAACGTCTTTCTTTGGTCAAAGTCTACCGTCTGCACTAGTGCTGGCGGCGGAAGACTTGGGTATTCGCCAGATTGTGTATCGCACGGAGAATGCTGGCGGCGCGATGGCCGATGGCTATTCGCGCACGTCTGGTAAAGTCGGTGTGGTTACGGCACAAAATGGGCCGGCCGCGACGTTGCTTGTACCCCCTCTGGCGGAGGCGCTGAAGTCGAGTATTCCCATCGTCGCTCTAGTGCAGGACGTCGAGCGCCCGACCGTCGATCGAAACGCCTTTCAGGACTTGGATCACATCGCTCTGTTCAGCGGCAGCGCCAAATGGGTTCGCCGCGTCAATGACGGCGCGAGGGTTGAGGAGTACGTTGACCAAGCGTTTGCTGTCGCCGCTTCCGGCCGTCCGGGTCCTGCAGTGTTATTGCTGCCCGCCGACATGCTCAGGGAAATTCCTTCCGCCGCACCGTTTCAGCGGATCAATGCGCTCGGTACCTGGCCCATCGACCGAACGGTCGCTGATCCAGCAACTGTCAGTATCGTCGCTCGATTGCTCGTGGATGCCAAATATCCCATTGTCATCGCCGGCGGCGGAGCTCACGCATCTCAGGCCTCGGATACGATAAGCACGTTGCAGGAACAATTTCATATACCGGTCGCCTACACCGTTATGGGAAAGGGAATTGTTGACGACGGCCACCCACTGACGATGGGTCTCATTGGCAACGTAAACGGCACACGGTCTCTCGCGTTTCACACCAAGGAGTTGTTGGAACAAAGCGACCTTATTCTGTTAGTCGGTACGCGAACGAATCAAAACGGAACCGATAACTGGTCGATTCTTCCGCAAGACGCGACTGTGGTGCATCTCGACATCGACGGCGAGGAGGCTGGTAGGACCTACGAGTCGGTGAGAATGGTGGGGGACGCACGTCTGACATTGCAGGCCCTAATTCGCAGCATAAGCAATCTCGATGTCACCCAACGTGTGAACAAAAGGTCGCTGTTGGAGCAACGAATTGCGCGTGCCAAAGCGGATCGCGTCGAGCTAACCAAAGAAGTTCGGTTGTCAGAGCAGGTGCCGATCCGGCCAGAGCGGATTATGCATGAGTTGCAGCCCCTGCTGACGCCCGAGACCATCGTTGTCGCCGACGCCAGCTACTCCTCCGTATGGATCACCTCGTATTTGGACTCACTAGCGCCCGGCATGCGCTTTATCGCTCCGCGAGGGTTGGCCGGTCTCGGTTGGGGATTTCCAATGGCGCTGGGAGCCAAAGTGGCGAATCCCAACCGGCCGGTTGTTTGTTTGGTTGGCGACGGCGGATTTGGTCACTGTTGGTCAGAGCTCGAAACGGCGCGGCGAATGGGAATATCCGTGATCCTGCTTGTCCTGAATAACAGCGTGCTGGGATTTCAAAAAGAAGCGGAAACGGTCAAGTTTGGTCGCTATACATCGGCATGTCATTTCACGAGCGTGGACCATGCTGCCATCGCGGCTGCCTGCGGAATCGTGGCTCACCGAATCGAGGATCCGGCCATCCTCAAAGAGAAACTACGGCAGGCGCTCAAGCCATCGACGCAAGGAACTGTCTTGTTGGATGTCATTACGGACCCAGACGCCTATCCGCCAGTGAGTCTATTTGAGGGAAAACTCGACTATTAGGCCTACGGTCGGATCTCGCGGCCGAAGCTCGTTTAGTAGCCCGGTTGCGTGGATGCAACGCCGCGAGTGCCGCTGGAGGACTGCTGAGAGGGACGAACGGCTCCCGTTCAGGACAATACTTTGACATTCATGTATGTTATTTGTTACAACAAACACCTAACAAGATAAATCCATACAAGATGCGCTCGGTCGCAGGAGATTGAAGATGAATGTTAAACGTTTCTTATGCTTTCTAACTCTCACAACGGCAGGGCTCGGGGGAGCAACCGCAATGGCACAGGATGCTGACGATGCGGCCGAACTTGAGGAAATCGTGGTGACCGGCAGCTATCTCACGCGCCGCTCGTTTGATGATGCCGGCTCACCCGTCACAGCGCTCGGCGAAGACGATTTCAAGGTTCGCGCGCCGGGCGGCAAGATGACAGATATCACGCAATCGATCCCTTTTAATTTCGGGGCGTTTACAACCGTTTCCCAGAATGAACCCAGTGGCGAGACTGGCGGCGGAACGATCAACCTACGCGGACTCGGACCGGCGGCAACACTAGTATTGGTCAACGGTAGGCGCCAAGCGCGCATGGGTTTTACGCCTGACGGGCGCACCAACCTCAATACTCTGGTGCCAAGTAACATGGTCGAGCGGATCGAAGTGTTGCGGGATGGCGCTTCCGCTATTTACGGAACGGACGCCGTTGCCGGCGTCGCTAATTTCTTGACGAAAGACGACTTTGAAGGTTTTGAACTTAGCCTCGATTCGCGCGGTACAACAGACAGCTTCGACTGGTCTAGCTACAGTATCGGCGGATTGTGGGGTTCACAAACCGACTCGACATCGTTCGTGGCCGGAGTAGAAATGGTGAAGATTTCACCATTGAGGTTCGGCGAACGACCTGACCAATATCAGCCCAATTCCAATGCCGGGGTTATTTCGTCATTCCCTTTTGTGCCCAACGTCAACGTACCACTACGCGATGCTGGTGGCTTGCTCACCGGTACGACCACACGTGTCGCCGATCCCGCGTGCGCGAGCACGCCACTGCATTTTATCTCGGGCGTGCAATGCCGATTTGGTTTCATACCGCAGTTTAGTATTTCGAAAGAGGAGGAAAGACTAAATGCGATGGCACGATATAAGGTCGAGTTTGACAGCGGAATTGATTTCACTGGCGAGTTTGGCTTTGCCAACGTTGACACTTGGACGTCAAGTCCAGGATCAACACCGATTGCGCGCTTCACACCGATCGTCCCTGGCGAACATCCGGCTAACACGTACCGTGCTGTTGATGCGAACGGCGCGGCACTGTTCGCTCAGGACAGCGACAGCGATGGAGTAGCGGACCGCGATGCGACTGGTGTGGTGATTCTTGCTGCGAACCCAACCGATCCAACGAGTGGAATTGCATTCAATGAAGATGTGTCCCCTCGTTTCCGCCCGACCTTTGGGCCGGCCGATCAGCACGGCGAGGAAACAACGTTTCGTCTCGCCGGCGAATTGAATGGCGACTTTAATGATCGATGGGCATGGAATGTGGCGGCGGTTCACGCACAGTCGGATACAATTCGACGACGCTGGGACGCGGTTGCGAGCATTCTGCAGGACGCACTAAACTGCGAAGGTGGCCTATCGGGTACTGAGTGCTACAACCCATTCGGCACCAAGTTGACCACCATGCCGAACTCCCCGGGGCTCGTCGATTCATTTAACACGCTCTCCACTGACACGGCCAAGACCGAGCTAACAACCGCTGATGTCGTTGTGTCAGGCGATCTTCTAGACATGCCAAGCGGCGCGTTGGGTTTGGCCGTTGGCGCACAGTATCGCGTTGAGCGACTTGAGTTCGACGTCAGCGACCTTAACAACATCGGCGCGCTGTCCTTTCAGCGAATTGCCGACGATTTTAGCGGCGAAAGCGATGTCATCGCGTTTTTCGCTGAAGTTGCGGTTCCTCTCGCAGACAATCTCGATCTCAGTGCCGCGGTGCGCTACGAAGACACCGACGGCGACTTCAACAGCACTGACCCAAAGGTGTCGTTGTCCTACAGACCAACCGATGCTGTCTCCTTACGGGCTTCCTACGCAACGTCGTTCTTGTCACCCTCACTGTCTCAACGGTTTGGCATTAGCACCGTCAATCGTGCCGTAACCGATCCGTTGGACGGCCAGACAGTCGTCGTTCCTACCTCCATTGTGGGCAGCACGTCATTGGAGCCACAGGAGTCTGACTCTTACAACATTGGCGCAACGTTCGATGCAACTGAGGCATTCCGCATCAGTGTTGACTACTGGCATTTTGAATTCGACGGCCTGCTGTCTTCACCCTCGGCCCAGGGACTCGTTAACGCGAATCCAAACGATCCCAATATTACCCGTGACCCAGTGACCGGCGAGATCCTCGCCGTGAATACGCCCTTCTTCAATGCATCTTCACTGGAAATCGACGGCATAGATCTGAGCGCATCGTACGATTTTGGCGGCGGGCGTGGAGGCGACTTCACCGCCGCAATCGACGTCGGCTACACGACCACCTACGACTTACAAGCAATTAGCGGCGGCGCTACTGTGGACGGGATAGGGCGCGTCAATGACGATAATTTCGGAACGACGCTGCCCCAATGGAAGGGCACCGCATCCTTGCAATGGGCGCTCGGCAATCACTCGGCGTCAGGCTTTCTTCGCTTTTATGATGAGGTCGTGAACGACGCGCGTGTCACCGAATTTGCAGAGTCGCAATTCATTCTCGACGTGCAATACGGCTATTTCTTTGAGGGACCACAAGTCAGCGTTGCTATCGGGTTCGTAAACCTTTTCGACGAATTGGCGGATGAAGTGACCGATGCTTCGACTTTTGTGGAACAGCTCCAAGATCCTATAGGCCGACGTGTGTTCCTAAAAGCGACCAAAACATTTTAGCGTTCCCCCCGCTGAAATTGCATGGACGGTCAGCGATGTTGGGTGACCGTCCATGCGTCATTGTTGGAAACGGGTTAGATTCAATGCAAATACATCGGCCAAATTTCGGATGAACCATGATCGGATGAGTCAGTATCCGGCATAATTTGCTCGACAGTTTGAAGCACCGAATCTGCTGACGACCTGGGGGATGAAATAACATGACTGGCAACGATACGCGATACGAATGGCCAGAAGGAAAAAACTGCGCTGCGTGCTTCTCGATCGACGTCGATGCCGAGTCGCCTTACTTGTGGCGCATGCGCGAAGGTGTTCCACCGCTGCTCAGTGAGCTTGAGCAACGGCGATTTGGACCCCGACAAGGGTTGCACCGACTGACCGACATGCTCGACACCTTCAACATTAAGGGCAGTTTCTTTGTGCCTGGCTATGTCGCCAAAGCCTATCCATGGATATTGCCCATGCTGGTTGATCGCGGTCACGAAGTTGGGCTTCACGGATATTTTCACGAGGTGCCAACACAATGCACTGACGCTGACTTCACCGAAGCCTTGGACCGCTCACTGGACATCTTTGCTCAGCAAGTCGGCCAGGTACCGCAAGGATTTCGCTCCCCTGCATGGGAGATGACACCGACAATGTTGGCGACGATTGCTGCGCGCGGTCTCCGCTACGACAGCTCACTTATGGGTTTTGATCACCCGTACTCGATCGATGGCGTGACTGAATTACCGGTTCAGTGGCTAGCGGACGACGTCGTCTACTTTCGGTACCGTGGGCCCATCGATCGTTGGCCGCCTCAGGCACCTGGCCCGGTGTTAGAGGGTTTGATGGACGAATTCGAGATGACACGGCGTTACGGGGGACTATTCATGACAACCGCGCATCCTTGGATATCGGGTCGGGGACAACGAATCGCATTTTGGGAGCGCCTGCTTGAGCGTTCCCAGTTCGACGACGTTTGGTGGACGACCGCGAACGAAATCGCCGCATGGCACCAGGAGTCAGACAATCTGGCGCGTTTTGATGTGTCGTCCGATATCCGCGAATCCCTTGCAGCATACGACGAACAACCACGTGGAGATAGCAATGCGTCGTAATCGTTTGCCTACCCCATCGTCGGGCCCGCTAAGGGTTCGCCGATGACGTCCGTATCGGAGGAGCGGCGCTCTGAGCGATACGCGTGGTACGTGGTCGCGTTACTGGCGACCGCCTACGTTTTTTCGTACATAGATCGCATGATTATCGCGCTGCTGGTTGAGCCGATGAAGGCCGATCTACAGATCAGTGACACACAGATTAGTTTGTTACAGGGTTTTGCATTTGCAGTCTTTTATGCCATCGCCGGCATTCCCATTGGACGACTCGCTGATCGAAAGAGTCGAAAAGTTATTGTTGTTGTTGGTGTCACCTTATGGAGTCTACTAACAGCCGCTTGCGGATTGGCGCGGTCGTATTTTCAATTGTTTCTTTTTCGAATCGGCGTCGGAGTTGGAGAGGCCGCTCTGTCGCCGGCGGCGTACTCGATTATTGCCGACCTATTTCCGCGCAATAAGCTCGGTCGGGCCAATTCCATCTACGTCATGGGCGGTTTCCTCGGCGGAGGCATTGCCATTATTGTTGGTGGTCTGGTAATTGGCATGTTGGAAGCACACGGGCCATTCGAGTTCCCATTGGTCGGTAGCCTAAAGCCTTGGCAACTTACCTTTATCGCGGTCGGTCTTCCAGGACTCCTCCTCGCCGCGGTCATAGCGTTGACTGTGAGAGAGCCCCAGCGCCGAGCGTTAATCGCTGGCGATGACACCGTCGACAGAGAGTCGGTTCCATTTCGTGAAGTACTGGCATACGTCAGGCAGCATATACGGTTGTTTGGGCCCTTGTTCGTAGCGGCGGGATTCGTCTCCATGGTGACCTATGGCTCGTATGCATGGACTCCCACCTTGTTCCTCAGAAAATACGATTGGAATATTCGCGATATCGGTATCATGTATGGATCGGTGAATTTGGTCGCAGCTGTCTCCGGACCGTTAGTCGGTGGCTGGATCATGGATAAAATCAGCGCCGCGAAAACACTATCCCCTTCGTTGTTCCTTGCCGGCGGAAGCGCCGCCGCGGTTATTACGCTCGGTGTCGCACCACTGGCGCCGGGTCCAGTACTCGCACTATCAATCTTTGCAATCGGTATATTTGCAAAAACCGCGTTTCTCGTGATGCCGCCGACAATACTGCAGTACTCATGCCCCAATCGACTGCGTGGACAGTTGACGGCGTTTTATATCTTTACCGTCAATATTATTGGCCTAACGTTGGGACCAACCGCAGTAGCGTTCCTGACTGACTTCGTGTTTGACGACGAAAACGCCATCGACTACTCAATGGCGCTGATACCGGCAGTGGCCATTCCTATCGCCGCCGGATTGTTGGTGTACGCGGCCAGGGCCGCTAAGTCCGAAGGCACGGCCCATAGTACTATACCGGTCGAAAAAACCAGTTTCGAAACGAACCGTAACCCGTAGAGTGATGACGTTGATGGTGCGTGGTAATTGACATGCGAGCGCTGATCGCACAGCTGCGACAAGAAGGCAACAGCTTCAATCCTATAACGACGACTCTCGCCGATTTCTCGGTGCGTCGTGGCGACAGCCTTCTGGGCGCCGATCGGGATCGCGGCAGCGTACTTGGAGGCATTATCAATCAGCTAAGGCGTGATCGCATCGAAATAATTCCTACAATTGCAGCAAGTGCGAGGCCTGGTGGGCCGGTCAGAAGTGATCTCTACGAGTCATTTGTAAAGGAAATTTTAGTTACGACTGCGAATGAGTTACCGGAGCTGATCGTTCTTGATTTGCACGGATCGATGCTTACAGAGGACTCCGACGATCCCGAGGGTGACCTTTTGGTGCGGCTCAGGAAAATCGTCGGTGCCAACTCAATAATCGCCATCGGGCTGGATCTTCACGCAAACGTCACGGAGAAGATGTTGGTCAATGCCAATATCGTAACGGCGTGCAAACACAACCCACATTCTGACTATTTTGAAACAGGTGTAACAGCTAGCAAGCTCGCCGTCCAGATTGCACGCGGATCGATTAAACCGACCACAGTCGTGGCGCGACTATCAATGTTATTGCAAGGCAACACGGAAACAGGACAGGGACCATTACTTGACGTGCACGCGGCGGCACGAGCGTGGTTGCGGGATATACCCGGAGCGTTGGACCTATCAATTTTCAATGTGCAACCGACACTCGACGTCCCGGATATGGCACAGGTTGTAATCGCAATCACCGACGGTTCTCAACATGCTGCAGAGACCATTTGCCAGCAAATAGCGGGTGAAATGTGGGAGCGCCGGTCCGAATTCATTAATCACTTTCCGTCCATCGATAACGCGTTGCAACTGATTTCGAACGAGCCAGAACAGCGTCCGTTTGTTGTCTCTGATTATGGTGATAGAGTGCTCGGCGGCGCTACCGGCGATAGCGTTGAAATACTCAAAAACCTGACCAACAGCCCGCACACCCTACGGGCGGCGGTTCCGGTGGTCGATCCAGAGGCCGTAGAAGCGGCGGCAGCGGCTGGCGTCGGGCAGAAGGTTTCGTTGCGCATCGGAGGAGCCATTAACCCTCTTTTTGGTGGATTAAACATAGAAGGTGAGGTGCTGGCACTGACCGACGGACAATATACCCTGCAAGGACCTTTTCTCGCCGGCCAGAAGACCTGCCACGGAAGCACTGCCGTTATTGCGACAGAAAATTCTGTCGTGATCGCCACCGAACGACCCGGTTATTCGCAGGATGTGATGTTTTTCAAATCGGCGGGCCTCGATATCGAATCTTTTGACTTCGTGGTGGTTAAGTCAGGCAACCATTTTCAGTTATCTTTTGACGGAATTGCGACGCCGCTGAAGGTCGACAGCATCGGTATTGGTGCGTACAAGCCAGGACTATTCGACGTCAGCCGCGCGCCACTGTATCCAGAAATTGATTCTGAGCATGCGCCAATATCGGTCAAGACGTACCAATAGGAACTCATCCGAGCTCGGAAAATGAATCAACCATCCAAAGGCAAACGTAAGAAGTCGCTTAGCCGCTACGGTATCTATGCGTCCATTGAATTTAGTCCCACATTCGGTGTACCGAGTCGGGCAGATAATAGGATCGGCGTTGCCAGAGAAAATGACAATGGAACCATTGATATCGAAATACATTTTTGGCCGACGAACCTCAAGCAGCTTCAACTCCGTCCCTTTGACTGACGTTACTGACCATCTTGGTCATGTTGTTTCATCTTCATCATCTTAGCCATACCAGAGCGCTTCGCCCCTTGTTTTCGTGAATAGCGCGCCGGCATTTTTGCATCTTTCCAGCCCCCGCTGTTCATGAGCTCCACCAACGTCATGCCGCTGTCGCGCAGATCCTGTGCGGCGCCGACCCGCGTGGAGTGGCCCGATACCTTAGCTACTTCCGCCGACGGCTTTCCGATCAGTCGCATCGCCGCTTTGAACGTGCGATTCACTTCGTTCTCCGACATGCGCTTGCCGTGATCGAGCAGGGCGGGTAGCTCGCCCTTACGGACTCGCTTTGCGGCTGGGTCTTTCAGGCGCACTTGACCATTGCGCTGAAACTGCGCAAACAACGGCCCCGTGGTGATGCCGGCGACACGCAACCATTCTCGTATAGCCGTTACCGCGTGCATCGACAGGTACCGCACCTGACCCTCACCGGCTTGATCGGTTTTGCTTTTGCGAATAGTGGCATTGCCGTCACCGTCCTTGTTAAATTCAACGTCCTCGAGATTCAGAGCCACGAGTTCCTCACGTCGTGCCATGCTGTTGTAGGCAACCAGCAACAGCGCTTGGGCTCGCCGCAGTTGTTTTTCACCACGCAGCGCGGTGCGCACCTGGTCGGCGGTGACCTCGTCATTCGTTGACGCCAAGAACCGATCGACATCAGACCAGTTCAGATCGGCGAATGCCGCCACGTCCTCCCAGTGGATGGGGGCTGCCTGGTCCTGTTCACCACGGCCACGGAAAAATGCCTTGGCACAATCCCGCACCAGTTCGTCCTTGGTGGGATCCTCGAGGCCATGAATGCGATGCGCTTTGCCGATCGTTGCCAGATAGCGTCGCACGGTGGCGGCGGCGCGAACCTCATCCGCCTTATATAAGGAGACGCCCAGTTCCAGCTGGTCATCGGACGGCGGTGAATAGAAGTCGATGAACGCGGCGACCAGTTCCGGTGGCGCCGGGATCGGTACCCAGGCCCCGCGAGGCCAGTCGATGGGCCGAAACGGCGCCGAGTGTTGCTCCACAAAATCGACAAACACCTGCCAGTCATGGCGCCAGGCCTTTAGCGTGTTTTTCGGGGCCCGCAGGGCCTGCTCGCGGCGGCGGGCTATCCGGGCCAGCGACGACGGCAAGTCCAAATCGCGCCCAAAAACCCGCCCTGAATTACCGGCCAAAGCGGCCGCCACGTGATTTCGCTCTTCAAGCGACGAGGACGGCCGATCGCCGGAGGTGGGCTCAGGATATTCCGGCAACGCCGAATTAGCGTCCTGGACGATCTCAGAAAGTCGGTTTTTAGGTGAATGCATCAAAAGGGGCCATTTGCCGTCTATGAGACATATTAGCGTAGATAAATATTCTGTTATCGACGGTAGTTAGCGCCGCGCGCTCTGACCCCAAACATCAAAAAGGGATTTAGGAAATCCAACGAGTGGTTTTGCCCAGAGGGCGAGGTTGTTGCCGTCTCTCCGGTGGCGCGCCAATGGCCAAATGGCTTTATGTGAGGACACGTGTGGCGATGATTACTGGGGCCGTGGCGGTGGAGCAGTCGACTATTTTCGGTTTGTGCGTTTTGTGAGGCGATGGATTTCTCACGGTGCTCGCCGTAATCGGAATATCAAACGGATCTTCACTAACTAGGGTTGTAACGGCGCATCACCGTGCCTCGATACGTCAGGCCCGGTGTGGTTGTGGTATTCCCGTAATGAATACCCGTGTGAAGAATCGAGAGTAGACAGAATAGGGCAACGGTGCCAAATTCTCTGCATGAGCGGTGAGCTGAATAACGAGTTATTTCAACATCGCAGATCAATACATATTTACAACCGAGCGTCCGTTTCGCTTCTCTCTCCTAGTGCTGCCCCATCGCGTTATCGGGTGCCGAGAGACGCTTGGCTAGTAAACTCATAGGGTCGGTGCACGATGTCCGGAATAGCAGTCCCAATTCAAGATAAGTATGCGCAGTCCAGACGTATCTATCAGCGCGCGCAAACCGTATTTCCTGGCGGAACTACGCGAGCTACGATTGCAAACGATCCGCACCCGGTCTACGTGGCATCAGCGGCTGGCGCGTGCGTTACGGATGTGGATGGGAATTCCTACACCGATTTCGCGAATAATTTTACAACGCTGATTCATGGACATGCTTACCCCCCAGTAGTTGCCGCGATTATTGAGCAGGCGGCAAAGGGCACGTGCTTTTCAAACCCGACAAACAGCGAAATCGAACTTGCGGAGATTATTTGCGCGAGAGTGCCCTCGATTGACAAGATTCGATTTGTTAACACCGGGACTGAAGCCGTGATGTTTGCGATCAAAGCGGCGCGCGCTTTTACGGGGCGATCCAAAATCGCGAAATTCGAGAACGCCTACCACGGTGGCTACGATTGGGCAGAAGTGAGCGAGAACAGTACGCCGTCAAATTGGGGGCGAGCGGACGCGCCGTTGTCGGTAGCACCGTATGCCGGCATTCCAGAATCGGTACTGCAAGAAACACTGGTGCTGCCGCTAAACGCCCATGAAGAAACCCTAAACCTAATGCGGCAACATGCGGCTGACCTCGCCGGCATCTTGATTGATGTAATGCCCAGTCGGGCCGGCATGACGGACATTGATCCGTCGTACTTTTCGATGCTGCGTGAGTTTACGCAAGACAATGACATTCTGTTAATTGATGACGAGGTTCTGAACTTTCGTCAGGGTTACGCCGGTGCCGCCGCTCGAATCGGATTAACACCCGATCTCGTCACACTAGGAAAAATCATCGGTGGTGGTCTCCCTATTGGCGCAGTTGGCGGTCGTGCGGACGTGATGTCCGTGTTTGATAACTCGTCCGGTCCAGCCAAGGTGCCGCAAGGCGGCACCTTTTCGGCAAACCCTCTCTCGATGGTTGCCGGAATAGCCTCAATGCGTGCGTTAGATCAGATTGCGTTCGACCGGCTTGAAGAACTGGGGGCCAGCGGGCGGGGCCGTTTGCAACAAGTCTTTGACGAGACCGGTGTATCGATGTCGGTAACAGGCCACGGTTCCTTGTTCCGACTGCACCCAAAAAGGCTCACACCGAAACACAATCGTGACAACTATCACGATCCTGCAGAGAGAGGGCGGCTTCAAGACCTTCAAGCCCACTTGTTGACCAACGGCATCATGTTGGCGGCCGGAGGTCTGGGTTGTATTTCAACGGCAATGACGACAGCACACATCGACCAACTCGTCGATGCGGTGTATTCACTCGCGACCATATGGAAGAACAACAACCGATGTACCCAGAAGAGATCGAAGTGACAACAATGCAGCAACCAGTAGATTCCAATCCCGGTACGCTTAGCGCGGAGGAGCATACAGTTTCGCAGCGAATAGCGATTGCATTGCAACGCAATGGCGTCGAATTCGTATTTGGACAAAGTTTGCCATCTGCGTTGATCTTATCGGTCGAGGACCTCGGTATTCGGCAAATTACGTACCGCACGGAAAACGCCGGAGGCGCAATGGCGGACGGTTATGCGCGACGATCAAATAAGGTCGGCGTCGTCACGGCACAGAACGGGCCCGCCGCGACTTTGTTGGTAGCGCCGCTCGCCGAGGCGTTGAAAGCAAGCGTGCCGCTCGTTGCGCTGGTTCAAGAAGTCAGTCGCGGACAAGAAGACAGAAACGCATTTCAGGACCTCGACCATTTGCAACTCTTTACGGGCTGCACAAAATGGGTTCGATGCGTGCGGGAGGCGAACCGCGTAGAAGACTACATCGACATGGCGTTTGTCGCGGCGACGACCGGTCGGCCCGGGCCGGTTGCACTGATGCTACCCGCGGATCTTCTGAACGAGGTAGCACCGGCACCGCAATTCCCGCGAACAGCTGAATTGGGCGATTGGCCGTTGGATCGCTCCGTCGCTAATCCAAAAGCAATCGCAAGGGCAGCTAAATGGCTGTCGACGGCGGACAACCCAATTGTGATCGCGGGAGGCGGAATTCATGGATCCCAGGCCGCAAACGTGCTTTCCGAATTGCAAGAGAAAGCGAGTTTGCCGGTGGCGACGACTATGATGGGAAAGGGTGCCGTTGATGAACGCCATGCGCTGTCAGTAGGCACACTAAGCAACGTGATGGGCGATCGATCGTTAGGCAAGCATGTTAGATCGCTGCTGGACAAGGCCGATGTCGTGTTTCTAATCGGCAACCGAACGAATCAGAACGGCACTGACACCTGGAGCACGTTCCCGAGCTCGGCGCGAATCATTCACTTGGATATTGATGGCAATGAGGTTGGTCGAACCTACGAGGCACTTCGCCTGGTGGGTGATGCGAAACTCACGCTGTGTGCGCTGCTTGTCGAATTTGACAAGCACGATTTCTCAAAGCGAACATCGAGCCGTGCATCGATCGAAGCAATTCTTGCAAGGGCGAGGGCACAACACCAAGCGGAATCTGAATCGGTGCGTACATCGGCGGCCCGCCCGATTCGACCGGAACGCGTCATGAACGAAATCCAATCCCTATTGACGACGGAGACGACGGTCGTTGCGGACGCCAGCTACTCATCCGTTTGGATCAATGCCTACCTACAATCCCATGCCGCCGGCCAGCGGTTCCTCTCCCCCCGTGGACTCGCTGGCCTCGGCTGGGGTTTCCCCATGGCCTTGGGGGCGAGGCTCGCCAATCCGAATGCACCCGTGATCTGCCTGGTGGGCGATGGCGGCTTCGGTCACTGTTGGGCCGAGTTAGAAACCGCCAGGCGAATGGGAATCGCAGTTGTTTTGATTGTTTTGAACAATGCCGTGCTGGGATATCAAAAAGACGCGGAGACTGTGAAGTTTGGTCGATACACGTCGGCGTGTCATTTTGAACCAGTAAACCACGCTGAAATTGCCAGAGCCTGCGGTGTACGAGCACATCGCATCGAAGATCCGAATGAACTGGCGCGGCGACTTGAGCAGGCGCTGGTCGACAGCGATATGACGTTGCTCGACGTTATCTCCGACCCCAACGCCTATCCACCACTGACGATGTTCGATCAACATCCAGGCGCCACGACAAATCTGGATAGCGATTAGCGTGACCAAAATCTATCTGACAAACGTTTCTGGTGTAGGACGAGCGAATTGATGAGTAAGAAACCCAACATACTCCTAATTACTAGTGATGCGCATAGAGCCGAGTGTTACGGTTTCGAGACGCCATCGATCAGAACGCCACACATTGATGCTCTGTCGCGACAGGGTTCGCGTTTTTCGACGTGCATGTCGGTTAATGCGATGTGTCAGGCGGCGCGGGCATCGATCCTAACCGGACTCAATCCACTCTCGAACGGCGTTTACGACAACGGAGTTGATTTGTCGGATGAAATGGCGTCCACCGGGTTTGCGGAGGTGCTGGGAAAAGCAGGCTATTTCACCGGATTCGTCGGTAAAGCGCACTTCGAGAGTCGCCGCACCTTCATGCCAACAGGGAGCCCCGGCAATCTCGACTTCCCGTCGCGCTACGACGACGACTGGGCCGGTCCTTACAAGGGATTTCAGCGCGTACGGCTCGCCGTGAACGGGCATCTGATGCATCCGCCAGGCAAGGCACCCATCGGCCAGCACTACGAGCGATGGTTTTATCGAGACGGGAATGGTGATGAGAAGCTGCGACTGCATAAGACACGGCTTGAGCCCGATATCGGTGCAGCACTCGCGTGGAACTCAGCGCTTCCCCCGGTATGGCACACCTCGTCTTGGACCGGCGATAAGGCGATCGAACTCATTAAAGACTCCGACGATCAGCCCTTCTGTCTATGGGTTTCGTTTCCAGATCCGCACCCGCCGTTTGACTGCCCGTCACCGTGGAGCACGATGCATCATCCCGATGAGGTTCGACTACCGCCGAATCTAAACTCGTCGCTTGACGGAAAACCGTGGTGGCACAAGAAGGCGGCGGAATACCCGACGCGAATCTATGATGACGAACGAGTGCCGGATGATAAAAACAAAGCCGGTCTAACGCGCTTGGCCCCGTCGTCTGAAACGGAAATCCGATACTCGTTAGCAAACTACTACGGCGAAATCGCATTGTTGGACCATAATATCGGTAGAATTTTGGCGGTGCTTGACGAACAAGGGAGCTTGGAGAACACCTACATCATCGTGACCGCCGATCACGGCTTTATGATGGGCGATCACGGCTGGTATATGCAGAATCCGATCTCTTATGAGGGTTTGAACCGGGTCGCACTCGTGGCCAGCGGTCCAAATATTGTACCCGGTGCGATCATTGATGAACCTGTTTCATCGGTTGACATTTGTCCAACGATTCTCGGGTGGGCCGGATGTACGCCGGACGGCGACAGCGACGGACTGTGCTTGAATACGTTGTTGACCGGTGATGCCGAAACACGTGATTTCGCCTACAGCGAATGGGACCTTGATGCGACCCGCTACTGTCTGGGTAAGGAAGTAGAACTAAGAGTGGCCCGAACACCGACGCACAAATTGGCACTTGATTTGCTGTCGGGTGACGGTGAATTATACGATTTAGAAAACGATCCTGACGAGACAGTCAATTTATTTTCGGACAAAGCCTACACTTCAGTACGCGATGAGTTGACGGACATGATTCGATCCAAAAAACGAACGGACAGCAAACGTTACAAAGCCGCGCGAGTCGGTTACTACTGATTGACGTAGGCACTGTGGTAAGAACCCATACTGGCCTCGGCGGCCAAAGTTAGGCAATAGATTTTGGAAAACCAACGTCGTTATCGAACCTACTTATTGGTCGTTCTGACCATTGTCTATACATTCAATTTTATTGATCGCCAGATACTGTCTATCTTGGCCGAGCCCATCAAGGCGGAGTTGGGGCTCCGTGATTGGCATCTTGGGTTTCTCACCGGTCCTGCATTCGCACTTTTCTACGCGACCCTGGGAATACCCGTCGCTCGGTTGGCTGACCGTTGGCATCGGGTGAATGTCTTAAGCATTTCATTGGTGATTTGGAGCGGCCTCACCGCAGCCTGTGGTCTGGCGACCAACTTTCTGCAACTTGCACTCGCGCGGGTCGGTGTGGGCGTGGGTGAGGCGGGGGGTAGTCCGCCGTCGATCTCGCTCATATCCAGTTACGTGCCACCACGTCGTCGCGCCACCGCGATGGCAATTTATGGATTGGGCGTTCCCATCGGCACCATGTTCGGCTTTTTGATTGGCGGATGGGTCAATGAGGTGTTGGGGTGGCGCTGGGCGTTTGCCATCGTCGGAATACCCGGTGTGCTGCTGGCGCTAGTCGTTAAGATGACGCTGCGCGAACCGGCCAAAGAGGCTATACCGACAGATGATATGGTCGAAGACAGTACGTGGCGGACATTCAAACGACTATGGAAAATACCGGTGTATCGATTAACGGTGCTGGGTGTGTCCATTGGGCAGTTGACGATCTACGGCTTCATGATTTGGGTGCCGGTACACTTAATACGTACGTTCGATGTTGGAACCGGTGAGGCCGGTACCATCGTCGGTCTAACGGTCGGTCTTGCCGGAGGCCTGGGAACCGGGTTCGGTGGGTGGATTGCTGATCGTCTCTCGCAACGCAATCCGCGTTGGCTGTCCCTGTATCCGGCGGTGACACAGGCGCTGTTTTTGGTGTTCATGTTCTTGACCTTGTTCACGAACAACAAGACGACTTTTATAGTGTTGCTCGTTCCTACATATATGTTGATTACCAGCAAAGCCGGTGCGGTTTGGTCGGTGTTGCAGACGGCGGCACCGAAAGAAGATCGTGCGATGTCAGCTGCCATCATGCTGTTTCTGAATAGCATACTGGGGTTGGGTCTAGGGCCTCTGTTGGTCGGCGTGCTGAGTGACATCTTCCAGCCGCTGGCAGGTAGTGATTCGGTCCGTTATGGGCTAATGACTCTGAGTGTTTTTACCATTACTTCGGTGATCTTGTACGTCCATGCCTCAAAGTATTGCGCCGCACTTCTGTCTGATAGCGACAAATTGTAGAGGCGGGCGCCGCCACGGCAGCCGATTTTTGGAGCGGAGTTGGAGCTTTTGTGTCCAGAGTCTTGTAGACGAACGTTTTTACAAAGAATATGGATTTTCTACTGCAAAAGAATTCAATGAGAGAGAACGGATATGAGGCGATGGACGAAACGTCCTAAGGGATCGAATTGGGGAGACTTTGGAGCGGATGATCAACTCGGACGACTGAATCTCATCACCGAGAAGCGACGTCTGCGTGCGATGCAGGCAGTCGTTACCGGAAAAACGTTCTGCCTCAGTCTTCCACTTGATCTCCCGGGTGGTAGCTCCCTGAACAAAAATCGTCGACCGCCACAACGGCACATCGTGACACGAGAAAACGGCGAGCCTAGCGTTAATTTTGCTTTTGCATCGATCGATCCGTCTTACGTCGACGCCTCTTGCGACGATAGTGTCACGATATTTACGCAATACTCGACCCAATGGGATGGTCTTGCGCACGTTGGACAATTCTTTGACGCCGATGGGGATGGTAAAGACGAAGTCGTTTATTACAACGGATTTCGTGGGCACGAGCATATAGTCGGACCGGATCACGATCAAGGTCCTGGCGCCTTAGCGTTAGGCATCGAGAAAATGGCGGAAACGTGCGTCCAGGGACGAGGCGTGATGCTTGATTTGCAGAAACATTTCGGCGACGAACGGATACTCGTTGGATTTGACGAACTTATGCAAGTTGTAGCCAACGACAATGTGCGAATTGAAACGGGTGACATGGTGTGCTTGCACACCGGTTTCAGTCGAATGATTTTGGAGATGGATGGCAAACCGAATGCGGAAGCTCTCGCTAACGCCTGTGCGGTATTGGACGGGCGGGACGAAAAGTTGCTTCGGTGGATTGATGAGAGCGGCATGTCCGTTCTAATTGCTGATAACTACGCGGTCGAAACGACGGTTGGCCACAAAACGAAAACTGAGCGTTGCGCGAAGCTGCCACTGCACGAATTGTGTTTGTTTAAGTTGGGGATCCATCTCGGTGAACTCTGGTACTTATCGGACCTCAATGACTGGTTATCCGAGCAAGGTCGTTCTCATTTTCTACTCACGGCGCCACCGCTTCGACTTCCAGGCTCTTTCGGTTCGCCCGTAACGCCCGTCGCGACCGTGTAACAAAGTGCTTGGCAACGCCAGCGGCGTATCTATCGAAACTACTGCCTGTCGAACATACCTTCTAGTTCACGCTTGAACACGGTCGCTGCCGGTGACAGTTCCCTATCCTTCAGGTGGTTTATCGCGCAGCGTATTTCCGGAACGTCTTCCGGAAACTCAATGATGGACAAGTCTTTGTTATCCAGGAGTTGTAATCGGCAATCGCTTGCCAACGTCAGAAAGTTCGCGGCCCTCAACAATGAGAACGTCAATATCGTCGATTCGGTTTCCACGTCGGGCTCGGGTGGTGGCAGATTGTGTTCGCTGAAAATGGAGTAGAGCTGCGTCCGCGTGGGGTAATGCGGGTAGGGCAGTATCCACGAGTACTCAAGAAGCTGGGCTAAATCGGTCGGCTTCTTGCGAGCCAGCGGATGTTTCTTTCGGGCCACGACGCAAATGCGCGTAGTAAACATGGGGAGACTGACGACGTTGCCTCGAGGATCGTCGGTGACGAAACTCCCAAGGACCATATCAACCTCTCCTTTACGCAGCAGTTCCATGAGATTGTTATGGAGGCCGCCCGTTATCTTGATGTGTAGACCGTGAGACTCCTTCAGCAGCGCGGCAATAACCCCGATAAGGTGATTGTTTTGCCAGCGGACACCCACGCCGAGATTGAGAATGCCGAGGCGACCTTCTTTCGCGGCCGACAGTTCCCGTTGCATGTCTTCAACGTAAGTCTGAATTTTCTGGGCGTGCTTGCCCACAATATCTCCGTAGAAAGTCGGTTCTACCCCGTGGCTTTGACGCGATAGCAATTGAACGTCAAGTTGCTCTTCCAACTGATGTATACGTTTCGTCAATGCAGATTGAGTCAGGTGCAAATCGTCGGCAGCGCGGCTCAAGTTTTTCCTGTCGAGAATCGTCAAGAGGTATTTGATGGTTTTGAGGTCAAGCATGATATTCCTATCCAGAAGAATGCTCTTAAAAACGACATGGACGATTACCCAGAACTAGAATATGTCTGTACCTCCGGGATCTAGAAATTGCCTCCAGTGATATTCCATGCCGGAATATATTTGAGACAATTGTTCATTGGCAAGAATATCAGGAGTGTAGGAATATTTCGATAGGCATACTCAGCGCGTAACAACGCAGCTTGTATAAATCGGAATAAGAATTTCGGGGGAAGGTCTAGTGAAAAACCAGGTGATTAGTCGGAGAACTAAGTTCTGCATGTCGCTGTTCGCGGCAGTGACGGTATTCGTACAGTCCCCCGTCATGGCGCAGGATTCCAGTAGCGGTTTTCTGGAGGAGATCGTCGTTACCGCCAATAAACGCTCCGAATCGATCCAGGACGTCTCTGCATCGATCACGGCGTTCACCGGCGATCAATTGACGCAACTCGGTGTCAACTCCGGAAAGGACATTGTCGGTCTGATTTCCGGCATTCAAATAAATGACAACTTCGGTTCATCTGCGTCTTTTGTGATTCGCGGCATTGGGCAAAATGACTTTCAGTCAAATGCGGCACCATCGGCATCGGTGTATTTCGACGACGTATATATGGCCACCAACACGCAGGGTGCACCGCTGGTGTTTGATATAGAGCGATTGGAAGTTCTTAAAGGGCCACAAGGTACGTTGTACGGCCGCAATTCGTCGTCCGGGGCCGTCAACTATATCAGCAACAAACCTACCGATGCGTTCGACGCGTACGTGAAAGCGGGTTACGGCCGATTCAATCGTATCGAAGTTGAAGGCGCATTTGGCGGACCGATTAACGATAATTGGGCCTACCGAGTTGCTGGCAAGTCCTACAGTCACGACACGCCTTATGAAAACCGGTCGCCCGACCCTGTCAATTTTCCCGTCGCTGCCGACGAAGCATTTGAGCCCAGCGACTGGGCTGTACGAGGGCATCTGGCGTGGACGCCCAGTGGTGCAACGGATGTGCTGTTTAGCGCACATTACGCAGAGCAAAACGGGACGTCGGGACAGCCAATAGCCATTGGCCGAGCCGATGATCCGGCCGTTCCACCGGTCTGCCCGGGACGCAATGCGACCGCAGACGACCCAAGCCGCGTTGGCTGTCGTGCTGGAACAGGGTCGCTCGGCTTTGTAACGCCTATTAACGAAGACTTTGTAGTCAGTTTGGACTTGATCGAGCCATTCGACAATTCGTTCTATGGCGGATCAGTAAAAATCGATCACGATTTTGAGTTTGCGACATTGACATCAATCACGGCGATTGAGGGATTCGACTACTACCACCTCTTCGACGAAGATGCGATACCAGTCGAGGCTCTCAACATTTTTCAAGATCGCGAATTCATTCAATACAGTGAGGAATTGCGCTTGTCGGGCGGCAACGACTCGGTGGATTGGATAATCGGCGCTTACGCCAGTTGGGACGAGTATCAACAGGAATCATCGAATCACTGCGGTACGTTGCTCGATGGCCCACAGGGTGGTGGTCCACGCGGTGATTGCAACTACACTGGTGCGGCTAGTCGCGTCGACCCGGCGCTCGTTGCGGCCGGAGTAGACCCCCTTTCCGCGAATGCCGTATTCATCGATTTTGATCAGACGACAGTGAGTGCCGCGTTCTTCACACACAACAGAATAAGTATTACGGATTCGGTGACAATGGATGTTGGGTTCCGCTATACATTCGAGGATCGAGATTTTGAGGGCTCGAGCACCGTCTATTTTGATGAAGCTAGCGGCGGAGCGATCGAATTTGCCAACAGAGACGGTCTTGGTCCCGCGGTCGGCTCGAACGACATTGTTACAAAACGTGCGACCGGCCAAATTGGTCTGACCTGGCAGCCCAACGACGACACTCTTCTGTATGTGTCGTTTTCTGAGGGGTTTAAGAGCGGCGGCTTCGATGGCGGAATTGCCAGCAACGTTCTGGTCTTTCTTAATCCCTATCAAGAGGAGATTGTTAGAAATGCCGAGTTTGGCTGGAAACTTGATGTCTCGGACACGCTGCGTATCAACGGTGCTATTTTCAATACGGAATACGAACAGCCGCAGGCGCGAGTTCGAACGCCAACGGTCGGGCCCGACGGTACAGTCATTCCGTCCACACAAATAGCGAACCTTGATGAGGCTCTCATCAGAGGTGTGGAGCTAGAGGTGTTCTGGGCGCCGACGGAGGGCTTGAATTTTGGTGCGACGGCGACTTATCTTGATACCGAAGTTAGTCAAGGCGGCCTCGCTGCCGCAACGTTTGACGGCAACGACTTGCCCTTTGCACCGGATCTCTCATGGACCTTGTTTGGCAGATACGAATATCAACTAGGCAACAATCTGGTTGGGGCCGTTCAGGCAAACATTAAGGATGTTGGCGACCATTTTCTACGACCGGAAGCATTCGCGATCGATGAGAACAGCTATTCGTTAGTCGATGCGCGTATTTCAGTCGCTTCGGTGGACCACAAATGGGAAGTGGCCGTTTGGGGCAAGAATCTCGGCGATGAACAGGTTCGCCTGAATGCGGTTGGCGGTTTCGGTGCCGATCCGTTTTACATTGGTCTGCCGCTGACGTACGGCGTAGAAGGCATCTTTCGTTTTCAGTAGGGAATGCGCGAAGAAATTATCCTGACACGGGATGCGTTGTTCGCTCGATTGAGCGGACAGCGCATTACTTCATTCGGTAGGCCAATGGATATTTACTCATGGCATCGCAGAACTTGATGACCTTGGCGCAATAGCTTCTCCGGGGGTCCCGCTCCACTCACATCCTCAGAACACCTTCGCCGCCTATGACAGCCGTCCTGTCACTATGCCTAACCCAAGGGTCGCGGATAGTGCAAGGAAAGATTCTCGTGCAGCAAAAAATAGGTGATGGATTCATTCGTATGGATCAATCCTATGAAGGTGGCGTTCTAAGCCGCGGCCTATGTGAGACCTAAATGGAGCGCCTGTTCGAAAATAACGATCTAGGCATCTATGCTGAAATCGACTTCAGCGGGCAGGAAGATGACGGTCACGAATGGCGAAGGATAGGTACAGGAAGGCGCAATGCCGATGGATCATTTGACCTCATTTTCATCTGCTGGCCATCGAAGGCAGTTACGGTGCGGCTCGCACGAGAGAAGCCGTCATAGTTGAAGATGACCGGCAACAATTATCGCTGGCTATTATGGCGAGCGAGCATCAATATTCATCCGACAATGCCCGCTGGATTGTCTCATGCCGAGCCCTTGCTTGAGTGTGGCTGTAGATCATCGTGGTATCTAGGCTAGAGTGACCCAGACAGGTCTTAATGATTCGCGGATCAACGCTCGCGTCGTGAAGATTGGTCGCATAGGTGTGCCGAAACCAGTGCGGCGTCGCGAGTCGGAGTTTCTCGGCATCGTCGTGCAGATCCATCTGTCCAATTGAATCGTCTGCGGTTTCCGCTTGCTCGGTCAGCAAGTCAGCCGCCTTTAATAGGATCGGCTTGACGATCTTTCGAATCTGATACTCGCTGATCGCGCCACGATTGTCAGGCGTCACAAACTGAATCAACGGCATCGTTTCCTCATCCACCGCCGGCAGGGAAGGGAGGTCAATCGAAATCCGGTAGTCCTGAAACGCGCGCATGAATCGTTCGACGGCCGGCACCAGACGTTCCTTGTTACCTTTTCCCACCGCCCGAAACCACCAGACGTCGCGCTCACGATGCACGTCCGTCATGGTCGCGCGGGTGAGTTCGGCCATGCGAATCCCCAACGCTAATAAACACTCGACAATAAACGTTGCCCGCAACTGCCGGAGACGTTGTCTCTCTGTTCTTGTGGGCATCTGCTCGAGAGCATCGAATATCGCGTGCTGCGCGTGCTTGCCCAAGGCGTTTCGCGCCCTCGTGTCGCAATCGGAGGTGACCGTGTCACGGGGTGCTGCCGCGACCATCGAAAAGGGACTCACACTGAGGTAATTGGTCTTCACCAACCAGGACATCAGCGCCTTGACTACCGACATCGCCGTGGTGGCACTCCCGGTCGACAGTCCTTTCTGAAACGGCCGCCAATGCGGATTGAACACTCTTCTGACATCGTTCGTCTCCGGATCCAGAATCGCTTTGCCACTGGGGTCGCGTTGGTCGACGAACAAAGTGACTGGTGCATAGTCCGGATGGCTCTTGGGCAAGCGCGGCCGAACGAAAGCTTTCGGCGGATGACGCAGCAATTGTTTGTAGGCCTCGACATCGGTAATCGTCATGCTCGAGAGCGGTTTGAAGAAATGAAACCGGCACACGAGCAGCAGTCGCAGGCATTCCTTTTGGTAACTTCGAAAGGTCTGCGGCGACTTAGGCACCGTGGTCAGGAACTCGGCGATCGCGTCCCAATCATTTCGACCCTGAATCAAACACGGCCGAAGATCCAAGTCCCGGTTGCGGTAGGTGCCGTTGCGACCGTCGAGATCTTCCCAAACGATCGGCGCGTCCGGTGATAAATCGAGCCGGTCGAATGCCTCCCGGTCGACTAGGTGCGACTCCTTATATATACGGGTCGAAACAACGTCTTTGGCCATGGATCGAGAGGGTATCAAAAAGGGTCATGATTAGAAACATAATCATGACTTTTCCGCTTGTGGCTGGATAAATGCCCTTATCTACGCTAATCAGCGAAACTCGATTTCCTATCCAAAGATTGGGAGATACTGGGGATTACTGTTGGGGCGCTTTGGATAAGCGACTAGCCGTCAGCGAGCGCAATGAGTGCTTTCTGAGTCGATCGCAGCGGCAATTTCTTGAGCTTTTTGCCGGCCCAACGCTGAATGGCCTGTTCCACACGCCGAATTTCCACCAATTTCTTCTTCCCCCGAGTGGTGAGGCCAAGCTCTACGTGTCGCCGATCGTCTACCTGGTCACGTCGGGTTACGAGCTTCCTATCCACCAACGTCGACACGACCCGACTGGGCGGCGTGTCCGTCGGCAGTGCCGCATTGAGCTCATTGAGGCTCATCGGCCCCAGCCGCTGCAGGGTACTCAGAATATGCGACTGCGCGGCCGTCAAACCAATCGCAGACAGCCGTTGAGCGCGTTCTCGAGTGACCGTCTTTTCCGCCATCTGGAGAGTTTCCAAGAAATCTCTCGTCGTGATTTTTATCATAGTCAATGATGCATCAATTAACGTGTTTTCAATAGATAATACTACATTCATTGATTCAATAATAATTGATGCAACATCTATTTGATTAGCCGACGACTGAGACGGCTCCCGCGACCTCTCGGGGTAGGGTCTAGTTTAGCTAAACCACCGCCTATAGAGCAGTTCGTCGCAGCGGCGGATGACCCTACGCACGATCCAGACGTAGATTCCTAGCAGACCGGAGAATCCCCACAGGACCATCCCGACCCCATCGAGTCCGTGCTGTGCGGAGATGAGCAGGAGTTGGCAAGCGAGATAGGCGACCAGTGCACCGGCGAAAACAACCGGCAGAGTGGCCGTTGCCCGAAAATACACCAGCCAGGCCGACGGCGTTTTCTTCCAAGACGGGCCGCCGCCGTGCTTGCGCAGGCGTTTGGTGAGCCGCTTGATGCGTTTTCTCATTCGTTTGATTAGTTTCAACATAGGGATCTCCTTTGAGCGGGAGTAGCAGGAACGATTTCCTCACCGTTCAGTTTACTGAGCGAAGACCCCAATATTGGATCCAAAGCCACAAAAACGCATGATTACCCCAATAATCATGCTAATCTTGCAGATGGCAGAAATGATCCTTTTTGGGCCCCTATATATAAGTGTCTCGACTACCAAACGAATCCCCCAACATTGATGGCGACGATCCCCCACCTGCCGCAGCGCAGCTGCTGCCGCGGGCGGAATTTGAGCGCCTCGAGCTGGTTGAATCGCCACCACGATTTGACGACGGCGCCGTTGGTCTGTACCGCAATACCGATCCGACGCGACCGCCGCTGATTGCCGCCGACAACGACTGGGAGGCGGTGCAGTGTTTTTTGCGCGACAAGGCGCTCTCCGGCAGCGCACACACGGTACGGGCGTACGAGAAAGAATGCTTGCGGCTGTTTCTATGGTGTCGATTTTTTGCCTTCAAGCCGTTCTCGAGTCTGACTCGCGAAGATGCCCAGAATTATCAGCATTTTCTGCGATCGCCATCGCGAGAGTTTGTTCTGCAAACCGATGCAGGGACAAAGTACCGACCGGCACCGATGTTGCTCCCCGACGGTCGCATCAACCCGGCCTGGCGGCCATTTCGAAAAAAGGGTTTGGGCGATGGCAGCGTGCGCACCGCCATCGCCGCACTCAAGAGTCTCTCGAAGTTCCTGGTGAACGCCGATTATCTCCGCGCCTCGCCGTTCACGCTTGGCGGGCTGGCGAAACGCGACAAGAACCGGACGCAGGGTGTCCGCAAGAAGGTACTGCGAGAGCGTGCCAAAGCGGCCGTGGACGCGGCGATCGACGCCATGCCCGACAAGACCGAGGCACAACGCAAGCGGTCCTTGCGCCGGCGCTACGTGTTCGATCTTTTCTATTATCTGGGGTTGCGCATGGACGAAGCAGCGAACGCCAGCATGAGTGGGTTTCATATTGTTAACACGAAGTGTTGGTTTCGGGCGCTGGGCAAAGGCAAGAAGATTCGATCCGTACCGGTGCCGGATCCGCTTCTGCAAACACTTGCCGATTACCGGCTAACGCACGACCTCGAGCCGCCCTTCCCGACACCGGATGATGAGGCGCCGTTAGTGGCGCGACTTGACGGCAGCACGGCGCTCAAAGACACGCAGTTGCGTCGCTTGTTGGTTGAGGTATTTCGCGCCGGCGCGGATCAAATCCAAAGCGCCATAGACGGGCAAGCCGACGCCGAGGCAATAGACGCACTTGACGTGCTTCGCCACGCCACACCGCATTGGTTGCGGCATACTTACGGTACCGATCTCTTTAATGCCGGCGTGGATCCGCGCCATATCCAGGAGAACATGGGCCACAGCTCAATGGACACGACACTTATCTACAACGAAAACGAAGACGCCGCGCGGCATGAGGACTCGCAAAAGCGCACACAAGCGCCACTGCCGCTACCAAGCACGGACGTCGACGCTTGATGTCGGCATCTAAGCTCCGAGCAACCGACCGTCGATTCATCGACGATCTGTCCGACATGGGGGATGGCTACGTACTTGATTTCAACAATCAGACCTTTGCGGAGTTTTTCGCCGACGAGCTGGCTGTCGATATCTACCATTCGCGTTGGGAAACACAGGGCACCGACACAAGCATTGGCCGAGTATTTTCGAGATCACTACTCGCCGGCTATTGACGCAATACTCTATCGATCTGTGCAACACGGCGATATCGGGACAAACATCGCCGTGTTGGGCTCCGCATCGAGTATCGAGCTTTTAGAAGAAGGGGTTCTTGGCCCCAACCGCCGGAAATCTGCACTATGCCATTGACAAAGGCCGGTGCAGAATTGTGGCGTTACTAAACAGGGACTTACGGCCAAGCCAACGTCTGAAAATGCGAAAGTTACGTGAGCAAATCACGCAGAA
>JAJFKU010000063.1 GCA_021773035.1 Woeseiaceae bacterium
GATGGTGATGCCGGGTGATAACGTGCAGATGGTTGTAGAGCTGATTGCACCGATTGCCATGGAAGACGGTCTGCGCTTCGCGATTCGCGAAGGTGGCCGTACCGTGGGTGCCGGTGTCGTTGCAAAGGTTATTGAGTAACACAAAGGGGTCAGAGCCCTTTTCGAGATAAAGGGCTCTGACCCCGTTTAAGGAAAAGATATGACTGCAAATCAAAATATACGTATCCGCCTGAAGGCCTTCGATCATCGTCTGATCGACAATTCAGCGCGCGAGATCGTCGATACCGCAAAGCGCACGGGCGCTACGGTCAAGGGTCCGATTCCGTTGCCGATGAGGAAGGAGCGTTACACGATCCTGATCTCACCGCATGTGAACAAGGATGCCCGGGATCAGTATGAGATTCGGACGCATAAGCGTTTGATGGATATTGTCGATCCTACGGATAAGACCGTTGATGCCCTTATGAAGCTTGAGCTTCCTGCGGGTGTCGATGTTCAGATCAAGCTGAATTAGGTTCGAACTCGTTCTAATCAGCTTCGGCCCGCGGCCGACATATGTGTGACTAGGAATGGCTCGCTTCGCTGCACTTTATTTCCTGTCACACATATCTCGCCCACGTGCCTGACAGTGGTTAGCCGCGGTCGTTCGCCAAGTTCTTCAAGGATTTCAGACACGCCAGGGTGTCTGGGAGAGTCCTTACAGGAAATAAAGCGGATCTCGATCCCGCTTGACGGGACCGAAGGGAGCCATTCCTGTAAGGACTCTCCCAGACGACCCTTTGACTGTCAGCTAAGTCATTGATTCTAATGGCACCAAACCGCCCTGCAAAAAAGTGTGAAAAACCCTGAATACCGCTTGTATTAAGGCTTAGGAGTCGTATAATTGCGGGCTCGCTGGATTTGGCCGGACCGGGAGTCGGCCAGAAGCAGGAAAGCGAAACATTAGTCGCCAGGAAATCGAGGGCGACACGGCAAATCCCGGAACTGCCGGACCGGTGTATGACCGGAACGGAGCTTGGGTCAGCCCCAGAGCATAGAGGACGAGGTCCTCAGCGATGGCTGGCCCTTTCGCATGTCTGGAAAGAATGAAAAATACCGTGGTCGCCAATCGAAGTGGCCGCAGTGAATATTTGAACTGAAGATTGTCACTGACCAAACGAAGTCGGTGCGAGGTTTTGAAGATGACGATGGGTCTTGTTGGCCGCAAATGCGGCATGACACGTGTCTTTACGGATGACGGAGTTTCTATTCCTGTCACCGTGATCGAGGCACAGCCAAACCGAATCACTCAGGTGAAAACCGTTGAGACCGATGGCTATCGCGCGCTGCAGGTTGCAGCCGGAAGCCGCAAAGCGTCTCGCGTGCGGAAACCTGCAGCCGGCCACTTCGCCGCAGCGAAGGTTGAGGCCGGCGATCTTATGACGGAGTTCCGGCTTGAAGACACCGATGAGGGTGAATTTGCGGCGGGCAACGAGCTCAAGGTTGACCTCTTCGAGGAAGGCCAGAAGGTCGATGTCATCGGTACTTCAATCGGTAAGGGCTTTGCCGGTGCCATCAAGCGGCACAACTTCAGCATGCAGGACGCGACGCACGGCAACTCGCTGGCGCATCGTGCTCCGGGCTCCATTGGTCAGAACCAGACGCCGGGCCGTGTCTTCAAAGGTAAGAAGATGGCCGGTCACATGGGTAACGTTCGCCGCACCGTACAAAACCTCGAGGTAGTACGTGTCGATGCCGAGCGCAACCTGCTCCTGATCAAGGGCGCCGTCCCAGGCCATCGCGGCGGCAGCGTCGTTGTTCGCCCCGCCATCAAGACCAAGAAGTAAGGGGACGAACGATGAAACTGAAACTTCAGGACAAGGGTTCGGTAGACGTGGCGGAAGTCGCGTTTGGCGCAAAGTTTAACGAAGCACTCATTCACCAGGTCGTTACGGCGTATCTCGCTGGCAGTCGCGCGGGAACAAAGGCGCAAAAGAATCGCGCCGCTGTTCGCGGTGGTGGTGCCAAGCCCTGGAATCAGAAGGGCACTGGTCGTGCTCGTGCAGGCACCATTCGTAGCCCGATCTGGGTTGGCGGTGGTCGCACTTTTGCTGCGCAGCCACGCAACTTCGATCAGAAGGTTAACAAGAAGATGTATCGGGCTGCGATGCGCTCGATGTTGTCTGAGCTGGTTCGACAGGATCGTCTGGTCATCGTCAACGAACTCAGTCTTGAGGCGCCGAAAACGAAGCTGCTCGCTACGAAGCTCAAAGGATACGACATGGACAATGTGTTGATTCTGAACGAGGCCTTTGACGAAAAGCTGTTTCTTGCTGCTCGCAATTTACCGAATGTCGGTATCTGCGACGTTGCTTCGATGGATCCGGTTGTGCTGATTCGTTTTGACAAGGTGCTGGTCACGCTGCCGGCGCTGAAGCTGATTGAGGAGCGCCTGTCATGAGTCAAGCTCTGCATCAGGAAAGATTGATGACCGTAATTCGCGGCCCGCACCTTTCGGAAAAGGCGCACATCGCTGCGGAGAGCAATCAGGTCGTACTCAAAGTTCGTCCCGATGCCACGAAAAAAGAAGTCAAGCAAGCCGTTGAGCTGCTGTTCGAGGTTAAGGTCGAGAAAGTTCAGGTCGTGAACGTTAAGGGCAAGGCCAAGCGTTTCCAGCAAACCAAAGGCCAGCGCCCGGACTGGAAAAAAGCCTACGTGAAGCTCGCCGATGGTACCTCCATCGAAGAGCTGTTTGGCACGGAATAGGGAACCGTAATGTCACTGCATAAAGCTAAACCGACATCGGCAGGCCGACGATTTGTCGTCACTGTTAAGACGCCGGAATTGCATAAAGGCAAGCCTCATGCACCGCTTCTCGAAAAGAAGTCGGGCAATGGCGGCCGCAACAATAATGGTCGTATTACGGTTCGCCATCAGGGCGGTGGTCACAAGCAGCACTATCGGCTGGTGGACTTTAAGCGTAATAAGGATGGCATTCAGGGCGTTGTAGAGCGTCTTGAGTACGATCCTAATCGCAGCGCGCACATCGCGCTGATCAAATATGCCGACGGTGAGCGTCGTTATATTCTGGCACCGAAGGGCGTCAGTGCCGGAACACCTGTTATCAGCGGCGAAGATGCACCGATTAAGCCGGGCAATGCTCTGCCGATTCGGGCTATCCCGGTGGGCACCACGATACACAACATTGAGATGAAGCCTGGCAAGGGCGGACAGTTGATCCGGTCGGCTGGTGGTTCTGCTCAGCTGGCCGCTCGCGACGGCGCTTACGCAACGATTCGTTTGCGTTCCGGCGAGACCCGAAAGATCCATATCGATTGTCGCGCCACCATCGGCGAAGTCGGTCATGGCGAACACAATCTGCGCAAGCTCGGCAAAGCCGGTGCAAAGCGCTGGCGTGGCGTTCGTCCCACGGTTCGCGGTGTTGCGATGAACCCGGTCGATCACCCGCACGGTGGTGGTGAGGGACGCACATCAGGCGGCCGTCATCCGGTTAGCCCCTGGGGCACACCGACGAAGGGCGCGAAAACGCGCTCAAACAAGCGTACGGACGGCATGATCGTTCGCCGTCGCAAGAAGCGTAAGTAAAGGATTTCGATAATGCCGCGTAGTGTAAGAAAAGGCCCTTTCGTCGACAACCATCTGGCGAAGAAAGTAGCTGCAGCAGCGAAGGCGAATGATCGTCGACCGATCAAGACCTGGTCGCGCCGTTCGATGGTATTGCCGGACATGGTTGGCTTGACGATTGCCGTACATAACGGCCGTCAGCACATCCCTGTTCTGATTTCGGAAAATATGGTTGGTCACAAGCTCGGCGAGTTTGCGATGACCCGCACGTTTCGCGGTCACTCCGGTGACCGGAAGACGAAATAGGGGAGCCGGTTTATGCAAGTTGCAGCAACACTCAGGTATGCACGCATTTCGCCGCAGAAATGCCGCTTGGTGGCCGATGTCATCCGTGGCAAGACGGTTGACGATGCACTTCGAGCTTTGACGTTTTCGCCAAAGAAAAGCGCGCGTATTGTGAAGAAGGTTCTGGAGTCGGCCGTTGCCAATGCCGAGCACAATCACGGTGCCGATATCGATGAGTTGAAAGTAGCGACCGTTGAAGTTAACGAGGCGCCGACGTTCCGGCGTTTTCGGGCTCGTGCAAAAGGTCGTGGCGCAAGAATTATCAAGCGGAACAGTCACATTACAATCCGCGTCGGAGACGAGAAGTAATATGGGCCAGAAAGTACATCCAACTGGAATACGCCTCGGTATCGTCAAGGATTGGGCATCGAAGTGGTATGCCGACACCAAGACCTTCCCCGAGTACATTCGTACGGATCACCTGCTTCGCGTTTTCATCAAGAAGAAGTTGAAAGAGGCATCGGTGAGTCGTATCGGCATTGAGCGTCCGTCGAAGAAATGCAACATCACAATTCACACGGCACGCCCGGGTATTGTGATTGGCAAGAAGGGCGAGGACATAGAGAAGCTTCGCGCTGAAGTATCGAAGATGATCGGTATGAATATACAGGATGTTCGTATCAACATTAATGAAGTCAGGAAGCCAGAACTGGATGCCACTCTGGTGGCGGAAGGTATTGCCCAGCAGCTGGAGCGTCGCGTGATGTTCCGTCGGGCAATGAAGCGCGCAGTAACGAACACGATGCGCGTTGGTGCCGAAGGCATAAAGGTAAAAGTTGGCGGTCGCCTGAACGGCGCCGAAATTGCGCGCTCGGAATGGTACCGGGAAGGCCGTGTTCCGCTGCACACGTTGCGAGCGGATATCGACTACGGTACAGCAGAAGCGCATACGACCTACGGTGTGATCGGTGTGAAGGTCTGGATTTTCAAGGGTGAAGTTTTCGACAAACCTGAAGTGGTTCCGGCAGAGCCGGCAGAAGCCAGAACAGGCGCACGTTCTTAAGAACGGCCCTGCGATAAGAACGGGATTAAAAAATGTTACAGCCAAAACGGACAAAATTTCGCAAGCAGTTTAAGGGGCGCAATCGCGGCCTCGCGCTGCGCGGAAGCAATGTTTCGTTCGGTGAGTACGGACTCAAAGCGACCGGTCGCGGTCGTCTGACCGCTCGTCAGATTGAGGCCGCTCGTCGTGCAATGACTCGTCACATCAAGCGTGGTGGGAAGATATGGATTCGGGTTTTTCCCGACAAGCCGATCTCGAAGAAACCGCTTGAAGTGCGTCAGGGTAAGGGTAAAGGCAATGTTGAGTACTGGGTGTGCCAGATTCAGCCGGGCCGGGTTTTATATGAGATGGAAGGCGTTAGCGAAGAGATTGCTCGTGAGGCGTTTCGCCTGGCGGCAGCGAAACTTCCGTTCAATACCACATTTGTTAAACGGCAGGTGATGTGATGAGAGCAGCAGACCTCCGCACAAAGCCGGCAGAAGAGCTCAACGAGGAACTCGTTGCGCTGCGTCGCGAACAATTTAACCTGCGCATGCAGCAGGCGACAGGCGAGCTGGCACAGGTGACTGAGCACGGCCGCGTGAGAAAAGATATCGCGCGCGTAAAGACGGTCTTAAACGAGCTGTCGCGTGCAGCGGGTGAAGATAAATGAGTGAAGACAAAAAGGAAGCGCGCACGATCACGGGCCGCGTTGTCAGCGACAAGATGGACAAGACCGTTTCTGTCGCTATCGAGCGCCTGATCAAGCACCCGGTTTACGGCAAGTACATTCGCCGTACGACCAAGGTTATGGCGCATGATGCGAACAATGAGTGCAAGCCGGGCGATCGTGTATCGATTTCGGAGTGTCGCCCAATTTCGAAGAATAAATCCTGGTCGGTCGTCAACGTTGTTGAACGCGCGGCGGATAAGTAACAACACTTAGGATGCAGTCATGATTCAGATGCAGACAGTTCTGGATGCGGCAGATAACTCAGGTGCCCGCCGCGTGCAGTGCATCAAGGTACTGGGCGGGTCGAAGCGTCGGTATGCCGGTGTAGGCGACGTTATCAAGGTCAGCGTTAAAGATGCCATTCCGCGCGGCAAGGTTAAGAAAGGCGAGGTCTACAACGCCGTTGTGGTTCGTACGCGCAAGGGCGTCCGACGTAAGGACGGCTCGCTGATTCGCTTTGACGGCAATGCTGCGGTTCTCTTGAACGCACGCCTTGAGCCGATTGGCACTCGTATTTTTGGGCCGGTTACACGCGAACTTCGCACGAACCAGTTCATGAAAATTATTTCGCTTGCACCCGAAGTTCTATAAGAACCTCGGCGTATTTGGATAGAGCAATGAACAAAATCAGAAAAGGCGACGAAGTCATCGTACGAACCGGCAAGGATAAGGGGCGTCGTGGCACCGTGCTGGAGGTTTTTGCCGATGATCGTGTTTTGATTGAGGGTGTGAACCTCGCCAAGAAGCACGTGAAGCCGAACCCTAACGCTGGTGAGGCCGGCGGTATTCTGGATACGGCAATGCCGATGGATATTTCGAACGTACTCGTATTTAACCCGAAGACGAAAAAGGGCGAACGAGTTGGTTTCCGCGTCGAGGACGGTAAGAAGGTACGCGTTTTCAGGAGCGGCGACGTCGTCGACATTTAAGAGACTAGAGATGGCTAGATTACAAGAACATTACCAGAGCGAGCTTGCTGCGAAACTGCAGGAAAAGCTGGGGCTGGAAAATCCGATGGAAGTACCGAAGATCACCAAGATCACTCTGAACATGGGTGTAGGTGAGGCGGTCGCCGACAAGAAGATCATGGAAAAAGCGCGTGAAGACATGCAGAAAATCGCCGGTCAGAAGCCCGTTACGACCATCGCAAAGAAATCGGTTGCCGGCTTCAAGATTCGGGATGGCATGCCGATTGGCTGCAAGGTCACGCTGCGCCGTGAGCGGATGTACGAGTTTCTCGATCGTCTCGTCAACATCGCGATCCCGCGTATTCGCGACTTCCGTGGTTTGAACCCGAAGTCGTTCGACCGGCAGGGAAACTACAGTATGGGTGTCCAGGAACAGATTATTTTCCCGGAAATCAACTACGACGAAATTGATGTACTGCGTGGAATGGACATCATCATTACCACGTCGGCACGCAACCCGGAGGAAGGCAAGGCGCTTCTCGAAGCGTTTAACTTCCCCTTTAAGAAATAGAGAAAACACATGGCAAAGAAATCGATGATCATGCGTGAAGCGAAGCGGACCAAGCTGGTTGCCCGGCAGGCTGTAAAACGCAAGGCGCTGAAGGCTATTGTTCGCAGTATTAACAGCTCTGACGAAGAGCGCGCTGTTGCACAGGCAAAACTCAACGATTTGCCGCGCGACGGCAGCCCGACGCGGCAGCGAAATCGCTGTGCAATCACGGGACGTCCACACGGCGTTTATCGGAAGTTTGGCCTGGCCCGTAACAAGCTGCGCGAAGCCGCCATGAATGGCGAAATTCCCGGCCTCACAAAAGCCAGCTGGTAGGCGGAGACAGAACATGAGTATGACCGATCCGATCGCAGACATGTTGACCCGTATCCGTAATGGTCAGGGCGCACGCAAAGTTAGCGTGTCGATGCCGGCGTCACGTGCGAAGGAAGCCGTTGCGAAAGTACTGCAGGACGAAGGCTACATCACCGGTTTTGCGACTGACGGTGAGGGTGCTTTGAAAGAGCTCACGGTTGAGCTCAAGTACTTTGAGGGCGTTCCGGTAATCGAGACGATCCAGCGGTCCAGCAAACCGGGTCTGCGGGTTTACCGCGGCAAGGACGAGTTACCGAAGGTGCTGGGCGGCCTCGGCGTGGCGATTGTATCGACATCAGCCGGCGTCATGAGCGACCGGCAGGCCCGTGAAAAAGGTATAGGTGGTGAGGTTATCTGCGTCGTTTCCTAACGCGCGGTAAACCCACGGATAAGAGACAGGACTATGTCAAGAATTGCAAAAGAACCGGTTCAACTGCCGAAGGGCGTTGAGTTTAGACAGGCAGGCAACGTTGTTACCATGAAAGGTGGCAAGGGCGAATTGTCTCTGGAGCTGAATTCCGAAGTCGAACTGAGCCAGGATGACGGTATGCTGAAGTTGGCGCCGCGCTCGGGTTCGCGGTTTGCTGCGGCGATAACGGGCACCATGCGATCAATTCTCGCCAACATGGCTGAGGGTGTATCTGCCGGTTTTGAGCGCAAACTGGAGCTTGTCGGCGTTGGTTATCGTGCGCAGGCACAGGGAAAGAAACTGAATCTGCAACTCGGTTTTTCGCATCCGGTGGTGTATGTGGCGCCAGAAGGCATCAGTCTTGAAACGCCAAGTCAAACCGAGATCATCATCAAGGGCGCTGACAAGCAGCAGATAGGTCAGGTCGCCGCTGAAATTCGCCGCTTCCGCCCGCCCGAGCCTTACAAAGGCAAGGGTGTTCGATATGCCGATGAGCGTGTCGTTCTCAAGGAAGCGAAGAAGAAATAAGAAGGTTTATGTCATGAAGCTGGATAAGAAACAAAACCGTTTACGCCGTGCCCGCAGGGGACGCTCGAAGATTCGTGAGCTTGAGGCAACGCGTTTAAGCGTGCATCGGACTCCGCAGCATATCTATGCGCAGGTTATTGCTGCCCACGGCAACAAGATTCTGGCAGCCGCGTCGACGCTTGAAGCTGAAGTTCGCAAGGGCATCAAGAACGGCGGTAACGTCGAGGCAGCAGCTATCGTCGGTGCGCGTATCGCCGAAAAAGCGAAGGCCGTCGGCATCGATACGGTCGCATTCGATCGTTCCGGTTTTCGTTACCACGGTCGTGTAAAAGCATTGGCTGATGCGGCTCGTGAAGCCGGACTGAAGTTCTAGGAAGATTAAATAATGGCTAGAAACGATAACAATCAATCGAACGACGACCTTATTGAAAAACTGGTCACGGTTAACCGTGTCGCCAAGGTAGTAAAGGGCGGTCGCCAGTTCGGTTTCACAGCGCTAACGGTAGTCGGCGATGGACAAGGCCAGGTCGGATTTGGTTATGGTAAGGCGCGTGAAGTGCCGATCGCGATTCAGAAGGCAATGCAGTCTGCTCGCAAGAACATGATTAACGTCAACCTGAACAACGACACACTGCAGTACGCCAAGAAGGGCCGTCACGGTGCCACGCTGGTTTACATGCAGCCGGCGTCCGAAGGTACCGGTGTTATTGCCGGTGGCGCGATGCGTGCTGTGTTCGAAGCAGCCGGCGTTCGTAACGTGCTGGCCAAGAGCTACGGCTCGCGCAATCCGATCAACGTTGTTCGCGCAACGATCAAGGGCCTGTCGGAGATTCATTCACCGCAGTCCATTGCAGCCAAACGTGGCAAGAAAGTTAAGGAAATCCTCGCCTGATTCAGGTCGAGGAAGAAACGACAAGAGATACTGAGACAAGATCATGGCGAAGTCCAAAGAACTAAAGGTCACGCTGCTGAAGAGCAAATTCGGTCGGCTAAAAAGCCACAGAGCCTGTGTTGCCGGCCTTGGATTGAGAAAAATCCGTCAGACGGTGACGGTGATCGATACGCCGGAAAACCGCGGCATGATTAATCGTATTTCGTACATGGTATCGGTAGAGGAAGTTTGACATGCGTCTGAACGATCTGTCGCCCGGTAAGGGTGCGAAAAAAGTAGGCAAGCGCCTGGGCCGTGGCCATTCTGCGGGACAGGGCAAGACCAGTGGGCGCGGCCAGAAGGGCCAGAAGTCCAGGTCCGGCGGCTTCCACAAAGTCGGTTTCGAAGGCGGCCAGATGCCGTTGCAGCGTCGCCTGCCGAAAGTTGGTTTTCGTTCGCGGATGGCGCGCCTCACGGCTGAATTGCGTCTGCACGAACTCGATATACCAACGGTCGACGTCATCGATATGGACGTGTTGAAAGCGCTGAACCTAGTGCCGGCATTTGTAACCAAGGTAAAGGTCATCAAGTCGGGCGAAGTCAAGAAGGCAGTCAAGCTTAAAGGTCTCAAGGTCACCAAAGGTGCGCGCGTTGAGATCGAGAAAGCTGGCGGCACTATAGAAGACTAGTCGTACATTTAAGAACAGGTTTATTCAGGAACTAACGTGGCGAAGAAGCCCCAACAAAATCCGGCGGATGTAGCGAAGCAAGCGAGCAAGCTGGGCGAATTGAAGATTCGCTTTCTGTTTCTCATTGGCGCGCTGATCGTCTATCGCGTGGGTACCTATATTCCGGTACCGGGCGTCGATCCGGTTGCGTTAAAGGACTTCTTCGACCAGCAATCGGGCGGTTTGCTGTCGACTTTCAACCTGTTTTCCGGCGGCGCGTTGTCCCGCTTTGGTATTTTTGCGCTCGGCATCGTGCCGTACATTTCCTCGTCGATCATCATGCAGATGGCGAGCCGGATTGTGCCCAGCCTGGAACAGCTTCGAAAAGAGGGCGAGCAAGGCCGTCGCCAGATCGTCAAGTACACCCGCTACGGAACGGTTGCCCTGGCAAGCTTCCAGTCGATCGCGGCGGCATCGTGGTTGCAGGGACAACAGAGTCTGGTTATCAACCCGGGCCCGTCGTTTCTGATCACGGCCTGCATCACTCTGGTCACCGGTACGGTGTTCCTGATGTGGCTGGGTGAACAGATTACCGAGCGCGGCATCGGCAATGGTATCTCGATGATTATTCTGGCCGGTATTGTGGCCGGATTGCCAGGCGCGATCGCCGGGACGGCTGAGCTGGTCAACAGCGGCGAGATGTCACCGATTACGGCGATCATGATGCTGGTTGGCGGCATTGCAGCGATCATCTTCGTGGTCTATATGGAGCGAGCCCAACGCCGTATCACAGTGAATTACGCGCGCCGGCAACAGGGCCGCAAGATGATGCAGGCGCAGAGTACGCACCTGCCGTTCAAGATTAATATGGCGGGCGTTATTCCGCCCATTTTCGCCTCGAGCATCCTGATGTTTCCGGCGACGATAGCGCAGTTTTTCGGCCAGGCGGCCGACCCGACCGCGGTGCAGCGAGCGTTGCAGACTGTCGGTGCCAATCTGGGACCGGGGCAGCCTGTTTACGTATTGATGTATGCGGCGTTGATCATTTTCTTCTGCTTCTTTTACACGGCACTGCAGTACAACTCGAAAGAGACGGCCGATCAGTTGAAGAAGGGTGGCGCATTCCTGCCGGGTATTCGGCCGGGAGCACACACGGCGGAGTATATTGACCGGGTCCTGACCCGACTGACGTTCTGGGGTGCGATTTACATCGCTGGTGTTTGTTTGCTGCCTGAGTTCGTGCGCATGTTCTACCCGAGCATGCCGTTCAGTTTCGGTGGCACGTCACTGCTGATTCTGGTCGTTGTCACAATGGACTTCATGTCACAGCTACAGGCGCATGCGATGAGTCATCAATATGATGGCATGATGCAGAAAGCTAACCTGCGCAATTACGGCAAGGGTGGCAAAAATAAGGATAAAGACCGCTGACAGCGTCAGCGTTTTGGAGAGGGCTCATGAAAGTAAGAGCATCAGTTAAAAAGATTTGCAGAAACTGCAAGATTGTTCGCCGCAATGGTGTTGTGCGGGTGATCTGCACAGACGCACGGCACAAGCAGCGCCAGGGCTAAGTCCCCGGTCTACAGATAAGGATAGGTTTAGTGGCACGTATATCAGGCATAAACATTCCGTTAGCGAAGCACGTCGTGATCTCATTGACGTCTATCTACGGTATTGGAAATACGCGCGCGAAGCAGATTTGCGAAGCGGCCGGCGTTGCTCCCAATACCAAGGTCAAGGACCTCGCGGAACCTGAGGTTGCGAAACTCAGAACGGCTGTCGCGATCTTTACCGTGGAAGGCGATCTGCGTCGCGAGACGTCAATGAATATCAAGCGTTTGATGGATCTCGGTTCTTACCGAGGAATCCGCCATAGACGCGGTTTGCCGCTGCGCGGCCAACGCACTCGTACGAATGCGCGCACCCGTAAAGGGCCGCGTCGTCCGATCAAGAGGTAGGTCTTAAATGGCTGAAGTTAAGAAAAAGAAGGTCAAAAAGCACGTTGTCGATGCAGTTGCACACATCCATGCTTCCTTCAACAACACGATCATCACGATCACCGATCGCCAGGGCAATGCACTGTCCTGGGCAACGGCCGGCGGCTGTGGTTTCCGTGGATCTCGTAAATCCACGCCGTTCGCGGCGCAGGTTGCGTCGGACAAAGCGGGCCGTGCGGCTCTCGAGTTCGGTGTGAAGAACGTCGATGTACGAGTACGTGGGCCAGGCCCAGGTCGCGAGTCTGCAGTACGCGCACTGAATGCTCTGGGATTCCGAATTCAAAATATTGAGGATGTCACTCCGATTCCTCACAACGGCTGTCGCCCGCCCAAAAAGCGTCGCGTGTAGAGGCTGAACAATGGCAAGATATTTAGGACCAAAATGTAAACTGTCCCGCCGCGAAGGCACGGATTTGTTTCTCAAAAGTGGCGTAAGGCCGCTTGAATCGAAGTGCAAGCTGGATGTTCCTCCAGGCGGTGCGGCGCAACGGCGTCCGCGCCAGTCGGAATACGGCCTGCAGCTTCGCGAGAAGCAGAAGCTGCGCCGCATGTACGGCGTACTTGAGCGACAGTTCCGTAACTACTACAAGCGTTCGGCTCAGCTGAAGGGCTCAACAGGTGAGAACCTGCTGCGTTTGCTTGAAGGACGTCTTGATAACGTCGTTTACCGTATGGGTTTCGCGTCAACACGCGCGGAAGCACGCCAGCTGGTGAGCCACAAGAGCATCGAAGTGAACGGCAAGGTCGTTAACATTCCGTCTGCTCAGCTCAAGGCAGGTGATGCGGTCACGATTCGCGAGAAAGCGAAAAAGCAATTGCGAATCCAGAGCGCAATGGAAATTTCAGGACAGGTCGGCCTGCCCGAGTGGGTAAATGTCGATACCAAGAAGATGGCGGGTGTTTTGACATCGTTGCCGGATCGGGAAGACATTCTCCCCGATATCAACGAAAACCTAGTTGTCGAGCTGTACTCGAAGTAGTCAGGAGGGTTTTTACCCATGCAGGAATCAGTACACGATTTTTTGAAGCCGCGCGTTGTAAAAGTTACGCCGGAAAGCGATCTGCAGGCGAAGGTTACTATCGAGCCTTTCGAACGCGGATTTGGTCATACGCTTGGCAATGCGCTGCGCCGCATTCTGCTGTCGTCAATGCCGGGCGCCGCAATCACGGAAGCCGAGATCGAAGGCGTGCTGCATGAATACACCAGCATCGAGGGTGTGCAGGAAGACGTTGTCGATATTCTGCTGAGCCTGAAGCAGGTCGCTGTCACGATGAACACCCGGGATACCGCTGAGCTGCGCGTCTCGAAGAAGGGCCCGGGCCCGGTTACGGCGGGCGACATTCAGCTGGATCATGACGTTGAAATCATGAACCCCGAACTGGTCATCGCAAACCTGACGAAAGCCGGCGAGTTGAACATGATCCTGAAGGTTGAGCGTGGTCGTGGCTACCGCCCGGCGACGCAGCGTCCTTCGTTCGAGGAACAGGGAGGCCCGATCGGCCGTCTGCAGCTCGATGCGTCGTTCAGCCCGGTCGTTCGTGTAACTTACACCGTCGAATCTGCGCGCGTTGAACAGCGTACCGACCTCGATAAACTGCTTATCGACATCGAAACCAACGGGACTATCGATCCGGAAGAGGCTATTCGCCGCGCGGGCAGCATCCTCAAGGATCAGCTGTCTGTCTTCGTTGACCTGCAGGGTCAGGAAGAAGGCGTTGGTGCACAGGCTGAGAACCAGGTCGATCCAATTCTGCTGCGTCCGGTTGACGAGCTCGAATTGACCGTGCGTTCCGCGAATTGCCTGAAGGCCGAGAACATCATGTACATCGGCGACCTGGTACAGCGCACCGAAGTTGAGCTGCTGCGCACGCCGAACCTGGGTAAGAAGTCGCTGACAGAGATTAAGGAAGTTCTGGAAGGCCATGGCCTGGGTCTGGGTATGCACCTGGACAACTGGCCACCGGCCTCCCTGCGTCCCGAGCACGAGCTTGTGATGTAAAAACGTCGCGGGGCTCAGGCCCTCGATGTAAACCGAAGCATATTTAGGATAGAGACAAATGCGCCATAGAAAATCCGGTCGTCGACTGGGTCGTAACAGCTCACATCGCCAGGCAATGTTTCGCAACATGGCCGCGTCGATGCTGAAGCACGAAACGATCAAAACGACGTTGCCAAAAGCGAAAGAGCTGCGCCGTGTCGTGGAGCCGCTTATTACACTGGCTAAAGAGGACAGCGTCGCTAATCGCCGTCTGGCTTTCAGTCGCCTGCGTGATAAGGAAGTTGTCGGTAAGTTGTTTACCGAGATAGGTCCTCGCTGCAAAGAACGCCCCGGGGGTTACTTGCGTATCCTCAAGACGGCGCCGCGTCCCGGTGATAATGCGCCGATGGCGATTGTCATGTTGACGGACCAGGCTCCGGAGGCTGCCGCTGTCGAGGAGTAAGGCTGGCAGCCGTTGTGCTGTAAGTATAGAAACCGGGCCTGGCCCGGTTTTTTTATGCCCGGAGAGGAGTTTAAGTCGTTGATTTAATAGTTAAAATAACTTCTTGCCGCAATTGTGAGTCCGCTCACAGCGATAATTGAGCAATGGCTCTACAGTTAGAGCCACAAGTACCAGCGGGATGATTCCATCAGCAGCGACAAAGCATTCGATGATTGCGTAATACTGAGTCGGGAAGCGTTCGATCCAGACGCGGTTTTCCTTGACGATATCGTGGATGACGAGGTGTTGCCTTATCTGAGCCTGGCAGTCGACGGTCTGACCGAGTCCGGCGAGAAAAAGCAGGGCGGGCTGGAGCTGCGCCCGGAAGACGTCGCGGCAAATGACGTACTGCAAGCGGATACGACGATGCCGGTCGCGGCCCTCGATCCCGACCAACTGGACGTCTATGGCTGGGAGCCCAGTTTGTGGAAGAAGATCAAGGGCTATCTGGGCCTTTGATGCCGGGTACTCACAGACGATAGTGCTGCACCCGCGGCTCCTCCGTTTTACAATCCCAATGATGAAATTCAATGGCAAAACCGTGCTTATCACGGGTGGATCCGAAGGTGTCGGCGCGGCGGCGGCGCGTTTGTTTGCAGCAGCCGGCGCCAACCTGATGCTCGTCGCACGTAACAAGAAAAACCTCGATGCGATCGCCGAAGAACTACGCGGGAAGACGCGCGTCGAAGTATTCGCGATGGACGTTTCGGATGCGGAAGCCTGTGTCGACGTTTTCAAAAAGGCGTCTTTCGAATTCGACAGCGTCGACGTGCTGATAAACAACGCCGGCTATCACAGCCGCGGCAAGGTCGAAACGGTCGATGCTGCTGAACTCGGCAGAATGATTGACGTAAACCTGAAGGCACCGGTCATGCTGAGTCGCATTGCCTTGCCGTACCTGAGAGAGGCAGGCGGAGGGGCTATCGTCAATGTCGGCTCACTCGCCGGGCGTGCACCGATTCCCGGAAGTGCCGGTTACGCGGCCAGCAAAGCGGGTCTGCGCTCTTTTACGTATGCGCTCGGCATGGAACTGGCGGGCAGTGGCATAAAGCTGGCGCTGGTTTCGCCGGGGCCGATAGACACCGGGTTCATCATGGCCGACATCGATGCGACATCGGACCTGACGTTTTCGCAGCCGATCAGTACGGCGCAGGAAGTTGCCCAGGCAATCATGGACTTGTGTGGCAATAAGGTCCGCGAACGGTCCATGCCGAAGATCAGTGGCTTGCTGACAACGCTTATGTACCTGTTTCCGGGACTCAGCCCCAAAGTCCGGCCGCTGCTTGAGCGCAAGGGTGCCCGGGTAAAGGCGGCCCTCAAAGCTGAGCGAAGGCGTCGCGAGTCAGATTCTCCCGATCGTTAACCAGAACGCGTACGTTGTCCTCGATGCGAATGCCGCCAAAAGGACGCAGCCAGTCTACGGTGGTCCAGTTCACGTGATGTTCCGCCGGTGTACCGCGCAGGTTTTCCAGCAACATGTCGATTGCGTACAGACCGGGCTCGATAGTTAACACCATATTTTCCTCGAGAACGCGGGTAAGTCGCAGGAACGGATGACCGCTGGGTGGATCGATAACGGTCCCGGACTCGTTTTCCATGAAACCGCCGACATCATGTACCTGTGTGCCCAGCAAATGACCCAGTCCATGTGGATAAAATGCTGACGTGACACCGGTTTCGAGCAGCGTGTCCGGGTCTCCACTCGCGAGTTCGGCATCGACAAGGACTTCCGCAATCATCCTGTGTGTGTCGATATGCAGTTCGCGATAGTCGACACCGACGCGCACCTTGCTGACGATGCTGAGCTGCAGCACCTCCATGCGGTCGATAAGATCTTGAAAACCCTGGTCGGAAAACGAATAAGTACGGGTAATGTCGGACGCATAGCCATGCACCTGCGCGCCGGCGTCGATGAGGAACGATCGTGGGTCAGCCGGTGCATCCCGGTCGAAGTCGGTGTAGTGCAATACCGAACCATGCTGATTCAGAGCGACGATGTTCCCATACGGTAACTCAGGCTCGGTATGGCTGGCAGCCTTGCAGTAGGCGCGGTGGATATCGAATTCGGACTCGCGGTTGCGAAACGCCGCAGCGGCTGCGACGTGACCGGCTACGCTGCGATGAGACGCAAGCCGCATTGCAGCGAATTCGTACTGTGTCTTTACACCGCGCGCATAGTGCAGAATATTGATGGCGGTCGTCGGGTTAACGCGCTCGATGCCGAAGCTTGACGCGGGATCCTGAATTTCGCCGATGACAATGCACTTCTCCCTGTTCTCCGGCAGATGGTTCGCGACATCGTCAACCGAATGCACGACCCGGATATCGAACTGGCTCGTCCAATAGCCGTCCGGTGCACCGGGGACCACATGCCAGTAATCGCGCGGCTGGAAATAAATGAGAACCGGCGTCTCGCCGGGCGTGTAGACGATGTACGAAAATGGCAGGCGGGTAAGCGGCAGCCAGCTTACGAAATGCGGATTCGGTTTGAACGGCATCTGGTAATCATCGAGAAAAGCGATTTTCGGATTGCCCGAGTAAATGACGGCATGGCTTGCCCCGGCTTGTTCGAGGGCATGATCGTGGCGCGCGGTAAGGCTTTCAATGTGCTCGGCGTAGAGTGCGCCGAGTGCGGGATTTCGATCTGTATAGTCATCTCTCATCCGCAAATCATACCCTGTTGCTGCGGTCGGCGGCGAGTGCCATCATTAGCGCCCGGCCCGTCAGCGGAGCAAAGGATGAAGCAGTCGAAATGGTTGATCAGCAGCGCAGTACTCGCGATGGGTGTCACGACAGTGGCCGCATCTGACCCTGGCTATGACCGGGTCGCCGGGCGTGCCCACGCATCGCGGTCCGAGATCATTGCGCCTCACGGTATGGCGGCCACCAGCCAGCCGCTGGCGACGCAGATCGCTCTGGACATTCTGAAAGCCGGTGGCAGTGCCGTGGATGCGGCGATTGCCGCAAATGCGGCCCTGGGCTTGATGGAGCCGACTGGTAACGGCATAGGCGGCGATCTGTTCGCAATTGTCTGGGATGCCGAGAAAAAGGAGCTGGTTGGCCTGAACGCATCGGGACGCTCGCCGAAGGCGATGACGCTTGCTTATTTTCAGGAACACGGTATTGACGAGATTCCACCATTCGGGCCATTGCCGGTCAGCGTACCGGGTGCCGTTGACGGCTGGTTTCAGCTACACGGCCGCTACGGCCGACTGGCCATGAAGGATATTCTTGCCCCGTCGATAGCCTATGCCCGCAACGGATTCCCGGTATCCGAAGTCATCGCCCACTATTTTCAGTCGAACAAGGCGCGAATAGGACACTATCCGGGGTTTGCGGAAACTTACATGCCTGACGGCGATGTACCAAAGAAAGGCGAGATGTTCAGGAACCCGAGGCTGGCGGCAACCTACGAATTAATAGCCGATAAAGGGCGCGACGAGTTTTACAAGGGCAGCATTGCGAAACGCATCGATGCCTACATGGCTGAGCAGGGCGGTCTGCTGGCCTATGACGATCTCGCTGCGCATGAGTCGGAGTGGGTTACACCGGTATCGACGAGTTACCGTGGCTGGGACGTGTACGAGTTGCCGCCAAACGGTCAGGGTATTGCTGCGCTGCAGATACTGAACGTGCTCGAGGGCTACGATATCGCGACCATGGGTTTTGGCAGTGCCGAGTACATGCATACCTTCGTGGAGGCGAAAAAACTGGCCTTCGAAGATCGTGCGAAGTACTACGCTGACATGGACTTCGTCGAAGTACCGGTTGCTACCCTGATTTCCAAAAACTATGCCAACGAACGTCGTAAGCTGATCGACCCCAACAAGGCGTCGAAGCAGCTGCCCGCTGGCGATATCAAGCTCGAAGACGGCGATACCATCTACCTGACGGTCGCGGATGCCGCCGGCAACATGGTGTCCCTGATCCAGAGTAACTACCGCGGTATGGGTTCCGGCATGACACCTGGCGATCTTGGCTTTGTGCTGCAGGATCGAGCGGAGTTATTCGCACTCGATGCCGACCATGCGAACGTTGTCGCGGGAGGGAAGCGCCCGTTTCAAACGATCATCCCGGCTTTTGTCATGAAGGACGGCGAACCGCTGATCAGCTTCGGGCTTATGGGCGGTGCCATGCAACCGCAGGGTCATGCGCAGATTATTGTGAATATGATCGATTTCGGCATGAATCTGCAGGAAGCGGGCGATGCGGCACGCATTAATCACACGGGCTCATCGCAACCGACCGGATCGACGATGACCGCTGGCGGTGTCGTGCACCTGGAGTCGGGTTTCGAGGAAAGCGCACGCAAGACCCTGGAGGCAATGGGACATACGCTGGGCGAGAGCAATGGAAGTTTTGGCGGCTACCAGGCCATCATGTGGGACAAGGAGCAGGGCGTTTATTACGGCGCATCTGAAGTTCGCAAAGACGGCCAGGCGGCGGGTTACTAAAGAATGACGCAGGAAATATTTCTCACCGGCATTACGACGACCGGCACTCCGCATATCGGCAACTACGTCGGTGCGATACGCCCAAGCATTGAAGCCAGCAAAGACGCGGCCAAGAAGAACTTCTATTTCCTCGCCGATTACCACGCACTGGCGAAAAACGAAGACCCGGACAAGATCAGCCAGTCGACATTGGAGATAGCGGCGGCCTGGCTGGCGTTGGGGATGGATACCGGCAATTCGGTGTTCTACCGACAGTCCGATATTCCGGAGATACCCGAACTCACCTGGATACTGACCAGCATGACGGCCAAGGGCCTCATGAACAGGGCGCATTCCTATAAGGCTGCGGTGCAGGCGAATGTCGAGGGCGATGACAAGGACCCGGACAAGGGCATTACGATGGCCCTTTACAGTTACCCGATCCTGATGGCGGCCGATATCCTGATGTTCAAGGCAGGTAAGGTTCCTGTTGGCCGGGACCAGAAACAGCATGTAGAGATGGCGCGCGATATCGCGCAGCGGTTTAATCATCACTACGGCGATGTGCTGGTTTTGCCCGAGTCGGTCATTGACGACCATACGGCTGTGCTGGCAGGGCTGGACGGGCGAAAAATGTCCAAGAGCTATAACAATACCATCCCGTTGTTTGCGCCGGAGAAGAAACTCCGCAAGCTCATCATGAAAATCAAGACCAACAGCCAGGAACCCGGTGAGCCGAAAGCGACTGAAGGCAGCACCCTGTTCGATATCTATAAGGCATTCGCAAGTGCGGAGGAAACGGCGGCCGTCGAGAAACAGTATGCCGACGGAATCGCCTGGGGAGCGATGAAGCAGACCTTGTTCGAGTACATCAATGACCGGATTGGGCCGGCGCGTGCGGAATACGAGCGCCTGATCGCCGACCCGTCGATTGTTGAGGAAGAACTGCAAAAAGGCGCCGCTCGGGCACGGGAAGTGGCGGTTCCTTATCTTGCGCAGATTCGGCACGCGGTCGGTATACGCGCGCTGGGTTCAGACTGAATGCCATGGACCTGAACCAGGTAACCGTTCCCTGCACTGACTACGATGCGTCCGTCGATTTCTACAAAACACTTGGCCTTCGGCAGATCGTTCACAGCCCGCCGCGTTACGCGCGCTTCGAGACGCCTTCAGGTGCGACGTTTTCGATTCATCGCGCGGCTGCCGACGCATGCAGTGCCGCCACCGTTGTTTACTTCGAGGTTGAAGACCTGGATGAGTCCGTGAGCTCACTTCGTGGCAAGGGCCTGGAGTTTCACTCCGGGCCGCAGGACGAGAGCTGGCTGTGGCGCGAGGCACGCATTCGTGACCCGGCCGGAAACGAAATTTGCATCTACCACGCCGGCGAAAATCGTCGTAATCCTCCGTGGCGCGTTGCCGGCGAGGATGCCGAATGATAGAGGGTGCCTGCCACTGCGGTGCGGTGCGGTGCGGTTTAGTTACCCACGGCAGCCGGACTTCCTAACCGATTGTAATTGCTTAATTTGTCGTCGCTATCAGACTCTATGGGCGTATGCCGAGAAACGTGAAATCGAGATTCACGCCGCAAAAGAGGCGACGATCGCCTATATTCACGGTGACAGAACACTCGCGATCTACTCCTGCAGCACATGCGCTTGCACGACTCACTGGATTAAGGTCGATACGGACGAAACCTCCAGGATGGCAGTGAATTTTCGAATGTGTGAACCACGGGTACTAACAAATCTGAAAATCAGGAAACTGGATGGAGCAGATACCTGGGAGTTTCTGGACTAGGACTTGTCATGCTTGAAATACAAAACGTCAACACGGGCGACCATCATGGCGGCTGACTGGGTAATCGAAACCGAGCGCCTGAAGCTGCGGCCGGTCACTGTTGAGGACACGGAGCTGTTGCTGGCGGTGTGGAACGACCCGGCGTTTATTCGCAATGTCGCCGATCGCGGTATCCGCACCGACGAAGAGGCGAGGGCCGCTATCGAAGGCGGTGCGCAGAAACTCTTCGAGGACTACGGTTACGGCCCCTGCTGTCTGTCGCTGAGATCGGATGGTTCGATGATCGGTATATGCGGCCTCTTCAAACGCGACAACCTGGATGATCCGGATATTGGCTTTGCCGTACTTCCGGATTACTGCGGCAAGGGTTATGCGGGCGAAGCGGCGATGGCCGTGATTGACTACGCGCGCAGGGAGTTAACGGTTCCCGTGGTGACTGCGATCGTATCTCCGGCTAATGCTGCTTCGATCGGTCTTATCGGGAAGCTCGGGTTAACGTTCGAACGTTTGATTACCATGCCCGGTGAGGACAAGGTGATTCAGCTCCATAGCGTGGCATTACATCGACGAGCTGAAAGCAATGGCTAACGCAGCAACAGATTGGCGAAAACTGCGCGAATTCGCGGCCGTGGATCTCAACAAATCGTTCATACTGTCCTGGCACGTTGAGGCCGAAACCCTGATGATCGATGTCGACGTCTTCCTGATGCCCGAGCATCCGTTCTATGAGAAGCCGCGGCCGGCAGAAAAAGTCTGTATACGGCCGGCGATCATCGAGTTTTCCTACTGCGAGGAACTCACGGTCGACGGCGCCGAGTCGGATTCGATCTCGGAAACAGCGGCGAAACTCGGACATGGCGCAATCGAAGGCCTGCAGCGTCTAGAGGGCGGTCGATACGAAATCGCCGGCGCTTACGGGACGGTGCTCGTGGCGGCCGAGCGGCCGCTGCTAAGGTTAAAGGGACCGTAGTTTTACCGGAGAGTATCGCATGCAAGAAGAAAACCGAATTGACTACGTCGAGATCCCGGTGATCGACCTCGGCAAGGCGCGCGAGTTTTTTTCTGCGTTGTTCGGCTGGACATTTCAGGAGTGGGGTGACGACTACCTGAGCTTCAACGATGGCCGACTGGAGGGCGGTTTTCGCCGCGCAGCGGAAAGCGCTCCGGCGAGCGGAGTGCTGGTGGTGTTTTTTAGCCACGATCTTGAGCGAGACTTCGATCGCGTCCAGGCGCTGGGAGCGACTATTTCACAACCCGTTTTTTCGTTTCCAGGTGGCAGGCGATTCCACTTTGTCGATCCGACGGGTACCGAATTTGCAATCTGGTCGGCGCAGAAATCGCCGGAGAATGGAGAATAGATCATGGCGGAACTGGTTGACCACCCATGCGTACAGCACAAACTGGCGATTATTCGAGATGTGGATACCGGGCATAAACGCTTTCGGGAGCTGGCCACGGAGATAACGAAGTTCATCTGCTACGAGGCGCTGAAGAACATCAGAACCAGAGAAGTCGTTGTGCAAACACCGGTCGCAGAGGCGAGCTGCCGGAAGCTCGATACCGATCTGGTTGTCGTACCGATCCTGCGTGCCGGTGTCGGCATGTTGGAAGGCATACTGGAACTGGTTCCAACCGCGCGTGTAGGTTTCGTTGGTCTTTACCGGGATGAAGAAAGCAAGCAGCCGGTAACCTACTACGAGCGCTTTCCATCGCAGATCAAGGGCGGTACCTGCATCATTATCGACCCAATGCTCGCGACCGGCGGTTCCACGGTTGCGGCGATCGAAAAACTCAAGGAGAACGGGGCCGGCAGTATTGTCGTCGTCTGCATCGTCACCTGCCCGGAGGGTATTGCGCTGGTCGAGGCGGAACATCCCGATGTGCCGATTTATGCTGCGGCTATCGATGAAAAACTCGATGATCGAAAGTACATAGTCCCGGGCCTTGGTGATGCCGGAGACCGGCTGTTCGGCACCTCGCACTAGGAATCGGCATGGCAGAAAACAAAACCAAAGCGACTCGGCAAAGTGTGACGGCATTCCTGAACGGGATTGAGCACAAACAGAAGCGAGCGGACGCAAAAAAAATATCGGCAATGATGCGCAAGGCGACCGGCGCAAGAGCCAGAATGTGGGGGGCGAGTATCGTCGGCTTCGGCGAGTATCATTACAAATACGACAGTGGCCGAGAGGGCGACTTAATGCTGACCGGTTTCTCGCCTCGCAAGCAGGCTTTGACCTTGTACATCATGGCTGGATTCAGCGAATACGGCAGCTTGATGAACAAACTGGGCAAGTACAAAACCGGAAAATCCTGCCTCTATATCAAGCGTTTGTCCGATGTGGACGAGAAGTTGCTGCAGCAGCTGATCGATCGCTCGGTGAAATACATGCGCAAGAATTACGAGACAAAGTGAGGGGCAGGCTATGAAGTTACTGGGAATCCGCTTTTGCGCGGTTGCAGAAGAAGCCGTTCCGATGGCGAAATTTTTTACCGAGGGCCTCGGGCTGACGGAGCGCGACCTCGGTGGCGACGGTGGTTTCAATGGTTGCGTCATTCCTGCCGGCGAGGCCAGCTGGGTAGAGATATGGCAGAAAGGCGAGAATATGCCGGCAGGTCTCATGCTGCAGCTGATTGTCGATGACGCAGACGCCGTTGCTGCCAACGCTCGTGAGAACGGCGTCGATGTGCAGGGCCCGATGGAGGCGCATGGCGAGAAAATCTATTTCGCTGTTGCGCCCGGTGGCCTGAGCGTCAGTTTTCAACAGATTCTGTGATCGCCCCGGAAAAACGGCTCTGACCTTTTTTTTCGTGAGTGTTTCAGACGCGCAGCGAATCCCGGCGAGTTTCCAGTTCGCCCCAGCGCTGTATGAGAGACTCCAGTGCGGCCTCAGCTGCGCTGAGTTCCTTTAACGCCTCTTGTACCACCGTATCGTCCTGCGCATAGAATGCAGGGTCTGCGATACTTCGCTGCAGCGCGGCGATGTTTGCCTCCAGCGTTTCGATTCTGTCCGGTAACTGATCGAGCTCGCGTTGTTCCTTGTAGCTTAGCTTGGTTTTGCTCTTGTTCTTGCGGTGCTCCCTGGCGTCGCGCTTTTTGTTCGCTTCTGCTTCGTCAGGCGTATCGGTTTCGGTCAGTCGATGTCCCTGCCGCAACCAGTCGCTGTAGCCGCCGACGTACTCCTGTATGCGACCGTCGTCCTCGAAAACAATTGTGCTCGTTACGACGTTGTCGAGAAACTCGCGATCATGGCTGACAACGATCAACGTACCGCTATAGTCGCAGAGTTTCTGTTCGAGGACTTCGAGGGTTTCGATATCGAGGTCGTTGGTAGGCTCGTCGAGCACCAGCAGATTGGCAGGTCTTGTGAACAGTTTCGCCAGAATAACGCGATTCCGTTCACCGCCCGAGAGCGATTTGACCGGCGTCATCGAGCGCTTGGGGCTGAACAGAAAGCCCTTCAGATAGCCAACGATGTGGCGATCCTTACCGCCCAGGCTGATGTAAGTGCGTCCCTCACCGACGTTGTAGGCGACTGACTTTTCGAGGTCCAGCGTCTGTCGTAACTGATCGAAATAGCCGATCTCCAGGTTGGTGCCGTGTTTAAGTGTCCCGGTTTGCGGTTCGAGCTGCCCCAGTAGCAGGCGCAGTAGCGTTGTCTTGCCGACGCCGTTGTTACCGATGAGCCCGATTCGGTCGCCGCGTACGATCTTTACCGAGAAGTTCTTAATGACATCTTCGTCGCCGTAACTGTAGCCGATGTTTTTGGCGCGGATGACTTTGCGACCGGATTGTTCCGCCGCTTCGATGTGCATTCTGGCCTTGTCTTCATGCTTGATGCGGCGGGCGAACTGTTCGCGCATTTTCTGTAGCGACCGGACGCGGCCTTCATTGCGAGTACGGCGAGCCTTGATCCCCTGTCGAACCCAGACTTCTTCCTGCCCGAGTTTTTTGTCGAAGCGGGCATTCGCCACCTGCTCATCTTCGAGTTCCTTTTCTTTGCGCTTCAGGAAATTGCGGTAGTCCCCTGGCCAGCTCGTCAGCTTGCCGCGGTCGATCTCGACGATGCGGGTGGCCAGCTTCTGCAGAAAAGCACGGTCGTGGGTGATAAACAGTACCGCCCCGGGGTAGGAATAAACGCGGTCCTCAAGCCATTTGATGGTAGCGATGTCGAGGTGGTTGGTCGGTTCATCAAGCAACAGCAGGTCGGGTTTCTGCACGAGTGCGCGAGCGAGTGCTACGCGCCTGCGCCAACCACCGGATAGTTCACTCATCGCTTTGTCAGCGGGTAAATTGAGGTCCGTCATCGTCGCTTCGACCCGCTGCTCAATATGCCAGCCATCCAGTGCATCGATTTTCGCGTGCAGCGACTCAAGCTCGGCGAGGCCGTGCTTGTCGAGGTCCCGGCTCGACATTTCCCGGTATTGTTGCAGCAACTGGTCGATCGATTTCAAACCGGAGCGGATGACATCGCGTACCGGGAGATCCATGGCCTCCGGCAGGTTCTGCCGCAGCTGGCTGATAACAAGACCGGCTTTCGGGACGATCGCACCGTGGTCGGGCTCCAGTTCGCCGCTGATCAGCTTCAGCGTCGTCGATTTACCGGCGCCGTTACGGCCGATGAGGCAGACGCGTTCACCCGGCTCAATGCTAAAAGCGGCGTCGCGCAGAATGATCTGCTCGCCAAATTCCAGCCTTAAATCATCGAATCGAAGCAATGACATGATGCGTTCCGCAGGGTTAACCCGTGTATCCTAGGGCGCATCATTCACGACTTAGGACAGGAAATGCAACAGCGTTGCAGGGGATGCGGATGAGCGAAGAGCGTTTTGTCGATCTTGAGAGCAGGCTGGCGCACCAGGATCAGCTGCTCAATGACCTGAACGATGTCGTGACTGCGCAGCAGGCGAAGATCATGCAGCTGGAGGAGCTGTGTGGAGCGCTGCTGCAACGCGTCCAGGCCGTCGGCGACGGCGCCCCGGTCGGCGATCCGGGTGACGAGCGTCCACCGCACTACTAAACCATAGCCTGAAACCCGTAAATAGGCGCCGCTACGTTGAAATAGAGTATTGCCAGCTTGCCGGAGTAATCTTATGTCACCGAACTTCAAGCCGATTCTTGTCCTGCTGCTGTTGTCCGTGAGCTTCGTGTCCGGCGACGTGTTTGCAGAACCCTACGTCCCGGAAGAGCTGCGGCAATGGGAGCAGTGGGTGCTCAAAGACCGGGAATACCGGAACTGTCCGTTCTATTTCGACCGGACCGTCGAACAGGCGAGCGCATTCGTCTGCTCGTGGCCCGGCGAACTGGAGCTCACCGTCGATGCCCAGGGTGCGCGGTTTTCCCAGCGCTGGACCGTATACGCGCAGGAACAGTGGGTCGGGTTGCCCGGCGCAACGGACCACTGGCCGGATGAGGTGACGGTCAACGATCGTGGCATCGAAGTTGTCGCGCGAAATGAAGTTCCAAGTATCCGTCTGGGTCCCGGTAACTGGCGGATAAGCGGGCAGTTCGAGTGGGATGAGCGGCCCGGCGTGTTGAGAGTTCCGGCGCAAAGTGGCCTTGTTGCACTCGCTGTTGATGGAAAGCCCGTGGTACGCCCGGAAATTAACGGCGGCAGCCTTTTCCTCGGGGAGCGGCAACGCGATACGCGTGAGCGTGATTCGGTGCGCACGGTCGTGCACCGACTGGTTGTTGACGATGTGCCGACGCGGTTGATCACGCGGTTGCAGGTCGACGTCTCGGGCAGCGTTCGCGAGGCGGCCTTCGGGCCGATTCTGCCGGAGGGGTTTGTCCCCATCCACATAGACAGTCCCCTGCCGGCCAGGCTTGAGGCGGACGGCAAGCTTCGTCTGCAGGTGCGTCCCGGGCGCTGGATAGTGACCCTGGTCGCCCGGGGAGCCGGCGTAGAAACGCTTATTAAGCGACCGGCCCCCGGCAGCAACCTGGCGACCGATGAAATCTGGAGCTACCGGTCGAACGATCAGCTGCGCGTCTCCGCGGTTGAGGGGCTGGAGCCGGTCGATCCTTCGCAGGCGGAGGTTCCCGGTGCGTGGCAATCGTTGCCTGCGTTTCGAATGTCTGAGGACGCCTCGTTTTCAGTAACCGAGCGCAGCCGCGGCGTTGTGTCGGCATCGAATGAGCTGGTGCTGAATCGCACCATGTGGCTGGACTTCGACGGCGGCGGATTTGTCGTAAAGGATACGATTGCCGGCACTATGCGAACGGATTGGCGCCTGGATATGGCCGGGCCCTATGCATTGTTGAGCGCCACGGAAGGCGGTCAGAACCTTTTGATTACGGCAGGTAGCGATGCTGACCAGAGCGGTGTCGAAGTTCGCCAAAGCAACGTCAGTGTCGAGGCGATCGGCAGGGCGAATTCGCGTGGCGATCTGCCGGTGACCGGCTGGGATACCAGATTTACCGGCGTTGCGGCAACGCTTAATTTGCCGCCCGGACACAAATTACTCATGGCGCCGGGGGTGGATCGCGCCGCCGGTAGCTGGATGAGTCAGTGGCGGCTGCTGGACTTTTTCCTTGTCCTGATTATTACGATTGCCGTGTGGAGACTGTTTGGCGTTCCTGCCGGCCTCATCGCGCTCGGCGGACTGGCCTTGAGTTTCCATGAAATCAACGCGCCCGCATGGCTTTGGTTAAACCTGCTGATTGCCATCGCGCTGATGCGCGTCGCGCCGGTCGGACGGCTACGGCAAATGGTGTCGGGATACCAGACACTCAGTGCGCTTGCCCTGGTCATCGCGCTGGTTCCCTTTGTTGCCGGTCAGCTGCGTTTGGCGATCTATCCGCAGCTTGAGTCGCAGCTGACCTTCTCTTCGTCGTTCGAAGATTCTGCGGTGGTCAGTGAGCCCCAGGTTGGCATAACCCGAAACCTTCGCCTGGCTTCGGGTCCGGCGGAGAGCGCTCCTGAGGCCGAGTTGGACTACGCGGAAACGAAAGAGAATCTCGCATTCGCTCGAATCGCGAAAAGGCCGCAACTAGGTTTCTCCCGATATGCCGCAAATGCGATCGTGCAGGCCGGGCCCGGTATTCCGGTGTGGCGGTGGAATGCCTATTCGCTGAGCTGGAGCGGTCCGGTCGGCGCGGAGCAAAGTATGCGGCTGATCGTAATGCCACGATGGTTCGTCAGCCTGATGCGCATCGTTGCCGTCGGTCTGCTGCTGTTGTTCGCAGCGGTGCTTGCGGCCGAAGTATTCAAGCGCCGCTGGAAGCTGCCCGGCGGGCTGGCGCTCGGCACGGGACAGTCTGCGGGCATTGTTGTCATGGCATTGCTCGCCGGTACGCTGGTGCCCGGCCAGGAGGCGAGGGCGGAATTCCCCGACGCCGGCTTATTGCTCCAGCTTGAGCAGCGACTACTCGAGGCACCGGACTGCGTACCGCGATGCGCTGAAATCGTAGCGGCGGATGTCGACGTCGGCTCGACGTCTATCCGTATGACGCTGTCTGTACACGCGATGCAAAGTGTCGCCATTCCGCTACCCGGGTCGACGCAGGGCTGGAGGGCCACGACCATGCTGTTGAACGGTACCGGGGATGCCCGGGTTGTGCGCGCCGGGAACAACTCCCTGTGGCTGCACGTCGCTCCCGGCCGTCACACGGTAACTCTGCGTGGCCCGGTTCCTGCGGTGGACAGTCTGGAGCTTCCTTTTCCAACGCCGCCGCGTGTCATTTCGGTCAACAGCGAGGCCTGGTTCGTTGCCGGTATCAAGGACCGCCGGCTCACGTCCGGGTCGCTGCAGCTGACTCGGCTGCAATCGGGCGATGACGGCACGGTTCGCTGGGAAAGCAGCCGCTTTCCGGCATTCGCGCGGGTGGAGCGTGTCATGGAACTGGATATCGACTGGCGCGTCCGGACCACCGTTCATCGTATTGCGCCGACGCAGGGCGCGCTGACGCTCGACATTCCGTTGCTGGCTGGCGAGTCGATTGTAAGCGGCGAATTCACCGTGATTGACGGGCGTGTCCTGGTATCGATGAATCCCAGTCAGCAATCCGTATCGTGGACGTCAAATCTACCGCTGCAGTCCCCGCTGATACTACATGCTGGCGGGGGTACCTCGTGGCAGGAGCTGTGGCATTTTGCCGTCGGGAATACGTGGAACGCGACCTTTGACGGTATCCCGGAAAGCAATACGAGTAATCAGGCCAACGGTGTGCGTGTCGCGGTATTTCATCCGCGAAACGGCGAGGATCTGACCTTGTCAACGACGCGACCGACTGCGGTCGAAGGCTCCACGCTGGCCTTCGATTCCGTGAACCTCAACGTTGCGCAAGGCAGCCGGACGCGCGATGTCACTTTGCAACTGAATTACCGCAGTACGCGCGGGTCGCAGCACGTCCTACAGCTGCCCGAGGCGGCGGAAGTTACGTCGGTGGTGATCGATGGGCGTCTACAGACACTGCGCGCCGATGAAGGAAAGCTGGGCGTTGAGATTCTGCCGGGTAATCACACGATCGGGATCAACTGGCGAGAGAGTGGCGGAGCTGGTTTGCTGGCATCGACACCGGTTGTCGACATCGGTGCGCCGGCGAGCAACATCAATCTGACGGTAACGAAATCCCGGGATCGCTGGCTGCTGGCCGCCAGTGGCCCGAAGCTTGGACCGGCGGTGCTGTACTGGTCGGAGCTGGCGGCGCTGATCGTTTTCGCGCTGATCCTGGGGCGGATCAATTACACGCCGCTACGCACCCGGCACTGGGTCTTGCTGGGACTGGGCTTCAGCACCTTCAGCTGGTCGGTTCTGGCGCTGGTCGTCGTCTGGCTGCTGCTGTGCGGTGTGCGCCAGAAGTCTGAGCTCAAGCTGCAGGGGTGGAGGTTTAACCTGGTCCAGGTTGTTATCGCGGCAGCGACCGTTACCGCGCTGTTGAGCGTGGTGATAGCGCTGCCGGCCGGCTTGCTGGGAACACCGGACATGCATATCGCCGGTCACAACTCCTACGGCAACATACTGAGCTGGTTCGCCGACGGTAGCGATTCAGTGCTGCCGGTCGCTACGGTCGTCTCCGTGCCGATGTGGGTCTACAAAGTCCTCATACTGGTCTGGGCGCTGTGGCTGAGTTTCGCCTTGTTGCGATGGCTGCCCGGGGTGTGGCAGTGTTTCAGCAGCAACGGGTACTGGCAGTCGGGCAGGACGCAGCGCTCCGCTGATGCCGCGACGGAGAGCGCACCTTGAAAATAGCCTGGATAAGTGTCTTCATGATCGTACTGATCTGGTCGGGTATAGCGCCCAAGGACGGTCCGACCTGGGTGCTCGAAGTGTTTCCGGCGGTTGCCGGCGGGCTGATCCTGTGGTTTACCCGAACGCGCTTCCCGCTGACCACGCTCACGTATGCGCTCATTCTCGTCCACTGCGTCATATTGATGATCGGCGGACACTATACGTACGCCGAGGTGCCGCTAGGCGACTGGGTACGCGATGCGTTCGACGGTACGCGCAACAATTACGACAAGCTGGGGCATCTTGCGCAGGGATTCGTTCCGGCCATGATCGCGCGCGAGCTCGTCATTCGCCTGCAGGTCTTCAATTCAGCCCGCTGGCGGGACTTTTTCATTGTCGGTTTTTGCCTCGGCTTCAGCGCGTTTTACGAACTTATCGAGTGGTGGGTCGCACTGCTTTCCGAAGAGGCCGCAGAGTCGTTTCTGGGCACTCAGGGTTATGTCTGGGACACGCAGTCGGACATGGGCCTGGCCTTGCTCGGTGCGATTCTTGCGTTGCTGCTGTTGTCGAGGATTCACGACAGACAGCTGGGAGCACTGCGTGCCTAGGGTTGTCGTATTTATGCTGTTGATGGCCGCAAGCTCCGCGTCGCTGGCGTCTGAATGCGTGGTGTTGCTGCACGGTCTGGCAAGAACCTCATCGTCGCTCAAGAAGATGCAGGAGGCGCTGCAGGACGACGGCTATCATACGGCGAACATCGATTATCCGTCGCGAAAGTATAAGATCGAGGTGCTGGCGCGCATTGCCGTCGGCAAGGGACTGGCGGCGTGTCGGGCGATCGAAGATGTTCGAACGATCCATTTCGTTACGCACTCGCTGGGCGGTATTCTGGTGCGGCAATATCTCAGCACCGAGACCATCGATGAACTGGGACGTGTGGTCATGCTGGGGCCGCCGAATCAGGGCAGCGAGGCCGTAGACGATCTCAATGGCGTGCCCGGATTCGACTGGATCAATGGGCCGGCCGGGCAGCAGCTCGGCAAAGGTGAGGACAGTATCCCGTTGCAACTGGGGCCGGCCGATTTTGAGTTGGGGGTGATCGCCGGCAACCGCAGTATCGACCCGATCACGTCCGCGGTGCTGGACAATCCGGACGATGGACGCGTCTCGGTCGACGATACGCGCCTGGAGGGCATGGACGATTTTGTCGTTGTCGCGCACTCGCACGCGTTCATGATGCGCATGCATAAACCGATTGAGCTGACCAAGGCGTTTCTGCACACCGGCAGCTTCGAGTCGGTGACTGTGCAGTAGCTGCTAAGGGTCCGCGACCGTGCTTCGATATTGTGCCAGTAGCTGATCGTCTTCATCGCTCCAGCCCTCGCCGGCGCTGCTCCTCGCCAGCCCCATGAGTTTCGAGGCCTGTTCGGCTTCGCCGGTCAGCGATGCATATTTCGCCTGCACCTTGAGGCTGTCGTAGTCCTCGGGCCTGGCGCTGGCCGCGGCGGCAACGTGTTCTGCGGCGGCAGCGGCGTCGCCGGATTCGAGATAAGCCTCGGCGAGGAGAATATGCAGCGACGCCATAACGACACTGTCTTCGATCTCCGCGGCTATGGCGTAAGCATCCAGCAGTGGCCGGATCGCCTGTTGCTGATCCTGCCGGGCGCTATACACGGCCGCCACGAGTCGTAACGCCGCCGTCTCCTGTCTGCGCTGATTCTCCGCGCGGACCTGGCCCAGTAATTGCGTCGCTATGCCCATTGCGTCGTCGTAGCGGCCCATCTCAATCTGTGCCTGGGCCATGCCCAGCCGCGCGCCGAACACATTGCGGCGGTCGCCGCCGGTACTCGCGATAGTCTCGATCTCAGCCCAGTGGGCGATCGCTGTTTCAGGATTGCCGAGCCGCAGTTCCGCGCGCGCGATGCGAACTTTTGCGGCAACGGCGATGCCCTCGTCGTCATTGTCGATGCCGATGTCGTAGGCTTCTTTCGCGGTTTGCAGGGACTGCGTGATATTGCCGCGCTGCGACGCGATATCCGAGATGTTGATGAGACTGGCGCCGATCCCGTGTGGGTCGTTGAGCTCGCGACGCACCGAGAGTGAGCGTTCCGCCATTTCCAGTGCATCGTCATAAACGCGCAGGTTCGTGTAGATGTCGGAAAGTCGGCTTAGCGCATAGCTCTCGTAGAGTCGCTTGCCAGTGTATCTGAAGGTTTCGACGGCGCGAATCGAGTGCTGTTCGGCATCTTCGAACTGTCCCATCTGCATCAGAATGCCTGCCATGTTGTTCAGCAGGGTCCCCGGCAGCATCGCGATGTCTGTATCGGTGTAGACCTGTTCGGCCATCTGCATATACGCATAGGCTTGCTGCGAGTTTCCCTGGTTCTTTTCCAGCAAACCGAGGTTCTCATAGCCAGTGGCCGCGCGAAGTTTATTGTCGATTCTCAGGGAAATCTCTACCACCTTGTCGAAGGCTACACGTGCCTCATCGTTGCGGCGTTTACCCATGTAGATGATGCCCAGCGCGTTTTCGACGCTGGCGTGTTCCTTCTCCCTGCCCTGCGATGCGGTTTCTTCGCGCAGGGCGAGCAACTCACGTTCTGCACTTTCGAAGTCGCGCAGGTTACGCAGCGCCAGCGCGCGCTCGTATCGGGGCCAGAACAGCTGCGGTTCCTGCTCGATGATGACTTCGAACAGGCTCTTGGCATCTTCGTAGCGTCCCTCGTGATAGAGCGCCATCGCCCGGGCGTAAGCTTCGTTGAGGAAGGCATCCTTACTTACCGACGATTGTGCATCCGATGGCGGTGGTTCCTCGACGATTTGTGCGGTAACGGTGTCGACAACATCGCGAACCAGAATGGCCGGTTCCGTCCCGACCATTGTGCGTCGCGTCGGGCGGCGGTTCGCGTCGGCGAGTGTATACGTCAACCGATAGAGTCCGTTGTTGTCCTCGAGCCTCGCGGCCAGCACGTGGGTGGCTGCCGTTGTGCGCGCCAGTTTTTCGCGAAACTCGCTGCCGGTCGCTATGAGCTCGGATAGCGATTCGTTTCCGGCAAGCGCAGTGACTTCTCGCGAGCTGACGATATCTATGCCGCCGTCCTGCAACATACGGTTCATCAGTGCGAGCAGCCCACTGGTCACCCAGTCCAGTTGTGAATCGCCGGTCGCGTTTTCGATCGGCAACACGGCCAGCCGGACCGGCCCGCTGAGGGCCGGTGGTGTGAAGTACAGCCACGCGCCGACGATAACGGTCAATAGAACCGCACTGGCAGCGACGACCCTGATTCCCTGCAGGTTGCGCCGGCGGCGTGTTTTCACAACGGGTGCTTCAGTAGCGGCAGGGCCTTCTTTCGTGGCGTCCTCAATGCTTGCGGTGAATCGATAGCCGTGACCATGCACTGTCTTGATAATGGCCTGTTTATCGGCGTCGTCTCCAACGGCCCGTCGCGCTTTCATAACGCAGCGGGTCAGTGCCGTTTCGGTGACGATACTGCGTGGCCACAGCTCATCCTGCAGTTCGTCCTTGTCCACGGCGCGGTGGCGGTTACGGAGCAGATAAAGCAGCAGTTCGAAGGCCTTCGGCTGCATTGTAACGGCGTCGCCCGCGCGCATCAGTTCACGCCGATCTGCATCGACAACGCAGCTGGAAAACTTGTAAACCTCTGATTTTTCTTCTTTTTCTTTGGTCATCGCCGCCGCATCCGGGCTCGTCAGCAAATGGTCAGGTTTTGGTCCCTGGCAAGTCAGGACTCTTGACCATGATACGCGGAGACTTACAAGCAGGCCATAAGCTGACATTCGAGAGGCGGAGACTATGAATACCATCGAGGCATTGCATGACCGGTCGGGCCTGCGCGGCCTGGCGTATGCCGCCTTTGCCTATATCGTCTTCATACTTACCATCGTCTACAGCGTTGCTTTCCTTGGCAACCTGATGGTGGCACGTACTATCGATGCAGCGGCGGTCGTGTCGTTGGGCAAGGCATTCTTGGTCAACAGCGGCCTGCTGGTTTTCTTCGCCCTGCAGCACAGCGGTATGGCGCGCAAACCCTTTAAGCGCTGGTTGTGCCGGCGCATGGATCGCCGTCTCGAGCGCAGCAGCTACGTGCTCGCATCCAGTCTCGCTATCCTGTTGCTGATGGCGCTATGGCAGCCGATGGGTGGCGTGGTGTGGTCAGTCACCGGCCCTGTGGTCGCAGCGTTGATCTATGGGTTTTACTTCGCCGGGTGGGCACTGATGTTGCACGCGACGTTTCTTCTCGATCATCTCGAATTGTTCGGACTCAGGCAGGTGTGGGCCGCCTACCGTGGAATCGATTGCGATGCGTCGAAATTCAAGACGCCGGGCTTGTACCGGCGCGTCCGGCATCCTGTCTGCCTTGGCTGGCTGATGGTTCTCTGGGCGTCCCCGGTGATGACGGTGACACATCTGCTTTTCGCGGCTGGTATGACGATTTACGTGTTCATCGGGATTCAGCTGGAAGAGCACGATCTGCTGGTTGACTTACCAGACTACCGGCAATACCGGCGTAAAGTGCCAATGCTACTACCGTCGTGGCGAAAATATCTGCGATAAAACAAAAAGGGGTCAGAGCCCTTATCTTTAGAAAGGGCTCTGACCCCTTTCACGCGCTGCGGCGGGTCTTGCGCGTCCGGCGCACCAGCGGTTTGAGAAACTCACCGGTAAATGAGCCCTTCGTTGCCGCTACCTGTTCCGGTGTTCCCTGCGCCACGACCTGGCCACCGCCGTCGCCGCCCTCGGGTCCCAGGTCGATAACCCAATCGGCCGTCTTGATCACGTCGAGATTGTGCTCGATGACGACGACGGTGTTGCCGCGATCGCGCAGGCGGTGCAGCACATGCAACAAATGTTCAATATCGAAGAAATGCAGCCCGGTTGTTGGCTCGTCGAGTATGTACAGCGTATTACCGGTATCGCGCTTCGATAGTTCTTTCGCCAATTTCACGCGTTGTGCTTCACCGCCAGACAAGGTCGTGGCGTTCTGGCCGAGACGCACGTAGGTCAGGCCAACGTCTTTCAGCGTAACGAGTTTTCTGGAGATAGCCGGCACGTTCTGGAAGAAATCGGCGGCGTCCTCCACGGTCATTTCGAGAACCTCGTGGATATTCTTTCCCTTGTAGCGGATTTCGAGGGTTTCGCGGTTGTAGCGCTTACCGCGGCAGGTATCGCAGGGAACGTACACGTCCGGCAAAAAGTGCATCTCGACTTTGATGACGCCGTCGCCCTGACAGGGTTCGCAGCGGCCGCCTTTGACGTTGAAACTGAAGCGTCCCGGCATGTAGCCGCGCGAGCGTGCCTCCTGCGTGCCTGCAAACAGTTCGCGTATTGGGGTGAACAGACCGCTGTAGGTCGCCGGGTTCGAGCGCGGCGTGCGTCCGATCGGGCTCTGGCTGATGTCGATGACGCGATCGATGTTATCGAGGCCGCTGATCGCTTCGTGTGGTGCTGGGTTTCGATTCGAGCGGTTCAAAAGATCGGCAACGGCTTTGTAAAGCGTGTCGTTGACGAGCGTCGATTTGCCGGAGCCGGAGACGCCGGTAACGCAGGTCATAAGGCCGAGCGGAATCGATGCCTCGATGTTTTGCAGATTGTTGCCGGTGGCGCCGGTGATCGTTAGTTCGCGATCCGGATCGTAAGCTGTTCGTTTCTCGGGTAGTGCAATCGAGCGCTTACCCGAGAGGTACTGACCGGTCAGGGATTTCGGGTCGTTTTTTACTTCCTCCGGTGTACCCGCTGACACGATCTGTCCGCCGTGAACGCCGGCGCCAGGACCGAGATCGACGACGTGGTCGGCGGCGAGAATCGCCTCCTCATCGTGTTCGACGACAATGACCGTGTTGCCAATATCGCGGAGATGGATGAGCGTCTTGAGCAGCCGTTGATTATCCCGCTGATGCAGTCCGATGGAGGGTTCGTCGAGAATATACATGACGCCGACAAGCCCTGAGCCGATCTGGCTTGCGAGACGGATACGCTGGGCCTCGCCGCCGGACAAGGTGTCGGCGCTGCGGTCCAGCGACAGGTAGTCGAGACCGACATCCGACAGGAAACCCAGGCGCTCGCCGATCTCCTTGACGATCTTGTCGGCGATGGTTGCCCGCCAGCCGTCGACTTCCATCGTCTCGAAAAATTCACGCGCGTGCCCGACCGACAGGCCGGTGAGCTCCGGGAGCGATCGATCGCAAATGAAAACATGACGTGCCGAACGGTTCAGGCGCGTGCCGCTGCAATCGGGGCAGGCCTGGCTGTTGAGGAACTTCGTCAGTTCCTCGCGGACGGCATTGGACTCGGTTTCATGATAACGCCGCTCCAGGTTCGGCAGCACGCCTTCGAATCGATGTAGTTTTTTGACCTGCATGCCGCGCGAGTTGGCGTAGAAAAACTCGACTTTCTCCTTGCCGCTGCCGTACAGGACGATGTTTTGCATTTTCCTGGGAAGCTGCTCAAACGGCGTTTCGATGTCGAAGCCGTAGTGCGTAGCGAGGCTCTGAATCATCTGATAGTAGTAGGTCGTTTTGCGGTCCCAGCCGCGAATCGCACCCCCGGCGAGTGACAGGTTCGGATTGACGACGACGCGAAGCGGATCGAAAAACTGCTTTACGCCAAGTCCGTCGCAGGTCGGGCAAGCGCCGGTCGGATTGTTGAAGGAGAACAAACGCGGTTCGAGTTCCGTCAGGCTGTAGCCGCAGTGATTGCAGGCAAAGCGGTCGGAGAAGATGATTTCTTCCGTATCGCTGTCGTCAATAGTGGCGATGCGCGCGCTGCCGTCGGCAAGGCGCAACGCGGTCTCGAACGATTCAGCAAGCCGCAGTCGCATGTCTTCCTTGACCTTGAAGCGGTCGACGATGGCATCGATGTTGTGTTTCTTTCGAAGATCGAGGGCGGGCGGCTGGTCGAGTTCGTAAATTTCGCCGTCGATGCGAGCGCGGATAAACCCCTGCGCCTGCAGGTCGCTCATGAGCTGCACGTGCTCACCCTTACGTTCCGTCACGACGGGAGCGAGCAGCATCAGCTTCGTTCCCTCTGGTAAAGCCATGACCTGGTCCACCATCTGCTCGACCGTCTGCGCTTCCAGCGGCAGGTCGTGATCGGGACACTTTGGCGTACCGGCACGCGCGTACAGCAGGCGCAGGTAGTCGTAAATCTCGGTAACGGTGCCGACCGTCGAGCGTGGATTATGCGAGGTCGACTTCTGTTCGATGGAAATGGCGGGGGACAGCCCGTCGATGTGATCGATGTCGGGTTTTTCCATCATCGACAGAAACTGTCGGGCATAGGCCGACAGCGATTCTACATAACGACGCTGCCCCTCGGCATAGATCGTATCGAAGGCAAGCGATGATTTGCCCGATCCGGACAAGCCGGTAAAAACGATGAGTTTGTCGCGCGGCAGGTCCAGGTCGATGTTGCGCAGGTTATGCGTTCTGGCGCCAGCGATATGTATTGAACGATCTTCGGTTTTCATAGCTTGGGTGCAGTCATTTCCGGCCAACCTGCTAATATACGCCGCCGCGCCACCACGGCGCAAAGGAACAATGAGAATGAGTTCGGAAGGCCCCCTCGTCGATGTCTCCATGAACGCATCAGAACGCCGCTCGGTCGGTGTCGTTGCGCTCATCTCGATGATCCGTATGTTCGGCCTGTTTGCACTGTTACCGGTGTTATCGCTGTACGCGGCGGACCTCGAGAGTGCGACACCGCTGTTGATCGGTTTCGCGGTCGGCGCCTATGGGCTGACACAGGCAGGCTTTCAGATACCACTGGGCGCTTTGTCCGATCGCGTCGGGCGGGTGCCGGTCATCGTGGTGGGCCTGGGCATCTTTGCTGCGGGCTGTATCGTCGCCGCGCTGAGCGAGTCGATTTACGGCATCATCGGCGGTCGCCTGCTGCAGGGTGCCGGCGCCATATCGGCAACGCTGACCGCGCTGATAAGCGATGTCACACGCCCTGAAGTGCGGACCCGCTCGATGGCGATCTTTGGCATCGGTATCGGCACGTCCTTCATGCTCGCCATGATTGCCGGGCCGTTGCTCGCGGCCAGTTTTGGTGTGCCGTCGTTGTTTTGGGTGGGGGCAGCGCTTGCTGTAATCGCTGCCGTATTGCTAAAACTGCTGCCAGCCATCCCGAAAGTACAAAGAACCGTCAGCTGGAACCTGCTGCCCGCTTTGCGGCCAGAGCTTCTACGCGTCGATTTCTACGTTTTCCTCCTGCATGTGATGATGACGGCGACATTCGTCGCTTTACCGTTCCTGCTGATTCGGGGCCTCGAAATGCCGCTCGGCGACCATTGGAAGATGTATGTAGGTGCCTTGCTGGTGTCGCTTCTCATCACCGTCCCGATGATCATGAAGGATCATCGCCGCGGGAGTGGGCGCCTGATCGCTATTGCCGTCGCCCTGATTCTGGCTGCGGAGCTGGCGCTGAGCTTTGCGGCCTTCTCGACTGGCTCTGTTTTCCTGGCGCTGGCGCTGTATTTCGGTGGTTTTAACTTCCTTGAGGCAAGTCTGCCGGCACGCCTGTCGCTACTGGCGGACGACGATGTTCGCGGCGCCTCGCTCGGCGTCTTTTCAAGCGCCCAGTTCCTGGGCGCGTTTGCAGGCGGGCTGATTGGCGGCCGCTTTCTGGCCATGAACGATCCGGGCGACGTGTTCTTTGTCTGTGCGCTGCTGGCCGCTATCTGGCTGGCACTGCAGGGGTTTGGGGGGCGGAGAAGTTAGCGGTGCATGCCGCTGCAGCGCAGCGGCCCACCGTGGCCGCCAAATTTCGCGGGAAATAGTGCCCCGAGACCAGAAATCGGACTGGCTTTTGGCCCTGCAGGCTCTACAATAGTCCCCCCTCGCCACGCCGTGGCGGGACTCAATAATCACAGAAATCAAGACAGGGGACCCGTATGGCCCGCGGAGTAAACAAAGTTATCGTTGTCGGCAACCTCGGGGGAGATCCCGAGACGCGTTACATGCCGAGCGGTTCTGCAGTGACCAATCTGACCATCGCGACCAATGAGTCGTGGAAAGACAAGCAAACCGGTGAGCAGAAAGAACGCACCGAGTGGCATCGCGTTGCGATGTTCAATCGCCTGGCCGAGATCGCGGCCGAGTACCTGCGCAAGGGTTCGCAGGTCTATATCGAAGGCAAACTGCGGACCCGCAAGTGGCAGGACAAGGATGGCCAGGATCGTTATACGACCGAAATCGTTGCCGACGAGATGCAGATGCTGGGCGGCCGTGGTGGTGGCGGTGGTGGCGGTAGCTTTGGCGGTGGCAGCCAGCAGGGCGGTAATCAGGGCGGTAATCAGGGCGGCAATCAGGGTGGCAATCAGGGTGGTAATCAGGGTGGCGGCAGTGCGCCGCCGCAGCCGGGCCCGGATGACTTCGATGACGACATCCCGTTCTAGCGAAGCACGCGTTTGAAGCTGTACATCAAAACCATGGGCTGCCAGATGAACGAGTATGACTCGGACAAAATGGCGGACGTGTTGCGTGAGTCACACGGTTATGAGTTGACGGACCAGCCCGACGAGGCCGATTTGTTGCTGGTCAATACCTGTTCGATTCGTGAGAAGGCTCAGGAGAAGGTGTTTTCCCAGTTGGGCCGCTGGCGCAAACTCAAAGACAAAAATCCCAAGCTGAAGATCGGCGTCGGCGGTTGCGTGGCCAGCCAGGAAGGTGAGGGGATCAGCCGGCGCGCGCCGTTCGTCGATGTCGTATTTGGTCCACAGACCTTACATCGGCTGCCGGAGTTGATCGACAGAGCAGCAGAAACGAACGGCTCTGTGGTTGACATCTCTTTTCCCGAGATTGAAAAATTCGACCGGCTGCCGGAACCTCGCGCCGAAGGGCCGACGGCGTTCGTGTCTATCATGGAAGGTTGCAGCAAGTACTGCAGTTTCTGTGTTGTTCCCTACACTCGCGGTGAGGAAATCAGTCGTCCGTTCGACGATGTTATTGCCGAAGTCGTGAGTCTCGCCGAACAGGGTGTGCGTGAGGTGAACCTGCTTGGACAGAACGTCAATGCCTATCGCGGACCGATGCACGACGGCCAGATAGCGGATCTTGCGACGCTTATTTATTATGTCGCTGCAGTTGAGAATATCGATCGCATTCGCTTTACGACATCGCATCCGGTCGAGTTCACCGACAGCCTGATTCAGGCCTATGCGGAAGTACCGAAACTTGCGAGCTACCTGCACCTGCCGGTGCAGCACGGTTCCGATCGTATTCTTGCCGCGATGAAACGCGGCCACACGATTCTTGAGTACAAACAGAAGATCCGCAAGCTGCGCGAGGCTCGGCCGGAGCTGTCATTGTCTTCCGATTTCATAATTGGCTTTCCCGGCGAGACGGACCGCGATTTCGAGGCGTTGATGAATCTGATCGCTGAAATCGGCTTCGACCAGTCGTTCAGTTTTATCTATAGTCCCCGGCCCGGCACACCGGCGGCGAGCCTCGCTGACGATACGTCGATGGCGGTCAAGAAAGAGCGGCTGAGCCTGCTACAGGCGCGTATTAACCAACAGGCACAGGGTATAAGTCGTGCGATGGTCGGCACGACGCAAAGCGTGCTGGTCGAAAAAGTATCCAAAAAGAGCGGCAGCCAGGTCTCGGGGCGTACCGAGAACAATCGCTGGGTTAATTTCGATGCGGATAAGTCGACAATTGGCCAGTTCGTCGATGTCGTAATTACCAAAGCGTTACCCAATTCGCTGCGCGGACGCCTTGCGAACGCATCAGCTGCGGCGTAGTCTATGAGGCAATGATCTATTGCCCAAATAGATTCTTGGTCGATCGCGACCACACCCCTGTCCTTCTGACAGGCGGTTCACTACGCCGAGGTTTTAAATACCGATCTTGAATGCTGTTCAGATTTCTCGGGACGTTGTTCTCGAGCCCGCCGACAACAATCGCCTGGCCAATTTATGCGGCCAGTTTGATGAACACCTGCGACAGATTGAACGTCGCCTCAATGTCGAAATCGCCAGTCGTGGCAATCGCTTCCGCGTTACCGGGCGTCCGGGCGCCGCCGAGGTCGGCGGCGATGTGTTGTTGTCCTTATTCGCGATGACGGATCGGGAGCGACTCGATCCGGAGCGGGTACACATGATGCTGCAGGAGTCTTTTATGGACGATGCCGAAGCGGTCGTAAATGACGCTGAGCCGGCGAACGATGAAGTCGTGACGATTCAAACGCGACGCAAACTGATTCGCCCGCGCGGGGCGAACCAGACCGCCTATATGCGCAGAATTCGCGATCATGATCTGGCGTTCGGTGTTGGGCCGGCTGGTACCGGCAAGACCTACCTGGCTGTGGCCAGCGCTGTCGACGCACTGGAAAATGAGCAGGTACGGCGGATTGTGCTGGTGCGTCCCGCGGTTGAAGCCGGTGAGCGGCTGGGCTTCCTGCCGGGTGACTTGTCGCAAAAGGTCGACCCTTACCTGCGGCCAATGTACGACGCCCTGTACGACATGATTGGTGCAGAACGCGTGACGCAATTGATCGAGCGAAACGTCATCGAAGTGGCGCCGCTGGCGTTCATGCGCGGCCGTTCGTTGAACGAGTCTGCCGTTATTCTCGACGAGGCGCAGAACACCAGTATCGAGCAGATGAAGATGTTCCTGACGCGCATTGGCTTCGGTTCGCGCGCGGTTGTGACCGGCGACACCACGCAGATAGATCTGCCGTCAGGTCAGACTTCGGGACTCAAGAATGCGGTGGAAGTCCTTAAGGACGTAAAAGGCGTATCGTTCACTTATTTTACGCCGAAGGATGTTGTTCGGCATGAACTGGTACAGCGGATCGTCGAAGCCTACGAGAAAAATGACCGTTCAGGTTGATGTCCAGTTCGTCTCGACGGGGGCTTATACGCCCAGTGTGAATGACATCAGCGCCTGGGTGAACAGTGCCCTGGTCGTAGCCCAGCACACCGTTGGCGGGGAGGTGTTGGTTCGGGTGGTCGATGCTGGTGAAATGCAGGTCTTGAACAGCGAGTTTCGCCAGCAGGACAAGCCAACCAATGTGCTGTCTTTTCCTGCCGGGGAAATCGCGGGAATGCCGGGTGACGCAGTTTTACCGCTCGGCGATGTCGTGGTCTGCGCCAGTATCGTCAATGACGAGGCGCAGCAGCAGGGCAAGGCGCCTGCGGATCACTGGGCGCACATGATCGTTCACGGAACCCTGCATCTGATGGGATACGATCACGAGGAAACGATGGCCGCGGCGGAGATGGAAGGCCTGGAAATACAGGCTTTATACGATTACGGGATTGCGAATCCCTATGGGGAGTCTCCTCGGGAGACCTGATACAATTTACGACTTATGAACGAAAAACCTCCAAGTACCAGCGGCTCGGGTAGCCCCGGCCTGTTAGCACGCGTCATGCGGGCGATCAGGGGCGAACCCTGGAGCCGCGATGAAATACAGACCTTTATACAATCCGAAGTCGAGCTCGATGCCGAGGAGAAAAGCATGCTTTCCGGCGTGCTCGAAGTCTCCGAGACGCAGGTACGTGACGTCATGGTGCCACGCTCGCAAATGGTCGTTATCGATATCGACGATGAATTCGACGATACGCTGAAACTGATCGTCGAGTCGGGTCACTCGCGGTTCCCGGTGATCGGTGAAGACCGTGACGAAGTGCTGGGAATTCTGTTGGCTAAAGATCTGCTGCGTTACTTCGGCAGCGATGAAGCCAGAGAGCTGACGATCAAAAAGCTACTGCGGCCAGCGGCTGTAATTCCTGAGTCCAAGCGGCTGAACGCGCTATTGAAGGAATTTCGTGCCAGCCACAATCACATGGCGATTGTCGTCGACGAATACGGTGGCGTTGCAGGCTTGTTGACCATCGAAGACGTACTTGAAGAAATCGTCGGCGAGATCGACGACGAACACGATCATGAAGAGGCGGCTTACATCCGCGCGGACGGTGATCGCGACGGCAAGCCGTGCTACGCGGTTCGCGCGCTGACGCGTGTAGAGGACTTCAATGAATTCTTTGAATGCGAACTCGATGGTGATGAATACGATACGATCGGCGGCCTCGTGATGCACGAGATGGGCCGACTGCCAAGGCGCGGCGAAAAGGTGGGTTTCGGGGGGTTTCGATTCTCCGTGATTAGCGCTGACGACAGGCGTATCGACGGGTTACAAGTACAACGTGATAGCGGCTAAAGTCCTTGGCAAATAAGAAAGATCAGCATTTCCTGTTTTCGCTGGCAGCCGACCGACCGAAAATCAGCCGGCTCTTTGCGTTCATTATTGGTAGTGCGACGACACTGGTATTTGCTCCGGCCGAATGGGCGCTACTTGCACCTCTGCTGACTTTGCCGCTGCTGTTCATTGCGCAGACCGTTTCACCCAAAGATGCGGCGGCGCATTTTTTCTGGTTCGGGTTTGGCCTGTTTCTCACCGGCACCTACTGGATATACATATCGGTACACATATTCGGTCAGGCTGCGCTGTGGATAGCGGTGCTGCTGATGGTTGGTTTGTCGCTGATTATGGCGACATTCCTCTGGGCAGCCGGCTGGCTGACGAGCCGATTGTCACATGGCGAGCCCTGGCGGCTGCTGTTCGTGGCCCCGGCTGCCTGGGTGTTGATCGAGTGGTTGCGCGGCTGGGTGCTGACGGGCTTTCCATGGCTGGCGCATGGCTATGGCCAGATCGACACTGCGCTGGCGGGATGGGCCCCCTTGCTGGGTGTCTATGGCGTCTCGCTGATGCTGGTGTTTAGTACCGCCGCTGTCCTTGTCGCGATTCTGACGACCGGAAGAGAACGTATTATTGCCGCGGGCCTGTTCGTTACGCCGTGGATTCTCGGTGCTGTTCTGAGCGGAGTGGAATGGACGGAGTCTTACGGCGATCCGATTCGCACGACAGTTATTCAGGGCGGCGTTGGACAGGATCAAAAATGGTTGCCGGAACAACAGCGGGCTACGCTGGACTACTACCGGCGTTCGACCTTGGGTGTGTCTGACAGCAAGCTTGTGATCTGGCCCGAGGTCGCGATTCCGGCGCGTGACGATCAGGTTGTATCTTACCTGCGCGCCGTGGACGGCGACGCCAAGCGAAACCGGCAAACGGTATTGCTCGGTATTCTCGAGAGCAGTTTCGAGCGTAGCAGCGATCCTCTGATCTACAACAGTGTCCTGCTACTCGGCAGCGACGAGAGGCAGACATACCGCAAACGGCACCTGGTGCCTTTCGGGGAGTACTTTCCGGTGCCGCCAAGTGTGCGCGAATGGATGCGCATGCAGAATCTGCCGTACTCGGATCTTGCCGCCGGCGACGATGTGCAGGCGCTGCTTACGACCGCGGACGGCGTACAGCTGTCGGTCGCGATTTGTTACGAAGATGCCTATGGTGCCGAGCAGCTGTACGCATTTCCGGGCGCAGATCTGTTGATTAACGTTAGCAATGACGCCTGGTTTGGCGATTCGGTGGCGCCGCATCAGCACCTGCAGATTGCGCGGATGCGGGCACTCGAGGTCGGGCGCTACGCTGCGCGGTCGACCAATACCGGCATTAGTGCGTTTATCGGTCCGGATGGTGAGTTGCTGAAGACCGGCAGGCAGTTCACGGCCGAGGTCATGACGATGGATCTGCGCGCCCGCAAAGGCACGACGCCTTATGCCGGTGCGGGCAACTGGCCTGCCATCGGTATCTGCTTCCTGATTCTCGGTATCTTCTGGATTCGCAGTCGCGCGGGTATCTAGACAGCTGCGAATTGCAGCCTGTTCATGTAGGCTTGCGAGCTTTCCTTGGCAGCGAAGACGCACGACAGCTATGAGTACCTCCTACAATCCCGAGACCGTTGAGTTAACGGCCCAGAAGTACTGGGATGATGCCGCCAGTTTTGAGGTCGGCGAGGACGCGGATAAGGACAAATATTACTGCCTGACGATGTTTCCGTATCCAAGCGGGAAACTGCACATGGGGCACGTTCGCGTGTTCACGATCAATGACGTTATTGCGCGTTATCACCGCCTGCAGGGTAAGCATGTCCTACAGCCTATGGGCTGGGATGCGTTTGGCATGCCGGCCGAGAACGCGGCTATCCAACGCGGCATTCCTCCCGCAAAGTGGACTTACAGCAACATCGAGGACATGCGCGGCCAGCTCAAGCGTCTGGGCTATGCCTACGACTGGAGTCGTGAGGTCACGACCTGTCGGCCCGAATACTATCGCTGGGAGCAATGGCTGTTCACGAGAATGTTCGAAAAGGGACTGGTCTATCGCAAGAACTCGATCGTCAACTGGGATCCTGTCGATCAGACGGTGCTGGCGAATGAGCAGGTCATCGACGGGCGTGGCTGGCGCTCCGATGCCCTGGTAGAGCGTCGCGAAATTCCGCAGTGGTTCATGAAGATTACTGACTATGCGGACGAACTGCTCGCAGAACTGGATCGAATGCCCGGCTGGCCCGATTCGGTGAAGACGATGCAGCGCAACTGGATCGGCAGGTCCGAAGGTGTGGAGCTGTCCTTCGATGTCATTGGTGAAGACGAACCGCTTACGGTGTATACGACGCGGCCGGATACGCTGATGGGTGTGACCTACATGGCGGTCGCTGCCGAACATCCGCTGGCTGCCAGGGCCGCTGCAACGGATCCGGATATCGCGGCCTTCATCGAAGAATGCAAAACGATGAATGCGCAGGAAGCGACGCTGGAGACGATGGAAAAGAAGGGCAGGGCTCTGGGTATTTCCGCTGTTCATCCGTTGAGCGGCGAAGAGGTGCCGCTGTGGGTCGCGAACTTCGTTTTGATGAGCTATGGCACCGGCGCGGTCATGGCCGTTCCGGGTCACGATGAGCGAGACTGGGAGTTTGCGAAAAAGCACGGGCTGCCAATCCGGCAGGTCATAGCGCCGACAGACGGTAGCGAGATCGATATCGACGAAGCCGTCTACCTGGAGCACGGTGTGCTCGTTAACTCCGGCGACTATGACGGACTCGACTTCGACAGCGCGTTTAATGCGATCGCGGACGAGTTTGAGAGAACGGGGCGTGGCAGTCGCAAGGTAAATTACCGGCTGCGCGATTGGGGCGTGTCACGGCAACGATACTGGGGTACACCGATCCCGATTGTCTATTGTGACGATTGCGATGCCGTACCCGTACCCGCAGATCAGCTGCCGGTTGTGCTGCCGGAAGATGTCGAAGTGACCGGTACAGGATCGCCGCTTAAGGACATGCCCGAGTTCGTCAACACACCCTGTCCAAAATGTGGCAAGGATGCGCGCCGTGAGACCGACACCTTTGACACTTTCGTCGAGTCGTCATGGTACTTCGCTCGCTATGCCTGTCCGGATAGCGATGCAGCGATGCTCGACAGCCGGGTACAGTACTGGACGCCCGTTGATCAATATACCGGCGGTGTCGAACACGCGATCCTACATTTGTTGTACGCGCGTTTTTTCCAGCGTGTGATGCGCGATGAGGGATTGACCGATGTCTCGGAACCATTTAGCAATCTGCTGACGCAGGGCATGGTGCTTAAGGACGGCGCCAAGATGTCGAAGGCAAAGGGCAATACCGTCGACCCGCAGGAGTTGATCCAGAAATACGGTGCCGACACAGTACGACTGTTCATGATGTTCGCGGCGCCACCGGAGCAGTCGCTTGAATGGTCAGACGACGGCGTGCAGGGCAGCTTCCGTTTTCTGAAGCGCTTCTGGAGTGCTGTCGTCGAGCATGTCGCCGCCGGGCCGGCTTGTGCGGTGGATCGCGATGCCCTGGATGATGAGCAGAAGGAACTGCGTCGTAAGACTCACCAGACCATCGCGAAGATCAGCGACGATATCGGTCGCCGACACAGTTTCAATACCGCCGTTGCCGCTTCGATGGAATTGCTCAATGCCGTCAATAAGTTCGCTGATGAATCCGACCAGGGCCGCGCCGTCGTGCATGAGTCGCTGCAGGCAGTCGTAGTCATGTTGTCACCGATGGTTCCGCATATCTGCCATGCTTTATGGCAACAGCTCGGTCATGAGGAGGAGTTGATCGATCAACGGTGGCCCGACGTCGACGAAGCCGCGTTGGCGCAGGAACTCGTAGAGATGGTCGTGCAGGTAAATGGCAAACTTCGGGCGCGGATTGCTGTCGCAGCAGATGCGCACAAAGATGTCGCCGAAGCCCAGGCGCTCGGCAACGAAAACGTGCAGCGCTTCATCGCCGGGAAGGAGATTCGAAAAATTATCGTAGTACCCGGCCGACTGGTGAACGTCGTTGTATAAAACGCTGCGCACAGTTTTTCTCATATCGATCACTGCGGGAATTGCCGCCTGCGGCTTTCAATTACAGGGTGCATTTTCGCCGCCTGCCGGAATGGAGCGAACGTACATAGCGACGGGTGACCGGCACAGCCCGTTTCTGCGAGAGTTTGAGTCGCAGCTGCGAGCCGCCGGCATAGACCTCATGGAGTCGGCTTCGGAAGCGACCGCAACGTTCACGATTTCTTTCGACGAAACAGCGCAGCGGGTACTGTCTGTATCGGCACGCAATGTGCCCACGGAGTACGAGGTGTACTACACCATCGTTTATAGTCTCGATGTCGGTAGCGCAAGTATTCTTCCGCAGCAAACGCTGACGCTCACGAGGGACTATACTTACGACTCAACGCTGGTCCTGGGTAAAGCACGTGAGGAAGAACTCCTCAGAGAGGCTATTGTGAAGGACCTTGTGCGCATCGTCATGAAGCAGATTTCTACGCTTTGACCGGGCGCGCGATCGCGGACCACGGCGTTTTACTTGTCGCCGATCTGCAAAGCGAAGCGCTGGAGTTTCTGTTGCATCGCTATGGCCTTGAACTCGTCGTTCAGGAAAGCGGCACGTCGATTACCGGCAGTTTCTGGGGCGATTCGGAGGCTGGTATACGCGGTCACACGGTCTACGTCAGGCGCGATACGCCGATCCACTCCCTGCTACATGAAACCTGTCATATCGTTTGCATGAGCGCAGATCGTCGCAGCCGACTCGATCGCGACGCTGGCGGCGATGACCTGGAGGAATCTGCGGTGTGTTATCTGCAGATCGTACTGGCGGACGAACTTGCCGGCGTTGGCCGTGATCGGCTCATGCGTGATATGGACGCCTGGGGCTACAGTTTCAGGCTTGGCAACAGCCGTGACTGGTTTCGGCACGATGCCGCCGACGCCGCAGAGTTTCTTATGAATCATGGACTTCTGACAGGCTCCGGCGAGGCAGCTTTCAGGCTGCGCCAATAACGCCTTCGCAGTGTATAGTCTGGTATGCCCTGGCTGCGCTACTTACTGTATTTCATCGCTATTGCGTTCGTGACGTGGGCGCTGACGCAAATGGAACTCGCGTCTCCGGGTAGCCTGAAGCTGCATATCCTGCTCAGCGAGAGCGATCGATTCGGCACCAGCGAATTCTCTCCCGTTGAGATTATTCAGGCCATTATTCTCGCTGCCTGTGGCGTCATCATGGGATGGGTTGCGCAGCATTGTCCAACGCAGCGACCGATTGCAATTCCTTTTGGCGGCATGGCACTGGTGTTCCTCATTCGGGAGCTCGACTACTTTCTTGATCGCTTCCTTGCCGATAATTTGTGGCAGGTACTGATTGCGATCGTGGGCTCGCTCGTCATCGCCTATACCTACCGGCATCGTCGGCGCCTGCAGATCGCACTTGCGCGACTCTGGCCGTCACCGGGTCTGACGCTGATGTTCTCCGGCGCTATCATCCTGTTTGCTTTCGTGCGCCTCGTCGGTCACGAACCTTTGTGGATGTCGATACTCGGTGATAACTACCTGCGGGTCATCAAGCTTGCCGTGGAAGAGTTTATTGAACTCATCGGCTACTTTTTGTGGATGATCGGCACGCTGGAGTACGCATTTCAGGCGAGAGCGATCGCGATGGCGGAACCGCAGCCGGCGGCGCGACGGTTACGGGAGAAGCGACGACATGATTCTGAGGGACGATTCTGACGTCGACGAACTGGCATTTGCGCAGGCAGGCGGGCGAGATAGTGTTTATCGGAATGGCTCCCTGCGGTCCGCTTTATTTCCTATAAACACTATCTCGCCCGCCTGCTTACAACGATTCGCGTCGACTTCAGGTCAGCACTCTGTATCTGCTTCTGACCCGGACACACTGGCAACTGTCACAAGGCATCGATCTGCAGGGGTATACCGGAAATAAAGCGGACCGCAGGGAGCCATTCCGGTATACCCCTGCAGATCGATGACCCTGCGAAAATGCCAGTTCGCCGACGTCAGAAAAGCCCCGAAGCGTGTAAGTGTGGAGTAAGGCCCGTCTTACAAGATAGTCGGATTGGGCGCGTCCCCGTAGACGTCCTCAGGATCGAAGACCTTCTCGCTTTCTGTCCATTCGAGCGCTACCTGACCATCGGACTGCTTACTGTCGAAGTCCGCGCCCACCGGCACCTTACGGTAGAAACAGCTGCGGTAACCGACATGACAGCTCGCCCCGCCCGCGACGTCTACCCGCAACCAGATGCAATCCTGATCGTCGTCGATAAGTAACTCACGGACGGATTGCACGAGCCCACTGGTCGCGCCCTTATGCCAGAGCACCTGGCGGCTGCGACTGTAGTAATGGGCTTCGCCGGTCGAGATTGTGAGGCGCAGCGCTTCGGCATTCATATACCCCTGCATGAGCAACTCGCCGCTATCGGCATCGGTGGTCACGGCGGTTATCAGGCCACGACCGTCGAACTTTGGTGCAAGGTCGTTACCTTCCTCGACCTGTTCTATGGAGTCCCGGGCCTGAAATCTGACAGTCGCGGCAGACATTCTGCGTCCTCGATATATCTATTTTGGGGGCCGGAAGAATACCGGGCGTAGCGGTCTGCAGCAATATTGTTATTATTGCGTCCTTCGACCGGCAGAACCAGTATCCCATGACCATACAGCTACACGACACGCTTCGGGGAGAGAAAGTCCCCTTCGAACCGCTCAACGAGGGCAGGGTGACAATGTATCTGTGTGGGCCAACAGTCTACAACTACGCGCACATTGGCAACGCGCGGCCGGCTGTCGTCTTCGATCTGCTGGCGCGCTTGCTGCGTCGCTCCTACCAACTGACTTTCGCTCGCAACATCACGGACGTCGACGACAAAATCAATGCGGCGTCGGTTGAGACCGGCAAGCCGATCGACGATATCACGGCGCGCTTTATCAAAGCCTACAATGACGATATGGCGACGCTCGGTGTGCAGCCGCCGGACATTGAGCCGCGCGCGACGCAACACATCGGCGAAATGGTCACGATGATTCAGGCGCTGGTCGAAAAGGGTTTCGCCTATGCGGCCGAAGGGCACGTGCTGTTCGATGTATCGTCGAACGACAAATACGGTTCACTCTCCAAACGTGATCTCAGGGAGATGATCGCCGGTGCAAGAGTGGAGGTTGCTCCCTACAAGAAAGCAGCGCACGATTTCGTTTTGTGGAAGCCGTCGACGCCGGAACTACCGGGCTGGGATTCACCGTGGGGCAGAGGCCGGCCGGGCTGGCATATCGAATGTTCGGCGATGGCGGAGAAACACCTCGGCGAGACGATTGACATACACGCTGGCGGCCAGGACCTCGTGTTTCCGCATCACGAAAACGAGATGGCACAAAGCTCCTGTGCTCATGACGGTGCGCCGTTCGCACGCTATTGGCTGCACAATGGCTTTCTCAGCATGGACCACACAAAGATGTCCAAATCGCTGGGCAACGTGCTGTTGGTGCACGACCTGATCAAGACGGTTCCCGGAGAGGTTATCCGCCTGGCCCTGCTGAGTGCGCACTATCGACAGCCGCTGGACTGGTCTGCCGAGACGCTGGAATCTGCGCGTCGAATGCTAGACCGGCTGTACGGCGCTGTGCGGGGAATTGATGTGTCTGAGGACGCGCGCGCCGCTGCTACGATTCCACAGGCGCTGACTGCGGCGCTCGAGGACGACCTCAATTCCCCGAAGGCGATGGCGGCGTTTTTTGGTTTGGCAAAAGACCTCAACAAGGCCAGCGACGATGACAAGAGAGTCGAATTGGCGGCGCAAATGTACGCGTGTGGCGAATTGATGGGTCTGCTTGGCAGCGACCCCGATGCGTGGTTCGCGGGGCACGTGGAAGGTGATATGTCGTCAGATGAAATCGAAGCGCTGATCGAGAAGCGCAATGCCGCAAAAGGCAGGCGCGATTTCGAGGCCGCAGACGCGTTTCGTGAGCAGCTAAAGGATGCCGGTGTGACTATTCAGGACGGCCGCGACGGAACGACCTGGCGTCGGAGCTAAGAGTGAGTAACGAAATACAGCTCGCACAGCAGGCGCTCATCGAAGATTTCGAGATGTTCGACGACTGGATGGATCGCTACCAGTATCTGATCGATATGGGCCGTCGCCTGGCCGAATTTCCCGACGCATTGCGCACGGACGAGAATCGTATTCGCGGTTGCCAGTCACAGGTCTGGTTCGTGGCCAGGGAAGAGGGTGGTCGCCTGCACTTCGATGCGATCAGCGATGCGGCGATCGTCTCGGGACTCATTGCGTTGCTGCTGCGCCTGTACAGCGGGCGCAAACCGCAGGATATCCTCGATACGCCACCCGATTTTGTCACGGCGCTGCAACTCGAAAGCCACCTGAGCCCGACTCGGAGCACGGGTCTTTCGTCGATGTTAACCGCGATTCGTCGTTTTGCGTCAGAGGCGCTGCAGGCGGCCTGATGGCCAACGCCGTGAGCAAAGCGCTTGCATGGCCGCTGATTCAACTGGTGCGGTTTTATCGCTTTGCTGTTTCACCCTGGCTTGGCGCAAATTGCCGCTTTGATCCCACTTGCTCGAACTATGCGATTGAAGCGCTGCAGGTGCATGGCGTACTGACAGGGACGTGGTTGGCCGTCCGGCGCATCGCTCGCTGCCATCCCTGGGGTAGTTCCGGCTATGATCCGGTACCGAAGAGCGGGAAGGAGCAAGAATGAAACCAGCCAGGTTGATCGAAGCGATCTTGTATCCGGTGACGCAAAGCAGCGTGCTGGTGCCGGTCGTCGTGTTCTGGTTGCTCATGTCGTTCGCCCGATGGGGTGGTGTGCTGGGCCTGTTTCTGATGTTCCTGATCATACCGGCGGTGCTGCGATATCAGATGATCCTTCTCGAGGCTCGGGCGCACGACCGAGTACCGCCGATTCCGGACGTCGACTTTTTCAGATGGTTTGGCAACGCATGGTCGTTGTTTCCGGTGCCGCTGGTGCTGCTGGTCGGTTGGGCGACGATCGCCACCGGTGCGAAGTTCGGTGACGGCGCCGCGATGCTGGTGCTGATAGTGGCTGGTGCGCTGCTACCGGCTTCTTTCGCGGTACTCGCGATTACACATTCGCCACTGCAAAGTCTGAACCCGGTTGCTATCAGCCGGCTGTTGCGAGAGTGCGGCGATACTTTCTGGATCGCGTCCGTCTATATGGTGGTCGCCAACTGGTTGATGTTGCTCTCCGAGTCTTTACCTCCGATACTCGCCAACCTCGTTACGATGCTGCTGGTTTTTTCTGTTTTTTCAGTGATCGGCAGCCTGATTGAGCCCTACCGCTTGATGGACGAGGTCAGCATTCCCGATGCGCTGGAAGCGGGAGAGGACGCAGTCGCTGCGGATATTGAAAAGGCTCGCACCGAGGTCCTGGCACACGCCTACGGGTTCATCAGTCGCGACAATCGGGAGGGTGGCTTCAAACACATTCTCGACTGCATCGCCAAAGACCCGGAACCGGCCGCCGCCTGGGGCTGGTTTTTCGCTCGTATGATGGCCTGGGAAGAAAAGCAGCATGCACTGTTCTTCGCGCAACACCATATCCACGACATGTTGCGGCACGGTGAAGCTGTCCCGGCGCTCAAGGTCATCATGCGCTGCCGCCTGATTGACGAGCGCTTCAAACCTCTGCCCGAAGACCTGCCGGCGTCGATAGCGGCGGCGGAAAGTAGCGGAAATTTAGAGCTTGCGGCTGTGCTCAAGCGCTCCTGAGGCGCTACAATAGGCGCATGGATAGACGTCTGTTAGGTATTCTGCGTTGCCCGGTGTCGCACAAGGGGCTCTCGGTCCTGAGCAAGGACCAGCTGGCGCGTGTCAATGCGGCGATCGACGCCGGTGAGCTTCATAACCAGGAAGGCAAGACGCTTGATGAGGCGCTCAACGAGGCGCTCGTCACCGATGACGGCAAACGCATCTACCCGGTTGACGATGGCATACCCGTTCTGCTCGAAGATGAGTCCATAAGCATGGAGCAGCTTGCTTGAAGATCCAGGCTAACCAGCTTTCTTCGCATCTCCTGAAATCGCTCGCTCCCTGTTACCTGGTTACCGGTGATGAGCCGCTATTGGTCGACGAGGCGCTGGACGCCGTCCGCGATGCCGCGCGCAAACGTGGTTTTACGTCGCGTGAACTCCACGTGGCGACGACCGGCTTCGACTGGAACGCACTGACAGCGTCAACCGGCAATCTTTCCCTGTTCGCTGAACAGCGCATTATCGAGTTGCGGCTTCCGACCGGCAAACCGGGGAAAGCCGGTGGTGCAGCGATTGTCGATCTCGTGGAGCAGTCCGGCCCCGAGCTGCTGTTCATCGTCACGGGCCCCAAGCTCGACAGAAGCAGCAGCGCGTCGAAGTGGGCAAAGATGATCGACCGATCAGGCGTGTCGTTGCCGCTCTGGCCTATTGGCGTTCGGGAGCTTCCGGGATGGATCGCCAAGCGAATGCGCAATGCCGGACTGCAGCCCGATCGCGACGCGGTGACGCTGATTGCGGATCGCGTCGAAGGTAATTTGCTCGCAGCTCAACAGGAGATCGAAAAGCTGCGACTGATCCTGGGCGAAGGAAAAGTGACCGCTGAGGCTGTTAACGATGCGGTAGCGAACAGCAGCCGCTACGACGTCTACAAGCTCACCGATGCCGCACTGGCCGGTGACGCTAATCGGTCGGTCAAAATACTCGGTGGATTGCGGGCCGAAGGGGTAGAGCCGGTCATCGTAGTGTGGGCGCTGACCCGCGAGCTGCGGACGCTGGCGGCGCTGGATGACGTGATTCGACAAGGCGGTGACCTTGGCGGCGCCATGCAGAAATCCGGCGTTTGGCGGAATCGGCAGGGACTGGTGCGTAGCTGTATCAGCCGGCACCAGCATGGAGATTTTCACAAAATGCTGAAAACCACCGGACGTGCCGATGCGGCCGCCAAGGGGCAACGCGCTGGCAATCCATGGCAGATCGCAACCGACGTTGTCGTGAGTCTCTCGCAATGAAGCCGATAGGAGTATTCGGCGGCACTTTCGATCCGATTCACTACGGTCACCTTAGAACGGCCTTCGAAATGCTGCAGGCGCTGCGTTTTCATGAGGTTCGTTTTATTCCCTGTGGCGATCCTCCGCATCGCGGCACGACCTTCGCCGACGCCGCTTTGCGATTTCGCATGGTCGATGTGGCCATCGCGGGGCAGCGGGGCTTCGTCAGCGACGACAGAGAGCTTAAGCGAGACGGACCATCTTATTCGATCGATACACTAACTGGGTTGCGGACGGAATTTCCGGGCCGTTCACTGGGTCTGATACTCGGAATGGATGCATTTCTCGGGCTGGAGAAGTGGCATCGGTGGGCTGAGATACTCGATGTTGCCCATATCGTCGTGGCGCATCGGCCGGGTTGGCGGGCGCCGGACATGGGTTCTCTGGGTAAATTGCTCACTGAACACGGTACACACCGGGTGGATGACCTGCATGAGTCGACGCATGGACGGATACATATCCATGCGGTTACACAACTGGAAATAGCGTCGACCGAGATTCGTGAACTGGTTGCCGCCGGGCGCGATCCGCGTTTTTTGATGCCGGACGCGGTGCGCGATGTCATTGAGGAGACTGGCGTTTATATGAGTGACATGCATGAATAGCGAAGAATTGTGCGACCTCGTCGTCAGTGCCCTGGAGGATGTGAAAGCTCAGGACATCGTCAGGCTTGACGTCAGCGATATGACAACAGTGACGGACTGGATGATTGTGGCCAGCGGGACCTCAAGTCGTCACGTCAACGCACTGGTGGAAAACGTCTCGGCCGTGGTCAAAGCCGCCGGCCGGCGGCCGTCCGGTGTCGAGGGGGAGAGCGGTGGCGAATGGGTGTTGCTGGATTTGCAGGATGCGTTGGTCCACGTGATGTTGCCCAAGGTGCGCGAGTTCTACAACCTGGAGAAACTCTGGTCGATTACACCGTCTGGAGACGCTGCGGCGACCGACGGATAAACCGTGCATATTCGTCTTTTAGCGGTGGGCGATCGCCAGCCAGCCTGGGTGGACACGGCCGTCGCTACATACACCGGTCGCTTTCCGCGTGAGTGGAAGTTTCGGCTGGACACAATCCCGACGACGCGCCGTAGCAAAAACGACCAGTCGCGACAGGCGATGGTGTCGGAAGGCGAGCTCATCCTCGCCAAGACCGCGGCGGCAGAGCGTGTCGTATTGCTGGACGAGCGCGGCGCGCAATTCAGCAGCGAATCGCTGGCCCGCAAGCTGTCGGAGTGGCAAGCGGATGGCCGCGATCTGTGTTTCGTGATTGGTGGTCCCGATGGCGTATCGGACGCTGTCCGTCAAAGTGCGGAGCTTACCTGGTCGTTGTCGCAGCTCACGTTGCCGCATGGTATGGCCCGCGCCGTGTTGGCGGAGCAGTTGTACAGAGCATGGTCGCTGCAGACCGGGCACCCGTATCATCGTGCCTGACCGACCGCCGCTGTATCTTGCCTCTTCGTCTCCTCGTCGCCAGGAGATATTGACGGCGTTGGGGCTCGAATTCATCGTGCGAAAGCCAGCCGTCGACGAACGTCGATTTGACGGTGAGCCGGCGCTCGATATGGTACTGCGCCTGGCCGCGGCCAAGGCAGCGGCGGCGGATACCGGCGACTCAGGGCTCGTGCTGGGCGCCGATACCGCGGTCGTCCTCGGCGAGCGGGTCCTTGGCAAACCGCGCGATCGGGACGATGCCATGGACATGCTTGAATGCCTGTCCGGCAGAGAACATGCGGTATTGACCGGTGTTGCGCTGCAGGGCACTGGCGGCACTGAACTTGCCTATTCTTCGACGACAGTGCGGTTTCGAGAAATAGGTCGGGACGAAGCCAGCGCATACTGGCAAAGTGGGGAGCCCTGCGACAAAGCGGGTGCTTACGCTATCCAGGGGCGCGGTGGCGTGTTTGTCGAGGCCATCGACGGTAGTTATTCAGGAGTGGTCGGTCTGCCGGTTTTCGAAACAGCCGGCCTGCTGCGAGCGGCCGGGATCGACGTACTTGTGAAAAAGAAATGACGGACGAATCACCGAAAGAAGAAATTCTGATCAATGTCACGCCGAACGAAGTCCGTGCCGCGTTGCTCGAGAACGGGGTGTTGCAGGAGGTTTACATCGAGCGGGCGGCTCGGCGTGGAATCATCAGCAATATTTACAAAGGCCGGGTGTCGCGCGTATTACCCGGGATGCAGGCGGCCTTCATCGACATCGGTCTTGAGCGGACGGCGTTTCTGCATGTCTCCGATATCGCTCCGCCCGCCGCTGCTAAAAATGGCGACGACTCGTCCGACATCAGGAACCTCGTTCGCGAAGGCGACAGCATCATGGTGCAGGTCGTTAAAGATCCACTGGGTAATAAGGGCGCCCGGCTGACCAGCTACATAACCCTGCCTTCGCGACACCTGGTGCTGCTGCCACGAAGCGCCTCGGTCGGCGTATCCGCGCGTATTGAAGATGAGACGGAGCGCGATCGCCTGCGAGCGATGGTTGAGGGGCTGCTGAGTGAGCACGAGCTTGAGTGCGGGGCGATTGTTCGAACCGTTGCGGAAGGCGCGTCCGAGGAGGTTGTGGCGGCAGATCTGCGCTACACGCTGAAGCTCTGGGAGGTCGTTCAGCAACGGTGCAGCCAGGCTGGTGTAAAAACCATAATTCACGGGGATTTGTCGTTGCCCCTGCGCGTACTTCGCGACCTGGTAACGACCGATGTCGAACGAATTCTCGTCGACTCCGAACCTGATTTCAGAGCGATGCAGGAGTTTACGAGTACTTATCTGCCGGACGCCGAGCCGATGCTGGAACACTACAAGCGCCGCCGCCCTATCTTCGATCTGCACGCCGTCGAGGACGAGATACGGAAATCTCTTGATCGGAATATTTCATTGAAATCAGGCGGTTATATAATTTTCGATCAAACGGAAGCGATGACGACGGTCGACGTGAATACCGGCGGCTACGTTGGCCACCGGAATCTGGAAGAGACCATTTATCGTACCAATCTCGAAGCTGCCGTCGCGATAGCCCGGCAGCTTCGAGTGCGAAACCTGGGCGGCATTATCATTATCGACTTCATCGATATGGAGCAGGCGGACCACCGCGATAACGTGTTGCACATACTGGAGAAATCGCTGTCACGAGATCATGCCCGCCACCAGATAACACCGGTGTCGCCGCTTGGTCTGGTTGAGATGACGCGTAAACGGACTCGGGAGAGCCTGCAGCATGTTCTGGCGGGGGAATGTCCGGGCTGCCGTGGCCGCGGATTCGTTATGACCGCGGAGACGGTGTGCTTTGAAGTCTTCCGCGAGATTATCCGCCAGTCGCGGCAGTTTGAGTTTGACGAGGCGCTGGTGTTGGCGCACGAGGACGTCATCGAAGTATTGCTCGATGACCAGGCGCGCAGCCTCGCCGACCTCGAAGAACAAACGGGAAAGTCCATTCGTCTGCAGACAGAGTCGCTGTATCTTCAAGATCAGTTCGACGTCGTGTTGCTGTGATAGGGAGTCGCTGGTAATTATGAGCGGTTTCGTCCGGCGTCTGGTCAAATTTCTCGCCTATACTGCGGCGGGCATCGTTATTCTGCTGGCTATCGTCGTGGGCCTGTTTCGATTGTTCCTGCCGCGCCTTCCCGAGTATCAGGATGAAATCAAAACCTGGGCGAGCACGGCGATCGGCATGCAGGTTGAGTTTTCCGGCATGGACGCCAGATGGGGTCTGAGCGGTCCCGAACTCGAGTTTTACGACACTGAGTTGATCCGCAATGACAGCGGTATTCGTGTGATTGCCGCCGAAGAAATCCGGGTCGGCATTGGGTTTTTGCGCCTGTTGTCTGATCGTACTCTGATCGTCGATCGTCTGGTTATTCGCAATACCGGCATCGATATTCTGGAGCTCGATGACAATAGCTATCGAATTCAGGGCATCCCGGTTGAGGAGCTGCTGAGCAGCTACGCCGATGGTACCGGCAATGTCGGCGATATCGAGGTTATCGGCGAAAATATCGAACTGCGGTTTATGCAGCCGGGTGACGAACGACCGCACTTCTTCGAAATTCCCCGCGTTCGCGTCAGCGTTGATAAAAATCGTATCGCCGTCGATGCGGGTGTCGAGCTGCCGGATGAGCTGGGCCGCGAGTTGCAGGTGTCGGCAACCCAGGTGCTAAGCGTGCCGCCCGATGACCGAAGCTGGGATCTGACGGTGGACGCTGACAGTATCAGCCTGCCCGGCTGGTCCGGGTTTGCGCGCGAAGGCCAGCGATTCCTGTCCGGTACCGGCGACATGGAGCTGGCGCTGGCATTGGCCGGGGATGGCGTGAGCAGTGCTGTCGTCGAACTCGATTTCGTCGATGTCGCAGCGACAAAGGACGATGTTTTTGACGTTAGCGGTCGTGTCGAAGTGGATATTTCAGCCGATGGATGGCTGGTCGCCGCAGACCGGTTTAGCATCGAGTTTCAGGACCATGCGTGGCCGGAGTCAACGCTGAGACTTGAGGCGGTTGTCGACCCGGAAGGCCGTGTCGTGATGGTCGATTCGCGCGCCTCCTATCTGCGGCTCGACGATCTCGCGGTGATAGAGCCGTGGCTCAATGAGCAACACCAGCAGTTGCTTACGGACTTCGCACCGTCGGGTGTGATTCGGCAACTGGTTGCGACCGTATCGGAAGTCGATACCGAGAATCCACAATTCAGCGTTTCCGCCGAGCTTGACCGGGTCGGTGTTCGCGAAGCACCGCAGCGGCCCGGAATTCGCGGGTTCTCCGGTTTGCTGCGTGCAAACAGCGCCGGTGGGCGACTGGAAATCAACGCCGGGAATTTTGCGCTACTCATCCCCGAGTACCTCTCGGAAGATGTCGTGGTCGATGCCGCCGAGGGAACGGTGATCTGGCGTAACAGCAACAATCAGACAACCGTACTTTCTGACAGTATCGCGATTCGCAACAGCTTCTTTGACAGTCAGAACAACGTACAGCTGGTTTTGAACAAGGACGGTTCATCGCCGGAGATCGATCTGGCGAGCACCTGGAACATCTCGGATCTGGCAGCGGCGAAACGCTACATACCGCGCAAAGGCCTGGCGCCCAAACTGTATGACTGGTTTCAGATGGCGCTGGTCAGTGGTTCTATTGCCCGGGGTACGACCTCGCTTAACGGGCCTCTGGACAAATTTCCCTTCGATGGCGGTGAAGGGCGGTTACTGATCGAAGCCTCGGTTCGTAATCTGACCTTTAAGTATCACGAATTGTGGCCGCCTGCCGAGCAAGCGGATCTGGAAGTCGTGCTCGATAATGCTCGCCTCTACAGTGTGCAGAATCGCTCGGTCAGTGCCGGCAACTCCGTTGTCGACGCGAAGGTCGATATTGCGGACCTGCGTGATCCGGTCCTGACGATCGACTCTTTTTCGACGGGAACGCTGGAGTCGATTCGAAATTTTTCCATGCAAAGTCCGATTGCGAACGTTTTTGGCGGACAGCTTGATCGAATAACCGTGTCCGGTGAGGCATCATTCACGCTGGACCTGACGGTACCGTTGAAAAAAGAACGGCTTCAGGAATTTGAGTTCGTGTCGCGTATGCGCAGCAATAACGGCACGCTCGCGGTTGCGGGTTTCGACCCGCCGCTCAGCGATCTGATCGGTGAGGTCACGATTGAGCGTGAGCGGATTTCGAGCGAGGGGCTTGGCGCAAGCTTCCTCGGTCAGCCCGTCAGTATCTCCCTGATGCGTTCTGAAGATCCGCGCTTCTCGGTGGTCGCGGTCGCAGATGGTACGGTGAGCAGCGACGCAATCGTCAACGATCTGGGTGTGCCGCTTGAGGGTATCGTCAGCGGCGCCGCCGCCTATCAGGCGCGCATTTTGTTCCCGAATGGCAAAATTGAGACACCGGCTCCGTTGACGATCCAGATCGATAGCGGTCTCGACGGCCTGGCGATGGACTTACCCGAGCCATTGGGCAAGGCGGCCGATTCCACGCTCGCCGTGTCCGGCGACATTCGCTTCATGCCGGGCGGCGAGATTATCGAGAGCGCGGGCATCGCGGAGGATCGTATGGCCTGGCAGCTCGCATTTAACCGTCCCGAAGGACCATGGGATTTGGACCGTGGCGTCGTGACAATGGGTGGCGATATCACCGCGGCTGCGGATACCAGGGGTCTGCATATACGCGGCACAACCGGCGTCGTGCGCCTGCAGGACTGGCTAAACCTGTCGCGCAGCGGCGAAAAGAACATCGGCGCGGCGGACCGTATCCGTTCGATCGATCTGCTGGTTGAGGACCTGTATCTGCTTGGCCAGCACCTGCAGGATCATCGCATCAAGGTCGATCGCAGCGCGCGCGACTGGCTGGTGCAGTTCGACGGTGACCATGTCGTCGGTTCCGCCTTTGTCCCCTATGATTTCGGCGGCGATCGCGCCATGGTTCTCGAGATGGAAAAACTCTACCTGCCCGGCGACGAGGAGACAGAGAAGTCAGTGGCGGAAATCGATCCCCGCAGTTTACCGCCGGTGCAGTTACGGGCAGCCGACTTCGCTTTCGGCGACCGCTATCTTGGTGCTGTTGAAGCCAGTCTCGAGAAAACGGAAAACGGGCTCGAAGCAAGCAGTATCTCCAGCAAGGACGCCAGTTACGAAATTACCGGTACCGGCCGCTGGGAGGCGGACGACGAAGACCCCTACGGCAGTCGCAGTTTCATAGCGGCGGTTCTGACCAGTACCGACGTTAAGGAGACCATGACCCGATTGAATTATCAGCCCGGCATATCCAGTAACGATATGCGGATCGTTTTTGACCTGGAATGGTCGGGTGGCCCACGCGCAGAGTTTTTTGATGTACTCGATGGCAGTATCCGGGTGCGCCTCGTCGATGGCCAGCTGGAGGAAGTAAAACCGGGAGCGGGGCGAGTATTCGGTCTCATGAGTATCGTCGCACTGCCACGTCGGTTATCACTCGATTTTCGTGATGTCTTCAGCAAGGGTTTTGGCTTCGACAAAATCGCCGGTTCCTTCAGGATTGACGATGGTCGGACCTACACCTGCGACCTGTCACTGGAAGGTCCGGCGGCTGATATCGGTATCGTCGGCGAAGTCGATCTGGCGGCAGGCACTTACGATCAGACGGCGATTGTCTCCGCCAACGTGGGCAATACGCTGCCAATCGTCGGTGCCGTCGTTGCCGGTCCTCAGGCGGCCGCCGTACTGCTGGTTTTCTCGCAGATATTCAAGAAACCGTTGCAAGGGGTTGGCCAGGCCTACTACAGTATCAACGGCCCCTGGGACGAGCCGATGATCGACTCGGCGCGGTCGGATGCTTTTGTCGCCAGCGGTGAACTCGCTGGTTGTCTGGCCGGTGAGGAACAGGGACCCTAGATGCGCGTAGCAGCGATTCAAATGAATAGCGGTGCCGGCGTCGAGGAGAACCTGCAACGCGCCGACGCGCTGCTCGCTGATGCGGCTGACGACGATTGTGTGCTCGCGTTGTTGCCGGAAAACTTCGCGCTGATGGGTAAGCGTGGCCGCGACAAGGTGGGCATCGCCGAGGAGCCCGGAGAAGGGCCTGTACAGGCGTTTCTGTCCGCGGCATCGAAGCGCCACGGCCTCTGGATAATTGCCGGCAGCATGCCGCTGGTTTCGCCACAGATTACAGCTGGCCGCGTTTATGGCGCTTGTCCCGTTTACGACCCGGCCGGCGACCGGCAGGCGCTGTATCGCAAGATTCACCTGTTCGACGTGGACCTCGTCGACGAGCAGGAGTCTTATCGCGAATCACGCTCCATGTTTCCGGGTGATGACGTTGTAACGGTGGACACGCCCTGTGGGCGGGTCGGCCTGACGATCTGCTACGATTTGCGTTTTCCGGAACTCTATCGGCAGCTGGTTGACGACGGCGCAACGCTTTTTACCGTGCCGGCGGCGTTCACGGCAGCGACTGGCGAAGCGCACTGGCATACGCTGCTACGCGCCCGCGCCATCGAAAATCTGGCGTATGTGATTGCAGCGGGGCAATATGGTGAGCATGCCGACGGTCGGGCGACGTTCGGGCACTCGCTGATCGTCGATCCCTGGGGCCGCATTCTGGCCGAAGCGGCTGAGGGCGATTGTCACGTGGCAGCGGATATCGATGCGGCGCTGCCGGCGAAGTTGCGCCGCGAGTTCCCGGCGCTGGCTAACCGACGATTGTAGACCACCATACTCAACACAGGATGTAAGACTTGAGCGACACGAATAAGGACCACTCCGTCGACACGCTGATGGCCAGTATGCTTGCGCCCGCCGGCCTGGATGAGCGTCAGCTCAGCAGCACCCTTGGCAGCATGATGCGCGGCGGCGTCGACTATGCCGACCTGTATTTTCAGGTAAGTCGTCAGGAGAGCTGGACGCTTGAGGACAGTTGCATCCGGGAGGGCAGTTTCAGTCTCGACCAGGGCGTTGGGGTACGGGCGACCAGCGGCGAGAAAACCGGCTTCGCGTATTCCGACGAACTCCTGCTACCCGCCCTCGAGCAGGCCGCGGCGGCGGCCCGCGCTATCGCCCGCCAGGGGCAGGACAAGCGCGTTCAGGCGTGGAATCGTACCGAGGTTTCGCCGCTGTATCCGGCGGACGATCCAACGACGAGTATCGATGACCGGCAGAAGACGACGCTACTAAGCGAAATTGACGCGGCGACACGCGATCTGGACCCACGGGTCGAGCAGGTCGTCGTCAGTCTTGCCAGCAGTCAGGATCTGATATTGCTGGCAGCATCAGACGGTACGATGGCCGCGGATGTACGGCCGCTGATTCGACTCAATGTCAGTGTCATCCTGCAGCAGGACGGTCGGCGCGAGCAGGGCTACGCGGGTGGTGGAGCCCGTACCGACCTGAACTATTTTCTTCGCGGCGATATCCCGATGGAGTTCGCTCGTGAAGCCGTGCGCCAGGCGATCGTGCAGCTCGAAGCTCAGGCTGCACCTGCCGGCAGCATGCCGATCGTGCTCGGGCCGGGTTGGCCCGGCATCCTGCTGCATGAGGCGGTAGGCCACGGGCTGGAAGGCGATTTCAACCGCAAGGGTACCTCGGCGTTCAGCGGCAAACTCGGACAACAGGTTGCGTCACCGTTATGTACGATCGTCGATGACGGCACACTTGCCGATCGTCGTGGTTCGCTGGCTGTCGATGATGAGGGAACACCCGGCCAGTGCTCCGTTCTGATCGAAAACGGCGTTCTCAAGGGCTACATGCAAGACAAGCTGAATGCTCGCCTGATGGGTGTTGATTCGACCGGCAATGGCCGCCGGGAGTCCTTTGCTCATATGCCGATGCCCCGTATGACCAATACTTACATGCTGGCGGGCCCGCACGACCCGGAAGAAATCCTGGCATCTGTCGAGAAAGGAATTTACGCACCGAACTTCGGCGGCGGGCAGGTCGACATCACGTCCGGCAAGTTCGTGTTTTCGGCGAGCGAGGCCTACCTCATCGAAAAGGGCAAAGTGACGGCGCCGGTCAAGGGTGCCATGTTGATAGGCGACGGTCCGCAGGCGCTCAACAAGATATCGATGGTCGGCAACGATCTGCAACTCGACTCCGGCGTCGGCACCTGCGGCAAGGAAGGTCAGTCGGTGCCGGTTGGCGTGGGACAGCCTACGTTGAAGATCGATGAGATCACTGTCGGTGGCACAGGCTGAGAGACTTTTCTTTTTCGCCTTTACATAAGGCGAAAAACAGCCAGTTCTCGCTTTACACTGTGAGCTAGCTCACTGCATTGAACATAGTGCTCGGCTACCTTTTACGCTGTCGCAAGGAGGCAGATAGCAATGGCATTCGAAAACACAATAACTGAGCAGGACATGGACGCTGGCACGCAGCAGTTCGTGCAGGGATTACGCAGCGCAGCGGGCGATATTGAGCCTGATCTCTCCGTCGATGGCCTTTCAGAATCCATACTTTCCAGGATTATGGGCCTGTTTGGCGGCGGCAGATCCTGACAAGCCCCTGATTTTCACTGGACAACGGCTCCCCGCTATGGAGAATGAATAGACCGAGGGGACAATAAACACGTTGCTATGTGGGTTTCGAAGCCAATCTACGAAAGTTTGCCCTACTTCTACCTGGTGGCCGGGGTCGTTTTTCTGGGTGCCTCGATGTACGTCAATCACGGACACTGGCCGACGATTTGTTTTGCTGTTGGGCTGGGTTGCCTGGTGGCCGGCCTTGTGGTGTTACTGAAGCGTCGCGATTACCGGGTTACCGACCGTCGTACCAGTCAGCGGCAGGATCACTAGAAATCTATTTCTCGTTGACCGCCGAGCCCTGATCGCTGCTCGAGTTTTCGCTGAAGCGATCTGACTGGCGCAGGTCGTAGTAGGTGAGTTCGTGAATGCCGAGCGATATCTTATCGCCGTTGCGAAGGCGGTATTTCTTGACCTGTTTTTCCCCCAGAAAGACTCCGTTAGTGCTATTCAGGTCCTCAATGACACAGCCATTTTCGTCGCTGACAAGCTGCGCATGATGGCGGCTGACGAATTTGCTCTGTATGTAGATTTCGTTGTCCGGAGACCGGCCTACGATGACGCGTCCCAGGGGGAAAGTCAGCACGTCGACGAGTTCGTCATCGGCGCGCAGCTCGATACGGGAGACATGTGATTCCGATGCCGGTTTGCGCTCCATTTCGAGCTGTCGCAGCTGATCGTATATCCCGGTGTTGCTTTCGTGCTCTTTCCAGTTCAGTTCTGCGGCCGCCGCAATGATATCGCTGGCCTCGACGACCTCTTTTTCGTCGGCGAACGTGCACAACAGCGCTGTGTCGCACAGCGTATTTATTAGCCGTGGAACACCGCCGGAAAATCGGTAGATAGCGTCAAAACTATCGTCGGCAAACAAGTCGGCTTCCGTGCGCCCCGCGACCGCCAGCCTGCGCTCGATGTACTCGCGCATTTCACGCCGGTCCAGCGGGCCGATGTGAAAGCGCAGGCGAACTCGCTGCACCAGCTGTTTCAGCCTGTCCGACTCGAGTGTGTCCTTGAGCTCCGGCTGGCCTGCCAGGATGATGCGCAGCACCTTCTCTTTGTGAGTTTCGATGCCGGAGATCATGCGTACCTCCTCCAGCACTTTCTTTGACAGGTTCTGCGCTTCGTCGATGATGAGCACCACTTTCTTGCCGCTCGAGTATTGCTCGATCAGGAACATGTTGAGCATGTCCAGTAACTCGACCTTGCGCTTATTGAACGGCTTGAAGCCGAATTCCGTCAGTATTGCCTGCAGAAACTGCGTTGGCGTGAGTTGCGTCTGTGACACGACGGCATAGACGACGTCATCGTCGAGTTCGGAGAGAAACGACTGCAGCAGCGTGGTTTTTCCCGAACCGATTTCGCCGGTAATGACGACAAAGCCGTCAGCAAGCCAGATGGTCGATTCCATATAGGCTTTAGCGCGCGCATGCTGTTTGCTCCAATAAAGGAACTCGGGGTCCGGTGTCAGCCGGAACGGCTGTTCGGACAGCCTGAAGTGTTCTAGGTAGGACATTGCTGCAACAAGTTTACCTGCTTTTTCACCGTCGCGGCTACGCCGCTTTCACACACTGCAGAGTGTACTAGGTCACACTTTTGTCAATTTTTTCGACAAGTGCGTCTCGCTGTTCCGCGCTGTTCGCGACGACGGTAATATGGCCGAGTTTTCTCCCGGGCCGTGGTGCCTTGCCGTAATCGTGCAACACGCCGATATCGAGCGCGCGGGCGGCCTCCGGAATCTCACCGATCAAATTAACCATACCGGCATGGCCGCAGCCTGTCGTCGCGCCGAGCGGCAGCCCGGCGATAGCGCGCAAATGGTTCTCGAACTGGCTGGTGTCCGAGCCTTCGATGGTCCAGTGCCCGGAATTGTGAACCCGCGGCGCGAATTCGTTGGCGAGTAGCCGGTCACCGACGACAAACAGTTCCAGGGCCAGCGTGCCGACATAATCGAGGCTGTCGAGCAGACGCCGCACATAGTCAGCCGCCGTTTTCGCGAGCACGGGCTCGTCGACAGGTGAGCGCGAAGACTGCAGAATACCGCCGACATGAACGTTTCGGCTAAGCGGGTATATCGCGATCTCAGCGTCTACGCTGCGAACGCCGATGCAGGACAGCTCATAGTCGAAGGGAATCCACTGTTCGGCGATTAGCGGCTGAGCGCCGAGTTCGTCCCAGGCCGCGTCAAGGTCGTCTTTCTGTCGGGCAATCCACTGCCCCTTGCCGTCGTAGCCGAAGCGGCGGGTCTTGATAACGATCGGCAGCCCGAGAGCGGATGCGGCGGTATCCATATCCTGGCGCGAGTCGATGGTGTGATATCCCGGCAGCGGGATGTCCAGCTCCGTAAACAGGCGTTTTTCGTCAAGCCTGTCCTGCGAATGGCGCAGCGCACTCGTGGGCGGGTAGACAGGCGCGATGCTTTCGATAGGAAGCAGCGCATCGACGGGTACGTTTTCAAACTCGTAGGTGATGACGTCGCAGGTTTCCGCAAGCGCCACCAGCGCGACAGGATCGTCAAACCGACTCTGAATCACCGGGCCGCAAACGGCGGCGGGAGGGTTTTCGGATGGGTCGATGAAACGAACGTCAAGTCCCAGTTTTTCTGCGGCGAAACCGAGCATCTGCCCGAGCTGTCCGGCGCCAACAATGCCGATCCGCATCGTCTTAGAGAGTGGGGTCGTTGTCGCCGAGAACCTTGTCGGTCTGGTCTTGGCGGAAAGCGTCGAGCGCCGTGGCTATCGCTGCATCGTCGTTTGCGAGGATTGCGGCGGCGAGCAGGGCGGCATTAACGGCGCCTGCCCGACCGATTGCCATACAGCCGACGGGAATGCCCGCCGGCATCTGTGCGATCGACAGCAAAGAATCCATGCCGCTGAGCGCCTTGGATTGTACCGGGACGCCGAGTACGGGCAGGCGCGTCTTCGCGGCGGTCATGCCCGGCAGATGAGCAGCCCCTCCGGCACCGGCGATAATGACTTTCAGGCCGCGCCCAACGGCGCTGCCGGCATACTCGAACAGTAAATCGGGGGTGCGGTGCGCAGAAACGACTTTTACCTCGTAACTAATGCCGAGCGCTGCCAGCGTTTCGCTCGCGTGCTGCATCGTATCCCAGTCCGAGCGGGAGCCCATGATAATGCCGACGTCAATATTCATCGCGAAAGTCTATCACCCTCTTCGCTCATCGGCGTAGCTTTGCAAGCTTGAGACGCAGCGGTTCCGGGTCGACATTGCGCATCAGTTTGCCGATGTATTGTTTCTGTCGGCGCAGCGCGCCGTGGGCTTTAATCTGCCGTGCCTCGCTAAGCGCTTCGCGAAGGTCGTCGTCCAGCGGCAGGTCGTCGAGATCGGACTCCTTCAGCGTGATGAGTTCCTCTCCCAGTTTTTGCAGTGCCAGATGCTCACGCTTCCGTGCGCTTTTACTGGGCTTTGTTTCAGTCACTGGGTACAGTACTCCACGCAACGCGTCCTCCGGTTAGCGGCAGGATTCTAACATGCGCAGGGAATGTTCCAACTATGGCAGAAATAGCACAACGTGAGTCGCTCGGCAGAGGCGAGCTGGAAAACCTCGTCGCACTGGCGCTGGACGAGGCACGAAATCTGGGTGCCGATCAGGCAGAAGTCGCCGCGAGCCAGGATACCGGCCTGTCGGCTACAGCTCGTCTGGGCGACGTGGAGAATCTTGAGTTCACGAACGACCGCGGCATCGGGATTACCGTATACAAGAACTCCTGCAAAGGTGGTGCCAGTACCTCGGATGTTTCGCCCGCCGCGATTCGTGAGGCGGTTGCGAAGGCCTGCTCATTTGCGACTCTGACGGCGGAGGATGAGCACGCGGGACTCGCCGATGCCGGGCGCATGGCGAGCGAGCTGATCGATCTCGATCTCGAGCATCCCTGGTCACTGAGTGCCGAACAGGCGATCGCTCTTGCGATTGAAACGGAAAGCGCTGCGCTGTCACACGACAAACGCATCAGTAATTCCGAGGGCGGTACCGTCACGACCAACCATGGCATCAGCGCTTATGGCAATACGCACGGGTTCCTCGGCAGCTATTCGAAGACCAGCCACAGCGTAAGCTGCGTCGTACTGGCAGAAGCGGACGGTAACATGCAGCGCGACTTCCACTACACAACGTCACGTGTTCCCGGCGATCTCGAAGACGCCGCGTCAGTGGGAGTGAGGGCGGCGGAGAAAACACTGGCGCGCCTCGGTGCAAAGAAGATCAGAACGACAACGGCGCCCGTATTGTACGTTCCGGAGCTGGCGCGTGGATTCATCGGCCATGCGATCAGTGCAATCGCGGGTGGTGCTCAGTATCGCCGGGCATCGTTCCTGCTGGATGCGATCGGTGAGAAGATATTCCCGGATTTCGTGCAGATACAGGAGCGGCCACATATCTCTCAAGGTCAGGCCAGCCGGTCCTATGACGGCGAAGGGGTTGCGACCTACGACCACGATATCTTTAGCGAAGGTGTGCTGCAGTGCTACGTCCTGGGCAGTTACTCGGCACGCCGGCTGGGTCTCGAAACAACGGCCAACGCGGGTGGTACGCATAATCTCGTCGTCCCGGGCAGTGACACCGACAGGGCGCAGCTGATCGCCGACATGGGCACCGGCTTCGTTGTGGAAGAACTGATCGGGCAGGGTGTCAATCCGGTCACTGGCGACTACTCGCGGGGCGCGGTCGGCCAGTGGGTGGAAAACGGAGAGATACAGCACGCGGTCCATGAGGTAACCATCGCGGGCAATCTCAGGGAACTGTACCAGCGCATAGCCGCCATCGGCAGCGATCAGGACTTGCGTAGCGGTACGCGTTGCGGGTCGATACTGGTCGAGGAAATGACGATTGCCGGCGCCTGACAGTGAAAGAGGTCAGAGCCCTTTCGTCTCGGAAGGGCTCCGACCTCTTTCATCGTCCGCTCCATCCAGCAAATCCGACAGCGTCTTGTTTGAGAGCGTCTCGCTGACAGCGTCATCGAGGCTCTGGCCGATATCGTCGACAGGCGTATCCCACCTGGGATCGCGATGCGAGCCGGTTTCGCCGTCGCGGCGAACGACGGCCAGGATATCCTTGAGACTGATGCGCGACATTTCCCGCCCGGGTAACAGCTGCTCCTTTTCGTTGCTGGTCAGTATGCCGTTGGCTTCGAGACCAGCGGCGATGGGCGCGAGCGTGATGGATGGAATGCGCAAGGTCTGGCTCAGACTGTGCAGGCTGACGCCGACGACGGGATTACGGTGTTCCCGACCAACCAGGAACATGATGTTCAACGCAACGCGTTCGCGCATCGCATTCGACAGGCGCGGTTCGCGCCGACCGATACGCAGGTACGCGGGGTTTTGGAAATAAAACGCGATCTGCGCACCGATCAACAGGATCAGCCAGTTGAGATACAACCAGATCAGAGCGGTTATGGCGACGGCGAAGCCGGCATATACGCTCTGCGTACGGACGGAGTTTACGACGAACGCGGCAAAGATCATGCCGAGTGTTGCCCACATGATACCGCCGGCAAAGCCACCCACGAGCGCAGAGCGCAGTTTTACTTTCGTGTTTGGGATGTACCAGTAGAGAAAAGCAAATACGCCCGTGATCAGAAGATAGGGCGTCATCTTCGTCGACGTTGAGATTATCGGGCCGACAACGGAGCTTTGTGCCAACCACTGAAATGCACTCTCATTGCTAATCGATGCGATCGCCCCGAGCGTGATTGCCATCGCCAGCGGACCAATCAGCAGAACCAGCAGATACTCCGTGAATCGGCGCGCAAAGTTTCGTGGTTTACTGACGTACCAGACATAATTAAACGCGCCTTCGGTTTTCTGCACCATCGATACGGCGGTATAGAAGAAAAAAGCGAGGCCGATGCCACCCAGTACACCGCCGTTGACGTTGTCGACGAGTGCCATAACCTTGTCCGTATACTCCACACCCTTGTCGCCGAGAGGGTCAAGAAAGGTGTACAGGTACTGTTCGAAATCCTTGTGGTAACCAAGTCCCTTGAGCGCGGAGAAACTAACGGCTACCAGCGGCACCACCGACAGCAAGGTTGTGTAGACGAGGCTCATTGCGCGCAGCGTCAACTGTCCCGAAAGCACATCGCGCAATACGGCGTACGCATGACGCAATATGGTCACTACGACACGGCCGGGTAAACCATACTTGCGCAGCATGTCGCCCCAGACCAGGGCGTCGATCCAATTCCTGACAGTGGTTATCATGGTCGCATTGTACAATGAATCGCTGCATACACTTTGGGAACCAGGTTTGAAAAAAACATCTGGATACGCTCAGCGCATTGTCTGCCTGACCGAGGAAACTACCGAGACCCTGTACCTGCTTGGTGAGCAGGACCGCATCGTCGGTATTTCGGGCTTTACTGTACGACCGCCGGAGGCGCGCCGGGAAAAGCCGAAAGTGTCGGCGTTCACCAGCGCAAAAATCGGCAAGATTCTTGCCTTGCAGCCCGACCTGGTCCTCGGCTTTTCGGATCTGCAGGCAGATATTGCCGCGGAACTGATTCGAAACGGTGTTGACGTGTACGTCTTCAACCACCGCTCCGTGAGCGGTATCCTGAAGATGATACGAACCGTCGGTGCGCTGGTTGGCTGCCAGGCGAAAGCCGAAACGCTGGCAGATTCGCTGCGTGATGAAGTCGAGGTGATCCGCAGCGATGCAGAAAACGATGAACGCCGGCCGCGGGTTTATTTCGAGGAATGGGATGAACCGATGATCAGCGGTATCCGTTGGGTCTCGGAACTGGTCGAAATTGCGGGCGGCATCGATTGCTTCCCGGAGCTGTCTCGGGAGTCACTGGGTAAGAATCGCATCATCGCGGCGCCCGAAACGGTCATAGGGCGGGCTCCCGATATCATTATAGGCAGCTGGTGCGGCAAGAAGTTTCGCCCGCAGCGCGTTGCAGAGCGCCGCGGCTGGGACAAAATACCGGCGGTTCGTGACGGGCAGATTTTCGAAATCAAGTCGGCGGTTATACTGCAGCCCGGTCCTGCGGCGCTGTCCGTCGGTGTGCAGGAAATCCGCACTATCGTGAAAGCGTGGGTGGCATCAGACGCCGGGAAGATCAGGCGGTCATGCGAGTGAGTGCTTCGCGGTATTTATCGGCGGTTTTTTCGAGAATATCTGACGGTAGCTCCGGACCCGGGGCTGTTTTGTCCCAGTCTAGCGTGTCCAGGTAATCACGCACGAATTGTTTGTCAAAACTCGGTGGACTCGCTCCCGTCCGGTACTCATCGACCGGCCAAAACCGAGATGAGTCAGGCGTCAATGCTTCGTCGATGATATGCAGCCTGCCTTCGTCGTCGAGGCCGAACTCAAACTTGGTATCGGCGATGATGATGCCGCGTTGCAGCGCGTAGGCTGCCGCGCGCTCGTAGATTTCGATGGAGACGTCACGTACGCGATGGGCCAGCTTTTCGCCGATCAGGTCGACGACCTCATCGAAGCTGATGTTTTCATCGTGATCGCCGGCTTCGGCTTTGCTGGCCGGTGTAAACAGCGTTTGCGGCAGCTTTTCGGCTTGTTGCAGCCCGACCGGCAGATCCAGGCCGCATACCTGTCCTGTATCGAGATAGTCCCGCCAGCCCGAGCCGATAAGGTAACCACGTACAACCGCCTCGACGGGTAGTGGTCTGAGGCGTTTTACGACCAGAGACTGGTCGCGAAGCAGCGTGCAGAGGTCTTTATCGCTAACGACATCGTCCACCGTCAGGTCGGTAAGCTGGTTGTCGATAATGTCCGCCATCATGCGGAACCAGAACAGAGAAATTCTCGTCAGAACTTCGCCCTTACCGGGGATTGGGTCGGGCAACACGACGTCGTAGGCGGACAGGCGATCGGTCGCGACGATCAACAGGTGCTTGTCGTCAACGCTGTAAATGTCTCTCACCTTGCCGCGCCCGATCATCGGCAAGTCGGGTATCGAGGTCTCGAATACTACGTCGCTGCTGCTCATGCAGCGATGATCGCCGTTCCGGCGAAGGCTGGCAAGCCTCGACAATGGGAATAGTGGCGTACACCGGTTAGGATTGCGGTTCTTCTGGCGCCGAGTGGCGGGAATTCGTAGTGTACTGGGGTAAGATCATTGGCACTCTGGCTGGACTCGCCATGCGCAACCCCTGGGCTGCGCTGGCCGGTTTCGTGCTGGGCCACCAGTTCGATCGCGGTTTCGCCGATCGTTTTCGACAGTTCGAAAAGCAGGGTGCCGACCTGCCGCGGGTTTCCGAGAACTTTGTAAGAGCGTTGTTCCAGGCAATGGGTCATCTGGCCAAAGTCGATGGCCGCGTCAGCGAGGACGAGATTCGTTCGGCACGCATGGTGATGCATCGGCTCAGCCTGAACCCCGCGCAGGTCCGGCGCGCGATCAGCTGCTTCGAAGCCGGCAAACAGCCGGGCTTTCCATTACAAAAGAACATGCGCGAGCTGCGGCGCGTGAGTGCTCGCAGCGCGTCCGAGCGTCAGACATTCGTTCGCTTGTTGCTTGAGGTCGTTCTGGCGAAGGACCACCTGAAAAAGGAGGAGCGCGCGCTTATCTGGAAGATATGTACAGCGCTTGAAATCGGCCGCGTGGAACTGGCACAGCTCGAGGCAATGATTCGAGCACAGAAGGGTTTTAAGCGTTCGCCGGCCGGCGATGTCGATGCCGTTCGTGTGCAGCGGGCTTATGACACGTTGGGCGTGACGCAGGAATCGAGCAACGACGAAGTGAAGAAGGCTTATCGGCGGCTCATGAACAAGAGCCATCCGGACAAGATATCCGGCAGTAATCCCGGCGCGGAGGTGATTGCCGAGGCCGAACGAAGAACTCGCGAGGTTCGCAGCGCCTACGAAATGCTGAAAGCCCGCCGCTCGATACGATGAGGTGTCGAAGCGACGGGTCGTGTTGTACAGTTTGCTAAAAATTGGGGAATAACAGTGACACCATTAATCGCGCCTTCCATTCTTTCTGCCGACTTTGCCCGCCTTGGCGAAGATGTCGAGGCTGTACTCGACGCCGGCGCAGACGTCGTGCATTTTGACGTGATGGATAATCATTTCGTGCCGAACCTGACGATCGGTCCGATGATCTGCGACGCTTTACGCAGCTACGGAGTCGAGGCACCTATCGACGTGCATCTGATGGTTGAGCCGGTAGACCGTATTATCCCGGACTTCGCGAAGGCGGGTGCCAGTTACATCACTTTTCACCCAGAGGCCAGCCGGCATGTTGACCGGTCCCTGGGCCTGATTCGCGAACAGGGCTGCAAGGCCGGCCTGGTTTTCAATCCGGCAACGCCGCTGGATTGGTTGACGCACGTCATCGACAAGGTCGATATGGTTTTGCTGATGTCGGTGAACCCGGGATTCGGCGGCCAGAAGTTCATACCGTCCGCGCTCACCAAGCTGCGTCAGGCGCGGCAAATCATCGAGGCCAGCGGTCAGGAAATCCGCCTGGAGATCGATGGTGGTGTGAAAGTCGACAATATTGGTGAGATAGCGGCTGCCGGCGCGGATACCTTCGTTGCCGGTTCAGCAATCTTTGGCAGCGACGACTATGGCGCTACGATTGCGGCGATGCGAGCGGCGATAGCAGACGCCTTGTCGCAGTAGCCGGCTCAACGGCGGGTTCGAACTACAGGTTTCTGTTGGGTCGTGCCCCGTAGACCACAATCGTCTTGCCGCTCGCCGACACGAGTCCCTGTTCTTCCAGGACTTTGAGTACTCGCCCGGCCATCTCCCGGGAACAGCCAACCAGGCGACTGAGTTCCTGGCGGCTGACTTTGATCTGCATACCGTCGGGGTGAGTCATCGCATCGGGCTCGTTGCAAAGGTCCATGATAGCGTGCGCCACGCGGCCTGTAACGTCTACAAAGGCCAGATCACCGAGCTTGCGGTTGGTGCGGTCGAGGCGGGTGGCGAGCTGCGTGGCGAGTTCAAAAACCAGGCCCGGGCTTTCGCTGGCGATTTGGCGAAATCGCGGATAGGTCATCTCGGCGATCTCGCACTCGGTGCGCGTACGCACCCAGGCGCTGCGCGTGGGTTGCTCGTAAAACAGCCCCATTTCGCCAAAGAACTGCCCCTTGTTCAGGTAAGCCAGCACCATTTCGTTGCCGTCTTCGTCTTCGATCATGACTTCGACCGATCCATCGACGATGTAGTACAAAACGTCCGGCAGATCGCCGGCATGAATCATTACGGTCTTTGACGGAACAGTCCGTACGCGGCAATAACTTAAAAATCGGTTAATGGCCGGTACATCGCTCAGGTTTTTGGCTGTTGTCTGCATTACTTAATCCTCGCCCTTGTGCGGACCACTTTTAATACAGAATGCCCGTCAGGGCAAGCTAAGTCCGTGTTTCTAAAACCAATACGCCGTTTTTGTCATCACTTTCGCCGTCGCCCGCATGAGTTTTTTGACCGCTCGAGGCAGTTCGGCTGCGCCGGCCTCGCTGGCGTTTCTGCCATGTTCGGCCTCCTCATCCCGCATTTGTTCGACGATAGCGCGGCTTTTCAGGTCTTCCTGCGGCAGCCGCTCGAGGTGGTGATCCAGGTGCGCGCAGACCTGCTGTTCCGTTTCGGCGATGAAGCCGAGGCTCCATTTATCGCCAAGGGCGCCGCTTGCTGCGCCAATCGTGTAAGCCCCGGCATACCACAGCGGACTCAGCCGGCTGGGCCGATATCCGAGCTCGCGAATGCGTTGCTCGCACCAGGCGAGGTGATCGAACTCCTCGTCGGCGGCACGTTGCATCTGCTCGGCATTGTGTTGTTCGCGCGCAACTGCGGCATGTCCCTGGTACAGCGCCTGCGCGGCCACTTCTCCGGCGTGATTAACCCGCATCAGACCGGCAGCGTGCGCCTTTTGAGCGGCGTCGAGGGCGGTATCCTCGAGTCCTTCTGACGGATTGCGGCGTGCCGTCTTTCCGGCGGGCGCCGCAACGGTACGCAATGCGTTGTTTGCGCTGGTTAGCAATCGGTCGAGCGGAGTGAGGTGGCGTTCAAGCATGTACAGAATTATAGCGTTGTGCCGCGGTCAGGCGGTATACTCCGCGGCCAATTTTTTGCGGGGCAGACGCCCAAGCATGAGGAAATCGCAAATGAAATCAGGTTTGATACTGGTGTCCTTACTATCGCTGGCACCGCTGACACTCGTTGCACAGGAGACGGAAGAGCCCGGTCCCTGGGCCGGCAAAGCTACGCTCGGTTATCTGGCAACCTCCGGCAATACAGAGAATTCTACGCTGAATACCGGTTTCGAGGTCAGCTATACGACGGATAAATGGGTTCATCTGGCTGAAGCCTTCGCCCTGAACGCATCGGAAGACGACATGACTTCTGCGGAAGCCTACGAGCTGGGATGGAAGAGCGAGCGCAAACTGAGCGAGCACGACTTCCTGTTTGGCCGCCTGCAGTGGCGCAAGGATCGCTTCGGCGGCTACGCCACGCAGTTTTCGCAGACGGTGGGTTACGGACGTCGCCTGATCGACGCCGAAAAGCACAAGCTCAATGCCGAACTCGGTATCGGTGCGCGGCAATCCGAGCTTCAGGATACGACCGAGGAGGATGAAACCGTCTACACCGGTGGCCTGTTCTACAAGTGGCAGTTCAGCGAAACGGCCGAATTCCGCCAGGATCTGACGACGGAGATGGGCGACGAAAACACCTATTCGGAGTCGGTAACGGCCGTCTCGGCAAAGTTGCTTGGCGATCTGGCACTGGTAGCGTCCTACACGATCAAGCACAACTCGGATGTGCCGTCATCGACCGAAAAATCGGACAGGTACAGCGCTTTGTCGCTGGAGTATTCGTTCTGACAGCAGGGCGCTGATTATGGAGAACGTAACTCGTTGATATAGATATAAAAAAATAAAGCTCCGGATCGTTTGCATTGGGGCGGTGGCTACAGTACTATTTCGCGCCCTTCGCCGCTCCAGCGAACGTTTTGACGTGCTTGGATGGCGGGCGGGGCAAGGGCTAAGGCAGTAGCGGCCCAGGTATTGAGACTTTTCCCTACGGAACACAGAATTATGAATACGTTTTCTGCAAAGCCAGCAGAGGTTCGCCGCGATTGGTTCGTGGTCGATGCCACAGGCAAGACTCTGGGTCGCCTGTCGACTGAAATCGCTCGTCGCCTGCGTGGCAAGCACAAGGCGGAGTACACGCCGCACGTCGATACGGGTGACTACATCGTGGTCGTCAACGCCGAGAAGATTCGCGTGACGGGTAATAAGATGAAAGACAAGATCTATTATCACCACACTGGATTTATCGGCAACCTGAAGTCGATCACGCTGGAGAAGCTGCTGAAAAAAGCTCCCGAGCGCGTTATCGAGAAATCGGTCAAAGGCATGTTGCCGCGCGGACCGTTGGGACGTCAGATGTTTTCGAAGCTGAAGGTCTACGCAGGGCCTGAGCACAGCCACGCTGCACAGCAGCCTATTCCTTTGGAAGTTAACGCCTGAGGTTCCGGCCTTTCGCAAGAGACAAGATTATGAGTGATACCTTTTTTTACGGAACCGGACGTCGCAAGACATCGACAGCCCGAGTATTCATGACACCGGGCGGTGGCGGTGAGATCACCGTCAATGATCGTCCGCTGGACGTATTCTTCGGTCGTAAGACGGCACAGATGATCGTTCGCCAGCCCCTGGAGCTGACGCAACACAGCGATACGTTCAAGATTAACGTCACAGTGAAAGGCGGTGGCACCACGGGTCAGGCGGGCGCGATTCGCCACGGGCTGACGCGCGCATTGATGCAGTACGACGAGTCACTGCGCGGATCGTTGCGTAAAGCCGGCTTTGTCACTCGCGATGCACGTGAGGTCGAACGTAAGAAAGTCGGTCTGCGCAAAGCCCGTCGCGCGACGCAGTTCTCGAAACGTTAATCGCTGGTTAAACGAACCCTTCTGGGGGATCGTCTAGTGGTAGGACTGCGGACTCTGACTCCGCCAACGGGGGTTCGAATCCCTCTCCCCCAGCCAAACAAAAAGAAAAAGGGGTCAGAGCCCTTTAGGGCTCTGACCCCTTTTTGTTGTTTCGCCGGGGGCCTCGCGGAAGAGGACCCTGTTCGACAAGTCCGCGCAGCGACTTGCTCGCGCGCAGCGCGAGAATCCCTCGAGTACTACGCGCCGCTCTCGAGAAAAGCGATAAACCCTCGAACATAACTATCCCAGCCTTTGCTATGGTTTTCCCGACTCTCCGCCGTCTGAAAACCACTATGAATGATCGAAACCCTCGTTCCCTCGGGTGCTTCAGAAAACGAAACGTCAATCTCCGAAACCTCCCCGTCCCCGTTCCATTCCCAGGTATAACGAATGTGCCGCTCAGGCTCCACGATCAGGAATCGCCCCTCGTTGCGACTTACAAATTCCGGTGACTCCATGATCAAGCGGTAATGCCCGCCCACCACTGGATCGATATCCATCTTCGTCGCCGGCGCGATCACGGTATCCGACGATACCCATGCTGCGTAGGTTCGCCTGACGGGAAACGGTATTAAATACGACTGGCGGAGCTCCATAAAAGCAGCGTACGGCGCGTTTTCTGCGGATGCAAGAATAGAGCAGGTCGTTGGTTTACACGCGCAGCGCCACGCAGGTCACAGTCGCCGACCTTACTGACCTGAAAGAGCCTGGTAGTAGTACTCGCGGCCATCATACGTGAAGGATTTCCAGTCTTTGGGAGCAGTTGCCGAGCAAAAGTCGACGCTCTCGTTACTGGTCAGGTAACCATCACAGAATCTGGAGCCGTTGATATCCAGCCAAACACCCGGTTTCGTGTCCGGGTACTCGCCGTTAAGACCGACAGCGCGGTCCTCAACGTATGCGTCGTTGAGGACGACCAGTTTGGAGGATTCATGCTGTCGTGATTCGCCGGCGCATCCTGCCGTGAGGGCGATAAGAAGAACTGCGATTCGTGATGCCATGATCGTTCTCCTGTCGTATACGCCAAGCTGATCCTCAGCTTACGGCCGGGGTCTTTCGACTGCAAGGGCCGATACGGATGCCAAATGCTGCGAGTGCAGGGCGTTGTCAGATAGCAGCGCCCGGGGCTGTCTCACGAGTCGTGTCTCGAAAAATCAGATTGAGTTCGTCGCGCAGCTCTGCCTTCAACAGCAAGTCAGGCCGCCCCTGACCTTAACTACTCAGCTCATCCCAGATCGCAAACCAGTCTGAAGCGCTCGCAAACGAGAATCATCTCCGTTTCGAAACCGCCATTTCTCTCAAAGTACCGTTGATGCTCGAGCCGCCATCCGGAGAGCTTCTCATTCTCTCCCTCGGCAAGCGCGAAATCATCGTCAACGTCACAGAATCGAACCTGCGCGACTTCCAGGGTCTCGAGAAGTAGTGCCGGCGAACCGTCCCAGTTAAGGGCAATATCGCGGCGTCCAACAACGGGCATTTCGTCCTTTCCGGCTCCAAACTCGTATAGCGCACCGCAGGTGGCGGTTTTTCGGCCTGATCGAACCAGCTGCAACAACTCGTCGCACATTTTTTTGTTATCGCCGAACTTAAACGTCACTGATTCGGCGATGAGCGCCGATACTTCCTCGTTGTCCATACGCATCCAGAGTCGGTTTTTCAAAAGGTCCGACGTCTATGGCAAATGATGATGAGCCTACGGAAGGGACTCCGCCGCCGCAAGAACCGGGGACGCAATGCGGCGTGTTGTCAGGGCGTACCGTCTCCCTTGAAAATCCGCGCTACGGCCCAGGCCACAGATGTCGCTGCTGCGAGGCTGATAACTATGTCGAGAAAGAGGAGTGCTGGATAGAATCTCGTATCTCCGGAAAAGCCGCCGCTCTCAAAAAATCGAAGCGGAAAGCCGACCTTGTGCAACTGGTCGCAGCACTCCGGTAGCGTTGACAGCGTCCACAGGTTCAGCGCGCCAAAAACCACCAGGACAATGACGAAAGTCAGAATCGCCGGGTAATTAAAGCCGTGCTGTTTTCCCATCACTCTGTAAGGTAGAAGGTGATTGTTGTGACCACGCGGACATCCTTTTCTATCTTGTTGGTGTCTCCGTAACTCAAGCCGTCGCAAGTAGCTGGACTCGATCCGCCTCCACTTCAACAGAGTCGATCAACAGGAATTTTTCCTCTACAAGATTCTGATCATCATCCCTGAACTCGGATCGAGCGCAGATCATCTTAAGTGGGCGTTGCGCTGATCGCAACGGCAAAGAACATCAACCCCGTGGCGACCGACTCGGAAAACAAAGCGAAGAGCAGGTACTTTTTTCGATTATCGCGCTCGTCAATGTAGTCGAGCACGAAAGACGCCGGAACCACCGCCGCAAACAGAAAGGCCAGATAGGCGAGCGTCTCGCCCATTCCGGATAAGGAAACTCTGAGCGGCGTGCTCAGCGGTAGAGTCAGATCGTCGATCCATAGCAGATATGCGCTTAGACCGGCAACTGCCAGGGCCGCCAGCAGATGTTTGACACGGCGGACATCCGGGTTGGATTGAGGTCCGCCGTCAACGAGACTGTCGCCCGGAACCGGAACTGACGTAGAGCCGCGTTCCAGGGCGCCACGCTGTTCGGGGCCCACTTTTTCCAATGCAGCCTGCAGATTCGCGTAGTTCCTGGGGTACTTTCTCGCGTTTATGTTGTTCAAGGTATCCAGGAGCTCGCGGTAGGAATATTGCGAGTAATCTATTTCCCCGTCTTGACTCAATGCGGCACCCGAGGTTCAAGCTGGCCTGATCCCAAGCTTATGGCGCGAAGCTTGCCCGATGCAAGCTGCGTAATAATATATCCAACGCATCCACCGGGTACTTAAGTCACCCACGCCCAACGCCGCGGACACCCAGCAAAATCGCGGCGCCGATCAAGCCGCTGCCGGCCGCACGATCGAGCCACTTTCTGTGATGAACGCGAATCTTCTGCGCCAGCCAGCTGGCGCCTTTCCCATAAGCAGAGAGAAACGTCCCGTCAATGACAATATAGGTGATGCCCAGAATCGCAATCTGTGGTGCCACCGGGATCTGTGTATCGATAAATTGTGGAAACAGCGCGGCGAAAAAAACCACGGCCTTGGGGTTTGCTGCCGAGGTGACGAAGCCGCGCAGCCACAGCCTGCGCACTGACGCCTTCGGTGCTTCGTTGGCGTCGGCGCGGCTTTTGAACGATGTGATTATCTGTCCGAGCCCGATCCAGATGAGGTAGGCGACGCCCGCCCATTTCACGACGGAAAAAATGCTCCCGGAGTCTGTGATGACGGCCGCCAGACCGAGGCCGGCCAGGAGTATCTGAATGGCATTTGCAGTCAGATCTCCGGCAGCAGTGGCGAGCGAGCGGGAAAAGCCGTTGGACATGCTGACGGACAGCATCAGTAGATGACTGGGCCCTGGCGCGGCCATAAAAACGAGCACGGTTCCGACGTATAACAACCAGACGTCGGCAGACATCGGCCTAGACGCGCATTTCTCGAACGCCGTCGTCGCCGCCAATCAGCAGAATATCGGCGGGTCGGTCGGCAAAGATTCCGACCGTTACAACACCCGGAATACGGTTGATTCTGGCTTCCATCTCGAGCGGATTCGAAATCTGCAGGTCGTGGATGTCAAGAATATGGTTGCCGTTGTCCGTGATGAAGCCTTCTCGCCAGATCGGATGTCCGCGCATTTTTAGCATGCGCCGGGAAATCAGTTCCTGCGCCATGGGCAGGACTTCAATGGGCAATGGGAAGCTGCCGAGCATACCAACGAGTTTCGTATCGTCAGCTATGCAGATAAAGCGACGCGCGGCGGCCGCAAGTACTTTCTCGCGTGTAAGTGCGCCACCACCACCTTTGATCAGCTGCAGGCGCTTGTTGCTCTCATCCGCGCCGTCGATATACAGATCGTAATCTCCGGTCTCATTCAGCGTGGACACCTTAAAGCCGTTCTCTTCGAGCAGCGCCGTCGATGCCTTCGAACTCGACACGACACGGTCAATCTTGTCGCGCACACCCGGCAGCATTTCGATCAGTAAATTGACGGTGGAGCCGGTGCCAACGCCGAGCGTAATGCCCGGTTCGACGAACTCCAGCGCCGCCTCAGCCGCGCTACGTTTCTTCTCGGATGCGTTCATAGCTGCGTACTATAGACATTTCAGCGCAAATGAAAAGAGCCCGCATAAGCGGGCCCTTTTACGTTGCTTTGGAAGAAGGCTCTTCCCAAGCGGTCTTCAGCTACCTTTTCTTCCTGCGGGTGGCCTTTTTCTTGGCTTTCCGCTTTGTAGCTTTTTTCTTGGTCTTGCGCTTGGCGACTTTTTTCTTCGCCTTTTTCTTGGTCTTGCGCTTGGCGACTTTCTTTTTCGCCTTTTTCTTGGCCTTCTTCTTAGTCTTACGTTTCGCTACTTTCTTTTTAGCCTTCTTCTTGGCTTTCTTCTTCGCCTTTTTCTTGGCTACCTTCTTTTTGGCCTTCTTCTTCACTTTCTTTTTAGCTTTTTTCTTAGTCGCTTTCTTCTTGGTTTTGCGCTTGGCGACTTTCTTTTTGGCCTTTTTCTTGGCTTTTTTCTTTGTTGCTTTTTTCTTGGTCTTACGCTTGGTAGCTTTCTTCTTCGCTACGCGGCGTTTCTTCGGTGCTGCTTTTTTCTTTGCTGTTACTTTCCGCTTCTTAGCGACTTTTCGCTTCGAAGCTTTTTTACGAGACTTCTTTTTGGTAGCCATGCTTTTTCTCCGTGTCGGGTACCCGGGGCTGAGTATATACAACAAGATAAAAAAAACCAGCAACTGGGCAAGGCAAAAAACAGGGCGAAAATGCTGTCTTCGGCGACGTTGTCACGTGGCGCAAAAAAAATTGCTCAGCAGCCAACAAAAAACGGAGATAGGTAGGGCCTGTTCACCTATCGTTTTTCATCTCCGGTCTTGATTGGCATGGCTCTCGTTTGCAAGGACACACAGGCTGGAAGCCAGCGATAAAATATCCGTTTTGTTGCGCCAAAAACGATCTTAAGAGGTTTCGCTAAAAACCCGATAAAGCCGTATATCCCATGTGTTTGGCCATATTTTCTCGACTTTTTGGCATGCAAACGCCACACCGAGGAGTTTTGGCTGCAACCAGTTCTTCCTGTGCCGCAGAAAGGAAAAGTAGCGATCGTAGTAGCCACCGCCCATACCAATTCGGTGCTTCGAACTATCAAATGCAACGGTCGGAGTAACGACTAATTGCAGTGCCCGGGGTGATACAAATTCGCCTGAATCGGGCTCCCAAATCGACATTCGGTTTCTCAGAACTAACGTATCCGGGCGGATTTCACGAAAGGACATTTCGCCATTGTTGCGCGTAATTGGCACAAAAATGCGCTTATTTGCGCGCCAGGCACGTTCGATGATCAGGCGTGTGTCTACTTCGTCAGGTGTCGGCAGGTAACACGCAAGCAGGGATGCGGAGCGAAAAAACCGTGAGTGAATAACTTTCTCGCAGATAATTCTGGATGCCGTTGCACGATTCTCGACGCTCATCCGGCGTCTGGCCTGCAACGCTTTGCTGCGGAGTTCGTTCATACGCGTCAAGGAAAATATCCGCCGTTGAAAAGGAGGCGCCTCCCGCCTGTGCCGTCACAAACCTTCGCTCTCGAACCGGAGCAATAGGTGGAGTCAGACGTGACTGCAACAGGCTTACCGTCGAAACGGTTATGCGCATATGCAGCCGACAGACAGCGACTCCGAGGTGGAGATTTAGGGTCGGGAGGTATCCAGGTCGGTATCGAACACTGCAGGAGACGCCAATTCAAATTTTTCGTACATTGCGATCGAGTTTCGATCAGAGATCAAGTTGCTGCGTGCCGCTCAGCACATTGTCGACGCGATCGGAAATGATCTTCAGGCGCTGGCTGACCCCGCCCTCGAGCTCCTGATCGCGCGCATTTGCCTGAATCAGATCGTTCGCCATGTTCAGAGCGGCCATTACGGCGATGCGATCCAGGCCTACGATTCGTCCGCTGTCGCGAATTTCGCGCATTTTCGTATTCAGTATTTCCGCGGAATCGAGCAAATTCGTGCGCTCGTTCGCCGGGCAGGCAACCTGGTATTCCTTGTCCAGAATTCTGACACTAACCTGGGCGTGTTGTTCGCTCATTCGGCGTACTCCGCGTACCGTGATATCAAGAGCCTTGCTCCATTGCTTTAAGTCGACCGATCATCGCCTCAACCCGCGCGCGCACCTGTTCGTTTTTTTGCAACAGGTTGGCGCGCTCCGACGTCAGTACATCCTGGCGTTGCTTGAGTGAGCGATTTTCGTCCTGTAACTGATCGCAGACGTTGACGAGTGCATCGACTCGTTTCTCAAGTCGCTTCAGCTCGTGTTCGAAAGTTGCATTGATGTTGTTGGCCATAGGGAGAATATAGTCAGCCCACAGGTGAGAATCAATCGTCGTATGAAGATGGGGCATGCTGGCGTGACCTGAAAGGGCCGTCCATGGGATCATAAGGGATTGGTGGGATTGACAAGGTTGGCTTAGCGGTGGATGAAAAGATCGAACACGGCGTTCTTGAAGACGCCCTCAAGCGCTGTGGTTCAAGCTGGGTGGCTGCGCAAACTCACGGCTTGCTGACCGGGCGGCTGGCGATCGGTGGCGTGGCGGCGGGACCTGAGTGGCTGCTGCAGGTTCTGCAGGATACCGATGAGAACAACGCCGCGCGCGGTGAGTGCCAGAAGCTGCTCGACCGGCTGTATCAGGCAACTTATTGGCAGCTATCTGAACGCCGTTCCGAGTTCGAGCTGTTGTTACCAGGTGATAGTGGCGATACCTGGGATCGTGCCGCTGCCCTGGCACACTGGAGTGAGGGCTTTCTGCACGGGCTGGTGTCGGCGAAGCACGGTGATGCACTGAAGGAACGACTGGCCTCGGAGCCGCTGTCTGACATCATAAAGGATGTATTGCAGATCACCCGTGCCGGGCCGGACGAGGAATCCGATGCGGAAGAAAATGAATCGGCCTATGTCGAGCTTGTCGAATACCTGCGCGTTGCCGCGCAGCTGAGCTACGAGGAGCTGGCCGACATTCGAAATGCCAGGGTGAGCCCCGATGAACAATAAGGAGTTCGAGAAGCGCCGCCGGCAGCTGATGCGCATGGTGGGTCAGGGCGGCATCGTGATCCTACCGTCGGCGCCGGTCAGAACGCGTAGCCGCGACGTCGAGTATCGCTTTCGCCAGGACAGCGATTTCTACTACATGACCGGCTTCCCGGAGCCCGAGGCCGTCGCCGTACTGACACCCGGGCGAGACGGTGGCGAGTACCTGCTGTTCTGCCGCGAGAGAGATCCCAAGCGTGAGCAGTGGGATGGATTACGCGCAGGCCAGGCAGGCGCTATAGAGCACTTTGGCGCGGACGATGCGTTTCCAATCGAAGATCTTGACGACATTCTGCCCGGCATTATGGAGTCCTGCAGCCGCGTCTTTTACACGATGGGCATGTATGCAGAGTTTGATGCCCGTATGGCCGAGTGGGTGAATACGCTGCGGTCCCGTCTGTCGCGGGGCGTGCATTCGCCGCATGAATTCGTCGCGCTGGATCACCTGCTGCACGATATGCGGCTTTACAAGAGCCGCGGCGAACTGTCGGCGATGCGTAAATCGGCCAAGGTTGCCGTTGCCGCGCACAAGCGAGCGATGCAGGTCACTCAGCCGGGTATGCACGAATACGAAGTTGAGGCTGAGTTCAGGCATGAATTCCGCAAGAACGACGCCTGGGCATCGTATAGCCCGATCGTGGCCGGTGGCAGCAACGCCTGCATCATGCATTACGTAGAGAACAATGCGCAGCTGAGCGATGGAGACCTGCTGTTGATCGATGCCGGTTGCGAACTTGACTACTATGCGTCGGATATCACCCGCACATTTCCGGTGAACGGGCGTTTCAGTGCGGAGCAAAGGGCCGTCTACGAAATTGTTCTGGAGGCGCAGCAGGCTGCGATCGGGAAAACTGTCGTCGGCAATCACTGGAATGAACCACACGATGCCGCGGTCCGGGTTATCACAAAGGGACTGAAGAAACTCGGCTTACTGGACGGCTCGCTGCCCAAACTCATCAAGGATGGTGCTTACCAGCAGTACTACATGCATCGCACTGGCCACTGGATAGGTATGGATGTGCATGACGTCGGCGATTACAAAGTTGGAGATGAATGGCGCATGCTCGAAGTAGGCATGGTCACGACCGTTGAGCCCGGCATTTACATCAACAACAGCCGCAAGGTGCCGAAGAAGTTTCGCAATATCGGTATCCGTATTGAAGATGATGTTGCTGTGACCAGTAAAGGGCCGGATGTACTTAGCAAGGGACTTGTTTCGGACCCCGACGGCATCGAGTCCTTAATGAGATGAAGCAGCACTACGATATCGTCATCGCCGGCGGTGGCATGATCGGGACCAGTGCGGCGCTGGCGCTGGCGCCTTTGGGCCTGAGCGTTTGTGTCGTCGAAGCTGTTGCCCGCAAAGCCGGCCAACAACCCAGTTTCGACGATCGCTCGACCGCATTGTCCAGAAGTTCGCAGCGCATGTTTGAAGCGATGCAACTGTGGGACGACATCGTTGCCGCAGCGACGCCGATTAGGTCCGTTCACGTCTCCGACAAGGGGCGCTTCGGCTTTTCCCATATCGATGCGGAGGAGCAGGGCGTGGAGGCACTTGGTTATGTCGTCATCAATCGCGTCCTTGGGGAAGTGCTGCAATCGGAACTGGAGGCGGCGGACGGTGTCGATGTGCTGTGCCCCGCCAGCATCGAAGGGGTCGAACTCGGGCCCGATCGGGCGTCGGTGACAATACGGTCCGCCGAAGCGCAGGAAACTCTGAACTGCAAACTGTTGGTCGCCGCTGACGGCGCCAATTCGAGTGTTCGCGAGATGCTGGGCATCTCCGCCCAAAAGCGCGCCTATGGTCAGCGTGCGATGATCGGCAATCTGCAGTCCGAAATGAGTCTGCAGCAGCGGGCGTTCGAACGTTTTACATCACAGGGCCCGCTGGCAATTTTACCCATCGCAGACGATCGTGCGGGATTCGTATGGACGGTTTCGGAGCAAGATGCCGAGCGCGTGCTCGGACTCAGCGACGATGATTTTCTGGCTGAGATTCAGGAGCAGTTCGGGTTTCGACTAGGGAGGTTCTCCCGCGTCGGCACACGGGCTGCATATCCGCTGACACTGAGCAAGGCAGTGCGACTGACCGCAACGCGCAGCGTGTTGATCGGAAACTCGGCTCATGGTCTGCATCCGGTTGCCGCACAGGGGTTCAACCTCGGCCTGCGCGACGTGGCGGCGCTTTGCGACTGCATAGCAGACGAAGCGCGCACGGGTCTTGATGCCGGCAGCGTGCAATTACTGGATCGGTATGCGGACTGGCGCCGTTCAGACCAGAAAAAACTGGTGTACTTCACCGATAACCTGGTGCAACTGTTTGCTAGCAGTCGACCTCATATTCGGACCTTGCGCAATATCGGCATGATCGGTTTTGACCTGATACCGGGCGTACGCTCCCTGTTCGCAAAACACACGATGGGGCTTGCCGGTGAACTGCCGCGCTTGTCGCGAGGTTTGCCCGTTCGATGAAGTCGCGCTTCGATATAAGCATCGTTGGCGGCGGTATCGCCGGGTTGACGCTGGCGGCGTTACTGGCAAAAGGGCGCCAGCGGGACGCGCTGAACATTACTCTGATCGATGCAGCGCCGCGGCCGGTTTTTTCCGTTAGTGATGATGTCGCGCTGCGGGTATCGGCGATAGCAAACGGCTCCGTGGAATTGCTGCATTCGGTGGGCGCCTGGACCGCAGTGAAAGACACCCGTGTTTCGCCGTTTCAAAACATGCGGGTGTGGGACGAAAGCGAGTCGCCCGACGGTGGGTCGACATTGTCTTTCAGGGCGGCCGAGTTCGCTTTGCCGCAGCTGGGCTTTATCGTCGAAAACGCTTTGCTGCGGGATGGCTTGTTGGCAGTACTTGATGCCAGCGGGGTCAGCTTGAATTTCGATACCCGGATTGAAGCGTTGCCCGAGGCCGACCTCGTCGTTGGTGCTGACGGTGCCCGCTCTCTGGTGCGCGAACTTGCCGGTGTCGAGACACGCCAATGGCCGTACCAGCAGACCGCTCTGGTCACGCATCTCGAGACCAGTGAGCCGCACAATGCTACGGCCTGGCAGCGCTTTCTGCGCGAGGGTCCGCTTGGCATGCTGCCATTGGCCGATGGCCGGCTTTCGGTGGTTTGGTCTACGACGCCGGATATCGCCGCGTGCGCATTGGCGGCCACAGACCAGGAATTGGGGCAGATGCTCAGCGATGCCTCCGATCGAGTGTTGGGTGACCTGACCGTTGCGGGCCCAAAAGCTACGTTTCCGTTGTGTGCCCAGCATGCCGACGACTATGTGCGCCCTGGGGTCGCGCTGATTGGCGATGCTGCACATGCGATTCACCCGCTGGCCGGGCAGGGGGCGAACCTCGGGCTGCAGGATGCAGCTGAGCTGGCAAGGGTGATCGAGGTTGCGATTGCCGCCGGACTGCACCCGGGGGACAGGCCGGTGCTGCGGCGCTACGAGCGCGCACGTAAAGGGGCTAATTTGACAATGATGCATTCGATGACTGGCCTCAACCGCCTGTTTACGACAGACTCTGCGCTTGTGAGGGAAATAAGGTCGGTCGGCATGCGACTGTTCAACCGCAGCGGCCCGATCAGAGAACGCGCTGTCAAAGTCGCGCTGGGCGTGAACTGACGCCACCGGGGGTTACCATGAAGCAGCGTTACGTATACTTGTTGGCTGCATCGCTGGCATTTGTCGGCTTGTCCGTCTTTCTCTATAAATGGGAAGTGCTGGGTTTTCCGTTAACGGAAGATCAGGAGAGACCCGTCTGGACGATCGAGGCTGCGGTTCGCTTCGACAGTGGTCCGGGGTCGATCAAGGTGCAATTGCATGTGCCGACTCTGACGCCGGGTTTTCGTATGTTGAATGAAAACTCCGTATCACGCGGTTACGGCTTCATCTTCAACTACGGTAGCGGCGGGCGTGAAGCCCAGTGGGCGATCCGGCGTGCCGACGGCGAACAGACGATTTACTACCGGACCTCGGTCTACGAAGACGACAGCGTAGATGAGTCGGACACGACACCGCCGTTTCCGCCGACGCCGGTCATCAACGAACCGATGAAGACCGCTGTCGACGTGCTCGTTGACGACGTTCGCGATCACTCCGCGGACACTGCTTCGTTTACCACCGAGTTATTGCGGCGTATGAACGATCGCTCGCCGGACCCGAACGTCGAGCTGCTGCTCTCCGACGTTTCTACAAACTCCGAGTTCGTCGATGTCGCGACTATGCTGCTGGCCTCAGCTCGCATACCGGCGCGGATGGTGCACGGTTTTCCGCTGGCAGGTCGACAGCGCAGTGCCGCGCTGGTTACCTGGCTGGAGGTGCACGACGGTGATCGCTGGCTCTATTTCAACCCCGCAAGCGGTGAAGCAAACCTGCCGGAGCGCTTTCTTATCTGGTGGCGTGGCAACGAATCGCTGGTCAGCGTTGAGGGGGGCAGCAACGTCGAGGTCGACTTCGCGATTCAGGAAAATCATCTGGACGCTGTTGCAATCGCCGAAACCCAGGTTGCGCAACGCGGTGCCAGTGCGGTCGACTTTTCGCTCTACAGTCTGCCTATTCGAACCCAGGCGGTGTATAGCGTGCTGCTGATGATTCCCATCGGTGCCCTGATCATGGTGCTCATGCGCAACATTGTCGGCATAGACGCTTTCGGAACTTTCATGCCTGTATTGATAGCGCTTGCGTTCCGCGAAACCAAGCTGCTTTGGGGTTTGATCCTGTTTACGCTGCTGGTGACGCTGGGCCTGACGATACGCTTCCTGCTCGATCGGCTGCGACTGCTGCTTGTACCCCGGTTAAGTGCCGTGCTCATCGTTGTTGTCATGCTTATGCTGTTCATCAGCCTGATGTCGCACCGGCTTGGTATGGACTCGGGAGTATCTGTCGCGCTGTTTCCGATGGTTATCATTGCGATGACGATCGAGCGTATGTCGGTGGTCTGGGAAGAACGCGGGGCCGTCGATGCGATTCGTGCCGGGTTTGGCAGCCTGATCGTGGCCGTGGCGGCGTATCTGGCCATGGGCATGCCGTGGCTGGAGCACCTGGTCTTCACGTTCCCGGAGCTGTTGCTGGTGATTCTTGCGGCGGTGATACTGGCAGGCCGCTACACCGGTTATCGATTGACCGAGTTGCGGCGTTTCAAAGAGCTGGCCAAGGGTTGATGTTTTCTGCGGCGAAAAGGCTGCGCAGCAGCGGTGTTCTCGGACTTAACGAGCGCAACGCCGACTTCATCATGCGCCTCAATCCGCGGCGGCTGTATCCGAGGGTCGACGACAAAGTGTTGACGAAACAACTCGCGCTCGAAGCGGGGATGGCGGTGCCGGATTTATATGGCGTGATCGAGCATCAGGCCGAGGTGAGAGACTTTTCGGCGATGGTGGACGATTACAGCAGCTTCGTCGTAAAGCCGGCGCAGGGCAGCGGAGGTGACGGCATTCTGGTAGTGACCGGACGCAGTGAGCGCAAGCGGGACAAATTCCGCCTTAGCAGCGGCATGCTGATTTCAGACGGTGAGATTCAACATCATATTTCCAACATTGTTGGCGGGCAGTACAGCCTGAGCGGCAATCGCGACAAAGCGCTGATCGAATACTGCGTGCACTTCGACCCGACCTTAGCCGACGTCAGTTTTCAGGGTGTGCCCGATATCAGGGTTGTCGTTTATCGCGGCTATCCGGCGATGGCGATGGTGCGGCTGCCGACTCGTGCGTCCGACGGCAAGGCGAATCTTCACCAGGGCGCCGTCGGTGCCGGCGTGGATATGTCCTGTGGGAAAACGTTGACCGGTGTGCTGAACGACCTGCTTGTCGAAGAACATCCCGATACGGGTGCTCTCGTTGCCGGGCTGGCGATTCCACAGTGGGACTTCATCCTGGAATCGTCCGCTCGAGGTTACGAAGTAACGGGGCTTGGCTACCTGGGTGTGGACATGGTCATCGATGACAAGCGTGGACCGCTAATACTCGAAATGAATGCGCGCCCGGGCCTGAATATCCAGATCGCAAACTGTACCGGGCTTGCCAACCGCGTTGCGCGTATTGACGAGATCTACAATCCCGATGCGACGCCGATGGAACGTGCGCTTGCAGCGCGGCGGGAGTTCCCCGCGAACGAGTCTGTTTGATGCGAATCGTCGAAGACGATCTGGCAGGGGCAGAAATTGCAGCCTTGCTGAACGAGCACGCGCAACAAATGGCAGCAAGCTCTCCGCCCGAAAGCAACCATACCCTGGAGATCGACGCACTCCGCGTGCCCGGGATCACGTTGTGGACTGCGTGGGACGGTTCCGAGTTGCTGGGTTGTTGTGGCCTCAAGGCGCTGGACGAGGCAGCGGGTGAGGTCAAATCGATGCGGACCGCCGACGCGCATCTCGGCAAAGGCATCGCGATGCAGTTTTTACACCACGTCGCCCAGGTTGCGCGCGATCGTGGCTACAAGCGGCTGTACCTGGAAACTGGTTCCACAGCGGATTTCGATCCGGCCATTGCCCTCTATTTGAAATTCGGTTTTGTCGAGTGTGGGCCGTTTGCGGACTATGTTCTTGACGACTTTAGCCGTTTCATGGTTTTGGACCTCTGACCCCTTTTTAGAGATTGCCACGACTCAAACGGACGCGGTGCCAAAACACACGACGGAAACCGAAACCGATTTACGGCGCTTATCGGGATTCAGATACGAGTGCGGCTGATCGCCCCGAAATACCAGCATGTCGCCTTCGTTGAGCAAATGCTGTTCACCGGCCGCGATGAGTACAACTCTGCCGGATTCACAGCTCAGATATTCGCGCGTACCCGTGGTGTGTGGCACACCGGCCATACGCCCACCCGGCGGCAGTTCAGTTCGGGAAATTTCCAGGCCGGGTAAGGCCACAGGTAGCAGTGGTCGCAACAAGGCGTCCTGACGTTTTTTGACGCGGACTTTCGCCGCCGGAATGAACTCGAATTCACCGCGCGGCGCACCGACGAGCTCCTCTATCGAAACATGCAGTGCACTGGCTGCCTTGCTGAGTACAACCAGCGTTGGATTGGCAGTGCCCGTTTCGAGGCTGGCCCAGGTCGGGCGTGGCAGATCGGACAACTTCGCCATCTGCTGCTGCGACAGTTTGCGCGCCTCCCTCAGGCGTCGAATGTTCTCCGCCAGGTTCCGTTTGATGTCGTGCATGACGGCAAAGTATCAAGCTGCTATTTAAATAGCAATTCAGTTGAGTCATTGGCGGGCAGGGCGCACGCTTCCCGTAAATGCCAGGAGAACACCATGACTATCAGACTTGAGCACGCAAACATCACGGTTCGTGACCTTGACGATTCCGTTCGATTCATCAGCGCCGCCTTTCCGGAATTCAAGGTCCGTCGCAGGGGGCTTTACGATGGCGGCGGCGGTGGGCGTCGCTGGATGCATATCGGAACCGACGATACTTACCTCGCTCTCAATGAAGCGAGCCGGGAGCCTGCTGAAAAATGGGTGCCTTACGAACGCAAACCCGGAGTTAATCACCTGGGTTATGAGGTCGACGATGTCAACGCTGTGCGCGTGCGGCTGACTGAGGCAGGATTCAAAGACTCAACCTACCCGAACAATCACCCACATCGGAAGCGCGTCTACTTTTACGATGCAGATGGCAATGACTGGGAGTTCGTTGAATATCTGTCCGACGATCCTGCAAAGCGCAATGACTATGATTTGCCGGACTAAGTCGGCAAAAGGGTTCAGAGCCCGCCGGGCTCTGAACCCTTTTCGTTTGTCTGCGCGGTAGACGCCTGTTTCGCCAGCCACGTGTCCATACGCTGTTCGAGCAGATCCAGTGGCAACGCGCCGGCACCCAGTAACTCATCGTGGAAAGCCCGGATGTCGAAGTTTTCGCCCAGCTGACGTTCCGCACGTCCCCGCAGTGCCAGCATCTTCAGCTGACCGATTTTGTAAGCCAGCGCCTGGCCCGGGTTACCGATGTAGCGGTCGATTTCGTTGACGATGTCGTGCTCGGCTTTCGCGGCGTTGTCCTTGAAGAAGTCGATAGCCTGTTGCCGGGTCCAGCCCTTATAGTGAATACCGGTGTCGACAACGAGACGGACGGCGCGCCACATGTCGTAAGTGAGTTGTCCAAAGCGCGAGTAGGGGTCCTGATACAGGCCAAGGTCGTAGCCGAGTCGTTCGCTATAGAGTCCCCAGCCTTCCACAAACGCCGTAAACCACATGAAGCGACGGAACGGTGGTAAGTCGCCGAGTTCCTGCTGCAGCGCCAGCTGCAGATGATGTCCGGGCATGGCCTCATGCACGCTCAGGACTTCGATTTCGTATTTTGGTCGTACCTCCGGACGGTACAGGTTGACCCAGTATATTCCGGCGCGGCTGCCGTCTGCGGCCGGGTCGGTGTAATAAGCAGTCGTCGTATCCGGCGCTATCGAGTCGGGAATAGGCTTAACGCCGTACGGCATCCGCGGCAGCTTGCCGAACAGCTTGACGAGTTCCGGGTCGATACGCTTGCTGGTAGCGAGGTAGGCCTCGTAGAGGTCATCCGGGTTGTCATAGTAGAACTGTGGATCCGTACGCAGATAAGTCAAAAACTCCTGGAAGCTACCGTCGAAGCCGACCGCGGCGATCACCGCCTGCATTTCCTCGCGAATACGTTTGACCTCCTCAAGCCCAAGGCGATGGATGGCGTCGGGGGTCATGCGCGTGGTTGTGAAAGAGTGCGCCAGGTATTCATAGTGGGCACTGCCATCGGGCAGGTCCGAGAGGCCGACGCTGTCGCGCGCGGCCGGCAGATAGCGGCTGTTGAAATAACGATCCAGTTTTCTGTAGGCCGGCAACACCGAGTCCTCGAGCGTTTCACGCGCCGCGGCGCGAATGCGTTCGCGATCGGTCGCGGAAAACGATTCCGGCATGTTTTCGAATACGCCAAAAAAAGGGCTCTCATAGGCATCATCGACGACTTGCATTGCGATCTGATCGGGTACTCGCTGCATCAGAACTTTCGCCGGCATGTAGCCTGATTTCCGACCCTTTTCAGCCAGTTCGATGGTCTGCTCAACCAGCGCCTCGATCTTTGCGAGCCGGGCCAGCCAGTCGTCATAGTCCTTAACGGTTTCCAGTCGCAGTTGATTCGTGACGTTGTCGAGGCTCTGTACGCCGCCACGATGGTGGAATGGCATCAGGTGGCCGTTAAACCTGTACTCATCGACGGCGGCCTGTAGCTGTCGTCGGAACAACTCGTAGTTGAGCTGGTCGTCAGTGGACAGCGCATTGCGATCAATGGCATAAGCGCGGCGCAGAAACTCTCGTACAGCGTCGTGGCGTTTGCCGATTGCGGCGACGCTGCTATCCTGCCAGCGATCGTTGAAGCGCCGATCGCCCATACGCGATGCTTCCACGGGGTTACTGGCCAGATGCCACTCCCAATGCTCGTCGAGCAGCGCCGTGAAATCGGTGCTTGCATCGGCGAGTGCTGTGATTGGGCTGGCAATCAGCAGTACAGCGAGTAATCGTTTTGCGGCTTTCATTCGTAGGCCTCGGGGTTGCTTGAATAAAACGTCGGGTTTCTGGCCCGGCGCTGTCCCCGGATAGCCGATACCGTCTTCACTACCCACAGGCGACGGTATCGGCTATCCGGGGACAGCGCCTCACAAAGCCACGTATTTTGTTGGAACGAGCCCGGCTTCATCGACGCTGAGCGGCAGTGTAAACCGAATTACGCCTCTAGAGTGTCGAGATGCTGCCGATAAGCCAATGACCTCGCCTGTGGGTAGTGAAGAGGTCATTGGCTTATCGGCAGCATCCCTGCGCCAGGCCATAATCTGTTTGTCCCCAATCTCAACCTCGGAATGCCCCGAATCGGTTAGCTTTGCTGGCAACCAGTCATACAGTTGGCTATCATTGCGCCCACTAATCGATAGCGTGCCTAGAAGAGACCTCATTTGATTGAGGCGCCGAAGGCGCAACACGCCCGGAAACGCTCAGGCAGAAGGACTGCGTACGCTGATTAGCTCTGGAGAGCGGCCAAATGGCCCACCGAAGGGGTATGCGGCCCGTTTGTTTGCGCGGGACCGTTGATCTCTCAGGTAGCAAAGGACAGAGGGGCGGCAGACCGATTGTGTCTGCCGCCTTTTTTTGTTCGCCGCAGATTGAGAGGGTCAGAGCTAATGGGATCAAAGACACCACTGTTTGACAGCCACAAGGCAGCCGGCGCCCGCATCGTCGATTTCGGCGGCTGGGATATGCCGCTGCACTATGGCTCGCAGAAAGAAGAACACCATTGCGTGCGGCAAAACGCGGGCATGTTCGATGTGTCGCATATGACCATCGTCGACCTGTCCGGTGATCGCGTTCGGGCGTTCCTTCAATACCTGCTCGCTAACGACGTTGCCCGGTTAGAAGATTATGGCAAGGCACTCTATACCTGCATGCTAAACGCCGATGGCGGCGTCATCGACGACCTCATCGTCTACTACCTGTCCGATTCCGACTACCGCCTGATCGTCAATGCCGCAACCCGCGACAAGGATCTCGCGTGGATTCGTGAGCAGGCCGAGGCCTACGAAGTCCAGGTTGTGGAACGCAGCGAACTGGCGATGGTTGCCGTGCAGGGACCCGTTGCCCGGGAACTGGCAGCGCCTTGTATAGATGCGGAACACCGCGAGGCGGCGCTGGCGCTCAAGCCCTTCTATGGCCTGCAGGCGGGCGATGCGTTCGTTGCGCGTACCGGTTACACCGGTGAGGACGGTTGGGAAATCTGTGTACCGGCCGCGGATGCGGCGGCACTGTGGGATTGCCTGATGGCTGCCGGCGTCAGTCCCTGCGGCCTGGGTGCGCGGGATACACTGCGCCTTGAAGCGGCGATGAATCTGTATGGCAGCGACATGGATGAAACGATTTCGCCGCTGGCGGCTGGCTTGAACTGGACGGTTGCCTGGCAGCCGGAGGGTCGCGACTTCATTGGGCGCACCGCGCTTGAAACGATACGCGAGTCGGGCGATCGGCAACGCTTCGTCGGCTTGTTGCTGGAAGATCGCGGCGTTCTCAGAGATCACCAAAGGGTCGTCGTCGATGGCATTGGAGAGGGTGAAATAACCAGTGGCGGATTCTCGCCAACGATGGGCAAATCGATCGCGCTGGCGCGCATGCCGGCGGGCGACTACGATCGCGCACAGGTTGACGTCAGGGGCAAATTGCTGAACGTGCGTATCGTCAAGACGCCATTCGTTCGCAACGGGCAGGTTCAAATTGATACACAGGAGAAAGACCAATGAGTGAGTTACCGGGAGATCTTTTGTACACGAAGGACCACGAATGGCTGAGGCGTGAAGACGATGGCTCGGTCACTATCGGGATTACCGACCATGCACAGGGTGCATTGGGCGATCTGGTGTATGTCGAATTGCCTGAAGTCGGGCAGGACGTCGAAGAGGCCGGCGAAATGGCTGTCGTTGAGTCTGTCAAAGCCGCTTCCGATGTCTATGCGCCGATTGGCGGCAGTATCGTCGCCGTCAACGAAGACCTCGCCGATGACCCGGAAAAAATCAATGCTGATCCCTACGGGGACGGCTGGATCGTGCGTCTGCTGCCCGCTGATGCCATCGACGAAGGGACACTGCTGTCGCCGGATAACTATCAGGCTGTTGTCGACGAACTGGACGACTGAGAATCGCTATGCCTTTTATACCTCACACTGAGAAAGATACCCGCGAGATGCTGCAGACGATTGGTGCCGATTCCATTGCCGATCTGTTCGACGAGATACCGCGGGAGCTGATGATCGATGAGCTGCGGCATGTGCCGGATGCAATGAGCGAAATGGAAATTTCGCGGCTGATGCGGCAGCGAGCGAAAATGGACGGCTCGCCGATGTGTTTTATCGGTGCCGGCGCCTACGAGCATCATATCCCGACGGCGGTCTGGGACATTGCGACACGCGGCGAATTCTACAGCGCGTATACACCCTATCAGGCCGAGGCCAGTCAGGGCACGCTGCAGACGATTTACGAATACCAGACGATGATCACCGAGCTTACGGGTCTCGATGTCAGCAACGCCTCGCTCTACGATGGCGCGTCGGCGCTGGCGGAGGCTTCGCTGATGGCCGTGCGCACCAACCGGCGCGTAAAGACGGGGCGCATCCTGCTGGCACCGGGCGTTAATCCGGTTTACGAGCAGGTCGCGGCTGCCATCGCCGGTGCGCAGGGCCTGACGTTCGAACGGCTTCCCATGGATGTGGCCAGTGGCAATATCGACTTCGAGCAATTACCGGATGGTCGTGAGCCGGTTGCCGTTGTGCTGCAACAGCCGTCGTTTGCAGGAACGCTCGACGATGTCGACAAACTGACCGATTGGGCGCACGCAGAAGGCGCACTGGTAGTCAGTATTGTGAATCCAACTTCGCTGGCGTTGCTTAAACCGCCCGGCCAGTGGGGCGAGCAAGGTGCAGACATAGCCTGCGGCGAAGGTCAGCCGCTCGGCGTTCCAATGTCGTCCGGCGGGCCGTACTTCGGCTTTATGACCTGTAAGCAAAAACACGTTCGACAGATGCCGGGCAGAATCGTCGGGCGCACAACGGACCTCGACGGCAATCCGGGTTTCGCGTTAACGCTGCAGGCTCGTGAACAGCATATACGGCGGTCCAAGGCGACCTCGAACATTTGTACCAACCAGGGGCTCATGGTGACTGCCGCGACGATTTACATGTCGCTGCTCGGCTATCAGGGACTGGTGAATATTGCGAATGCGTCGCACGCTAATACCGCATCACTCGTCGATGGTTTATGCGCGATCGATGGTATCGGGCGATTGTATAGCGGTCCGTTTTTCCACGAGGCCGCCCTGCAGCTGGACCGGCCGGTTGCACCGCTGCTGGATGCCTTGGCGGAAAGGGACATTCTCGGTGGCTTCGACCTGACGTCATACGCCGGAACGGATGCCTTGTTGGTCTGCGCTACCGAAACGAAGACGGCGGCGGACATTGAGACATGCATTGCCGCATTCGCCGATATCATGGCGCGCAGCGGTCTTAAGAGCGCCTGACGGGACGAAGCAGTGGCGAGTATTCAACACAACAACGCGACTTATCATACCCACGGTGAGCTGCCGGCAATCGGTAGCCGCGCCCCCGACGTTTCGCTGGTAAATACCGAGTTACAGAACGTGACGTTCGCGAACTTCATGGGTGTGCGCAAGATCCTCAATATTATCCTCAGTATCGACACTGACGTGTGTGCCCGGTCGGTGATCGAATTCGATCGACTGGGAGGGCAGTTCGACGATGTTGCCATGTTGATGGTGTCCTACGACCTGCCGTTCGCGCACAAACGTTTCCAGACGGAACACGAGTTGACGCACGTCAACGGTCTGTCGGCAATCCGGCATGCCGGATTTGGAGAGAATTACGGGGTGCAGATCGTCGATGGCCCGCTGGCCGGCATGTTCTCGCGCGCTGTGGTCGTGCTTGACGAAAACGACACCGTCGTGCACCGCGAGCACCTCGAGGATGTAAACCGGGAACCTGATTATCGTGCGGCATTCCGCGCACTGGGAATTGAAACAGATGAATAGTCCGAAAAGCAGCGAACTCATATTCGATAAATCACGTTCGGGTCGCCGTGCGTTTGCGCAGGCGCCCGCCACGACAGCAGCAGCGGCCATTCCGGCGGCGTTGTTGCGCAGCGACAAGCCGCGCCTGCCCGAGGCCTCCGAGCTGCAGACAGTGCGGCACTTTACGCGTTTGTCGCAGATGAATTTCTCCATCGACACGCAGTTCTACCCGCTGGGCTCGTGCACGATGAAATACAACCCGCGGGCCTGCAACGCGCTGGCTTTGTTGCCGGAGTTCGCCGGCCGCCACCCGCTGAGTCCCGTGAGTCACGGTCAGGGCTTTCTAAGCTGCATGTACGAGCTGCAGGAAATGCTCAAGGACGTCACGGGAATGAAGGGCGTGTCACTGACACCGATGGCTGGTGCCCAGGGCGAGTTCGCCGGCGTCGCTATGATCAAGGCCTATCATGATGCGCGCGGCGACCACGAGCGTATGGAGATTATCTGCCCGGACGCCGCTCACGGTACCAATCCGGCGACCGCCACTATGTGTGGCTGCCTCGTCCGGGAGGTGCCGACCGGTCCCGAAGGCGATATCGATTTCGACGCACTAAAAGCCGCGGTCGGCCCGAAAACGGCCGGCATTATGCTGACCAACCCGTCGACTCTCGGCGTGTTCGAACGCCGCATCAAGGAAGTCGCCGACCTCGTCCACGATGCGGGTGGGCTGCTGTATTACGACGGCGCGAACCTGAATGCCATTCTTGGCAAGGTGCGCCCCGGCGACATGGACTTCGACGTTATTCACATGAATCTGCACAAGACCTTCTCGACACCGCACGGCGGCGGCGGCCCCGGTTCCGGTGCAGTGGGGGTTAACGACCGCCTGTTGCCTTTCATGCCCATCCCGGTCGTTGGCAAGAACGAGCGTGACGGCGAAACGGAATACAACTGGCTCGCGGAAGACGATCTGCCGCAGAGCATTGGCCGCTTGTCTGGCTTCATGGGGAATTCAGGCGTACTGCTGCGCGCGTACGTGTACATGCGCATGCTCGGCCGTGCCGGCATGCAGCGCGTTTCCGAGTACGCGACCTTGAATGCCAACTACCTGGCGGCACGATTAGGCGAAGCCGGCTTCGAACTGGCGTTCCCGACGCGTCGCGCCAGCCACGAGTTTATTGTGACGATGAAGCGCGAGGCGAAGTCGGTGAACCTGACGGCCATGGACATCGCCAAGGCATTGCTCGACAAAAACTACCACGCACCGACAACCTATTTCCCGTTGCTGGTGCCGGAGTGCCTGCTGATCGAGCCAACGGAGACCGAGAGCAAGGAGACACTGGATAACTTCGTCGCGGCGATGATCGAAATCGTCACTGCCGCGAAGGAAGACGGTGTTGAGTACAAGGAAGCACCGTACACGATGCCGGTGCGCCGCCTTGACGACGTTAAAGCCGCTCGTCAGCTCGATCTGAGATACCAGCCCGACAAAACGTGATCCTTGTAGTATCGCTTAGTTACTGATTTTGTTGAAATAGGGAACCGTTGCGCGCCCAGACAGTCGAGAGTAGTACTGTTGGGCGTCGGCCCTTCGTCTATCAGGAACACTATGACCAAAGTCAGAATTCTGGCGGCAGCCCTGTTGCTACCACTGTTAACGGGTACGGCGCTGAGCGCCGAGGACAGCGCATGGACGGCAACGCTGGAGCGCATTTCGTCCGGCGTGGTCTCGATTCGCGTTGACAGCACGCGCGCCTTCGACACCGAGTGGAACTCGTCGTCTCAGGCCACCGGCTTCGTCGTTGACGCGGAGCGCGGCATTATCCTGACCAACCGGCATGTCGTGACACCGGGTCCGGTGATCGCCGAAGCCGTGTTCCGTAACAATGAGGAAGTTCGCCTGACGCCGATCTACCGGGATCCCGTGCATGACTTCGGGTTTTTCCGCTACGACCCGACTGAGCTGCACTACATCGAACCGGTCGAATTACCGCTGGTCCCGGCAGGCGCCGGAATCGGCAAGGAAATTCGCGTTATCGGCAACGATGCCGGTGAACAACTGTCGATTCTGGCCGGCACGATCGCGCGGCTCGATCGCCAGGCCCCCAGCTACGGGCGAGGCAAGTACAACGACTTCAATACCTTCTACTACCAGGCAGCGTCCGGGACCTCCGGGGGATCGTCAGGGTCTCCGGTCGTCAACATCGACGGCGAAGTCGTGGCGCTGAATGCCGGTGCAAACAATACGGCTGCCAGCAGCTTCTTCCTGCCGCTGGATCGCATTGATCGCGCGCTAAAGGAATTGCAAAGTGGCCGGTCGGTATCGCGTGGCACCTTGCAGACGACGTTTCAGAGCAAACCCTATGACGAGCTGAAAAGGCTTGGGTTGAGCGCTGAGTCCGAACGTTTGGCGAGGTCCAGGGATGCAGAGAAGACCGGAATGCTGGCGATTGAGCAGGTGATACCCGGTTCACCGGCGGCCGGCAAACTGGCGCCCGGCGATATTCTCGTCAGAATCGATGGCGAACTGGTCACGGAGTTCGTGCCGCTTGAGGCCATTCTCGATGAGCGTGTCGGCGAGGAGATAAGAATCGAAGTCGAGCGTGGCGGACGACCACTGGTGCATACGATCGCCGTCGAAGACCTTCATGGCATAACGCCGGATGAGTTTGTGGCGGTTGGCGATGGCATCGTCAACACGTTGTCCTATCAGCAAGCGCGCCATTACAATCGCCCACCCAGCGGTATTTACGTGGCGAATCCCGGATACCTGCTGTCGAAAGCGGCGATACCGCGAGGTGCCGTCATCGTAGAGATGCACGGCCAGCCGGTCGCCGATCTCGACGACTTTGAAGCGGCGCTGAATCAGCTCGCCGACGGCGAGCGAGTGACGGTGCGCTACGTCAATATGGAAAACCCCCAGAACTCCGTCGTGCGGCTGTTCGAAATGGATCGCGTCTGGTTTCCGACAGAGCGCTGTGTGCGCGACGATACGACGGGCTCCTGGCCGTGCCGCAATCTTGCTGACGGACCGGAACCGAAGGCCGTTGAGGCCGGCAGTACGAAACTGAATAGTTACGATGATCCGCGTTTGCAGAAGATCGCGCCGTCGCTGGTCGTTGTAACCTTCGACCTGCCGTACACTCTGTCCGGCGTTTCGGAGCGCCACTACTACGGTACGGGGCTGATCGTCGATAAAGAGCGCGGCTATGTACTGGTGGACAGAAACACGGTGCCAATCGCCATCGGCGACGTAAAAATTACCTTTGCCGGTTCGCTGGAGGTTAACGCGAAGATTGAGCAGCTGCATCCGTTACACAATTTCGCCATCGTTTCCTACGACCCGGCGAGCATAGGCGATACACCGGTTAAGAACGCGGAATTCAATTCGACGCCATTGCAGCCGGGCGACGATGTCTGGGTCGTTGGTATCAAGGCCGATCATCAATTGACGCATCAGCACAGCACGGTGTCGTCCGTCGATCCGCTGTTGCTACCACTGTCCAGAACCCTGCGTTTCAGGGACTCCAACATAGAGGGTATCGACCTGGTTACCGCGCCGAACGACTTCGATGGCGTACTGGTGGATAAAAAGGGTCGTGTTACGGCTAGCTGGTCGAGCTTCGTGCTGCAATCCGGCGGCGATGGAGGGCAGTTCAATCGAGGTGTTGGCAGTGAGCTTATTCAGCAGTTCATCGAGATCGTTCGCGATGGCAAGCCGTTCTATTCGCTGGAGGCAGAGTTCGTTTATGCGCCGTTGTTTGCCGCCCGCAAAATGGGCGTCGATGAGGAGTGGATTGCACGTCTCGAAAAGAACGATCCGCTGCGTCGTCGAGCGCTGAGCATCACCCGCCTGGTCGCGGACACACCGGCCGCGAAGCTGCTCAGGAATGGCGATATGGTTCTCGCCATCGATGGCAAAGTGCTTACGTCCTACCGGGCGCTGGAAGAAGCCGTACAAAAACCGAAAGTTGTCGTTACCGTCTGGCGCAACAACAAAGTGCAGGAACTCGAGGTTGAGACCGTCGCTTTGAGCGGGCAGGGTATTGATTTCGCCGTATCGTGGGCCGGGGCATTGTTGCAGAATCCGCATCGAGCAATGGCCGCGCAGCGCGGTGTCTCGACCGAGGGGGTTTATGTGGCTTACTTCAGCTATGGCTCGCCGGCAACTCGCTACGGTCTCTGGGCCGGTCGCCGCATTGTCGAAGTCAACGAAGCGCCTACGCCGGACCTGCGGGCATTTATCGATGCTGTCAGAGACATCGAGCATAGCGAATCCGTACGCCTGAAAACGGTAACCTGGAACGGGACGCCGGAAGTCATAACGTTGAAGCTGGACAATCAATACTGGCCGGCCTACGAGCTGCGCCGAACCGATGACGGCTGGCGGCGAGCGGACTTTGGGTCATAGACTGACACGACAACGACTTATCGCCACGGTGCTGATGGCGCTGGCCGGCGTCGCCGCTGCGGAAACGATGTACAAGTATCGCGGTGAAGATGGTGAGTGGATATACACCGACAGAAGACCGGCGGCAGACAAGCAGGCCGAAGTCCGGGAGTTTAAGACAACTTTTGCCACGCCAGGCTTCTCGGTGACGCATGCAACGGTCGGTACAGGCCTGGAGTTTGTCGCGCATAACGCATTTCATGCGCCCGTCGAAGTTGGGCTGGTGTTTCTGGACGTAAAGGGTGTCGCCTACCCGCATCCGGATAACGAACTGCGCTGGGTTGTCGACGCTCGCAGCGAGCTGCAGATTCTGAGGCTCGAGTCGCTGCAGGGTGTAGAGCCACCGAACATCCGCTATCGTTACGAATACCTGCCCGGCGATCCGTCTGCCCGGCATCAGTTCGCGGATCGTTACCTTGTGCCGTTCTCGGCCGGTCAGAATTTTTCGGTAACCCAGGCGTATCCGGACGCCATTACTCATCAGACGTCGGATAGCGCACGTGCTATTGATATTGCAATGCCGATAGGGACCGACGTGCTGGCGGCCAGGGACGGCATCGTGTTCGATGTCGCCTCAAAAAACTACCGCAGCGGTCTGGACGTGTCCCGTGACGGGCAGGCGGCCAACATCGTGCGGATACTGCACGATGACGGCACGTTTTCGCTGTACGCGCATCTCAATTGGAATACTATTCGGGTGAAACCGGGCGATCGCGTTCGTGCCGGTCAGTACATTGCAGATTCCGGCAACACGGGTTTTTCAAGCGGGCCGCACCTGCACTTTGCGGTGCAAAAAAACACCGGCTTGCGAATCGTGTCTTTGCCGGTTGCTTTCAAAGGACCCGGTGGGTCGGACGTCGTGCCGGCCACCGGCGACTTACTCACCGCCTATCCGTAGCGGTACAGGGACAGATAACGACGTAGATCATGGATTTCATTAACTCACCGCTTGCCGTATTGGTCATTCTGGGTATCGTCGCCGTCGCAGCGGTCGTGTACGAACCCGCTGAGTTCGTCGGTGCGTGGCGCGCGCTGGCGAAACTGTATGCAACGGATCGCCGGCCGTTATCGGCAGCGTTTCCGGGTGAGAGTGTTGCGCTCGGAGTACACAATTACACTCACATCGACGCTGCTTTGGATGACGAAGGTCTCTGGATGATGTACGACGGTCCCGATCCAAAAAAGGCACCGGCTGGCGTCTTGATTCCCTGGGACTGCATCAGGTTCGTGGCCGAGGACCGCGGCAGACACAGATTTCAGATCAGAGCGAAAAAAGACCCGATTGAATTTCGCGTATCGCCGGAGTTCGGCACCGCACTGCAGCGGCGCAGTCTGCGTGCACCGAACTACGAGGATTCCGCGTGAACGACACAGCGGTGCCACTGCGAGTACTCATCCTGTGTACCGGCAACTCCTGTCGAAGTATCCTGGCCGAGGTCCTGTTCAATGAACTCGGCAGCGGTCGCATCGAAGCCCATAGCGCCGGAAGTCAGCCGGCCGCTAAGGTGAATCCTGCCGCCATCGCCAAATTGCGGCAGGAAGGACATTCGACCGAGGGGCTATCGTCAAAGTCCTGGGACCGCTTCAGCGGTGCAGGGAGCCCCGACATCGATATCGTTATCACCGTCTGCGATTCTGCCGCAGGAGAATGCTGCCCCCTTTGGAGCGGCAGCCCGGTGAGGGCACATTGGGGTATCCCGGACCCGGCCCACGCCGCAGCCGATGAGGCAGACCTTGCGTTCGACCTTGCCTATCTGCAACTGCGGACGCGTATCGAGCAGACTCTGGAGTTACCATTTGAGAGCTTCGATGGGCGGCACTGGAAGGATGCGCTGCAGCGCATTCATGATGCCGCGAACGTAAGAGAAGGCGCCGCATAAGCGATGCTGATCGGCGGATGGCCGTTCAGAGGGGAGATATAATGCACATTGTATTGGGACTGCTGGGCACTATCGTAACCATCTTGTATCTGCTCAATCGGCTGGGCGGTCTGGGGATCGACCTTGGCTGGCTGAACCCGTTTCACTGGCGCAGACGGCGCGAGTGGGCGGCGAAATATCAGGGCGATCCTATCTACTCTATAGAGGACCCGATACATGTTGCCGCATTGCTGATCGTCGGCGGCGCCAAGCTCGAGGGTGATCTGAGCGCCGAGCAGAAGCGAGTCGTGGTCGAGCAGTTTCAGTCGGTTTTTTCGCTGGACTCGAAAGAGGCGTCTGGTTTGCTGGGATCAGCGGCGCACCTGCTGGCGGCTCCACAGGTCGTGGGTGCCCAGCTCAATGGCCTCGCGAGCAAGAACAAGGACTGCTTCTCTGCACAGCAGGCAGAGTCGATGTTACAGATGATGGCCGAGCTTGTGTCTGCGGACGGTGAGCCGAGCGACGAACAGAGTCGCTACGTCGACGATATGCGCGCACTGTTTGCGCAGCCTGCCACGGGCGACGGGCAGTGGAATTCTTAGGAGGTGCGGCATGTGCCGAAACATCAAAACTCTGTTCAACTTCGAGCCGCCTGCTACCGACGAAGAGATCAAAGCTTCGGCGATGCAGTTCGTCAGGAAAATCTCCGGTACCACAAAACCTTCGAAAGCGAACCAGCAGGCTTTCGATGAGGCGGTTGCGGCGATAAGTGCGGTCAGCCAGCAGCTGCTGGCCTCTCTGGTAACGACGGCGGTCCCCAAAAACCGGGAAGTCGAGGCCGCCAGGGCACGCGCGCGGAACGCCCGGAGGTTTAGCCTGCCGCCTCGCTGAGCTGTGCGGCCAGCGCTTCCCATGTTGTCACGGGTAGGTCACAGTGGCTGCCGACGCATCGATAGGCAACGGTGTCTCCTTCGACGGCCTTGCGATCGGCGAGCGCGCCCGGTAAGTCGGTGTCGTCGTCGGCAATGGCAAAAACCAGGCGACCGGGCGCGTAGAGTTTCGCAGCCGAGTCGCGCCATCGAGCGCTTTCTTCGGGCGTACCGCGAATCACGATAATCTCCGGATGTTCAAGATACTCCTCAAGTGCCGTCAGCAGGCTGACATGGCCGTGCGGGTATTCGTCGATAGCCTGCCACGCGCCGCGTAAGGTTCGCTCGGCGGCGAGCAGATAGCGCGATTCGCCGAGCAGGAAGCCCAGCCGCTGCAGCGCAAACGCAGCGATACCGTTGCCGGATGGCACGGCCTCGTCGGCGAGTGGCTTTGGCCGATGCATGAGTGCTTCATGATCGTCGGCTGTAAAGTAGAACGCGCCGTTTTCCCGGTCTTCGAAGTGTTCGAGCAATAATTCGGCAAGGTCGATGGCGAAATCCAAGTGCCGTTTGTGCCACTCCGATTGTGCGAGTTCCAGAAGTGCATCGAGCATGAAAGCATGGTCATCCAGATAGGCCGAAAAGCGGGCACGGCCGTCTTTGAAACTGGCCAGAAGGCGACCGTCGCACAGCAGGTTTTCCTTGATAAAATCGGCTGCTTGTATCGCGGCGGCCGTCAGTTCCGGGCGCCCGAGCGAACGTCCGGCGATCGCCAGACCGCGGATAGCCAGCGCATTCCACGAGGTGAGTTGTTTTTCGTCGCGACCGGGAGCGATGCGGGTATTGCGTTCAGCCAGCAGTGTCTTCTTCGCATGCTCGATTGCCGCATGCGTGTCTTCGTTGTCGATGGCATTGCGGACAGTCAGGTGCCATTGGCCCTCAAAGTTGGCTTCCTGATCGAGCCCGAATCGCTGCGCGAAAACGGCATAGTCGTCGCCCAGCAGTGACTCGACCTGCGCGGGTGTCCAGAGGTAGTACAGGCCTTCTTCGCCCTCCGAGTCGGCGTCGCGCGTCGAAAAGAAACCGCCATTGCCGGCCTGCATGTCGGCGAGCATCCAGTCGGCAGTGGCATTTGCCGTATCCGCAAAAGTCTGTTCGCCACTCACCAGCGCCGCCTGCGCGTATAGCGCGAGTAGCGGGCCGTTGTCATACAGCATTTTTTCGAAGTGTGGAATCTGCCAGTAGCGGTCGACGCTATAGCGGCAGAAGCCGCCACCAACATGATCGAACAGGCCACCATCGGCCATGCGGGTCAATGTCAGTGTCGCCATGAACAAGGCGTCGATATCCGGCTTGGCATCGTGTGCACTGGCGCGCCAGTGCCGTAGCAGGCGGTCGATCGTCGTCGCATGCGGAAACTTCGGCGCTGATCCGAAACCGCCGTATTCGCGATCGAACGATTGCGCGAAGCTGTCGCGCGCCTGCTGCAGCGGCGCCGGGTTCATCACGGTGCCGGTCGCGCACGCAGCCGGTTCCAGTTTCCTGAAAACATCGAGTAAACGTTCGCTCTGCGTTCTGACTTCTTCGCGCTGCTCACTGTAATAGGCTGCGACTTTCTGTAACAGGTCGGGGAAGGCCGGCATGCCGTGCCGGGCTTTGTCTGGAAAGTAGGTACCGCCGAAAAACGGTCGCTGCTCGTCGCTGTCGAGAAACATGGTCAGAGGCCAGCCGCCGCTGCGCTGAGTCAGCAATTGCTGCGCGGCCTGGTAGATCTTGTCGACGTCCGGTCGTTCCTCGCGGTCGACCTTGACGTTGACGAACAGGCGATTCATGACCGCGGCGATCGCTTCGTCCTCAAACGACTCGTGCGCCATGACGTGGCACCAGTGGCACGCGGAGTAGCCGATTGATAACAGGATAGGCTTACCGCTGCTGCGGGCCTCCTCGAACGCCTCATCGCCCCACGGATACCAGTCCACGGGGTTGTCGGCATGTTGTTGTAAATAGGGGCTGGATTCTTTACACAGGCGATTGGACATCGATCGGGTCCCCGGGGGCTTTGGCCACTATGACACGCACTTGAAACTGACTATGATACCCGTCTCCCGAATGAGCCGAGCAGGAATTCATGCTGACATACCCTGAGATCGATCCGATTATTTTTTCTATCGGTGCGGTCAAGATTCGCTGGTACGGCCTGATGTACGTTATTGGTTTTCTGCTGGCCTGGTGGCTGGCGAGAAACCGGGCGCGAAGGAGCTGGTCAATCATCAAACCCGCACAGGTTGACGATCTGCTGTTTTACGGGATGCTCGGCGTGATCGTCGGGGGGCGCGTTGGCTATGCGTTTTTCTATGGCTTCGATCAGCTCACCAGCGATCCGCTGTATCTGCTGAAAATCACCGAAGGCGGAATGTCCTTTCATGGCGGGTTGGCCGGCGTCATGACCGCTATGTGGCTGTACGCGCGCAGAATTGGCGTGCGGGGCTGGGCGGTGCTGGATTTCGTTGCACCCATCACACCGCTGGGGCTGTTTTTCGGCCGCGTCGGGAACTTCATCAATGGCGAACTGTGGGGCAAGCCGACCGACGTCCCGTGGGGATTTCAGGTCAACGGCCAGGCATTGCATCCGTCGATGTTGTACGAGGCGATTCTCGAGGGCCTGGTCCTGTTCATTATCTTGTGGCTGTTCTCCCGCCGCGAGCGCCCGACAATGTCGGTCTCGGGTCTGTTCCTGTTCTTCTATGGCGTATTTCGTTTTGCCGTCGAGTTCCTGCGCGTTCCCGACAGTCATCTTGGCTACCTGGCACTGGACTGGTTAACGATGGGGCAGGTGTTGAGTCTGCCGATGGTCGTGCTGGGCGCTACCCTGATGTTCCTGGCGTACCGACGTCAGTCATGAAACAGTACCTCGAACTGATGCGCCATGTGCGCAATAACGGTGCCGTCAAGGGCGATCGCACCGGGACCGGTACACTGAGCGTATTCGGCCACCAGATGCGCTTTGACCTGCGTGCCGGATTTCCGTTGGTCACGACTAAAAAGCTGCATCTGCGCTCAATTATTCACGAGCTGCTGTGGTTCCTGTCCGGCGACAGCAATATCCGCTACCTGCAGGAGAACGGCGTATCGATCTGGGATGACTGGGCCGATGAAGACGGTGAGCTCGGTCCGGTCTACGGTGTGCAATGGCGTAGCTGGCCGAAACCGGACGGCGGCAGCGTCGATCAGATCGCGCAGATTGTGCAACAGCTGCAGGAGACGCCGGACTCCCGTCGTATCCTGCTCAGTGCATGGAATGTTGCCGAAATCGACAATATGGCCTTGCCGCCGTGCCACTGTTTATTCCAGTTCTACGTCGCGGACGGTGCCTTGTCCTGCCAGTTGTATCAGCGCAGCTGCGATATTTTTCTGGGCGTGCCGTTTAACATCGCGTCATATGCCCTGCTCACACATATGCTTGCGCAGCAGGCGGACCTCGCGGTCGGCGATTTCGTCTGGACCGGCGGTGACTGTCACCTGTATTCGAATCATCTGCAGCAGGCGGATGAGCAACTGAGTCGCGAGCCGCTGCCGCTGCCGCAGCTGTTGATCAAGCGTCAGCCTGAGAGCATTTTCGACTATCGGTATGAGGACTTCGACATCGTCGAGTATGAATCCCATCCTCATATCAAGGCCGCTGTCGCGGTCTGAAGCTTACGCGGCGATCGATTTCTGGTCCTCAGCGCCGGCGGCAATGCCATCGATAAGTGCTGTTGCAGCGGCTTCGGCCGGTTCATCCGGCGCTGCTGCGTGCATGACCGACTTCAGGATTGTGAGTTTGAACGATTCCGAATGGTGGAGTCGGAACGAAACTTTATCCGTAGTGTCGCCGCCGTCAAAACCGCTACCTACTGAGCGCAGGAAGTTGGACAGCAGGCCAAAGAAGTCCGCCAGTGCGGAAGAGTCGATCGCAGGCGCGGCCGGCTCATCGGCGACTGCCGTGTTCGCAGCCGGCGCTTCGACCGCATCGGTAGCCGCTACCGCAGTCGCAGTGGCTACGCTGCTGGTATCAGAGTCACCGGGCGGTGTCGCCACGGGTGCTGCCGGCGGTGGGGCGGTGAGTCGCGTAACAGAGGTTTCCCGGTACGAAATCTCGGATGACTGGAAGCTGCGGAAGCCCATGTTCACGCGCGCCAGTTGCTCGGTATCGAACTCGACGCCCGCGGCCAGTTCAAAGGCTGCGCCGATATCGCCATTGAAAAACTGGTTGGCGATGTCCTCGGCCTGCGCGAAGACATTCTGAATCGCCGCCATTTCCGCGTCGTTCAGGTCACCGTCGACTTTCAGCGTCATACGCGAACGGCTGGATATCTCTACCTCAGTCGTGCTCGCTGTTCCATTAGCATCGCTTACCGCTGTGTCGCTGGCCTCCATGCGGTCACGGCGGCTGATGCTTAACTTCACTACGTCGCCTTCCTGGGTCCGTATACGAATTGAGGAGCGCTGTTTCGAGCGCATCTCGACGTTGAGTACGGATGCCGAGGATTCCCGGTTCGCGGCCACTTCCTCTTCCAGCGTATTGAGGCCATCGTCGATTTTCGCGATGGCGTCATCGACTTCGGCAATGTCGTCTCGAACGCCAACGGTTTCGCGGACATAGGATGCGGTCTCGTGTACTTTTGCACGAAACGAGATCAACGCCTTGCCGGAATTCGTCGGAGATTCCGCGACCAGCTGTTTTGCGGCGCCCAGCGTTTCTGCCGCAACGTCGTCGGCGGCCGGCGCGGCTTGCGCATAGCCGCCCTGGGGTACGGCGAACTTTGCTCTGAAACTGCTTTTCATCGTGGTCCGCATTTCCTGCTGAAATACACCCAGCGCCCGCTCGCGCTGATAGGTGTCGTCCTGACCGTGGTCGTGACATTCATCGCAGGCTTCGATGTTCTTCTGCATGCTATGAATGTCGGCCGTTGCGCGGACGGATGTGCTTGCGACTATGGACACGTCCATTTCTTTTCTCCAAAAAATTGCCGGTAAGCGATATCGGGCGCGTAATCTGGGCCGGCGCTTATGTAAACTACCTATGGCGTAGCTATCGACCCGGTTTGCGGAATCTTTAGCCACTACGCCGGTGATTTGGTTAGACTTCGCGCGATGCGAAATGAGGAAGGTCTGTGATCAGTATTATCGTTGCTGCCTCGACGAACAATGTGATTGGCGTAGACGGGGCACTGCCGTGGCGGATTGCCGACGATTTGCGGCGCTTCAAGCAGTTGACGATGGGCAAACCGATCGTCATGGGTCGTCTGACCTGGGAGTCCATAGGACGGCCTTTGCCGGGGCGTCGGAATATCGTCATCACACGGCAGGCGGGCTACACGGCCGAGGGTTGTGATGTTGTCGAGTCGCCGGTGGCGGCGCTGGAAACCTGTGCTGATGCGGAGGAGATCATGATCATAGGCGGCAGCCAGATCTACGATCTGTTTCTGCCAAAGGCTACACGCCTGTACCTGACACGGGTTGAGACGAACGTGGCTGGTGATGCATTTTTTGCGGAGATCGATGACGAACGTTGGACATTGCTCGACTGCGAACGACATGCTGCAGATGACGCGAACGAATTCGCCTTCGAGTTCAGAACCTACGAACGGAACGGTGCCTAGCACGGCGTGGCATGACTTCTCACCAAAAACGACCCAGGGCCGCTGCGCTACGAGCTAGCACCGGGCTGCTCCTTATCTTGCTCACCGCTGGCGCGCTACGCGCGGACGTGGTCTTTTCGGGCCTTGACGATAATCAAGAACAAAATGTACGTGCGTTGTCACCGCTTGCGAGCGTGGGCTGCGATTCGGCGCGCTGGCGCGTTGAGCGCCTGTATCGCGACTCGGACGGAGCTATTCGGGATGCGTTGCGCGCACTCGGTTACTACGGAGCGACAATCACGAAATCCTTACGCTGGGACGACGATTGCTGGCGCGCTGAATTCGATGTTGACGTTGGCGAGGCGGTTCGTTTCAGGGATGTGACGATAGCGATCGATGGCGATGCGGCGAGTGATGAGGACTTCCTGGGTCGTATTTCCGCAGGTCGACCGGTCGTCGACGAGATTCTGGATCATGGTCGCTACGGCCGCTTCAAGTCGTCTGTTCTGGCCGCAGCTGCAGCCACTGGGTACTTCGATGCCGATTTCGAAATGGCGGCTATTACCGTTGACAAGGAGGCCCGGAGTGCAGATCTCGACATGCGCTTTGCAAGTGGGCAACAGTATCGCTTCGGCGCGGTGAGTTTCACGGCGGGAATCCTGCGCGAGCAGGTTCTGCAAGGGTATACGGACATTCAACCGGGCGATCCCTTTACATCGCAGGCGATTAGCGAGCTCTACGAAGCGCTAAACGGCAGCAGCTACTTCACGTCCGTTGCCATCAGTACGGACCCGCTGGACACGGCGGGCAAGACGGTCCCGGTTTCGGTCGAGCTGCTTCCTGCCAAACGCCGCGTGTATTCGATCGGCGGCGGTTTTACCACCGATACCGGGCCGCACGGACGACTCGGTTATGCCGACCGGCGAATCAACGACAAAGGTCATCAGTTCGAAAGCAAGCTGTTTGGCTCATCCGTGAAGAGCGAGCTCAATGCGGCGTACCGGTGGCCGAAACGCGATCCACGCCGCGAGTGGTTTAGCATCGTTACCGGTTTCCAGCATGAGGATACCGAGACCAGCGAGCACGACAGTTTCAAGCTCGGCTTCCTGCGCTCAAAAAGCGTCGGTTCCGGCTGGCTGCAGACACGTTACGTTGACTATGCCTATGAGGACTTCACGGTCGCTGATCAGAACGATACCAGCCAACTTGTGATTGTTGGCACGAACTGGGAAACAGCGATTGGCCGGGAATTGCGCCGGGCGACAAACGGCTACCGGCTGAGCCTCGACATACGCGGTGCGAGCGATTCGCTGGGCTCGGATACGAGTTTCCTGCAGCTGCGCGGCAAGGCGAAATGGCTGCGCGAACTCGGTGACCGAACGCGCGTACTTGCGCGTGTCAGCGTTGGTGCAACGGCCCAGGACGACCTTGCGGAGTTGCCGGCGTCGGTGCGTTTTTTCAGCGGTGGCGACAGCAGCGTTCGCGGTTACGAGTTCGAAACGCTGGGCCCGGTGGACGCCGACGGTGAGGTCATCGGTGGCAGTCACGAGTTCGATGCGAGTCTGGAATTCGACTGGCTGTTTCGTGATGACTGGGCGCTTGCCGCTTTCGTCGACAGCGGCGACGCGTTCAATGATACGGACATCGAGCTAAGCACGGGAGTCGGTATCGGCCTGCGCTGGTACTCGCCGGTTGGGCCGATTCGGCTCGACTTCGCGCATCCGCTGGACGACCCGGATGAGGATTTTCGTATCCACATCAGTCTTGGGCCGGATCTGTAATGCGGCGTATCGGCAGGTATCTGCTGCGAGCGGTCGTATCGCTGCTGGCCCTGGCTTTATTGCTGGCGGGCATGGTCGCCGTCGTCCTCAATACCGAATCAGGAACGCGCTGGGCACTCGCACGCGTGACGGCGGCGCTGCCGGGCGAACTCGTGGCGGAGAACTTTCACGGTACGTTGTGGGGTGAGCTGTACTTCCCGCTGTTGACCTACACCGACGACGTTCAGGTCATCGAGCTCAGGGAGTTCAGTTTCGGCATTCGCTGGCCGGCGCTGGCCGCGCGCCGTGTGTCGTTGCGCAGCGTGAGCGCTGCCACGGTCTCACACCGGAGCCTCGTTCCGTCACCGGCGCCGGCGCCACTGAGTGTCTCGATGCCTGCATTGCCCGTCGACGTTGTTGTTTCGCGTGTCGTCGTTGACGAATTGCTGTTGCTAGGCGGAGAAAAAGACCAGCTGATAAGTCGCGTTGCCGTTGAGCGCCTTCGAGTCAGCGGCAAAGAGCTCAGCGTTGTATCCGTGACGGCGGCGACGGATATCGTGAGCGTATCGATTTCGAATCTGACGACGACTGTTTCCGGCGATGTGCCGCTTTCCGCCAACGTCGGCTGGACGCTGGCGGATAATAGCTGGAGCGGCCAGGGCACGCTGCACGGCAGCCTGCTCGAACTCATGTTCGAGCAACGCATCGACGGACCGTATCTGTGCAATGCCGAGGGATCGATAAAACTGCTGCATCGCATGGAGCCGGAACTAGACCTGCGCGTTTACTGGGACCGCTGGGTCTTCGGCAACAGCGAGTTACTGGAGGGGGAACTGCATTTGTGGGGGTTGCCAGATGCCTACAAGGCCAGCTATGCCGCGACCGCCGTTGTCGGCGATCAGGAGACTATGCACCTGAGCGGCACGGCGAGCGGCGACAGCGGCGCGATTTCCGACTTCAGCCTTGGACTTGTGGCGGCGCTGGGTCAGGCAGAACTGTCCGGCCACATCGCCTGGCAGCCGGTTTTTTCCGCAGGGGCCGTCGTCAGGGCGACGAATATCGAACCATCGGCCGTTCACGACAAGCTCACCGGCCAGCTCGGCGCGAGCGCCGAACTGGCGATCGATGCCGATGGTCTTGTGTCGGTTCATGAATTTCTGCTTAGCGGCGTTCTTAATGATAGGACCATGAGCCTGAACGGCGATTTGCTGTTGTCGTCGAACGTTCAGACCTGCTTGGGCTGTCGCCTGGTCATCGGTGAAAACAGCATTGGGGTTAACGGTGGTTTGGAGCAGGAAGACCTGTCACTGTCGTTATCGGTGAACGCGCCGGTACTCGCTGCTTTATGGCCGGGGCTGAGCGGTTCTGCCTCTGGGAACGTCGATATCGACGGGTCGCTCGCGCAACCGGGCATCAGAACCGAGCTTATGCTGCGGGAACTCGCTTACGCGGATACGAGCTACGGCGCGCTGAAGCTATCGGGGCAGGGTGACGTCGGGCGAATGGACATCAATGCCGAGTGGAGCAACCGGGGCGCTGTGCTCGATGCGACGGTCCGTATTCTTCTGCTTGACGACGGAGTTCAACTGACGGCCGCGGTCGACCAGGTTCCGTTGCAGGTTGCGGATAGCCTGCTGCCGAAGAATCTCGGGCTGCTCGGCTATGCGAGTACGGATATCGACATCAGCCGCAAAGCCGGGCAATGGTCGGGTCGCATGGACTGGCGGCAGGCCGACACGGTGTTGCGGGTCAGCGAACTCAGCGGCGCGGTGACCGATGTGGCGATTCCGCGCGCAGAATTTCATGCCGACCTCGACGATTCCGGGCTCACCGCATACGCACTGTTGGCGGTCGAATCCGGCATGCTCGGAGAACTGGATTTCAGCCTGGATCGGCTGGCGACCGACGCGACGCTGCAGGCCAGTCTGAAACTGCGTGGTGATGACTGGCACTGGGTGTCCGCGGCAATTCCGCAGCTTGACCGTTTCGATGGTTCGGTTGTCGCAGCGCTCACGGCCGCAGGGCCTCTGAACGCGCCGCAATTCGAGGGCGAGCTCGAATGGCGTGACGGTGCGCTGACCGTTCCGGCGCTCAACGTGCCGATCAATGACATCAGCGTCCTGATATCCGGTGCCTCGGATGGCGACGCGACGGTAAGCGCTACCGCGCGGGCCGGCGACGGCACACTCGCGATCAACGGGCGCTTTCTGAATGTGATGCAGGCATCGCGTTCGCTGAGTCTTGTTGTCAGCGGCACGGCGGCGGAACTCATAAACTGGCCTGAGTACCGTCTGTGGGCGTCACCCGAACTCGAACTCGCTGGCGACGTAGACGGCTGGCGTATCGGCGGCCAGCTCACGGTGCCGAAGGCCGAGATTGCGATTCGCGAAGTGCCGGTCGGCGCCGTGACCGTGTCGCCCGACGTTGTTGTTCTGGGCGAAGAAGAAAACCCGGCAAGTGCGATACGTGTCAGTGGCGAGACAACGCTGCTGCTGGGCGACGGCGTGCATTTTTCGGCGCTCGGGCTCGACACCAGACTAAGTGGCAAGCTGCTGCTGAAGATGGCCGATGAACGGCCATTGCGTGCAGAAGGGCAGGTGTCGATGCTTGATGGAACTTTCAACGCCCGCGGGCAGAAGCTCGAGATCGAACAGGGCGAACTGACCTTTACCGGCCCGGTCGACGATCCCCTGGTCGACGTGAAAGCCAGGCGCGTGATCGAAACCCTGGACGGCAGTGTGACGGCGGGCATTCATTTGCATGGTCGGGCATCGAATCTGACGACCTCGGTGTACTCAAGTCCGGCGATGTCGGAAGCCGATGCGCTGTCCTATCTGGTAATCGGCCGACCGCTCAGCCAGGCAGCTGCCAGCGACGGTGGCGAGCTGTCGGGCGCGGCGGTAGCACTCGGTTTGCGACAGGCTGCACGCATCACGGACCAGATTGGTCAGGCGCTCGGGCTTGACGAGCTGTCCGTCGCCGGAACCGGTGGCGACACGACGGCGCTGGTTGCCGGTAAACAAATAAATTCGCGCCTGTATGCCCGCTACGCCTACGGGGTGTTCAGTCGTCTCGGGACTTTATTACTTCGCTACAGAATGTCGCAACGCCTGACGTTGGAGGCCGGGGCTGGCGAGAATCAATCGATCGACATCCTGTACTCGATCGAAAACTAGCGCTGTCCCTGGACCTGAGTCACTTGCGGAATACGTTTGTCGAGTCTGACGGCGGTCAGCTGCCGTCCCCAGACACAACCGGTATCCAGACTGATGAGATCGGGCAGAACGATGAGTCCGAGCTGTGACCAGTGTCCGAAGACAATGCGCGTCGCAGCTGTCTTCCGGTCTTCGGCGGCAAACCAGGGCCGCAGATTCTTGCGGGCACGCCACGGCGAGCCATTGTGGGAAAAATTCAAAGCGCCCGTCGCTGTTATTACGCGCATGCGCGTCAGGCAGTTGATAATGAACCGCAGTCGTTTGTAACCGCTGAGTTTTCCGGACCATCTATTGGGTGTATTGCCATACATCTTTCCCAGCAGCATTTCATAGTCGCCCTGCCGAAGCTCCTGCTCGACTTCCTCGGCGAGCGCCAGTGTTCTCTTAACGCTCCAGCCGGGATGGGTGCCGGCATGCACCAGCAATGAGTCCAGCGCCTTGTCGTAGTGTGCCAGCGGACGTCGTCTGAGCCAGTCGCAGAGTTCGTCGACATCGTCGGCACGCAGCAGTTTTTCAAGTGACGAGAAGCGCTTCCCATGACGTACGGCGCCGGCCATTAGCGCCAGCAGGTGCAGGTCGTGGTTCCCGAGTACGGTGATCGCGGAGTCGCCCAGGCTCTTGACAAAACGTAGTGTTTTTAGCGATTTGGGGCCGCGATTGACGAGGTCGCCGGCCAGCCAGAGGGTGTCCGTCGCCGGCTCGAAGTCGAGTTCGTCGAGGAGTCGTCGAAACGGGTCGTAGCAGCCTTGAATGTCGCCGATCGCGTAAACGGCCACTGACCGGCCCTAGTTCAGCAGTCCGGGAACTGCGAGCGTGAACGGTGCGATAGGCGCATCAAAACCGAAGCCGCCGTCGGCTTCCATACGATAGATTCCCTGCATCGCGCCAACCGGCGTTTCGAGTACGGCACCGCTGGAATAGCGAAACTCCTCGCCCGGGTTCAGGTGCGGTTGCTCGCCCACGACGCCATCGCCATTCACCTCCTGTACCTTGCCGTTCGCATCGGTGATGACCCAGTGGCGGCTGATCAGCCTGGCCGCGACGTTGCCGCTGTTCGATATCGTGATCGTGTAGGCGAATACGTAGCGGTCGGATTCGGGCTCCGATTGATTGTCGAGGTAATCGGTAACTACCTGAATGCGAATGTCGCAGTGGGTTTCCGTCATCGCTGTAGTCTAACGTAAGGTGCCGGCCAGATGGTTACTGAGTTCCACGTATTTGGCGATACTGATCTGTTCCGGGCGTAATCCCTGCTCGATACCGGCGGCGTCGAGGTCCGCCGCCTCAACGTGGTCCCGCAGCGCATTGCGAATCGTCTTGCGGCGTTTCATAAAGGCCTGGCTAACAATTTTCTTCAATAGCGTGGCGTCTCCGATATCGTAGTGGTTCGCTGCTAAGGGGTCGAGTCGAACCACTGCCGACGTGACCTCGGGTGGCGGTTCGAAGGCCGTCCTGTCTACGTCGAACAAGGCCTCCATCTGTAGATGACAGCCCAGCATGATAGTGAGTCTGCCGTAGGCCTTGCTTCCCGGCGCTGCCACCATTCGTGCGACAACTTCTTTTTGCAGCATGAAGTGCATATCGAGTATGTGCCTGCGATAGTCGAGAAGATGGAACAGCAATGGCGTGGAGATGTTGTAGGGCAGATTACCGACGATTCGCAGTCGTTCGCCGAGGCTCGAGAAATCGAACTGCAGCGCGTCTGCCTCGTGGATCGTTACCGAGGGGTTGCCTTCGTATTGGCGGCGCAGGTTCCTCGCCAGATCGCGGTCAAGTTCAATGGCATGCAAATGGCCGGCGGTTGCGGCGAGCGCTGTCGTTATGGCCCCCTGTCCGGGACCGATTTCAACGACCACGTCGTCTTTGCTCGCGTATACGGCACGCAGAATGGCATCGACGACACTCGGGTCTGTCAGGAAATGCTGGCCGAAGCGCTTGCGCGCGCGATGCCCGGACATCAGCGTGACGCCATTGACGCGGCCAGTTCGACGGCTGCCAGCAGGCTGCCCGGATCGGCTTTGCCGCTGCCGGCAAGGTCGAAGGCGGTACCGTGATCGACGGACGTCCTGATGATGGGGAGTCCGAGAGTCACGTTCACCGCATGGCCAAAGCCGGCGTATTTGACGACTGGCAGCCCCTGATCGTGATACATCGCAAGCACGGCGTCGTTGTGCCCGGCAGCGGGCGTAAACGCCGTGTCCGCCGGCAGCGGGCCGTGCAGATTGAGCCCCTTTTTTCTCAGTGCGGCGACAACGGGTGCGATAACGGCGTCGTCTTCGGCGCCGAGGTGTCCGTGTTCACCGGCATGTGGATTAAGCCCGCATATCGCGATACGCGGATTGCCGATACCAAAACGGTGTTGCAGACCTTCGTTTAACACTTCGATAACGCGAGTCAGTCGTTCCGCCGTAATGAAATCGGGCACCGCGCGCAACGGCAGGTGAGTGCTTGCGAGCGCGACTTTGAGATCGCCTGCAACGAGCAGCATGACGGGAAGATCGGCGCCTGTCAGCTCGGCCAGGAATTCGGTATGGCCGGTGAAGGGCACACCGGCGTCGGCTATAACGCTCTTGGCGAGCGGTGCAGTGACGAGTCCGGCGTAACGACCGGTTCGACAACCGTCAACAGCGAGAGTGAGACCGTCGAGTAGAGTTTGCGCGTTGGCCGGATCGGGTTGGCCGTGGATTACCGCTGCGGGAAACGGCAGATCGATAACCTGCAGCCGGTCGTCGAGCAGGGCGGCATCGCCGATGACGACGATGTCCCTGGCGAAATCGGAGTCTGCAAGTGCCGCGCAGAGTTCCGGTCCGATTCCGGCGGGTTCCCCGGCGGTAACTATGAGCGGTTTGTTAAGCGTCACCTAGATGCGCGTATCGACGAACGCCTCGTCACGCATGCGTTGCAGCCAGAGCAGCGTTTCCTCTTCCTGCTTGCCAAGGCGAATGCGAGCCACGCAGTTGCGTTCCTTGAGTTCGTCGGTGTTGTCGTAAACACGACGTTCCAGGACCTCCAGAATGTGCCATCCGAAGGTTGTCCGGAAGGGTTCGCTGATGACGCCTATCTCGGCCGTGTCGGCAGTCGTTCTGAATTCCGGTGCATACGCGACCGTTTCAGACCAGCCCAGGTCGCCGCCGATATTGGCCGAACCCGGATCGTCGGACAGCAGCTTTGCCTGCCCCGCGAAATCCTCCCCCCCGCGGATTTTCTCAAGTGCACCTTCGAGACGCTGTTTCGCAGTTGCGTCATCGATAATCTCGTTGGGTGAAATCAGTATATGGCGAATCTTTGCCTGATTGATTTCGCTGCGTTCCACAGCGCTTCGGAGGTTGTCAACTCTGACGATGTGAACGCTGTTTGCAGTGCGGAAAGGCTCAGAGAAATCACCAGCCTTCATGTCCTGTAATACATCGGTGAATATCGATGGAACCTGCTGTCCCTCCATCCAGCCCAAAGAACCGCCTTCGAGCGCCGTCTGTCCTTCGGAATAACGTGCTGCGAGTTCACGAAAGTCAGCGCTGTCCTGCAGTCGGGTATAGATGTCGTCGGCTGTCAGCTCAATTTCCTGCACGGCCTCGGCACTGGCAGCTTCAGGGATGGTCAGCAGGATGTGCGATAACTCCCAATCCGAGTTAACGACTACGTTGGTTTCCAGGTCGATGATGCATTGCTTGATCTCGCGTTCCGAAACGCGAATATTGCGGAAGACCTCAATCGATTTGAGGTCGTTCAGCGTGAGTTCTTCGCGCACACTTTCACGAAACTCAGCGTAGTCGATACCGTCTTCGAGGAGTCTCGCAGGCACGTCTTCGAAAGGCCAGCCGTTGGCGTCTGCGATTCTCTGGATGGCGGCATTGACGATCTGATCCGAAACCTGCGCCGTCAGCCCGATGCGGTCGGCGCGCTGCATTTGAATTTCAGTGACGATCAGGCGCTCGAGTACCTGTTCTTCCAGAACGTCTTCCGGCGGTAGCTGCATTCCCGCATCGAGGGCCCGCTTCTTGATTGCGGCCAGTTGTTTGTCGAACTGGCTCCTGAGGACGACGCCTTCGTTGACGATAGCCGCGACGCCATCAAGAAACTCGCCGGTCTCGGAGAGCTGCTCCGCGACGGCGGCGGGCGCTGCAATCAATGTCGCGATTGCGCATAAGTTTTTGATTTTTAACACTATTTACTACCGAAGGTCTGCAGAATAGCCAAGAATACCACGTTCGAGGAGTTTGTCGGCCGCGGTGCCTACGCTCGTCATTCCTTTCAATACCAATTGCAGACCGAAGGATGAATCGCGAGTTCCGTCGCGGGTCGAAATATGGCGGCGTGAAACCAGTCTTAAACCCCAGCAGCAGCTCTCGTACTCGAGACCAAAAAACTGCTCGAGTACTTCCTGGTCACGAATCGAATAATTGTAGCGGCCGACGAAGTTCCAGCGCTTCGCAATCGGCCATGACCATGACAAGTCGCCCTGCTCGAGCGAGTCGCGGCGGAATCGATAGGCAAGATTGACGATCTTGTTGCTGGCGGGCTGCCACTGCATGCGTGCTTCCGATTTCGTGGTGTCGGATCCCCACTGGTGACCGAGATCGAAATTGACGTTCTCGAACAGCAGGAAGCGAAGTTGTGCGATGTAGTCCGAAGTGTCCGACGTCGCAGCGCTTGCGCCGGGCAACGTAACACGGCGATCACCGTAGTAGCGCGTCTGGCCGATGGTTGCCGTGACGAGTTCGCGCCCGGTATCGACATCCAGTATGCGCGACGTGATGCCAGCGCTCAGTTGTTTCGTGTCCCCTATGCGGTCGACGCCTAGAAAGCGGTTCTTTCGGTACAACTGCACCAGGTTGATGTCGGGTGAAATCGTGTCGAATACCGGCAGTCCGTCCTGGTCGCGAAACGGTATGTTTACGTACAGTAAGCGGGGCTCGATAGTCTGAATCAGGTTCGATGTTTTCATCGTGCGTTCGAGAATCAGGCCGGTATCGAGGCTCGAGATAGCGACGCTTCGTGTCGGGTCAGCGTCTTCTCCGGGCAGCGTGCCGTCCAGTTTGTAGTCGGTGTAGCTGTACTGAACGGCAGGAGTTACAAACCAGCCGGGCCTCGAAAACGGCAACTCGATTTTGGGTGCGGCGTTGAATCGCCAGCCGGTTACGCCAACATCGCGATCGAAATTGACGATCTCGCTGTCTATGCCGAAGCGCAGGCCAAAGCGTGTTTGCCAATTGCCGCTGGCGACGATCTGCGGCAGTCGCTGATAGGGCTCCTGGTTCGGAAGGATCGCGTCGTCAATGGTCTGATAATCCTGCACCTGTCCGAGAACTGAGAAGTTTCTGGAGTAGTAGTCGAATCGCAGGCTGCGATTCAGGTGCGTGATACTGGAAACGCTAAGGCTGCCGCCAAGATCCTCGTAATACTGGCTATCGGAAACTTCCCGCAGGTTGATCTGGTTACGCCAGCCATTGCCGAACAGCGTTTGATGTTCGAAGCGGAATTGATGGCGCGCCGCGTTGACGATGTCGTCGTCGGGCAGGTAGTCGCCGGCAACGACGCCTTCGGAGTTTGTCGTCAGGTAGCGAAACTCGGTCGCAAGTTGCAGCCCGCGACTGGTTAACAGCCGCGGAGTGATGGTGGCGTCGTAATTGGGCGCAATATTCCAGTAGTAGGGCACCCGCAGTTCGTTGCCACTGCGGCCCGAGCTGCCGATCTCCGGCGTCAACACGCCCGACTTGCGTGCATCGCCGATCGGAAAAGACAGGTAAGGTGCGTACAGTATCGGCACGCCCTTGAATTTCAGCTTCATGCCCTTTGCGGTGCCGACACCCCGGCGCGTGTCCAGTTCTATGGAGCTGCCCTGCATCAACCAGTCTTCTGAACCCGGTGGACAGGTCGTATACCGGACGCCTTCCAGCGTCAGTTTGCCGGTTTGATTGATCTCGAGCGCTTCTGCCGCGCCACGCGAGTTACTGCCGCCGAGTGAGAACTCGGCACCTTCGAAACGGATGCGTCCGGAGACGTAGCCAAACTCTGCCGACTGGCTCAATATCTGCGTGGCTGGATCTTCGTAGCGCACGTCGCCCTCGAGATGCAGCGCTTTTGACTGCGGGTCATACCATGCGGAGTTCGCGCCAGCCAGCTTATCGTCACGCCGCAGCATCACGCCGTCGGATATTGCGGCGGTCGGCAGCTCACCGAGCTGCGCCTCTATACGTCCGGCTTCAAGCAGGATTGTGCCGGGGTCCACCGGCGTGCTTTGCAGGAACGGGTCGGCTGTGAACGGCTCGATAAGTGGCGTGTGGCACGATTGCGGCTCGGCGGCGCTCACGTTTGCCGCCGCCAGCAGCAGACAGGCTGAGATCAGTGTTTTCGAAGACAAGTTGCTTTCGGGTCAGGTTTCGGCCGAGGCCATTAAGGATGGGATGTTATCAGGCATTCTTATTTGTTACCTTCGCATAGTTTTCTAAGTGCTTCAATGCGTTACGGAGATTAGCAATCAGCCAGACAGATATTGACGACGACCCTCGTCTGACCGCTATGCAAGACTGGATCGCTGGCATTGACGCCGTTTCCGACTGTGAACTCGTGCCGGCAACCGATGACGCCAGTTTCCGGCGCTATTTTCGATTGCAAAAAGGGGGTAAAAGTTTCATTGCGATGGACGCGCCGCCGGCAGAGGAGGATTGCCTGCCTTTCGTCAAGGTCGCGGGCTACCTGGAAGCGATGCAGCTGAACGTCCCGAGCGTCGTTGCTGCCGATCTCGATAGCGGTTTCCTGTTGTTGTCCGACCTTGGCAGCGAGCAGTATCTCAATCGGCTGGAAAGTCACCCCGGATTCGCTGACTCGCTGTATCTCGACGCGACTGCAGCGTTGTTGCAGATGCAGCGCCACGGTACGGCTTACCAGGCTTCGCTGCCACCCTACGACGAGCCGCTGCTTCGACTGGAGTTATCGTTGTTTCGCGACTGGTTGTGCGGCACGCGCATGGAGCTGCCGTTTGCTAAGGCGGACGAATCTGCCTGGCAGGCGTGCTGCGACATGCTGGTCGCAAATGCACTACAGCAGCCCAAAGTCTTCGTACATCGCGACTATCACTCCCGCAACCTGATGGTGACTAAGCGAAGCAACCCGGGAATTCTCGATTTTCAGGATGCGGTCGAGGGACCGTTCACCTACGATCTGGTCTCGTTGCTGAAAGACTGCTACGTACGCTGGCCGGCGGACCAGGTGAAACAGTGGGCGTTGAATTACTACGCTCAACTTGGCGACGAAACCCGCGACCTCATCAGCGAGCAGCGTTTCCTGAGGCATTTCGAACTAATGGGTGTGCAGCGCCACCTGAAGGCGGCCGGGATTTTTTGTCGCCTGTACCACCGCGACGGCAAGGCAGAGTACCTTGCGGACGTTCCGCGAACGCTCGAGTACATACTTGAGTTGCGCCCGCACTATGAGGAACTCGGTTTTCTGATGCGCCTTATTGCCGAGCTGATACTGCCGGACTGGGACGCCGGTACGTGATCGCAATGCTTTTGGCCGCGGGGCGCGGTGAACGACTCCGGCCGATGACGGACAGCGTTCCGAAGTCACTGATAGAGGTGGGTGGGCAAAGTCTGCTCGAAAGACACCTGGAGACTATTCGTGACGCGGGGATTACTGACGTGGTCATTAACCTCGGTTGGTTGGGTGAGCAGATCGTCGCGCGCATAGCGGACGGATCGCGATACGGCCTGAATGTACAGTACAGCGATGAGCGCGATGACGTACTCGAAACGGGCGGCGGTATTCATCATGCTTTGCCGCTATTGGGAGACCAGCCCTTCGCCGTTGTAAATGCGGATGTCTACACCGACATGCCGATACCGGATGTTTCGTTCTCGGCAAACGAGCTCGGGCATCTCGTGCTGGTTCCGACACCGGCGTATCGCGATCATGGAGACTTTGATCTGGACGCTGGCCTGGTCAGAAATGGCCCCTCGCGAGTGCTGACCTTTAGCGGTGTAGCCGTTTATCGGCCGGAGTTTTTCGACGGCTGCGAAGCGGGCCGGTTTTCCATTGTGCCGATGCTCCGTGAAGCGGCTGACGACGGGCGCCTGCAAGGGTCGGTTTACGAGGGTTTGTGGGCGGATGTTGGCACGCAGGAACGTCTCGATTCGATCAATAGCCGATCGGGATAAGCGGGCGTGCAGTTTCTCACCAAAACGCCTGGTCGGAGTCGCCTGTGCACGAGGCAAACACATAGGAGCCGTCGAACTCCTTGCCTGGTAAATCGACGTGTCCAGAGTAAGTTGGATAGGGTGCGTTTACGCAGACTCTCTTTTCGTTGCGGTTGATCTTTACCGGCCAGAGGCGACGATTTCTCGGCGGCAGTTGAGCATGCCGCGTGAGTTCGAGATGAGCTTGCCAGCTGACCGGTCCCGCTGAACCGGTTTGTTCGACCAGGGTGAGTCCGTGCAGCAGCAGCTGACCGTCGATTGCGTCGTAGTCCCACAGACCGACAACTTCCCACTCCGGGAAGCTGGCTGGCGCAGGCGCAGGCGCAGGCGCCGGGACGGGTAAGGGCTGCTGCGCTTTTCCTGCAGATCGGATAAGCGACGCAACGTGTTCCGCCATGGCGTTTTTCGCGACCGCGGGCTTCTCAATACTCGCAGCTTTCTCAGTGCTTTCTCCGCTGCAATAATCTCGCAACACGCGCAGCGTTTTCTCATCCCGAACATGTTCCAGGTAAAAGTCACATACGGTGATGTCCTGTTTCTCCATCGTCGCAGCGAGCCAGCGGCCGAAACCCCGATCGAGCAGCGCCTTGAGTTTTACATGATTGCCCGTGATTCGCGGTCCCGGAAAAGGCACGCCTTCACCGAGTATTGTGGGTCCGGCAATCGGGTGGGACGCCGTATGGGGGGCCCTGTCCAGTATATCTTCGAATGACTCGGAGTTGCCGTGCATTCGAGCGAGCTGGCGTTGTGCTTCGGGCAATCCGGCTCGTCGCAGGCGCAGCATTGGTATAACGCTGTAGGTCATGAATTCCGATAGCAACTCGCCCTCCACGCGTTTCCACGTGTGGGTCGGTTTATCCGCCTTCTTCCAGGAAATCTGCTGTGCGCCGCAGCTGGGGTGAAAACGCCGCTCACGAGTCGGTGGTCGGTACGGACAAACGGCGAAGGGGTAAAACCCGAGGATGTCGCCGTTCATCCTGATATCGAACAGATGTCCCTTGAGGCCGAGAACCCCGTCCAGCAGTGTCCAGTAGTCACGGTTTGATGGATGCTCGTCCGGGGTTGGCAGCAGCGCGAATGCACCGCCGTGGGTTTGCATGACGACAGCGAGTTTCGAGGTCTCGGACCAGTCGAAACCGGCCTGCATTTCGACCGGAATGGTTTTGTGATTGAAGACCGAGAGCGTGTTCTGAAATATCCGTCCCTCCGCAGTAACCAATGGCCGGGTCTGCAGGAGTTCGTAAGTCGGGATATCCTGCACGGAGCCATCGATCCAGTCGACACCCTCTTTGATCGTTCGGCCAAAGAAATACGCCACGCCCTCCGGTCGGATGTCCATGAACCAGCCCGGCGCCTGCGTACCGTCAACATAGCCAACCCATACGCCAGCCAGTTCCTCCTCTGTCATGGTTTCGGTGTGGGCTGCGGCCGGCCAGCCTGTCGCCAGGGCGATCAGGAGAAGGCCACTCTGTATTCGTGTTGTGAAGCGCATAGGTACATCCCGAGTCTTGGGTGAATATTCCATCATGGGCGTCGCAAGGAAAGCAAACGGCAGTATCGTTTAATATGTATTAATCGATATCGCAATTTTGGTGACATGGGGTTCGAAATCCACAATGGTGTCTGCATCTGTAGTTGATCGAGGTTTTTATGCTGTCCGTCCTGAACTGGTGCTTCGCGCCGCAGCGGTCTTCGCGATTTCTTCCAGCATGCTGGAAAAAGGAGCCAAGCGGCTGCACAGCCGGGCCGTTGCCATTCAGGCCGGCAAGGAGGCTGGGCGCTGGGGCAGGCACCAGCGGTCGGTTATCGTCCAGTATTGCGAATACACTCAGGCTGGAGGCAGCGAGTACCTGCTGCCGTGGCAGGAACTGGTCGAACACCGTTCGAGATACGATGGCCAGGAAGGTATCTCGTCGCGTACCGGTAACAAGCCGTTGTCCACGATTACGCGGGTATCGGTAAATGCAAGCGCCATGCAGCGAGCCAGGACGATGAGCGGCATCAGCATTGCAGAGCTGTCCGAACGCAGCCAATTGCCGCCGGCCCTGCTCCAGGCGATGGAATCCGGCGACTGGCCGGATGTGGCGGAAAGCACCGCGGAGGCAGTTGCCGTCTGTCTGAATACAACACCTGGCGAGTTGTTTGCTCCACTTGAGGCTCTGCGGGCAAACGCCGAAACAGCGCCGCTGTCGGGAGGAACCCCGCGCTTGCGAAGTGTCATTCTGGCTGGTGTGTTCCTCGCGGCGCTCGCCGCAGTCGGTCTCATCGCTTCGAAAACGCAGACCGGCGCCGAGTTCGATACTGAGTTCGTGGGTACACAGTGGCGTGTCTCCATTGTCCGGGAGAATCAGAACATTGTGCTGCCCGCGCAGACGCTGGAGTTATTCGCCAATGGCGGTTACCTCGAATTCAAAGACGACGGTGTACTGGCCTTCAACTGGGTAAACCCGGGTTTTCTGGCGGTGTTGCCGGAGAACTTTGACTGGCGTTTAACGGACCGACTACTGCGTGTGAAGCTTAACGACGTCATCTACGAGTTCAGTCTCGGCGGCGACGGCGAGAAACTCGTCGCGCTGGACTCAACCCGCAGCTACAAGATGACGATGCAGCGCATTGGCGCTTCTGCTATAGCCGTCGTAACGAATCCTGCCGATACAGCGTACGCGTCGTCGTTATCCTCGACTGGACCCGACGCGCTGGTCGGTTGCTGGCGATGGTCGAATGGAATGAGGATTGTCGTAAGCGGGAATGGCACCGCAAACAATGGTTTCGGAACAGGCCCCTGGTCGGCAGTCGCGGCGGGCGAGTATGTCATCGACTGGCCCGATATCGTCGGCAACATCACGCTGGCGGTAAATGGGCAAAGCCTGAGCAGCTTTGACTCGCTGGGTACAGCATCGACTGCACAGCGGCTGGAGGGAAACGCGGGCCAGATCGTTGGTACCTGGCAGTGGGACAACGGCGGAGTGGTGACAATGTCGGCGAATGGTTCGATGTCCCTCGGGCCGTTCAGGGGAGCCTGGAAGAGAGCGCAACCCGGTTATAAATTCAGCTGGCCAATAGTCGATACGATTGCGGTGAGCAAGGACGGGCAGCACTTGTCCGGAGAGAATCAATTTGGTGCGTTTCACGCGACTCGCCTGGCGAGTTGCTATTGAAACGGTTTCGCCACGCTGTGTTTTGCAACGAGGAAGCTACGAAATGAATATGAAGTCGCGCGCCGCTTTTACTGGCATCGTACTGTGCACGCTTATTGGCTGCGAAGCCTTGCCCGCCAACCCGTTTCAAAGAACCCAGTTTCGGGCTGGCCAGGCGATGTATGAAGTTCACTACTGTCGTCTGCTCGAAAGTCGCGAGTTCGAGTGCGAAGTTACGATTACCAGTTTTAATAACGCGAAGACGATTTCGAGCGGTGGCATCAAGATCCGGGACGATGCGGGGAACGAGTATGTCGCTGATAATCCGGGCTATGGTGGTCGCATTTACGCGCCCGAAGAACGGTTCCGGCATACGCTGAGAGCAGGCAATGTATCGACGCAGGCGAAATCTGTGACGGCGATTACCGGCGGCCTGACGGTAAGCGGCGGGCCCGGTGCTCCGTTTCGCGGTGTATTCATTCTTAGCGGCATCGAGAACCGTGTTGCCGGGGCGGGCGGTGAGCCGGACGAGCCGGCCACGGCGCCGGATGACCGGCCGCGGCGCCTCAGCGTTCGGGAAGCAGATGCGGTGTATGAGGTTCACGGCTGCACGCTGTTGCCGAGCCGCGAGTTCAGCTGCGATGTTTCGGTGACCAATTTCAACCAGGAAAAAACGGTCCGCACCGGATCGATAACTATCAGAGACGACCTTGGGAACGACTACGCGGTGCAGGACAACCCGTCGTATCCGAGCCGCACTTATGCACCCGGGGAGCAGTTTCGCCACACAATTCGAGCCTCCAATATCGCCGCGAAGGCGCATTCGGTGGCGGCTGTACACGGTGGTTTTATCGTGCGCGGACCGAAGTCATACCGGGGAGAGTTCATTCTTTACGGAATGGATACTCGCGAGGGCGTAGTCAAGAGTGGTCCGGTGGTGCCGGGTACCGGGAACCTTGCCGCGAGCTGTGTCTCCCGGACACCGGCAAATGCGTCGAGCAGAGGATTGAAAAATCTGGCGCTGCAGGGCCTCGCATCGCAGTCATCGACAGGGCATTTCCGCTGGGACGCAACGGCGGGTCTGGCCAATGACGGCAATACCAACGGCGACTACTACGGCAGGTCCGTGGCGCATACTCTGAAAGAGTCCGGCGCATGGTGGCAGATCGATCTGGGTACCGAGCATGCGCTGCAGGAAATCGTCATATGGAATCGCACCGATCGCGGTTGGGGGAAGCGTCTGACGAACTTCAGCGTCCTTGTTTCTGACAGTGCCGGCCGCGTTACTCACGAGCGCAGCTTTTGCGATAACGGCCGCTTCGTTAATCCCGCGATGGTGCTTGATCTGCCTTCTGGTGTTAGTGGCCAGTATGTGAAGATCAGGCTGAACGGTGATGACTACCTGCAACTGGCGGAAGTAGAAGTTCTCGCCGTTGCCACTACCGGCGATACCTCCGGGCCTGTCGTCGAGGTTCCCGCGACACCGGCGCCCGCCGAATCGCTGCTCGGTTGCTGGCAATGGTCCAATAGTATGCTGATAACGGTGAACGCGGGCGGCACGGCGAATAATGGTTTCGCATCGGGGCCGTGGTCGGCAGGCGGTAACAACAGTTATGCCATTCGTTGGCCGGATTTCATCGGCAAGGTCACGTTGTCACCGGACGGACAAACACTGACGAGCGTAGATGCCCTCGGCGCCCGCTCAAGTGCAGAGCGTCTGGACGGTTCTGTGACCAGCCTCATCGGCAGTTGGCGCTGGGATAACGGCGGCATTGTCGCGGTGTCGCCGGATGGTTCAGTGAGCGCAGGGGATTTCAAGGGAGCGTGGTCCGGTGCGGCGAGAAACTACCAGATCGCGTGGCCGATTATTGATGCGATCACAGTGTCCGACGACGGCAAGCGTTTGTCCGGTAGCAATCAGTTCGGTAGTTTTACGGCGCAGAAGCAGGCCACATGTGAGTAATGATAGCTTAAGCGTGCTGCTCGATCCGGCAAAAAAAGGCCCCGCAAAAGCGGGGCCTGATTGGCGTGCAATTACAAACGCCTGTTTCAAGGTAATTTCACGCATATAGTACTGGCCGGTGAGCTCGCGCATCGCCGGATAATTTTTCTGTGCATATTCTGTCGTTTCTTGGTTTCGGGTTTCGCCAAATTTCTTCATGAACGCGTCGTCCATGTTCGCGTTGACCCGCACTGTGGTGACCGACCAGACGGCGTCGCTGACGTCGTAATCCTTGAATGGCTCGAGAATAGCTTACCGGTTGGAGGATTTTTCTCAGAATGAAACCATGAGCTTATAAGTCCAGATGCTGCAGGAAACGGGGCAACAGGGTCGTTGCGGACTGTTCCAGATCGAGATCGATACCCTGCCGCCGTAGGTCCGTCATCTCGAGCTCTGCATAACCGCAAGGATTGATGCGCGAGAAGGGTTCCAAATCGATGTCAACATTCAACGCCATGCCGTGAAAACTTGCGCCACGACGTATTCTCAAGCCGATGCTGGCGAGCTTGTCGCCGTTGACGTAAACGCCCGGCGCATCGGCGCGTGCTGCAGCGACGACGTCGTATTCTGCGACTAAATCGACGACACTCTGTTCGAGTGCGGTCACCAGGGTACGAACGCCGATGTTGGAGCGCCGTAGATCGATCAGTGGATAGACCATCAGTTGCCCGGGCCCGTGGAAGGTCACCTGTCCGCCACGGTCAATTTGCACAACAGGAATGTCGCCGGGGGCCAGCAGGTGTTCTTCGCTGGCATTCAGCCCCATAGTAAAAACCGGCGGATGTTCTACAAACCAGATCTCGTCGGCTGTGTTCTCGTCGCGGCTGTCCGTGAAGTCCTGCATCTCGCGCCACAAAGGAACGTAGTCCCGGCGGCCGCGAAAGCACGTTTTCATAGCGCCATCAGTACGTCGTCGTGCCCGGAGACGTCCCGGTAAATATCGTCGAGCTGTTGCTGACTGCTCGCGGTCACCGTCACAGTGACAGAGACGAAGTTGCCTTTGCCGCTGAGGTTGATTTGTATCGAATCCTCGGCGACAGGGCCAACGTGATTTTCGATAAGCGTCCTTACCGTTATTCGAAACTCCGGCGTGTCGCGGCCCATCATCTTAATCGGGAACTCGCACGGAAACACCATGACCGATTCTTCGCTCATACTATTCGAACCACAGACTCACGCTGTCTTTGCTGCGTTGCCAAAACGATCCGGCCGGATTGTCGTCCAGCGCACGCAGCGGTGTTCTTAACAGCTCCTCGCCTTCCAGGCTGATACGCAGATCGGCGACCGGCTGCCCTGCAGCGATCGGTGCCATAACAATAGCCGGGATATCCAGGCTGGACTCGAGCTTATCGTAGGAACCGCGGCGCACCGTGATGTAGAGATCGTTGAGGACACCCAGGCGGGAAACCTCATTCGCCGACCTCCAGACGCGTGCGTTGGAGATTTCCTCGCCAGCCTTGAACAGTAAGCGTGTTTCGAAAAACCGGAATGCATAGTTCAGCAGTGCCTGACTGCCGTCGCTGCGAGACTTGGTGCTGGCGGTACCGAGCACAACGGAAATGACGCGCATGTCGCCGCGCTTTGCAGACGTGACCAGGCAATACCCCGCGTCTTCCGTGTGACCTGTTTTCATACCGTCAACGGAATCGTCACGCCATAGCAGCGAGTTACGATTACTTTGCTTGATATCGTTGTAGGTGAACTCCTTGAGCGAGTGCCAGGCGTAGTAGTCCGGAAACTGCTCGATGATGCCACGCGCCAGAGTCGCGAGATCCCTGGCCGTCGTCACGTGATTGTCGGCGGGTAATCCCGTTGCATTCCTGAAATGACTCGAATGCATGCCGAGTGCTGCGGCGTGCTGGTTCATCATCTCTGCGAATACGCTTTCACTGCCGGCGACGTGCTCGGCCAAGGCAACGCTGGCATCGTTGCCGGACTGTACCATCATGCCAAACAACAGGTCCTGTACCGTCACGCGTGTGCCGACCTCAATGAACATTCGCGATCCCGGTGTTCTCCAGGCCTTCTCGCTGATGGTGACCTCTTCATCGAGGGTGATCTGCCCCTGCCGCAGCGCGGTGAAAACAACGTACTCCGTCATCAGCTTGGTCAGGCTCGCCGGTGCGAGCGAGACGTCAGCGTCCAGCGAAGCAATCTCATGGCCGGTCCGGCTGTCGATAACGAGATAACTCTTAGCACCGATAACCGGGGCGGCCGGTGTTGGCATCGTTGCAGCACAGGTCACGGCGGATAGAAGAAAAATCAGGACTGCGAGTAAGGGCTTGTTGGCTTGGGACATACTGCCTCGGTAGAAGAGTGGTTGAATCGGCGCGTATTGTACGCGGCTACTCCGTGATTAGGTAAGGATCTGTAATGCCAATCTGCAGAAGTTCCTCGACCAGAACGTCGTATTGCACAACGTCGGTGACCGGCCCGATCCGCACCCTGAACAAAGTCGGACTGGCGCTGTTGTCTTCGTGAACAAAAGCCTTGTCGACGCCGGACTGGGAAAGAACAGCAAGTCGACGCGCGGCGTTGCTGCGATCGCCGAAAGCACCAACCTGAACGTAAATCTTCGGCGCAGCGGGAGCAGCGGTTACCGACGGCGTGGACGTGAGCGGCGCTCGGGAAGGTGTCGTTACGCGACTGGGTCGGTCGCCACCCTGCGCCTGGTCGAAGTTGAACGCGGTGACCTCGACGAGGCTGGTGCCGTCCCGCACCATGTCGAGCTTCAGCGCGGCCGCGTACGACAAATCGATGATGCGGTTGCTTACGAACGGTCCGCGATCATTCACGCGCACCACGATACTCTTGTTATTGCGCAGATTTCTAACCTTAACGTAAGTCGGTAAGGGCAGCGTTTTGTGCGCTGCAGTCATTTCGTACATATCGTAGACCTCCCGGTTCGAGGTCAGCCTGCCGTGGAATTTTTTTCCATACCAGGAAGCGACACCGCGTTCCTGATAGTCGGCGCTACTGTTGAGGACGCGGTAGGTTTTTCCCAGCACTTCGTACTTCGGACCATCGCCCATATCGCGGCCGTTGCCGTAACGGCTGCGCGGCTCGGATTTTGGCACGGCGTCGTCCGGTATCTCACCGACCCGGCCGCTGCCCGGTCCGTCACTCTTGATAGGGCTGCCGCCACAGGCCGCGAGTGTCATAGTGACCAGAAACGCTGCCAGCCGGGCGGCCCTAGGATACATCGCTGTTTACCTTCGCCGATATCTGTTGCCCGAGCTGGTGAACGGCGAGGGCATACATTGCGCTTCGATTGTATCGTGTGATTACGAAAAAGTTATGAAACCCGACCCAGTGTTCCGTGCCGTCATCGCCGTCGTAAGTCAGCAGCTCACCAGCGCTGTCCGCGCACAGTTCCGTCGCAAACAGAACACCTTTTCTGCTCAGCGACTCAACGGTGTCGGAGGCTTTTAAAGTGTTGGCGGGTTCAGGTACCGCGTCGGACCAGTTGCTGCCCAGGCTGGCCTGAGCCACGACTTCCTCATCGCTGCGCCAGCCGTGTTGCAGAAAGTAGTTGGCGATGCTGCCGGAGACATCGGCCCAGTTTTCCCAGATGTCTCGTTTACCGTCGCCGGTTGAGTCGACCGCGTAGGCGCGGAAGCTGGACGGCATGAACTGCGGTCGTCCCATCGCGCCGGCATACGATCCCATCGGTAAGGTGGGGTCCAGTTCTTCCTCGCGCGTGAGCAGCAAAAACTGCATCAGTTCCCTGCGGAAAAACTTCGCGCGCGGCGGATATTCGAACGCCAGGGTCGCCAGCGCATCGATGACCCGGTCTTTGCCCGTGATGCGCCCAAAATAAGTTTCTACACCGATGATTCCCACCAGCATTTCGATGGGCACGCCCGTTTCGAGTGCGATGCGTTCGAGCATTTCCTCGTTGTCCTGCCAGAACCTGACGCCGGCATTCACCCGCTCCCGGGTAATGAAAATCTTGCGGTATTCTCCCCAGGTCAGTGTCCGTTCGGCGGGCGTAGATATCTTTTTGATGATCGTGGCCTTGATCTCTGCCTGCGCGAGCACGTTTTCGAGCGCATCACGCTCGAAATTGTGCTCGGTGACCATTTCGTCGATGAATTCGACGACGTTTTGTTGAGTGAGGTCTACGGCGGCATCGTCGGATGCGCGGACGAGGGATGCAGCGATCAGCATTACAGCCGCGCCGATCAGCATGAAGATTCTTGTCATCGGGTATTCATTAGTGAGGCAGCAGTTTCCGGTGTGAGTGGATCGACATCAGAATACCGAATCCCGCCATCAGCGTCACCATGGACGTGCCACCGAAGCTGACGAGCGGTAGTGGCACACCCACCACCGGAACCAGGCCGGTAACCATTGCCGTATTAACGAACACGTAAACCAGGAAAGTCAGGCTTATAGAGCCTGCCAGCAATCGCGAATAGGTATCGTGGGCCTGAACGGCGATGTACAGGCCGCGCCCGATGACAAACATGTACAGGGCAAGCAGACTCAGCACGCCGAACAGTCCGAATTCCTCTCCGAGTACCGCGAAGATGAAATCGGTATGCCGTTCCGGCAGAAACTCGAGGTGGGCCTGCGAGCCGTTTGTCCAGCCTTTGCCAAAAAGGCCGCCGGAGCCGATAGCGATCTTCGATTGAATGATGTTGTAGCCCGCGCCCAGTGGGTCGCTGTCCGGATTCAGCAATGTCAAAACACGTTGTTTCTGATAGTCCAGCATGAAGTTCCAGACGGCCAGCGCTCCCGGTATAGCCATCACGCCAAGGCCCAGGATCAGGCGGAACGACATACCGGCCAGGAAAACGACAATCACACCCGATGCGGCGATCAGCAGCGAGGTGCCGAGATCGGGTTGTTTGGCGATAAGGTAGGTCGGAATGGCAATGAGTACCGCGATGATTGCGAGATGACTGAACCTGGGCGGGATCTGCCGATCGTGCAGAAACCAGGCGGTCATCATCGGTACGGCAAGTTTCATCGCTTCGGACGGTTGAAATCGCACGCCGATGTCCAGCCAGCGTCTGGCTCCTTGTCCGACGTCGCCCCGGGTGAGTACCAGCACCAACAGCGCCAGACCGGCGATATAGGCCCACGGCGTCCAGCGCCGCAGAAAATCCGGTGGTAGCTGCGCGACGATCAACATGGCGGCCAATGCAACGCCCAGCCGGACTGCCTGGTTGACCAACAGGCCGGAGTTTTCGCCGGACGCGCTGTAGAGAACCAGCAATCCGAATGCAGCGATCAGCAACAGTCCGCCGAGCAGCGGTCCGTCGACGTTCAGTCCACGGATAAGTCCGGAGAGGCCCGGCAGGGCACCATTCCTGGGCGATAACATACGCTGCGTTTCACTTAGTCGTATCATCACCGAATCCCAGGTACTCATCCATGACCGCTTTTGCGATCGGTGCGGCAACACCACTGCCGCTGCTACCGTTTTCGACGATGACCGCAACAGCGATACGCGGGTCGCTTATGGGCGCAAACGATATAAACAAGGCGTGGTCGCGCTGCCTTTCTTCGATTTCTTCTTCATTGTAAGTGGCGCCCTGGGCAATGGATATTATCTGGGCTGTGCCGCTTTTGCCGGCCATTTCATACGGTGCGCCGACACCGGTTGCGCGTGCTGTCCCTTGCGGCCCCTGCAGAACGTCATGCATGGCCTCCAGCACGTTGTCCCAGTAAAACGCGTTGCTGATCTGTACGTGGCCCAGCGATTCGGGGTGAATCATACGGCGCTCGCCGCTGAGCGGATCTTCGATCGCGGCAACCATATGCGGTCGGTATCGCTGTCCGCGGGTCGAAAGTGTAGCGGCGATGGTTGCCAGCTGCAGCGGTGTCGACAGCATGAAGCCCTGGCCGATGGAGGCGATCACGGTTTCGCCGTGGTACCAGCGCTGGTTGTCGCGATCGCTGAAATTGTTGCGCTTCCACTCACGAGATGGCACCAGGCCGGGTCGTTCGCCAAGCACGTCGATGCCGGTTTGGCTGCCAAGCCCGAAACGCGTCAGGTAGTCGTGCATGTTGTCGATGCCGAGATCGCCGCTGATCTCGTAAAAGTAAACGTCGCAGGACTGTCCGATGGCATCGTTCAGGTCGACAGGCCCATGACCTTCGGGTCTCCAGTCGCGGTAGCGGTGCTCGTTGCCTTCTAGCTGGAAATAGCCGATGCAGACGGTTTTGCGCGTCAGATTGGTGGCCCCGGTTTCCAGCGCCGCGAGCGCTAACACCGGTTTGATCGTCGAGCCGGGTGGGTAAGTGCCGAGCACGGCGCGATTGAACAGCGGTCGGTCCGGATTGTTCTGCAGCTCGTTGTATTGCCCTGAACTCATGCCGATCGCGAACAGATTCGGGTCGAATGCCGGCGCGCTGACCAGCGCCAGAATCTCGCCGGTCGTCGGGTCAAGCGCAACAATCGAGCCGCGCCGGCCGTCGAGCGCCGCGTGAGCGACCCGCTGCAGATCGAGATCCAGGCTCGTGTAGATATTGGCGCCCGGACTGGAGGCTTCGTCCATCGGCAGCGAATCGAGCAGTTCGCTGGAGTCGGCCGGTACCTGTCGGCCGGTCGCGTTGGTAATTACGTGCCGGAAGCCGGCACCGCCGTGCAGGTCGTTTTCAAAGCTGCGCTCAATGCCGGTCTTGCCGGTATGCGAGGTGCCGGCGTAGCGGGCCGGGTCGAGCCGCTGCAGATCGTTGGTGCTTACCGCACCGACATAGCCGACGGCGTGTGCGAACAACTCGCCATGCGGATAATGGCGCACCAGCCTGGGCTGAAAATCGACGCCTGGGAAGCGCGGTCGCTGGATGGCGAAGTTCGCAATCTCTTCGTCGGTCAGGCTGAACTTCAACGTAACGGGCTTGAACTGCTGGCCGCTGCGGCTCAACTCCTTGAAGCGTGGAATGTCGTCGGACTCGATGAGTTCCAGCGCGGCGAGCCGCTGCAGCGTGTCGTCGATATCGCCGACTTGCTCGGGTACCAGCTCAAGCTGGTAGGCCGGCAGGTTTTCGGCGATGACGCGTCCCTTGCGATCGAATACCAGGCCACGAATCGGCGGTACGGCCTCGATACGCAGGCGGTTGCCCTGCGATTTCTCCGTGAAAAGCTCGTGGTCGAATACCTGCAACTGAACGAGGCGTGCGATGACCGTTCCTAACAGAACGAACGAGATTACCGACGCCGCGACGGCACGGCCTATGAACAAACGGCGTTCCGAGTGGTGATCCTTGATCGGTGAGAGCAGGCTCAATTCAGCCCCCGGACCGGGTTCGGTATCGCACCCCTGACAGGAACATCATTACGAGTGGCCACAGCAGCGTCCCGGAAATGACCGGCCCCCAGTAGACAACGGCCGGCGCGTGAATGCCGGCGACGCCGTTGATCCAGAACAGCAGGAACTGGTACAACGCCAGCAGCGGAAAAACGGTCGCAGTCAATTGCGGCAATGGGAAGACCCGCATCAGAAGGTGCATACGCACCGTAACAAATGCGATGACGCACAGTGCGAGCGCATGCTGGCCCAGCAGCGTCCCCTGAGAGGCGTCGACGACTATGCCGATGATCCATGCGGTTCCGACACTCCAGGTACGTGGTAACTGCATCGCCCAAAAAATAACCAGCAGTGCGAGCCAGTCGGGGCGAAAGCTTGCGGCGGCTTCCGGCAGCGGCATCATCGTCAGCATTAAACCGACAATCATTGACAGGATGACCGGCAAACGACGGGATGAGCGGTCTCTATTCATCGTCTGCAACCTCTGGGCTGGCCGTTGGGGCCGAAAAGACCAGCATGACTTCGCGGACCTGGCCCAGTGATGCTGCCGGGGTCGCCGTTACATCAGCATACGGCTCCTGTGGAATGCGCGTAACCGAATCGACAATGGCAACCGGATAACCGGCGGGAAATGCGCCGCCGAGGCCCGATGTCACCAGCAGATCGCCTGCCTGGATGTCGGCGTTATTGACGATGAACGGCAGACCGAGTCGGTCGATTTCGCCGGTGCCAACCACAATCGTTCGTAATCCATTACGATTGACCTCAACCGGCAGCGCGTGGTCCGTGTCGCTGATCAGCATTGCCTGCGATGTCATGAGGCCGGCCTTGATGACCTGACCGACAACGCCATTGGCGTCGACGAGCGCCTGCCCGTCGAATACGCCATCGAGTGTGCCGATATCGATGACCAGACTATGGTCGTAGGGGTTTGCGTCAACGGACATGATTTCCGCAACCCTCACCTGGTCCCGAACCTGTGCGCGAGCGTCGAGCATGGCGCGCAGCCTGGCGTTTTCCGCCTCGAGCGCGTTGAGTTTTTGCAGTCTGGCGTTCGTCAGCAGGCGCTCGGCCTTGAGTCGATTCAACTCAAGTTCAAGATCGTTACGCGACGAGGTGGATTCGCCAAGCCAGCCCCAGAAGCGAACGGGCGCATCGACGATTACCCGCAGTGGGTAGACGGCGGCGCCGATGCTGCTGCGCACGGAATCGAGGTGGTTGTCGCGATTGTCGAAATACATCAGCAGGATGCTGATGAAGACCAAACCAAGCATGCGCAGGCCCAGTGCCGGAATCCGGCCTGGGTTATTACTATTTTCCCGGGAAGCGACCATAGGGATCCGGGAGCTGAATCACTCCAGGCCAAACACCGCGGGGCCGTGTTCGTCGATCAGCTCTATGACGCGGCCACCGCCGCGGGCCACGCAGGTCAGCGGATCGTCAGCGATGACAACCGGCAAACCAGTTTCTTCCATCAGCAGCTTGTCGAGATCGCGCAGCATGGCGCCGCCGCCGGTTAAAACGATGCCGCGCTCGGCAACATCTGCGCCCAGTTCCGGCGGTGTCTGCTCCAGCGCTTCCTTTACGGCACCAACGATGCCCTGCAGAGGCTCCTGCAGTGCCTCCAGAATTTCATTGCTGTTTAGCGTAAAGCTGCGCGGCACGCCTTCCGACAGATTGCGTCCTTTGACGGATATTTCGAGGACTTCCTGTCCCGGGAACGCCGAGCCGATTTCGTGCTTGATGCGCTCCGCGGTCGCCTCGCCGATCAGGATGCCGTAGTTACGCCGGACGTAGTTGGTAATTGCCTCGTCGAAGCGATCGCCACCGATGCGAACCGAAGCGGCGTAAACGATGCCATTCAGGGAGATCACAGCGACCTCCGAGGTGCCGCCACCGATGTCGAGTACCATGGAACCGCGCGCCTCGTGCACCGGCATTCCCGCGCCAATGGCGGCAGCCATCGGCTCATCGATCAGGTGTACCTTGCGCGCGCCCGCGCCTTCGGCCGACTCGCGAATTGCACGCCGCTCAACCTGGGTTGAGCCATAGGGCACGCAGATGAGAACGCGCGGACTCGGCCTGAAGTAGCGTGATTCATGCGCCTTGCGGATGAAATGCTGCAGCATCTTCTCGGTCACCGTGAAATCGGCAATAACACCGTCTTTCAGGGGCCGAATGGCGGTGATATTGCCCGGCGTGCGGCCGAGCATGTTCTTTGCCTCGGCGCCAACGGCCTCGACACTGCGGCCGCCCCGGCCGGAATCTTCGCGAATCGCCACGACCGACGGTTCGTCCAGCACGATGCCGTGGCCCCGCGAGTAGATCAGGGTATTCGCCGTGCCAAGATCGATAGAAAGGTCATTGGAGAAATAACCCATTATATTTTTGAACATGTCGGGGCGGGGTCTCGAATCAGGATTAACGGCGTAATCTAGCAACGCCCACGACATTCCACAAGGCGGCGTGTATTATTGCGTCCCCGCCGATACAGCGGCGCATTCGATAACTCACGAACCCCGGAACTACCCGTGTCTCTCGACAAAGTTAAGGTCCAACACATTGCCATGCTGGCGCGGCTGAAACTCGCCGACGAGGAGTACGCCTCAAGCGTCGAAAAGCTGTCCAGAATCGTCGATTTTGTCGATCAGCTTTCGCAGGCCGATACCTCCGACGTCCGGCCGATGGCGCACCCGCTGGACGCCGCCCAGCGGCTGCGGCCCGACGCTGTCACCGAGACAGTCGAACGCGACCGCTATCAGCAGAACGCGGCGGCGGTCTCGGACGGGCTGTATCTGGTACCGAAGGTAATAGAGTAATGAGTGTGTACTCGCAGACCCTGACCGAGCTGGCCACCGGTCTCGAGGCCGGTGAGTTCACGTCGCTTGAGCTCACCGCGGCATTGCTCGAACGTATTGCCGCGCATAACGAAACGCTGAACGCCTTCATTACGATCACAGCCGACGAGGCGCTGGCGGCCGCGGCGCGTGCCGACGAAGCAAGGGCTGCCGGTACCGGCGGCACTCTGAACGGCCTGCCCATTGTCCACAAGGATATTTTTTGCACGCGCGGCGTGAAGACGAGCTGCGGTTCGAAGATGCTCGACAACTTCATTTCGCCCTATGACGCGACGGTGGTCGAGAAACTGGCCGCGGCGGGTGCCGTGGTGCTCGGCAAGACCAATATGGACGAGTTCGCCATGGGCTCTTCGAATGAGACCAGTTTCTATGGCCCCGTCAGGAATCCCTGGAATCTCGAATGCTCGCCGGGTGGGTCGTCCGGCGGCTCATCGGCATCGGTCGCTGCCCGCCTGATTCCGGCTGCGACCGGAACGGATACCGGCGGTTCGATTCGCCAGCCGGCAGCCCTTACCGGCACGGTAGGGCTCAAGCCTACCTATGGCCGCGTTTCCCGCTACGGCATGATTGCTTTCGCATCGAGCCTCGATCAGGCCGGGGTTATTACACGCTCCGCGGAGGACGCGGCGCGCCTGCTGGGTGTAATGGCCGGATTTGATGAGCGCGACTCCACCTCTATTGAGCAGGCGGTTCCGGACTATCTCGCCGGCATCGGTGAGTCGATCAGGGGGCTGCGAGTCGGTATCGTTCGCCAGCACTTCGACGCCGGCCTCGATGAGCAATGCGGCGCCAGGGTCAAAGACGCGATCGCCGTGCTCGAATCGCTGGGGGCGACGACCGTTGAAGTCGACCTGCCGAACCTCGATCTGTCGGTACCAACCTATTACGTCGTCGCGCCGGCCGAATGCTCATCCAATCTGTCGCGCTTCGACGGCGTGCGTTTCGGTCACCGCGCCGAGAATGCCGAGGACCTGGAGGATCTCTACTGTCGCAGCCGCGGTGAGGGTTTCGGCGATGAAGTGAAGCGCCGCATCATGACCGGTACCTACGTGTTATCGGCCGGTTACTACGATGCCTACTACCTGAAGGCTCAGCAGGTAAGGCAACTGATCGCCGACGACTTCAAACAAGCGTTTGCCGATGTCGATCTCATTGCCGGTCCGACCACGCCGTCACCGGCATTCAAACTCGGCGACAAGGTCGACGATCCGATTCAGATGTATCTGAATGACATCTACACGATCGGTGCCAACCTGGCGGGATTACCCGCGATCTCGGTTCCCTGTGGACTCGTGGACGATATGCCGGTTGGTTTACACCTGGTCAGCCGGCACTTCGGCGAAGAGACTTTGTTGCGCTGTGCGCACCAGTACCAGTTGCAAACCGACTGGCATAAAGCGTGTCCGGAGGCGTTCAAATGACGGCTGCGGATCACGCCGGATGGGAGGTCGTGATCGGCCTTGAGGTTCACGCCCAGCTCGCGACGACAAGCAAGATATTTTCCGGTGCATCAACAGCTTATGGCGCCGAACCGAATACGCAGGCCTGCCTGGTCGACCTGGGGTATCCCGGCGTTCTGCCGGTGTTGAATCGTGAAGTCGTGCAGATGGCAACGCTGTTCGGTCTGGCAGTCAATGCGAGTGTCGCACGGCGCTCGGTATTCGCGCGCAAGAATTACTTTTATCCGGATTTACCCAAGGGATATCAGATCAGCCAGCTCGAATTACCCATCGTTGAGCATGGCGAAATGTTAATTAGCGATGCCGACGGCAATGACAAGCGGATCGGCATCACGCGGGCGCACCTCGAAGAGGACGCCGGCAAGTCGATTCACGAGGGCCTGGATGATTCTTCGGGAATCGACCTGAATCGTGCAGGTACACCTTTGCTGGAGATCGTTTCCGAGCCCGATCTTCGTTCGGCGAAGGAAGCCGTTGCCTATCTGCGCAAGATACACACCATCGTGCGCTACCTTGGCATCTCTGATGGCAACATGCAGGAAGGTTCGTTTCGTTGCGATGCCAATGTCTCCGTTCGGCCCAGGGGCCAGCAGGAACTGGGAACGCGAGCCGAAATCAAGAACCTGAATTCATTTCGTTTTATCGAAAAGGCGATCAACTACGAAGTCGAAAGGCAGATCGACCTGCTGCAGGACGGCGGCACGGTTGTTCAGGAGACGCGCCTCTACGATTCGGATAAAGACCAGACACGCTCGATGCGCTCCAAGGAAGAGGCGAACGACTACCGGTACTTCCCGGACCCGGATTTGCTGCCGGTCGAAATCAGCGACGAGTACGTCGAAGCGGCACGCGCGACTTTGCCGGAATTGCCCGAGGCCAAGCTGCAGCGTTTTGTTGCCGAGCACGGCCTCAAGAAGGACGATGCGGTGATTCTGACGGCAAGCCGTGCGCTGGCAGACTATTTCGAGGCCGTCGCCGGCGCTGTAGACGCGACCGCGCAGGTTGCAGCCAATTGGGTGATCGGCGATTTGTCCGCCGTACTCAATCGTGACGGCAAGGACATCGGCGACAGCAATATCTCGCCGGCCGCGCTGGCGGGACTGGTGAACCGGATTCACGACAACACCATCTCGGGCAAGATCGCGAAGCAAATATTTGAAGCCATGTGGGACGGTGAAGGCAGCGCGGACGAAATCATCGAGGCGAAGGGCCTGAAGCAGATCACCGACAGCTCGGCGATCGAAGCCGTGATCGACAAAGTGATAGCAGACTACCCGGAGCAGGTGGCGGAGTACCGCGCGGGTAAGGACAAGCTCATCGGTTTCTTTGTCGGCAAGGTCATGCAGGAAACCAAAGGGCAGGCCAATCCCGGGCAGGTCAATCAAATCCTCAAGGCCAAGCTCTAGTGGCATACCTGAAAAGGCGTCAGAGCCCTTTTGGGCTCTGACGCCTTTCGTTTAGACTCGAAACGTCAGGCCAGAGCTTTAGCGCATGTCCGCCGATAGCATCATCCCATTCGCCTTCGAGGCCTTACCCGTACGCGGTGCGCTCATTTATATGTCGCGTTCATGGCGTCGTATGCAGCGCGATCACAGCTATGACGAACTGACCGGCGAAACGCTGGGGCACGCCGCGGCGGCAACGGGTCTGATTGCGCAAAGCCTGAAATTCGATGGCTCCGTCACACTGCAGTTGCAGGGCAGTAATGCATTGCAGATATTGGTCATGCAATGCACAAACGACCTCGACCTTCGCGGCATGGCAGTCGTCAGACCCGGAGCGAGGGCGGCTAACTTCACTGAGTTGGTCGGGAAAGCGCATTGCGCGATTACCGTTGACGCCGGCGAACGGCCTTATCAGGGGATTGTCGCCATCGATGCGGACTCCCTGGCATCCAGTCTGGAGCACTACTTCGAGCGCTCCGTGCAGGTGCCGAGTCATGTCGCGCTGGTGGCCAATGAGACGATCGCCGGCGGCTTGTTGCTGCAGCAGATGCCGGGGCAGCCGGTAGAAGAGGACGACTGGAATCGATTGGGTTTTCTGGCTAAAACACTTGGCAGCACCGACTTTGACGGCGACGCCGGTATCGGGCTCATTCGAAAGCTGTTTGCCGAAGACGACATTCGTGTACACGCGCCGAGAAGTGTCAATTTCCTTTGCCGTTGCTCCACCCGGAAAGTCGAAGACGTCCTGAAGATGCTGGGTGAGCAAGAGTCTCGCAGCACCCTCAAGGAGCAAGGACAGATCGAAGTGATCTGCGAGTACTGCGGGGCCAGGCGGTCATTCGATGCCGTGGATGTTTCCCGTATTTTTTCCGAGAACACGGTCAGCGGGCCCGATTCGGTTCAGTGAAGAGTCTCTAAAGACCCCCCTTTTTTCCTTTTTGTGCTGCAGTTCATTCACAGACCGTCAGCATCGATGTATACTGTTGGCCTTTAAATATAAAAGAATCTTTATATTATTATATGAAGAGTTCTACCGAAATCCTGCTGTCCCAGTTCAAAGCCCTCGCCGATCCTGTGCGTGTGCGGCTCGTCGCCCTGTGCGCGGCGACGGAGTGCAGTGTCTCCGAGCTGACCAAGGTCACCGGTCAAAGCCAGCCGAGAATCTCGCAGCACGTGAAGCAGCTGTGTGCGGCCAGTCTTCTCGGCCGTTTCAAGGATGGCCATTTCGTTTTTTACCGGGTTCCGACCGAGGGCAAAGCGGCAGTGACACGACGGCGATTGCTGGCGCTGCTGCCTGACGATGAGCCGCAGTTCGCGAAGGACCTTGCCAAATTGCGCACATTGCGCAGCCATGCCGGCCGGGCGCTGGACGTCGCAAGCGATGCCGATCGCTTGCTGCACCGGGCACTGGTTGAGCTGACGGTCGCGCGGCCGCTGGGCGATCTGCTCGATATCGGCTGCGGGCAGGGGCGGGTGCTGAAGTTGCTGGCGTCACGGGCGCATCGCGCGGTCGGCGTGGATATCGATTCGGACGCGCGGCGTCTCGCGCGCGCGGAACTGCTGCTTGCCGGTACTTCGAACACCACGCTAAGGCAGGGCGACATGGCTGCGCTGCCGTTCGAGGACGAGGAGTTCGACACGGTCATTCTCGACGACGTCTTGGGCAATGCGACAGATGCTGCCGCCGTTGTTGCCGAGGCCAAGCGCTTGTTGTGCCCGGACGGTCGCCTGCTGTTACTGGCAAGCGCCGATGAGAACGGGGTCGGAGCGTTGCGCCGCCAATTCGCTGCCTGGGCGGCGGCGGCCGGTTTGCGACTCGCACCAGCCCGGGCCATTCCGAACAATAAACCAGCCTGGCTGCTCGCGGTTGCGACGCGTGCCGGGCGTGCATCCGCTGCCGCCTGAACAAGCCAGCTGGCATAAAACATCGAGATTATGAACATGAAAACACCAGCTGCTGTTTCCTTCGAGTTCTTTCCACCGAATACCGAAGCGATGGAGGCTACGCTGTGGCAGTCCATAAAAAGGCTCGCCGAGCTGCAGCCGCGATTCGTGTCGGTCACCTACGGCGCCGACGGTTCGACGCGGGAACGCACCCACGCGGCAGTCGCGCGCATCATCGAGGAAACAGCATTGACACCGGCACCGCACCTGACCTGCGTGGGCGCAAGTCGCGGTGAGATCGATGCTATCGCGCGCGAATACTGGGATATGGGCGTGCGCCACCTCGTCGCGCTGCGTGGCGACGCGCCGAAAGATGCCGACAGTTATGTGCCGCACGCGGACGGCTACGCCTATGCATCGGACCTGGTCGAGGGCCTGAAGCGCGTTGCCGATTTCGATATTTCGGTTGCCGCGTACCCGGAAATTCATCCGGAGGCGACGGATGCCGACACCGACCTCGATAACCTGAAACGCAAACTGGACGCCGGCGCGAGCCGTGCGATAACGCAGTTTTTCTTTGACGTTGAAACCTATCTCCGCTTTCACGAGCGTTGCGCCAGGGCCGGTATCGAGTCGACTATCGTTCCGGGCATCCTGCCGATAACGCGCTTTCCGCAAATGGAGCGCTTTGCGGCGATGTGCGGCGCCAGTATTCCCGAAGCGCTACGGCATCGCTTCGACGGTCTCGATGACGATGCCGAAACGCGGCAGATGATCGCAGCCAGCGTTGCTATCGAGCAGGTGCGGCAGCTCGAAGCCGAGGGCATCGAAGACTTTCACTTTTACACACTGAACCGTTCTGAACTTACCTACGCTATCTGTCATGCGTTGGGAGTGCGGGCGGGTCAGGCAGCAGCTTGAGGTTGTAACGATGGAACGTAATGATCGAATCGCATCACTAATGCGCACGCTCGATGAGCGCATTGTGCTGCTCGACGGCGCTATGGGTACGATGATCCAGGGCTTCGGCCTCACCGAGGAGGACTATCGTGGCACGCGTTTTGCGGACTGGCAGCGCGATCTGAAGGGCAACAATGATCTGCTGTCGTTGACGCGGCCCGACATTATTCGCGATATCCACAGTCAATTCCTGAAAGCGGGCGCGGATATCATTGAAACCAACACCTTCAATTCGAACGCACCGTCCATGGCCGACTACGGCATGGAAGAGCTGGTCGCCGAGCTGAACCTGGCGGCAGCAAGGCTGGCGCGCGAATGCGCCGACGCGCACGCGGCCGGAACCGGGGATACGCGCTACGTGGCGGGTGTGCTGGGGCCGACCAATCGTACGGCGTCGATATCGCCGGATGTCAACGATCCCGGGTTTCGCAACATCAGGTTCGACGAGCTGGCCGAGACCTACCAGAACGCGGCTGCGGCGCTGATCGAAGGCGGCGTCGACTTCCTGATGATCGAGACCATTTTCGATACGCTGAACGCGAAGGCGGCGATCGTTGGTCTGAAACGCGCGTTCCGGCAAACCGGTGTTGAGCTGCCGGTCATGATTTCCGGCACGATTACCGACGCGTCCGGGAGGACGCTTTCCGGACAGACGAGTGAAGCGTTCTGGAACTCGGTGCGCCATATCAAACCGTTCATGATTGGCTTGAACTGTGCGCTGGGGGCGAGTGAACTGCGCCAGTATGTGGCTGAGCTATCGAAACTCGCCGATACGCGTGTCAGTGCACATCCGAATGCCGGTTTGCCCAACGAGTTTGGCGAATACGATGAAACGCCGGCTGAAATGGCCCAGGTTGTTGGCGAGTTCGCGACCAGCGGACTGGTGAACCTGGTTGGTGGCTGTTGCGGTACGCGCCCGGACCACATTCGCGCGTTGCGAGATGTGGTCGATGGTGTAGCGCCGAGGCCTGTTCCCGAGTTACCGATACGGTGCCGCCTGTCGGGCCTTGAACCATTTAACATCGGTCCCGACGATCTGTTCGCGAACGTCGGCGAGCGTTGTAACGTTACGGGGTCTGCAATCTTCCGTCGACTGATTGAGGCGGACGACTATACCGCTGCAGTTGCTGTTGCGTTGCAGCAGGTCGAAAACGGTGCGCAGATTATTGATGTCAACATGGACGAGGGCATGCTCGACTCCGAGAAAGCCATGGTCAGGTTTCTGAACCTGATCGCGTCTGAGCCGGATATCGCGCGCCTGCCATTCATGATCGACTCATCGAAGTGGACGGTCATTGAGGCCGGCCTCAAGTGCGTGCAGGGCAAGGCCGTCGTCAACTCGATCAGTCTCAAGGAGGGCGAGGCGTCATTTGTCGAGCAGGCACAATTGGTTTGCGATTACGGTGCGGCGGTTGTTGTGATGGCCTTCGACGAATCCGGGCAGGCCGACACGGTTGAACGCAAGATCGACATTTGCAAACGTTCCTACAAAATTCTGGTCGAGCAGGTCGGTCTTGACCCTGCCGATATAATTTTCGATCCGAATATTTTTGCGATCGCGACGGGTATCGAGGAGCATGCCAGCTACGGCCTGGATTTCATCGAGGCCACCCGCGAAATAAAGAAAGCACTGCCGCACGCGCTGATCAGCGGCGGCGTCAGCAACGTGTCGTTTTCTTTCCGTGGCAACAACGTGGTACGCGAAGCGATCCATTCAGTCTTCCTATATCACGCGATTCGCGCCGGCATGGACATGGGTATCGTCAACGCAGGCCAACTGGCTATCTATGCGGACCTGCCTGACGATTTGCGCAATGCGGTTGAGGATGTGGTGCTCAACAGGGACCCGGAGGGTACCGAGAACCTGCTGGCCGTTGCCGAAAATTATAAAGACCAAAAGAGCAGTGCGGCAGCCCGCGTCAGGGATTTGTCCTGGCGCGAATTACCCGTCGGCAAGCGGCTGGAACATGCCCTGGTCAACGGTATTGACGAGTATGTCATCGACGATACGGAGGAAGCTCGCCAGGCGACCGACAGGCCGCTGGATGTTATCGAAGGGCCGTTGATGTCGGGTATGAACGTCGTCGGTGATCTTTTCGGCGATGGCAAAATGTTCCTGCCGCAGGTGGTTAAGTCGGCCCGTGTGATGAAAAGGGCGGTCAGTCACCTCGTGCCGTTCATCGAAGATGAGAAAGACGGCGAGCGACGCTCCAACGGCAAGATCGTCATGGCCACGGTAAAAGGAGATGTACACGACATCGGCAAGAATATCGTTGGCGTCGTGCTGCAATGCAACAACTTCGAAGTTGTCGACCTCGGTGTAATGGTGTCCTGCGAGAAGATACTGGAAGCGGCGCGGCGTGAGGAGGCGGATATCATTGGTTTGTCCGGGCTCATCACCCCATCGCTCGACGAGATGGTACATGTCGCCAGCGAAATGCAGCGACTCGACTACGAGCTGCCGCTGTTGATCGGCGGGGCAACGACATCGCCGGCGCATACGGCGGTAAAGATTGAGCCGAAGTATGAAGGTCCGGTTGTCTACGTTAAGGATGCTTCTCGATCTGTCGGCGTTGCACAGGCCCTCATCGAGCCGGGCACACGCGATGCGCTGGTCGATAAGACTCGTAAGGACAATGCGCGCCGCCGCGATCAACACGCAAACAAGAGCCGCTTGTCGCCGCAGCTCTCGATTAACGAGGCGCGGGTAGGCAAGCATGGATGCGACTGGGAAAATTATTCGGCGCCGCTACCGACGTTTACCGGGACACGCGTATTCGACGATATCGACCTGAACGAGCTGCGCGATTACATCGACTGGATGCCGTTTTTTAATGCCTGGGAATTTCACGGCAAGTTCCCGCAGATACTGACCGATGCGACTGTGGGAGAGGCCGCGACGGCCTTATTCAATGATGCTACGAGCATGCTGGAACAGATTATCGAAGAGCAGTGGCTGCGTGCACGGGCAGTCATCGGTTTTTATCCGGCCAACTGCGTGGATCATGACGATATCGTTGTCTACGACGATGCCGGCAGAAAGTCGTCTTCCCACCGCCTTTGCCACCTGCGCCAGCAACGCTCGAAAGCGGCCGGACACGCGCAGGGATGTCTCGCCGACTTCGTCGCACCGGAGGGCAGCGGCGTCCCGGACCATATCGGTGCTTTTGCCGTGACTGCCGGCATTGGTATCGACGAGCATGTTGCGCGCTTCGAAAAGGATCATGACGACTACAGCTCGATTGTCCTCAAAGCGCTGGCCGACCGGCTTGCCGAGGCGGCCGCCGAGTATCTGCATGCGCGCGTGCGCAGGGAATTCTGGGCCTATGAACCGGATGAGGAACTCAGCAGCAGCGAACTGATTGCGGAAAAATACCGCGGTATTCGTCCGGCGCCGGGTTATCCCGCTTGTCCCGACCACACCGAGAAGGGCACCTTGTGGGAGATGCTGGAGGTCGAGTCCAGCATTGGCCTGAAGTTGACGGATTCCTACGCGATGTTCCCGACAGCCGCGGTTAGTGGCTGGTACTTCGCGCATCCGGATGCGAAGTACTTTGCGGTCGGCAAGGTCGGTCGCGATCAGCTGACGTCCTACGCCAAGCGAAAAGGCATGAGTGTTGCCGAAGCGGAGCGATGGCTGGCCCCCAATCTTGGTTACGAGCCCGACGAGGCCAGCGCCGCGTAGTTTTTCGGGCGTTTTGGCGGGCATGATTCTGCGAGAACTTCAAAACTCGCTTGACATGTGTAATCAGAATGTCTATTCTGTTTTGCATGGTCAGAACACGCACATTCGATCCGGCAACCGCTCTGACGCAGGTCGTGGACCTGTTTTCGTCCAAGGGCTACTCGGAAACCTCAATGGAAGACATCGTCAAGGCGACCGGCGTGAGCCGTTATGGCCTTTACGGCACGTTTGGCACCAAACGCGAGTTGTTTGAACAGGCGCTGGATCGTTACGCGGACAGTATGGGCAAGCAGGCCTTTCTGCGTTTGCTGGAACCTGACGCGTCCCTCGATAACATTCGGGCGATATTCAAGGAGCGCGTGAGCGACATGTGCTGCGAGGAAGAGAGTAAGGGCTGTCTGTTTATCCATACAGCGATGGAACTGGCGCCCAAGGACGATGATCTGCGAGATGTTTTACAGCGCTTCATGCGACGCATGAGCAAGTTGTTCTCAGTCGGGCTGGAGTCCGCCAAAGCGAAGGGCGAAGTTCGCGCGGAGCTGGATGTGATCGCAGCCGGAGACCTTTTGACCAGCACGATGTTTGGCCTCGCCGTACTGGGCCGCAGTGGGTTCTCGCGCGAAGTCCTGGACGGCATTGTGGAGAACACGCTGAGGGCCATGCGCTAAGACCTTTTTTTTGAGCAAATCAGAACGATCGTTCTGATTTTTACGTATAGGGAGTAGAACCATGAAGATAAACAAGCAAGCAGTATTACTGGCCGTTGCGGGCCTGGTAGTTTCCTCCGGCGCGTCGGCGATGCCGGGTTTTTCCGATCCGGCACCGATGAGCAGTATTCAGGTCTGTGTCGCTGAGATCGGCGAGCGGGCGAACTACGACGGTGCGGTTCGTGTGCGCCACGATGTGAATTCGAAGGAGCGCCGCGTCAGTGGGCACAAGATCATGATCGACACGACAGTATTCGGTGCCGATGGCAATGAGGTCATTCGCGCGTACGCGACCGTGTGTGCCGTCTCGGATCAGTCGGAAACGAAGAAGTTCAGATTCCGGGAAAAGAGCATATAGGGATGCGGCTGACAAAGCCGCTGGTTGTCACAGCGATAGCGTGACGACCAGCGGCAGGTGGTCGGAACCGATACTCTGTCCGACCTTCGCGTCCGTCACGGTAATGTCCGCCGACACCAGTGCGTGATCGATAGGAATCATGGCGAACGGCAGGAATGTCGGCCACGTCGGCAGCACGCCGAAGCCCCTTCGCACGTTTTTCAAGCCGGTCTTTTGCTCCAGCTCTTGGTATCGCGTATCCCAGATGCTGGCATTGAAATCCCCCATCAGTACGACGCTGCCATCGATTTTCTGTATGGCTGCGGCGACGCTTTCCAACTGCTCGTTTCTGGATTCGTATAAGTACTCGCCCAGCGGAACCGTGGGATGAGTGCTGACTATCGTTACCGGCTTGTCGTCGACGGTTATCGTTGCAAAGATGGTCGGGTATCCGCGCGGCGGGAGATCGATATGCCGTATCGAGTCGAACGGTATTTTAGAGAACGCCGCAATCCCGAAATGGCCGAGGCGAGGTTCAGCATAGACATAGGGATAATCAGCGAGCTGCTTCTTCGTGGCCAATACCCATTCGGCCGTAATTTCCTGCAGGATAAACACGTCCGGGTCTTCTGCGGCGATGAGTTCATCGAGCCGCCAATAGTCTTCGTTGAGCGAATACACATTGGCATGCACAAGCTTCAGGTTTGCCGGACTGTTTGCCTTTTCGGCGGCCGGTAAATACCAGCCAACGATAAAGCTGCCGTTGAACACCGTTGTTAACAGCAGCGCTGCAGCTATGAGGGGCCGCTTCATAAAAGCGAATGACAACAGCAGCAGAGCAGAGACGACGAAATACTGCAGTCGAAAGTGCGAGAATAATTCGATATTGCGGTGCGGGATGTCCAGGCCTGTTGCAACGGAAAATACAATCGTCAGAAATGCGCTGGCCTGCAGCAAGCCGGAAACACTTATCTTGCGGTTTTTTTTGCGCATGCCGGGCAGCCCTCGCGTTTTTGGAGTTTTACGGAACGAAAATCTGCCGCAGCGGCATCGTAAAGCCGCAACACTGAGGTATCGGAATCCAGGCCGGCAAAGTACTTGAGTGCCTCGACGGCCATCAAAGTGCCGATCACGGCCGGAACCGGAGACAGCACGCCATTGCCGGCGCAGCTATCCAGCGACTCGTCGGCCTCGGCGTACAGACAGCGATAACACGGCCCGGTGTCGAAATCCGGGCCGAAAACTGCCAGCTGACCCTCGAGTCGAATTGCCGCTCCGGAAATCAGCCGGCGGCCCGCCGAGACGCAGGCGTCGTTTAGTTGAAATCGGGTCGCGAAGTTGTCGCAGCCGTCCAGAACCAGCTGGGATGACTCAAGTGCTGCCGACAATGCCGCATCGTCAAGCCGTTGTTCGACCGCGTTGACGCTGATATTGGGGTTGAGTTCGCGGAGTCGCCGTGCGGCGACCTCAACTTTGGGTTTGCCGATATCGGCCGGTGTGTACAGCACCTGCCGCGCAAGGTTGGTTTCATCGACAGTGTCGAAGTCCACAATGGTCAGATGACCGATGCCGCTGCTGGCGAGATAGGTTGCCGCGGCACAACCGATACCGCCGGCACCGATAAGCAATACGGTGCCGGCGGCGATACGTCGCTGACCTTCGCTGCCGACCTCGGTGAGAGCAAGATGTCGGGCATCGCGGTGCAGCATATCTTCTACTCGTCGATTGTGACTTCGGTAATCGTCACGGGGTCGAGCGGCACATCCTGATGGCCGCCCCGATTGCCGGTTGGCAGAGCGCCAATCGCGTCAACCACATCCATACCTTCGCTGACCCGGCCAAATACAGCATAGCCGAAGTCCCGGCCGCCGTGATTGAGGAAGTCGTTGCTGGTCAGGTTGATGAAAAATTGCGAAGTCGCGCTGTCGACGACGCCGGTTCTCGCCATGGCCAGTGTGCCGCGCTCGTTCGACTCGCCGTTGTCCGCCTCGTTCTTGATCGGGTCGCGGGTCGGTTTGGACTGCATGTCTTCGTCCATGCCACCGCACTGAATCATGAAGTTCGGAATAACGCGGTGAAAGATTGTACCGTCGAAGTGCCCGTCCTGAACGTACAGGCGAAAATTCTCGCAGGAAATCGGCGCTTTCTCCTCGAACAGCTCAATGCCGATGTCGCCGTGATTTGTTTTGATCGTGATCATGATGTCTCGCAAAGTTAATAGGTGCGCGCTTATGTACCATTCCGGTGAGCTACTGTCACGCGGGGTTTGCCCGCGAGGTCGTTATGGCAAGTGACATCGACCCAGCCGCTGGCCTTCAGGATATCGGCTACCTGTCTCTGTTGCTCGGCGCCATGCTCCAGCATGAGCCAGCCCTTCTCGCCGGCGATACGCGGACAATCTGCTGCCAGAACTCGAATATCGTCCAGACCGTCGGGGCCTGCGGTCAATGCCTCAAGCGGTTCGAATGTCAGCTTGTCCAGTGCGTCGTCGTCTTCCCGGATGTAGGGTGGATTGGAAACGATGAGGTCGTACTTCCGGCCGTGGATTTCCGCTGTCCAGTCGGCGCGGACGAACGTTATGTTGGCGAGACTCAGCTGTCGCGCGTTTTCTTTGGCAACCATCAATGTCACGTCGCTGTGGTCGCTGGCGGTTACAGCGCACAGCGGTCGCTCGCTCGCAATGGCAATGGCGATGGCGCCGCTGCCGGTGCCTAAATCCAGGACCTCGCTGGCCGCGTCTTTCGGAATCTCGCCCAGCGCAAGCTCGACCAGAAGCTCCGTTTCAGCGCGCGGAATAAGCGTTGCCGGACTCACTTGCAGCGGTATCGACCAGAACTCCTGCGTTCCCGTGATATAGGCGATCGGCTCGCCTAGCGCCCGCCGCTGCAGCAGGGCTTCAAATCGCTCCAGACTCAGGCGGTCGAGTTCATCTTCCGGATGAGCGAACAGGTAGCTGCGCGGCATGTCGATTGACAGACATAGCAGAATCTCGGCATCGAGCCGTGGCGATTCGCTGCTGGTCGACAGCCGTTCTACCGCGTCCGCGATGGCAGCATCCAGTCTCATGTCCGTGTACACTCGCCAAAAATTACCAATGTAACTGATGCGCCCATGAACGTGTATTCCAACATTCTGGATATGGTCGGTAAAACGCCGATGCTCGAAGTCACCAACATCGACACCGGGCTCTGTCGTCTGTTCCTGAAGCTCGAGCTGATGAATCCCGGTGGCTCCATTAAGGACCGTATCGGCATATCGATGATCGAACGAGCCGAGCAGCGCGGCGATATCAAGCCTGGCGATACTCTCGTCGAGGCGACAGCCGGCAATACCGGTCTTGGTCTCGCGCTGGTTGCCGCGCGCAAGGGCTATCGACTGGTATTGGTGCTACCCGACAAGATGAGTCAGGAGAAGATATTTAATCTGCGCGCCATGGGGGCAGAGGTTGTGCTGACTCGTTCGGATGTAGGTCGCGGGCACCCGGAGTACTACCAGGACCTCGGTAGGCGCATCGCCGACGAGCAGGGTGCCTATTTCATCAATCAATTCGGCAACCCGGATAATCCGCTGGCGCACGAAACCACCACTGCGCCGGAGATCGTCGAGCAAATGGGCGGCGATCTCGATGCGATAGTGCTGGGTGTCGGTTCAAGCGGCACTGTAACCGGTATCGGCAGCTATCTCGCGGCACATGCACCCGATGTCGATCTGGTACTCGCCGATCCTGTGGGTTCAGTGCTGACCGACTACATCAACAAAGGCGAACTCGGCGCAGGCGGGAGCTGGCTGGTCGAAGGTATCGGCGAGGACTTCATTCCCGATATCGCAAATTTCGACAAGGTAACGAAGGCGTATGCGATTAGCGACGCTGAATCGTTCGCGGCCGCACGCGAGCTGTTGCGTAAAGAGGGTGTGCTAGCCGGCTCGTCGTCCGGAACCTGCCTGGCCGCGGCGCTCAAGTTCTGTCGTGAGCAAACAGAGGCGAAAACTGTCGTCACGTTTGCCTGCGATACCGGCAACAAATATCTGTCGAAGCTATTCAACGATTTCTGGATGGAGGATCAGGGCTTCATCGAGAGAGAGAAATTCGATGACCTCAGGGATCTCGTCGGTCGGCCGCACGGTGAGCGGGCTACGATTACCGTCGGGCCCGACGACATACTGACCACGGCGCACAATCGCCTGCGCAATGCCGGCTTCTCGCAGTTGCCGGTTATGAACGAAGGCGAACTGGTGGGGGTAGTGACGGAAGACGCGATCATTCAGTTTGTGTACGGTAAACCGGAGCTGATGACGGCGCCCGTGCAGGACGCGATGGAGTCGGCGTTTATCAAGCTGGATCGCAGCGAGAGTCTCAACAACCTGGTTGCTATGCTGCGCGTGCAGCCGTACGCGGCCATCATGGACGGCGACGAATTCATGGGTCTGATTACACGCTCGGACGTTCTGAATTACCTGCGCCGCCAAATGTGAGGTTAATCATCTATGGCGGATAAGGACAGCAAGCGCGCGTTCGCAACGCGAACCATTCATGCGGGCCAGGTGCCCGATCCGACGACCGGTGCCATCATGCAGCCGATCTATGCGACATCGACCTATGTTCAGACCAGTCCCGGCGTGCACCAGGGCTACGAATACTCACGGACGCAGAACCCTACGCGCATGGCCTATGAGCGCTGCGTCGCCGATCTTGAGTCAGGTACACATGGATTCGCCTTCGCCTCCGGCATGGCGGCGACAGGAACACTGCTCGAACTTATCGACAGCGGCAGCCATGTAGTTGCGATGGATGACTTGTACGGCGGCACCCGAAGACTGTTTGCCGATGTTCGGAAGCGTAGCTCGGGGCTGAAGTTCAGCTTTGTGGACATGACGGATCTCGATGCGCTGGAGTCCGCTTTTACAAGCGATACCAAGATGGTGTGGCTGGAAACACCAACGAATCCGCTGCTGAAGATCGTCGATCTCGAAGCGGTTGTCGCGATAGCGAAACAACACGATGCTGTCGTTGTTGTCGACAATACCTTCGCGACACCGGCACTGCAGCGGCCGTTGGAGTACGGTGCCGATATTGTCATGCACTCGGCTACCAAGTTCATTAACGGCCATTCCGACATGGTGGGTGGCATTGCAGTAACGGCGAACGACGAACTGGCGGAGCGAATCGGCTATCTGCAAAATTCGATCGGAGCGGTGTCGGGACCGTTCGACAGTTTTCTGGCGCTGCGCGGTTTGAAAACACTCGACGTTCGCATGCAGCGTCATTGCAGCAGTTCGATGGTGATCGCAGAGTGGCTGGAAAGCGATGCGCGCGTCGAGCGCGTTTTGTATCCGGGGTTGTCGTCACATCCGCAGCACGAACTCGCCGTCAAACAGATGGACGGCTTTGGCGGCATCGTGACGTTCTTTGTAAAGGGCGATGTCGAAAATGCGCGCAACTTTCTCGAACGTTGCGAGATTTTTGCGTTGGCAGAAAGTCTCGGCGGTGTAGAAAGCCTGGTGAATCATCCCGCGATCATGACGCATGCGAGCGTACCCGAGGATGTGCGTGCAGAGCTCGGTATCAGCGACCAGCTGATTCGCCTGTCGGTCGGTATTGAATCGCTGGACGACCTGATAGCCGACATCGATCAGGCGCTGGGCTGACCTGAAGGGCCGCGGCCTCCGTAACGCTCGCCCAAAGGTGTAAACTGGGGGAGTAGGCGGGGAACAACAGCCACGGAGCCTGGAAATGGCCAGAATAACCATTGCGGTCGTCTGCGGAGTACTGCTCGGAGCCATTCTCGCAACCGCTGTAAGCAGGTTGCCGCCGCTCGACAAGAGCCGATCGGATGCTGCGGATGACGTTGCCGAAGTACGGACTGCGACAAGAGATCAAGGGTTATCTCAAGAGGACAGTTCGCCTCAACACGCTGGCAGTATTGAGGCAGTCTTCGCCCTGCCGTCGGAGTTCGAGCGGGCAGCAGCGCTGTACGGGCTTGCCCGGCAGGCAGACGCATCCACGTTACACAACATGATCTACGAAACAAATGAGATTGCCGCGGAAGCGGAGCGTGCAAGCTCGCTCGGGGTGCTTTTTTCCCGATTGGCGGAGATTGAACCGCGCGCCGCGCTGGCACTTGCCAGGGACGGCGATTTTGCGGCGATTAAGACCGTCGAACGTAGCGTTTGGCGTGCCTGGGCCCGTAAGGACCTTGACGGGGCTTTGTTCGAAGCGAAAACACAGACGTCTCTTACACACCAGAAATCCGCCGCGCAAAGTCTGTATGCGGCTTTCGGTTACATGGAAAACGACACTACGCGGCGCATTGAAAGCGAACTGGGAATAGCACCGGATCGCTCGACGCGCGGTCGTTATCTCTACCAGCTTGCCGATCGCTCCCCGGCCGTTGCGATCGATTTCATCAATGCTCTCGACGATGACGACGAACGCAGCGAGTATGTTTCCTGGCTCGCGTATTACGTCTCATTGAGTGACCCCAATGAGGCACTTCAGTATGCCGATCAGTTTACGGCCGTTCGGGACGGCGAGTACTACCGCAGAGTAATCAACCAGCTTATTGCACGCGAAAACCCTCATGCCGTGATCGAACGCCTGTTGGCCAGCGGTAACCCGGTACGTACGGGTGGCGAGTTTCACAGTGCCGTTAGTGCTCTCGCCAAGAAGGACCTCGACGCAGCGATGCGATATTTTGAGGAGGTGCAATCGACCGTTATGCGACGCAGCCTGAGTTCTGCGATTGTCGCGGAAATGGCAAAGACCGATCCGCTTGCCGCGCTGGAATGGGCAGTGGCAAACGACGACGGTCAACCAGGCGGCCTGCGCATGGAAGCGCTTGTGCGGATTGCGAGTGTGGATCCGCAGCTGGCGTTGACCGAGGCGCTGAAGACCCCCGGCCTGCAGCAACGATCGAACGCAGTTGGAAGTGTTATGCAGCAGATTGCACGTCGAAACCCGGTCGATGCGGTTGCGCTTCTGGAACAGATTGAGGACCCGGGCGAGAAACTCGACGCGAGTCAGCAACTGCTTAACTCGTGGATCAACCAGGATGCGGAGGCAGCTCTTGAATGGATACTGACCCTGGACGGAGAAGGCAGCGATCGTTTGCTCTCAATGGGCCTCTCGGTGCTGTCGCAGTACGACGTCGATGCGGCAATCAAGCTGCTGCCGAGGATGGGTGAGCAGAATCAGGCTGGCCTGCGCGCGCAGATTGCGCAGCAGCTGGCGACGACATACTCACCGGATCGGGCGCGACGGTTTATTCAGCAGTTCGAAGGCCAGCCCGGCTATGATCGCCTGCAGGCATCGTTGATCTCCGGCATTGCGCAGACCGACGTATTTGGAGCCAAGCAACTCGCCGACCAGTTGGCCACCGGCAGCGCGAGAGACAGTGCCTATCATCAGATAATCGTCCAGCGGGCGCAGACGCACCCGGTAGAAGCCGCCGGCTGGCTGAGTCGCATAGACAACGAGGCGATGCGCAGTGTCGCGACCGGACGGCTTGCGGCGTTGTGGTTCGAACACGACTCGGTGGCGGCCGCACGCTGGGTGAGCGGCCTCCCGGCCGGTGCCGGCAAAGACGATGCTATCCTGCAAATGTCGGCGCGGTGGCGGCATCCGACGCCGCAGCAACGAGAACTGATTGCCAGCATTGAGAATCGCGAAAAGCGGGGCCAGGCAAAAATCCGTCAGATATACAATCTGATGCGATCGAATCCCGCCGAGGCGCGAAGATTACTGGACGATACGGATATTTCCGCCGAACAACGCCACCAGGTCGAGACGATGATCAACCAGATTGGTAGGCGTTTTTGACGTTTCGTCGCGGCGCTAGTCGCCGAGTGCAGCCAGCTGATCGGCCTGGTACTCGTTGATCAGCGGTTCGATGACCTGCTCAAGTCCACCCTCGACGATTTCATCGAGTTTGTAGAGCGTCAGGTTGATGCGATGGTCCGTAACCCGGCCCTGCGGATAGTTGTAGGTACGAATACGTTCACTGCGATCGCCCGACCCGACCAGCAAGCGGCGCTTCTCGGCGTGCTCGGCTTCCTGTTTCGCCACTTGCGTATCCAGCAGTCGGGCCTGTAGCAGCGACATCGCGCGCGCGCGATTCTTATGTTGCGAGCGCTCATCCTGACACTCGACAACGATACCGGTCGGCAGGTGTGTCAGGCGCACGGCTGAGTCGGTTTTGTTGACGTGCTGGCCACCGGCGCCGGATGCGCGGTAGGTATCGACACGCAGCTCGGCCGGATTGATCTCGACTTCTTCGACTTCGTCGGGTTCCGGCAATACCGCCACCGTGCAGGCCGAGGTATGAATGCGGCCCTGCGACTCGGTGGCCGGCACACGCTGCACGCGGTGCGCACCGGATTCGAATTTCAACTTGGCGAAAATGCTGCTGCCGGTTACGCGAGTAATAATTTCCTTGTAACCGCCGTGCTCGCCTTCCCGCGCAGTGATTACCTCGATTGCCCAGCCATGCGCCTCAGCGTAGCGTGAATACATGCGAAACAGGTCACCCGCAAAGATCGCGGCTTCATCGCCGCCCGTCCCGGCGCGGATTTCGAGGTAGACGTTGGCTTCGTCGTGAGGGTCTGGCGGTATCAGCGATTTCTGCAGTTGCAGCAGCAACGTTTTGCTCGCTTCCGTCAGGCCAGTGAGTTCCTCCTGACCCATTTCCCGGACTTCGGCGTCGGCATCGTTCGCCATTTCCTCCGCCGCCGTAATATCCTGCGACAGATTTTGATAGTCGTTAAACAGTTTGACGACCGGCTCGACGCGCGAGTACTCCTTCGACAATTCCCGAAACTGGTTCTGATCGGCAATCACGTCGGGGTCTGCAAGCAATCCGGCGATCTCTTCGAAACGATCGCTGACTGACTCAAGTTTAAAGCGTATGGACTCTTTCACGGCTCAACTCTGTCGATTCTTGTCGAGGTTAAATAGTGCGCGGGCGGCATCGATAAGTCGCTCATCCGATTCCTCGCCAGCCCGGCGCAAGGCGACGCTCGGATTGTGCAGCAGCTTTTTCATCAGGGCCGCTGTAGCGTATTCGATCGCGTCGTCGGCTGACTCGCCTCTTGCAATACGCCGTTGTGCCTGCGCGTTAACTTCGTCGCGAACCGCCTCGCCTTGTTCCCGGAGCGCGGCGATGATCGGAACCGCCTGCTTGGATCGCTCGATGCTGAGATAGCGTCGAATCTCGTCGTCGAGCAGCTTGTCCGCTTCGACCGCGGCCGCCTCACGTTGTCCCTGGCCCTGTTGAATAACGCGGTCGAGATCGTCAATGGTGTACAGGTACACGTCCTCAAGATCGCCGACACCGTCGTCGATATCTCGCGGCACGGCGATGTCGACGGCGAAAATCGGTTTGCGTTTGCGGGCTTTGACGGCGGCGCGCATGTCGTCCAGTCGCACGACCGGGTTGGGACTGGCCGTCGAGCTGATCAAAATATCGGCCTCCGGCAATGTTCCCGCTATTTCGGACAGGGGCAGAGCGAAGCCGCCGAACTGTCCTGCCAGGCGGCGTGCGCGATCCACGTCTCGATTGGCGACGAACAGGCGTCCGATGTCACGGCTTGACAAGTGCTTCGCCAGCAGCTCGACAGTAGTACCGGCGCCGACCAGCAACGCGGTGTGTTTCGAGAAACCGGAGAAAAACTGATTCGCCAGATTGACTGCGGCCGACGCGACAGATACCGGGCTCACGCCGATCTCGGTATCCGTGCGAATCTTCTTCGCGACTGCGAAGGTGTGTTGCATCAGGCGGTCCAAATGGGGCCCCAGGGTGCTTGCTTTCTGGGCGATTCGAAACGCGTCTTTGAGCTGCCCCAGTATCTGCGGTTCCCCGAGTATCATCGAGTCGAGGCCGCAGGCAACGCGAAAGATATGACGAATTGCGGCATCGTCGTCGAGAGCGAACAGGGTTTCGCCGAATGACGGGTCGAGGTTGTGCTCGTCATGCAGCCACTCGCGAAGCTTCCTGCTGCCGGCTTCATCCGCCATGACGAAGAACTCGGTGCGATTACAGGTCGATAGCAAAACGGCCTCGTCGACCCCGGAAAGCGCTGAAATACTGGTCAGCGCACGCGCAATGCCGTCTCCCGAGAAGACGACTTGCTCGCGAATTTCGACAGGTGCCGTGTTATGGTTCAGGCCGAGTATTTGCAGCGGCATAACGTCTATTGGCGGCGCCGATATGGCACCGAAGGATTACGGAGGTCGTATCATAAGCGAACTGAACCGCCAGTTCCTTGTCTCTGTAATAAACGGACGAAATATTTATGCACGAGAACTGCCGACGGTGGTCAGCCAGCACGCTGATTCTACTCCTCGCACTGAGCCATACCCTGATTACTACGGTTGCCCTGGCGGAGGAGAATGCCTCAACCGAGGCGAGCGCCCATATCCTGCAGGCCGAAATGGCGCTGCAGCGCGACGAATATCTACAGGCCACGATCGAGTACCGCAAGGCGGCACAACTCAGCAACAGTGTGGAGCTGGCGCGCAAAGCCACCCGCATGGGGTTTTCCTACGGCTTCAATGATGAGGCGCTGCTGGCCGGCAAACGCTGGCTGAAGCTCGACAAGGACAGCGAAGAGGTGCGTGCATTTCTCGGCCAGCTGTACCTTCGCCTCGACGACGTACGTAACTCCCGGCGTCATTTCGAACGCCTGATCAAGGCCGGGCCCGAAGAGCCGGGTAAGCGCTTGCTGTCGCTCGTTGCCTACTTGTCCGACGAACAAATGCCGGAGAAGGCCGACCAGCTGATGCGCAGCCTCGCGAAGCCTTATAAAAACTCCGCCATGGCGCACTATGCGGCGGCCATCATGGCGCTGCAGGCCGGGGATGCAGAGCATGCCAGGGAGCGAGCCACTCGATCCATGGAGCTGGACCCCAAGTACCTGCGGCCGCGGCTGTTGTATGCACGCACGCTGATGTACGAGGAGAAGCCCGACGAGGCCATTGAGTATCTCGCACATATGATCGGCGACAGCCCGCGCCCGGACCCGGATGCGCGCATGGAGCTGGCGCTGATGTATATGCTTACCGGTCGGGATGACGATGCGCTGAGCCAGGTCAATCAGGTGTTGCTGGAACAATCGGGGCGTCTCGATGCGCTGCGCCTGATGGCGATCATCAACTTCCGCCTGCAACGTCTGGACGCGGCATGGGACGACTTTCAGGATTTGCTGGCCAGCGGCCAGTACCGCATGGACGCGCTGTTTTACCTGGCCCGGATCGCGGATTTTCGCGAACAGTACGAACGTGCGGTGCGCCTGTACCGCGAAGTTAGAGTCGGTTCGGATACGTTGTTTTCCCAGCGTCGCGCGAGCGCGCTGCTGGCGCACCGACTCGATGATGTCGACGGAGCCTTCGAGCTGCTGGACGATTTTGCCGGCCTGTCCCCGGACAACGCGGTAGAAGTTGTTGCGCTGAAAGCGCAGCTACTGGTCTCGCTGGAGCGCTACGAAGACGGTCTGGCGATGTACGACAAGGCGATAGAATACCGCCCTGACAGCGAGGCACTGCTGCTTGGTCGGGCGGAAATCCTGGTCAAAACAGACCGCATCGATGAGGCGGTAGCGGTGTACCGGAAGGTGCTCAAGCGCTGGCCGGACAGCTCGATGACTCTCAACGCGCTGGGTTATACGCTGGCGGACAGAACGGAACAATTCGAAGAGGCGCAAAAGCTCATCCGTAAGGCACTGGCCATCGATCCTGACAATCCGGCGATCATCGATAGCCTGGGTTGGGTGCTTTTCAAGCTTGGGGATTACGAAGAAGCGCTGCTGCAATTGAACAAGGCCTATGAGAAGTTCGAGGATCACGAGGTGGCGTCACATATCGTCGACGTGTTGATGGCGCTGGAGCGACGAGAGGAGGCCCTCGAGATGCTGGAGTCAGCCGAGGAAAAGGACCCCGACAGCGAGTTGCTGAAAGATGTGCGCGCACGCCATTTCGCCGCAACGCCCTGAATCGTGCCTGTGGCGACGGGCGTGGCTGGCGCTGTGCCTGATCGCTCTGACCGGTTGCGCGGCGCAGAGGCCGAGTATCGATCTGTCAGACATGTCGACCTGGGAACTCCGCCAGGCGGTGCTCGGCGGTGTTTCCGATTGGCAGTTCAAAGGTCGAATTGCCGTTAAGGCCGGCGACGAAGGATTCAACGGCAAATTCAACTGGACGCAGACCGGAGACCGCTTTTCCGCCACGGTCGGAGGACCACTGGGCATTGGTACCGTCAGGATCGAAGGCGATGACCGAACCGTAGTCCTGACTGACAAAGACGGTCTCGAAACGGTCCTCGTCGACGCCGAGACGGAGCTTTACCACCGCTACGGGTGGACGATCCCGGTCGCCTCCCTGAGGTACTGGGCCCTGGGTATTCCCGACCCGTCCGTTGTGGCGGTGACGGAAACTGATGCCAGCGGGCGCCTGGTGAGCCTTGAGCAGGGTAACTGGCTCGTCGATATCTCGCGCTACAGAGATAGCGCCGGGCAATCCATGCCGCGCACGCTGACGGCCCGTAATCCGGATACGCGGGTCCGTATGGTCATCGACAAGTGGTTGTTCTTCGAGCGTTGACAGTGACGGTGCGTGACAGCACAATTGCGCCGCTAACGACATCACTCAATTGGGGCGTAGCCAAGCGGTAAGGCATCGGGTTTTGATCCCGTGTACCGCAGGTTCGAATCCTGCCGCCCCAGCCATCTCTTGCCCAAGGGGACATCGTGGATCTGTCAACATTGGCGGTTTTTTCGGGTAACGCGCACCCGCAACTGGCCCAGGACATCGCCCGGTGCCTCCGACTGCCACTCGCAAGAGCCCAGGTCGGTCGATTCTCCGACGGCGAGTTCAACGTCGAAATTCTCGAGAACATCCGCGGTCGTGAGACCTTTATCGTGCAGCCGACGTGCCCGCCGGCAGCCGAAAACCTGATGGAGCTGCTGGTCATGGTGGATGCGGCGCGGCGTGCATCTGCCGCGCGCATCACGGCGGTAATCCCGTATTACGGTTTTGCCCGGCAGGATCGGCGGCCCCGCTCATCGCGAGTGCCCATTACCGCAAAGCTGGTGGCCAAGCTCATCGCTACGGCCGGCGTGGATCGTGTACTGACGGTTGATCTGCATGCCGATCAGATCCAGGGCTTTTTCGATATCGCTGTCGACAACGTTTACGCGTCACCCCTGCTGCTGGGCGACGTCTGGAAGCATAAGTACGATGACATGGTCGTCGTATCTCCGGATGTCGGCGGCGTGGTTCGGGCACGCGCACTGGCCAAGCGGCTCGGCGATGCCGATCTCGTCATCATCGACAAACGCCGCGATAAGGCGAACCAGTCCGAGGTCATGAACCTGATCGGTGACGTCGACGGCAAGAACTGCGTGATGATCGACGATATGGTCGATACGGCGGGTACGCTCTGCCATGCCGCCGGGGCGCTCAAGGAGCATGGTGCTATCAGCGTTGCGGCTTACATAACGCATGCGGTGCTGTCAGGACCAGCCGTTTCCAGAATCACGGCATCGAATCTTGACGAGGTCGTGGTCACGGATACGATCCCCCTCAACGAAGAGGCGCAGGCCTGTTCCAAGATTCGCCAGCTCTCAACAGCCGAGCTGCTGGCGGAAACGATGCGCAGAATCTCCGACGACGAGTCTGTCAGCTCCCTCTACGTCGACTAAAGCACTAACCGGGGTCAGAGCCCTTTTCCTTGAAAAGGGCTCTGACCCCGGTTAAGATGCGCGCCCTTGCGTGAATTGGTCGCGATTCACGTGTATTTCAAAGCTAGAAAAATTCTAGCAAAATCAATCAGATACTGGAGAAAGTCATGGGTGACAAATTCGATCTGATTGCAGAACTCCGCGAAGATCAGGGGAAAGGTGCGAGCCGCCGCCTGCGTCATCAGGGAAAAGTTCCTGCAATCATCTACGGTGCCGGGCGTCCGCCGCGGTCACTGTCGTTTGACCAGAACAAAGTGCTGCTGCAACTCGAGAACGAATCGTTTTATTCGAGCGTCCTGAACATCAAGGTCAATGACAAAAGTCAGGCGGCGATCCTGAAGGACCTGCAGCGCCATCCGTCGAAACCCATCATCATGCATATGGATTTCCAGCGCATCGTCGATGACGTGGAAATCAAGATGAACGTTCCGCTGCATTTCATCAACGAAGAAGAAGCGATTGGCGTGAAGCAGGGCGGTGGTAGTGTTTCCCGCCTGATGAACGATGTCGAAGTTTCCTGTTTGCCGAAAAACCTTCCGGAATACCTCGAAGTCGATATCGCCGAGCTGGAGCTCGACGCGATGTTGCACCTCTCGGACATCAAGCTGCCGAAGGGCGTCGAGATTCCGATGCTGGCCCAGGGGCCGGAGCACGACCACGGTATCGTATCGATTCACGTGATCAAGGCTGCGCCGATCGAAGAAGATGTTGCCGAGAGCGATGACGTCGCAGAGGCCGCTGAAGGTGATGCACCTGCGGACGATGCTGCAAGCGACGAGGGTAGCTCGGAATAAGCGCTACTTCAGGACAGCGAAAAGACCGCCATCCGGCGGTCTTTTTGTTTAAGATTGCCACGCCATGTCGAACTCAATCCGCATCATCGCCGGCCTCGGGAATCCCGAGGACAAATACGAGCGAACTTTGCACAACGCCGGCTTTTGGTTTGTGGACGCGCTGGCGCAGAAGTATGGCGGCAGTTTTCGTTATGAGAAAAAGTTCGATGCGGACTATTGCAAAGTGAACCTGCACGGCGAAAACGTCTGGCTGGTGAAGCCGCAGAGTTACATGAACCTGAGCGGCGGGCCGATTCGTGCATTCATGGACTACTACCGTTTGAAGATAAACCAACTGCTGGTCGCGCACGATGAAATCGATTTACCGCCGGGTACGACGCGCCTCAAGAAAGGTGGCGGTCATGGTGGACACAACGGCATTCGCGACGTGATTCAACACTGCGGCGCGGAGTTTATCCGCCTCAGGCTGGGTGTCGGACATCCCGGGGAAAAGAGCCGGGTGACGAATCACGTGCTGAAGCGCGGTTCGGCTGACGTTGAACGTACGGTTGAGGACGATATTCTGAGAGCAATGGAGGTTATGCCACTACTGCTCGACGACGATCTGAATGCCGCGATGAAAGCCCTGCATACAAGAGACAAATAATGGCTATTACCTGTGGCATCGTCGGCCTTCCGAACGTTGGCAAATCGACGCTTTTTAACGCGCTGACGGCGGCTGAGATCGCGGCCGAAAACTATCCGTTCTGCACGATTGAACCGAATGTGGGCATTGTGCCGGTGCCTGATCCACGTCTCGCCGTACTGGCGGATATCGTCAAGCCGCAGAAAATACTGCCGACGACCATGGAGTTCGTCGACATCGCCGGTCTGGTAGCCGGCGCGTCAAAAGGCGAGGGTCTTGGCAATCAGTTTCTGGCCAATATCCGCGAGACCAAAGCCATTGCGCACGTCGTGCGCTGTTTCGAGAACGATGACGTGACGCACGTGTCGGGCACGATCAACCCGCTTGACGATATCGAGACGATCAACACCGAGCTGGCACTGGCCGATCTCGAATCGGTCGAGCGGCAGCACGACAAGGCATCGCGTACCGCGAAAACCGGCCAGAAAGATGCTATTGCCTATCGAGATGCGCTTGCCGGTATCAAAGCGCATCTCGAGGCGGGCTTGGCGGTTCGTTCGATGGAGAAAAGCGACCTGCAAAAGGACATTCTCAAAAGCGTTCACCTGATCACGGCGAAACCGGTCATGTACGTGGCGAACGTCGATGAGAACGGCTTTGAGAGTAATCCGCATCTCGACACGGTTCGTCAATACGCGAACGAAGAGGGCGCCGAGGTGGTCGCCATCTGTGCGTCAATAGAAGCTGAAATCGCGTTGCTGGACGACGAAGACAAGGTCGATTTCCTGTCGGATCTCGGCTTCGACGAGCCGGGTCTTAACCGGGTTATTCGACACGGGTACGCACTGCTGGGCCTGCAGACCTACTTCACAGCGGGCGTTAAGGAAGTCCGGGCATGGACGACCAGGGTCGGGGCGACGGCACCGCAGGCTGCCGGGGAAATTCACACCGACTTCGAGAAGGGTTTTATTCGCGCCGAAGTTATGGCCTATGACGACTTCGTCGCCGGCAACGGCGAACAGGGTGCGAAGGAGGCGGGGCGGTTACGCCTTGAGGGCAAGGAGTACATCGTCCAGGAAGGCGACATCATGCATTTCCGCTTTAACGTTTAGTGCCGAAGCTCGGTAGCGACCAGTTGTAGATGATTCCCAGCGCGCGAACCGCGAAGCCCGCAATGACGGCAATGGCCAGCGCTATCTGTGCGGGTGTGCCGAGCTTGTCGGCGACGACGTAGGCGACGCTGGCCGCAAACGCAGCCGTCGCATAGATCTCGCTCGACAGCACCAGCGGTATCTCATTACAGATAATGTCGCGGATCATGCCGCCAGTCACAGCGGTCGTAACGCCCAGCATGACGGCGACCAGTGGCCCGGTACCGTGCGTCAGGCTGATCTCTGTACCGAGAGCTGCGAACAGGGCCAGGCCCATGGCGTCCATCCAGATCAGGATGCGGCGCCGCGATCCGGGTTTGTAGGAGGAAAAGAAGACTATGAGTGCCGCGATAATGGCCACGGCGACATAGCGATTGTCGTCGATCCAGAATACTGGCGTTCTGCCGATCACGAGGTCGCGAACGGTGCCGCCGCCGATCGCCGGCATCAGTGCCAGGACGACGAAGCCGAAGATGTCCATGTTCTTACGCGACGCCGCCAGGGCGCCACTGACGGCAAAGGCCGCAGTACCGGCCATTCCGAGGATGTAAACGAAGCTCACTGTCATGGCCAGACTCTACCGGATTCTGGCCGTTTCAGCGTCCTTATACCTTGACAGTCAGCGGCCGCATCGGGAGAATCTGCGGCCCGAATCAGGTGATGTAGCTCAGTTGGTTAGAGCGACGGACTCATAACCCGTAGGTCGGTGGTTCAAATCCACCCTTCACCACCATCTTATAAAAGCCCTTATGAATCAATGATTTGTAGGGGCTTTTATCTATCTGGCGGTACAGGTTGTCGGTACAGACAGCGCCTCCTTCATTAGTTTCATCGCGGTGGGCAGATCAATCTCACCATCGCCCAGGCCGTTCGTACGTTCTTGTTCGCGAGCGCCACCGCGCCCAGTAGTGGGCGCTTGCGCACGACTCGAAGGCAACCAGTGATGCCTTCTGTTTGCCCAGGAACTCCGCGAACTTGCGGCGCGTAAATGATCGGTTGGAAAGCTCTTTGCCTCGACCGGAAACGACCGATATCTGGATCACGTTCTTTGCTAAGTCGACCCCGACTGTAGTTGAATACGTCATGTATGGACTCCGTTGGTTTTAGTCGACTTCCAACCTAAGAAATTAGGTTGGAGGAGTCCATACATAGGGTCAGTAGCTGCCTACCAGCATGATATAAAGCAGAACGTCTGCTATCCACGGTAATCTGGACATGTTCGCTGGCGTCTTTGGCAAGCTCTCGGGACGAACCTTGGACTTGTCGATCCGGAAAAGAATTCAGCAAAAAGATGTCCAGCGTGCGGGCGACCGACGATCGAGACGGACGGGCACTTCTGCGATTGTTGCAATGGTCGTATCATTGATTGGGGTCGTGATATCAGTCATCGCGATTGGGGAGATGCTGATGAGGTCGTCGACCGGTTGAGTCCGCAGGCCAAAGCGGTCGGTCACTAGTAGGAAGGCGTTTCAGTTCCAAGAAACTGAAGGATCGCCAGACCACCCATAACCATCATGGTAGCGACGAACATGAGTGGCAACGACTTACGCGACTTGCCGCGCCAGGCAATCAGAAACGCAAGTGCCCCTGCACCAAGTAGAAAATATCCGAGATAACTGGCCATAGTCGGATCAGTTTACAGGACTATTTGAACATCCGCTTCCGGTCGAAAAGCGACGCTCGACCTACCTGAGCTAGAATGACGGCTACTAACCCAAAGCGGACGATTGATCGGGGCTGGAACGCCGTACTACTTGGAAGCTAATTCAAACTAACCCACATGCAACGAGTTCTACGAATTTTCCTTGCTGCGCTAATCGCTCCGTTGACAACAATACCGGTGTCACTCGTCGTTGGTGGGCTGTACATCCTTATAGATACACACGGACAGGCAGGCTCAATCCTCTCAGGTACGAAACTCCTTGCGGCGGCCGCTGCGATGATCGCGTATATGGTTACAATTTTTCTCGGCATTCCGATCTACTGTTTCATTTTCAAGAAATGGGCCAGTTGATTCTTGGGGGATAACGGTTTCAGGCGCTGTCGTTGGTTTCCTTTTCGGAATCTTTCTTCAGGATCCAGGAATGATGCTCGCTTCTATGGCCAGTGGAGCGCTCGTCGCGTATGTCTTTCACCGAATTGCGACGATAGAATAGATTTTGCGGTGATCACGGGTTTTTCCGTCACTTTCGTGTTCACCAGATCAGATTTGCTGCTTTGACGATGAAGTTAGCACACGCGGTAAACCGATCATCGAATTCATCCCACTCATCGCCCGGGTAGCGACCGACCACGTACTTTCCATCCTGCTCAGTGAAGTAATAGGCAGGTGTGCACCTTTGGTCTTCCGACCACATTGTGACAGGCAGGCAGCAGATTCGTTGCATCGACTCTTCAGACTTCACTATCGCCTCCTTCGAACCAGGGATCGGCAGCCTCCACGGGGTCATCTTCCCAGAAGCAGATCGGGCAGATATCCTGGCATCCCCTCTCCTCATGTGCAGAGGAGTCCTGTCTCTATTCTACCTGGCAACACGAACCGGCCGTACTAAATGGTTCGCTTTGGCCTTGCTCGTCCGGGTCAACTTCCAGCAGAATCAAAGCCTCGTCGAGAAGTGACCGTCACAGCAAGGAGAAGGCCGGATGAGATACGTGGGACCGCAGGAAGTGGCGGATGGGCTTCCTTACGGCGACCTGGTGGAAAGCCTGAGGCAGATTTACCAGGCCGATGGCCTGGCAGCCAGGCGCGACCTGATCGATCTGAAAGAACTCGGTGGTGCGGACGGTACCTGCATGGCGTTTATGCCGGCGTGGGGGCCGGGCCATGATTTGACGGCCAAGATATTCACACTGTTTCCGAACAATCGGGAAGAAGGTCTCTCGACAGTCTACGCAACCGTTCTTGTGTTCGACTCCGCAAACGGTTCGCTCAAAGCGGTGGTCGACGGCACGGAGATAACTCGGCGTCGGACGGTTTGTATGAGTGCATTGGCGGCCGACTATCTGGCTAGAAAAGACAGCAGGCACCTGCTGGTATGCGGCGCCGGTGCGTTGGCACTGCACGCTGTACTGGCTCACGCCGCGGTGCGTCCGATAGAGCGCGTGGAAATCTGGGCGAGGCGCGAAGAAGCGGCCGAGTCCGTGGTGCGATCCCTGCGGGGGCAGTGCGGCGATCTCGAGCTCACGGTAGTCACAGATCTGCCGGAGGCCTGCCGGCGCGCCGACATCGTCACCTGCCTCACGAGTTCGGCAAAACCGATTGTGTTTGGAGACTGGATTACGCCGGGGACACATCTGGACTTCGTTGGCAGCCATGACCCCGGGAAGAGAGAGTGTGACGATGAAGTCGCCCGCATGTCGAACATATACGTCGATGTTATGGAGACAGCGATGTGCGAGGCTGGTGACATCCTGATCCCGTTGAAAGCCGGCGTTATTTCCGCGGCACAGATTATCGGCGATTTGAGCGACTTGACCCGTGGCACCGTTACCGGCAGGGCAGGCGTGGAGGAAATTACACTCTTCAAATCGACGGGTTCGTCCCTCGCCGATATGGCCGCAGCCGAACTCGCAGTCAGCAACACCGAGCCTGTGTAGTACTCAAAACCGAGCTGGGGAAAATGCTGCCGCGTCGATATGAGTGGTTTGTTCCTGGACTATTTCCGCGATGAGCTTGCCGGTTCCGGCTGCGAGGCTGAGTCCCAGCATATTGTGCCCGGTGGCAAGATACGCATTCTCCAGTCGCGGAACGCGGCCAATGATCGGCAGACTGTCCCAGGTCATGGGGCGCCAGCCATACCAGCTTTCCTGAACCTGCCCGGTGGCCGGTTCTACAAGGTATGGGTTCGCGGATTCCCGTAATTGGCGAATCCTCGCGTCCGGTATAGAAGTGTCGAAACCGGTGAACTCCATCATTGATCCCAGGCGATAACCATTTTCGAACGGCGTTACGCCGACTCCGCGTTCCGGAAACAACATGGGATACCGCGGGCAGCTACGAGGACGTTCCAGTGTTATCGAGTAACCTTTGCCTGGTTCGATCGGGATGCGGCAGCCGAGCTGCGAGGACAGTTCGATACTCCACGCACCGGTCGCGAAAACGAATCTGCCCGCACGCATCATGCCCTTCGAGGTTTGTACACCGGTCACTTGGCCGCGCCTGATTTCGACGGCATCGAGTTTGCAGTTCTCAACAAAAGCGACGCCGCGTTGCGCGAGCGACCGGGACCAGCAGGTGTTGACGAGTTCAGGGCGAGCAAACGCGTCGCCCTCATAATAAAAAGCGCCGGCCAGGTCGGGCCTGATAGCGGAATCGAAATCGGATAGTTCCTTACCCTCGACGCGCTGAGCCGCAACGCCGAATTCTTCTGTCAGCAAGCGATTCCTTTTCGCAAACTCCCGCATGCCGGAGTCGGTTTCCAGCACGTAGAGCAGGCCGGAATCCTGCCACTCGAAATCATTGCCTTGTTCGCTGACAATCTGCCGATACTCGTTTATCGATGAATCCAGTATGGCTTTCAGGTGTACTGCCGCGCGCAGCATCTGGCTGCGGTTGCAGCGTCTCGCAAACTGCCACATCCAGTTGCAGAAGGCCGGGCTAAGCCTGGGTCTGACCCGAAACGGCGCACTCGGATCAAAAAAAGACCTGAGCGCAGTAGCGATAGCGCCGGGCTCGGTCAGTGGCAGTACATGGCTGGGGCAGATCAGCCCAAGGTTACTGCGCGAACAGGCGCTCGCAATGGAGGACCGGTCAATGACCGTTACATCGAATCCGGATTTCGCCAGATAGTGGGCGCAGCCGATACCGATGACGCCGGCGCCGATAACGAGAACGGACTCACTTCCGCCCGCTTGCCCCGAGTTTGCTTTCACGTGCTTGTCTGTTGCAGGATCGATGACTCTTCTACAGATCGTCGTAGAATCGCCACCGACTTTCGAAATCGCGCGTCAGCGGTTGCCCGATCAGTCTTGCTCGCACTAACTCTACAGGCATGCGGCCACCTTGCATGACGGCATCGTGAAATTCGCGAGCTGTCATACGCCCGGAGTCCACCAGTTCCCGGTACAGCGCGCGGAACTGCAGGCCGCCGGTCATATAGGCGAGCTGATAAAGCGGTACAGCGCTTGCCGTACGTCGCACCTCGGCTTCGGCGTTTGCCCGTTCGTGTCCGACGCGATCCACTAGAAAGTCGACGGCCTGTTGCGGAGACCAGTTTCCCAGCTGATAGTTTAGCGAGAAGATAATTCGTGCTGCACGATGCAAGCGCCAGAACAGCATGCCGATCTTGTCTGGATTGTTGCGTGGAAAGTCTGCCTCCCACAATTGCAACTCCCAGTACAGCGCCCAGCCTTCGCCCCAGAACGGGGTGCGCATCAACGCGCCGCGGTGTTGATTGAAGCGGCGGGTCATGAACTCCTGCATGTGATGACCCGGTACCAGTTCGTGATGGACTGTCGCGAAATTAAAGTGTGGCGTATTGCCGCGCATACTCATCAATTTGTCCCGATGAGCCATGCCGTCGGTGGGATAGGAGACGCGCGTTGTTTCGCCTCCTGTAAAAAACGGGCTGACGAGTTGGTCTTCAGGCGTCTGCATCATCAGGCGCCAGACCTCGCGCGATAAAGGCGGCATTGTGATGTAATCGAGATCTTCGATAAAGCGTTCCGAATAATCGGCAATGTCGAAGATAACCCAGGGCTTTTCGCCCGGCTCAGGCGCAAGATTCTTGGTATGTTCCAGCGCGGCTTTCCAGTCGTCGCCAAAACCCATCTCGGCGGATACGATTCGAAACTGGTCTTCGATCCAGGCGAACTCTCTCTCTCCAATTTCGAGGAGTTCCCTGGCGCTGTAGGGGATCATCTCCACCGCGAGGTCCGCGCGTAGTCCGTCTTCCAGGACCGGGTCGCCGATGATGGGCGGCTTCTCGCCTGGCTCGATGCCGACGAGATTCCTGTTGATGGCTGCTACATAGATGAGTAACGCTGTGTTCACCCGTGCATACGGTTCCCGCACCCAGAAGTTGAATGCAGGGTCGTATCCGTCGTAGAAGCTATTCCAGTCTGCCAGCACGGTGCGCAGGTGCTCCACCTGAGCCGCTGCGCGAGAAGCGACCGTCGATGATATGCCGTTGCGCCCGGAATTCTTTCTGTCTTGTTTCTCAAGCGCGGCCGTCAGCTCGCCGAGTTCATCGGCGATCGAGTCGAGCATCGCCGCAGCAGAGCGCGGGTCCGCGCGGTTCCGGTCATGGCGGTTTTCCTGCAACAATCTGATGCGGTCGCCAAAGGGAAGCAGCGGCTTGATCTGCTCCCCCCGGTCCTTCACCAGGCTCAGCACTTCCAGGTCATAGTCGATGCGGTTGCGCAGCGAAATATAGTCGATCTGGGCTTCGAAACTGAGGGCATCGAAATCCAGACTCTGCAGCTGTTGCCGCCAACCCTGGTGAAAATCCCACAGTCGCGCATGACGCACGGGTGAATACTGAACTTCGTAGCGACGCTCAATGGCTGCTTTGTCTTCGAGATAGCGATTGATCGCCACGCGCAGTTCACTCTCGCTGCGGGCAAAAGCGACCAGCGATGCCAGTTGCGGCGGATCGTCGCCCCAGCCCTCGGGTAGAATGACATCGTCGTTCTGTGCCAGCAGGCCGAACGGGATGAGTAGTAGCAGAAGGCAGATCTTGTTCATCGGTGATTCACCTCGTAGCAGGAGCTTGTAAGATAATAATATATAATATATCGTTTGCGGTGCTAGTGCTACCCTAACCCAAAGTTCACGTTGAGATGCAAAACTGACCAAAAAAACGATACACCGGCTGGATTTGTTCACTGGCGGGCTTATTGCGGCACTGTTCTTCTGTGCGCTGCCGCAAGCAGCGTTTGCGCAAGATGTTGTTGCAATCACTGATGTCGTAGTGATTGATGGCACCGGCGGTCCTCCCAGACCCGGTATGACCGTAGTGGTCGAGGGCGGCAACATATCGGGTATCGAATCCAGCAATAGTGCAGCCGTCCCCGCCACTGCCGTTGTGATTAACGGTGCCGGCAAGTATTTGCTGCCCGGCTTTATTGACAGCAACGTTCACGCCTCGATTTACGGTAATTCCCGGCGTCGCGAAACGGTCGTCAAATACGGCGAACGCAACGCCGACCTCGTGCTGGAATTCGTACAGCGCCAACTCATGTACGGCGTAACGACCGTACGCGATAGTTACGGTGCCCTGGTACCGCTTAAGGAGGTGCGCGATCGCATCGAACGCGGCGAGGCTATCGGCAGCAGGATGCTCGTCGCCGGAAACATCGTTGGCTGGGGCGGGCCGTTTTCCATGACCTTTTCGCTGATGGCAGAGGCGGACCTGACACTTTTTCAGGCGAAGTGGAATGATTGGATCGCCCAGGGTGTGGGCGAAGAGATGATGGACATGGGGCCGGAGGAAGCAAGAGTGGCGATTAACCGCTACCTGGAAAAAGGGCCCGACTTCATCAAATACGGGGGAACCAGCCACTTTCGCGTACCGTCACTGATCGGTTTCTCGCCGCGCGTACAGAAGCTGATTGTCGAGGAAACGCATAAACGTGGCCGTATCGCCGAGACGCATTCGACCAGCCCCGAGGCTCTGCGGATGTCGGTAGAGGCCGGCATCGATCTTATTCAACACCCGGAAATCCTGAGCCGGGAATATCCGGATGAGCTGATCGAGCTGATCGAGCTGATCGTTGCACGAGACGTCCTGTGTGCAATGCGTTCCAATACTCTGACGGGAAAACCGTGGCAAGCGCATCTATTGCAGAAGAAAGCGGCGGAAGAGGCGTTGCGTGACGCGCCGCATGCCAGGACTTCAGCTGAACGCAGGCAACGCGAAAACCGCCTGAACCTTCACTATGAAATTCAGCGTCGAAACGCCGAACGGCTTATTCGAGCCGGATGCCGGGTGACGATAGCAACCGATAACTATCAGGGCCGAGCGCCCGAGTTCAGGAAGACTGCGAAGCCGGAAGATCAGGAAGCGGGAATCGGCAGCATTCTCGCCATTGAAGGCCTGGTCGAACTGGGCATGACCGAGATGCAGGCGATCGTTGCGGCGACACGAAACGGGGCGATTGCGGCCGGCATGCTCGAGTCGATTGGCACTATCGAAGTTGGAAAAGCGGCCGACCTGATTTTGCTACACGAAAATCCAGTCGAGAACATTCGCAACATCAGGAGCCTCGCGCAGGTCATCGCGCGCGGTCGGATCATTGATCTCGGTGCACTGCCCGAGAGCAGGCTTTTTTACTCGGGATCGAGAAAATGACGGTAGCCGTAAGTGGCAACACTCAGGAAAACTGGTCTTCAAGGTGGACATTTCTCATGGCGTCGGTTGGCTTCGCTGTCGGCCTGGGCAACATATGGCGATTCCCATACGTGGTCGGCGAGAACGGCGGTAGTGCATTCGTCCTCATATACCTGCTGTTCGCGTTCGGTATCGGAGTGCCTTTAGTGATGTCCGAGTGGACCATCGGCAGGCGCGGTTCGGGCGCTGCTTCGGCATCCGGAAGCGTAAGAGAAGTCGCCAGGCAATCCGGCGTATCGATCGCCTGGGGCAATGTTGGCAGCATCGCCGTATTAGCGGTATTCATGCTGATGTTGTTCTACACGGTCGTTGCCGGCTGGACGATGGATTACCTGGTGCGAGCCGCCAGCGGAGCGTTCCAGGGAATAACTGCCGAGCGCTCGGCAGCGATGTTTGACAGCCTGATGGCGAGCCCGCTGCGCCTTGGGTTCTGGCACACGGTTGTTGTGTTGTTGACGGTGTACATAAATTCTCGTGGCCTCAAGGCAGGAATCGAGAAGGCCGTAAATGTATTGATGCCGGCGCTGTTCGTGTCACTTCTGCTGATGGTTGCCTATGCCGGGTTTGTCGGTGATATCGGAGCTGCGGTCGAGTTCTTGTTGACGCCGGATTTCAGCCGCGTTACAGCGAATACGATGCTGATGGCTTTGGGGCAGGCGTTCTTCTCGATAGGTATCGCAATGGCGGTCATGATTACCTATGGCTCGTATCTCGACAGGCAGATGTCGATACCGCGGAATGCGTTTATTGTCGTGAGTGCAGATACACTGGTTGCGCTACTGGCCGGATTTGCAATCTTCCCGTTGGTGTTCGCGCATCAACTGGCACCGGATTCCGGTACCGGTCTTGTGTTTCAGACCTTACCCATAGCCTTCGGAGAGCTTCCCGGCGGACAGATTTTCAGCAGTATATTTTTTCTGCTCCTGATAGCTGCCGCCGTTACATCCTGCATCGGCAATTTTGCGCCGGTTGTGGCATGGACCGAAGAACGATTCTCCATAAGCCATGCCCGGGCTGCATGTGTAGCAGGGTTTCTTATGTGGTTTCTGGGTTTGGGAGCCGTGTTTTCCTTCAACCTGTTAGCCGATTTTCACCCCTTGTCGTTCATCGATCGTTTCCAGGGGATGACGATTTACGACAGTCTCGACTATGTGATGTCGAATGTGTTGTTGCCTGTTGGTGCGTTTCTGACATCGATATTTGTCGGTTGGTTCGCCTCCAATGACGCTATCAGGGAAGAGATGGGTTTAGCAGACGGGCTGGCCTATAAGCTATGGCGTATCCTGATTCGATACATCGTCCCGGTTGCGGTGGCAATCATATTCATCGCAAACTTCGTTGGCTGAGGCGGCGGTGCAGGAAGCAGGTGGGGTATGAAAATTACTGAAATCCGGGTCTACCAGATTGATCTTCCGCTGCTCGAAGGTCGCTATACCTGGTCGGACGGAAGACATGTCGACGTTTTCGATAGCACCGTAGTGGAAGTCGTTACCGACTCGGAATTTCTCGGCTACGGGGAAGTGTGTCCCCTCGGTTCGTTTTATCTGCCGGCGTTCGCTGCCGGCGCCAGAGCGGGAATCGGCGAACTCGCACAGTACCTGATCGGTCAGGATCCGACTGCGCTCGGGCCGCTCAATGTCGCTATGGATACAGCGCTTCTCGGTCACCCGTACGTCAAGTCAGCGATAGACATGGCCTGCTGGGACCTGCTTGGCAAGTCCTGCGGCAAACCGGTTTGCGAACTGCTGGGAGGCCGGCACGGAGAAAGCATTGAATTGTATCGAGCCATCAGTCAGCGCCCGGCCGAAGAGATGGCTGAGAACGTTGCGCAATATCGAGATGAGGGATATCGCAAGTTCCAGTTGAAGGTCGGCGGTGAGCCGTTGGCGGATATTGAACGCATCCGTGCTGCCTCCCAGGTACTGCAATCGGGTGAGACGCTTGTTGCAGATGCCAATACCGGTTGGCGGGCGGATGATGCGGCGAGGGTCGTCAATGCCGTCGCCGATGTGGATGTCTACATCGAGCAACCCTGCCAGTCCTACGAGCATTGCCTGGTAACTCGCCGACGTACACGCCTGCCGTTTATTCTGGACGAATGCGTCGATGGTGTCGATGCGCTGTTGCGGGCGTATCGGGACAACGCAATGGATGCCATCAATCTGAAAATCTCGAAGGTCGGAGGTCTGAGCAAGGCCCGCGTGGTGCGCGATCTGTGTGTCGCACTGCAGCTGCCGATGACTATTGAGGACAGCTGGGGAGGTGACATCACTACGGCCGCCATAGCGCACCTCGCCCATTCAACACCAGAGCGATTCAGGTTTTCATCGACGGATTTTAATAGCTACGTGACGGTACGTAACGCGTCCGGCGCCCCTCTGAGGCAGAACGGGTGCATGATCGCCGGTCATACGCCCGGACTTGGTATTGCTCCGGATTTCGATAGCCTCGGATCACCGGTCGCCCGGTATCGATAGCAGGAAGGACAACAACAATGAATATATCGAAAAGAGACTTTCTTCGCGGCGCGGGTGCCGCCGGCGCAGGTGCCCTCGTTGTGCTCGGCGGTTGTCAGCGGCAAGAACCTGAAGCGAGCAAGGAGGACGGTGCGTTCGCTCACCTGCAGTCGATGCTTGAGGGTGTGGAGCCAGTAACAGTTGTCGAAAGAATGGCACGAATTGAAAAAGCGCAGCGGCTCATGTCTGAAAACGGCATCGATGCAATGTATCTGGACGCAGGTACAAGCATGGAATACTTTACCGGCGTTCGCTGGGGGCGGAGCGAAAGGATGCTGGCGGTTGTTATACCGGCGGATGGCGAGCTGAAGTATGTCAGTCCGGGCTTTGAGGAGGCGCGGCTGCGCGAACTCATCACCATCGGGTCGGATGTACGGGTCTGGCAGGAGCATGAAAGCCCGTACAAACGCGTTGCAGAAATACTGGACGATGTCGACGCTGGAACCGGCACCGTGGCAATGGAGGAACGAGTTCGCTTCTTTCTTTTCGACGGAATACGCAAGCAAAGGCCGCAGGCCGAGTACGTGAGCGCCGACCCGGTTACGATTCCCTGTCGTATTTACAAGTCTCCCGACGAAATTCGTCTCATGCAGAGAGCGTCGGATATCACGATCGAGTGCTATAAGGCCTGCATCCCGCGGCTGGAAGCCGGCATGACACCACAGGACTTCACCGACCTGAGCGCGCAGGCGATGATCCGCCTCGGGGCGCGGGGCGGGTCCTTATGGTGTTCGTTCGGCGAGGCGACGGCTTACCCGCACGGGAGTAGTGAGCCTCAGTATCTTAAAGAGGGCGACATGGTATTGATGGATGGTGGTTGCGGCGTGCACGGCTATCGCGCTGACATCAGCCGGACTACTGTATTTGGAGAGCCGACCGCGAGGCAAACCGAGATCTGGAATCTTGAGAAAGCAGCTCAACGTGCAGGTTACGAAGCGGCCCAGTTAGGTGCGCCCTGCGAGAACGTGGACATCGCCGCCAGGCAGGTACTTCTCGATGCGGGTTTCGGGCCTGGGTACGAGGTACCGGGACTACCGCATCGTACCGGCCATGGTATCGGCATGGACGGTCATGAGTGGGGCAATATGGTATTGGCCAACAAGCTCCCGCTGGATGTCGGCATGTGCTTTAGTGTTGAACCGATGATCGCAATTTACGGTGAGTTCGGCGTCCGTCTGGAAGACTGTGTACACATCACCGAGGACGGGCCTGAATGGTTTAGTCAGCCGAGCGCGGCGGTCGACAGGCCCGTGTGAGCCCGCAGCTCTGCCTTTGAAACTTCACCGCCGGTGTCTCGCGGCAATCGATCCATGACATTGATCCTGTGTGCCTGCCCCGGCCTGTCGAGTCCGGTGTTTACCCATGCTCTTGTGTCCTCTGCGTTAAAGTCGACAGGGCCCCATATCTCCACGAAGGCGAGCAGAACTTTGCTCGACTGTTTCCCGGGCACCGCTATCGCGGCCGCTGCGATGATATCGGGATGTTTAAGAAGAGCCTTCTCAAGCTCGACTGCAAGAGCCTCGATTTCATCGGATATGCTGATGTCTTTTCCTTGCCCTGTCAGCTGGATCGGAGTCCATAACGAAAAGGGTCGGCCGAATCGAAAAGCAGGCGGGCATCGCCGGTAATGTAGGCCGTTCCGGTTATCACCGGATGAATCTTCCGTTGATCGACTACGCCATGTGCTTCGAAAATGCTGCCGGTGATGCTCTCTTGTCTCCATATTTCTCCGGGAGCTAGCTGCTCGTCTTCGATGAGGCATGCAATCTTGGCGCTGGTGCCTGTGCCGCATGGCGACCTGTCGTAGGCCTTCCCGGGGCACATGACGAAATTCCGGCTGTCGGCCGCTGCGGAGTCCGAGGGCGGTCCGAATAATTCGATGTGGTCGATAAGTTCGCCGTCACCCCCCCTTACACCCTGGGCATCGAGTTCGCGGCGTATGGCCCAGGTATAGTCGGTCAGCGTGTCGACGTTCTCCTGATCGAGCGACTGGCCGTGGTCCGATATCAGGTAGAACCAGTTCCCTCCCCATGCAATGTCGCCGCAGACTTCGCCGATTTCAGGCACCTGCAGTTTGAAATCGCTTCGATAGCGATAACTTGGAACGTTGCTAACACTCACCCTGTTGGGGTCATGCACGGTCAACGTGACATTGCCCGCCGGCGTTTCCAGGCAATGTTCGCCGAGTTGCATTCGACCGAGGTGGACCATTGTCACCGCAAGGCCGATCGAGCCGTGACCGCACATGCCGAGGTAGCCGACGTTGTTAAAGAAGATTGCGCCGGCGGTATTCTCCGGACACCCGGGCTCACACAATATTGCGCCGACCAGCACATCCGAACCTCTCGGTTCCTCGGCAATGGACGAACGAAACCAGTCGTACTCCTCGCGTAGCGTGTTCAGCCGCTCCGTCATGGAGCCCATTCCCAGTTCCGGTCCGCCGCTGATGACGACCCGTGTGGGTTCCCCTCCGGTGTGAGAATCGACAACCCTGACGGTCTCTATGTTCATATTGTCTGAAGGCATACACTTGCTTGTGGGTGACATAGTTAGTCACAATAATATATTATATATGATTATCGAATCAACTGAATGAATCAGGAGCCAGTGCATGTCAACCGGAGTCGGTGGATCCACCGTAGATACTGAGCTAAGTCGACTGGCCGCGCTCAGCACAACAGCGAAGCCCGTGCCGGGCAGTGAATTCGAGGATCGGATCGACAGAGCGCGAGCCCTGATGCATTCCTGTGGTTTCGACGCCGTATACGTCAGCGCGGGCAGCAATCTCTATTACTTCACGGGCACGAGATGGCGCCCGTCGGAGCGTATGGTCGGAGCTATCCTGACAGCCTCCGGTGCGCTTGAATACATCGTACCCGAGTTCGAAAAAGAGACATTCACCCGCTACATGCGGTTGACTGGAAACATCAACTGCTGGCAAGAGCACGAATCACCGTTCGAACTTTTCGCGGCGATCCTTCAATCGCTTGGAATTGCCGACGGGACAGTTGCGATCGATGAGGCGACCTCTTTTCATCATTTCGGCGAGATACTGAACGCGGCTGGTGACTACCGGTTCGTTGACGCCAGGCCGGTTACCGCCGCTTGCCGATCGCGTAAATCTGCTCACGAAATTCACCTGATGCAGACGGCCATGGACATGACACTGGAGGTTCACAGGAGCGCCGCGCGCATTCTCGTACCGGGTATTGTAACGACCGAGGTCGTCTCCTTTATCGATCGCGCACACAAAGCTGTTGGCGCGGTCGGGGGATCGACGTTCTGCGCCGTTCAGTTCGGTGAAGCCACGGCTTATCCGCATGGAGTACCGGATCCGCAAACGCTGGCGGATGGCGACATGGTCCTGATCGACACGGGCTGCCTGGTGGAGGGGTATAACTCGGATATTACCCGGACTTACGTTTTTGGTGAGCCCGGCAAACGGCATCGTGAGGTCTGGAATGACGAAAAGGCGGCGCAGGCAACCGCATTCGCCGCGGCCAGGCTGGGAGAGAGATGCGCTGATGTGGATATTGCCGTACGAGCGTTCCTGGAGTCGCGGGGATACGGCCCCGACTATGCTGTCCCCGGATTGCCACATCGCACCGGGCACGGCATCGGCCTGGATATTCACGAGTGGCCGTACCTCGTTCGAAGTGACGATACCATCCTCGATACAGGCATGTGTTTTAGCAACGAACCGATGCTGTGTCTTTACGGAGAGTTCGGTGTGCGGCTGGAGGATCATTTTTACATGACTGATGAGGGTCCACGATGGTTTACGAGTCCGAGCCACTCGATTGACGATCCCTTTGGCGAGGGCCGGAATTGACCGGCACCGTTGAAATCGTTGGCTGTCACGCCGAAGGCGAGGTCGGCGACGTCATCGTGCGCGGTGTGGACGCGCCGCCCGGTGAGTCGATCTGGGAGCAGGCGCAGTGGATAGCGAAAGACCAGTCGTTGCGAAACTACGTGTTGAATGAGCCGCGCGGCGGTGTTTTTCGTCACGTCAATTTACTGGTGCCGGCAAAAAACCCCGCCGCGGTCATGGGCTGGATCATCATGGAGCCGGAGGATACTCCGCCGATGTCGGGCTCGAACTCGATCTGTGTTGCGACGGTTTTGCTGGAGACCGGAATAATAGCCATGCGCGAGCCCGTGACCCGATTCACTCTTGAAGCACCGGGTGGACTCGTCGATGTGTCGGCGCAGTGTGCTAACGGAAAAGTACAAGGTATTACGGTGACAAACGTAGCGTCTTTTGCCGATCGGCTCGACGCGCATATCGAAGTAGAAGGCATCGGCACACTGAAGGTAGACACCGCTTATGGCGGTGACACGTTCGTGATCGTCGACTCCGCCAGTGCAGGGTTCGAAATAACGCCTGACGAGGCACGCGATATCTGTGTTGCGGGAATCAAAATTACGGCGGCTGCGAACGAACAGCTCGGATTCCGGCACGCGGGCAATTCCGATATTTCCGCTATTTCCTTCTGCCAGTTTACGCGGCCTGTATTCGAGGAGGCGGGGCAGCAAATCGGTAAGAACGCCGTTGTGATACGCCCGGGCAAGGTCGATCGTTCACCGACCGGCACCGGCTTGTCAGCGCGGCTGGCGGTAATGCGTGCGAAGGATCAGGCCAAAGTAGGCGACAGCCTGTTGGCCCGTTCGATTATCGATTCCGAGTTTCTGGGGCGCATCGAGGAAGATGTAATGGTCGCCGGTACGAGCGCGATTCGCCCGTCCGTATCGGGTCGCGCATGGATCACCGGCAGGACTCAGTTGACGCTCGATCCATCGGATCCCTGGCCGGAAGGCTACCGGCTCAGCGATACCTGGCCGATGTAATAGCGAAGCGTCGGTAGCCCCATTCTTGCGAGAACGACATTCTGCCCGTCAAGACACTGCCGCTGAAGTCGACGGCAGTGACATCGTGCTGCGATAAGAATATAGAATATATTGTTTGTTTAGCGCAAACACCGAAAACAAGGGCCTATGTGACCACTGGAAGCAGCTTTTCACAGTGCCCGATCGGGGGCTTCAGATTCCCAGCTGTTCTACCAGGTCTTCCTCTACTCCGACGATATGCTCGTGCAGCAGCGCCTTCGCGGCGCGTTTATCTCGTTTGCGACAGACTTCGATCAGTGCGCGATGTTCCTCTTCCGCTCTCGCGATATGGTCTCCGCTGAGTAGCTGCAGTCGAATATACCTGTCGCACTTCCTGTGCAGGGAAGAGATGACCTTGATCGTTTCGGGACGATTCGCCGGGCTGTAGAGCGCGAGGTGAAATCTCCAGTTGTACTCACTCCATTGCTCTATATCGCGCCCACGCTCCATCGCCGCATCGAATACTCCGAGGACTTCGTGGGCCTTTTTCAGGTCCTCTTCGCGGATATTGTCTATTGCCCGTCCGATCAGGTCAGTCTCTATCAGTCGTCGAAGATGGATCCATTCCAGTGCCTTTTCCAGCGTGAGCTCAGTCGCGACAGCGCCCCGATGTGACTGCAGTTCAACCAGGCCCTCGGCTTCAAGCTGCCGCAACGCTTCTCTCACAGGAATGATGCTGGTTCCAAACGATTTTGCGATCGCATCCTGGCGTAACGGTTCGCCGCCGCAGATATCGCGCTTGAGTATGCGTTCGCGAATTTCGGCGGCTACCGTCTGCGCGATAGTTGGCGGTCGTTTCGGCTGATCCATGTGACGTTCTCCGGCAAATTGTCGGGAATGGCGCCGCCGGTCCCTCTGCGGTGCAGACCCCGATAGTGGATTGCAATTATCACTGACAACGGCGGCGTTGCCCACAATTTGTTGGCAGACGCCTGTCGGGCCCAGACGTCATTGTGTTGTTCATCACCCCGGATAGAGGGGCGGGCGTCTTTGCTGTGACGTCCCATTGCTGCAGTTAGTGGGCAAAAGTTTTGACAGAACAGAGAATATCTATTATATATTATATATTCTTTTGAAAAACGATACGGTTTCCGATTAAGCAATCGTGCGACAGGGTGGTCTCTGGTCATCTTCGGGATGACTAACTTCGAGGCTGCAGCAGTAAAAGTAGAAATCATTGTGAGCATTAGTGGATTCGAGACTCCGATCCAGGGGGGGAGGTAGTGAAGATGTGTGCTTTTTTGAAGAACTCAGATAAAAGATTCGTTACGGGGTGGCTTGCAGCCATTACAACTGTTGGACTGACGGCGACGTCGCCGCCGGTCTTTGCTCAGGAAGAGAACGAGATTGAGGAGGTGGTTGTCACCGGCTCGCGGCTGGTGCGTCGCGACCTCGATGCGGCCAGCCCGGTGGCCATAGTGACGGGCGAGGCGATCAGAGGGTCGGGTAACGTCACCTTGGAAGAGACGCTGAACGAAATGCCGCAACTGGCATCCGACAACACGTCGAGTGTCAATTCCGGTGGTGGTTCCGGTATTCTGACCGCCGACCTGCGCGGGCTCGATGCGGTTCGCACGCTGGTGCTCGTCAACGGGCGGCGTTTTGCGCCAGCCGATTCACGCGGTTTGACCGATCTGTCGAGTATTCCCGACGCGCTTGTCGAGCGTGTCGAGATCATGACCGGCGGCGCATCCGCGGTGTACGGCTCCGATGCAATCGCCGGCGCAATTAACTTCCGGCTGAAGGACGATTTTGAGGGCCTCGAATTCGGTTACTCGCTTAGCGAGACCGATAAGGGCGATGCCACTACGCAGAAATACGATCTTACCGTGGGTGGCAACTTCGATGACGGTCGTGGCAACGCGGTCGTCAGCGTATCCTATACCGATCGCGGTGAAATCTTCTTCGCGGATCGCGACTACTCAGCCATCTCCCTGTTCGAGAGTGGTGGCACGCTTGTCCCGGGCGGTTCGAGTAACCTGCCTGGTACCCGCCTGGGCCTGAACAGCACTCAGCTGGCGAACCTGAACGGCCTGAGTTTCGATCCGGCAACAGCGTGCCCCGGTACGATCGGTGGCCTCCGCTTCGGGGAAAACGGAGCGGTTCTGCCGTTCTGCGATCCCGAGGATCGTTACAATTTCGCACCGCAGAACTATCTCTTGCGCCCTTTGGAGCGAGTGCAGATCAGCGCGATCGGCCACTATGACATCAATGAAAACGTCACCGCCTACAGCGAGTTGTTCTTCATGGATAATCGCAACGAATGGCAGCAGGCGCCGAATGCCGGCGGACTGCAGACCAGCGGTGCACCGCGCGGCGATTACCTGATCCCGGACTACGCCAACAACCCGGTATTGTTTGACGCAACCCGGCAATTCCTTATTGCCAACGCCGCTACTTTCGATGCGGACGGTGATGGCACGGCGGTTATCCAGGGTACGGGACGGCGTTCGGTGGAAACCGGCCCGAGGAACTTCAAGTACGACCGCGCCAGCTACAGTGCAACGGTGGGCCTGAAGGGTAATCTCGATATTGGTGGCACCGAATGGCGGTGGGATACCTTCTTCCAATATCAGCGTGCCAAGACCGATGAAGATATTGCCGGCGAGCTGTCGAGTTTGCGCTTATCTCTAGGCTCGGCGGTAACGGTCGATCCGACGGCACCCGGCGGGGTTCGGTGTACCAACGAATTCGTTGGTTGCGTACCGGTCAACTTCCTGGGTCTGGATTCTGTCACGCCTGAGGCGGCGGCATTCATTTCCCCGAATCATGGCGTTACCAACGTCCTCGAACGGCAGGTATACGGCGGCTTTATTTCCGGTGAACTGTTCGAGCTCCCGGCAGGGCCGCTGGCGGTAGGAGTCGGCTTCGAGGCGCGTGACGAGAAGTTCAGCTTCCGTCCGGACACGGCAGCGCAGGGCGGCGAGTTCGGAGATCCGGAACCACCGATCGAAGCCGGTATCGATCTGACGGAGTTTTTCGCAGAAGCCCGGGTTCCGCTTCTCGAAGATGCCAGTTTCGCAGATTACCTCGGCCTCGAACTTGCGGTGAGAACATCCGACTATTCGACGATCGGAAGTGTTTCCACCTGGAAGGCCGGCGTCGAATGGGCGCCGACGGACTGGCTGCGTTTTCGCGGCATGGTCAATCAGGCTATCCGCTCGCCGAATCTCGATGAGCTCTTCGATAGTGTCGGCATTGGATTTTCGGCAGGTGACGATCCCTGCGATAACGATCTGAGCCCGACACAGGCGCAAAGAGACCTGTGTGTTCAGCAGGGTATTCTGGCTTCCGAGATCGATACCTTCGACCAGATCAATGTCGGCTTCGGCGTTCGCTCGGGCGGTAATCCGGATCTCAGCGAAGAGGAGGCGGATACCTTAACGATCGGCGTGGTTATTTCTCCGCCGTTTCTTGAAGGTCTGAACCTCACGATTGACTACTACGAGATCGAGATCGACAACGCGATCAACCAGCTCAGTGCCCAGCAGGTCGTCGATAACTGTTTCCGCGGGGACAACCTGGACAACAACAGCGATACCTGCCAGGCAATTACCCGCTTCGCCAATGGCCAGATCGACTTTGTCGACGCCCGATCATTGAACGTGGCCAGCGTTACGGCTACCGGTCTTGACGTCCAGGCGGACTACTCGTTCGATCTTGGCGACCGGCTGGCGTTCTTCGGACCGGCTTCGCTGGACCTGCAGCTCATTGCGAGCTTTGCGTTCGAGAACGAAACCATCGCAGAACCGGGGCAGCCGGGCCTGGACTGCCTCGGTTACTTCGGTGGCAGCTGCTCCGGTTTCAACGTGTTCATCCAGCCTGAAACCAAGTACGTGTTCAACGCCGGCTACAAGTCGGGCGATTTTTCCGGTCGTTTTCAGTGGCGCAGTCTCTCGTCCATCGCGTTGTTCCCCGGCGCGGGTAACGTCGTTCAGAGCGGATCAGCTGCGAGCTACGTGGATCTGAACTTCGACTACGACTTCGGCGAGCGATACTCGGTGTTCCTGGGAATCGACAACCTGACGGATGAGGAACCGCCGATTCTTGGGTTTTCGCTGGCTGGCGACGCGAATGTGGACATATCGTTGTACGATGTTCTCGGACGTAGATTCTTCGGCGGATTCCGTATCAACTTCTGATGGGAATCAGTGGATGAGCGCTTACCTTCGGTGAGCGTTGTGAGAAGCGTCGATCGGACGATTGTCGATCGACGCTTTTTTCTGAATTGCAGATAGGGAAAGGAGAAACTTGTGAGTATCGACTTGAAAAAGGCCGCCGAGATGACGGTGGCGTTCATGGTCTTGCTTTCTTTCTGTGTCACCAGTGGTGTCGCTGCAGAAGAAATCGAGGAAACGGTAGCGGGTGCCCCCGATCGGGAAGCCGGCGAAGGTGAGGGGCCTTTCGAGCGCCTGATTATTCGCGGAGCGACTCTCATAGATGGCAGCGGCGCACCGGCGCGCGGCCCGGTCGATATCGTCGTCGAGGGGAATCGAATCGTTGAGGTCACGGGTGTCGGTGTTCCGAAAATACCTATCGATGAGGAACTGCGTCCCGGCGGAGCAACCCGGGAAATCGACGCGTCAGGCTCTTACGTCATGCCGGGTTTCATCAATAATCATGCACACATAGGCGGCGTGCCGAAGGCGCCGGAGGCTGAGTATCCCTACAAGCTGTGGCTGGCGCACGGAATTACGACGATTCGCGGTGTGCCCGGCGGCGATGTGAGCTGGACGCTTAACGAAAAAGAGCGCAGCGCCAGAAATGAAATTGTTGCACCGAGAATATTCAGTTATCACGTACCCGGTCAGGGTGAGGACTGGAAAGGCGGCCCGATTCATACTCCGGAAGTTGCCCGTGAGTGGGTTCGCTGGGCAGCTCGCGAAGGTATTGACGGGATCAAGATTTTTAACCACCCGCCCGACGTGCTTGCAGCCGTTCTCGATGAGGCTGCGCGACATAAACTGGGCAGCACGGCGCATCTCAATCAGCTGATGGTTGCAGAGACAAATGCACAACAGGCCGTTGCTATGGGTCTCGGGACTGTCACGCATTTCTACGGAATATTTGAGTCCATGTACGACGATCACGACGTGCAGCCGTGGCCACATGCCATGAATTACAGTGACGAACAACTCCGCTTTACCCAGGTGGCGCGGCAGTGGAACCTGATCGATCTGCAAGGCAGCGACAGCTGGAACAAACTCATCCAGCACTTTCTCGATCACAAGACGATTCTCGATCCGACCATGACAGCGTATCTCGCAGGCCGTGACGTCATGCGTGCCCGTAACGCCGACTGGCATCAACGCTATACGCTTCCGAGTTTGTGGGACTTTTACACGCCGAGCAGAGTCAATCACGGTTCCTACTACTATGACTGGACTACGGCGGACGAAATCGCCTGGAAGGCGTTTTATCGTACGTGGATGGATTTCATCGACGACTACAAGGATGCCGGTGGTCGCGTCACAGTCAGTGCAGACGCAGCATTCATCTACAATCAATACGGTTTTGGCTACGTCGAGGAAATGGAGCTGATTCAGGAGGCCGGCTTAACGCCGCTCGAAGTCATTCGTGCTGCAACGCTACACGCGGCACAGGCTTTGCACGAGCCTAAAGGCGTGCCGATCCAGTTCGGTGTCGTTCGACCGGGACTGCTTGCCGATATGGTGATCGTCGATGAGAATCCTCTGCAGAATCTGAAGGTGCTGTATGGTACGGGCCACGTCAGGCTAAACGACGAAACCCAACAACCGGAGCGTGTCGGCGGCGTCAGGTACACCATCAAAGACGGCATCGTTTACGACGCAAAGCAGCTGCTGCGTGACGTCGAAGAGATGGTCGACGCCCAGAAACGCGAACGTGGAATTACACAACTGCCGCAGTACTAGGGCAACTAACAGAACGTATGTTGAAAAAACGCATATCAAACGAGATGTAATCGCTATTCAACTTTATCAGGATAAGAATCGTGACAGATAGTCAGGCCGTATTCACGGGTTGTATGCCGGCGTTGATGACGCCATGCAGTGCGGCGGGAGAGCCGGATTTTGATGCGCTTGCCGCAAAGGGGCGCGAGCTGGTCGATGCCGGGATGGGCGCGGTCGTCTATTGTGGGTCGATGGGCGACTGGCCGCTGCTCGCCGATGCGCAGCGTCTGGAGGGTGTTGAAGCTCTGACCGCTGCCGGAGTGCCTGTCGTGGTTGGTACGGGCGCCCAGAACACGGCACGCGCCGTTGCCTTCGCACGGCATGCGAGGCGTGTTGGCGCCATGGGACTCATGGTTATTCCCCGAGTGCTTTCCCGGGTCGCGTCTCAAGCGGCGCAACGAGAGCATTTTGCCGCGATTCTGGATGCAGCCGAGGAATTGCCGGCCGTTATCTACAACAGCCCGTACTACGGCTTCGAAACCAAGGCCGACTTGTTCAACAATCTGCGAGCTCATCATAATAACCTTGTTGGATTCAAGGAGTTTGGTGGCGCAGCTTCGCTGAGTTATGCGGCGGAGCATATCACCAGTGGCGACCCCGAGCTGACGCTGATGGTTGGCGTCGATACACAGGTCGTTCATGGCTTCGTTCACTGCGGTGCGCAAGGCGCGATAACCGGTATTGGAAATGCCTTGCCAGAGGAAACGCTACGGCTCGTCGACCTCTGCCTGAGCGCTGCCAAGGGTGACGCGGATGCGTTGCGACTTGCTAATGAGTTGAACCAGGCACTGGCGGTGCTTTCCAAGTTCGATGAGAGCCCGGATCTGGTGCTCTACTACAAACACCTGATGGTGCTGGAAGGAAACCAGGAATACCGCTATCACTTCAACAAAAGCGATTCACTCAGCGCATCGCAACGGGCGTTCATTGAAAACGAATGGAAGTGCTTCAGGAACTGGTGGAGTCGCTGGTCCGGTGCGAAAACGCGATGAGCATTGTTGAGTGTCAATCTTACGTGGCCGGTCGCTTTTCAAGTACAACAGATGGAATCTTCGAGTCCGTCAATCCGGCAAGCGGCGATGTGGTTGCTCGTTGCGCGACTTGCGGGGACGACCATGTGAATGAGGCGCTTGCAGCGGCCGGGCAAGCTGCACTTGAGCTGGAAAAGAAAACGGGTGTTGAGATTGCCGGGTTTCTGGCGAGGATATCCCAGGAGATTCTCGAGCTCGGCACCGAACTCATCGAGGTCGCCGGGCTGGAAACCGGGTTGCCCGTAGCTCGCCTCGAAGGTGAGCGTGGTCGAACCTGCGGTCAAATCGCGCAGTTCGCCGAACTGCTTCGCGACGGCAGTTGGTGCGAAGCGACTATAGATACCGCTATTGTTGACAGAGAGCCTGTCGCAAAACCCGATATTCGCGCGCTCTTTGTGCCCGTAGGGCCTGTCGTGGTATTTGGCGCATCGAATTTCCCCTTCGCCTTCGGAACCGCGGGCGGAGACACCGTTTCGGCGCTTGCGGCAGGGAATCCGGTCATAGTTAAAGCTCATCCCAGCCATCCTGCAACGAACGCCTTGTTCGCGAGAGCCCTGGACAGGGCAGTCGCGGCGGTCGGATTTCCCGCAGGCACGATTTCCGTGCTGCAAGGCGTCGGAAACAGGCTGGGCGAAATGCTGGTCGAGCATCCGTTGACAAAAGCGGTCGGTTTTACCGGCTCGCTTCGCGGCGGCCGCGCGCTTATGGACATCGCGGCACGACGAGCTGAGCCAATTCCCGTTTTTGCAGAGATGGGCAGTGTGAATCCTGTATTCGTGCTTCCGGACGCCCTGAAAAACCGCGGCGCGGGAATTGCCGCGGGGATGGCTCAGTCGCTTGCCATGGGTGGCGGACAATTCTGCACATCGCCAGGATTGCTGATCACGCTTCGCGACGAAGGTTTTGCCAGCGCGCTGGCTGCGCAGGTCGCAGCAGCGCCAACAGGCGTAATGCTCAATCACGCCATGGCGGACACCCTTTGCAGGGAAGTTCTCGCCCTCGAGAAGAATCCGCGGGTTGAGCTGATGACCGGGGGCAGTAACCCCGTTTCGCCGATAACGCCAAACAACAGCTTGTTTCGCATTGCGGCGACTACGTTGCTGGAATCTCCCGAACTGCAGGAGGAGATGTTCGGTCCTGTCGCAATACTGGTTGAGTGCGATGACGAAGCGCAGTTGCTGATTGTCGCCGAGGCATTAAACGGAAACCTGACGGCCTCCATTCATGGCGATGGTTTCGAGACTGAATTGGCGCAGGGCCTTGTTCATCGGCTCAGTCGGATTGTGGGTCGTGTGGTTTTGAATGGCTTTCCGACCGGCGTGGAAGTGTGCCCGGCCATGCATCATGGCGGCCCGTATCCGGCCTCCTCGGCGCCAGCGACAAGCAGCGTCGGCACGAGTGCAATCACACGTTTTGTGCGTCGTGTGGCTTTTCAGGATTGCCCGGACGAATTGCTGCCGGCGGCCCTGCAGCAGGCTAACCCTTTGCAGATCCTGCGCCAGGTCAATGGCCACTTCACCACGGCTGCTGTTGTGGCACCTTAGACAGCCGGGAGCCGCTCTGTATGGTTCCGGTGCGGAGAAACACGGTGCGTCGAGATCAGCTCGGAGAGAAATTCTGCCTGTTCTTCAATGACCTGATTCCTGGAGCAAATGGCAGACCAGTGGACGCTGAGCCCCTGTTTATTCAGGGGCAGTCCAACGAGTTTGCGATCCCGCGAGTGTGATTCGACGATCCAGCGGGTTGTAATCGTCGTGCCGATGCCGGCCTCGACAAGATCGAAAACCGCCTCTGTGAAACCGACCTGCACCAGTCGTTCCGGTGACACGGCCTGTGGCTGAAAGAACAGTTCGTATTCCCGGTTCGCGTCCGGTATCGAACTGTTGGTAATGTAGGTTTCGCCGACGAAGTCTTCGGCGATCAGGAAGGGTTTGTTTGCACTGGCATGATCCGTCGGAAGCAGAGCGACGAACTCGTCGCGAAACAGATGGCGGCAGTAGAAGCGGTTAGAGTCAAACTGAATGCTGCGACTGGGACTTGAAACAAGCGCTACATCGATTTCGTTTCTCAGCAGCGCGATCCGCGGTTGCAACGATGCCTGCGACACGATTTCGAGTTCGACATTCGGAAACCGCTCCTGGAATTTCACCATGGCCAATGGCAGCCAGGCAAAGGACGCGTATTGCGGCAGACCGATCCTGAGCACCTGACCCGCCTGATCCGGCAGATTTTGCAGCACATTCTCGACCCGCGACAGCTCTTCGAGAATCTTCGTTGCCGAACTGAGCAACAGCTGGCCGGGTGCCGATATCGCAAGACGTCGGCTACGCCGGATAAACAGGCTGGTACGCAGAATCCTCTCGGCATCGAGAAGCCGGCTGCTGAGTGCGGGCTGGCTGATGTTCAGGGATTCGGCCGCACGCGTCATGGTGCCGGCCTTTGCGATCGCGTGAATCATCTCAAGGTGTTTGATCGTCAGCCGTGAATTCATAAGAAAAATTGATGAAATAGGGAATTAAAATCAATTTTACCTATATAAGTGCAATGAATACACTACCGACTAAGTGATAACGCGTCCCGAACCCAGGAAAGCCAATGAGCAAACTATCCGCCTTCAATTTCCGGCAGTGGATCGACGATCACCGTCACCTCCTGAAGCCGCCGGTCGGTAACCGGCAGATCTGGGAAGACGCGGACATGATGGTGACCGTTGTCGGTGGCCCGAACCGGCGCACGGATTTTCATGATGATCCCGTGGAGGAGTTCTTCTACCAGTTAGAGGGCGACATGGTGTTAAAGGTTTTCGATGACGGTGAGTTTTACGACGTCGTCATTCGCGAAGGTGACATTTTCTTCCTGCCAGCGCACGTCCGGCATTCTCCGCAGCGACCGATGGCTGGCAGCATCGGTCTCGTCATCGAGCCAAAGCGGCCGGACGGTCTGCAGGATGCTTTTGAATGGTATTGTTTTGACTGCGGCGAACGGGTCTACCGGGTCGAGGTTCTGCTTAAATCGATCGTCAACGACCTGCCGCCGCTGTATGAAGCGTTCTATGCCGACGAAGCTGCCCGAACCTGCGATGCGTGTGGTGCCCTGCATCCCGGGAAAGAACCCCCGCAGGGCTGGGTGTCGATCCCGCCGGCGAACAGCTAGTCATGGAATTTCAAAACACACTCGAGTTTGCGCAACGACAAGACGAACTCGATCCGCTTCGCAGCTATCGCGAACGGTTCTATCTACCGGCTGCCGACGGGCAGACCTCGGCGTACTTTTGCGGCAACTCGCTGGGTTTACAGCCCAGGAGTGTACGTGACGCCATTGACCTTGAGCTTTCGGAGTGGGCGAGTCGCGGTGTCGACGGGCACTTCGAGGCGAGCAATCCCTGGGTCAGTTATCACGAAATTCTGACCCCGCCGATGGCGCGACTCGTCGGTGCGAAGGACTCGGAAGTCGTCTGTATGAATTCGCTGACGACCAATCTGCATTTGCTGTTCGTCTCCTTTTATCGACCAACGCCTGCAAAGTTCAAGATCATCAGCGAAGGAAAAATGTTTCCTTCCGATCGCTACCTGCTCGAAACGCAGGTGAGGTTTCACGGCTTTGAGCCGGACGATGCAATTCTTGAGATTCACCCAAGAGAAGGTGAGTCGATCATCCGTGAAGAAGACATTCTGGGCGCGATCGATACACATGCTGACGAGCTTGCCCTGGTTTTCCTGGGAGGCGTCAACTATTTTACCGGCCAGTTGTTCGACATGGCCAGGATAAGCGCCGCCACGCATGCCGTTGGCGCCATCGCCGGTTTCGATCTGGCGCATGCCGCGGGTAATGTCCCTCTTAAGCTGCATGAATGGGGCGTCGATTTCGCCGCCTGGTGTACCTACAAGTACCTCAACGCGAGTCCGGGGAATGTGGCTGCGATTTTCGTGCACGAACGGCATGGCAAAAACTTCGAGTTGCCGAGATTCGGCGGCTGGTGGGGGCACGACAAGGACCGGCGTTTCCTCATGGAAAGCGGTTTCTCGCCAATGGCAGGTGCGGAAGGCTGGCAGCTGAGCAATGTACCGATTATCGCGATGTCTGTACTCATGGCAGCCATCGATATCTTTGACGAAGTGGGTATGGACGCGCTTCGCAGGAAGAGCAAAAGTTTGACCGCCTACCTCGAGTTCGTCATCGACGCGCTGGCAGCGGAATTTCCTGACGAAGGGATCAGAGTCATCACACCCCGAGATCCTGACAAGCGTGGCTGTCAGATTTCCCTGCTTATTGAGGGTCGGGAAAGGGACGTTTTCGAAAGGCTGACAGCGGCCGGTATCGTCAGCGATTTCAGAGAACCGTGCATGATTCGCGTTGCGCCGGTACCGCTCTACAACTCCTTCGAGGACGTGTACCTGTTTGGCGAAGCCCTCAAGCATATTCTTGCCAACAGTGAGGGCATGTAATGACGGCAAGCGCGAGTTTCACGATCGCGGGGGGTGGGCCGGTCGGTTCGCTGCTAGCCGTACTGCTTGCCCGCCACGGCTACCGCGTGGGTCTTTACGAGAGTCGGCCGGATTCGCGGAAGACTTCCATATATCAGGGGAAGTCGATCAATATTGCATTGTCTGACCGCGGCTGGCGATCACTGCAGAAAATCGGCGGTATCGATGCCGTTAAAGACGAAGCGACCCCAATGTACCGACGCAGTATTCACGGCCAGAATGGCGAGCTGATGCAGCAGCCCTACGGCAAGGGCGATGAGGCGATCTGGTCCGTATCCCGCGGCGGTATCAACGAGCAGCTGCTGAACATTGCGGAGCGCGAGGCGAACGTCAGTACGCACTTCGGACACAAACTCGTCGACGTCGATTTCGAGACGGCGACGACGCAGTTCTCGACTGAAGGCGGCGGCAGCGTCGAGGTTCGTGCCGACTTCCTGTTTGGCGCAGACGGCGCGCACTCGAAGGTTCGTCGCCTTGCGCACCGGATTCCCCGTTTCAGCTATAGCCAGACCTACATGCCGCAGTGCTACATCGAGTTGTCCATTCCGCGGAACACCGACGGATCTCATCGGCTGGACAAGAACGCCCTGCATATCTGGCCGCGAAAAGACTTCATGCTGATTGCACTTCCCAATCCGGATGGCTCGTTCACCTGCACCTTGTTCATGAACTACTCGGGTGACATATCGTTCGAGTCATTGCAGGACCGACCCGCCGTGGAGAATTTCTTCAGTGAGTATTTTTCGGATGCGCTCGACTATCTCGAATCGCCGGTCGATGAGTTTTTGAAGAAAACGGCGGCATCGCTTTTTCTGGTACACGTATACCCGTGGACGTTTAACAACAAAGTCGGCCTCATCGGGGATGCCGCCCATGCGATCGTTCCGTTCTATGGGCAGGGGATGAATGCCGGATTCGAGGATTGCGCGGAGTTAAACGATCTGATTGTGGCGCTGGACCACGACTGGCAGCGGATTTTCCCGGCCTACCAGGAGCGACGCAAACCCAACGGCGATGCGATCGCGGAGCTGTCTAAGCGGAACTTCGTTGAAATGAGCGATCTTTCGGGCGATGAGCGCTTTCAGCTGCGAAAGAAGATTGAGGCGAAGTTTCATGCCGAACACCCCGAGCTTTGGACGCCGCTTTACTCGATGGTCACGTTCTCGCCGGATATTCCCTACGCGGAGGCACTGCGCACGGGCGATGTACAGAAAGAAATTATGGACGAAATAATGCAAATACCGGACATCGAAAACGTCTGGACTGAAGAATTCGTCTACGACGAACTCAGCAGATTATCGACAGCAAAGCTCGGAGTGAATAGATGAGTAAGGAGCCAGAGAACTTTCGAGCGCTTGAGGATTCCATCCACAAGGATTTGCGAAATCGCATGAGCTATGGCGATTACCTGCATCTGGATGAAGTACTGAACGCTCAGCACCCGCTATCATCCGAGCACGATGAGATGCTGTTTATCGTCATTCACCAGGCGGGTGAGCTGTGGATGAAACTGGCGGGTCACGAATTGGATGCGGCCATCCGGAATATCCAGGAAGGCGATTTTCGACATGCGTTTAAGGTTGTTGCCCGGGTCAAACTGATTCTCAATCAGCTCACCCAGACCTGGAGCATTCTGTCGACGATGACGCCCGTCGACTACCTCAAGTTTCGGGATAAGCTCGGACCAGCGTCGGGGTTTCAGTCGTATTCCTATCGAAAGCTCGAGTTCCTTCTGGGCAACAAGCACTCGGGGCTGATCGAAGTTCACCGCCACGATCCTGAGGTATACGATGGGCTGGCGAAGATTCTGCATTCGCCAAGCTTGTATGACGTCGTTATTGGAAAACTGCGCGCATCGGGCTTCAATATTGACGACGAATGTGTCGATCGTGATTTTACACAACCGTACGAGTCGAACGAGTCCGTGAAACAGGCGTGGCTTGATATTTACAGGAACTCGGACAAGTACTTCGAACTCTATGAGCTCGGCGAGAAACTGGTCGACATCGAAGATGCGTTTCAGCAGTGGCGTTACAAACACATGTACACCGTACAAAGGATCATTGGTAACAGAAAGGGAACCGGTGGTTCGTCAGGCGTACCGTTTCTCAAGCGGGCCCTGGAGATCAGCTTCTTTCCGGAACTATTCTCAATTCGAACAGACCTGTAAGCCGCATGGAATTGAGCGCGAAACGATGAAGAAGATCGCAATCATTGGCTGCGGTGCGATCGCGGGATTTGTGGCGAGGAGCCTGGATACGGAAGCCGGGATCTCGGTCGCTTTCGTCGTTATCCAGCCTGGCGCAGAGCCGGATGCGAAGGCGGTTTTTGGTCACGGCACGCCGCTGTGCTTTACCGTCGAAGACTTTCCCTGTCGGCCTGACCTGGTTTTGGATTGTGCCGGCCATGCGGCACTGATACAGCACGGAGAGCAAATTCTGGCCGCCGGGATCGATCTCGCCACCGTATCCTCCGGCGCGTTGGCCGATGCGAGGCTGCTGCAGCGTCTGTCTGTGGCGGCAGAGTCCTCTGCCGCTCAACTACGAGTCGTATCGGGTGCCATCGGCGCCCTGGACGTGCTGTCGGCTGCACGTGTCGGCGGGCTGAAGAGCGTAATCTATCGCGGACGAAAGCCGCCAGCGAGCTGGTTGGGGTCGCCTGCGGAAGACCGGCTGGATCTCGCCAACCTGACCACTGCCAGCGTTCACTTTTCCGGTACAGCGCGCGAGGCCGCGCTTGCTTACCCCAAGAATGCCAACGTCGCAGCATCGGTCGCCCTGGCGGGTTTAGGGTTTGACGATACCCAGGTGGAACTCATTGCCGATCCGGACGTTACCGAGAACATTCATGAAGTGCTCGCCGAAGGCGATTTTGGCAGTTTCGAGTTTCGAGTGCGCGGGCGTTCCCTGCCGGATAACCCCAAGTCTTCTGCGCTTGCCGCGATGAGTGCCGTTCGCGAGTTGCTGAACCGGGTTTCACCGCTGGTCGTTTGATGTCAGAAAGCTCACTGCGGCCATGGCCGCGGGCGAAATGTAGGTAGAAGCCCGAATCTTCCGGGCAATTTATGAGAGTATGCTAGCTAGTGTCACTCTGGTGCCTTCGGCGCCAACAGTATTAAGGGTCGGACGCATGCGAAACGCTCTGTTCATCGTCGCCGCCATGTCTGTGATGCTCGCGCCGCCGGCTTCACGCGGCGACGCCCAAAAAGGCCTGGACGCTTTTCAATCCGGCGATTACGAAACCGCCCTGGCAGCGTGGCAGCCGCTTGCAGAAGCCGGCGACGCTGAGGGCCAGTTCGGGCTCGGTCAAATGTATGGCAATGGTTTCGGTGTCGCGATGGACGATGCGCAGGCGATCAAGTGGTACGGACTTGCGTCGGGGCAGGGGCATGCAGAGGCGCAATGCAAGCTGGCGGTAATGCACCAGAATGGTTGGGGAGTGCCGCAGAGCGACGCCGAAGCGATGAAGCTGTTTTCACTTGCCGCAGAGCAGGGCGTAAGCGAAGCGATGCTGGCGCTGGGGCGTTTCTACGCGATGGACTATTCTGACGACTACGATCCACTACTCGCGTACAAATGGTTCAGCCTTGCCTATCTGCGTGGTGATTCCGGCGCCAGCGCAAAGCGGGATACGGTTGCGGACAGTCTGTCTGCGGAGCAAATCGCGGCAGGCGATGCACTCATCCTGGCCTGGTCGGAAGCTCACGCCGATCTGATAGTCGAAGACTAAGCCGCCAAAACTAGCGGCCTGGGGCGTCTTGCTGGCGTTCCGGTGCAGCGTCCTTAAAGGCCTTGAGTTGATTGCAGCGGTCAACCGTTGCGAGCAGTTTGGGATATTCATGCAGCGGTATTTCAAATCGGCGGGCGTTGTAGATTTGCGGGACAAGTAGTGCGTCGGCCAAGCTAATATCCTTGCCGAAAACATACGGTCCATCGCTTGCGAGTGTCTCCAGTGCCGTAAACCCTTCGCTTATCCAGTGGCCATACCAGTGTCCTTCAGGGTCCTTGCCGAACTCGGTTTTGATGTATTGCAGGACTCTGAGATTCAGGAGCGGGTGTATGTCGCAGGCGATAGCATTGCAGAATGCTCGAACCCGACTTCGCAGCGGCTGAGATTCCGGCAGCAGTTTTACCTCGGAATAGGTTTCTTCAAGGTATTCGAGCATCGCCATCGACTGGCCGACAGCCAGTTCGCCGTCCTCAAGAAACGGTACCAGCATCTGCGGGTTTTTCTCGCGGTACGCGGTTTTGCGGTGCTCCGCTTCACCGGGTGCGAGCGATACGGGCACGATTTCGTGATCCAGGCCCTTGAAGTTCAGAGCAATACGTACCCGATACGCTGCCGACGATCGCCAGTAACTGTAGAGTTTGATCGACATCAACCCGGATACTTTTCCACGACCTGATCGATAGCTCCGAAAATCGAGGCGCCATCGGTGTCGAACATTTCGATGCGAATGCGATCGCCGAACTGCATGAATGGCGTTCTCGCCTTACCGTCGAGAATCGTCTCAATGGTGCGTATTTCCGCGATACAGGAGTAACCGACACCGCCATCGCCGATGGCCTTGCCGGGGTCGCCGTCCAGCAAGTTGGATACCGTGCCTGAGCCGATGATCGTGCCTGCACAGAGTGGCCGCGACTTTGCCGCGTGCGCGATAAGTTGCCCGAAATCGAAGGTCATATCGACACCGGCCTCGGGTTTGCCAAAGGCCTTGTCATTGAGCGACGACAGCAACGGCAGATGCACCTTCGCATTCTTCCAGCGATCGCCGAGCTCGTCCGGCGTGATCGCAACCGGCGAGAATGCACTCGACGGTTTTGATTGAAAGAACCCGAAGCCCTTCGCGAGTTCGCCGGGAATCAGGCCGCGCAGGGAGACGTCGTTGACCAGCATGATGAGTTGAATATGTGCAACGGCATCGGCCGCGGAAACGCCCATCGGTACGTCGTCGGTAACGACCGTGACTTCAGCCTCGAAGTCGATGCCCCAGGCCTCGTCCGCCATCGCTATGTTATCGCGCGGGCCGATGAAAGAATCGGAGCCGCCCTGGTACATCAGCGGGTCGGTCCAGAAGGAGTCCGGCAACTCTGCGCCACGGGCTTTACGAACCAATTCAACATGATTGACGTAAGCCGAACCGTCCGCCCACTGATACGCGCGCGGTAACGGCGAAGCGCAGGTGGCCTGATCGAAGCTTTCGCCGCCTCCCGCCTGGAGCTCTCTGGCAACGGCCTCGAGCGCCGGGCGCGCGTTGGCCCAGTCGTCCAGCGCGGCCTGCATCGTTGCTGCAACGCTGGCGACCGCGGTATAGCGAGTCAGGTCATTGGATACGACAACGAGCTGCCCGTCGCGGCCGTGTTTCAAGGATGCGAGTTTCACTGTTCGTCACCTCTGAATTCAAGCTCATGCAGCCATGCCGCGTGACGTGGCGCCTTCTTGGTTTGGCTCCATTCCTCAAGCATCGCCGGAGCAACGCGTTTCAACTCGTCTATCTGTTCCTGCGTATGCGTATTGGCGACCAGCTCGAGGCGGTGCCCGTTCGGGTCGAAAAAATAAATCGACTGGAAGATGCCGTGATTGGTCGGGCCGATGACATCGAGTCCTTCTGCCTCGATATGCTCTTTCGCGGCCAGCAGGGTCTCGTAATCCTCGATTTCAAAGGCGATGTGCTGCACCCAGGCCGGTGTATTGTGATCGCGATCCATATCGGCACGTGTCGGCAGTTCGAAGAACGCCAGTACATTACCCATACCGCACTCAAGAAACACATGCATGTAGGGATCGGGTTCCTTCGTTGAGGGGACCTGATCCTCGGCGAACGCTACTGTAAATTCCATATTGAGAACCCGTTGATAGAACTCAACGGTTTCCTTCGCGTCCTTGCAGCGGTATGCAACGTGGTGTATTCGTTTCAGTTTCATGTGTGCTCCCATCAGGCCTCTGCTTTTACAACACCGCGAGCAACCTGATCGCGTTCAATCGATTCGAACAGGGCTTTGAAGTTTCCTTCGCCGAAGCCCTCGTCTTTCTTGCGCTGGATGAACTCGAAGAACGTCGGTCCGACCATGTTCGCCGAAAATATCTGCAGCAACAAGCGCGGCTCACCGCCTTCTGTCGTGCCATCGAGAAGAATACCCCGGGACTGCATCTCCTGGAGCGGTTCACCGTGTCCCGGCAAGCGTTCGTCGAGCATGTCGTAGTAGGCTCCCGGCGGCGCCGTCATGAACTCAAGCCCCTGTTTTTTCAGTCGGTCCCAGCAGGCGTAGAGATCGTCGCAGCCCAGGGCGATATGCTGGATACCTTCGCCGTTGAAGGCCATCAGATATTCTTCGATCTGGCCCACGCCCTGTGAGGCTTCCTCGTTGAGCGGGATACGGATACGACCGTCCGGTGCAGTCATGGCCTTGGAAAGCAGGCCTGTGTGCTGGCCCTTGATATCGAAGTAGCGAATCTCGCGGAAATTGAACAGTTTCTCGTAGTAGTCCGCCCAGAACTGCATGCGGCCGCGGTAAACGTTGTGCGTCAGGTGGTCGATTTCCGTAAAGCCACAGCCCTCGGGGTGGCGATCGACGCCGTCGATGAAGTCGAAGTCGATATCGTAAATCGTCGAACCGGTCTGATAGCGATCGATCAGATACAGCGTTGCACCACCGATGCCCTTGATGGCCGGGAGCCGCAGCTCCATCGGGCCGGTGGGGATCTCTACCGGCTGCGCGCCGAGTTCCAGCGCGCGCGTGTAGGCCGTGTGCGAGTCTTTGACGCGAAAAGCCATGCCGCAGGCGCACGGTCCGTGCTCCTGCGCGAAATAGTAGGCGTGGCTGTACTTCTCCTTGTTGATGATGAAGTTGATGCCGCCCTGCCGCCAAAGCGTGACGTCCTTGGAGCGGTGCTGCGCAACCTCCGTGAAGCCAAGCAGTTTGAAGGCGGCTTCGAGGACGCCGGGTTCCGGGGACGCGTACTCGACGAATTCGAAACCGTCGAGGCCCATGGGGTTGTCAAATAGGTCGGCCATTGCGTTATCCAGTTTGTTGCAGTGATTTTCGACAGTATGCGCGGTTTATCGAGAATTTGTGTCCATGTTGCGCTGTTAATGTCGATTTACGGAAACATATGTTTCAATAAACTCCAAAAAACGGGCATAATATCAAGATGAACCTATCCCGAGCTGACCGGCGTCTCCTGAAAGAACTGCAGAGCGATGCAACGCGTCCTCAGGGTGACCTGGCGGAACTTGCCGGCATGTCCAGAACCTCGTGCTGGCGCCGCATTCGTGAGTTTGAGGAAGCGGGCCTGATCGAGCGCCAGGTAGCTATTCTCAATCCGAAAATTGCCGGTTTCAATATCCAGGTGCTGGTACTGGTCGCGATGACCGAGCACACCGATGAAAATCGCCAGGGCTTCGAGCGTCATGTGTCCTTACTCCCGGAGGTCACTGAGTGTTTTTCGGTATCCGGTGATCGTGACTATGTGTTGCATGTACTGGTTGCGGACATGGATGCATACAATGAGTTTCTGAATGCGCAGATTTTAAAGCACGCGGCTGTGCGTTCCGCGAGTTCGACGTTTGTGCTGCGTCGAGTCAAGTATTCGACGGCATTGCCTCTATAAACAGACAGGATAACGCGATGGAATCCATACAACTCGGCAATAGCGGTATAGCCGTATCGCGGCTGGCGTTCGGTTGCATGCGCCTGGTCGGTGACGGCAGTGCCGGTGATCGAGACAAAGGTAAGCGCGCGGTTCAAACGGCGGTAGACAGCGGCTATACCTTGTTCGATCATGCGGACATCTACGCGCAAGGTGCCTGTGAAACTCTGTTTGGCGAGGTACTCAAGGCGTCTCCCTCGCTGCGCGACAACCTCACTATTCTCACGAAGTGTGGCATTCGTCCTGCGCCCGTCGATGATGCGACGTCGGTGCTGGGCCGCTACGACTTTTCGGCAGGCCATCTCATGGCCAGCGTCGAAGGTTCATTGCAGCGCCTGGGTATCGAGCAGATCGATTTTCTGCTGTTGCATCGGCCGGACTATCTGATGGATGCCTGCGAAGTTGCGACGGTGTTTGATCGGCTGCATCGGTCGGGCAAGGTCGCTCACTTCGGTGTCAGCAATTTCTCACCGTCGCAGTTGTCGTTGCTGCAGTCGGCGACTCGTTTCCATCTGCAGGCTAATCAGGTAGAAATAAATATCGACAACGTCACTGCACTGCGTGACGGCACGCTGGATCAATGCATGATGGCGCAGATGACGCCGCTCGCGTGGTGCCCGATTGCGGGCATTGCTTATCCCGCATGGGGCAGCGAGTTTTCCGAGCAGACGACCAGGCGGGTCAAAGATGAGGCCGACCGGCAGGCACAGCACTATGGCGTTGATCCGACCGTTATCGCCCTGACCTGGCTCCTCAGGCACCCGGCCGGCATTGTACCTATTGTCGGTTCAACAACGCTTTCCCGAATCGAAGCCGCCTTGCGGGCACTGGACGTCGACTACGAGCGGGAAGACTGGTATCGCCTGCTCGAGGCGCGCGACGGCCACGCGGTAGCGTGAAAGGGCCCTGAGCCCTTTTTCACGCCTACCTTTTTTCGCGGCGTAGCAACGCGATCGTCCGGCCTTCCAGCGTCAGCGAGGTCGTCCCCGACTGTGGCGTTTCATCGTAGTTGCCGCTGGCGAAGATTACTCGCCACGCGCGTTTTGAAGCGGGTAGTTCGAGTGTGGCGGCTTCGTGAAAACTGTTGATGGAGATGGCGAGTGAGACTTCGGACTTGCCTTTTCCGTATTCGCTGATCAATAGCGAGAACGACCGGCTGTCCGACCATTCGTCGTCGTGTTTGATTTCACCGGCGGCGTTTATCCAGCGAATTTCGAAGCGGCCACCCTGAACCGGCAAGCTATCGTGCACGTATTCCTGTAGTCGCAATAACGGCGTCTCGCGCCTCAGCCAGATCAGCTCACGCACCTGATCGGTGAATTCTGCGTCGGTTCGCAATGCGGACCAGTTCAGCCAGCCGAGCGGATTGTCCTGCGCGTAGGCATTGTTGTTTCCCTGCTGCGAGTTGCCGAATTCGTCCCCGCCAAGCAACATCGGTGTGCCCTGAGACAACAGCAGCGTCGCCAGCATGTTGAGGCGTTGTCGGCGGCGCAGGGCGTTGCGCTGCGCGTCACCGGTTTCACCTTCCTCGCCGTAGTTACAGCTGTAGTTGTGGGTGTGGCCATCGCGGTTGTCTTCGCCGTTCGCTTCGTTATGCCGCTGCTCGTAGCTGACTACGTCGGTCAGCGTATAGCCGTCGTGACTGGTGATGAAGTTAATACTGGCAAACGGTGGGCGATCGTTGGCATCGAAAATATCGGCCGATCCGTGTACGCGTTGCGCAACGGAACCGCTCATACCGTGGTCGCCGCGCCAGAATTGTCGGACGGTATCCCTGTACTTGTCGTTCCATTCGGCCCATCGCGATGGAAACTGTCCGAGTTGGTAGCCTCCGGGACCGGGATCCCAGGGTTCGGCAATCAGCTTAAGCTTGTCGAGCCTGGGGTCGCTGCTGATCGCCCCGAGCAACGGATGTGTCGTCGAAAAACCGTGCTCGTGCCGGCCCAGTATCGAAGCGAGGTCGAAACGAAAACCGTCGACGCCGATCGTTTCGGCGAAGTAAGCGAGGCTGTCGAGAACGAGTTCTCTAACGCGCGGATGGTCGACGTTCAGCGTATTACCGCAGCCGGTGTCGTTTATGTACAGCGCAGGATTCTCGCGGTCAACACGATAGTAGGTGAGATTGTCGATGCCCCGAAAAGACAGGCTGGGACCGTGAAAACCCGCCTCGCCGGTGTGGTTGTAGGCAACGTCAAGGATGACTTCCAGCCCTGCATCGTGCATTGCGCGAACCATATCGCAGAGTTCACTAACAGGATCGCCGCCGGCGTAGCGTGACATCGGCGCAAAGAAGCCGACGGTGTTATAGCCCCATAAGTTTCTCAGATTCTGTTGTGCCAGGTGATGTTCGTCGACGAAAGACTGCAGCGGCATCAGTTCGATGGAGGTGATACCAAGGGCCTTGATATAGGCAAGTACCTCTGCGTTTTTCATCCCCGCGAACTTCCCTTTGTCATCGTCGGGAACTCCCGGGTGCAGCATCGTGTAACCGCGAACGTTGCACTCGTAAAAGATGGTCTCCTTCCAGGGTACCCGTGGGCGCTGGTGCGGCGACGGGGAGGCGGGATCGCAAACGACGGAAAAGGGAACCCAGGGTGCGCTGTCCTTCGTGCAGGGGATGAGCGTTTCGTTATCGTCTCGCTGCTGATAATCGAATACGGCGTCGTGCCAAACGAGCTCGCCGTCGATACGTCGCGCATAAGGGTCGAGCATCAGTTTCGACGGGTTGCAGCGCGAACCCCGCTCCGGCGCCCATGGTCCGTGTACGCGATAGCCGTAACGTTGCCCCGCGCGACACTTCGGCACAAAGTCGTGCCAGATGCCAGCATCACAATTTGACAGTAGCTGGGTGTGTGTCTGATCCCCGGCCGCGTTGAAGAAGCATAGTTCGACGTCTTCGGCGATGCCGGAGTAGAGCGCGAAGTGCGTGCCGTCAGTATCCGGTGTCGAGCCGAGTTGAATCATTCTTTGGCAAGAACCACGGGCTCGAGGTGCCAGATATCGTCGTTGTAGTCGTGCATCGTGCGATCGGTGGAGAAGCGGCCTGATGCCGCGGTGTTCAGGATGCTCATCGCCGTCCAGTGCGGCTCGTCGGTATAAGCGGTAGCTGCAGCCGCCTGCGCGTCCACAAAGGAACGGAAATCTGCGGCGATCATCCAGGCGTCAGCGGGCTCACGGATCGATTGCGTAATACTGTCCATCAAAGCGGGCTCGAAGCGATTGAAATGTCCGCTGTCCAGCAGTTCCATGACGCGCTTGAAATCATCGTCCTTATCGATAATAGCCTGCGGCTCGTATTGTCCGTGCAATGCTGCGATTTCCTCAACCGTCAGGCCAAAAAGGAAAAAATTCTCGGCACCGACGGCATCGCGAATCTCGACGTTGGCGCCATCCAGCGTGCCGATGGTCAGTGCGCCGTTCATCATGAGCTTCATGTTGCCGGTGCCAGATGCTTCCTTGCCCGCGGTCGAAATCTGTTCGGACAAGTCTGCCGCCGGGCAGATAAGTTCCATGGCAGACACGTTGTAGTCCGGGTAGAAGACCAGCTGTAGTTTGCCGGCCATCGCGGGGTCGGAGTTGATCACCCGCGCAACGTTGTTAATACACTTGATGATGTTTTTCGCCATGGTGTAGCCAGGCGCTGCCTTACCGCCGATAATTATCGTGCGCGGCACAATGGCTTCGCCTTTGCCGCGGCGAATCCGGTCGTACAGGTGTACGACATGCAGCAGGTTCAGTAACTGTCTCTTGTACTCGTGAATGCGTTTGACCTGAACATCGAAAATAGTGTCTGTCGATACCCGCAGTCCGGTTTTGCGTTCGATGTCACTGGCGAGCCGGGCTTTGTTCCTGTTCTTGACGGAACGCCAGCGTTCCTGGAATTCAGCGTCGTTGGCAAACGTCGCAAGCTGCTGTAGCTGCGTCAGTTCCGTCGTCCAGTCAGAACCGATTTTCTCGCTGATCAGTTCGGCGAGGTCCTTGTTGCAAGCGGCCAGCCAGCGTCGCTGTGTGACACCGTTGGTCTTGTTGTTGAATTTCTCCGGCCAAAGCTCGGCAAAGTCGCTGAACAGACCTTCGCGCAGCAATCGCGAATGCAGCGCAGCGACACCGTTTACCGAGTAACTTCCGACAATCGCCAGGTAAGCCATTCGCAGCATCGGATCGTTGCCTTCCTGAATCAGCGACATTCTGCGGACCCGCTCGTTGTCGCCCGGCCAGCGCTGACTGATTTCGGCGATAAAGCGCGCGTTGATTTCGTAAATAATATCGAGAATCCGCGGCAGCAATCGGCGGAACATCGATACCGGCCACATTTCCAGTGCCTCCGGCAACAGCGTGTGGTTGGTGTAGGCCATCGTGCGCCGGGTTATATCCCAGGCGGCATCCCAATCAAGGCCGTGTTCGTCGATCAGCAAGCGCATCAGCTCGGCGACGGCGACGGCCGGATGCGTATCGTTCAGCTGGAAACAGTTCTTCGCGGCGAACTCGCTGAAATCATTGCCGTGATGCAGAATCCAGAAGCGGATCGTGTCCTGCAAGCTGGCGGACGCGAGGAAATACTGCTGTCGGAGGCGCAACTCCTGGCCGTTTTCGGTTTCAGCATTCGGGTACAACACCATCGTGATGTTCTCGGCCGCATTTTTTGACGCCACGGCATCGACGTAACTCCCGGCATTAAACTCCTCGAGATCGAAGCCGTCGGTTGCCGATGCCGACCACAGTCGCAGCGTATTAACGATATCGTTCTCATAACCCGGAACCGGAACATCGAAGGGAATCGCCAGTACGTCATGTGTGTCGACCCACTGGAAACGTGTAACTCCTGCATTGTCCGTATAGCTGTTACTGCGACCGCCGAACTTGACCGTCTGCGTATATTCGATGCGCTCTATTTCCCAGGGGAAACCCTCGCGCAACCAGGAGTCCGGGTCTTCGACCTGATAGCCGTTATCTATCCGCTGGTGAAACATGCCGTACTGGTAGCGGATGCCGTAACCGACAACTGGCAGGGCCAGCGTTGCGCAGCTGTCGAGAAAACAGGCGGCCAGCCGTCCGAGCCCGCCGTTGCCAAGGCCTGCGTCTTTTTCCCGTTCGTAGATATCTTCAAGATCAAGACCGATGCGATTGAGTGCCGCGGCCGTTTCGTCTTCAATACTGAGGTTGAGCAGTGCGTTACGCAGCAGCCGGCCCATCAGGAACTCCAGCGACAGGTAGGATACGCGCCGGTAATCCCTGGCCTCGATCGCATCGCTGGTCTTTCCCCAGCGTTCCATCAGTCGGTCGCGTGCGGCGTACACGACCGCCTGATAGATGAAGGGTGATTCGGTGCTGACGCTGCGGCGTCCCAGCATACGACCGAAATAGTGCGAAAAGTCCTTCAGGATAGCGTCCGCGGTCATCGGCAGGTCCTTACGTCGCGGCAGCGCTGTCGGGGTAGCTTGTTTTTTCGATTTAGCGGGCATGCATCAGGCTCCGTTTTCGGGTCTTAATATCAGGGTTGCGAGGGCCGGCAGGCGCAGTTCTATTGAATCCGGCCGATCGTGTTGCGGCACGCCGCTGCTTGTTATCCGGTCGTTCGTGACGTCACTGCCGCCGAAGCGTCCGCTGTCGGTGTTCAGGATTTCCCGGTAGCTGCCGCCGGTCGGAACCCCGATTCGATAGTTTTCCCGGATGATCGGCGTCAGGTTACAGACTGCGATGACGAAGTTGCCGGAGTTATCGCGGCGCAGCCAGGATAAAACGCTGCTGTCCCGGTCGTTCCAGTCAATCCACTCGAATCCTTCGTGGGAAAAATCGAGCTCGTACAGCGCCGGGCTGCCGCGGTACAGTGTGTTGAGATCGCGCAGCAGCGTCTGCACGCCGGCATGCAGCGGCCGGTCGAGCAGGTGCCAGTCCAGTGACTGATCGTGGTTCCACTCACCTGATTGCGCTATTTCATTGCCCATAAACAGCAGCTTCTTGCCGGGGTGTGCATACATGGCCGCATAGTAGGCACGCAGGTTCGCGAACTGCTGCCATTCATCTCCGGGCATGCGGCCGAGGATCGACCGCTTGCCGTGCACCACTTCGTCATGTGACAGCGGCAGCACGAAGTTCTCGTCAAAGGCGTACACCAGGCCGAAGGTCATCTTGTCGTGATGATGTTTGCGGTGCACCGGATCTTCGGACATGTAGGACAGCGTGTCGTTCATCCAGCCCATGTTCCATTTATAGGTGAAGCCGAGGCCACCGGCCTCGACCGGGCGCGATACGCCGGGCCAGGCGGTCGACTCTTCCGCGAACGTGGATGCGCCGGCGGCGTGGATTTCACCGTTAAAACGCTTCAGGAAATCGACAGCCTCAAGGTTTTCGTTACCGCCGTGTTCGTTTGGTATCCACTCGCCGTCCTTACGCGAATAGTCGAGGTACAGCATTGATGCGACGGCGTCGACGCGAATTGCATCGATGTGCAGCTCCCTGATCCAGTAGAGCGCGCTGCCAATCAGGTAGTTGACGACCTCGCGGCGGCCGTAGTTGAAGATTAAAGTGCCCCAGTCGGCGTGCTCGCCCTTGCGAGGATCGGCGTGCTCATACAGCGCGGAACCGTCGAAGCGGGCGAGGCCGTGTTCGTCTTTCGGGAAGTGCGCCGGCACCCAGTCGACAATGACGCTGATCCCGGCTGCGTGGCAGCGGTCGACGAAATAGCGGAAGTCATCCGGCGTGCCGAATCGCTGCGTCGGTGCGAACAGGCCAATCGGCTGATAGCCCCAGGACCCGTCGAACGGATGCTCGGATACGGGCAGCAGCTCGATATGCGTGAAGCCCATATCACTGACATAGCCGACCAGTTCGTCAGCCAGCGCGCGGTAACTCAGGTAGCCGCCGTCGTCTGTGCGCCGCCAGGAACCCGGATGGACTTCGTAGATGGCAATCGGCTGGTCCATCGCAGGCGTCGCCGAACGGCGCTGCATCCAGGCGTCGTCGGTCCACCGGTAGCGGCTGTCGAACACCACCGAGGAATTGCCGGGTGGCGGTTCGTGGTAAGTCGCGTAGGGGTCAGACTTCAGCGGCAGCAGTTTGCCGTCGCCGCCCTGAATTTCGTACTTGTACTTCGCCTCGTGACCAGCGCCCGGAATGAACATCTCCCAGATACCGTTTCCCGGGTGCAGTCGCATCACGTGGCGTCGGCCGTCCCAGTGGTTGAATTCGCCCACGACACTGACGCGAGACGCGTTCGGTGCCCAGACCGCGAAACGTGTCCCGGCAACTCCGGCGATACGGGTGACATGCGAGCCGAGCTTCCTGAAGACGTCTTGATCGGAACCCTCGCCAAGCAGGTACAAGTCCATCTCGCCGAGTGTCGAGGGAAACCGATACGGGTCCTCAATGTCGAATTGATTGCCGGACTCCGGTGTGACGCGAAAGGCGTAGCGTCGCGTGCGTGCGGGCAGTTCACCCGCAAAGATTCCGCCGGCATGGATTTTCGTCATCGATCCGATGATCCTGCCGTCACGGTCGATGAGTGCGCAGGCGACAGCGTCCGGCTGAAACGTACGCACCACCCGCATTCGGCCCGCCCGGTGCGGTCCGAGTACCGCGAACGGATCGCAATGCTCGCCGGCGATAATGGCAGAAAGCACCTGTGTCTCAGTCATCGCCATTCCCGTAGACGTCCCGAATCGTCGTCGCGGCCGAGTGCTCCCAGTCGAAACGTCTGGTGGCAGCGGCAGTGCAGATCTGTTCCCAGGCTTCCGGCTGCTCGCGCCGCAGATCAAGTGCGCGGCCGGTCGTTGCGACGAAGGCGTCGGCCTGGGACTCAAGATCGTCGCCGGTGAATACGAATCCCGTACGTCCGTTTTCCACGGTATCGCCAAGTCCACCGACGCCGTGCACGACACAAGGCACGGCCGCCCTCATGGCCAACATCTGGCTGATGCCGCAGGGCTCGAAACTCGATGGCATCAGAAACAGGTGGCCGTGCTGGTACAGCGGGTCTGCGAGCGCTTCGGAATAACCGCAGAGAAACACGATGTTTGCGTTGCGTTCTGCAATTTCGTGTATCGCCCGCTCGTACTCTGGTTCGCCGCTGCCGAGAATCAGCAGAACCTCATCGTCGCCGAGCAAGCCTGCAATCTCTTCGAGCGCAGGTCTGCCGCTTTTACCGGCGGCTATCAGCAGCGTGGCTTTTTGAGCAACCAGCCTTCCGATACTGGTCAAAACGGTGCGTGGTTTTTCGTCGCCCAGATGCCGAAGTCGCGATCCGGCGAGCTCGTGAATCGGGTTCGCGGGCTGCGCATTGGCCCAGCTTGCGACCTGCTGACGCATTGCCGGCAACAGCTGGGACCATCCCATGGATACCGTTGCCTGATCGTAGTAGCAGCCGTTCAACACACCGACAAGACGGTCTTCGGAGGCGGCCTGCCGCAGCAGTTCTTCAAGCCCTTCGCCGCCGATAAAACTCTTCGCTGGATTGCTCGTTTCGCAGATTTCCCGCGCGTAGGTCGGCGACACGGTGTTGATCGTATCGGCCAGACGAATAGCCGTTGCCATGGGATTGATGCAGTCCGAATACAGCGGGTCGCGCACCGAGTCCGGCTCGTAGCGCAGCTCCGGAAACCATGTCTCCAGCGACGACTCGTCGCCACGAAGCGGCCGCGTTCCCTGGTAGGACAGGTTATGGATCGTAAACACCGTCCGTAGATGGCGCAGTTTCTCGTGATGCTCCGAAAACGCGCGCAGCAGACAGTAGAAAGCGGCATGCCAGTCGTGCAGGTGTACTACGTCGGGCAGCTCTTCCTCTTCGCCTTCATTCAGCCAGGTAGCGACCGTGGCGCACAGGAAGGCGAACTTGCTCGCGTCCGTGGCGAAGGGCCGGTTCGGCTCATCGCTGAAGTAGATCCGCCCGGAACCACCCTGCGCAAACAGCGGGTGATCGATGACCAGGTTACGTACCCTGGGGAAACTACCCGGTACCTGCCAGATGTCGGCGCGTTCCGTAGCGCCGGCAAATGCCACGCGAACCGACGCCAGTTGCGTTGCACCGTCGAGTTTGTGCAGAACCCCGTATGCCGGCGTAATGACCGTCGCAGTCCAGCCATGGTTGTCCAGTGCAGCCGGCAGGTCGCGAACGACATCCGCTACGCCGCCGACTTTGCCGCCACGCAATGCGCCGTTCTCGGCGGCCACGAACAAAACTTCCCTGTTTGCTGTCATGGCATTTCTTACTAGCGAGTAAAGTGCAGGCTCTGACCGAGCATGTCGGGCGTGACCAGCGTCAGGCCGGAGTCGGTTACGCGAAAGCCGCGCTGGCGATCGGCGTCGTGGTCCTCACCGATCACGGTGCCGGCCTCTATTACCGCGCCCCGGTCGATGATTGCTCGGTTGATGCGGCAGTTTTCTCCGATCACGACATCCGGAAGGATCACGGAATCGACCACCAGGCTGCGGTCGTTTACACGCACCCTGGAAAAGAGCATCGAACCCCGGACTTCCGCGCCGGAAACCACACAACCGCCGGATACCATGGATTGGATGGCCGTTCCGCGCCGTTCATCTTCGTCGAAGATGAACTTTGCCGGTGGCGATTGCCACTGGTGGGTATTCACGGGCCAGTCGGTGTCGTAAAGATTGAGTTGTGGTGACACGGACACCAGTTCCATGTTCGCCGACCAGTAGGCATCGAGCGTTCCGACATCCCGCCAGTAGGCCTGTTTTCCGGTGACCGGGTCGTTGTACGGATACGCATAGACACGATAATCGTCAATGATGCCAGGGATAATGTTGCGGCCGAAGTCGTGCACACTCTCCGTTGTGTCGGCATCCTTGATCACCTGTTCGTAGAGGAACTCCGTGTTGAAAATATAGTTGCCCATGGATGCCAGGCAGATACCCGGCTTGCCGGGAATCGAGTTCGGCTGTTCCGGCTTCTCGTCGAAGGCGATGACACGGCCCGACTCATCGACGGTCATCACGCCGAGTTCACCGGCGGCCTCTTCAACAGGAACCTCGACGCAGCTGACCGTCATGTCGGCATCCAGCTCGTCGTGCATGGCCAGAAAAGGTCCGTAGTCCATTTTGTAAACGTGGTCGCCGGCAAGCACCAGGACAAACCGGGGGGAGTGAGTGCGAATGATATCCAGGTTCTGATAGATGGCGTCGGCCGTGCCGCGATACCACTCGCCACCGACACGTTGCGATGCCGGCAGAATCTCGACGAATTCGCGCTTGCTGGCGCGAAACCAGGACCAGCCGTGAACGAGATGTCGTATCAGTGAGTGCGCCTTGTACTGGGTCAGTACGCCGATGCGGCGGACGCCCGAGTTGATACAGTTGGAGAGTGGGAAATCGATGATGCGGAATTTGCCGCCAAAGTGCAGACCCGGCTTTGCGCGCCACGTCGTGAGTTCGCGGAGCCGCGAACCTTGTCCCCCTGCAAGAACCAAAGCCAGCGTGTCCCGAGTCAGCAGGCTGACGTGGCGCGCGTACTCATTGTTGTTTTGTTCCATTGTGAGGCAACCCGCGCCCGGAGGCGATGACCATCGATGCAACATTGTCGCAAACTTCGGGCGTCAATTGTGCATCAAGGACCCGCCAGCGCCAGTTTCCTCCCGGTGTTCCCGGTGTGTTGAGGCGAGCCTCCGAGCCGAGGCCGAGGTAGTCCTGCATCGGCGCGATCGCGAGGCGCGCATCTGTGGAGAATGCGGCCCTGATGAGATCCGCGTGGATGGTCCCGGCCTCCCCATGAGTCACATCCACAACGGCTTTCCGCGTGCGGTCGATCTCATCCTTGCTGCGATTGTCGTCGGGGCTGCCGTGAAACCAGCCGACGGTCGTGTCGTTGTCGTGGGTACCCGTGTAGCAGACGCTGTTTTCCCCCACATCCGACAACTCAAAGCCATCGTCACAAACATCGAATTGCAGCACCCGCATCCCCGGAATCTGGTGGCGATCGCGCAGTTCTTCCACTGCCGGAGTAATTACGCCGAGGTCCTCGGCAACTATGGGTAACTGGCCGAGCGCGTTTCGCATCGCGTCAAAGATCGCATCCCCGGGACCCGGTTCCCATGCACCGATGCGGGCGGTTTCGGAGTCGGCCGGCACCGACCAGTAAGACTCGAACGCCCGAAAATGGTCGATACGAACGATATCTGCAAGTTCGGACGATGCGCGCAGGCGATCCACCCACCATTGGTAACCGTTGGCCGCATGGTTGTCCCAGTTATAGAGGGGGTTGCCCCACAGCTGGCCGTCTTCGCTAAAGTAATCGGGTGGAACGCCGGCGACGTTTGCGGGGTAGCCATCTTCGTCGATACGTACGATTTCACGGTTCGCCCAGGCATCCGAGCTATCCAGTGCAATGCAGATCGGCATGTCGCCGAACAGCGTTATCCCGTTTTCGTGCGCGTAGTCTCGCAGACGTTTCCACTGCTGGTAGAACAGGAACTGGATGACCTTGATCGTAGCGATTTGCTCTGCCGCATCGGTCTCAAGCTCATGCAGCGCCTTGCGCTCCCGGCGCACGAACGCAGGCTGCCATTCGGGCCACGGTCGCTCGTCATGGCGGGTCTTGAGAATTCGAAATACGGCATAGTCGTGCAGCCAGGTCGCGTCGTGTGCTTCGAGAAACGCGGCATACTGGTCTTTTGCTGCGTCGCTGGCTTTCGATCGGAAGCGTTCCGCAGCCGTTTCAAGCAGACGACGCTTGATCGGAATCAATGCACCGTAGTCGACCGAATTCCTCGGCAGCGTCTTGAGGTCCTCGACCTCATTGTGGCCGAGAAGCCCCGTTTCTAGGAGTTCGCCGATGCTGATGAACATCTCATTGCCCGCAAACGTGGACAGGGGCTGGTAAGGCGAGTCACCATAAGCGGTTGGTCCCGTTGGTAAAAACTGCCACACGCCCAATTGCATGTCGCACATCGTGTCAATAAACGCACGGGCACCGGCGCCGATTTCGCCAATGCCGTAGGGCCCCGGAAGGGACGAGATGTGCAGGCAGACTCCCGCCCGGCGCCCGGCTGGCAACGTATGAGGCTCAGGTGTATTTGTCATCGGCATAATTCAGATGCGTTTTTTGTCAGTGTTAGATGCGAAACTAAAGAGCGCGGTTGCTCGCCGCAACCGAATGTATACGTATTCAGTCGATGAATACGTTTGCATTGCATTGCCCGGCAATGGCGTGGTTCATAAGATTGTAAGCACAGGTGTTCAATCAATAAGACCTCGTGGGGGAAATCAAATGGTCAAGCAATGTCGCCAGCGCGCGCAGTCCGGTTCGGACGAAACAAATAAGCTTACTTCAAGTATTCGCCGAACGGCGCTATCGATAGCCGTTGCGGCGTCGTTACCCGGTGCAGCGATGTTGCCGATGGTGGCGTATGCGCAGGATACTGGAGATGACGATGCGGCGATGGAGGAGGTGGTCGTTTACGGTTCGTATCGCCAGAGCCTGGTCAACGCAATTTCTACAAAACGCGATTCGTCTTCGATCGTAGAGGCGATCTCGGCCGAGGACATCGGAAAACTGCCCGATTCGAGTATTGCAGAGTCGCTGGCCCGCTTACCCGGCCTGGCCGGTGAGCGACGTAACGGCCGTACGAGTGGTATTGCGGTTCGCGGGTTCAGGGAGGAATACGTCGGAGTCTCGATGAACGGACGTGAGCTGCTGGGCATGGGTGATAACCGTGGCGTCGAGTTCGATCTCTATCCCTCCGAGATCATCAGCGGCGTCCTGGTGTACAAGACCCCCGATGCCTCAATGACGACTCAGGGTATCGGCGGCATCATCGACCTGCGCACGACCCGGCCGCTGGACGCATCGCCGCACCTCGTTGCCAACTTCAACCTCGAGCAGAATGACCTGGCATCGGGAAATCCTGACTTCGATGACAACGGCCACCGCCTGGCACTGAGTTATTCGGGCGTCTTTGCAGACGATACGGTCGGTCTGTCGCTGGCAGTTGCGACGACCGAATCACCGAGCCAGGAAGAGCAATTCCGCGGCTGGGGTTATGCGGACGTCAACCTGGCGAATGCCACGGCCGGCCCCGGTGTTACGCTAACCGGTGGTGAGAAAATCCTCGGTGGTCACGATACCTTCGTACGCTCGGCTCAACTGGAACGCGACACCATTGCCGGCGTGCTGCAGTTTGCGCCGAATGACGATGTCACCGTTACGCTCGACGCTTTGTATATCGACTTCAGCGAAGAAAAAGCGTTTCGGGGAGTTGAAGAAGGCGGCGCCGAATGGGGCGGCACGCCCTACACGGTGACGAGTGTCGAAAACGGCCTGGTTACGGGCGGCACCATGGAGCCGGGCTTCCTGTCGGTCATTCGAAACGACGGCGAGCGCAAGCTGGCGGATATGACGCAGTTCGGTTTGAACGTCGAATACAGCCTCGGTGAAGACTGGAGCCTGGAGTTCGATGCAGCACACGGCCAGGTCGACAAGAAGATCACCAACATCGAAAGCTATGCAGGCGTCGGCCGCGCCGGTCTCACCACGCAGGGCAGTCCGACGGCGCGTTCGTGGACGATGGGACCCACGGGAGCGACCTACACCGACCATCCGACGCTGGCGCCGGTCGACCTGAGCGATTTCAACACGATCACGCTTGCGGGGCCGCAGGCCTGGGGTGGTGGTATGCAGAATGTGCCGCAGTTCGCCGACACGGTGGCGGCAGATGGCTCAACCATCGGGCCCTTCCAGGCACAGGATGGATTCATCAACGAGCCGCTGTTTGAAGAAGAGCTGACGACCGTAAAGATCGAAGCCTCGCGCGGCCTGGACTTCGGCATACTGAGCGGCGTCAATTTCGGCGTACATTACTCAGATCGTTCGAAATCAAAAGACAACGGCGGTTTCTACCTGACGGCGCCGAGCTGGCCCAACGATGGCGTGATTCCTGAGGAATTCCGGATTGGCACGACGGACCTGAGTTTCATCGGTCTCGGCTCTATTGTTGCCTACGACGGCATTGCGATGTTCGACAGCGGTTTCTACACGGCGAGCGACGCTGCACTACTGTCGCCGGAGCGTGAAGGTGACAGCTATACGATCGAGGAGGAACTGCTGAGCGCCTACGCGAAATTCGACTTCGACACAGAGATTGGTAACGTCGTGGTAAACGGTAACTTCGGCCTGCAGGTCGTCAGCGTCGACCAGACGGGCAGGGGTGCCGGTTCCTTCGTCGGTCCGACAGGTTTTGTGGTGGCCGAGCCGATTATCGACGGCGACGACTATACGGACGTACTGCCGAGTCTCAACCTTAACTTCGAAGTTGCCGATGGACATATGGTCCGCCTGGCCGCATCGAAAACCGTGAGTCGGCCACGTATGGACCATATGAAACCGAACAACGACGTGAGTTTCAATTTCAATGCTGGCAACGTTTCGAACCCCAATCCTGCAGGCGGGCCATGGGGCGGCAATGCCGGTAATGCGAAGTTGAAACCGCTGGAGGCCAATCAGTTCGATCTGGCCTACGAATGGTACTTCGCCGACGATGGTTTTGTTTCGGGCGGTTTCTTCTACAAGGACCTCGTTAACTGGCACAGTGACGGCTCGTTCATCGCTGATTTCACGCCCTTTTATGTCCCGGGCTATCACGAGGCGATCGATCCGATCTCGGGTGCGGTTATTACGCCCGCAACCTTCCTCGGCGTGATAGAGGCCAAAGCGGACGGGCTGAAAGGCTTCGTTCGTGGTTACGAGGTACAGGCAAACCTGCCGCTGCACGTATTCTCGAACGCGCTCGAAGGCTTCGGTGTGATTGCGTCGGCTGCGCTGTATGACGGTAAGCTGGATGACGGCGAGGCTGTCCCGGGTCTGTCCGAGGAGAGCTACCAATCGACGGTCTACTGGGAGCGCGGTGGCTTTCAGGCACGTGTGTCGTGGACAAAGCGTGAAAAATTCTTGACCGAGACGCCGGGGACGAGTCTGGCGCTGACGCCGACGATTGACCAGGGCGCGGAACTGATCGACGCGCAAATCGCCTACGACTTTGGCCTCGGTGGCTTTGACCGGCTTGATGGACTGACCATTTCGCTGCAGGGGCAGAACCTGACCGATGAGGACACGCTGCAGGCTAACGACGACGCACGCGAGGTCACGAAATATCAGACTTTCGGTTCCAACTACCTGTTAGGCATTAACTACAAATTCAACTAGGCCCCCCGTTTTGGTTGATAACCCTGCCAGCGGTGCTGGCAGGGTTTTTTTTCCGGTAATATCCACAGACCCTCGTTACTGCGGACGATCCGAACATGAAAGATAAGATCCAGAAGATCGTAGTCGTTGGCGGCGGTACAGCGGGCTGGATGTCCGCGGCCTTGCTGAAACGTGTGCTTGGCGAGCAGGTCAGCATCGAACTCGTCGAATCCGATGCGATCGGTATCGTCGGTGTCGGGGAGGCGACGATTCCGCCAATCCAGCTCGTGAACAAGGTTCTAGGACTCGATGAGGCCGAGTTCCTGCGTGAGACCAAGGCGACAATAAAACTCGCCATTCGATTCGAGAACTGGCGGGTAAACGGTGAGAGTTACTATCACACCTTCGGCGCACCGGGACGCAGCCAGGCATTTTGCCATTTCCACCACTACTGGGTGCGTGCGCGACAGGCGGGCGATACCTCAAACCTTTGGGACTACGACCTCAACTACATCTGTGCAGAGGCGGGCAGGTTTGCGAAGCTCAAGGTCGATGATCCGGTCTGGGAGATGCAGTATGCGTATCATTTCGATGCATCGCTGTACGGACAGTATCTAAGGCGTTACAGCGAAAAACTCGGTGTCAACCGGACCGAGGGACTGATCGAGCAGGTCAGTGTCAATGCCGAAAACGGACACGTCGAATCCTTGACGCTCAAGAACGGCAAGGAGGTGGCGGGGGACTTTTTTGTCGACTGTTCGGGCACGCGAGGGCTCCTGATCCAGCAGCATCTCGGCACTGGTTACGAAGATTGGGGCCACTGGCTGCCCTGCGACCGTGCGATGGCAGTGCCGTCTGAGCGCTTTGAGAAAACAGTGCCCTTTACGCGTTCGATTGCGCATCCCGCCGGCTGGCAGTGGCGCATCCCGTTACAGCATCGTAATGGCAACGGCCTCGTCTACAGCAGCAGGCACTACAGCGACGACGAAGCGGCAGATATCCTGCTCAATAACCTCGATTCGGAGGCTATTGCCGAACCGAAGATTATTCCGTTCAGAACCGGGCGCGCGCGCAAACAGTGGAATCGGAACGTCGTTGCAATCGGGCTCTCGAGCGGTTTCCTGGAGCCGCTGGAGTCGACGAGTATTCATCTTATCCAGTCCGCGATTGTGCGCTTGATTACGCTGTTTCCGCATGCCGGCGTAACGCGCGAACTGACGGACGAATACAACCGCCAGTCGCAATACGAATTCGAGTACATTCGTGACTTCATCATCCTGCACTATTACCTCAACGAACGCGGCGACAGCCAGTTCTGGCGCGACGTGGCGAACATGGACGTACCCGAGCGCATCACCGAGAAAATACAGCTGTTCCGTGCCAACGGCACGCTGACCAAGGACAACCTGGACATTTTTCTCGAATCATCGTGGCTGCAGGTGATGCTCGGGCAGGGCGTAATGCCCGAGGACTACCATCCGCTGGCCGATGTGCTGAGCGCAGAGCAGCTCAGGGACAAGCTGGCGAAGACCCGGGAAACGAAGCTGCAACCGGTGCCGCAGATACCGTCTCACGATGAGTTCCTGGAGGCGTTCTGTAAGACGGACTGACCTCGGTGCCGAAACCGGTGGTTCACTGCATCCGATCTTGGCTTACATGCATCTGAATGGAAACGAGTCATTTCTGAGCTCACCATTCCATGAGTAAATTATGAGTAAACGCATGATTAGTCTGCGAATTCGATGTTTTGCCGTCGTGTTTCTATTCGCCGCACCGCCGGCGTTCGGTGAGATCGACAATTCGCTTTGGCACGTTACGTTTAATTCGAACTGGCTCGGTCCGGTGGATGCTCATATTGAGCTTCAGGTCGACGGCGAACGCCTGCTTGGCGTTAGTCGATCGGGTGCTACGTCAATTCTGCGATCCCTGCCCGGCGACCACGACCTGGCGGAAGGGCTCGTGGCTTTCGCGGCCAAGGGGAGTGAAAGCGCCGGTTACACCGGACGCTTTACCGCACCCTGGAAAGAGGGTGAACTCAACATTGTCATCGACGGCGATACGTTAAGTGGCGAAGTGAAGGGCGGTGCATTCAATGGCGAGCTTTCGGGCGTTCGTGTGAACGAAGCTGGTCGATTGCGCAACTATCCGGCGATGCTGGCCGCTTTTGACAGGGTCGTTGCGGAACACATATTCGCGCCGGAGAAACTGCGGGAGCCATCGTACGAGAAGTTCCGCGCTCGCCTTGATGAAATCGCAGCGCTGGCGCAGGACGACCTGGATATGCTGTTCGGGTTTCACTGGTTGTGGAAGAACGATCCGTTTTCTCATTTTCAACTGAAACGCTCAGAACAAAGCGCAGAGCAAATGTTCGAATTCTTCGACAATTTTCGCGTCGGCTTCGAATCGGCAACTGTCAGGTTCGACGGTGATGTGGCTATCCTCAAAGTCGCTACGATGATGGGTGCTGACACTATCGAACAGATCGAAGCGGCATATGACAGGATCGATCAGGCGGGGTCGAAGAGTCTGATCATCGACCTGCGTGGAAACAGCGGCGGAGCCTTCGCCGTCAAACCTCTGGTCGGTCACATCATCGGCGAACCGGTTGATTCCGGCTACTTTCTTTCACAGCGCTGGGCTGCGCGACACGATGGGCTGCCGACGAAAGAGCAGGCTATGCAGACCGAACCGTGGCAGGGATGGTCGATTCTCGAGTTCTGGCGCGACGTGCAGGAACAGGAACTGTTGCGTATACAGTTTCAACCGCTGGAGCCCCGGTTCGAGGGAAGGGTTTTCGTCTTGCTCGACAGGAAATCAGCATCGGCAACGGAACTCGCCGCCGATGCGCTTCGCGCTTCGGGACTCGCCACACTGATTGGGGAAACGACCGCAGGCGAGATGTTGTCGCAGAGTTTCTTCGACGTCACAGAAGGGTTTACCGTGAGCTTGCCCGTTGCGGACTACTATTCTCTGGCGCACGGCAGAATCGAAGGTGCCGGTGTGCCTGTCGATATCGAAGCTGACGATGCCATGGCCCTCGCGATAAAGTTCTCTCAAGGCGACAGAGAATAGCCGTCGCCGGAAGACCCGGTAATCGATCTGCTTATTGGCCGATGTCGAGTATCAGCACCGAGCGCGGCTCTATTTTCAGCGACGAGGATATGTCGAAGGATTTCCCCGTAATGACATCGGTAGCCGTGCGGCGCGCTCTGAGGCGCTCGCTGAACCTGCCCAAATCGAGCTTCGCGGCGCCGTCGCCGCGATTGAAAACGACCATGACGGTGTCGTCTTCATCGTATCGAAAATAGGCGTAGACGTTGCCTGTCGGTGCGTACTGCATGAGTTGGCCGTAGTGGATAACGTCCGATTCCTTACGCCAGTTCAGCAATCTGCGCATAAACTGCTGTGTCTCGAGCTCTTTTGCTGTGAGGCCCGCAGCGGTGAAAGCGTTCTTTTCATGGTCGGGCCAACCGCCTGGAAACTCTTCACGAATGGCATCGTGGCTTTCGGTACCGGGGTGTGACATCAGGATTTCGGTGCCATAGTAAATCTGGGGTACACCGCGCATGGTCAGGTAGAAGGCCATCGCCATGCGAAAACGATCGTAGTCCTCATCGAGCTGTGTATAGATACGGCTCATGTCGTGATTGTCCGGGAAGATCGTCAGGTTAAAAGGGTCGGGATACAGGAAATCATGGCCGAGCATCTCGTAGACCGGCGTCCAGATGCTTCTCCACGACGGCTCGGGGTCAGTCAATGCCTTGGCCATTGCCATCTGCAGCGGAAAGTCCATAAGGCTCGGTAGCGACGACACGTAGCCGTCATAGTTTTGCTTGCCCCGTTGCCAGTACGAGACGATCGCCGGGCTCGGGCTCCATTCCTCGCCGACGATATTGAAGTCCGGGTATTCCTCGATGATGCGGCGCGTCCATTCACTCATGAAATGCTTGTCGGGATAAGGGTAGGTGTCCTGGCGAATGCCGGACAGACCGACATACTCGATCCACCAGATCGCGTTTTGAATCAGGTAGTCGGCGAGCAGTGGGTCCCGCTGATTGAGATCCGGCATGGAGTCGACAAACCAGCCGTCGGCAAACGCGCGCTTGTCATACTCGGAGCCGTACGGGTCCTGGTTAGCGGTGCGCGCATGTGACGTGATCGCTCGTGTGTCCGGATTATTGAGCCAGCTCGCCGTCGGCAGGTCATCCATCCACCATGCGTTGCTGCCGGCGTGATTGACAATCATGTCCATGATCACACCGATATCCTGACGCCGGGCCGTGGCGACGAATTTACGATAGCTCTCGTTACTGCCGAATCGTGGGTCCACCTTGTAGAAATCAGTTGTCGCGTAACCGTGGTAAGACCATTGCGGCATCGCGTTTTCAAGGATGGGATTGAGCCAGATCTGCGTGAATCCCATGTCTGAGATGTAGTCGAGGTGTTGTGCAATACCGTCGATATCGCCGCCGTGCCGCCCGTACTCCTCGTTGCGGTTCGGTTGATCGGCATAGCCGTCCACCGCGTCATTCGACGGATCGCCATTGGCGAAGCGGTCCGGCGTAATCAGGTAGACGACGTCGGACGCCGTGAAGGATTTGGTGTGTGCAGGATCGCTGTTCTTCTCGAGCAGTTCATAGTTGTACGACAGGTTTCGCTCGTCACCGGTAAAAACAATGTCGAATTTTCCGGGTTCGGCCGAAGGGTCGATATCGAGATAGACGAAAAGATAATTGGGGCTGTCGCCGTGTTCCACGCGGGCAACGTCGATGCCCGGGTAATCGACTTCCGGTGACAATCGACCGATGTCATCGCCGTAAACGAGCAGTTGCAACTCGGTGTTGCTGAATCCCTGCCACCAGAATGGCGGTTCCACGCGTTCGATGCCTTCGTTAGCGGCGGATATGCTTGCATCGCTACAGGCAACGAGCAATACCGCACTGGCTACCAGGATCTGCGCTCGAGTCATATTAGCCCCTTTTTATCAGTCGAAAATATAGTCAATTCAGGTCTGTATCGGGGATGAATACGTTTGCAGACAGACCTTGCGAAAGGGAAGCAAAATAAGTTGCTTGAAAGGGCTCTGACCCCTTTTCGCTCAGCGGCGGCTCAGTAGCCAGTTGAGTTGATCGTCGAGGCGCGCGCGCCAGGAGGCCTCCGAGTGCGCTGCACCGTCGTATTTCCGCATCTTGAGGTCGCGGCCTTCAACGAGGCCCTGGTTCAGTAACCAGTCGCGCACAGGGGCGTGATCCTTTTCGTACGTCGAGTCGAGTGTCTCGGTGCCGTAATCAAAATAGAAGCGTATTCCCTGCGGTACCGTGTGCCCGGCGGCGATATCCTTAACGATGTACGGCGTCTTGTCGGCACCGGTCTGGCCGGTGAAATCGGCTGCCGAGAGCGCAAAGTGGGACGAGACGCAGCCGCAGGCACCGAACACCTCCGGGTGATTTTTGACGAGATAATAGGACAGCAGTCCGCCCATCGACGAGCCCATGACAACGGTGTTTTCGGCTCCGGTCAGGGTACGGAACTCGGCGTTGACTCGCGGCATCAGTTCCTCGATCAGAAACCGTGCGTACTGCGCCGCACCATGCCATGGCGAGTAGTCAAAACCGCGGTTCGCGGTACTCCAGGCCGCCACGACAATGGCCGCTTCGAACTGGCCGGACTGCACGCCCCGCATCATCGCCTCATCGACACCCCAGTCCACGCCGGTATTGGCAATACGGGGATCGAACAGGTTCTCGCCGTCGTGCATGTAGATGACTTTGTAACGTCGCTCCGGGTCATCGCCATAGCCGGGCGGCAGCCAGATTTCGACGTGTCGAGGCTCTCTGACGAAGTCGGACTTGACGTCTTTCCAGTAGGTGAGTGTTCCTTGCACGCCGGAGTTCTGCCAGTCGCTCACATAAGGTGCCCTGTCCAGCGCTCGAAACAGACCGTCGCCGACACGAAAGACCACCGACTCCAATGCGTCCAGTTGCAGGCGGAACCTGCCCGTGCCGCCGTCGACAACAAGCTCGCCCTGCAGGTCGCCATACAATTGTTCGTCGAGCGAGTAGCGGCCATCCGCGAGCTGCCATTCCCCGACAATGTTCGGCGGTACTTCTACCGTGAGTGAGTAGGGCCTTGTACGATCGAAATTGCTGACGACAAGCAGCCGCTCGTCATCGTTCCAGCGGACAAACGAAAACAGCCGCTCGTCATACGCGGAATCGAGCTGGCGGTTGTGTGTATGGATCTCGGCGTAGTCTCCCTGCATCGCGGCGCTGCTGGCGCTTAGCGACATCAGTCGTGCATAAAAGTCGCGCAGTTCTTTTTCTGTATCGCTCAGCTTGCCACCGTCGAACTTGCCGTTGTTCATCCAGCGCTGCTGCGCGGGAACGCCCCAGTAATCGAAAATCGTTGTCCGGGTCGCCTTGCCGAAACCGGCGTCGCCGTCACCGGCTTCGCCAAGCTCCTGTCCGAAGTACAACATCGTCGGCGCACGGCTGATCAGTGTCGAGACGGTCATGCCGGGTTTTCCCATTCGCGCGTCGCCGGCAAACCCAGTGCTGGCGATACGTTGCTCGTCGTGGTTTTCGAGGAAGTGCAGCATATGCCGTTCGATATCGAGTACCTCGGCGTGTGCCGCCGCGAGTTTCGATGTACCGGCTTCGCCCTGCATGATCGCGCGCAGCGCATCATAGAAACCGACCTTGTCGTAGAGGTAGTCCATGCGCCCGAGTTGCACGTAGTCGCGGTACAGGGAAGGCACGTAGATTTCCGACAACAGAAACGCATCCGGGTTACGGACCTTGATCGACGCGTTCAGGTAGCTCCAGAACTCGACCGGTACCATCTGTGCCATGTCGTAGCGGAAGCCGTCGACACCCCTGTCCATCCAGAAGTGCGCGATATCGCGGAACTTTCGCCAGCTGTCCGGTACCTCGCGGCGTGCCCAGAACTCGACCAACTGCTCGTTGTTCCAGCTGCGCGCAGCGTCGGGCAGGCTGTCGAAGGCCTTGCTGCCGTCGGGACGAACGCCGAAATTGATCTTGACGGTTTCGAACCAGTCATCGACCTTGGGTTCCGCTGCCCTGGAGCCGTTGCCGGTCCACCTGGCGGGCGATTCTTCGAAGCGGCCGTCGGCCAGCGGGTGCGGCTCGCCGTTGAGCGGCGTGTAAGCGGCCGGAACGGCGAAGTCCTCACCGGCGACGTAGTAGAAGTTATTGTCCCGTGCCCATTCGACGCCGGTGTCGTCGTTTGCGCCGAAGTCCTCGATGCCATCGGGTTTACCCAACGAGCGGTAGGCGCGTGCGATGTGATTGGGGACGATATCGATGATGACCTTCATGCCACCGGCATGCGTGCGTTCGATCAGCTGCTCGAACTCCGCCATGCGCTGCGCGGGATCGACGGCGAGGTCGGGACTGACGCTGTAGTAATCCTTGACTGCGTACGGCGAGCCTGCGCGACCTTTGACGACGTCGGGGTCGTCGTTGGCGATGCCGAACTCCGTGTAGTCGCCAATCAGTGCGTGGTGGGGAACTCCCGTGTACCAGACGTGCGTCGTGCCGAGTTCGCGAATACCCTGCAACGCAAGCTGTGTGATGTCGTTGAATTTGCCAACGCCGTTTTCGTCGATGCTGCCCCAGGGCTTATTGGTTGTATTCGTATTGCCGAACAGACGTGTGAAGACCTGGTAGACGACCGGTTTACCGCTGATCATCGGCGCCGGGGCCTCGTTGATTTCGACTGAAGTCGCAGCGTGATCCCAATCAAGTTCGACCGTCAGACTATTGCCGGTCTTTTTTCCCTCTGTCGGCTCACCGTTAATTCGCAGGGAATCGACGTCGCTTTGCCAGTTGTGAATGACGATTTCCAGCTTGCGACGTGCGGGCATTTCGGCGTAAGCACCACTGCGTGAAAGGTCCAGCCTGAGGTAGTCTCCGCTCTGCGTGGCCTCGAATTCGAGTAATTCAAAACGTCCGTCCTCGATATTGCCGCGGGTCTCGCCGTCGTCTTCGAACATCCGGCCGGACGATTGTTCGACGGAAGCATCGGCGTAGTAGTGCAATGTCAGGCTCTCGCTTGAATAGTCCCTGGTGGTCAGAATTTCCTCTGTCATGGGAACGAACGAGCCCGCCCGGACCAGGACGGGTATCGTCTCGAGTGTCACCGGAATTTCGACTTCGCTGCCACCCCGGTAGCGTTGCCCGTTCCAGAAGTCGAACCAGACACCGTTCGGCAACTGTGTACGAACCGATGCTGCGCCTGGATCCATAACGGGAGCGACAAAGAATGCATCGCCCCACAGATAACTGTCTTTTTCATCGATCAGCGAGGCATCGTTTTCGTCCTCGAAAAATACTGGGCGCATTAACGGCATGCCGGTCGTGCTGTTTTCATAAGCCAGTGTGTAGTTGTAAGGCAGCAGGCGGTATCGCAGCTTAATAAAGTCACGCACGATGTTGCGCGTCTCACGGTCATGGAATACCGGTTCGGGCGCGATGTGGTCCTGGGCATGCGGCCGGTAAACCGGCTGGAAGACGCCGTACTGCAGCCAGCGAATGTACATCTCCTTATCGAAACTCTCACCGCCTGCAAAACCGCCGAGGTCCGAATGCGTATAGGCGAGGCCGAACAGGCTCATCTGCAGGCTGAGTTCGATCTGCGGTTTCAAACCATCCCATTCGCGGCTGACATCGCCGGTCCACGGCACCATCCCGTAACGTTGTGATCCGGCGAACCCCGAGCGCATCATGATCAACGGTCGTAGCTTCGGGTACTGCTCAACCTGTCGCTCGTACACCATCCTGGCCCAGGTATGACCATAGGCATTGTGTATCTCGTCGCCGCTTGCCTGCACGCCGGCGTCGCTCAGGAAATGCAATGAGTCGCCGGGATGTACCTCCGGTTCGCCCAGGTCGCCCCATGTCCCCGCGCTACCTTGCGCGAAGAGCATCTCATAAGGTTTCCAGAACCAGTCCTGTGCCTGCTTGTCGAATACGTCGATCAGGCCCGTGTTGCCGAAATAGAAGTCGAAAGTCTTCGGGCTGCCGGTGGCGTTGCTGGCGAGCGCTTCGCTGTCGACCGCGCTTTCCCAGCGCTTCGAGGTCCTGAGGACGAAGGGTTCGGTAATCGCGATCGTCTTTATGCCGTCGCGCTCGAAGTCGGCAATCATCTGCTCCGGGTTTGGAAACGCATCGCGATCCCAGTCCAGGTTACCCATGTGTCCCTTGATGTCCGGCCCGAACCAGTAGAGGTCGAGAATGATGGCGTCGAGCGGTATCTTCTTTTTCTGGAAGCGGTGCACGACGTCGCGTGTTTCCCGTTCCGTTCGGTAGCCGAAGCGGGAGGCGAAATTGCCGAACGCCCAGCGCGGTGGAAGCGGCTGTTTACCTGTCACGTCGGTGTAATTTTCGACGAGGTTCGGATAGCTGTCGCCCGCGATCACTATGTAGGCCGTACGTCCGGCAACGGCCTCGAACTGCAAGACATCCTTTTCCGTACTGCCGATATCGAGCCAGCCACTGGCTGAATTGTCGAATACGATCATGTACTTGTCACTGGACATGACCGCAGGCAGGCTGAAGTACATCTGTTCCGATTCTGTCGTGTAGCCGTAATGTGCCTTGTTGTACAGCGGCATTCGCCGGCCCCTGCGGTCCATGCCCATGACGCGCTGGCCGCCGCCGAGAATCTTCTCGTCGCTGTCGAGTGCGAAGCGGAATCCGCGCACGGTTTCATAAGCGAAGTAACCATGCTCTTCGGCGACGAGTGGTTTGCCATCTCGAAAGAAGTCGATTCGCAGCGGGGACTTTTCCACTATCGCGGTGATGCCGTCGATCTTGAATATCAGCGCTAGCTCCGACTCGCTTACGGTCGGGACCAAGCCAGACGCCGGATTCGCACTCGCAATTGCGAACGATGGAAGCTGTTTGATGCCGTCCTCAAGGTAATGGATTTCCAGCGCGGAATCGTCGACGGCCGTCACGCGCAATTCGCCGATATCGCTGACTACCGTCAGCATATTGCCTTCGACTTCGTGACTTCGATAATGGCCGAAGTCGGCGCTTGCGCCGCCCGCCGAAACCAACGCAAAAAGAACAACGATCAGACGCCTCAAGGCACTCCCCTCATGCATTGCAATCGATATGGCATTGACGCGTCTCATACTAGATGAATTGGCAAAATCCCGGGTGATGAATACGTTTGCATAGCCACCGGCTTCGCAGCCCGGTTGTTACAATGAAAAACCAAAACGGCTGAAAAAGGCAAGATCAAGAATGAAACAAAAGCCACAGCTAAATTTCTGGCAAATCTGGAATATGTGTTTCGGGTTCCTCGGTATTCAGATGGGTTTTGCATTGCAGAACGCCAATGTCAGCCGAATATTCCAGACGCTTGGGGCATCGATCGAGGATATTCCGATTCTCTGGATCGCGGCACCGCTCACCGGCTTATTTGTACAACCCATTGTCGGCTACATGAGCGACCGTACCTGGAACAGGCTGGGGCGGCGGCGACCGTACTTCCTGGTGGGTGCGATCCTTGCATCGCTGGCGCTGTTCGTCATGCCAAACTCGCCGTACCTCTGGGTGGCTGCGGGCATGCTGTGGATCATGGATGCCAGTATTAACATTTCGATGGAACCGTTTCGGGCCTTTGTCGGTGATAATCTGCCCGAGAAGCAGCGCACCGGCGGCTTTGCGATGCAGACCTTTTTCATCGGTATCGGTGCGGTTATCGCATCGGCGTTGCCCTGGATGATGGCGAACTGGTTTGGTATCAGTAACGAGGCACCTGCGGGGGTGATTCCTGTTTCGGTGCGTTACTCGTTCTACGTTGGCGGCGCCGCATTTCTACTGGCAGTTTCCTGGACTGTGTTTCGCTCCAGCGAGTATTCGCCCGAGGAACTGGCCGAGTTCGATCAGGCGTGTCCTGCCAATCATGTTGGCGACGATACTGCGATGCGACCCGCCGCCAAATACCGTATCGGCGGCATTGTCACAGCCGTGATCGGTATCGCCATCTGGTCCTGGGTTCTCAGTGCCGGTCTCGACAAGAAACTGTTCGTGTTGGCCGGCGGCCTGGCACTTTTCGGTTTTTTTCAGCTGGCCATGGCCTCGCTACAAAACGCAGGCAAGACCGACAACGGTTTCGCAGAGATTATGCACGACCTGTTTCATATGCCGAAAGCCATGAAACAACTGGCCGTCGTGCAGTTCTTTTCGTGGTTTGCGTTGTTCGCCATGTGGATTTATGGGACTGCGGCGGTAACGGTACATCACTACGGCGCCACGGAGGCCGCTGGCGCGAACTACAACGACGGTGCGGACTGGATCGGTGTGCTGTTCGCGACGTACAACGGTTTCGCGGCGCTCGCGGCGGTTGCGATTCCGTTCGTTGCCAACCGGCTGGGGTGTCGGCTATGCCACCTGTTCAACCTGACGCTGGGTGGCATCGGCCTGATCAGCTTTTATTTCATCAGTGACCCGAAGCTACTGATTTTCTCGATGGTAGGCGTCGGTTTCGCCTGGGCTTCAATTCTCTCCCTGCCGTACGCGTTGCTTTCCAACAACCTGCCCGCACACAAGATGGGTGTGTACATGGGTATATTTAATTTTTTCATTGTCATTCCGCAGTTGGTCGCGGCAAGCCTGCTCGGCTTGCTGCTGCGTGAGTTCTTCGACCTGCAGGCAATTTACGCGCTAGTCATCGGCGGCAGTATGATGATTATCGCGGGCCTGGCAACGTTGCTGGTTGACAAGTCGGCGGAGCCGGGATGATCAGGACCTGCCTGTTATTGACCGCGTCTCTCTATGCCGCAGCGTGCTCGGTAGCGAACGATGCCGCGAGTCCGGTAACCGAGTTCTACGGTACGTTGGAGCCGTTCGCATCCGAAAGCGTTTATTTCATCGTCACCGATCGATTCGTCGACGGCGATGCAGCGAATAATTATCCGCGACAGGGTGGAGCTGCAAATGGCAGCTTCGACATTCCAATTCAGTTGGAGAGCTCTGCTCCCGCCAATATCGGCTACCAGGGAGGAGACTTCAAAGGCGTTCTCGACAATGCAGACTACATTGCTGATATGGGCTTCACATCGGTCTGGCTAACGCCGGTCGTCGATAACCCGGACGAAGCGTTTACGGGTGGTATTCGTCCCGGCGAGGGTTTTGGTGCCGACAAGGGCAAGACCGGCTATCACGGCTACTGGGGTGTGGATTTCTTCAAAGTGGACGAGCATCTCGAGTCGCCCGGGCTGAGCTTTTCCGACCTGACGCGTACGCTCGCGGATGAATACGGCATCAAATTCGTGCTGGACGTCGTTTGCAATCATGGTTCACCATCCTATTCGATGCCACAGGATCAGGCGAAGTACGGAGAGTTGTACGACGCGGCCGGTGTGCTGGTCGCCGATCATCAGAATCTTCCGCCCGAGGAGCTTGACTACAACAATCCGCTGCATCGTTTTTATCATCGCGAACCGGATCTCGCGCAGTTGTCGAACATGAACGATGAGAACCCCGAAGTGCTCGAGTACTTCGCGGACGCCTATTTGTTTTGGCTGAAGCAGGGCGTTGCCGCATTTCGAATCGACACCATCAAGCACATGCCGAATGCTTACTGGCAGGAATTCAGCAGCCGAATGCGGGCCGAACGGCCCGGGTTGTTCATGTTCGCGGAAAGCTATTCGTTCGAGGCAGATGAGATAGCGCAACATACCTGGCCTGAAAACGGTGCCATCAGCGTGCTCGACTTCCCTGGACAGAAGGCAATGGGCGAAGTCTTCGCTGCAGGTGTGGGGTTCGAAGCGCTTGATGCATACCTCAATCTGGAGTCACAGCTCTACCAGAACCCATACGAACTGATGACGTTTTACGACAATCACGATATGCCGCGCATCTCGGCCGATGACAACGGCTTCATCGATGCACACAACTGGCTGTTCACGAGCCGCGGCATCCCGGTCGTTTACTACGGCTCGGAGATCGGTTTTCGTCGCGGAGCGCCGGAACATGGCGGCAATCGCGATTATTTCGGCCAGGAGAACGTCGCGCTTGCGCGAATGCATCCGATTCGCATCGCGCTGTCGAATATTGCGCGAATGCGAAGGGGATCTGTCGCACTGCAGCGTGGTTTGCAGCTCAACCTGGAGCTATCGGGCGAGTCCGCCGCTTTCTTTCGTGTTTTTCAACACGACGGCGTCAATCAGACGGCGCTTGTGCTGCTGAACAAGGCCGATGCCGGCATGACAGTGGATGCAGGTGCCTGGCTGTTTGAGGCTGAGTGGTTCGATGCGGCCAGCGGTGAAAGATCCGATGTCCCCTTGCTCTTCGTACCCGCTCATGGCGTGCGCGTATTGCTGGCGAACGCTGCGTTCGGTAACACGGTCTATTTCGAGGACTTGAGCAGCCTGCAGAAGCTGGCGAAACGGCCTTAATCAGGAGCGCCCGCCGCAGGACTCTCGCACGATAAGTTGTGGTGCCATCTGGGTCGATTCAACGGGTTTGGCTTCAATCAGACCGACGATGGCCTCGACGAGGCTTTCGCTTGCCAGGCGGGTATCCTGCTGGACAGTCGTTAATGCGGGCGTTACGTGAGCGGCCAGCGGCACGTCGTCGAAGCCGACGACGCTGACGTCGCCCGGCACGCTCAGGCCGCGTTCCTGGAGTGCCTTGATTGCACCGATGGCAACTACGTCCGTTACGGCGAAAATTGCATCGAAGGATTCTCCGCCGTCCAACAGTGATTGTACGGCATGGATACCCAGTTGCTCGAGGTTGTCTGCATCCACTTTTAACGATGCCTCGGGCGAAATACCGACTGCCTCGTGGGCCTTGACGTAGCCGCGGTAGCGATCGGCAAATTCCGGGCAGCGGCGCGTGGTGTTACCGAGAAAGGCAATGCGTTTGCGACCGATGTCCAGCAAATGACGGGTTGCCTGATAGCCACCATTGATGTTGTCGCAGCCGATTGAGTTTCCGGGCTGGTCCTTAATAATGGGACCGAAAATAATGAAGCGCGTGTTCGCCGCCGCCAGCGCCGCCAGCTTCTCCTTGTAAGTACGATAGTCGCCGTAGCCCAGCAAAATCAGTCCGTCGGCCCGATGGCTTGCCTGGTACTCAATGTGCCAGTCATCATGCAGTTGTTGCAGCGAAATCAGCACGTCGTAGTCGAGCCGTGCGGCCGCGCTTGTGATGTAGCCGAGCATCGACAGGAAAAACGGATTGATCTGTGTTTCCTCGCCACCGGTTTCGTCGAACAACAGTAAAGCAATGGTGTTGCTATGGTGTGTTCGCAGGCCCGCGGCGTTGCGATTGACGAAGTAGTTCAGCTCTTTGGCTATTTCCTGAATTCGCGAGCGCGTCTCCGGACGCACCAGCGGGGAGTTTCGCAATGCGCGCGATACTGTCGCTTGCGAGACGCCGGCCAGATCTGCGATATCCCGGGAGGTGGGATTCTCGATTTTCATGCCCACGTTGTAACACAAAACCCCAAAAAAGGGGTCAGAGCCCTTATTACAAAAGGGCTCTGACCCCTTTTTTGGGGTTTAGCTGCCGAATCCTGGCTGTAGCGCGTTCTTGCTCAGGCGCAGTCTGTCGCTGGCGGCGGCACCGCGAGCAAGCGCTAACGCGACGTGGATAGCGTCGAGCAGCGCGAGTTGTGCCAGCCGCGAGCTCATTGGTGTGAAAACACTTGTGTCCTCAATAACTTGCGCCGGGAATAGCACTGTAGCTTCGGCCGCGAGATCCGACGCGACATTGGTGATCGCAATAACACTGGCACCGCGGCCGGTGGCGATACGCGCGGCCTTCGCGAATTCCGGCCAGCGTCCGGTATGCGATAGCAGCACCAGGACATCGTTCGCCTCCGCGATCGCCGCAAACTGCAGGATCATCGGCGTGTCGGTCAGCGTCGAACAGGGAATGCCGAGCCGGAAGAACTTATGGCAGGCATCGCTGGCGACATGTCCCGATGCACCGAGTCCGGCAAACGCTATCTGTCGCGCTTTGGACATCCGGCGGACCGCTTCGTCGACTGGCATCGCGGATAGCCGCGCGCGCATATCGAGCAGCGATTGAATGGACGCATCCATCACCTTGATAACGGCGTCAGAGGAGCTGTCGTCGGGGCCGACGTCCCGGTGCACGTAGCTGGCTGGCCTGCTCAGCGCCTCGGTCAGGCGTATGCCGAGTTCGCGAAAACCGCTTAGCCCAACCCGCCGGCAAAAGCGGATGACGGTCGGTTCACTGGTGCCGCATTCCGAGGCCACGTGCGCAAGCTTTGCGCCGACGGCCTCCTTCGGGTGTGCCAGTATCCAGTCCGCAACGCGCCGTTCTGACGGACTCAGATTGGGAAGAGCGAGGTTGATTTCAGCCAGCATGTAGTAAAATTACAGCAATATTTCGGAAATTGCCATGATAATTGCTACAATTTGCTTTGTTTGTAGTAAACTTTCAAAAGTCTTCAAGGAAAGCTCATGGCAGAACTCGTACCGGTCGAACCCTTTGACCTGATCATCTTCGGTGGCACCGGCGACCTCGCGATGCGTAAGCTGCTGCCGGCGCTTTATCACCGTGATCGTGATGGTCAGATTACCGCTGACAGTCGCATCATCGCCGCCAGCCGCGGCGCGCTGTCACAGGACGACTACCTCGCGAACGTGGAGGCGTCGCTGCGCAATAATCTTGCAGAGGGAGAGTTCGACGACGTCCATTGGCAAAACTTCCGGTCCCGAATCCATTATGCACAGGCCGATGCGTTCAAACACGACACCTGGGAACAACTGGTTGCCGTCCTTGCCGGTAACGAGGAGCGTGTCCGGGTTGCTTACCTGGCGACGGCACCGAGCCTGTTCGGTCCCCTCGCAGCCGGGCTGAAGTCCAACGGACTCATTACGGCGGCGAGTCGCATCGTTCTCGAAAAGCCATTGGGCCGGGACCTTACCTCGGCACGCGAAATCAACAACGCGGTCGGTGAGTGTTTTCGGGAAAACCAGATCTATCGCATCGACCACTACCTCGGCAAGGAAACAGTGCAGAATCTGCTGGCACTGCGCTTCGGCAACTCCTTGTTTGAACCGTTGTGGCGACGCAGCGCCATCGACCACGTGCAGTTTACGGTTGCTGAAGACCTCGGTGTAGGTGGACGTGTCGAGTTTTATGACGGCGTCGGCGCATTGCGCGACATGGTGCAGAACCATTTACTGCAACTTGTTTGCCTGTTCGCCATGGAGCCGCCGTCGAGCCTTGACCAAAACGCTGTGCGCGACGAAAAGATCAAAGTACTGCGGTCGCTGAAACCCATCTCGGCGGATGACGCGCGCCACAACAGCGTTCGTGGCCAGTATTCGGAGGGCGCCATCAAGGGCAAAACGGTTGCAGGTTTCATTGACGAGCTGGCGAATAAGGACAGCAGCACCGAAACGTTCGTAGCGCTCAAACTCGAGATCGAAAACTGGCGCTGGTCCGGTGTGCCCTTTTATCTGCGTACCGGCAAACGCCTGAAAGCCAAGCACTCCGAAATTGTCGTGCAGTTTCAGGACGTACCGCATTCGATCTTTCCGGAGCAGGAATTCAATGTGTCACCGAATCTTCTGCGAATCCGCCTGCAGCCTGACGAAGGCGTGCAGCTTTCCGTAATGGCCAAGGAACCGGGTCCGGGCGGTTTCGATCTTCGCCCTGTTTCACTGGATCTCAGCTTCGCGGAGACCTTCGGCGTCCGTTACCCGGACGCCTATGAGCGCCTGCTCATGGAAGTTCTGCGCGGTAACCCCGCGCTGTTTATGCGTCGCGATGAAGTCGAAGCAGCCTGGGAGTGGATCGATGGCATCATCGAAAGCTGGCGCTTGTCGAAGCAAAAAGTCGAGTCTTACGTTTCCGGGTCCTGGGGACCCGCGGCGTCTTCGTTATTGCTCGATCGCGACGGCCGCGGCTGGTACCAGGGAGACTGATATGACTGAAGAGCATTATTTCGAATCGCGGGCCGACGCATCGGCCGCCGCAGCCGATCGAATCGCTGCACTGATCAGGAGCGAACTCGACACTGACGGAAGCGCCGCTTTCGTGGTTAGCGGTGGGACCACACCGGGGCAGTGTTTCGATCTGCTGTCAAAGAAAAGCATGGATTGGACACACGTTGAAATCGTCTTGTCCGATGAGCGTTGGGTGCCGGTCGAGCACAAGGACAGTAACGAGCGGCTGGTACGAGAAACGCTGACCAGAAATGAGGCTGCTACTGCGGGCGTGCTGTCGATCTATCAGGATGACCAGACAGCAGACGAACGCTGCGATTCGCTGCAATCGCAGTTTCCCGAGACCGGCTTCGCGTGCGCGATGGTCGGTATGGGTTCCGACGGCCACTTCGCGTCGTTGTTTCCGGATGCCGATTGCCTCGCGGCCGGCTTAAATATCGAGAACCGTCGTTTTTACCTGCCGGTTCGCACGGCCGCGAGTCTACATCCGAGGATCAGTATGACGCTCGGCGCTTTGCTGCGTAGCGACGAGGTTCTGCTGCTGTTTTTCGGTGAGAACAAGCTTGCCGTATACGAACAGGCGCGAGACGGCGACACGCAGTATCCGATTGCCGCATTGCTGGCGCAGCAGGTAGTTCCAGTGAATATTTTTTGGGCGCCGTAGCGCTCACCGAGAGACCGAGACGATGAACTCCGTTATAGAAAAAGTAACCCGGCGTATTGCCGAGCGTAGCGTGGAGAGCCGCGCGGCGTACCTCGCCCGTGTAATGACTGCGGCCGGCGAAGGTCCGGCGCGCGGCGGACTTTCCTGCAGTAATCTGGCGCATGGCTTTGCCGCCAGTGGTCGCTCCGAAAAGGCTGCCTTGTCGGCAACCGTCGTGCCCAACCTGGCAATTGTCTCCGCGTACAACGATATGCTGAGCGCCCACCAGCCATTCGAAAGCTATCCCGAAATGATCAAAAAAGTAGCCGCCGAACACGGCGCTGTCGCCCAGTTTGCGGGCGGCGTGCCGGCAATGTGCGATGGCGTTACGCAGGGTCAGGACGGCATGGATCTGTCGTTGTTCAGCCGCGATGTCATCGCCCTTTCGACGGCGGTCGCCCTGTCACACAACATGTTCGATGCCGTGCTGTGTCTTGGTGTCTGCGACAAGATCGTGCCGGGTTTGCTGATCGGCGCGCTTTCTTTCGGCCAGTTGCCGACAGTGTTCGTTCCGGCAGGCCCTATGGTGTCGGGTCTTGGCAATAAGGAAAAAGCGCGTATTCGCGAAGAGTATGCTGCAGGAAAAATCGGCCGCGACGAACTGCTGGCCGCGGAATCCGCGGCCTACCACGCACCGGGTACCTGTACGTTTTACGGCACCGCGAACACCAATCAGATGCTCATGGAGTTTATGGGCCTGCAGCTGCCTGGCGGGTCTTTTATCAATCCTGGGACGGCATTGCGCGATGCATTAACCGCCGCTGCCGTCACCGTGGCATTGTCCAAAACCGGTCTTGGCAAAGATCACGTTCCGCTGGCGAGCATCGTCGACGAAAAGGCGATCGTGAACGGCATCGCCGGTTTACTTGCGACCGGCGGCTCGACCAACCACACGATCCACCTGGTCGCTATCGCTGCCGCCGCCGGTATCCGGATCGACTGGCAGGACTTCTCGGATCTGTCCGATGTCGTACCGCAGCTTTCTCGCGTGTATCCGAACGGCGATGCCGACGTCAATCATTTTCAAGCGGCCGGCGGGCTTGGTTTTGTACTCGCCGACATGCTGGATAACGGTTTGCTGCATGACGATGTGCATACGATTCTTGGCTTCGGGTTGCGGCAGTTCTGTAAGGAACCCCAGCTCGACGACGGCGAACTCGCCTGGCGCGAGGTGCAGAAGAAGTCACTTGACGAAGACATATTGCGGCCATGCTCCAATCCATTCAGTCCCGAGGGCGGACTGCAGCTGTTGTCCGGAAACCTGGGCCGCGCCATCGTGAAGTTGTCGGCTGTCGACCCGGCTTACCACGTGATTGCTGCTCCGGCCAAAGTGTTTCAGTCGCAACAGGCTTTCGTAGACGCGTTCAATAACGATGAACTCGAGCGGGACTTCGTCGCCGTGCTGTCCTGCCAGGGGCCACGCGCGAATGGCATGCCGGAATTACACAAACTGACCCCGTACCTCGGCGTACTGCAGAATCGCGGTTTTAAGGTGGCACTTGTGACCGACGGCAGAATGTCCGGTGCGTCCGGCAAAGTCCTGGCGGCAATCCAGGTAACTCCGGAGGCGCTGAACGGCGGTTTTATCGCAAAGGTTCAGGACGGCGACATGATCACAATCGATGCGACGGCTGGTACGATGTCAGTGGCTACCGGCGACGATTTCGAAGCGCGAGAGGTGCTACTGGTCGAGGCGCCGCAGCAGGGTATGGGACGAGAGTTGTTCGGGGTGTTCAGAGAACGGGCTGGAAACGCCGAGTCAGGCGCCAGCCTCTTTGGCGGGAGTTGAAATGGACGCAAGTCAGTTATTGGGTGACAGCAAAATTGTTCCGGTCGTGGTGTTAGCGAGCGCCGCCGCCGCCGTACCACTTGCAGAGACCTTGTTAGCGGCGAGTCTCAACGTTATCGAGGTAACGCTGAGAACGGATGAGGCCCTGCAGGGAATCGTCAATATTGCTACATCGGTTCCGGAGATGATTGTTGGTGCGGGTAGCGTACGGCGGCCGGAGCAAATGACTCAGGTTGCCGAAGCAGGCGCGAAGTTTGCCGTGAGCCCGGGCTCGTCGGCGCAGCTGCTGGATGCAGCACGCAGTGAAAATCTGCCGTTCATACCGGGCGCCGCGACAGCGTCGGAAATGATTGCGCTCATGGAGCGCGGATACCTGTTGCAAAAGTTCTTTCCGGCCGAGTTGGCTGGAGGGCAGGCATTCCTGAAGGCCGTTGGTGGGCCATTGCCGGAGTTGCGGTTTATGCCCACGGGCGGTGTTACACCGGATAACGCAATCGCTTATCTTGATCTGAAGAACGTCGCATGCGTTGGTGGTTCGTGGATTACACCTGTGGATCTGCAGCGCAGTCGGCAGTTTGCTGCGATTCGTGATTTGGCAGCCAGCGCGGCTAAAATGCTCGTATGAGCGATAAGACACTACTGATCGGTGATATCGGCGGTACCAATGCACGCTTCGCACTCGCGGGCGCTGAGTGCCCCGAGTTTCGAGACGCGATGACCCTGAAGTGTGCCGACTATGCGTCGGCTGACGATGCGATACGCCACTACCTTAGTGAAATCTCGGCGGCAGCTCCGGATGTTATTTGCCTCGCGGTGGCCGGTCCGGTTATCGGCCGTACTGTGCAGGTCACAAACAATCACTGGACCTTGAACGCTGTTGACATCGCGGCCGACTTCGGCATCGATGCTGTGCGTTTGTTGAACGACTTCGAGGCGGTTGCCTATTCGATTCCTTACCTGCGGGAGGAAGACCTGGAGTCGATAGGATTGCCGGAGCATAAGCCGTTACCGAGCGACCGCTTCAATGTTGCGATTCTCGGTCCCGGTACCGGCCTGGGTGCTGGCGGACTGATACGGCGAGGGCAAACGCTTGTGCCGATTGTCGGCGAAGGCGGGCATATCGGTTTTGCGCCGAAATCGCAGGTTCAGGTCGAAATCCTGAATGCACTGCGCACCAAGTTCGATCGCGTTTCGGCGGAACGCCTGGTTTCCGGTTCGGGTCTGGAGAATATTTACTGGGCGCTGACACTGATTCATGGAGAACAGCGAGTGCAGATGTCGGCCGCCGATGTGTTCGCCAATAGCGGGGAGGGCGGCGATCCCCGCGCCATCGAGGCAGCACATATGTTCTTCGAGCTGCTGGGCCAGGTAGCCGGCGATCTGGCGCTGGTGCTGGGCGCCGAGAACGGCGTTTATATTGCCGGCGGTATCAGCAAACGCTATCCGGAGTTGCTGCAACACGGTGGCTTTCGTAACGCGTTTGACAACAAGGGCAGGCATCGTGCGTATATGGAGAGGATCCCCGCGTCGCTCATCATCCACGACGAGCCGGGTTTGCTGGGCGCCGCTTACTGCGCGCTCGAGTTATCGTCCGACTGAAGCTCGTGTTCGCTGCGTGGTATTGACGTAATGCCAACCTGATGGCGCGGGAACGCATCGGCATTGACGGTTTCGAGGTAGCCATGCCAGGCCGCGTAGCCAATGATTGGCACAATGACAACCAGCCCTGTGAACGCTGTTGCTACGCCGACAAGCAACGACGCAACGATAATCGTCAACCAGACCAGCATTGCGCGTTTGTTACGTAGCACTGCATTTACCGACGTTACAATCGCCGTGACGCTGTCTACATCGCGATGCATGATCATTGGCAATGAGAACGCGCTGGCCGAGAACGTAATGGCCGCGAAGACGGCACCAATTGTCGTACCGAAACTGAAGAAGCCAACCAGCTCCATGGTGGTGGTTTCTCCCTCGGTTGGGAAAAATACGCTGACCATAACTGCGGCGCGCGCCCAGACGAGAAAGATGATCAGGAGTACGAGAGCAAACACCATCTCATTGCCGAAGTGACGTTTGAACGCGGCCCGAAAGCTGCGACTCATGAGCGGTGGTTGATCGCGCTCAAGTTGCGCGCTGATGGCATATAGCCCTATGCAGGTTAACGGTGCCAGGAATACGAAGCCGCCGAGCATGGCGAACATGAACCACTGGCTGCCCTGCAGCCACGCAAGCAGGCTGACGATGGCGATCATTACCGCGACTGCCAGTCCGTAAACGAGGCTTTGCTGCGGCGCCTGCATCAGGTCGGCAAAGCCGGCGCGAACCCAGCCCAGCGGCGCCCAGGGCGACAATTTTCTGCAAGGTGCCGCGAACGGTAGTTCGTCGCGATCTACCGGTGATACGCCTGACCGGCCTGTGTCTGTCATTGCGACTCCTTCAATTCGGTGTCGGGACAAGTTCCTCGTAAAGGGCTATCGTCTTGCGGACAGTATCCTCATTGCGAAAGTCCGTGGCAATACGTTCACGCGCTGCGTTGCCCATTCGCGAGCGCAACTCGGTGTCCCGATACAGCCGGGTAAAGCTTTCTGCCAGCGCCGCGGCGTCCTTAGGCGGTACGACGAATCCGGAGACACCGTCGACAACAAGTTCGGGGCTGCCTCCGGAATCCGTGACAACGGGAGGGACGCGGTAGGACATCGCTTCAATAACCGAGCGGGCAAGTCCCTCTCGTTTCGTCGATGGCAGGCAGAAAACGTCGCAGGCGGCGCTCACCGCCGGCGCGTCCGTTCTGAATCCTGCACGATGAATCCGCTCGCTGACAGGGCTGGCCTGAATTCGCGCGCTCAACTTGTCGGCGTCCATTCTCCCGACCAGCAGCAGGTGCACGGGTATTTCGGGGGACATCAGTTCGATGGCTTCGATTAAATAGTCGATACCTTTACGCGGCCGGTAGTTCGCGGTGCAGCCGACGACAAAGGCATCTTCCGGGATTTCGAATTGACCCAGATCGACGGGTTCGTCATCGTACCAATCGAGAATATGCCCTTTGTGTATCGTGACTGGCCGCGTCTCGGGCATACGCAAAAACGCCGGCTGCATCTGCAGGAAATGGCGGCGGATGGCCTCTGCAACACAAATGATACGGTCAATGCGCGGGTTCAGATAACGCAGCCAGGACATTGGGTCCAGGAAACCCACGGCACCGACAATGCCCCGATAACAGATGATCTTGACCGGCAAACCTTTGGAGGCCCGCAGGCCGTTGGTGACCGCCTTGTTATTGAAAGTGTGCACGATGTGGTAGTTGCCACGAATGAGCTCGGCACGCAATTTCGCTGTGCCGTCCTTGTCAAAATTCTTTGGCAATGGGATGTCGATCGTCGGCACGCCTGCGTTCTCGAGTATCGCCTGATTGGGGTGATCGCCCGGACAAACCACCGTAACGTCCACGCCGGAATTTCGCATACCGATAAAAGTTTGTACCGTCGGACGGTCGGCGCTTTCTGTAATGCAGAGAGATCGGATAGCCACAGTTAATCTACGCCTTTTCGGAAGGGTTGCTCAGTTCGTATTGCGGTCAGCGCTTGGATCTATAGTACTCATCGAATAGTGGCTTTCGAAGCATAGCTCCCGCGCATGATGTGTTCAAAAACAAACTCTCTCAGTGTGCGTTCGAACAGTGGCGTACGTTGCTCTTAAAGACTGCTTTGGAACGCCGCGTAAGGTAGCACATGATTCGCCAGAAGGTGCGCTGCGTCACGCACAGGGCGCCATCTGAATCGTACACTGCCCGGTGGTAAAGCAGTATTATGTTGGATAGACATGAAGCTTATGTCAAATACAAGATCGCCGATACCCTTGCAAAGCAAAGTGTCCCTGGCACTGTTGTTGTTGATCTGTGCCTTTGTCATGTTTTCCTACACGATCTTAAGGTCGGTTATCGCGCCGGCGTTCGACGAACTCGAGATAGCAGCGGCAGAATCGGATCTGCGTCGGGCGGAGGCGGCGATTCGGGCCGACATCGAAAACCTGGAGGCGATCACGGCCGACTGGGCGCCGTGGGACGATATCTACTCCTACGTGAGCGGACGGAATCCGAGCTTCAGGAAGTCCAATCTGGATCGCCCGACCCTGGTAAATCTCAAGCTGGATATGATGGCGGTCTACGCCATTCATAGCCGTTTCGTCTGGGGCCAGGTGCTTGAGAAGGGTATCGAGGTTCCGATCGATTCGCTCGATATTCTGAATCCCGATCACCCGTCCTCGGAGGGACTGACGGCACATCGCGCGGAGCTCGATCGTACCGCTGGCTTCGTGAAAACCAGATTGGGACCCATGATTATCAGTTCGCGGCCGATTCTTCGATCAGATGACTCGGGCCCTGTTGCAGGTGCGCTGGTGATGGCGCAGCGCCTCGATCAGTCGCATCTGGACAGGTTTCGTGAACGCACAGACGTTGATATGACATGGACGATAGCCGATACCGGCTCAGCTGCCATGATTACGCCGGTGTTTGACACGTCGGAGCAGGTCGTCACGGGTCGCAAAACACTATTCGACATACACGGCGCTCCGATTCTGGTGTTGCGTACCGAAACGGAGAGGAAGATTTCGGGTCTCGGAGCACAGACGATCGATGCTGCAACCTTGTTCTTGCTCGTTGCCGGCGTGCTTGTTTGCGGGTTTATCTGGTTTTTGTTACGACAGATGATCGTTCGACCCGTCGAAAGTCTTACGGCGCATATCGACGAGATACGCAAGAGCGGTGATCTGTCGCGCCAGATAAACATGCAGCGCGGTGACGAGATCGGTGTTCTGGCGGCGCAATTCGACAGCATGACAGCAGACGTGTCTGACGCCAGGCGGGCTTTGCTCGACCAGTCTTTTAAAGCGGGGAAAGCGGATACGGCGGCTGAAGTAATGCACAACATCCGCAATGCGATGACACCGATGATCAACGGTCTCGAGCGCCTGAGAAAGTCATTCAGAGTTACCGAGGGCCTGCGTATCGCGGATGCAAGTGAGCAAATAGCGAGTGACGAATGTTCTGCGGAAAGAAAACAGAAATTCCTCGACTATATCGGTGCGTCCTTTAAACACATTAAAAACGTCGGTAGCGAGGCATCGACAGAACTGAGTGTGGTTACGTCTCAGGCAAGGCAGATTGAGGGAATCCTCTCCGATCAGGAAAGGTTTGCGAACGTTGCGCCGGTTGCCGAGAATCTGGTTATCGACGAAGTTCTCGACGAGGCGACCAATGTGCTTCCGAGGGAAAAACCACGAACGGTCGAACTGACCGTTGATCACGAGGATGAACAACTACGTGTTCGTGCTCATCGAATTGGACTGTTGCAGGTGCTGGGAAACCTGATACTAAACGCCTACGAGTCTATTAAACGAAGCGGGGTGAGCAACGGCTATATTCTTGTCGCGGCAGCGGATGAGGTGGTCGACGAGCGACGGATGGTGCGCGTTACTATTCGTGACAACGGTAATGGCTTCGACAGCGAAACGCGGACGAAGATATTTCAGCGTGGTTTCACATCCAAGACTCAAGCGGATACCAATGGCCTGGGTTTGCACTGGTGTGCGAATGCCGTGGCCAGCATGGGCGGAAAAATTTCCGCCGAAAGCCCCGGGCAGGGGCGCGGTGCGGTGTTTCATGTACTGCTGCCCGCAGCGCGGGGAGGATGAGGATGGTCGCACGGCAGGACAGGGAGTACATCAGGGTTCTCGTCGCGGACGACGATGAACGCGTGCTTGAGTGCTACAGGGAGGCGTTTGGCGACCATACGCCGAATCACCTGGCGTCCGCCATAGACGCGCTGGCAGCGGAACTCTTCGACCCGGGGTCTGAGATCGAGGATCAGCCTGGATTCGAGATCGTGACCTGCAGTCAGGGTGCCGACGCTGTCGACATCGTTGCGGCCGCCGGCGAGAAAGGAGAACCGTTCGATGTTGTGATCCTCGATGTGCGCATGCCGCCCGGGATCGATGGCGTTGCCGCAGGTAGTGCGATTCGAGAGCATGACCCGGACGTCGAAATCGTGTTCGTCAGCGGTTACTCGGATGTACCGTTTGAGGAACTGCAAAGACGTGTGCCGCCGCCGGTACGTCTGCACTACTTCAACAAGCCTTTGTCATTTCTGCGCTTGGCCGAAGATATAGTATCGATGGTAAGGGCAAGGTGAATTCAATGACAGTGACCGACGCCAACAGCCCAAACATCAACCGTGTCCTCGTTGTGGATGACGATCCACTCATCATTGCCGAATACGTGCGCTGCCTCGGTGAAGGTTTTGAGCCGGACAGCGCAACGGCAACGCTAACGGATCTCGAGAAAGTCCTGTTCGGCGAGGAGACCGACGATCGCGGTGCGGCCAAATTCGAAGTGCATTCCCGAAACCAGGGCGAAGCGGCAGTTGAGGCGGTATCCGCAGCAATCGGAAAAGGTAAACCGTATTCCATTGTATTCCTGGATATTCGCATGCCACCGGGCATGGACGGTATCGAGGCAGCGAAGGAGATTCGACGCCTCGATGCCAGCGTCAACATTGTAATTGTAACGGGTTCGGCAAGTCCGGAACCGGAGAACCTGGGCAAGGTCATACCACCCGCTGATAAGGTCTTCTTTTTCAAAAAGCCTTTCCATGCTCTGGAATGCCGACAGCTGAGCGCCGCCCTGTGCGGGAAGTGGCATTCCGACAGGGCGCTGCGAAGTGCGAACGAAGCCCTTGAGAAGCGCGTCGCGGAACGCACGGCGGCGTTGCAGAAGATCGCCTACTTCGACATTGTTACGCGGCTGCCAAATCAACTGTTGCTCATCGAAGAACTCAAGGCGCTTATTGAGAAGGCCGAAGAGACTGATGGCGATACGGTCGCAGTACTCATCGATATCGACCGCTTCAGCTTTATCAATGAAACCATGGGCTATGATGCCGGAACGGAACTACTGCGCTCGATCGGTAACCGTCTCAGCCGCACGTTCTGTGATGAATCGGGTCGCCAACACGCGGTCGTCGGGCGCTTCGGTGCCGACGAGTTCGCGATTTTGCTGCCGGGCGTCGACAACGATACAGAAATTCGGGATATAACCGAGACAATCAGGGACACGGTTGAGGCCCCGTTCCTGATCAACGGCCGCGATCTGTTTCTTAACGCCCGCATTGGTGTTGCCTGGCACCCGGTACATGGCCGCGACGCGAAGAGCGTTTTTCGATGTGCCGAGGCAGCACTACATCGCTCGAAGCGCGGCCTGAAAAGTTCGATTACTTACTATCACAGTGAAATGCGCTATCGCGCTCGCTACAAGTTCGATCTGGAAGGAGAACTTCGAAGCGCGATCGACAACGGCCAGATTTGCGCCCACTATCAGCCGCAGGAGAGCACCGTGACGGGCAATCTGGCCGGCGTGGAGGCACTTGCTCGCTGGATTCGACCGGATGGTTCAACGGTGCCGCCCTCGGACTTTGTTCCGCTGAGCGAGGAAATAGGCATCTCCGACCTGTTGTTCGAATCGGTAATGCGCAGCGTTTGTGCGGATGTTGCTGAGTGGCGCAGGCAAGGGGAGTGGAATATTCCTGTCAGCGTCAATCTCTCCGCGCATCAGCTACGCAACCGGGACTTGGTGAGCCTGATCAAGGGAATTCTCACCAGTACCCAGGTTGATAAAAAGCTCATCAATCTCGAGCTGACAGAGACAGTTTTGCTGGAAGATCTGACCGTGGCACAACCAGTACTTGACGATCTGGCTGCGTTCGGCGTCGGTATTCACATCGACGATTTTGGCACCGGTTATTCGTCGCTCAGTTATCTCGCACAACTGCCCGTGCAAACGCTGAAGATCGATCAGGCGTTTATCGGCAAATTGTCGGAGTCGGGCCCCAACAATCGCGTTGTCGAAGCCATAATCGCACTCGGCAAGGCGATGCAGCTGGATGTCATCGCTGAAGGTGTCGAAACCGATCAGCAGTATGCCATCGTTCGACGGCTTGGCTGCGATCTGGTACAGGGTTACTTCATCGCCCGCCCCATGGCCGCCGATCGCTTACTGAAGTGGGTCGAAGGTTTCGAAGACACGCAGAGTATCAAGAAGCGATCGATCATCGTCGATATCGACAAGAACCGACAGTGATGAAAGGTGATTGAAAGGGGTCGGACCGCCCTTTTCCCTTCGGAAAAGGGCGGTCCGACCCCGGTTTACCTAGCGTTCGACAATTCGCAGCAGTACACGCCGGTTGGCTGCTTTTCCAGCCGCCGATGTGTTGTCGGCGATCGGTTGCGATTCGCCGTAACCCCTGACCGACATGCGGTCCGTCGAAACACCGTTGGCAGCAAGGTAGTCGTGCACCGTCGTTGCCCGACGTGCGGAAAGACTTTCGTTGTAATCTGCGGCCCCGTCGCTGTCGGTGTGACCCGCAACTTCAACTTTGATCGACGGGTTTTTACGCAGCGTCGCCGCGGCGTCGTTCAGCACGCTCTCGGCACCGGGCAACAGGCGGTCGGAGTTGGACTCGAAATTCACACCCTGTAGCTGGATTTCCTCCTTGATCTCGCAACCCTTGATATCAACCTGTACGCCTGGCGATGAATCCGGGCATTCGTCGAGCCGGTCTACGACGCCGTCGTTATCGCCGTCCATTTCACAGCCATCGGAGTCAACCGCCGCGCCGGCGACTGTGCCCGGGCACTTGTCCTTGTCGTCGGTAACGCCGTCGCCGTCACTGTCGACTGCACAGCCGTCGGAGTTCACCCGTACACCGGCCGGCGTGCCGGGGCAGCGGTCACGTGAGTCGTTTACGCCGTCGCCGTCACTATCGAGCTCGCAGCCATAGGCATCGACCGTCGTGCCGGCTGGCGTGTTCGGACAGCGGTCCATACCGTCGCTGACACCGTCACCGTCCGAGTCGACAAACTTCGGCGTTGCCGCGCCGAAAGGAATCTGAAAACCGAGGCTAAACAGGCTGTCGCTCAGATCGTCGTTCGAGGCACTCTCCAGGCGATACCGCCATTCGCCACGCAGCGACACGTTGGAAGAAAACATATCGAGCAGGAAGCCGGCACCGCCGGAAATCATGTTGCCTTCTTTCTCGGTATCGCCAGCAACGTCGTTGCTGAAGTAGCCGATACCGACATGAAGGTAGGGACTGAAACGCTCATCGCGCTTGAATACGCGCAGCATATCGACACCGATGCCCAGGTGCTGCTGGTTGCCGCCTCCTGGCCCCAAATTCACCTTCGGGTTCGCCGCAGACACCATCCCTTCGATGTTCCAGGCATCGTTGAGCACATAGCCCAAACTCATCTGGCCACCGCTGATCCCGTCTTCGACGCCACGATCCTTGTCGTCTTCAAGAAACGTGCCCATGACCGAAAAATAGCTTTGCCCGTCTTCGGCTTCGGCATGGGCGTCTTCCGCGCTAAGGAAAGTAACGGCGATCGTTGCGACTGCAACTGCAAGTATTCTCATTGATTTGACTCCGGCATCAATTCTGTTGGTTTTTCGTCATGGCAGCAATTCTAGCACCCGAAGGCGCTGAGGCGAAACGATTGCTGTTTGTTGCGTGGGCGCTACTTATTGAGCCGCGGGCTCGGAGAGCGCCAGCAATCCCGCCGCGACTTGCTTGCGAACACGAGTAGCGGCTTCTTCCTTGACCGGCCCGTAGCCTCGTATATCCATGTATAGCTGAATCAGCCGTATCGCCTCGCCCAGAGACTCTTGTCGCAGTGCCGGCAGCAGCGTTTCAAGGACAGTCTCGAACTCGCTGATGAGCTCGCGCTCCATGCGTCTCTCGGCCGTATAAGCGAACAGATCCAGCGGTGTACCACGTAGTCTTCGCAAGCCGGCGAGAACGCGGAACGCGGGCAACATCCAGGCGCCGAATTCCTTCTTGCGCGGGCGCCCGCGAGCGTCAACGCCGCTATTCAGAAACGGCGGTGCGAGGTGGAAGCGGAGTTTCGCCGCTGCACCGAATTGCGTGCGAACCGAGTCGATGAACGCCTTTTGCGTGTGTAGTCTCGCGACTTCGTACTCGTCTTTGTAGCTGAGTAATTTGAAGTAGCTCCTCGCCACTGCTTCGGACAGGCGGCTTTGCCCGTCAATCGCCTGTTCGGTTTCACGAGTTCGTTTGACGAGTGCTTCGTAGCGTTGTGCAAGTGCGGCGTTTTGATAGTCTGTCAGGAACGCCCGACGTCTGCCGACGATGTCATCAAGCGACTCGTCGTCCGAATTGTCTGTATTCATCGCTCGCTGGATACGAGCGGGGTCGACAGCTGCCACCCGGCCCAGCATAAACGCCTGCTTGTTGTTATCGACAGCCACGGCGTTCAGTTCGATGGCGCGTAACAGGGCTGACAGTGACACCGGGACAAGGCCCCGCTGCCAGGCGTATCCAAGCAGCAGTACGTTGGCGTAGATGGTATCCCCTAGCAGGGCGCCGGCAACTGCGTTGGCATCCAGCGTCGACAGGTTTGCCACACCGACTGCGGCGCCTATCGCGTCAATCCTGTCGCTGGCACGCAGGTTGGCGTCGCGATGCCGGATGAAATCGGCCGTTAACATTTCGGCTGTATTGACTACGGCCCGGGTAGAGTCTTTGCTGTAAGTGTGCGAAGCCTTGGCCGACGAGCTGACCACAAGATCGCAGCCGATAAGGGCGTCGGCACGAGCGGCCTCGATACGTACCTGATTGATGTCAGCCGGGCTGTCGGCGATACGAATGTAGCTCAACACCGGGCCGAACTTTTGCGCGAAGCCCATGAAGTCCAGAACACTGCTGCCTTTGCCTTCGAGATGTGCGGCCATCGTAATCAGAGCGCCAACGGTAATGACGCCGGTGCCGCCAACACCGGTGACCAGCAGGTCGTAGCAGGAATCGATACTCGGGATTTCGGGTTCAGGCAGCGCGTCTGAGGCAATGGTCAGCTTGCCTGCGAAGGAAACCGTCGCCTCCTGAGTCGACTGTCTTCGGACGTCGCCTTCAACAGTGACGAAGCTCGGACAAAAGCCGTTGACGCAGGAGAAGTCCTTGTTACAGGTGTTCTGATCGATCTGACGTTTACGCCCGAACGGCGTTTCCTTCGGCACGACTGACAGGCAGTTCGATTCGACCGAGCAGTCACCGCAGCCTTCGCAGACCAGGTCGTTGATGACGACAAATTTCTGCGGATCGGTCAGCGTGCCGCGTTTTCGGCGACGACGTTTTTCGGTAGCGCAGGCCTGTGCATAGATGAGCACCGTTACGCCCGGAATCTCACGTAACTCGCGTTGCACGGCGTCCATTTCCCGTCGATGCGCAATCGTTATGCCGGTGGGGAGTTCGCGGGCATCGAACAGCTCGGGTTCATCGGAGACAAGCGCGATCCTGTCGACACCTTCGGCGCGCACCGTGTGCGCTATCGACTGTACGGAAACCGGCCCGTCTACCGGCTGCCCGCCAGTCATCGCAACGGCATCGTTATAGAGAATCTTAAACGTGATGTTGGTTGCTGCGGCGACAGCCTGCCGGATGGCGAGTGAACCGGAGTGATAGAACGTGCCGTCACCGAGGTTTTGGAAAATATGTTTGCCGCCGTTGAACTTCGAGCGGGTGATCCAGTTAACCCCTTCACCGCCCATCTGGATCAGACCATCGGTATCGCGGTCCATCCAGCTGGCCATAAAGTGGCAACCGATACCTGCAAGTGCTTTCGAACCGTCCGGTACCTTGGTAGACGAATTGTGCGGGCAGCCGGAACAGAAATACGGCGTTCGTTTTGCACCGCCAATCTCGATGCTCGCGCCACGGTCCTGCAGCAACTGCTGTGCCCGTTGCGTGTAGGTGTTACCGCCGAACTCACGATCAAGGCGGCGCGCGACGATGCCTGCCAGCTGCACAGGTGATAACTCGCCTACCCACGGTACCAGTCGCTTGCCTTCTTCGTCCTGCTTGCCGACCATGCGCTTGGGTTTGCGGCCGGGGTAGTCGTAAAAGTACTCCTTGAACTGGCTTTCGATGATGCCGCGTTTTTCCTCGACGACCAGCACCTCGTGCTTGTTCTTCACAAACTCGAGCGCGCCGTTGGGTTCCAGCGGCCAAACGAGGCCGACTTTGTAGATGTCGATACCGATGCTTGCAGCGTTACGCTTGTCGATCCCCAACAGTCGCAGGGCCTCCATCAGGTCGAGATGGGCCTTGCCGGTTGTGACGATGCCGAAACGCGCATTCGGGACATCGAAGATCTTGCGGTCGATGGGGTTTGCAGAGGCGAAGGCCAGTGTCGCGGCTTTCTTGCTCTCCAGGCGCTCCTCGATCTGCGGTCCCGGGAAATCCGGCCAGCGATAGTGCAGGCCGTCGGCGGGCGCTTTGAAATCCTCTGGAATGACGAACTGCGGATAGGGCGGTAACTGGACCGACATCGCCGATTCGACGGTTTCCGAAATTGCCTTGAACCCCACCCACATCCCGGAGAATCGCGACAACGCAATGCCATACAGACCGAAGTGCAGGTATTCGGCGACGCTTGCCGGATTCAGGTTCGGCATCATAAAGGTCATGAAGGCAACGTCTGACTGGTGCGGCATCGACGACGACACGCAGCCGTGATCGTCTCCGGCAACGACCAGAACGCCGCCGTGCGGCGAGCTGCCGTAGGCATTGCCGTGCTTCAGCGCGTCGCCTGAGCGGTCAACACCCGGTCCCTTGCCATACCAGATGCCGAACACCCCATCGACGCTGCGCTCCGGATCGGTTTCTACCTGCTGCGAGCCGAGTACCGCCGTGGCTGCGAGATCTTCGTTGACCGCCGGAAGGAACTCGATGCCGTCGGCGTCGAGAAAAGACTTCGCGCGCCAGAGTTCCTGATCGAATGCGCCCAGCGGCGAGCCCCGATAACCGCTGACAAATCCGGCCGTCCTGAGGCCGGCAGCCCGGTCGATGGTGCGCTGCATCAGTGGAATGCGAACCAGCGCCTGAGTGCCGGTCAGAAAGACACGTCCGGACTCCCTGCGATAGCGATCGTCGAGTTCGTAGTTATCCAGTGGGTAGTTTGCTGCCTTGGCGCTCATCTTGTTTACGTCAGCCGGGCTTTTGCTAACGCAATAGTTTCTCAGGAAATCGCCGGGTATCGGTGCCAATCATCCCGTTCTATAGCAATTTTTCGAGAAAAAATATCAAAATTAACCAAAAAATGGCAAAGTAATCCATATTTTCCAATTTCTGGAAAAACGATGCTTGAAATCAAGGACCAGCGGCTGCTGGCTGAACTGCAGCGCGACAGCCGTCTGACGATGCAGGAACTGGCGGATAGGGTGGGTATGTCGACATCGGCGTGCTGGCGGCGCGTAAAAACGCTCGAGAACGACGGCATCATCAGCCGTTACGCCGTCATCGTCGACACCCGAAAAGCAGGCTTTGGCCTGTCGTCTATGGTGCATGTATCGCTCGCGCGTCACGAGCAGAAGAACGTCGATCAATTCATCCAGGCCGTGTCGCGACACGCGGAAGTGCTGGAGTGTTTCGCGACCAGTGGCGAGGCCGATTTTCACCTGCGCGTCGTCGTCGAGGACATGGATGCCTACAACCGCTTTCTCGACGATTTCATTTTCAAACTACCCGGTGTGTCACAGGTGCGTTCCAACATCGTCCTCAAGGAAATCAAGTCCGACACCGCGCTGCCGTTCAGTCCCTAAAGGGGTCAGAGTCCTTTAGATAAGGGCTCTGACCCCTTTTGATACCTATTGCACGGACGCCCACTGCTCATCTGTAGCCACCATCGTCAGTACGTCGTACTGCGCGACTACGTCGTCGTCCTGATTCGTGACCTCCGCGTCCCAGCGCACCTCGCCGTAGCCCGTTCCCGCACGCAGTGTTTTCTGCTTGCAGGCCAGCCGGACGCGCAGGCTATCGCCGTAGTTAACGGGCTGGGCAAAGCGCAGTTCGTCAACGCCGTAGTTCGCCAGTACCGGTCCGAAGTCCGGATCGACAAACAAGCCGGCGGCGAATGACACGATGAGATAGCCATGTGCAACGCGCCCGTCGAAGAACGGGTTCTTCGCGGCCGCTTCTTCGTCGGTATGGGCGTAAAACGTGTCCCCGGTAAACTCGGCGAAATGCTGAATGTCCGCCAGCGTAACCTCGCGTGTATCGGTCGTTAGCGTGTCTCCTATGTTGAGTTGTTCGAAGGTCTTGCGAAACGGATGTACGCCGGGATCGTTTTCGTCAGCACCGCGAATCCATCGATGTCCGATCGCAGTGAGCGTCTCCGGCGACCCCTGCACGGCCGTGCGCTGCATATAGTGCAATACGCCACGAATCCCGCCCATCTCTTCGCCGCCGCCCGCGCGTCCCGGGCCGCCGTGGATAAGATGCGGCAGTGGTGATCCATGCCCGGTCGACTCGGCAGCGCAATGGCGATTAATTACGACCATGCGGCCGTGGTAGGCCGCAGTGCCGAGCACGAGTTCGCGTGCAACGGCGTCGTCGTTGGTAACGATCGAACCGGCCAGGCTACCTTCGCCCAGGCGCGACAGCTCGATCGCCTCATCGATATTGTCATATGGCAGCACGGTGCTTACCGGCCCGAACGCCTCCACCGAATGTACGGCACTTGAAGTCAGTGGTTTTTCGCAATGCAGCAAGGTCGGCATGAAGAAGGCGCCCTTGTCGGCATCGGCGTCGACGACATCGAAGCTGTCACTGCCGCCATAAACGACGTCGGCCTGCTGTGAAAGTTCGGCGACACGGTCGCGTACTTCGTCGCGCTGTCCCTGGCTGGCAAGTGCGCCCATGTCGACCTCGCGGCTGGCCGGGTTGCCGATTCGAATTTCGCCGAGCGCCGTCGACAAGGCCGCGACAACATCTGCCGCGATGGCAGATGGCGCGATAACCCGACGGATCGCCGTACATTTCTGTCCGGCCTTGCTGGTCATCTCACGGGTGACTTCCTTGATGTAGAGATCGAACTCAGGCGTGCCGGGCACGGCATCGGGACCGAGAATGGACGAGTTCAACGAATCCGTCTCGGCGGTAAACGCGACGGACTCGCTGATTACCTTCGGATGCTGCTGCAGGAATTCGGCCGTATTCTTTGAGCCGGTAAACGCGATCGTGTCCTGGCAGTTCAGGTGCTCGAACAAGTCGCCGACGCCGCCGCAGATCAGCTGCAGAGCGCCATCCGGCAATATGCCGCTGGCGTTGATGCGCCGTACCATCAGTTCGGTCAGATACGCGGTGCTCGAGGCCGGTTTCACGATAGCCGGCACGCCGGCCAGCAATGTCGGTGCGAGCTTCTCAAGCATTCCCCAGCACGGAAAGTTGAAGGCATTGATGTGCACGGCGGCCCCCAGCTTGGGTGTAAAAATATGCTGTGCAGTGAACGTGCCGTTCTTTGAAATTCGTTCAGGCGGGCCGTCGAGGTAGACGTGGTCGTTCGGCATTTCCCGCCGGCCTTTGCTGGAAAATACAAACAGCGTGGAAATTCCGCCGTCGATGTCGACCCAGCTGTCGCTTCGGGTAGCGCCGGTTGCGGTTGAGAGCTCGTAGAACTCTTTCTTGTGCTCCATCAGGTACTGCGCCAGCGCCTTCAGCATTTCGCCGCGCTGGTGGAAGGTGAGCCTGCGAAGGTTGTCGCCGCCGCGGCTACGTGCGTGGTGCAGTATGTCGCCAAAGTCCAGGCCGGCGCTGCTTATGGCCGCGATCGGCGCACCATCGACTGCGCTGGTTAGCAGCTTGCCGTCGCCATCGCCGTCGACCCAGCGGTCCAGGACCAGATTACCAAGCTTCGTTTGCATACAAAAAACAACCTGATTTGAAAAAAAGTGTATCAGATTGTACGGTCAACCCGGTTGAAAGCAAGCGGACGGTAAATGAAGGTTGAAACGGCGTGTCGCCGCCTGGTTGAGGAATTCAGATCGCGAGCGACGCTACGTTCGGGCTCGCTGATAACCACCGTGTTCGGCGACTCAATCGCCCCGCGCGGCGGCAAAGTCTGGCTGGGAAGCCTGATTGCGGTGATGGCCGACTTCGGTATCAGCGAACGCCTGGTCAGGACGTCCGTCTTTCGCCTGGCGCGCGATGGCTGGCTCAGGTCCGAACAGATCGGGCGGCGTTCGTACTACGGTCTCACCGACGATGGCCGCGAACGTTTTGACCAGGCGACACATCGAATCTACGGAGCGCCGACGACGGACTGGGATGGACAGTGGTGCCTGTTGCTGTTGTCGGGTCTCGATACTGCTGCGCGTGAAAGGGTTCGAAAGGAATGCGCCTGGCTGGGTTTCGGACCGATGTCAGCCAATGTACTTGCGCACCCGGCGCCGAACCTGGCGGACCTGGATGTTACGATCCAGCGCCTGGACGTCGCAGGCGAACTCGTTGTGCTCAGCGGGCAGACGGTAAGGAACGAGGCGGGCATGCGACGACTGGCGCACGAAAGCTGGAACCTGGCCGACCTCGATCTGCGCTACGGAGAATTTGTAGCGACCTTCCGTCCCGTCATGGGCGCGCTGCAAAAGGACTCACAACTATCTGACCAGACAGCATTTCTGGCGAGGACACTGCTGATTCAGGAGTACCGCAAAACCCTGTTGCGCGATCCAATGTTGCCACAGGAGCTGTTGCCGGCCGATTGGCAGGGCGCAGCAGCATACCGGCTTTGCCGAAACCTGTACCGGGTTTTGCATAGCGGTGCGGACCGATACCTGAGCGCAGCAATGCAGACGGCCGATGGTCCGTTGCCGCCGCCAGCGCCGGCGTTTGCGAACCGCTTCGGCGGCCTCGCGCAGGCCGGCAGCGAGAACACAACAGGGAGAAAAGTCAGCAATGGATGAACATGAGATCGCGCGCCGCTGCGGCGAAGAAATGTGGCGAAAGGACAAGGCGTCGCATGCACTGGGTATCGAGATCGACGTTCCCGAGGTCGGCGCGGCCGTCGCAACGATGCAGATTCGTGAGGATATGGTAAACGGTCTTGATGTTTGCCATGGCGGCCTGGTCGTAGCTCTGGCCGATACCGCATTCGCCTTTGCCTGCAACGCCTATGACCAGATTACCGTAGCCGCATCGGTGCAAATTGAATTCCTGCGGCCCGGCCGTCTGGGCGACCGGTTGCAGGCGACAGCCAGTGAGGACTACCGCGGCCGTAAGAGCGGCTACTACACGGTCGAGGTCCGGAACCAGGACGCCCAACTGGTCGCGTTGTTCCGTGGCCGTTCGGCAAGTACCGGGAAGCCCCTGTTGCCGGCCTAAAGCGATACGCAAAAGATTGAAAATATCAAAAAACCGTGACACATTAGCAGCGAAGTTGCCGGAGCTATCGAATGTACACACAAGGCCTGGACCAGGCAGGAAAGGACAAACAGCTTGCCTCGGAGGCTGAGGATCGGCTGTCCGCCTTTCAGGCGCGCGTCGACGCGGAAGAAAAAATCGAGGCCAAGGACTGGATGCCCGAGGCGTATCGACGCACGCTCGTCCGACAGATATCGCAGCATGCGCACTCGGAGATTATTGGTATGCAGCCGGAGGGCAACTGGCTGACGCGTGCACCCAGTCTGAAACGCAAGGCCATTCTGCTGGCGAAAGTTCAGGATGAGGCCGGCCACGGCCTGTATCTGTACTCGGCAGCCGAGACCCTGGGTGTTTCTCGCGACCAGATGGTCGCCGATCTTCTAAGCGGCAAAGCAAAGTACTCGAGCATCTTCAACTATCCGACGCTGAGCTGGGCCGACATCGGCGCCATCGGCTGGCTGGTGGACGGTGCGGCGATCATGAACCAGATTCCGCTGTGTCGCTGCTCATACGGACCGTATGCGCGCGCGATGGTGCGCGTCTGTAAAGAAGAGAGTTTTCATCAGCGCCAGGGTTTCGACATCATGCACGCCCTGTGCAGTGGTAGCGACAAGCAAAAGGCAATGGCACAGGACGCGCTGGATCGCTGGTGGTGGCCGTCGCTGATGATGTTCGGGCCCAACGATTCCGAATCGAAACACTCGGCGCAGTCCATGGCCTGGAAAATAAAGCGCTTCAGCAATGACGAGCTGCGTCAGAAGTTTGTAGATGTCACGGTACAGCAGGCCGATTTTCTTGGCTTGAGCATTCCTGACGATGACTTGCAGTTTGATGATACGACCGGGCACTACACGTTTGGTGAGATCGACTGGCAGGAGTTTCTCGACGTGATTGCAGGCAACGGGCCGTGCAACAGGCAGCGTCTGGAGAAACGTAAGCAAGCTCATGATGACGGTGCATGGGTGCGTGAAGCAGCGCAGGAATACGCACTTAAGCAGGCAGCCCGGACGGCTGCCTGAGAGGAATCAACATGTCAAAACAGGAATGGCCACTCTACGAAGTTTTTATTCGCAGCAAGGCAGGTTTAAGTCACCGGCATGCGGGCAGTGTGCATGCAGCCGATGATCAGATGGCGCTGGACAACGCGCGCGATACCTATACCCGCCGTAGCGAAGGGGTAAGCCTTTGGGTGGTGCGCTCCGACCGCATCGTGGCATCGGACCCGGCTGAAAGCGCCGCATTCTTCGAACCGGCCGAAGACAAGATCTATCGTCACCCGACGTTTTATGACATCCCTGACGGCGTCGAAAACCTGTGAACAGTGAGCAGGCATTGAACCGGTATACGTTGCGATTGGCTGACAACGCGCTGATTCTCGCGCAAAGAATGCTTGAGCTGGTCGCAGCAGGACCGGAGCTCGAGGAAGAGCTGGCGAACGCCAATTTCGCACTGGATTATATTGGTCAGGCACGCATGTTCTACAGTTACGCCGCCGAACGCGAAGGGCAGGGGCGGACAGAGGATGACTTCGCGTTTATGCGCGACGAACATGAGTTCGGCAACCTGTTGCTGCTGGAACAGCCTAACGGCCACTTCGGTGACGCGTTGGTTCGACAGTTTCTATTCGAAATATTCTACCGACACCTGCTGGATGCATTGACGCAATGCGCCGACCAGCGGCTCCGCGAAATCGCGGCACGTGCCATAAAGGAAGTCGACTACCACTGCCGCCATAGTTCGCAATGGATGATTCGCCTGGGGGACGGTACCGGGTTCAGCCATGCGCGCGTGCAGGCTTCTCTCGATGACGCCTGGCGATTCACCGGCGAAATGTTCGTAGCCGATGATGTGGACAAACTTATGCAGGACGGTTTCGATGGACCGGACCTTGCAGCGATACATGCGCTGTGGCGTCGCGACGTCGGGAAAGTCGTCGCGGAGGCGACGCTGGACCTGCCCGCCGACGAATGGATGGCCGACGGCGGAAAACAGGGGCGGCACAGCGAGCATTTCGGGTTTCTGCTGGCCGAGATGCAGTATTTGCAACGTTCGTTTCCCGGTGCAACATGGTAGCCACGGACGTCAGCAAGGCGCAGGTTATGGAGTGGCTGGCGAGTGTGCCGGACCCGGAAATCCCGGTGCTGAGTATTCTCGATCTCGGCATCGTTCGCGACGTCGACGTCCAGAGCACAGTGACGGTCACGCTGACTCCGACCTATTCCGGATGTCCGGCGACCGAAGTCATTGAATCGAGTGTGCTGGCCGCACTGAAACAACACGGCGTCGACGACATCGTCATAAAACGTGCCCTGTCGCCGCCATGGACAACGGACTGGATCAGCGCCGACGGTCGCGAAAAGATGCGTCGCTATGGTATTGCTCCGCCAACACCATCAAAGCAGGTCGCCTGTCCACAATGCGAATCGTTGCATACCGAGCGCGTCAGCGAATTCGGATCGACCGCCTGCAAAGCCGCGTGGCGTTGCCGCGACTGCCTCGAACCCTTCGAATACTTCAAGTGCCTATGAAACAGTTTCATCCCTTAGTCGTCAGTGCTAGTGAATCCGAAACCCGCGATTCGATTCGTATTGCTCTCGAGGTGCCTGAGACCTTACGTGACGAGTATGCCTTTCAGCCCGGGCAGCATCTGCCGGTACAGATCGAGTGCGACGGCAAGAAGCTGCGGCGCACTTACAGTATCTGCTCTGAACCGGGCGAGTGGCCTCTGCAGATCGGCGTTCGTGTGCAGCCGGGCGGTCAGTTTTCCGAGTTCGCGGCCAACGAGCTGCGGCCCGGCGATACGCTGGATGTCATGCCGCCAAACGGCCAGTTCCACGCCGTGCCGGATGCTGCGAATGCGAAACGCTATCTTGGCTTTGCCGCCGGTAGCGGCATCACGCCGATTCTGTCGATTGTTACATCATTGTTACGGGCCGAACCCGACAGTCGCTTTACGCTGTTTTATGGCAACCGGACACAGGGCACGACCATGTTCATCGACGACCTGTATGCGCTCAAGAACCGCTATCCGGAGCGCTTGCAGCTGCACTTTCTGTTCAGCCGCGAAGAGCAGGAGTTCGCGGTCGCCAGTGGTCGCCTCGACGCGGCGAAGGTCCGCGAACTGTTCGCGCTTTTTTGTCGTCAAGGCGTCCCCGACGAAGCCTTCGTCTGCGGTCCGGATACGATGATAGCGACGGTAACCGAGACGCTGACCGAACTCGGCCTGCCGGCCGAAGCACTGCACGCCGAACGCTTCGGTGCACCGAGAAAGCCGGGTAAGACAGCGCCTGCAGCGCAGGCCGATAGCGGCGACGTGGCCACCGTGACCGTGCTCATGGACGGTCACAAGAAGACCTTCGAGATGCCCCGCAGCGGAATCAATATTGTCGATGCCGCGGCAGAGCAGGGGGTCGAATTGCCGTACTCCTGTAAAGGCGGCGTCTGCGCTACCTGTCGCACACACGTGCAGCAGGGCGAAGTAGAAATGGCGACCAACTATGGCCTGGAGCCGTGGGAGGTTGACAAGGGTTTTGTGCTGGCCTGCCAGTGCACGCCGCTCAGCGACGAGATATTGCTGAACTATGATAAAACCTGATTTCGGCCCGTTTGGCGCGATTTCAAAACTGCCCTCAGAGCAATCATCGTAAAATTTAGCATTATCTGCGCCCGGCTCGGGCGCTGAACGACACGATCGCCGGAGGGCGTATGACTGAATCTACCGCGCGTGTGGCCGAGGACCTGCTGGTGCGCAAGAACGCTTACGATTACGATGATTTGCTGAGTTGTGGTCGTGGCGAGATGTTTGGGCCGCAAAACGGCCGGCTCCCCAAGCCGCCGATGCTGATGACCGACCGCGTCACGTTGATTACCGACGACACGGGCAAGTACGGCAAAGGTGAAATTAAGGCCGAGTTCGATATTAATCCGGACCTGTGGTTTTTCGACTGCCATTTCGAAAGCGATCCGGTGATGCCGGGTTGTCTGGGAGTCGACGCGCTCTGGCAGCTGGTCGGGTTTTACCTTGTCTGGTGCGGCCACCCGGGTCGCGGTCGGGCACTGGGTTGCGGCAAGGTCAAGTTTGCCGGCCAGATTCTGCCGACCTCGAAGCTGGTGACGTTTCAGATCGATATCAAACGTGTGATTTCGCGCAAGCTGGTGCTGGCGCTGGGCGACGGAACGGTGTCGGTAGACGGGCGCGAAATTTACACGGCGGAAGACCTGAAGGTCGGCCTGTTTACCTCAACAGAAAATTTCTAGGATCGAATCAATGCGGCGTGTCGTAATCACTGGTCTCGGTGCAGTGTCCTGCATCGGCAATAGCAAGGAAGATATTACCGAGTCACTGCGCCTGGGGCGCTCCGGTATCGTCGCGAACGAAAGCTTTAAGGAAATGGGTATGCGCAGCCAGGTGTCCGGCAGCGTGAACATCGACATTACCGAACATATCGATCGCAAGGCGCGGCGTTTCATGGGCGATTCGGCTGCGTTTGCCTATATCGCTATGCAGCAGGCGATCGCGGATGCCGGGCTTGAGGACGGCGATATCTCGAATGTTCGAACCGGTATTATCGCGGCGTCGGGCGGCGCGTCGAGCGAAAACATCGTGCAGAGCGCCGACATCCTTCGCGCCCGCGGCGTACGCAAGATCGGGCCCTACATGGTTACCCGTACGATGGGCAGTTCGGTATCGGCCTGTCTCGCCACACCGTTCAAGATCAAGGGCGTGAACTACTCGCTGACCTCGGCATGCGCGACCAGTGCACATTGCATCGGTTCTGCGGCCGAGCAGATTCAAATGGGTAAACAGGACGTCATATTTGCCGGTGGTGGCGAGGAAGAGCACTGGACGCTTGCCTGTCTGTTCGACGCGATGGGTGCGCTGTCGTCGAAATATAATGACGATCCTGCATCGGCCTCACGTCCATACGATACAACCCGCGATGGCTTCGTCAGCTCGGCCGGCTCCGGCATGGTTGTCGTCGAAGAGCTCGAGCATGCCAAAGCTCGCGGTGCAAAAATCTACGCTGAGCTCGTCGGTTACGGCGCGAACTCCGACGGTTTCGACATGGTTGCACCTTCCGGCGAGGGTGCGGTGCGTTGCATGGAACTGGCACAGTCGACGGTCGAAGGGTCCGTCGATTACATCAATACGCATGGCACGAGTACGCCGGCGGGCGATTCGAAAGAGGTCGAGGCGATGCGGGAGCTGTTCGGCGCGGAAAACATGCCGCGCTACGGCTCGTCGAAGTCGATGTGCGGCCACTCGCTGGGTGCCACCGGCGTGCAGGAGGCCATCCACTGCCTGCTGATGCTCGAAAACGACTTCATCGCGCCGTCGATCAATGTCAATGACCCCGATCCTGTCGTCGCCGGTACGCCGCTCGTTACCGAGCTTGTCGAGAACGCGGGATTGAAGACGGTCATGTCCAACAGCTTCGGTTTCGGCGGTACCAACGGCACGTTGGTGTTTCAGAAACGCTGATTTCTAATCTGCGCCATTGTCGGCCATAATCGGCCGCTATGACGACAAAAATGACAATCCAGACGATAAGCGAAACCGGCTGCTTCGGTGGCAGGATAGGGTTCTACCGGCACGCCTCGAGCAGCAATAACTGCGATATGCAGTTCTCGGTGTTTGTGCCGCCACAGGCCGCTGCCGGCAAAGTTCCCGTAGTCACGTTTCTTTCCGGGCTGACCTGCACCGAAGAAAACTTCATGGTGAAAAGTGGTGCGCAACGCGTTGCCGCCGAACTCGGTATCATGCTCGTCTCTCCGGACACCAGCCCGCGCGGTGACGACGTTGCCGACGACCCGGATGACGACTACGACTTCGGCCTTGGAGCGGGCTTCTACGTTAATGCAAGCGAAGCGCCGTGGTCGCAGCACTATCGGATGTACGACTACGTCACTCGAGAACTGCAGCCGCTGATCTTCGAGAACTTCCCGGGTGATGCCGAACGTCATGGTCTTACCGGGCACTCGATGGGTGGTCATGGTGCGTTGACCATTGGCCTGCGAAACCCGGAGATGTTCAGGTCGCTGTCAGCGTTTGCGCCGATATGCACGACTCTGCACAGCCCGTGGGGCAGGAAGGCGCTGGCTTATTACCTGGGCGAGGATACCTCGAGCTGGTATGACTACGATGCCTGCGAGGTCGCGCGCCGCGTTTCCGACCCGACCGCCTACAGCCGGATTCTTGTCGATCAGGGTGCCGGCGATCCATTTCTCGAAGAGCAGCTGAAACCCGAGCTGCTGCAGGCTGCTTGTAAGGAAAGCGGTCTGCCGCTCGAGTTGCGCGTTCACGATGGCTACGATCACGGCTACTACTTTATTTCGACGTTTATCGAAGAACACCTGAAGTTCCACGCGGATCAACTCAAGGGTTAAGCGCCGCAATGATGTTGGAACAGGGTTTGCTTCTCGGTGCCGCGATGCTGGCTACCGGTTGCGTTGCCGGCGTGATGGCGGGGCTGTTCGGCATCGGCGGTGGCATCGTCATCGTTCCGGCCCTTGAGCTGGCCTTGAGTTTCCTCGGTGTGGATGCGGCAATACGTATGCATGTCGCGGTGGCCACGTCGCTGGCAACGATCATACCGACGTCGCTGTCGTCTGCGCGTGCGCATCACAAGAGACAGTCCGTCGATGTCGAGATCGTCAAACGCTGGGCGATTTTCGTGCTGCTGGGTGCGGTGCTCGGCGCGTGGGTTGCCGCACAATTGCATAGCCGCGTCCTGGCTATTGTTTTCGCGACCTTTGCGCTGCTGATCGCGTTGAAAATGATCTTGCTGCCGGAGGCCCGGAATCTGACGGAAGATGTGCCGCGCGGACCGCTGGTCGCTGTGATACCGACGTCAATCGGCTGTTTTTCAAGCATGATGGGAATCGGTGGCGGCACGTTTTCGGTGCTGACGCTGACGCTGTTCAATCAGTCCATTCATCGCGCCGTCGGAACGGCGTCGCTGCTGGGTCTTGCCATCAGCTTACCGGGAACGATTGGTTTCATCGTGGCGGGCTGGAGTGATGCCCGGGTTCCGCCGGGTAGCCTGGGCTACGTGAGTTTGATCGGTTTTGCGCTGATCGCGCCGTCGACGGTTCTGATGGCACCGCTGGGTGCGAGAATCGCACATTCATTTTCGGAGAAGAAACTAAGCATGTTATTCGGAGTTTTTTTGGTATTGGCTGCGGCACGACTGTTTTACGGAGCTTTCGCGTGAGCCGCCTGTTGGTCGGCGTGTGCCTGGTTTTACTACTGACGGCGTGCGGGCCGAAACAGCTGGAACCCGATGACAGCTTCGTCTGCGACAACTGCGAGAGCTGGAACGAGCCGCAGACACCGTTTCGCATTTACGGCAATACCTGGTTCGTGGGCACCGCAGGTCTGTCGTCGATTCTTGTGGAAACGGACGAGGGTCTGATTCTGTTTGATGGCGGACTGCCGCAGTCGGCAGCCCGTATCGATGCGAATATTCGTGAACTGGGTTTCGATCCGTTGCAGCTTGCGGCGATTTTCGTTTCGCATGCGCACTTCGATCATGCCGGCGGCGTCGCTGCCCTGCAGCGCCTCACGAAAGCCAGTGTATACACGAGCGTTGAAGGGGCGAAAACGCTTTCCAGCGGTGAGCTGCAGGCGAACGATCCGCAGTATCTCATGGGAGCGGAAAACACCCGCTTTCCTGCGATCTCCGGTGTAGTTACGGTTGGTGACGGCGATGTTATCGCGATCGGCGGTGTTGATATCAAAGCGGTATACACGCCGGGCCACACCCCCGGCGGCATGACCTGGGCCTGGGAGTCCTGCGCACTGGGCGGCTGTTACAACGTGGTCTATGCCGACAGTCTTACGGCGGTTTCCGCTGATGGCTACAAGTTCAGCGGCGGTCCGGCCGCGCAGCAGATTATCGACAGCGCCGACGCGATTTCCTTGCTCGACTGCGACATTCTGTTATCGCCGCACCCGTTCTTTTTCGGCCTGCAGGAAAAACTGCAAAAGCTCGGTGACGGCAACCCGTTCGTCAACAACGTGGCCTGTTCGATTTACGCGGAGAACCTGCTGGGCTGGCTGGAGCGGCGCCTGCAGTCCGAGCGCGGGATGAGCCCACTGGCTGTGCCGGATTTGGACGGCGGGTGAGTTGGCTATAGACTCTGCGTCCTGAATACAGCGCCCGTAGCTCAGCTGGATAGAGTACTGCCCTCCGAAGGCAGGGGTCAGAGGTTCGAATCCTCTCGGGCGCGCCAAACTATAAAGTGTAGGGTCTAAAGACCCCTGTGACACGTCAGCTCGAGATTTTTCGATAAGACGTTCAAACGGGGTCTGACCCTGCAGTGCCCCGTGAGGGCGATGATAATTGTAGTAGTCCTCCCATTCACGCACTTTTTCATTAAACAGGTGGATGTTGTCTGAGATACCGTTTTGGTCGATCAGTTGGTAGAACTCCTGGTTGTCGATACGGTGCGAGCGCTCGACCTTGCCGTTTAGGTGCGGCGACGCTGGGCGGATATAGACATGCCGGATATCGAGTGATTCGGCGTGCCAGTGGAATCGGGACTGGAACTCCGCGCCGTTGTCGGTCTGCAGGACGAGTATGCGGAAAGGGAGTCGTTCCTTTACTGTGTTGAGGAAACGGATTGCCGTGCGCTGATTGCAGGCGTCATAGACCTTCAGTATCCGGATACGGGTACAGTCGTCGATGGCGGTGAACTGATAGAGCCGTTTACCTGTTCCGGGGACGCGTTCGAGGAATTTCACGTCCATCTGCAGGCGATGGCCCGGCTGGGCTTTCTCGTACCGTTTCCAGCGTTTACGGTGCGGCCGGTGTTTCTGGTTGGCTGGTAACCGACCCATTCCTTGTTGTACCAAGATCCGATGCACGGTCGAACGGGCGATCTCTATCTGGTGAAAACGCTGCAGGTAAGCAGCGATACGGAATGCTCCGAAGTGATAGTTCTGCCGCAGGTACAGTATCTTGCTCACCACTGCGCGAGGGGTTGCCCGTGGCGAGTGATGAGGCGTTCGTGGTCGATCGGCTAGACCCGCTTCCCCGAACTCATCGAAGCGCTTTTTCCAGCGATAGAAAGCCGTACGTGAAATCCCAAAGTATCGGCAGGTTTGAGCAACGTACCGTGGCTCTTCTTCTGCATGTTTCAGGATTCGAAGCCTCCAGGCCACAACCCTTGCTTGTTCTGCCTTTGTCATGTTGCTCTCCTCTCATTATGGCTTTGAGGTTAGAGCTGAATGTGTCACGCATCTATTCGGATTTCACAACATGTCGCGACTTTGCTCGATCTTTCTGACGAGGAATGTAATGCGATTATCGGTTCGGCAAATAGGGTTGCCCGGAACTCGCGCCAACGTTGTTGTCGCCTGGCGTATTGTCTATTTCTCCGAGCCACCGATTCTGGCCCCCATCCGGCCCGATGCCGACCGCATAGACAACGCGCATGTTTCCGGACGTGTCGACAGCGTATACCGCGTGAACGGATGACGTTTGTGCAGATTGTGCACTGACGGGAAAGGCTGCCAGAATACCGGCGACCAGCAAGGTCAAAGCTCGTAGATGCTGGTTCACAGGAATGTACCTCCAATATAGTATGTCGCTAATAGTGATTAGCAATTTCAGGCTGTGTGAAACTTTCTCTGTTATTCTGAATGGCGCAAAAAGGTAGAGAAATGCAACATTGCTGCCAGACGCTACGTATTGGGAGATTTGATATCGACATCGCGGCCCTGAGTCTTTTCGCAACAGCGTTATTCACAATTACGAATCCGATCGGTAATACAGCGGTGTTTGCCAGCATGACTTCCGACCTGGACGCCGCGGCACAGAGGAACACTGCTCGGCAATCGGCCATAGCCATCTCGATGATATTGCTAATCGTGCTGTGGGCTGGCCACTATCTTCTCGCGATTTTCGGGATAAGTATTCCGGCGTTGGAAACGGCCGGCGGCATCATTGTCCTCGGATTGGGCTTGTCCATGTTGCAGAGCAGGAAAAGCGGTCAATCGCATTCCGCCGAGGAATCGGTTGCAGCGGCTGAGAAAGACTCTATCGCGGTTGTTCCACTAGCAATTCCTATTGTCGCAGGCCCTGGCGCCATAACGACTGTTCTGGTCAATTCGAGCAAATTGAGCGGTGACGTACCGACGATGTTGGGCCTGTCCGTGATCTCGCTCGGATTTGGTTTGCTATTCTGGCTGTGTTTTCGATCTGCGGCGCGGATTAGCGCGCTTGCCGGAGTACACGGCATAGCCATCGTGACCCGGATCATGGGTATGGTTCTGGCCGCAATCGCGGTAACCATGATTGCGAGCGGTCTCAAACAGTTGTTACCCGGTCTTGCGTGACTATCGGCGAGTTTCAAAAGCTGTGAAGTAGCAAAATCTGAAGAATGGCCATCGGTTCATTGTTACGCTGAGTACCGAATTTGCGACGGGCGCTAATCCTCTCGAACGCGCCGTTTTCCTTCGTTTCTCCAGATCGAGGGAGATGTCCAGTGCCGGGTATCGCCATGAGCTTCCGCCCGGACAATCTTATCCGGGTCCGCGATCGCCGGTTTTTAGGCGGATTGGGGGTGCCAATTTGCTCAAGGTTCCTATCTATACTTATATAGGCGTGCGTCCGTGGTGAGGATAGTCCTACACTAATGGTTCACGTCGTGGAGGCCGATGCCGAAAGCCAACGAAAACCTTGTTGAAACACTGTTTGCTGATCGCGGCGACGATCTGCTGCGCTATCTCACGTCGCGGATGCCAAACGCGGATGATGCCAAGGAACTGGCACAGGAGGCCTATCTTCGCTTGCTGCGCCGTAACCGGAAGGAACTGGTGCGGCACCCGGAGGCATACTTGTTTCGGATTGCAGCGAACCTGATGTACGAGCATTGGCTGAAAATACGGCCGGAGAGCGAGAACCGCAGCGATGCGATTGACCCAGAGATGTTAGAGGGTGGGGAGCTGTCAACGGAGGGTACAGTGGCGCAGCAGCAGTCGGTGGACGCGTTGGAGCGTGTTTTACGCGTAATGCCGCCAATACGGCAGAAGGTAGTATTGATGCACCGCCGGGATGGAATGACTTACAACGAGATTTCGGCTGAACTTGGGATTTCGGTAGGCATGGTGAAAAAACACTTGGTGAAGGGGCTCGCGCGCTGCCGCGAGCAATTACTACGGTATGGCGATGAATAAGGACATCACACAATCGCGACAATCAATCGCCGAGGAAGCAGCGGAATTGTTCGTCGACCTTAGAGAGACTCCACCGTCGAGGGCCATGAAGGAGAAGTTTACGACGTGGCTGACCGAGTCACCGGTGCACGTCGAGGAGTATCTCGCGATCGCCAGGGTTTTTGGAGAACTGACTCACGTTGACCCGAAAAACGCAATCGATCTCGATGTGTTGGTAGAGGATACGATAGTCGCTCTGCACGGTGGGGTTCATGCAGAACCTGCGGCTGAGCCACCCGCCCGACGGCGTTGGGCAGGTTTCGGATTGGCGGCCAGTGGTCTTCTCGCCATGATTGCCGCCGGTGGGTTTTACGCTGTACTGCAGAATCAACCACTACGCTACGAAACCACGCTAGGTGAGCAACGCTCGGTGTTGCTTGAGGATGGTTCCATGGTGTCACTCAATACATCGACGGCGATCGAAGTGGATTTCGGCGATGAATCCCGGCATGTACGCTTATTGCAGGGCGAGGCTTTGTTCGATGTAGAGAAAGATGCCAGCCGCGCGTTCTTTGTAGAAACTCACTCGGTGTCGATTCGAGTCACCGGTACGCAGTTCAACGTGTACGAGCAGGAAGGCGGCACGGCTGTCACTGTAATCGAAGGCAGGGTAGAGGTCACACCGCGCCAGGTGTCTGCGCTGCAAGAAACTGGTTCTTCCTCTGGCACAGTCCTGCAAAGTGAGGCGGTCGCCCATCTGGTGGTGGGGGATCAGGTGCTGGTTAAGAGCGGTAGCGTTAATATTGAGACACGTAACTTGGAGAATCTCGAGCCGGTCATCGCGTGGACCGATCGACGCCTGGTATTCGATGCGACCCCGTTGTCTACGATTGTCGCGGAATTTAATCGCTACAACCACAGGCGCCTCGTGCTGGACGACGCTACGTTGGCGACGCTTGAGCTGAGCGGCGTGTTCAGCAGCAACGATCCTGAGGTCCTGATTCTGTTTCTCGAGCGGATCGCCGCTGTCAAGGTAGTTCCCTCTGCAGATGGTTCTGAGCTTCGTATTCAAGCCGCACTCGCGGCACCGTAGGTTCCTGGTCTTGCTTTCCCATGCGGTGCGTGTTGTTGAACGGCAACTGCGATTGGGGGTTCCGGTTTTTGTCCCGCTGCAGTCTTTAGGGGTTAACAACAAGTTAACTTTCATAAAGGGAGCCGGGGGATGAGGATCGTGAGATTGGTGGTGACAGGTGTAGCGTTGTTGGCAGGTGCCCTGGCATTTGCACAGGAAGTAGCTACGATAGACGCGGTTGATCAGGTCCCGGGTATCGCGCCACAGCCGCTTAATGAGGCTTTGGAAGAATTCGCGGATAAGTCTGGATTGCAGTTGATTTACGTGGCCGCGGTGGCGCACGGTAAAAAATCCAAAGGCGCGGAACCGGATCTTTCCAACACCGCAACTCTGAATCAGTTGCTCGCAAGTACGGATCTCGAATACGAATTCCTTAATGACAACACCGTGACAGTGCAGGCGATCTCCGGGAAGGAGCGGGGTGAGTCGAAAAGCCTGAGCGCGACGAGCGGGCGCGGCGGGAATTCCGGTACGGCAGGAAGGCCTGCGTCTCCCGACGGTGTCGTCGCAACTGTTTCAGGTCGAGTGCACGACGGAAGAACTAACGCCGGCCTTGCGAGCGTTCTGATTCGGATTGTTGAGACCGGGCAGACGACGAAAACGGATGAACTGGGTAAATTTCGCTTTTCCAGCGTTCCGCCTGGAAGCTACACATTGACCGCGTCATATCTGGGCTTTGCTGAGACCGCAACACATTTTGAACTGAGTCGTGGTGAGCAGTTCGTACGTGATATCACTCTTGGCCCTACTGCCGAAACTGCACTGGACGAAATCGTCGTGTTCGGCTCGCGCTCCGCGAGAGCTCAGTCGCTTAACCGGGAGCGACTGGCCGATAACTCGTCGTCCGTACTTTCAGCTGACTTTCTCGGCAACTTCACCGGTACAACCATTTCAGACGCGCTGCGTCGTGCGCCGGGCATAGCTTTTGTCCGCAATCCGGCGAACGGTGAGGGCACCAACATTATCGTACGCGGGCTGGAACCGGACATGAATGCGGTCAAGCTCAACGGGCTGCACTTGCCGGTCGGGAATGGGCAGGATCGCTCGGCGAATCTGAACAATCTACTTGTAGACTCGATCGATAAAATTACCATCCACAAAACGCTGCTTCCCAGTCACGACAACGCCGGTACCGGTGGCTTGGTCGAAATCGAAACCAAGTCGCCGCTAAGTCGCCCGAGGCGATACTTCAATTTCAGTCTGGAGGGCGGTGAGAAATCCGGCGGCTTTGGCGATGATTTTCTCGCATCGGCGACGGTTGCCGGGACGTTCGGCGCACAACAAAACATCGGTCTCTCCGTGTCTGCACAGTACCGCGAACGCGACGACAAGAGTCTGAACTACTTTAGTGCAGTGAATTTCGGACAGTATCTGCCATTGGAAATTGACGGTACTACCGCTATTACAAACACCAACGAAGTCGACCCGCGACTGAGTTTTCCTTTCGAGGCGGGCGTAGAGGACGTCTATCCCAGCGGGGGCGGGCTGGGTTCCAATGTGAGCAGCGCCAAAACCCAGGGCCTCACGTTGAGCGCCGAGTGGCAGGTGTCGCCGCAAACAAACCTGAGGCTTGACTATCTACACTCAAAGGGCGACTCGTCCGGTGTGGATTCGTTTGGCAGCGCGAACTTCAATTCGAACTATGTCCTGAGGCCGGTTGCCGCATTGGGCGGCGACGAGCGCTATGCCCTGACGTTCGATGGCCTCGCGAATATGATTCATCGCTATGATTTCGGAAGCGGTGAAGACGTGACTGACAATATTAATTTTCGCGGCCAAACCGAATCCGGAAAATGGAGCATAAACTACGCGCTTGGATACGTTCACGGCAGCAGCGACGGCGAAAGCAGCGACCTGAATTTGGGATTTAACGGTGGCCGGCAACCGCTGGATAACAGCTTTTTTCTATCGCAAGCCGTTGACCCGGTCGAGGGCCTCATTATTTCGCCTTTTGCAGTGCGTAGTGGAAACACTTTCGCCGCTCCGCTTCTGTCGGATTCGGGGTGGAGCTTTCTCAATGATCCAAGTAATTTCAACTTTCAAAAGGCAGTGGTCGGCTCCACCCGAGGTGAAAACAACCGGTTTACCTCTGAGTTAAGCGCGAAATACAATCTTGATCAAGAGCACCTGAAATACCTTGAGGTTGGCGTTTGGTATGAGGAGTCGAAGAATACTTCGCGTTTCCAGAGTACACAAATCGCCGGCGAGTTTGCTGTCGACCCAGACACTGGCGGCATCGTGCAAACCACGCCCAGCCTCGAACCTTTTGGCATGACCTTTATGCCGACGGATTTGACTCGCATCGGACAAACAGGCCGCGGTTTCAACTTCCTGGGAAATGGCGGCGTACGGCAGTTTTTCGCCGATTTGGATCAATTCACATCCGGCACCAACCCGCTCTTATTCGCCACAGAGACACTCCTCCACCCTAATGACGACGACCGGTTTACAGAGGAAAAGAGCCTGGCCGCCTATATTCAGGGGCGCGTCGATATTGGCAAGCTCGAAATTATCGGTGGCGTACGCATGAGTCGTGTTGAGGTGCGAGCACTCACGATTACTACTCCGGAGGTCCAGCCCAATTTCTTCGATTTCTTCCAGGACTTTCCCGCGTTCTTCGCTGCAAGAGACGAGCTCCTGCTAAATTTTTCGACGGTACTGGATAGTACCGCAACGCAGACGGATTTCCTGCCGAGAGTGGCGCTGAATTTCAGGCAGAGTGACAACCTGATATTTCGTGGTGGTTACTATCTGACTACCGCTCGGCCATCCATCACACAATTGTCCGACCAACAATTCCTGTTCGTAAATTTCACGCCCTTTTCCGGGCCTGACTTCAATCAGGCAAGTCTGGAGATTCTGCAGGGAAACCCGGGCCTCAAACCGGCGACCACTGACAATTTCGACCTGAGCATTGAGTACTATCATGATCAGATCGGCGTCATGAAGCTGAGCGCATTTTATAAGGACATCAACAATTCGCTACAAAGCGTTGATATAAGCGGTAACACGGATATCAGCAAAGTCGAATTTCCCGATCATCCGTTCTTCACGGGCCCGGACGGTATTCTGGCGTTGGTCGATAGTGACGCCGCCGTCGTAGTGTCGAGACGTCCGGAAAACAGCAACTCCACAACCTATATTCGCGGTATCGAAGCACAATTCGAGCGACAATTTACGTTCCTGCCCGGTATCTGGAACGGCTTTGGGGTTCTGGCCAATTTTGCCTACACCGATAGTAAAGCTCACAAGATCGGGAGGTGGTTCTCTGCCCCGGTACTGGATGCGAACGGGAATACAATACCCATCGGAACGACTGGCTTGATCGAGCGGGAGCTGTTGGAATTCGAGCTGCCAAACGAGAAATTCAATCTCTCGCCCAGCAAATCCGGAACGTTTGCGCTCACCTATAACAAATACGACATCGATGCGGCACTGTCCTACGGTTTTCAGGATCGCTATCAACGGCAATTCAGCCCAAATAATCTGGACAGCTATCAAGAGGAAGTGAGCACTCTGGATTTCCGCGGTTCCTACTACATCGATCGTGGCGCAGGGATTCGACTGTTCATCGAGGGGACGGATCTTGCGAAAGGCAATACAAGCCCGGATCTCGAAACGTCGAATGGCGGTGTCGGAGGTCTTGCGACGTATTACAGGAGCGCGGTGTATTTGGGGGGTCGGAAGATCCGGGTCGGGTTTTCCGCCTCATTTTAGATCGACCGGCAAAGCGGTGTCATAGTTCGCTCCAAATCACAGAGCATGCAAGTCCTCGATCGTGAGGCTCGTCGCAAGCTGCTCATCCGAATATATTCCTGGCGCCCGTATTTGGGCGTCGAACTCGAAACCTTTGAAACTTCGTGGGCGTGAGCATCAGCCCCGGTGTGGAAGCCAATATGAATAGTTTTTCGTTGTTGATCGTTATCCTCGCTATTCTCACCGGACTGTCGTCTTGTAAGGCTGCGCCTGCGATGCGAACGGGTTCCGCCTGGGCCCACGAAGCAAGCGATTTGGCGCCGCATCCGGGCGTGGTGTATGGGCGGCTGGCGAACGGCATGCGGTACGCGTTGATGCAGAACGAGGCGCCGCCCGACCAGGTGAGCATTCGCTTCCAGATTGCCGTCGGTTCGCGCCACGAAGAGGACAATCAGCTAGGGCTTGCTCATTTTATCGAACACATGGCGTTCAATGGTTCAACGAATATTCCCGAAGGAGAGCTGGTCAGGATTCTGGAACGCAAGGGTCTGGTGTTCGGCGCCGATACCAACGCATCGACAGGTTTCGACAACACGACTTATACGCTAAACCTTCCGACCGCGGACGAGGCGATGGTCGACACGGCTTTGCTCATTATGCGGGAAACGTCTTCCGAGATCCTGTTCGATGCGGACGCCATTGACCGGGAGCGTGGTGTGGTCGAGTCGGAAAAACGTTCGCGAAGTTCCTTGGAGGCGGAAGCGGCCGGGGCGCAACAGACCTTCCTAATGCCAGGTGCACGCACTACTAACCGTTCTCCAATCGGATCCGATGAGGTCTTGCGCACCGTGCAGCGTGAAGAATTCGTCGATTTTTACGACAAATACTACAGGCCTGAACGTGCCTTCCTCGTAATGGTCGGTGACTTCGACGTCTCTGCCGTGAAGACGAAGATAGAGGACGTGTTTTCTACCTGGAAGCCCTCTTCAAACGTGGGTATAGAACCTGATCCCGGTTACTTCGAAGAACGGGGATTGGTCGCGGGTGTATTTCAGGACGATGACATTGCTACCATGGTTAACATCGTCCAAATGGATCCACCGACGCCCCTCAAAGATACGGTATCGGCTCGCCAGCGCTCTCTCCTGCATGCTGTCGCTGTTGGCGTCGTCAATCAACGGTTTCTCGCCAGGTCGCGCCAGGCAGATCCAGATTTCTTCAATGCGCGCGTCGGGTACAACGTCGCGGGCGAGACGGGTATCGCTAATTTCGCGGCCGCCGGCGCTTCCTCTCCGTCAAAAAAGTGGCGCGAAGCTGTGAGCGCGCTTGAGCAGGAAATTCGCCGCGCGATGGAGCATGGTTTTTCGCGCTCGGAAGTCGCCGCGCAGGTCGCTCTAATTCACTCTCTTCGAGAAAACGCACTTAAGAGTGAGGAAACAAGAAGTTCGGCCTCGCTTGCAGACGGAATTTTAGCTGCTTACGACAATAGTTTCGTATTCGTCCACCCAGCTACCGAGTTGGATTACCTTGACGCGTTTGCAGATCGTATTACGCCAGAGGCCGTACAGGCGGCGTTTCTTGATCAGTGGGAAGACGGCGAACCACTACTATTCGTATCATCGAGTGAATCGATCTCGCCCGCAGACGTTGTAGCCGCCTATAGACAGTCGCGGTCCACCCAGGTCACGGGGCCGAAAGAGACCAATGACGAGGCGTTCGCCTACTCCGAAGTCGGCCCCGCCGGGGAAATCGTCTGGCGTGATGAGATTGAGGATCTCGGCATAACGAGGGCCCGTTTCGAAAACAACGTTATGGTTAATATCAAGCGAACCGCTTTTGAAAAAGATCAGGTTTATGTGATGGTTCGTATCGGCGGGGGTAAGTTGTCCTTTCCGATGACGAAGTATGGCTTCTCGAGCGTGGCAGAGAGCGGGCTTATCGCGGGAGGACTCAAGGCGCATAGTATCGGCGCCCTGCAACGGCTCCTGGCCGGTCGTCTTGTTATGTTGAATTTCGGTATCGAGGCCGAACACTATTCTTTCTCGGGATCGACTGTACGGAAGGACCTGTTATTGCAATTGCAGTTGTGGACTGCCTTTATTCAGCATGCACAATGGCGCGAAGGGCCACTGCTTAAAATGCGCATGGGGCTCGCGCAGCAGTTCGCCCAACGCGGAAGTTCGGTCGGGAGTGTCGCAGCCTGGGAGCTTCCGGGTTTACTCCATCCCGGTGACCCCCGATGGGCCAGACCCAGCGAAGACGAGTTGCGTCGGCTGACTATTGCTGACATCCGCTCACTCGTAGACGAGTCGTTGAGCAGTGAAGCGATCGAGATTGGTTTGGTTGGAGACGTCGACCCTGAAGAGGCGCTAGCCGCGATCGCGAGGACTTTCGGCGCTCTGCCGCAGCGGGAAAGCGCTTTTCGACCCTATTCGGAAGGCCGTGTGGCGCCGAAATTCCCCGATGCTAATACGACGCCGCTGGAACTCTTTCATAGGGGCGAGGCGGGAAGGGCGCTGGGACAAGTCTACTGGCCGACAACGGATGGTATGGACGTGAAGACCGCTCATACGGCGAATATGCTCAGGGCCGTTCTCGATTTGAAAATCCTGGAAGAGATCCGCGAGAAACACGGAGGAGCATATTCTCCGCGCTTTTTCCTCGACATGTCCCCGGTTTATAAGGGCTACGGATACCTGGCAGCTAATCTCGACGTGGAACCGGAGAGGCTGACCGAGTTCTTCGATATCGTTGACGCCATCGTAGCCGAGGTCGTGAGCGGCAATATCAGCGACGACGAATGGACCAGGGCCAGGGCACCGATTCTGGAAGGCGTTGCTCGAGCGCCTGAATCCAGTGACTACTGGCTTGGAGCCGTCGCACGTGCTCAATCTCACGAGGAAGATCTGGAAGTAGTTCGAAGTATCGAAGACGATATCCGCGCGATTACCAAGGCGGACATCGTAAGTTTCGCGACCGCATATCTGCTTCCCGAAAAGGCATGGCGAGTCCAGATCGTCGCGAACACGAAGTAGAAAATGACCATTGTTCGATCAAACGACAACGCGTCGGTAACGTTTCGGCGGCGACTTCGCTTGTCCGGGCGAACGTGTCAGGCAAGAGTGACTATGGGCCTCCTTATTCTGACTTTTTTTCCTCTTGCAGGGTTTGCTCAGGAAAGGGGGGACTCGAGGACGTTGCCGGTCAGGCTAATCGACGGTCATATAGTTGTGGCTCTTGATCTGGTCAGCGAATCGACAAGCCTGACCGTCAGTCTTTTAGTTGACCTTGAATCTTCCAGTACCCTCACCTTGCAATCGGGTGTGCTGGGCGGATTGAGGCTCGGCGCAGATGAGATGTCTGTTTCGCTTTCAACTGTAGAAGGTTTCAAAGCCACTGTTTCGAAAAATGAGCTGGATATCTACAGCGGCCAGGTCGATCTGGATGCGCTGACAAGATCAAACTCGAGCACACTCAGCGGCCGCCCGCTCATAGGCGCTATCGGCGTGAACTTCCTGCGGCGTTATCACGTTATTCTCGATATCCAGAAACAGCAACTCGTTCTCCAGGCTCCGGGAAATGCCGCCGCGCCTTCTGAGAGTGTTGTTGTTCAGCTGCTCGATACGAGCGATGGCGCGGTCCGGGTAGCCGTGAACCGCTCCGGTGAGCCGTTCGGTAGCATGGTGCTCTCCAGTGTTTACGACACGTTCATTGACGCGACGGTGGCAACAGAAATTGGTGCTCCGGCCGGAAACGTGATGGACGTAGAACTCGTCGGCTCCGACGGGTACTTCAGGCTTTCCGACTACGTGGCATTCAGACCGCTCGACCTTCCGGAAGGGACCCGGAGTGTTTTGGTCGCGGGTGTAAGTCTACTCAGGAATTTCCGTATCGAAATCGACTGGCAGAACCGATACGTATCCTTCGCCCAGACACTCTCACCCGCCCGCCCGAGGGGAGACTTCGAGTTTATTGAGGCGGAGCTATCTGACGACTCGCGTGACCTGATCGCATTCCTGGAGAAGTATCCGCAGAACTTTCATGTGGGAGAGGCGGCCAGCTTGTTGGTGAAGCGGCGCCTTCTGGAAGCCGCTGACGTAGCGAGTTTGTTGGAGGCGGCTCGATGGTATCGAGACACAAGCCCGCCGGGTCAGGCGGGTGCTTATGTTCTGAAACTCTTGCTGCAATTCGAAGCAGAACGTCCTGAACGCCACGATCTGATAATCGGAACAGCGGAGTTGGGCCTTGAGACCGTGTCCACGGATATGGACGAGGCAACGCGCTATTCGTTACACAATCATATAGGTCGAGCGCAACTGGCGGCGAGAGATATCGACAGTGCCTGGAAGCACTTGCTTATTGCCGCTTTCGGAATGCCCGGGGACGCGCTGGTCAATCTCAATTTAGGTCGCGTCTATGAACAACAAAAGAGGTTTCGGCGCGCCGCGTCTCGCTATCAGCACGCTCTCAACCTGGAAGGTTTGAGTGGGATAGAGACAGACGAAGCAGAAACCGCACTAAAACGCCTGGAGTCCAATCGATGAGTTCTGAGCTTGAAATAGCAGCAAATGCGGCCCGCGAGGACGCCGCGAAATTCAACAGGGTTTTCGACAATATCGGCGGCCAGATTCGTCAAATGATGGTGGGTCAGAGCGACGTCATCGAGGGCGTTCTTACCGCGCTTCTTGCTGGCGGTCATGTGCTTCTGGAGGGCGTGCCCGGGCTGGGTAAAACTATGCTGGTGCGTACTCTTAGCGAGGCAGTCGACCTCAAGTTTTCACGTATTCAGTTTACGCCCGATATGATGCCTGCCGATATTCAGGGCACAGCGGTCCTGATGGAAACAGACGGTGGTGGCCACCAGTTGACTTTCCAGGAAGGTCCGCTTGTTTCAAGTCTGGTGCTCGCCGATGAAATCAATCGTGCGACCCCGAAGACACAATCTGCTCTGCTCGAAGCCATGCAGGAAAAACAGATCACGGTGGGTCGACGGACCATCAGGCTTGAAGAACCGTTTTGCGTAATGGCGACTCAAAACCCGATCGAACAGGAAGGCACCTATCCGTTGCCCGAAGCACAGCTCGACCGTTTTTTGTTGAAACTCATCGTCGGCTATCCCGAAGAGCGGGATTACCATGCCATTCTGGATCGAACCACGGGTGATACCGACGTGAAGGTCGTTCCGGTGTCGAGCGGTGAAGAGATCGTAGAGATGCGCCGCACTGTGCGTTCCGTTCCTGTACCCGAGCAGGCAAAGTCCTATGCGATTCGCCTGATTATGGGTACCCAGCCCGGCGGCAAGTATGCACCGAAGATCGTGAGTGAATATCTGGCCTTGGGCTCGAGTCCCCGCGGTGCTCAGGGCCTGCTTCTGGCGGCCAAAGTGAGGGCGCTGCTCGATGGCCGGTATGCAGTAAGCGTTGATGACATTCGTGACGTTAGCGTTCCTGTTCTGCGACACCGATTGGTTCTGAATTTCTACGGGCAGTCTGAAAACGTTAGTACCGACGAGATCGTAAACGAAGTGGTTTCAGCGGCTAAAGCCCCACACCGGGTGGCCTGATGGCTGCAGTGGCCCCGACTCTTAGGGAGCTTTTTGACCCGGACTTTCTGAAGGCTCTGCAGTTATTTAGATTGCGCGCAAGGCGTGTAGCGGTCGGCGGACGTCATGCCGAGCAGGACTCAAGTGGCATGGGCTACGGCCTGGAGTTCAAGGATTTCCGACCGTACGTGGCTGGTGACGATCTTCGTGCCGTTGACTGGAACATATACCGGCGTCTGGGCAAGGTAGTAGTAAAAGTGTTTGAGGAACAGCAGGACTTGCCGTTGTACCTGATGCCGGACGTGTCCAGAAGTATGTTTCTGGAAGATCCGCCGCGGATTCACTCAGCTCTACGGGTGAGTCTGGCGCTCGCTGCAGTGAGCTTGGGTCAGCATGACAGCATAGGCCTGTTCCCGTTTGCCGATGATCTGCAGGTCAGGGTGAAGAGTATGTCAGGCAAAGGGGGCGTGATGAGTTTCGCCCGCCATCTTTCTCAGTTGGAAGAAAGGGGTCAGACGGAACTCTCCACGGCCGTCAAGCGGTTCTCGGACATGAGCTTGCGTCGCGGCCTGCTGGTGATAATCAGCGACTTTTTCGAGGCGGGCGGAGTAGCAAGAGTTCTTGATTCGCTCAGTGGCTGCCGCCACGATTTGCTCCTGATCCAGCTTGTGCGCGAGTCGGATGCCAAACCGGCACCTGTCGGTGATGTACGGCTCCGGGACTGCGAGACGAACGAGGTGGTGAACGTAAGCGTGACAGCGGAGGTCCTGAACCGTTACCGCGAAGCTTATGAAGACTTCAGTGAGGAACTGGCCACTTTCGCGAGGGAACGTCAGGCGGGGCTACTTCGCCTGGACGCGGAACAAGACGTTCTGGGGCAGCTCGGGAGCTTGTTTGAGTCGGGGGTTTTACGGATATGAGCTTCGTCGGTCTTTCCCCGTTCTGGGTCGGTGCCGGCCTGGTCGCGCTTTCTGTCCTCCTGTATCTGATGCAGCGCTTGCGAGTGCAGTACCGTGAGATCTCGGTGGCAACGACTCTGTTTTGGCGTGCTGCCGTGCAAGAGGCGCCCGCGCGTGTTTTTCGCCAGCGCTTTCGCCACATCTGGGCCTATCTCCTTATCCTGGCGATCTGTTCGTGTCTATGGATTGCTTTCGCAGAGCCTCGCTGGGACGGCACGGATGATCGGGAACGTTACGTTCTCTTGCTCGACGGGTCGGCCGGCATGGCGCGAGGTGACGTGTTCGAAAGAACCGTTGGCCAGTTGAAGAAAGACGTTTCTTCGCTACCCGCGAATCGCCGCAGGGTGCTGTGGGTGGGCGGGCAGGTAAGTACACTGCTCGCTTCCGGTGAGCATGGGCTTCTCCTTGACAGGCGACTTGAGAGCATGGCGCCGGAAGCGTCGCGATCCACAATGGAGAAAGAACTCCGTCATCTTGCCGCAGTGAGTCGGAAAGATGAGACGACGACCGTCCTGATCTACGGGAACTCGCCGGTACGCCAGGTAGTTTTGGATCTGATGCCCGCGCACTACACGGTCCGGAGGATCGCACAGGCAGGATATGAAACCGGCAATAGTGGCATTACGGCTCTTGGCGTTAGTGAGGCCGCGTCGGGCTTGTGGGACCGCGTGGACGTACTCGTCAAGCTTGAGAACGATCAGGACAGGTCGCTTGGTCCCGGGAATGTTGCGATCGCGCTGAATGGTCAGCCTCTTGAGGGTGCATTGTCGATCGAATCATCTGACGGTGCATTCGTGTTGTCAGACGTGCCTGCTGATGGCGGCCTTCTTGAAGTGAGTCTTTTGGGAGACGATAGCCTGGTTTTTGATAACCACGCTCAACTACGATTGCCCGATCGTCCGCTGATTAAGGTGCAACTCTCTCCGTCCCTGTCTTCCCTTCAGTCCGTTCTCAGCGCCGATCCCGCGCTAATGCTCACCGACCAGGCCCCGGACGTCGTGATCAAGCGAAAAGGTGAGGATATTGGCAGAGATATTCCAACGCTCGAATTCGTTCCACAAGCCGAGCAAGAGACCTCGTTCAAACTGATCTATCCGGGTGATGACGATAGTGCAGAGATGCTAAGCACCGCTGTCCAGGCTCTAGGCCTTGCTCAGATTGATGCGACCGCAATTGCAGGTGCTTCCCAAAAAACCATTAGCGTTTCTGCCGAAGGTGGCGACGAGTGGCGCTTCGCTGTTTGGGGAGAATTGCTGGGCGACGAATACAACTTTGTTCGGTCAAGAAGCTTCCCGCTCTTTATTTCGAAATCCATGCGCTGGCTGGCACAGACAAGAAAATGGCATCCCTACGTCGCGGCCGGGTATCCCTTGATGACCAGGGGTTTCAATGGTCGCGATGTGCTGGGCGTGCGCTACGTTCCCGCGGTCGCAGGAAGCGAGGAAGGGTTGACCGTGTCCTTGCTCGACTCGTCGGTCACTAGCGGAAGCGTAAAGTCGGCCGCTGACTTGGAGCTTGCTGATCATGGAGCTTCGATCGATACAGGAAACCTGGGAACCGCTTTGCTACTCGTGACACTCATACTCCTTTCGGTTGAATGGTGCCTCTATCAGAAAGGGAACATTCCCTAGGTGTTTCCCCTGATGAGTACAGACTTCTTATCTTCGTTTCGTTTTTCCGCTGGAATTCCGGGGACGTCATACCTCTTGTTGGCTGCCGCCCTTTTGGTAACTGAAGCTTCTTCCACATCAGCAGCAAGTCTGCCGGGCGAGACCTTACAGGAAGGAGCACTCTATAAGGAGGCAATGCTCGAAAACGACGGTCTTGATCAAGTTGTAAATCGCCTGGCAGCTCTGGCGGGTGATCTGAGTAAATCAAAAACCGAAAGGGCAAAATCCTACCTTGTGGCCAGCAACCTTCACTGGCGGCACGGTGACCGAGAGGCTGCCTTGAACGCGGTTGAGCAAGCTTTGAGGGTCGAGGTAAATGGCGACGTTTTATTACAAAAAGCCCGCCTCGTGGATGGTGCGGGAGAGGACGCCCGCGATCTGTACGAAAAAGCTCTGAGCCTGATGTCGGGTCGCCCGGAGGAGGAGAGCATCCGTCTGCGACTGACGTTTATGGAAGTAAATGAATCCACTACAAGCGCGCTGCTCGGCCTCGCCGAAGACAAGGACCAGGCCTTCCAAAACCGCATCGCTGTTGCGCTGGCGCTTCTCGGTTACTACAAACAGGCTATCGACCTGTTTGACGTGACGGGCGAAACCAGCGCCGAACTTGAGCGTAACCAGATGCGCTTGGTCGAATGGTCTATTCGGGCAAAGGATGCACCGCTTGCCCGGGAATCAGCGCTAGAACTCTTGTCGATGCTGGACCAGCGGGCGGATCGTCTTTATGCCTTGAGTCTATTGGTGGAAGCGCATCGACTCGACGACAGTCTGGATAGCTTGATCGACTATTTCGCCGGCGAAGAAGGCCCGATTCCCGAGGCCCGCCCGATCTGGATTGAGCTTCTCAGGGAGCGAGGCCGTTTCAGCGAAGCGCTGGCTCTGTTCAAATCTCCCGGAATAGAAACGTTCGATGCAACACAACGGCGGCAACTAATCAGTATGTACCGCGAGGCTGATCGGGAACAAGGTATGGTGGACGAATATCGTGCTCTGATCCGTACACAAGCAGATGACGTAGGAGCGTACGCCGGGCTAAGTGAATACTACGTCGTTGTCGGCGATCCTGAAGAAGCCGAAACTGTGTGGAGGACCTTTATACGTAACAACGCACCTGACGAGGTAGCGTTGTTGAGTGGTGTAAAAGTCATGGCAAAGATGGGCTTCAACGAGCTTGGAATCGAGGCCCTGAACTCCTATATGACGTCCCATCAGGAAACAGCCTCGATGCTGTTCTTCATGCATGAGCTTTACAAGAAGATGGGGCAATTCGAAAACGCCGAGCAGGTACTTGAGCGGCAGGATGCGACGCTTTCTCCGTCCGACCCTGCACGATCAGACCTCGCGCGCGCCTACGAGAAATTGGATCGACCGGAAAAAGCCCTTTTTGTGATGGAACAGCTCGGCAAAGATAGCGCTGGTCTGACGTACAACGAGAAAATGGGTCTCGCGCGCCTCTACGATAGGCTCGGAAGGCCGGAAAAATCGCTTGCTTTGTGGCAGGAACTTTGGTCAAAAATCACGACCCCTGCCCGACGGAGTTTCGTGGAAGACCGGATGATGGCTTACGCGACAGGATTGGGTCGTCTCGATGCAATAGCCGTAGACCTTGAACAGAGACTGCGATCAGGAATAGCAGGTAAGCATGACAAGCGTCTCCTGCTACGTGTTTACATTCGAGCACTGGATAAGGTCTCGGCTGTTGAGGTTATTGACGAATATTATTCCGAGGAGGAAACAGTCGAAAGCCTCAAGGAGCTGGCAACGGTCTATCGGCTCTTGGAAGATGGCGACGGATACGAACAGACATCCTGGGATCTGATAAATGAGGATCCCGAGAACAAGTCAAGATATCTTCAGAACATTATTCTTCGGCGCATTGAAAGGGCTGACGTAGACAGGCCGGAAGAGCAGAAGATTGCCGAAATACGCACGTTGCTGGATCGGCTTCGTGACACCGATCCCGACGCAGCTAGTGGCGGATTCGAGGCTGGTGTAATGGTGCTTTCAGGCCTCGAAGATGAAGGAGTCGCGGCCTATCACCGAGCGTTGGCTCTGGACCCCGGCTTGGGCGATAACTATCTGCTGCTCGCCAATGTCCTGAAGCAGCGCCGCCAGTGGCGCGAAGCGGTAACGCTGCTGCAGTATCTTGCCGAAACGACAGACGATGACGGTCTGTTTGTGATCGCAATTGACGGTATTCTAAATACGCTTAGCGTGGCCTGGGGTTGGGAAGTGCCGGCAGCCGGGCGTGGCAAGGTCCTGCAGTGGGTTCAGCGTATTGTTCTGGAGCGATTGACCGCCGACGTAGACGATATCCAACTCTACGATATCCTGGCCGATGTGAGCGACGAGCTTTCCGATGGAGACATGCGTCTCACGGCGACGGAAGGCAAGCTCGTACTCTCCAGGAACATACGAGGTTCTGTTCTGCGCTGGCTGGTGGCATTGACGGCGCCCTGGGAACCCTCACTACACGGTCGCGCTTCCAGCACGGCTGACCCGGAACGTCGGCTGGCCTACGGGCGGCGGATAGTGGCACTCGAGGAAGCAATGCCTCCGGTTGTCTATATCGATCTGGGTGAGAGCTTTCTGGAGAAGCGAGATCCGCTTGGCGCGACCAGGGCTCTCAGCCTTGCCTATGACATGATTGGCAGGACGGAAATCATAACCCAATCCGCGAGGGTACTGGATGCGGCGGGGTATGACGATCTGGCCATAGGTAACTACAACAGATCGATCGTCCGGGATAAGAACAACGTTGCGATCATGACCTCATTGGCGAAGGTACATGAACGCGGCGGCAATCGAAGTCTCGCAAACGGTATCTATCTGGATGCTCTGAATATCGATTTGTCCGGCCGACCGGTTACCACATCGAATATGAATTACTCCGACAGACTTCGGCCCACCCTGGTTGAGAGAGCGCTTGCCACATGGCCGGTCGACTCGACACTGTCCAGAGAACGGTTGCTGGTTGTGGAGAATATGCTGGCCACAGAGCTGGATGCTGTAGTGGCCACCGGGAAACCTCCCGTGGCTTTGAAGGCCTTCCCGAGACTCTACATATCAGCGAGGCTTGCCCGCCGGTTGGCGCTTGCGACCGGACACTATGACATCGCGGATAAATGGGACAGTAGGCTCCTACAGTATTTCGGTCATGATGCGGGTTTCGTCGCGTCGCTGGTGGCGGAGCGTATGAGATGGGGCTTGTACAGCTCTGCCCGCTTACTCGCGGATAAAGCAGACTGGCTGCCAGGGGAGGCGGCACGGGTCATTGAGGACCTCCACAGCCCCGACCAGAAGGAAGATTTCCTGTCCTTCCGTGCAGCCCTTGAGGAGGCGGGTGCAAGCGGGGATTATGACCGCGCACTCAGCATCGCCTTGCTGAGTCGGGATCAGGACAAAATACTTTCAGGAACTCGGGCGTGGGCCGAATCGGGCAGCTATATGGAAGCGATTCGATGGGCCGAAGGCAGGTTGCAACAGAAGTACTATGTCAATCTGGTGCGATACGCGGTAGAGCTCGTTCGCCAGGATTCCGGCTTTTTGCACCGGGGTTTTTCCGGAGTTAACCAGTCGCGAGAGTTTTCGTTCCTCGTCAAGATCGAGCAGATCACTGGCGAGCCCGTTTTCACTGAAGCACAATTCATGCAGGTTCTGCGTACAACTGCAGATATGACCGGTAGCGCTTCGGTTCGAGTCGCGCCGTACGCTGTAAACAGGTTGTCCACGGCTAATCTGCGAGAATTCGTTGCCGCTTATACCAATCCGGACAAGGGCGGATTTGGAGCGCAGACCTTACTTAATATTTGGAAAATACTGCTCAAAAGAAAGGATAATTTCGCGTATGTGTCCGAATTGACCGATCGCGCGATTACACTCTTGAGCAATCCTGATGACAGGATAAACAGAACCCGCCTTGGCGCCGACATAGTCAGTACGAGTGCCTTTCTGGCGGTGCGTGAGTTCGATGAAGTTCACATTCCTTCCATAAGGAAAGTTGCCGATTTCTGGCGCGTGAAAAACAATATCCCATTCGACCTGAATGACCCCGGCTTTCTCTTGAAGCTTGGCGATACCGATAAAGCAATCGATGCTTTTATTGAGGCTTCTATAGAGATAGAGAAGTTCATCGCGAGCACTTCTCCTGCTGCAGTAAAGGAGATATTGAAGGTTAATGCGGAGTCTTTCCTGCCGAGATTTGCCGATGCAATCAAGGAAAGAATGGCCGAGATCGAAGCCGAGAAGGGGGTGATGTCTGAATTCGTAACGTTGAGGGAGCGGTTTTTCTTTCAGGAGTCTATGGCAAGCCCGGCCGAGATTACGCGTTTCTGGGAAGATACAAATTCGCAGTTCCCGGACAACGAGGCGTATCTCGTGAGATTACACAACAGTTATCTCGCCGAAGGCCGAATAACGAGCGCACTGAAAGCGGCGAGGCAGTTACTGCAGTTGGATCCCGACAGTTTGAGCTACCGCCTAAGCATTTTCACGCTGTTGGTCATCGCAGATAACCCCCTCAGGGCCAGGGCGCTAAACGTGAAGAGTCCGCAAGACATGCTGGATCCTCAATTCGAAGACATCCTTCGTTTCGCAAACTACCGTGAAGGTAATAACAATGCACTGCAGCTGAGGGTTTTCGGCGTTATGAAATCCCTGAAACGGTCGGTAATGGAGCACCATCAGACAGCTATCGATATTATCCGAGCGGAGGCGTCCGGAGAGAATGTCAGGAGCTTGTTCCGTGGCTTGTGGCAGATGGAAGATACCGTTCGGAGGCATCATGTCGAAAGTATGAAACCATCGGACTGGGCACCTGGGAGAGTATTGGGAACCGAAGGATATGCTGCGGGGCATATGGAGTTTTCCTTCCTCCGCGGCGGACTGAAGCCGGTAGAAACCGACGAACGTTTCTTTCCGGCTTTAGCCGAATACGAGTTCGGCGTTGCCGAGCTTGAAGACTATTTAAGAACCATGCCGGATGACGCTAGGCACTTAAGCTATACCGTATTCGAGGATCTGGTCAGGGCTTATCAGAAACAGGGAAGGGCGCAGCAAAAACGCAAGGCCCTCGCAACGTTCGGAATTCCAGACGGGACGGAATTCACTCTTTGGCTCGCCCTGACAGCGGCTGAGGACGGTTCGCTTTCCGCCGAAACCCTGGATGCCATCACCCTTCGTCTTGGGTTTCACAAACATCTGTCGGATTATCAGCTAAAGTTAATAGCGCGAATATACGCACGCAACGAAAACATGCGCGAAGCGGCGGAAGTTTACTATCTACTCGCCCTGCGCACTTTGGCGATTCGTGCGCCACTTCCCCCGTACACTGTTAACGAAAAGTTCGATCACGTCCTGTCGGCAACGGCCTTCGTGGACGAAGTAAACAACTATCTGAAAGGCCAGGACAGGCTTCAATTCATCGACAGCATTATTACCCTGGTCCGTCCGGGTGGAGAGGTCGATGAATTCATGCAAGCAAGCTATCGCGAATTCGTCATTACAAGTTTGGCGAAAAGTCTCTCCCCCGAAAACGCGCTGGAACGGATCATTGCGATGTTCGGTGAGCCGGAACGGGGATGGAGGAAAATAAGCCTGATCGAGCTTATGGAGCTGCAGGTTCGAGCGGGGCAGCCGGAACAGGCGCTTGGCGTTCTTCGGCAGCTTATTAATCAAAGCGATGGCCTTGTTCAAAACGTCGACGATGTGGCCGGACCGGAAACAAGGCTCAGTCGGGATGTTTACAGTGGCATGCTGGGGGTTTCGGTACATTTGCGCAGCGGCCTGGAAATCTACTGGAAAGACGCCCTGTTCAAGGACAAGCTGTTCTTTGCGAGTGAATACCTGTTTCCGGCTGGGAAAGACGGACAGGACTGGCTACAGCTGATGCACGAGGCCCTTAACGACTGGATTTATGACGGCAGTGTTGAGGTGAATGAGGCTTTGCGGGTTATGGCGGCATCTGCCTACGCTTTCCATCGGAGTGGAAACGTAGAGAAAGCAAAGGCCGTCATGGCAGATATTTCCCGGCACCTCAGGTCTCGGCAACAACGCCCTGCCGGGCACAGCGTTTCCTTCGTAGTCGCGGCCGGAAACGAGGTAGGACATAAAATCGATCTCGATTTCCTGCAGGGCTTAAGCGAAGCCGGCGAGCTTGAACTGTCGCTCATGACGGATGTAGTTCGACGTACAGCGGCTGAGCAGAGCCCTGCCAAGGCCTTGATGCTTGCCGAAAGGCTGACCGAACATACCCGGGCAGATAGTCTTTTAGCCGTCATCACTTCGCTGAGCGAGCAATCAGGTAAGAACGCCGAACAGTGGAGCGCGCTGCGCCGGCAGGCAGCCGAAGCTCGTAATACCTACCGTGCCTATAAGGTCGGGCACAGAATATTGGCGGAGGATTAAAGCATGAGTCCGATCGACAGAGAACATCAGGACTTAGTTGCTGAACTCGACCAGCTGGCCGCAAAAGCACGTCGGCATATGCGGCTCTGCTCCTTAAGGGCAGGCCTTCGCTCAGCCGTCGGACAGGGCCCGGCATTACTGTTGGCGGGGTCGATGTTGCTGTTGCTGATCAGGATCGTTGAGGCGGTCATACGAACAGAGATATGGCCGCTGGACTTCCTGCTTATACTCCTGCCGCCGATCATCTATATAGGTATGCGGTTTGCCGGGATATATTTCACCGCTTCCGTAAGCCGGCCCCTGGCCCTTGCGCTTTATGATCGACAGCTTGGACTGAAGGACCGGTTGGGAGCTGCCGATGAATTCATTGCTCAGCCGACGCGTCTCTCTAATGACAAGAGCGGTTTCCGGGCCGCCGCTATTGGGGACGCCGAACACTATGTGGGGCAGGCCCAGGCGGTTGATCTAAAGAGGGTGAGGGGAGCGGTTCAAAAGACGGTGCAACATCCACTGTTCTATCTGCTGCCTGCTTTGTTTCTAGGGCTTCTGTCTCTGGTAGTCGACGATTTGCTGGATCCTCATAGCATGCGATCAGATGTTGCTCTTCCCGCAGTGAGTTCCTCAACAGGTGAGTTGGAGTACGCATTGACGGAAGAACAGCGCCGATCGAAAACCAGGGAGCAGGGCCCGCGACAGCTTGTCGCTGGCGGAGATACCAGGGGTGATGCTCCGGATGTCTCGCTAAGAATGGCTCGTCTCGAGGGTGATGGCAAGACCGCGCAGAGTGCGCCTGGCCAGAGCCGGAACTCGAAGAGTAACGGTGCCTCCAGCAGCACGAGCACGAGTTCGTCCAGCAAATTATCGACTGAAGAGGAGAAGAAGGGGTTCGCTGCGGCGGTGAAGAAAGCCCTCGAAGAGCCGTCCTTAAACGAAACACCGCAGCCGGAGCGCTTAGATACCGGCGAGTCAGGTTCGTCCAAGGATTTGATAAGCGGGGCACCGGGTCAGGGAAAGTCAGGCCTGTCGGGTCAAGACCCAGGTGGCAGTGATGGCGGTAAAAGGAGCTCTCCGGCCGATAAATCGACGCCCGACAAGAGCGACTCTGCGAAAAAGGCAGACGAAGCTCTGTCGGAATTATTCTCCAGCAGTTCGGAACCCCAACTTCGAATTCGGAGGGCTCCTCCCCCGGTGCCGCCTCAAACGGTGGGAGCGATTGAGGAGATTAAGTTACGGCAGAATAACAGCCAAAACCCGGGCAATGGCCGTAACCGGTCTGCCCAGAATCGGGGCCCACGTGGTCAGGAAACTGCCCGACAAGGGTTCAAGAAATCCCGTGGCGTAGCGGCAATGATTCTCGGTGTACCGCTTCCGGACCGAATCAAGGGTATTTCCAACGAAGGCCGGGAGAAGAGCAAACAAGACCAGATCGAACCGGAGGAAGAACAGGTTGGTCAGGTGGAGGCTCAGAACCGTCCCGCTCGCGACAGAGCCCTCGGTCATATCGAACACCCGGTACTCTCCGCGTTCGAAAAAGCGCTCGTGCGAGATTATTTCGTGGGTCTAAACGATCAGGCTCGCGATAAGACCGGTGAAGAAACGGGGCACCGCCCATGAACAAGAACGCAGCTCCGCGGGGTTAGTCATCGGTCATGGAAATCACTTTTCTCTATCCCGCTTATTTCCTGTTTTTACTGGCTCTGCCCGTTCTTTGGTTCGTGCCACGTCGGCCTGATCGCCGTCAGTACCTCATGCGCAGCGGCATCCTATTGTTGGTGATCCTCGCTATGACCCGACCGCTTCTTCTGTACCCGGACACGAGCATCCACCAGGTATTCATTCTGGACCGTTCTTCGAGCCTGTCGGAAGAGCAAGGAGAACAGGCAGAAACCGTTCTTCGGGAACTACAGGCAGGTCTTCCCGAGCAGGACTTCGTCTCTCTGATAGTAGTGGGAGACGAAGGAAAGGCGGAGATCAGCGTCGCTGGCGGCAGCAGTTCGTCTTTGAGTGCAGCTCTTCAAGAAGCCTCTGAACAAATACCGGACGGTAGCTCTGGCGTGGTGACGTTGATCAGTGATGGTCTTGCTACCGATCGGCGCTGGGCGACGGCAGTGCAGGACCTGGTAAAGAGAGGCATCCCCGTAAATACCCACGATCTGGGCCGGCAGGAGAGAGACGTTTACCCTGCCAGGATTTCGGCCGAACCGACCTTGAGAGTGGGCCAGACAATCAAACTGGCTGTTGATGTAATCGGACAGGCAGATGATATATCGGTGCGGCTGACTGGCCCGTCCGGTGAGCTCGCCAGGTCGAAAAAATACAGCAGCGATGGCCGGCTTAGCGTTCCTCTTGAATTCGAAGCGAAGAACGCGGGCTACCTGTCCGTAACGGCCGAAGTTTTTGCGGCACAAGATCGCGACTTTCGAAATAACAAGGCGACAAAGACGCTTGCCATTCAGGACCCGGTCAACATCCTCTATCTGGGCGGGCGCCAACTGAAAGGGGCGGCTAAGCTCAGCGCCCTCCTTGGTAGCGGTTTCGACGTAACAGAGCCCACCCGAACTCTCGATGAAGACTTTCCACTTACCGACTATGACGTCGTAATGCTGGACGACCGTCCCGAGGATAGCTTGTCGGAGGAGTTCCAGCGGTATTTGGTAGGGGCGGTACAACAAGACGGGCTGGGTCTGCTCTATAGCGGTGGCAATGCGGCTTTTGGCGCGGGCGGGTACCACGAATCCCGCGTCGCCGATGCGCTTCCCGTTGAACTTGCCCGCCGCGAAGAAAAGAAGGATCCGAGTATAGGGTTGGTTGTCCTGATCGATTCAGGGTCGAGTATGGAGGGCCTTCCCATGATCCTCGCCCGGCAGGTGGCCCGACTTGCGATGCGCAGCCTGAAACCTCATGACCGTGTTGGTGTTGTAGAGTACTACGATGCGAATAACTGGATCATTCCACTTCAACCGTCTGCCAATAAAATAGCACTCGATCGAACCGTCGGACGGATACAGGCATCAGATACGGGTTCATTTCTCTACCCGGCGCTTGAAGAGGCCTATTACGGCATGAAGAACATAGATACGCGATTCAAGCACATACTGGTGGTTACAGCGTACTTGGAGCCTGTCGGTGATAGATACGAAGATTTGATCGAGCGGATCACCGAGGACGGTGTCAACGTATCCACTGTTCTGGTAGGTTCCGGTCGTTACCAAGACGCACTCTTTAGCGTCGCCACCTGGGGCAAGGGCCAGTTTTATGCTGTGGGGAACCGGTTCGTCCAGGTTGAAATCAAACTGCGGGAGCCTTCTGTCACCAAGATGCCTGAGTATAAAAACGGGTTGTTCTCCGTTGTTGGCCGGGCCGGCGAGGGTTGGTGGGGAGGCGTTGAGCGAGATGATGTGCCCGATTTGAGTGGCTATGTGGAAACAAAGGCGCGTCGCTGGTCCGAAGTTCTGATGGAGGAAAAAACCCGGGCACATCCTCTGGTGGCCAGTTGGCGATATGGTCTTGGTCGGGTGACGAGCTTGATGACGGAGCCTGTAGGAGCCGGAACCAAAAACTGGCAGGAGTGGGGTGACTATGGCGCGTTGTTGGGACGCATCATCAGTCGCACGGCCTCGGATGAAGCCGCTTTCGACTACAGGATCGAGCGTAATGACTACGAGGTCAATATTACGGCGCAGCGTCTAAGTGTCGACGCAAGCCTGCAACCTAAGGTCCTGACTGAGGCAGGAGAAGCACTGGCGTTCAAGCAAATGGCGCCGGGCCTCTTTAAGGCATCGACGGTCGTAGATCCTGCAGAAGAAATTCGCCTCACTGCCAGTGCCAGCGGAAGGCATGTCGACTGGCGCTTGGTTTCCGGTTCGAGGGAAGATGTTTTTCCGGAACGCCAGGTTGATCCACGAATGGGTTTGAACCTCGATCGCCTTGCCTTTGTGACGGGAGGGGCCGTTGTCACAAGCGACAATCCTGAAATTACGAGTGCGGCGAGAGTTTCGGATCATACTTCTGTAGAGCTGTTTCGACTCTGGCCATACGTGTTGCTGCTGGCTCTGATTGCCTATTTCACGGAGCTTGTTTACCGGCGGACGCACGCGAGCGCGTTTCGGCTCGCTGCATAGAGCTCGTATTACTGGATTCTGTACGCTTGTCTCGCTTGGCTGATAGATAACGGCTCGGCCCGGCCACACGCATCGTATTCGACGACGCTCTGCGGTTACAGCGTACAATGTCCAGACATCGGTTCTTCTGTTTCGCGTTGGCTTTGCCTGCTGCCTCGTGCTAACAGTTCGGTACCCTCATTAGAACTGGTTCATTGTATTGGCTTTACCCGAAGCTTTTAGCGCAGCCTCTCCGGAAAAGTACTCTTTGTGATCGTCACCGATATCAGACCCGGACATATTCTGGTGCTTCACACACGCAATACCCTGACGGATTTCCCTGCGCTGCACACCGGCAACGTAACCCAACATGCCGTTGTCACCGAAATACTCTTTCGCAAGATCGTCCGTCGACAAGGCGGCTGTGTGATAGGTCGGTAGCGTAATCAAGTGGTGGAAGATGCCTGCATCCCGTGCCGCGTCGGCCTGGAAGGTGCGGATTTTCTCATCGGCAGCTGCCGACAGCTCACTGTCGTCGTAATCCGCACTCATTAACTCATTACGGTCGTATCCAGAGACGTCTCTGCCTTCTTCAGACCATGTATCGAATACCTGTTGACGGAAATTCAGGGTCCAGTTGAACGATGGACTGTTGTTGTAGACGAGTTTTGCGTTCGGTATTTGCTCGCGAATGCGCTTCACCATGCCGCCGATCTGGCCGATATGTGGCTTCTCAGTTTCGATCCATAACAAATCGGCACCGTTCTGTAATGACGCGATGCAATCCAGCACGCAGCGGTCTTCGCCGGTGCCACTGCGGAACTGAAACAGATTGCTTGGCAAACGTTTGGGTCTTAGCAACTTGCCGCCACGATTGATGACGACGTCGCCGTTGCCGAGATCCTCTGGCGCCACCTCTTCGACATCGAGGTACGAGTTGTACTGGTCGCCCAGGTCACCGGGTTCGTTAGTTACGGCGATCTGTTTGGTCAGGCCGGCACCCAGTGAATCCGTACGGGCGACGATCACGCCATCATCTACTCCCAACTCGAGAAACGCGTAACGCACTGCCTGAATCTTGGCGAGAAAGTCTTCGTGCGGGACAGTTACTTTGCCATCCTGGTGGCCGCATTGTTTTTCGTCTGAAACCTGATTTTCTATCTGAATACAGCAGGCCCCTGCTTCAATCATCTTCTTCGCGAGCAAGTAGGTCGCTTCGGCGTTGCCAAAGCCGGCATCGATGTCCGCAATGATGGGTACGACATGGGTTTTGAAGTTATCGACCTTGTTTTTGATGTCCTGCTCTTTGACAGAGTTTCCTGCTTCGCGGGCGTCGTCCAACTCGCGGAACAAGCCACCCAGCTCACGAGCATCGGCTTGGCGGAGGAAGGTGTACAACTCCTCAATCAGCGCAGGAACCGATGTTTTCTCATGCATAGACTGATCCGGCAAGGGGCCGAATTCTGATCGAAGTGCCGCGACCATCCAGCCGGACAGATAAAGGTAACGACCGTCCGTAGTCCCGAAGTGTTTCTTGACCGAGATCATTTTCTGCTGACCGATAAAGCCGTGCCAACATCCCAGCGACTGCGTGTATTGCGACGAATCTGCGTCGTAGCGCTGCATGTCTTTACGCATGATCCTGGCCGTGTACCTGGCGATATCCAGGCCGGTTCTGAAGCGATTCTGTGCTTTCATACGGGCAACGTATTCGGGGCTGATCGCGTTCCATGAGTTGCCGTGGCTGGCTATAAGGTCGGCGGCAGCGCTGGTATTCTGCGAATAGTTCGATGTACTCATTGTGTTTCTCCTGTTGCGATCGGCCGAGTGAGTACAACGACCCCATCTGCATCTGCGACCAGAAAATCATGCGGTGCAATTCGTTCGCTACCAACACGAACGGGCTGGCCTCGTTGCCCGATACCGCGATTGGTGCTCTTTCTCGGGCTCTTCGCGAGAGCGAAGATCGCGAGCGGAGCATTCTTGAGTTCGACAGCGTCTCTAACTGCACCGTTGACGACGATTCCTGCCCAGTTGTTGTCGGCGGCCAGATTCGCCAGATTTCCGCCCAGCATCGCGCAATTGCACGATGCCTGATTGTCGACTAGCAGCACCCGCCCGCCGCCCGCCTCTTTGAGCGCAGTTTTAACGAGTGAATTGTCGTTGCGCGTCGATATGATTTCGATGGGTCCTGCACATCGGTCCTTACCGCCAAAGCTGTGAAACCAGCTAAGCAGGACCCTGGCATCAGGATTCGCATCGCAGACGTCAGCAGTTGCAGCCGCGGGAAAGTGCAGCTGCCTGATAGATGATTCCGGTTGTTGCAATGTCATGCTGTTCTCCTCATCGGCCCGTCAAGCGTTCAGTGCCAGCTGGCCGCCGTCGCGAGCAATGAATTTGCTCGGCGCCGTCGCCTGTGGGCCGCCGGTATTGACGACAACGCGCTGACCACCGCAATCGAAAAGCAGGGTAGGGTTAGACCCGCGACCGCGCCAACCCAGGAAACTGCGTGGCTCCGACAGCCGGGTGGTGCGACCGTTTGCCAGCCGTGCCCGTACTTCGGCAAATCGGGTCGGCACCGTAACCTCGTACTCGACGACCTCTTTATGACTGGCACCAAGCAGGGGTACGAGCTGGTCCAGCATTTGTGCTATCGATTTGCGTTCACGTCTGGTCACATCAGTCTCCAGTTCACACGGCGGTGAGAAAATGGCATTGCGAGTATTGAGCTTCGGTACCTATAGTACGCGCCATTTTTGAATAATTTCACTGCTAAAACTTCACAGTGTCAATTTCACAAATCGATGTTGAGCGGATGCTGGCCGAGGGGGCGGGGCGCGCGTTGATCCTGCCTTGAGTATTCCTGGCTAAACAGGATCGCGGGCCCGATGGTCCCAGTAAATGCTATTGGAAGCCGAGTTTCTTTCGAATTCTGCTCAACGAAGCCGGCGTTACCCCCAGATAGGACGCAATTTAGTGCTGAAGGAACATCTGTTTACCAGCGATCCTGACGGCAGTGGGAGCAACGGATTCGATACCGAACTTGCCTGGAGTTTCCAGGTAAAACTCTCAAGTGAAGAAACGAAATCCCCAGGCAGAAAAAATTTTTCGGAGACGTCGCTGCCCTTGTCGTTGTAGGACATCCTCAGACATCCGGACTCAACAAAATAGGCGTTCTTACTGATCTCTCCTTGCCGCAGCAAACGGTGTCATTAGTTTCTCGTCAAGACGATCGTCCTAAGATATTCACCGCTCCTGCCAGTCGTATCCGTAGAGGAATGCCCGGTGCAAAACAAAGCGGATCTTCACGGCTTCGGCAGGTGCTGAGTCGCCACCGGCCCATTTGACTATCGCCTGACGGTGATCGCCGGAAATCGCCAGGTTGTCGTCAATCGAATACCCGGGGATGGGCAGCCCGTTGTCGTCCAGCAATTCGGCCCGCAAAGAACCGCCGGAACGGACCAGCGCATTGACCACTAGTTTACGGCCGGCCGGCTCCTGCTCGCGTGTGACTGCTTCGCCCAGCGTTGCACCGCCGACTGAAGGCACCAGTGCCCACAGACGATCGAACTGCCACGTTGCCCGTTGAAGGGCCGTGTTGAACGGCAGGGTGGGCGTTTGAAATCCGATTACCGTCTCCCCACCCACATCGATTCTCGGCTCGAAGCGGGTATCGAAAATTTCTCCATGTAAACCTTCGGATCCGGCGTAATACACGTACATCTTGTCGCCTAAAACGATCGGGTGATGCATTTGCCAGATCATCCCGCTTCCGTACTCACCGAGTGGCGGATTCGGGAGTGTCGGGCGTCGATCGGGCCGCCACCAGTGAATGCCGTCGCGCGATGCGGCCATTTGCAAAGACATTGTCTGGATAGCCGAATTGTAATAAGTAACGACGCCGAGATAACCGCCTTCAACCTCGACCGGTGTTAGTTCAAGGAACTGAGCGAAGTCCGGATCGCGCCAGTCCCGTTCCAGTACCGTTATTTCATTGCCCCATGTGCTTCCATCTTTGCTCGTCCTGCGGGCAATCGATCGCAGTCCACCGCGGGGATTATTGTCATAGGTGACTATTCGGCCACCTTCTTTTAGTTTGGGGTAGTTCTTGAAATACGATACATAGCTGCCGTCTTCCTGACGATATACATACGAAACATCAGCGCCGCCCCCATGGGACGGGTGAATGGGTCCTTCCAGGAGCTTCCAGTCTTTGCCGTCGTGCGACCTGTAACGATACGTTGCACGCTTTTCCCTGGGCGCCGGCAAGTGCCCTACATGGTGAGGGTCAGGTCCATATACAGGGGTTCGAAGTACAAACATTTCGTACGGCCACTCGTTGTTGGCCGGGTCTACAAAGACGGATGCATAGACTGCGGTTCCGCCCGAATTCAGGTCAAAAATAATATTGGTTTGTTCGTGTCCCGGCCACTTGACGAAAGGCAACTGAGGCCTGTACCAATTCACGCCATCTTCACTTTCCAGGTAGGTTAGGCGGCGAAACTTCTCATGTTCTGCCTGCAGTCCTTCGAATGTCGTTTCTGCCGGAGTTGAAACTTGCCACGCTTTCCAGAGCCCATCGATGGGGTCGAGCAAGACCGTTCCGTGCGCCATGATGCCGCCGGAATCCCAGGGCATGGCGGGCTCGAGAAGAGGGTTGTTCTGATCCTGCTCACCTTCCTCCACTCGCCAGGCCACCAGTTTCAACGATTCGAAGTCGTCGGGCATTAACAGTGGCATACGCTGTCCTGTAGCAGCAGTTGCTTCATCGGCGCTCGAAATTGCGGGTAAAATAAGCGCGATGCAAATTAGGACGACCTGTGTCGAACGCCCTCGCAGCAGGGGAGTCTTGTTTGATTTCATAGTCTTAAGCACCATTCTCCACGGACGATTGCCGTCTCACTAAAATGCGTGTTGATGTTGTTATTTCGATCAGCTTGCATGTAATATGTTGTAATATATTAACGTGAATAAAGCAATGAAAGGACACCACATCAAGATAATTATCGCTTTTTGTATTCTGATTCTGAGCGCGGTGCCCGCCGTAGCTCAGTCGGATTGGCCGAATCGTCCTGTGACGATTATCGTGCCGGCCGGTGCAGGCGGTGGCACAGACCAGACTGCGAGGATGTTGGCCAAACGCCTTAAAGAGAAATTTGGCCAGCCGTTCAACATCGTTAATCAAGGGCAAGGTAGCGGCGTTGTCGGCATCCGATCTATCGCTGATTCCGAACCAGACGGCTACAGCTTGGGTGTTATCTACAATTTCGCCCATTACCTGCCAATGGGGCAGGCAAATTTATCGGTCCGTGATTTCACCGCGATCGCGCAATACAACTTCGATCCCGCAGGTTTTCATGTTCACGCCGATAGTGACTGGCGTTCACTTCCAGAAGCACTCGATGCGATTAAGGCGGACCCGACCGCCTATTCGATTGCGTGTGGCGGTGGTTGTGGCGGCTCCTGGCCAATCGCTGTGCTGACGCTTTTTGACAAATGGGGGATTGATCTTGAGCAACTGAAAATGATCCCCGGGCAGGGAGCGGCTGCGGCACTTCAGGATCTTGCCGCCGGCGGAATGGATGTCGTACCCAGTTCGGTCGCCGAGGCCGGACCTTTGATCGCGGCTGGCAGAATCAGGGGTCTGGCGGTTTTTGGCGGGCAACGCCTGTCTGCTTTCCCGAATGTTCCGACGCTCGAGGAGCTTACGGATATCAAACTGCCACTCGGTGCCTGGCGGGGCCTCGTAGGACCTGCCGGTCTACCCGACGGCATATCGGCAAAACTCGAAAAGGCGATGCAGGAAATTGTCTCTTCCGACGATTGGCGACTTGAAATGGCAGAGCGTGGCTTCGGTGTTCAGTGGCGCTCAATAACAGAATTTGAGGCTTTCATGTTGCAGCAGCAGTGCGAGGTACGTGCAATTCTTGAGGATTTCAGTCTCTAGACTGAATCAGGGCAGGTAATGAAATTCGACGACGCGATTAACGGAATAGTGGCGATAGCCTTCGGCGGAGCATTAATAGTGCTGGCGCGAAACTTTCCCGAAGTTCGGCATATCGATTTTGGACCGGGCCTGTTGCCCACATTAGTTGGAACTGGGCTGATCATCGCGGGCACTGTTTTGCTGCTTCGTCGATTGTTCTCTGCGCATGGCAAGCAGGTTGGCTGGGTCAGTGTAGATCGCGGCGAGGGAAGTGATAGCTTACGAGGGCTGGCCGCTATGGCGCTGCAGATTGCTGCGGTCGTGTTCTATATTGTGGCAGTCAAATACCTCGGTTTTCTAATCACGATGCCGATCGTCCTTTTTTGCCTCATCTGGTGGTTCGATCGGCGCATAGTTCGTGCGGCTGTCGTCGCAATCGTCGGATCGATAGTGATCCACAGTTTCTTCTATCAGATCATGTCGGTGCCCTTACCGTGGGGTCTGATGGAACCTTATGCGAGGGTCCTGACTTGGTAATTCTGGACGCCTTTATGTCGCTTTTGACACCAATGACGTTACTGGTGATGCTCGCCAGCGCGATCTACGGCTTGAGCGTTGGCGCCATTCCGGGTTTCACAGCGTCAATGGCCGTGGCCCTTGTTGTACCGGTGAGTTATTTCCTCGATCCAATCCCCGCTCTGGCAGGAGTGGTGACCCTGGCGGCGATGGCAATTTTTGCCGGGGACATTCCTGGCGCTCTGTTGCGCATTCCCGGAACGCCCGCATCCGCCGCGTACGTTGACGAGTCTTACTTGATGACTCAGAGAGGTGAGGCAGAACTCGCTCTTGGTACGGGACTTATCTGCTCAGCAATTGGTGGAGTTTTTGGCGCACTTGTGCTGATTATCGCAGCGCCATCTTTAGCGGAGATCGCACTGCAGTTTACGAGCTTTGAATACTTCTGGCTGGCCTGTCTTGGTTTAACCGCTGCGATCGGCGTATCTGTGGGGCACCCGGCTAAGGGGGCGATCTCCCTGTTTCTGGGTCTTGCGATCGCTATGATTGGCCTGGATCCGGTTGCGGGTTTACCGAGGTTTACGTTTGGGCGGCCTGAGTTGGTCGGCGGCCTGGGGTTTATTCCGGTGTTAATCGGGCTTTTTGCTGTGTCACAGATCCTCCGGTTTTCCCTGTCACCGGACGTCGATAATAATTTGCATAAATCAGCTCAAAGAGCACCGGTTACCGGGCTTCTTAGTGGCGTTCTGAGCCATGTCAGGCGCCTCAAATGGTCAATCATGCGCGGCTGCGGTATTGGTACTGTTGTCGGCGCCATTCCAGGCGCTGGCGCAGACATCGCCGCCTACATTTCCTATGCCAGTGCCAAGGCACTGTCTAAGCAACGCGATGTATTTGGCACCGGAACACTGGACGGAATCGCACCTGCGACGGCGGCAAATAATGCATCTGTTGGCGGAGCCCTGGTGCCAGCCACGGTGTTCGGTATTCCGGGCGACAGCCTGACAGCAATCGTCATCGGTATACTGTACATGAAAGGCTTAAACCCGGGCCCAATGGTTTTTTTGTTAAAGGCGGATTTAATCTACGCCGTGTTTATCGCTTTTCTGATCGCGAACATCATGATCATCCCGTTGGGTTTTCTGGCGATCAGGTTGTTTCGCCATATTGTTTCAATTCCGCGGACGGTTCTGATGCCGCTGGTCCTCGCCGCTTGCATAGTTGGATCTTTTGCGGTCGAGAACACGACCTTTGCGGTCACGACCATGTTGGTTATGGGCGTAGTTGGTTTCTATATGGAAGAAAACGGTATTCCGCTCGCGCCTGCCATTCTGGGAGTCGTGCTTGGTCCGCTGCTGGAAGAAATGTTTTTGACATCTCTCATTAAATCCAGTGGCAGTCTTTCGGCTTTCTTTGAGCGGCCACTAGCAGGTGCCATCGGGGCCGTCGTTATCGCGCTATGGTTGCTTCCGGTACTGCTGGCCGGTAGGCGCTTTGTCATTCGTTATTGGAGTAAGTCTTGAAGAAGAACCGAGTATCAGGCAATGAAGACGCATTGCGTAGCCTTACCGATGAGGCTTACCGCCTGATTGAAGAAATGGTGGTTACACTCCGGTTGGCACCGGGTTCGGTCGTGACAGAACAAGCGCTTTGCAAGGATCTGGACATTGGCAGGACCCCCGTACGGGAGGCGCTGGTGCGATTGAAGCAAGACGGACTGGTTGTGGTTGTTCCACGTCGCGGAATTCTCGTGCGTCCGATCGAAACCACCGAATCACTGATGACTCTCGAAGTACGACATCTGGTTGAGACCCTGATAGTCGAGCGGGCGGCACGTCTTAGCAACGATGTCGACCGACACAGATTCAGGCACCTGGCTGACAAGATAGAAGAGGCGGCTAAGGACAAGGCTTTCGTCAGATTCATGCGACTCGATCATTCGTTCAATACGTTAGTGGCAGAGTGTGCTCAACACCCCGTCGCTCAAAAGGTGATCGCACCGCTGCATGCCGTTTCACGTCGACTTGGTTTCTACTACGCACAGTGGTATGCCGGAAGTATCGAGGAAACAGGACATGCTCACGCTAACATCATGCGTGCAATCGCTGCGGGTGACGAGGTCACCGCTCGGCAAGAGCTGGAGAAGTTACTTGAACTGACGCGAAAAATCGCCCTGGGTATCGAAGAAGAACTACTGGAGGATGCATCTCACACGGAGTCGGGCGACGGACGCAAATCATGAGGGTTGTGCTGTATGGAAGCCCCGTCAAATCTTTCGGCGAATTCTTACAGAAGCGTTTGACCAAGGGGTTTGAACTGACCGCGGTCGACTACGACGCAAGTGAGCAGGAACTTGAGACGGCTTTCGCCGGGGCAGAGGCTGTAATTGCCGTGCGTTTTGACGCAAGAATACCGCGTGTGCCGTCGCTGAAACTGGTGCAGGTTCCCGGCGTCGGGTGTGATGAAATCGATATTTCGTTGCTGCCACCGGAGGCCGCGCTTTGCAATGTTTATGGACATGGGGATGCAGTCGCAGAGTACGTCCTGCTGGGCATGTTGCAGTGGTGCCATCGATTCTGCGAAGCCGACGCCAGTTTTCGATCTGGCGGGTGGGAACGAAGTAGCCGTTTTCAGGCACCCCCGCACCGCGAATTATCAGGAAGCGTTGTGGGCATCGTTGGCTACGGCCTGATCGGACGAGCCGTTGCGGCACATTTGCAGGGCTTCAACGTGACGACATTGGTCTGTAACCGCAGTAAACCCGTACAGGACACGTTGCATAGCAGGTCGTACTCGTTAGACGAATTGAGCGACATGGTAGCGACCTGTGATTTTCTTGTCGTCTCGATCGCGCTGACACCGGAAACGACCGACCTGATCAACAAGAACCAGTTGATCGCGATGAGGCCGGATGCCGTGTTGGTGAATGTGGCGCGTGGCCCGGTGATCAATGAGGACGCACTTTTTGATGCGTTGAAGGATGGCGAGATCGGAGGGGCGGTGCTTGACGTCTGGTACAACTACCCGAGCAGTACGGAGGATCGGTTTGCAAGGCCGTCGTCTCACGATTTCACGAAACTACAGAATGTCTATATGACACCGCATATCTCGGGATGGACCGAAGGCACAGTGGAGCGTCGCTGGAACGCTATTGCGGAAAACCTGATGCGTCTTGGGAGAGGAGAAGTACTCTTGAACGTTGTGAACAGCGGGGCGAGCCAGCCATGAAAATCACAGATTTGAAAACTTTCCTGGTGGCACCCAGGTGGCTGTTTCTGAAAATTGAAACCAGTGAGGGCATCAGTGGTTGGGGCGAACCGGTCTTGGAAGGTCATGCTGAAACCCTGGCTGCAAAAATCGCTGAGTTCAAGGAATTCCTGATTGGCCGTGATCCGCTGATGATCGAGGATACGTGGCAGCTCTTGTATCGCAATGGCTGCTATCGTGGCGGGCCGGTTTTGATGAGCGCCATTTCGGGAATCGACGTGGCTCTCTGGGACATCAAAGGAAAATTCCACGATGCTCCTGTACACGCGTTGCTTGGCGGCAAAGTACGTGACAGGGTTCGCAGCTATTGCTGGATCGGCGGTGACCGCCCGTCGAACCTCATAGCTGATGCCCGAAAGCTGCAAACGCAGGGTTTCGATGCCGTTAAGTTTAACGCTTGTGCAGAACTGCAGATCGTCGACACCTATAAGAAGATCGAATCAATCGTCGCGCAGATATCTGAACTGCGTGAAGCTGTCGGTAACGATATGGACCTGGCGCTGGATTTTCATGGTCGTGCACATGCACCTATGGCGAAAATTCTCCTGAAAGAACTTGAACATGTGAGGCCGATGTTCGTTGAGGATGCCGTCGATTCGGCTCACCTCGATACGCTGGCAGATCTTGCCCGGAGTACATCGATTCCTTTGGCGGTCGGTGAGCGCTTGCACTCGCGATACGAATTCAAGCGCGTATTTGAGACACGCGCAGCCGGAGTCGTCAATCCCGATACGCTGCATGTTGGCGGAATATCTGAAACGGTTCGTATCGGCCGGTGGGCTGAAGCGTACGATGTTGCACTGGCACCGCACTGCCCGTTGGGCCCGATCGCACTGGCAGCCTGCTTGCAGGTTGATGCAGTTTGTCACAATGCGTTCCTGCAGGAACAGAGTCTGGGAATCCACTACAACCAGGGCAATGACTTGTTGGACTACGTTGAGCCGGATGCAGGGTTTGAGCTGATTGACGGATCATTAACGATCCCGGATCGACCCGGTCTGGGAATCGAAATCAATGAAGCGTATGTACAAGAGCAGTCGTTAAAAGGTCACGAATGGCGTGCACCGGTCTGGCGTCATTCCGATGGTTCGATTTCGGAGTGGTAGTGCGGTGCCGGCTTCTCCAGCACTGATTGCAGTCGATTGGGGAACAAGTTCGTTCCGCGCGTATTTGTTGTCGGGTAATGGAGCATTGCTTGACCGCGTGACTCGTCCCGCTGGAATAATTACGGTTACGGATGGTAATTTCGCCTGTGTATTGCGAACAGTATGTGCAGCATGGATCGCGACATGCCCGGGCCTGCCGATTTTGATGTGCGGCATGATCGGAAGCCGCCAAGGCTGGCAAGAGGCGGAATATGTGTCTGGAGAAGTCGGTGCTGCGGAACTCGCTGCTGCGTCTGCCCTGATCAGGGGTGAGCCGGGTATTGTTCAAATCGTCCCCGGAATTCAAGCCCTCTCCTTCGATGGCGGACCTGACGTCATGCGCGGCGAGGAAACGATTCTCATTGGCGCTTTGGCAACTGGTGCGCCACGGACTGCTTTGTATTGCATGCCCGGGACTCATTCGAAATGGGTTTCGGTGTCGAATGGCAGAATAGGATCGTTTTCGACTTTTCTTACGGGTGAATTATTTGCGGTGCTGTCCGAAAGGTCGATTCTGTCCGACCTGATTGGCGATGACAAAGTTGCAACAGACGAGTTACGCAAACAGTCTTTTCTCCGGGGGCTGGAAATGGCGGCCGAGCAAGCTCACTTGATGCACCAGCTGTTTTCTATCCGGGCGACGGTTTTGACCGGGACTGGCACCACGTTTGTCGTTGACGAGGTCTTGTCCGGCTTACTGATCGGCACAGAATTGATGTCGGTCTCCAGATACATAAAGCAGCACTCCGGGGCAGTAACATTGCTCGCGTCCGGTGCTATTTTGGAACGCTACAGTGAGGCCCTGGAGTACATGGGCCATGCGTCGGTGATTCACGACGCGGAACCAGCGTGCATAAGCGGTTTACATTCGGTTGCAGCGAACCTGGGCCTGATGCCTCCGGTCCCGGTTGCCAGTCCGATGACTCTTCGCAGGCCGCCGGCGTGAGTCGTCCGCTGATTGCTATTTTGCGTGGCATTACGCCGAAAGACGCAGTACCTGTTGCCAATGCCCTCGTTGAGGCAGGTATCGAACGCATGGAGATTCCTCTCAACTCTCCCGAACCCTATGACAGTATTTCCGCTGTCGCAGACAGTGTCGGGCACTGTGCGTTGGTGGGTGCGGGAACCGTCACGACCATCGAAGAGGTGACGGCGGTCCGAAGAGCGGGCGGGCAGTTCATCGTTTCGCCAAATGCGGACACGCGGGTCATTCGCGCGACCAGGGATGCGGACATGCAGAGTATTCCTGGCGTGTTGACTCCCACGGAATGTTTCGCAGCGCTCGCGGCCGGTGCTGACGGGTTGAAGCTATTTCCTTCTTTCGTGCTGGGCGTGGACGGGCTCAAGGCGCTACGGGCTGTGTTACCGCCGAACACCGAGCTATTCATGGTCGGTGGTGTGGGTCACGAAAATATATCCGATTGGCTGCAGGCGGGTGCGGATGGCTTTGGTTTCGGTACCTCGATTTACACTCCCGGTTTCACGGTTGATGAACTACGCAGGCGGGCCGCCAAAATCGTCCAAATGTATGACCGTGCAACAATTACGTAATGTGTGACGGCCTATAATCCGCGCCATACCAATCCGGTAAAAAAACAGCAGTCTGGTGCAACGCAGCGATAACGAGCAGGGTCGATTGTCACAGTTTAGCTCCTGTGATATATTAAGACATATAACAAAATCGGTGAAGAGTCGGTCGACTGCGTTTGCAGCAAGCGGGGAATCCAGACCGATAGTGATGCGCCATCCAGAACAAAATCACATAGTTGAGGACATTGTCGATGAACAGGCTATCTCGAAAACACATTTCGCTACTCGCACCGAGTCAAACCTTCAAATCACATTGCCAGAGAGACCTGGTAAGTCGAGCGCGTTATCTGGCAGCAGTGTTTTGTATGCTGCCGTTGGCCGTTTTCGCTCAGGAAAACACGGACGAGTCGTCCGAGAATGATGCACCTCTGGAAGAGATCGTCGTGACCGGTACGGCCTCAAACTACAAGAATTCCGTACTGGGTAAACGTTCGGCAGACGGCATTGTGGACATGCTTGATACGGATGAGCTGGGTCGACTGCCCGACAAGAACATCGGAGAGACTTTGAACCGTATTCCTGGCGTGAGCATGCTGCTGGAAAAGGGCGAGGGACGTTTCGTACAGATTCGCGGCGTTTCGCCGCGACTGAATAACGTGACCATCAACGGTATGCAGTTAGGGTCTGTAGATTCCGATGAGGGAGGTCGGGCGGCACCACTGGACCTCGTTGGTGGCGAAATGCTCGGTGGCGTCCAGGTCTCGAAAACGCCTACATCTGATATGGACGGCACCGGTATCGGTGGCACATTGAACCTGACGACTAAACAACCGTTCGACTACGAGGATGATTTCGTTGCGCTGGTTACCGCGCGCGTCGGCGACGAAGGCATATCGTCCATTTCGACTATCGATGCAATTGAGACTCCCTGGTCCGCAGATGCAACGCTGGTCGGCAAATCGGCTGACGGGAAGCTGGGGTGGATTGTCGGCGGGGCCTATTCGAACCGTAAGACGCCGCTGCTTGGAATCTTTCAAGATGAGTGGCGTCCAGTCACTCTGGACCCAGACCCTGCTGTCGCCGGCGATGAAGAAACAATACTGCTTGCCGGTGCGGCCAAGAACAACGTCACGATCGTCGGTCGTGAGCGGCTGAACGTGAACGCAATGTTGGAATACCGTCCCAACGATACATCGCGCTATTTCATTCGCAGTTTTTCGGCGAACTGGGAAGAGCTGCAATTTCGAAATCGTTACAACCATGGCCTGAGCGATTCATTGATTGCACTCGACGGCAGCGGCAATGGAACTTTGTCGGGCAATCGTGTTCAAGTTGATCTGCGAAGCGAGCCCACGGAAAAGGATCTGTTCTCCGTCGCGATCGGTGGCGAGAATGTCTTCGACCTGTGGACAGTCGATTACACCGTTCAATTCAATGACAACAAGGTAAGTGAACCAAACAATCGTTGGGAGTTTCGAACAGGCGGCAGTACGGTCGGTCCAGACGATTTCGTCATCGAAAGCAATCACCTGGTGACTATCACCTCGAACGGCGCAGATCCACAAGACCCTGCTCTTCAAGGATTCCGGCGCGTTCGCTTCGAGGAAAAACGAAGTGACGAAGATACTGCGATCGGTGCAGTGAACTTTCGTCGTGACTTGAGTGAATCTTTCGGCAACGCAGACTCTGCCTACGTCAAATTTGGTGCGAAGTGGTCGGAGACTGACCGAGATCGGAATGATTCCCGTATTCGATACGACGTCGGCGATGTTCCGTGGACGGCGGCTACAGATCCTTCACTCAATGGAGGTGGATTCACTAATCCCGTACCAATCGCGGGGCGTCCAAACCTGTGGTTGGACTTCAATGGGCTCAGTGCCTTCTTCGCGGCTAACCGCGACGATCCGGACTTCTTTGATCTGAACGAAAACGACACGTTTGTTCAGGATTTTCAGGATGATTTCACACTGACTGAACGAGTGCTTGCGGCCTACGTTATGGGCAAGATCGAATTTGGGACGACCAGTTGGATCGCCGGTGTGCGAGTAGAAGATACAGATGTCAGTGCTTCCGCATTCACCCTGGTTGACGACGGTAGCGGTTTAAGGGCTGACCCAATCAACGACGGCGGTTCTTACACCAATGTCTTGCCATCGCTGATATTCACTGCAGAGCTACCGCATGACGTCGTATTTCGCGCGGGCTACAGCGAAGCAATCGGCCGACCCGACTTCGATGCACTCGCACCCCGTTCGTCGCTCGATATTGAAGATGACCCCGTCATAGGGACCATTGGTACTTTGTCGATCGGTAACCCCAATTTGGAGGCGCGCGAGTCGAGTAACTACGATTTGTCGCTGGAGTGGTACTTCGATGAGGGCTCGCTGCTGGCAGTTTCCGTCTTTTACAAGGATATCGGCAATGAGATTATTGGCGCGCCGACGCAACGATTCACTGATTTCACTTTTCAGGGTGTAACCTACGATCAGTTCGAAATTGATACCACGATCAATGCACAGTCATCGGAAATCAAGGGTGTTGAACTGACCTTCGTTGATGTATTTGAGTTCCTCCCGGCGCCATTCGACGGCCTCGGTTTCGCAGGAGCGTTGACGTATCTTGATTCGGAAATCGATATTGAACGAAATGGCGTCGTGGAGACGTTACCCTTGTTCGAACAGGCGGATAGTTCAATTAGCCTGACGGCCTTTTATCAGAAAGGGCCCTACGATGTCTCTGTTACATTCAATCGCAACGACAATTTCCTGACGGATCTTGGCCCGACTCGAGAGTTTGATCTGGATCAGGGCGCATTCGAGCGTATCGATGCCCGTGTTCAGTATAGTGTGAATGACAAACTCAAGCTGTTTCTCGAAGGCACGAATCTCAATGATGAGCCGACTACGGAGTTTCAAGGTGGAATCGAAAGCCAGAATACCGAATACGAATTCTCCGGGCGAACGATTTTCATAGGTGCTACCAGCAGTTTTTGAGTACCGCATCTTAAGGTTTGTCAGCATGGCAAAGGGGTAGACGTTGTGACTTTTCGACAGATTTCGCTGTTCGTTCTCTGCTCACTGTTCGGGGGCTACGGACATACGGCAGAAGTGCCGGCTTTTGAAGCGGAACTGCTGCAGGTGTTCGATGTTCCAATCGCAAAGCAGGGTGTCGCGGTTGGCGGCGAATACTTCTACGTCGTTGACAAAAGGGCCATAAGCAAACACGTGAAGGCGACAGGTGACCTTGTGTCCTTTTGGCCCGGTGACGATGATGCGGGCAATCCGCTTATTCATATGGATGGCCTGATCGAACACGAGGGACAGCTTTTTGCCGCTCATTCGAATTACCCCGAGTCGCCAATGACGAGCTCAGTCGAAGTATGGGATGCCGAAGCGATGCAGCACGTGGCGTCTCATAGTTTTGGCATCAATAGGGGTTCTCTCACGTGGCTCGATTGGCACGCTGGTTCCTGGTGGGGAGCATTTGCCAACTATGACAAGGTGCAGTCGGGGCAGTTGAATCCCTATGGCCTCACGAATAACACCCAGATTGTGAAGTTCGACGAAAATTTTGTAGTGACCGAATCGTGGACGCTGCCGCACAATATTCTTGATCGCATTCGCCCGATGAGCAACTCAGGCGGGTCCTGGGGGCCGGATGGTTATTTGTACCTCACCGGGCATGATCACGGTGAAATCTACGTTATGGAACTGCCGCTCGCCGGGTCTGTTCTGCATCAGGTTGCTACGGTCATGGTGCCGGTTATGGAGGGCCAGGGTATAGCCTGGGACCGATCGGGTGAAGTTCGAAATCTATGGGGGATAAATAAGCAACAAAGAAAAGTGGCTCGATTGAAAATGCCGGAGATTACGGCTGGCCGCTCGCAAAGAGTTGCGGAGCCGGCAAGACCAGCAGATTGACCGGATTGAACTCCGCAGAGATCTCTGACAAATAATATGCGAAGTATCGTCAAATGGTTCGCGACGGGCCCGGACCGCCCCCCAATCGAAGATTCGGACCGGGTCCGTCGAATTTTTGACAAGCGGCGCTGGCGAGTATTCGTCTGGCTAATCGTTGGTTACGGCTTTTTCTATACCTGTCGTCTGAGTTTGTCGGTGGCCAAAAAGCCGATGCTTGATGACGGTGTGTTATCGGTCGAGCAAATGGGGATCATCGGCGCGGTGCTCCTGTATGTATACGCCTTCGGTAAGTTCTTCAACGGCTTTCTGGCCGATCGCGCTAACATCCGGCGCTTTATGTCGATGGCATTGTTCCTGTCGGCCATCGTCAACCTGTTGTTCGGATCGGCAAATAACTTCTTACTGTTCGCAGTTTTGTGGGCATTTAACGGGTGGTTTCAATCCATTGGTTCGGCGCCCAGCGTGGTGTCTCTTTGTCAGTGGTTCAGTAATCGTGAACGGGGAACACGCTACGGTATCTGGGCCGGGGCCCACAATATCGGCGAGGGGCTAACGTTCGTCGGTACAGCGTTGATCGTCAATATGTTTGGCTGGCGGTGGGGGTTTTGGGCGCCTGGTATGGCCTGTATTGTTGTTGCCATCATCATGTATATCAACCTCTCGGACAGGCCAGAGACGTATGGTCTGCCGAAGGTAGCGGATTACAAACAAGACTATTCGGCGGGAAAACCCAGCACTGAGTCGACCGGGTCGCAGCAGCTGATGGTGCTAAAGAGCCCGGTCGTGTGGGTGTTGGGGATAAGTAGTGCCTGCATGTACATGACCCGTTACGCGGTCAACAGTTGGGCGATTTTCTATTTGCAGGAAGGCAAAGGCTATGAGTTGCTTGAGGCTGCTTCGGCAATGGCCGCATATCCTGTGTTCGGTCTTGCCGGTGCGATATTTTCCGGCGTCTTGTCGGACCGCTTGTTTGGCTCGCGCCGCAATGTGCCGGCCCTTCTATACGGTCTCTTGCTAACGGGCTCACTGTGCCTGTTTTATTACTCTCCGCCCGGCATGTTAATCGTGGATACGATCGCTCTGGGCCTGTTTGGGTTCGCCATCGGTGGCCTGGTTGTATTCCTGGCGGGTCTTATCGCCGTTGACCTGATGCCCATCGGCGCCGCCGGCGCCGTTAAGGGCGTCATCGGGCTGTTCTCGTACCTGGGAGCCGCAAGCCAGGACTGGATTAGTGGCATGCTGATCGAACGGTCTAAAACGGTCGTCGGCGGTGTTACCAGTTATCAGTTTGATCAGGCCTTCTTTTTCTGGATTGGTGCATCGATAGCTTCGATGTTGCTGGCCCTGATTGTCTGGAACAAGAAACCTAAAGAATGACAGTAGCGGTATCAAGATAATGGGTCGAGCCATTCTCTTGCTTGTGTCATTGGGCTTAAGCACGATTCTGCTTGCCCAGAGCCGCACCGATCTCGAAAAGAACTTTGCCAATCCGCCTGACTCTGCCCGCCCGTGGGTCCTTGGTTTCGCTCTGAACGGCAACCATAGCAAGGCAGGAATTACCGCCGACCTGGAGGCGATGGCACGCGTCGGTATTGGTGGCGTTCTGTTTATGGAAACAGATCAGGGCGTACCTGAGGGACCGATTTCGTTTTCCAGCTCCGAGTGGCAGGAAATGTTTCAGCATCTATTGGCGGAAGCCAGCCGACTTGGACTTGAAGTAAACATGCACAACGCGGCAGGCTGGACCGGCAGCGGCGGACCGTGGATTACTCCTGAGCTTTCCATGCAACGGGTCGTCTGGGCGGAGACAAAAGTGGCCGGACCGCAGCGATTCGACGGGAGCCTGGCTCAGCCGCAGTCGAACAGGAACTTCTATCGAGACATCGCAGTATTCGCGTATCCCACACCGTCGGTTGACTACCGCATCCCGCGAGTAGAGGGCAAATCGGGCGGGGCGACAACGAGAATCGAGATAACGCCGCGCGCCAGTTTTCCTTCGCTGCCTGACGGCGCGACGGTGAGCCGTGACGATACCGTGAACCTGACGGCGAAATTGACCCCTGACGGCCGTCTCGCATGGAATGTGCCGGACGGCGAATGGACACTGTTACGTATCGGTTACACGACAACCGGTCAGGAAAATTACCCCGCACCACTTCCAGGCAGGGGACTGGAGTCGGACAAGCTCAGCAAGGAAGCGACGGAAGTACACTTCAACGCTTTATTGCGAAAGCTGATCCACAACAACGATTCGCTCGCAGGCGAGATGCGTACGCTGGTTGCAGCTCATGTTGATAGTTGGGAGGTGGGATCTCAGAACTGGACGCCGACATTTCTCCAGGAGTTTCAACGACTGAGGGCTTATGACGCAGTGCCGTTCCTACCTGTAATGAGTGGGCGCGTCATCGACAGTCTGGAAACCTCGGAACGCTTCCTCTGGGATGTTCGGCAGACGATTTCCGATCTGCTGGCCGACAACTACATTGGCCACCTCAACACCCTGACGCGCCGTCATGGGATGCGATTGACGCATGAATCCTACGACAAGATGCCGGCCACTGATTTGGTGGTCGCCGGGCGCGTTGATGAGCCGATGGGTGAGTTCTGGACCTTGGAGAAATTTCGAAAAGCCTATAGCGTCCTCGAAATGACATCGGCAGCACACGTCTATGGCAAGCCGATTGTCGGCGCTGAGGCGTTTACGGCCAATCGAAACGAGAAGTGGCAATATCATCCCGGAAACATCAAGGACGTTGGTGACTGGGCCTTCACTGAAGGCATCAATCGCTTCGTGATTCACCGCTACGCGTTTCAGCCCTGGACGAAACCAGTTCGTGCACCAGGCATGGGTATGGGGCCATGGGGATTGCACTACGAGAGAACTCAGACCTGGTGGGAGTGGTCACGCGGATGGCACGAATACCTCGCGCGCAGCCAGTACTTGTTGCAACAGGGTTTATTCGTTGCAGATCTGTGTTTTCTCGTGCCGGAAGGATCACCGCAACGGTCAAGATCACCGATAAAAGCTGGTCGCCTTCTGCCAGGGGGCCATCTTCGGCCCGGTTATAGTTTCGACCTTTGTCCACCTGAGGTGGTTATCGAACGAATGACCGTGAAGAATGGCCGACTCGTTCTGCCAGATGGCATGAACTACCGTATGCTCGTTTTACCTAGCGTAAATACGATGACACCGCGGTTACTGCGCAAGATACGCGATCTTGTTAGCGAAGGTGCTGTCGTGATGGGCTCGCCTCCTGCCGCATCGCCGAGCCTTACAGGTTTTCCGAAGAGCGATGAGCAAGTAAGAGCACTGGCTCGTGAGCTCTGGGGAGATCGTACTGCGCCGGCTGAATTGACCGAACGTGTGTTCGGCAAAGGCCGCGTTTTCTGGGGCGCCGATCTGCTGCGGCCGGATCTGATCTACGAACCGATGACCTCGTTCGATTTGGCCAGGTGGATATGGTTCATGGAAAGTGGCCGAACGGTTTCCGCAGCTTCTGAAAAACGGTACTTTCGCCGCTTTCTCGACGTCGACGATCGCAGTACGATCACTTCAGCGAAGATGACGATTGCTGCTGACACTGCTTTCGAGCTGTGGATCAATAATCTTCGGGTCGGTGGTGGCGGCGTCCGTACGTTGAGAGTCGCGGAATGGCTGAAGCCGGGACGAAACCTGATTGCCATAGTCGTCGACAAGCAGCCAGACCGTGGCGGTCCCACCGGCCTTGCTGCAGCATTATCGATCGAGTTCAGCGATGGTCGCCGACAGGAACTTCGGACCGATGGGACTTGGCAGGCATCGGACGTCTCTCCGCTTGACTGGCCGAGCGAGGCTACTGAGGATCAGTATTGGAGTGCTGCTCTTGACCTTGGTCCGATGGGAATCGCGCCTTGGGGCCAGATTGATCAGGAGGCCGATGCGGACGATACGATACCGAATATTGATGTGGCGATAGAAGCACTGGAGAAGATGGGTGTCATACCGGATTTTCAGGCGACAATCCCTCTACGCTATATTCACAGGCGAATTGGCGAAGTAGACGTCTATTTTCTGGCCAATCCGGAGCCTCATGAGATCGACGTAATCAGCACGTTTCGAGTCAGCGGAAAGCAAGCAGAATTCTGGTGGCCGGACACTGGCCGAATCGACCCGGTTGCCGAGTTTGAGCAATCCGGGAACACTACGAGAATACCGCTGCGACTGGATCCCGTTGGCTCAGTTTTCGTAGTGTTTCGTCCGACAGAAACGAGGCCGCAAGAAGTTGTTAGTGGAAGAAACTGGCTGGAGTTCGAGACAGTGCAAGAAGTTACGGGTCCCTGGGAATTGAGTTTCCCATCTGGCCGGGGAGCGCCAGAACATGTGGTATTGGATGGACTTAGTTCCTGGAGTGAAAACGACGACCTCGGTGTGAAACACTTTTCCGGAACGGCTACCTATGAAAAGAGTTTTGAATGGAAACCGGGAACACCAGGCTCTCCTGGAAAATCGAGGGTTTTTCTCGACCTCGGTAGTGTGAAAATCATGGCGCAAGTTATTCTCAACGATCGCGATCTCGGCATCTTGTGGAAAGCGCCGTTTCGAATTGAGGTGACCGACGCGCTGGAGGCCGGGGAGAACAGGCTCGAGATCAAAGTCGTCAATCTTTGGATCAACCGCTTGATTGGCGATGAGTTCCTGGCAGAGGACAGTGAGCGGAATCCTGATGGGACGCTCGTAGAATGGCCGCGGTGGCTAACCGAAAACAAGCCAAGTCCAACCGGACGGGTAACTTTCAGCACGCAGCGTTTGTGGAGAAAAGATGACCCTCTGGTCGAGTCTGGTTTGATCGGCCCTGTGTTGCTGCGCTCAGTGTCTGAAAGCCATGGTGTTGAACCGAGCCCATACGGCGAGTAACTAAGCCAGGCCGCTATGGCCTTTCTGCTTAGTACTCGCCTGCTATATGAGCATGGCTAGCCGTTCTTCTCTTTATAAGTTGACACGAACCACATAAAACCAGTTCCCAGGAAAAACAATCCAAGCCCACCCAGTACATTGAATAGAATTTGAGTCACGAGTACAGCCTGTTCCATTCTCTTACACCTCTTTGATCTAGAATGCTTCCGCAGTGTAGCTTTGTCCTTGTAGTAAGCCATTCACATGCGGGCTTGTATTTCGAAAATTGACCGGGAGCGAGCGACAGTCCGTATCCACATGCGGTGTACAAGGACCGTCGCCTACGTCGAAGTGCAGGTGTGGTTCGGTGCTGTTGCCCGAATGCCCGCTCATCCCGATGATCTGTCCCTGAACAACCACCTCTTGCAACGTGACCGACGCACCAAGTGTTGTCAAGTGTATGTATCGGCTCGTCGTGCCATCGCTATGCCGGATTACGACGTAGTTTTCTTCGCCGGGAATACCTGTTCCGTCGCTGTAGCGTTCTTCTACCGCGACAACCATCCCGGCGCGCGAAGCAACGATCGCTGTACCGACCGGCATGAGCATATCGTAGGCGAACTGCTGATTGACTGTCGCGCTGTGACTGGAATTAGTGCAGTTGCCTTGTCCGACCATGTACGTTTCGCCGACCGAGTACGGCAGTACGTAGGCTGACGTTGCTTGTGCCGGATACGTACCAGCAGCAGTATCAGCGCAGGATACGTCGGCAGCGGCACCACCACCGCCTCCGCATCCCTGCAGAGTCACGATAACCAGAATCAGGATTAGCGACGCGAGCTCTGCCCTGAGTGTTGATCTGAAGTGCATATTCATTTTGGCTTTCCTTTTCTGAAGATAAGGCTATTGCGCAGCAATAAGGCTCAGGGCCTGTTCGATTGCAGGATCGTGTCCGGCGATAACGTCTGACGGGACATAGAAGTCGACGAAGTGGTCAACGGGTATACCAACACCCTCATAGACGTTGCCGTCGAGGTCGCTATAGACCTCTGCTGATAGTGTGAAGGTCCAGCCGTTCGGCAGCTCTTTGGAAATCATGTCCGAGAAGATACCGCCGCTGGGTTCGCCAATTATTGTGACTTGCGGGAGCTGCATCATTGAGAGTGCGAAAGACTCAGCGCCACTATAGGTTCCACCGCTGGTGAGCACATAAACGGGATTCGCATACGGGCTAGCGCCCGTTGGCGTCAGATAGATGTCATGCAGATTCGCAAAGGTATCTTTGTCGCGCGCTCGTTTTCGATATGTGAGTCTTTGCTCTTCGATGAATCGACCGGCAATTTCCAGCGATACGCTCTCCTGGCCACCCTGATTCTGGCGAATGTCAACGATCAGGGCGTCGGTTGCCGACAGGGTTAGAAAGGCCTCGTCCGGCAACGCGTTGAGCGCTGCTAGATCGTCCGCGCTGTCTTGTTCGTCATTACCGGCAACATAATCCTGCATCGCGTCGATAACCAGGTAGCCAACGCTGCCGGGCGTTATGCCCCAACAAATGTGGCCGGCAGCGCCGCATGACAGGTCACCGACATAGGCCGTCATCGTTTTCGGTAGCCTGCCCTCGTCCGACGGTGCGTCAATGCCGACGGGAAACGAAATTCGGTACTCATGCAGGAAGGCACCGAGTGCTTCACGTGTACCCTGCGCGTCGTGATGCTCGAAGACGCTATGCAGGCCAAGCACGCAAACGTCCTGTGGACTGAAAGTGTCGGCGACCCGTTTAGCCTGCGGCAGACCGTGAGATACGCAGCCGGACAAAGCATTTGAAAGGCTTCAATGAGAACAACGCGCCCGCGGAGCTTCTGTAAGGTGATCGCGTTTTGAGTGTTGAACCAATGGGCAGTGTGGAGTTCAGGTGCCTGCCGGGATTGTGTTGTGCGCTTGGCTGTCATGGTCATCGTGCCCTGAAGACCCCACGACCGTTTTCGGTCGTGGGAGCGGAGGGTGCTATTTCAGATCCTCAAGACTGGCACCGAAGTTGATGTGAAAGGGTTGTCCCTCGATCACGAATGCGGGCACCGATTTGACGCCGGCCTGCTCGGCCTCGGTGAGGCGGCCGGGAGCGTCGCCCAGATGAACGACTTCCACATTGAATTTCGTGCTGTCGAGACTTTCGGCGAATTGCCGTTCTGCATCGACACATATCGGACAACCGGCGTGGTAAAAGACGGCTTTGGTACTCATGCTTAGCTCCTTTTTTTTATGGTGAATAAACGGTTTTTCCGGCTGTTGGCCGGCCCTATTTCTGCGCGGTAATCCGACCCGGTAGTGACAGGTCGCCGGAGGCAACGTCGTGTACACCGGTCACGCACAGCAGCGGTACTTCGGTCTTTTCATTGACCTGCAGTTCTGCGGTCACTGCATCGAACGAGATATTCTCGCTGTCGCTAACCGGGACAGTGATCTTGGCGGTGCTGCCATCGAGGATCGGGCTCATTCCCGGGCTGTCGAGGGCGATCGGCAGGTAGGGTGCGGTTGCAGGCAGTAGATCCACGCCCGGCGAAACGTCGCGCACTTTGAGACCGGCGCCGCATGCCTCGTCCTCGACCAACACGACCCAGTGGGAGTGCCAGTCGGCGCCGTCATTCGCAGGGTCGCCGTCCTGGTCTTCGTCGTAGAGTGGCGTATCGTCGAAATCGGGGTGTGCCGTTATTGCCAGTGACAGGATGCCCGATTCGGCGTCAAAACCGACAACTGAAGGGTCGAGGCTGGTCGGCCAGACATAGGACTCGACTTTCGCGCCGGCGAGCTGGCCGATCGCTACCGGCTTCACACTACCGGCGGTACCGGCCAGTTCCATCATGAAAGTCGTTAAACGCCCGTCGGTCGTGGCGCCTGCCCTGGTGATGTCAAACGCGGGTGTCTTATCCGGGTCGATACTACTGGTGATCTCGTGGGCGATCGCGCCATCGAAGAAAAAGACGGCGATCAGCGGAACTATTATCTGAGGTTTCATGGCCTTTCCTATTAGTATTGAGTCGATACCATTAGGAGCATAGTGGCCCAGCACAGGAATTGCAACAATTGTTTTGAGTCGATACGATATGGAAATGAAAAACAGCCCTGCACAGCATATCGCCGCCCTGATCGAACGAATCGGCCGCTTGTTGAGCACCGAAGCGCATGCAGAGGGTTTGCTGCCGGTGCAGTGGGAGGCCTTGCGGTATCTCGACAAGGCCAATCGCTTTTCCAGAACCGCAGCTGCCTTGACCGCCTATTTGGGTCTCACCAAAGGCACGGTGTCGCAGTCCCTGAATACGCTGGAGGCCAAGGGGCTGGTCAAAAAGCTTGTGAACCGAAAAGATCGTCGCAGCAAACACCTGTCACTGACGGCGAAAGGCCAAAAGCTGTTGCTTCGCGATCCGCTCAACGTCACGGTCGCAGTACTCGATGAACTGGAGGGTGTGCCGCAACGCACTCTCACAACTGCTTTAGAGTCGTTGCTGACCAGCCGGCTGGGTGCGCAGGGTCGCCAGCCTTTTGGCCAGTGCCGGGATTGCTGCTACTTCGCTAATCGACACCCCAAGGGAAACCCTCACTACTGCCAGTTGCTGGGAGAAAAGCTGGCAGAGAGTGAAGCCGCGGCGATTTGCTTCGAGCAAACAACTAAGCGCGCGTAACGCGGATTGCCTCTGTTCACAGAGTGATGAGATGGTCTGCGGCACACGTGTTTGCCCACAACGGATGTGCAATTCAACCGTTGACCAACAGCAAGCAAATGCGAGGGTGTCAGTATTGTTCGAGACACCGGCAACAACAGGGTGCGCCGAAGTGGCGCACCCTGTGCACTAGCAGGACGGACTAGCGACTGGCATTCTCATACTCGGATTTAGTGATGTAACCATCCTTATTTGTGTCGACCTTCGTGAATACAGTCGCCAGCCAGGTTCCCTTAGCTTCGCCGGTCGATATCGCGCCGTCCGCATTTTTATCGACTTTCTCGAACTTCGGTACCTCAGCGGGCTTCTTTTCCATCGTTTCCTGCGCCTGTGCGACAAACGCCGTGGTGCTGATCATCCCGGCAACAACGGCGAGCAGGACAGATTTTTTTCGATTCATGACAAAACTCCTGGTTAATGATGTGATCTAACAAGACACGTTCCTCGAACGCTCACTAGTAGCCAAAGCAATTGCTGTGCCAACGGAGAGAATCGTTTACGAAACCGTGTGTTACATCAGGAAAGCGAAAATCGCGCCGAGCGAACACTGTTGTCGATCGACGACAGTTTTTTTGCAGTCGTCTGCGATCCGAGGCGCACAGACGTCGGCCTGGGCCTATTCACCGGTGTACGCCGTAGTTGTCGCCGTGTGTTGTTGATCGACAACGCAAAACCAAGAGAGAAAGAATGACTCGTATGCAAGCACCAACTCTGCGCCGTCTGATCTTTATCGGCTTCATGCTCGTGACCCTGCCGCTGGTCGGGACGATCGTGACGGCCATCGTTCAGGTGGATGGCTTCGCGCGCGACAGTCGGCAGGCGCTGGTATCCGTCGAACAAAACACCAGCATGAGTCGCGCGCTGGCTGGTCGTATTACAGAACTCGAGCGCAGCGCCAGGCAGTACCAGGCGCTATCCGATACGGCGTATAAAAACCTCTACAACGAACACCGGGTTGAGGTTCGTTCGATGTTCGACCGCTTGACGGAGGTCGACCGCGATTCGGAATCGCGGGCGCATTTGCAGCGTGCCAACAGATCGGAGCTCGCCGCTAACGAAGTCGTTCAGGCCATCGGCTCGGAGGCGACGGCAGAAGACCTGGAAGCAGCATTCGCCGCCCTGCGTGACGACGTCCTGGCCGTCGTTCAGGCCCACAGCACTGCCGCGCGCAGGATGGGTAATTCCATGCCGGAGCAGGCCGGTGTCTTGCAGCGCCTGTTGATGGGACAGGCGGCGCTTGTCATTCCGCTGTCGATAGGACTCGCGGTGTTGTTTGGCGTTCTTATTACGCGACCGGTACGGCAAATCGATAGTGAGATCAGGTCGCTTGGTCGCGGTGCGTTGAGCGAACCGGTAAAGGTTTCCGGTACGCGGGATCTGGAGGAACTGGGTCATCGACTGGACTGGCTGCGCGTGCGCCTGCTCGAACTGGAAGCGCAAAAGGCACAATTCCTGCGCAATGTATCGCATGAGCTGAAGACGCCATTGACCAACATTCGGGAGGGCGCGAAATTGTTGCTGGACGACGGTGGGGCGGATGCCAACGACGCGGAAAGGCGCTCGATCACACGCATTCTTTGTAACAACAGCATTCGTTTGCAGCAGATGATCGAGGAATTGCTGCGCTACGGTGCGGATGGCGACTTAACACCGCAGCAGATGAACGAGATGGTGTATCTCGATCGGCTTGTGGGCGGCGCACTCGAAGAGCTGAGCCTCACGTTGGCTGCGCGCGCTGTAACCGTAAATGCGTCGACTACGCCAGTGATCGCAGAAGGCAACGCAAAACGTCTGCGAGTGGTTATCGATAATCTTCTGTCAAACGCCGTCAAGTACACGCCATGCGGCGGTGATGTCAGCGTCGTGTTGAAGACGGGCGATGGCGCCATCACGCTGGACGTGTTTGACAGCGGACCGGGTATTCGTGAGCAGGACAAAGCACATCTGTTCGAATGGTTTTATACCGGGCCACGACCGCCGGATGCGGTGCTTGAAGGAACCGGTATGGGGCTGGCCATAGCGCAGGAGTATGCGCAGCAGCAAGGTGGCCATATTCGCTTGCTCGAATCTCCTTCGGGAGCGCACTTCCGACTAACTCTGATGGAGAGTCACGATGAGTAGATTTGCTATCGCCGTGCTGGCGGCCTGGTCGCTGGCGGCGTGTTCGGCAACGCCCTCGCGGAACGAACTGCTGATCGTCGTGGAGCCGCCTGCCTTCGAGGAGCTGCCAATCCCCGGAGGGTCGCCAGCCCTCGAAAACTGGTTGTTGTTCGCCGATCGCGTGAACAGGATGGAATCTCTCGAGTTGGTCATCGAGCGAGACGCTACAGTTGCTCGATATCGCGAGCAGGCGACTGACGACGAAACCCGCTTGCGCCTGGCCTATCTGTTGAGCCGGCCGCGAATGCCTGTGCAGGAACTTACCGAAAGCAGGACCTTGCTGGCTGGAATCGGCGCCGACAGTGTGTACGCGTCACTCGCGGATTTGGTGGCGCGGGAACTGATGCTGATCACCGAACTCAGCGCTTCGCAACAGCAGACTGACGAACTGCAGGGGCGGGTACGGGACCTGGAAACGCAGGTCGCGAACCTGCAAACACAGCTTGATGCACTCAAGGCCATCGAGACGGATCTCACCGAGGATCAAAAGAACACTGAGGAGCTACCGCAATGAGTCGAACACCGACAGTACTGATCGTCGATGACGATCGTGATTTGCTGCAGCTGCTGACGATTCGTCTGCGGCGGTCCGGATTCACGGTCGAGACAGCCGAAAGCGCACGCGTTGCACTGACCACACTGCAACGGTTGCGGCCCGATGCGGTGGTCACTGACCTGAAAATGCAGGAGATGGACGGGCTCGGATTGCTGCGCGAGATCGAAAATCGTTTCCCGGTACTGCCGGTCATATTGCTCACCGCGCACGGCACGATTCCGGATGCTGTGGCTGCGACGCAAAAAGGGGCGTTCGCTTTCTTAACCAAACCGATTGACGATGAAAAACTGATCGCGTGCATTCGGGATGCGACAGCCCTCAATGGTAAGCAAGCTGACGCCGACTCAAGCCAGGAGTCGTCACCAGAATGGTGCGCTGCGATCCTGACTCGAAGCTCGGCGATGGAGGCGCTGCTACAGGAAGCCAAACTCGCCGCGGCGAGCGATGCGAGTATCGTTATTCGGAGTGACAGTGGAACAGGAAAGGAGCTGCTGGCCCGCGCTATTCACGCTGCGAGCGATCGTGCCAAAGCAGCGTTTGTCGCCGTGAATTGTACGGCGATCCCGGAAGCGCTATTCGAAAGCGAACTGTTTGGCCATGTCAAAGGGGCTTTTACGGGTGCCCACCGTGACCGGGAAGGCCTGTTTCAGCAAGCCCACGACGGGACCCTGTTCTTGGACGAGGTCGGCGACATGCCGCTCGGTTTTCAGGCAAAACTGTTGCGCGCATTGCAGGAGCAATCGGTTCGGCCGGTTGGCTCGGACGAGACGATTGATGTAAATGTGCGCGTAGTTGCAGCCACTCATCGCGATCTGGAGAAGGCTATCGCGAACGACAGTTTTCGCGATGACCTGTTCTATCGTTTGAGTGTGGTTACTCTTGAGTTACCTGTGCTGGCACAGCGTCGTGAGGATATTCCCCTGTTGGCGAGCCATTTCCTGAAGCAGTTTGACAATGACGGGGCTGCGAGCGGGTTTTCCGGCGCCGCCATGGAGCGACTCATGGCGGCCTCCTGGCCCGGCAACGTTCGTCAGCTGGCGAACGTCGTGCAGCAGTGCAAGGTGTTGTCGCGAACAACGCTGATTTCGGAAGGGCTGGTCGAGCGGGCACTGCGTGGCAGGACTCAGGGTCTCGTGCCGTTTGCCGTCGCCCGGGACCAGTTCGAACTCGGGTACCTGAGTAACCTGCTGCAAACAACCGAGGGCAATGTCTCGCAGGCTGCGCGACTCGCGGGTCGTAATCGCTCAGAGTTCTATTCGCTGCTCAAGAAGCACAGGCTGGAACCATCGCGATTCAGGAGTAACGATGGCGACAACAATCGTAATCAACCCGAGGTAGTGCGATGAAACGAACCCGGGTCGTTTCTTCAGTGCATTTGTGAATGATTTGCGTGGCCGGAATCTCCTGACAGGCTCATCACGGGCATGGCAACGGTGGCGATGCCGAGTATGACAATGAGTAAACCGGCTCCCAGCCGGTAACGGCTCATGACTACCGATAGTTTTGCCGCGCCGAGCCCGGTCATCACCATTGCGGGCATTGTGCCCAGGCCAAAAGCGATCATGACCAGGGCGCCGTTTGCGGCATCTGCCGTCGTTGCCGCCAGCAGCAAGGCGCCGTAAACCAGGCCACAGGGCAGCCAGCCCCAGATCAGACCGAGACCCGTGGCCTTCGGGATGCTGGTCGCGGGCAGCATTTGCTGTGCGCGCGGCGCGAGCCGCTTCCAGATGACGGCGCCGATTTTTTCGACCGGTGCCAGCAAGCGCCAACCGAAGGCGACCTGCAGGCCAATGATAATAATCAGGATGCCGCTGGCGAGTCGCACGGGCCCGGCCAGTGTTGGAATAAGGCCGGCAACGCCACCGCCGACTATCGCTACGATCGCGCCGAGAAACGCGTAGCTCAACACGCGACCGGTATTGTAGGCGATGGCGAGTGGCAGCTGAGTTTTTATCGATGCCACGGTCGCACCCGCAGCGAACAGGCCGGAAATGCCGCCGCACATGCCCAGGCAATGGGCACTGCCGAGTAAACCTGCGGTGAACGCGGCTGTTAATACAGGAATCAGTTCAGTCATTCTTGTTCTCGTCTCCGGGGTTCTTGTCGTCGTCCATAAGAATGCGAACGGCCGGTGTGTCAAGATCGTCGAACTGCCCGCTGCCGACCGCCCAGAAAAAGGCCCAGACCGCGACCGCGAGGATCAGCAGTGCGAGTGGAATGAGTACGTAGAGTATTGACATGGTTTTACGCCTACCGATTCAAACGCAGGGCGTTCAAGACAACAATGAGAGAGCTCGCACTCATGCCGATAGCGGCCAGCCATGGGGGAACCAGGCCGGCGACCGCCAGCGGTAGTGCAATCGTATTGTAAAGGATCGCCCAGCCGAGATTCTGGCGTACGATCCGCAGGGTCCTTGCCGATAACTGCAATGCAGAAATTAACGGCGACAATGAATTGCCCACCATAATGACATCGGCGCTGGTATGCGCGAGCAGTGCACCGTTGGCCAGTGCAATGGATGCGTCTGCACCCGCCAGCACCGGTGCATCGTTAATGCCGTCGCCGACCATGACGACGCGCCCGCCGTCGGCCTGCAATGAACGAATGATGCGGAGTTTGTCGTCCGGCGTGCACGCAGATCGATAGTCGCGGATCTGTAGTGCCTGCGCTACACGCCCCACGGCTGCTTCGTTATCGCCACTGGCGAGCGAGACCTTGATGCCCATGGCCGTCAATTCGGCCAAGGTCTCCTTCGCGGCCGGGCGCAACTCGTCGTGAATATCGAATCTGGCAACGCACCGGCCCTCGCTGCCAAGGTAGACTGCAGCCGCCGAATCGTCGGTTTCTGAAAATGCGAACAGGGCGTTGCCGATATGCCAGCGCCGTCCGTCTATCGTACCGCTGACACCCTGTGCTACATGAACCTCCAGGTCGGTTGCCACGCAGGCAGGACTGCCTGCGTTAAATGCCGTCGCAATGGGATGAGATGATGCCTGTTCGAGGGTGGCCGCAATATCGAAGCACTGTTCCGGAGTTAGTTCGCGGTCGAACACCGTGGTCGACTGCACGACCGGCGTCCCGCAGGTCAGTGTTCCGGTTTTGTCGAATACAATATGCGTTGCCCTGGCCATGGCCTCAATCGCGTTGCCATTGGTCATCAGGAGACGCAGTCTGGAAAAGCGGTTTCCCGCGGCTGCAAATGCGGCCGGTGTCGCTAGCGCCAGCGCACACGGGCAGGTGACGACCAGAACGGACAGCGTAATGACAAAGGCTCGCTCGGGGGCGGCCCAGTACCAGAAGAGAGCAGTAGCGGCGGCGACAAACAGTAGTGCGATGACGATGTAGCTTGCTATACGGTCGGCGATCTGTACGAGTACCGGGCGTGCAAATCGGGCCTGTTCGCTCATGCGCCCGATCGCGCTGAGCGTCGTGTCATTACCGGCGTTCTCGACCTGCATCTCTATCAGGTTGTCGAGGTTGACACTGCCGGCAGAAAGATTGTCGCCTTCGCCCCGGCGTTGCGGGCTGGCTTCTCCGGTGAGTAGCGCTTCGTCGACCGAGGTCTGGCCGCGGGTAATCACACCGTCTGCCGGCACCGAGTCGCCGGCGCGAATCTGTACGACATCCCCGCGCACGAGTTTGGCGGCGGGAACGACAGCCCGTTGCTCGCCGACAACGGTGGTAGCCGTGTTCGGCAACAGCTTCGATAAGGCCGCGCCGAGATCGATAGAGCGGTGGCGTGCGCGCATCTCGAGGTAGCGGCCCAGCGTCAGAAAGAATACAAACATGACTACGGAGTCGAACCAGACGGCTTCTCCGTTACTCAGCGTCGAGTATACGGATGCGACATACGCGGCACCGATCGCAAGCGATACCGGCAGGTCCATTCCCGGCATGCGCGTGGCGACGCCGCGCCAGGCGCCGACGAAAAAGGGCCGGCCAGCGTAGAAGACGACGGGTGTCGAAACGAGGAAGCTGACGAGGCGCAGAAAGCGTTGCATATCCTCATCCATGCCCTGGTAGTCGCCGGCATACAGGCCGACGGCAAACATCATGACCTGCATCATTCCCAGCGATGCGACCAGCAATCGTTTCAGCGCCGTGCGTTGTTCAGCAACTTCAGGCCGGGTGCTGTCGTCCGTGGTTAGTGGCTGCGGTTCGTAGCCCAGGTTCGACAAGGCGGCCAGAATATCGCCGAGCCCGGTTTGCTCGTGAGACCAGCGTACCCGCAGCCGATGCGTGATCGGATTGACGTCAACGCTATGAACACCGCGAATTTTTCGAAGCGAGGTATCGATTAGCCAGCTGCAGGCGGCGCAATACATGCCGCCGGCATAAATGCTGACTTCAGCGTCTGCTGCGTCGATGTCGGCAAACGCGCGCAGCATTTCGTCGCTGTTAAATGCCTGCCACTCCGCGGTTTCCTCGGGTGGCCGGCCAACGCCCGGCTGCGGCGCGTCGCGCATTGCATAGTAGCTGCCCATTCCGGAATCGCGAATGAGTTCCGCGACCGCTTTACACCCGGGACAGCAAACCGGCTGTTCGTCGCCGTCGATGCTGACAGTCAGGCGGGCGCCTTTGGGGTTTGGCAGGGCGCAGTGGAAACAGAGGTCAGTGCTCGCCATTGCGCGGCGCGTTGCTGGGCACCAATCGAATGAGCGACTGTCCGGACCATTCGTCGGATAACCGCCAGCCGCTCTGCGACGACAGCGTCATGAAGTATCGCCCTGTGGGGACATTGAGCAGGTGTCCTGCCCAGGTCGGGTTACCGTCGGCATCGGGCATCGCCCGTGTGAGTTCTGTCACGGCATCTCTTGAGGCTATTGTGGGGTGACGTAATCGCAGTCCGAGCGTGGCGACCTCATCGAGATTCTCCGCAGACGATACCGTCGCCGTTACTGCACCGCTTTCGGCCTCGATCCGTACGGTAGCAGCGATGCCGAGTTTCGCGGCCGTTTTCTCGGCGGCAAGGTTGCGCTCGGTAACAACATCCATACCGACATCGGCCTGCACCACGAGGGAGTCGGTCGTCTGCATCGCCAGCCATAAAGTGTAGAAGCCTGCGATCACCGCTGTCGCGGGCAGGGCCATAATGAACCACGGCCAGAACTGGCGGTACCAGGGATCGATGTCTTCTCTTTGCATGATTATCTATCGGTGAGCCGGGCTGAGGAAACGGCTGTCTTCGATACGTTGATCGCCGGAATCGTCGGTGGCTTTCGCGACGAATTCGATTTTCATAATGCCGTTGCTGTTGTCGCTGGGTGCACGGGCCCGAACCGGTAGTGACAATACTCCACCGCCTTCCACAAGAATCGCTTCGTCGATCCCGTCCAGAAAGATTCCGTCAACACCGGTGACGCTCAGATCAAAGGTCCGCGCGTCATTGCTTTGATTAATAATCTTGAGTGTATAGCTGTTTTCGATGATGTCGCCCGGTAACTCTCTGTACAGTGCGTTTCGGTCGCGGATTACGTCCAGAATAATCGGCGTTCTAAGAGACATCAATGTGACCAGAGAGGCTACCAGCAGTAACAACAGGGCCGCATACACCATCATGCGCGGGCGTATCACATGCGTTTCTTCGTTTTGCAGTGCGTGCTCTGTCGTGTAGCGTATCAGGCCGCGCGGATAGTTGACCTTGTCCATAACCGAGTCACAGGCGTCGATACAGGCAGCACAGGCTATGCACTCGTACTGCAGTCCCTTGCGAATATCGATGCCGGTAGGGCAGACCTGCACGCAGAGCGTGCAGTCGATGCAGTCGCCAAGCCCGGCGAGCTTCGGGTCTACAGAGCGTTTACGTCGGCCACGGGGTTCGCCGCGTTTTTCGTCGTAGGAGATGATCAGTGTGTCTTTGTCGAACATTGCGCTCTGGAAACGCGCATAGGGACACATGTACTTGCAGACCTGTTCGCGCAGGTAGCCGGCATTGCCGTAGGTTGCAAAGCCGTAGAACAGCGCCCAGAACCACGCCCAGCCGCCGGCCGTAAAACCGACGAACGTCATCGCGAGTTCACGTATCGGTGCGAAATAACCGACAAACGTAAAACCGGTCCAGAGTGAAAACGTAATCCACAGGAACTGCTTCGAGACCTTGCGGCGAATCTTGTTCCACGACCACGGAGCTTTGTCGAGTTTCATACGCTGCGAACGCTTGCCCTCAGTCAGCTGCTCCATCCAGATGAAGGCTTCGGTCCAGACCGTTTGCGGGCACGCGAATCCGCACCATAAGCGCCCGGCGAGTGCCGTGAAAAAGAATAACGACAGCGCCGCGATGATGAGCAGCAGGGCGAGGAAAGGAAAGTCCTGCGGCCACAGCGTCAGGCCCAGTAAATGAAATTTGCGCGCCGGCAGATCGAACAGGAACGCCTGGCGGTCGTCCCATTGCAGCCAGGGGACGAGATAGAACAAGCCGAGCAGCGAGGTCGTCGCGAGTTTGCTCAGCTTTGCGAAACGGCCGCCGATTTCCCGCGGATAGATTTTCTTTTGGCTCTCGTACAGCGGCGAGGCTTTAGGACTGTTCATTGTGTTTGTCCGCTAGCCCTGATCGTTGCGGTGTTTGGCGTCCCGTTTCGGCGCGGTACGAACAAGAAAGGCAGTAATCCCCGAGCAGGCAAGACACAGCAGCCAGAAAAAGAAGAACCCGGCTGCATATCCGGCATCACGGTCAATATTAAGGTCTTCATCGAAAACACCGCTTAAGTCGACCGGGTCAAATACCGCAAAAAACACCATTGTTCCCACGGCGGCGCATAGAAACGAAATCCAGACCACCGCGAATACGGCCTGCCGGTTCCGGCTCCACTGCTTCGCGCCCCTGTATTCCTCGCTGATCACTGGTTCTTCGACAAACTCGCTATATATGCCGCCAGAATTTTGCTGCGGTTATCGCCCAGCAATTCGCCGTGCGCCGGCATAATACCGCTGCGCCCTTCCGTAATGGTGGAACGAATCATAGCCTCTGAGGAGCCATACAACCAGATATCGTCGGTTAGATTCGGTGCGCCGAACAGTTTGTTACCTGTGCCTTCTGCCGTGTGACAGGCGCTGCACAAAGCAACGAACATAGGTTTGGCACTCATTGCATCGGCATCAGCCGGGCTGAGACCGCTCAAACTTCTGACGTAAGCCACCATGTTGTCTATACCGGCATCACCGCCCAGAGCGGGTGCGAGTACGGGCATTACACCATTGCGTCCGTGGCGAATGGTCGCTGTGATATCGGCTTCGGTGTTTCCCCACAGCCAATCGTCGTCTGTAAGATTCGGATAACCCGCCGCGCCCCGCGCGTCGGATCCGTGACAGGTGGTGCAGTAGCTGGCATAAAGACTCTCGCCCAGCTTCAGCGCGTCGGCTTGTTGTGACAACTCCGCGAATGGCATGCCGGCAAAGCGTTCGTAAATCGGTTCGTAGCGCTCGGCGGCGTACTGCATTTCCTGTTCGTACTGACCTTCCTGAGACCAGCCAAGCAAGCCGTCGAAGTTACCCAGCCCGGGGTAGGCAATCATGTATCCGACGGCCCAGATGATGGTTATGAAGTACAGATACAGCCACCATTTCGGTGCAGGATTGTTCCATTCTTCAAGATCGCCGTCCCAGCGATGGCCGACAACTTCGTCGTCGGCGACATTTTGCGGACCCTGCTTCCCGGCCCATTGAATCAGCCATACACACCAAATGACGAAAACTACCGTACCGGCCACAATAAACCAGTGCCAAAATGCAGGCATCAGAGTTTCTCCCGCTCGTTATTAATCACTGTGTCGTCTTCCAGAGGCAGCGCTGCGCTTCTCTCGAAGTCCTTTTTTCGACCCTTGCCCCAGGCCCAGACCCAGATGCCGATGAAAGCAACGAATATGACTGCCGTCAGAATGCTGCGAATGAGATCGATATCCATCGTCACTTACCTTCGGTTCTTGCGATTGGTGCCAAGTTCCTGCAGGTACGCAATGAGCGCATCCATTTCGGACTTGCCCTCAACCGCGGCGGCAGCGCCGGCAATCTGTTCGTCGGTGTACGGATCGCCGAGAAACTGAAGTGTCCGTAGTTTCTTCGTGATCAGTTCGCCGTCTACCATGTTGTCGGTAAGCCAGGGGTATGCCGGCATGTTCGACTCGGGCACCAGTGCGCGCGGGTCCGTCAGATGCAGTCGCTGCCAGTCGTCGCTGTAGCGTCCGCCCACGCGCGCGAGATCCGGTCCGGTGCGTTTGGAGCCGAACTGAAACGGCCGATCGTAGACCGTCTCGCCGGCCGTCAGGTAGGGGCCGTAACGTTCGGTTTCGCTGCGAAAGGGTCTGATCATCTGCGAGTGACAGTTGTAGCAACCCTCGCGCACGTAAATATCGCGCCCGGCCAGCCTGAGCGGCGGATAGGGCTCGATGTTTTCCGCCGGTTCGTTGGCATCCGAGCTGATCATCAGTGGCACGATCTCGATGAGACCGCCAATGCTGATCGCGACAATGATCAGCACGATCATCAGGTTTACGCTTTTCTCAATAGTATCGTGGCGCATATCCTTACTCCCTCTCTACGCCGGGTCCAGTACCGCGACGGGCACTGGTTTTCTATCGCTTATCGTCTTCCAGACGTTATAAGCCATGATGATCATGCCGCTGAAGAACAGCAGACCGCCGACCAGCCTGAGGCCGTAGTACGGGTAGGTTGCTTTCAGTGACTCGACAAATGAATAGGTCAAGGTGCCGTCTTCGTTAACGGCGCGCCACATCAGCCCCTGCGTAATGCCGGCCACCCAGAGCGCGACCGCGTACAGCACGACACCGATGGTCGAGGTCCAGAAATGCACGTCGATAAGCTTCGTGCTGTACATTCCCTCGCGGTTGTACAGGCGGGGTATGAGGCAGTACAGGGTGCCAATCGTCATCATGGCAACCCAGCCAAGCGCGCCTGAGTGCACGTGGCCGATGGTCCAGTCCGTATAGTGCGACAGGGCGTTGACGGTCTTGATCGACATCATCGGACCTTCGAATGTCGACATGCCGTAGAAGGACAGGGACACGATCATGAACTTAAGAATCGGGTCCGAACGCAGTTTATGCCAGGCGCCGGACAGCGTCATGATGCCGTTGATCATGCCACCCCAGGACGGTGCCAGCAGCACGATTGAGAACACCATGCCAAGCGTCTGCGCCCAGTCCGGCAACGACGTGTAGTGCAGATGGTGCGGGCCGGCCCACATGTAGACGGCGATCAGCGACCAGAAATGCACGACCGAGAGGCGATAGGAGTAAACCGGCCTGCCGGCCTGTTTCGGCACGAAGTAGTACATCATGCCAAGGAAGCCTGCGGTCAGGAAGAAGCCGACGGCATTGTGGCCGTACCACCATTGCACCATTGCATCGACAACGCCGGTATAAATCGTGTAGGACTTGGTGAGCGTGACCGGGACCGCCAGATTGTTGAAGATATGGAGCACGGCGATCGTGATGATGAAGGCACCGTAGAACCAGTTGGCCACATAGATATGCTTGACGCGGCGCTTGACGATGGTACCGAAAAACACGATGGCGTAAGCCACCCAGACCACGGCGATCAGGAGGTCGATTGGCCACTCGAGTTCAGCGTATTCCTTTGACTGCGTAATACCGAGCGGCAGCGTGATAGCGGCCAGCACGATAACCGCCATCCAGCCCCAGAACGTAAACGCGGCGAGTTTCTGAAAGGCCAGACGTACGTGACAGGTGCGCTGCACGACGTAATACGACGTCCCGATCAGCGCCGAACCGCCAAACGCGAAAATCACCGCATTGGTGTGCAGCGGACGCAGTCTCGCATAGCTTAAGAACGGCAGATCGAAATTGAGCGCCGGCCAGATTAGCTGCGCGGCAATGAAGACGCCGACGAGCATCCCGACGATGCCCCAGACGACGACCATAATCGTGAACTGTCGGACGACTTTGTCGTTATAGGTAGCTGCTGTGTTCAAGGCACAACCCCTGTGTTGATTTCGAGTTTATTAACGGCCGCAGACCTGCCGGGCGCCTCATTCCAGAGAGTCTCTCGACCATAGCCCCGGAATGCGGCGAAAGTCTAGCAAGACCCGCGTTTGTTCCAGATAGGGAAGGATACGTATAGCGCTGGTGGTAAGACTTCGGTTCAGAATAGTGGTATTGATGATACCCGAGCAGATTCGATTGAGCCTGCTTTTCGTTTACCTACATGAGTGTGCTTCCGTTGCCAACAGATATCTCCGCAATCGTCGATTCCGACGTGTTTTTCCGCAACCTGCTGGAATCGGCTCCCGATGCCATGATTATTGTCGACGACGAGGCGCACATCGTTCTGGCGAATGGGCAGGCATTGCGTATGTTCGCTTATTCGCGCGGCGAGATGATCGGACTGGCGATCGAGTCGCTGCTGCCGAAATCCGTGCGGGATTCGCACGTTTCGCATCGCCGTTCGTACTCGGACAAACCGACTCTTCGCCCCATGGGCGAGGGTCTGGATCTGGTCGGGCTGCGCAAGGACGGTAGCCAGTTTCCGGTCGAGATCAGTCTGAGTCCGATCGATACCGGCAGCGGGCGATTCATCTCCAGTGTTATCCGCGACGTTACCGTGCGCCGGCAGATGGAAGACGATATCAAGGCGGCGCAGAGGGCGGCGGAACGGGCGAACAAGGCAAACAGTGCATTCCTGGCGGCGGCCAGTCACGATCTCAGACAGCCGGTGCAGGCGTTGAGCCTGCTGAACGGCGCGCTGCGGCGAACGGTCAAGGATGAACGGGCTTTGCAGATGATCGAGAACCAGGACGCGTCGCTGACCGCGATGACCAACCTGCTGAACTCACTGCTCGATATCAGCCGGCTCGATGCCGGTGCGGTGAAACCGGAGTTCGAGGAGTTCCCGATGCAGCGCCTGATCGACCGCTTGTCCGCGGAGTTTGAACGGCAGGCAAACATCAAGGGCCTCGAGTTTTCGTCCGCAGCCTGTAGAGCGGTTGTTCGCAGCGATGCGAATCTGTTGGCCGAGGTGATTACGAACCTGGTATCGAACGCGATTCGCTATACCGACAAAGGCCATGTGAAAATGGCGTGCATCGAGCGCGATGGCGAGTGCCATCTTGAGATTAGCGACAGCGGCATCGGTATCGAAGCCGATCAGCTGGAGGCGATCTTCCAGGAATTCCACCAATGCAAGACGCCCGGCGCGAGTAAGGAGGGTTTTGGATTGGGTCTGGCCATCGTTCGCCGACTGGCAGATCTCCTCGATCATCGCATCGGCGTTGTCTCGGAGGCCGGGCAGGGTTCGTGCTTTACCGTCTGCATACCCGTTGTTGCCGAGGGCAGTGCGCGCGTGGCGGAAGAAGAAAACGGCGCTGAGGAGGCTACCGAAAGGGCCAGCGGTCTCATTGTTCTCATCGAAGACGATGTCAACGTTGCGGACGCCTGGGGCCTGCTGCTCGAAGCCGAGGGTTATCGGGTCGCGACCGCCGCTTCCGCAAAGGAGGCCCGGGCCGTCATTCAGCATCTGGACGAACAGCCGGTCCTGCTGATCTCGGATTTTCATCTGCTGGGTGGTTCGACCGGTGTCGAGGCGGTAGGCATCATCAGGGAATACTACGGGTCCGAGATACCGGCTTTTATCGTCAGCGGCGACACGTCGAAGGTCGTCAAGGAAGCGCGTCTGCTGGATAACTGTACGCTGATGAGCAAACCGGTCGATACCGCGAGACTGCTGGCGGCCGCCAGCTATGCGGCGCGCCTGGGCAGCGTGCCGCAGGACTAGGCCGGACGATTTACGTCAATTGCAGCGGATGGCAAGCACGCGGTTTTTTTCCTCAAGGCGCGCGTCTTCCCGGTAGCCTTCGTTGCCGTTCTGCGTTATGATCATCCGTCCCGCCGACGTCATGTCCTTGTCGGAGAAGCGGTTGATTTCCTCAAATCCGCGCGGCCCGCAGGCTTTGCTTGCTTGCCGCACACACTTCGACCAGTCCTGGTCGCATTCAAACGTCATAAGCTGTCTGCTCTGTGTCGATTCGTCGATTCCTGCCGAATTCGTACAGCCAGCCAGCGTGCAAATCACAAAAAGCGTAAAAATCTTAGACATCGGCTATCCAGTTAGTCGAGTTGAACGATGATCTTATCAGCAGAATCAGGCTGAAAGCAGCTGGATCCAGCTCGCCGGCGACTTTGCGACGGCGACACCGATAACATAGGCGAAAACCGCCAGCGCGCTGGCAAAGGCCACGACGCGCATCTGCATTGTCGGTCCGCGCTTAATAGCGATGGTTCCCAACAGAATATAGACGATCAGGCCGGCGAACTTGGCCAGCAGCCAGGGCTCGGCAAGTGGCTTCAGACCGAGCATCAATATCATTGCGATACCGGAGACCAGAAATACCGTATCAACGACGTGCGGGGCGATGCGCGTGAAGCGATGTTGCAGATTGGGGGAACGCCGCAGCATCCAGTAGCCGCGAAGAATAAACCCGGCGAGCGTCGCGATCGCGGTGATCGTATGCAGTGATTTGACCAGTAAATAACTCAATATTGCGCTCCGGTTTCTGTCCGGCCTATGCGATATCCGGTGGCGGATACGTGAACTTACCTATGGCAACGGGTGCGGCCTGCGGCAATAGTACGCGCTAGGCTCAGCGAAAGAAAAGGTAGCGGTTCATGCACTCGCAGTCGCGGCTTCTGGAAGCCCCAGTTTCGGTCTTTGCCGCTGGTGTTTTTTTATGTGCGTCCGGCGCGTTGTATGCGGAGTCAGGTGCCGAAGCTGATAGTCAGCCGATCGATCAGATCGTCGTTGTGGCACACAAGGACGAACGCTCGGTCCGTGAAATCGCCGCCAACGTAACGGTGCTCTCGCGTACCGATATCAACGCCGACATCGCGACCTCGATGGCGGATATCTTTCGTTACATTCCGGGAGTCGACTACAAGGCGGCGGGCACGCGATTCGGGACCGAAGGCATCAACATTCGCGGTATCGGCGGTAATCGTGTCGCAATCCTTGTTGACGGGGTGCCGCTGCCTGATCAGTTCGATACCGGCAGCTTCTCGAATGCAACGCGCGATTTCATCGACGCCGGCCTGGTGCAGAGCATCGAGGTATTGCACGGTCCGGCATCGGCGTTGTACGGCAGTTCGGCAATCGGCGGTGTGGTCGCGGTGCGTACGCCGGACCCCCAGGACCTCGTCAGAGGTGAGGGCTACGGTGGTGACTTCCTCGGTACCTGGCGTGGTGCCGACAGCAGTTCGCATGGGCAGCTGATGTTCGCGACTGGTGGACAGTCGCTGGGCCTTGTAGCCGGTTACAGCTGGCGTAGCGGGCAGGAGCTTGAGTCTGCCGCGGGTCCTCAGGATATCGATACCCGGGACTACGATCGCCAAACGGCGCTCATCAAGCTGGTCGCCGATGATCGTTGGGGACGGACCTGGCGCGCGAGTGTTGTGCACCAGGAATCGAATACGACCTCGGACCTGAACTCCGTGCTCGGGGCGGGCCGCTATCGATCCACGACCGCACTGGAGGGGGACGACACCTCCAGCATGGACGTCGTCAACATCGCATACGAATTCGGGTCGTCTGAGGGCTGGCTCGACGCCGGCCTGATTCGCGGCTTCTACGAAACCTCGAATACCGAGCAACGGACGCTCGACGAGCGTGCTGCCGCACGCACGCCGGTTTCTATCGACCGGTTTTTTTCCTACGATCAGGAAATACGGGGCGTGGAACTCAATCTCTGGAAGAACCTGAGTGGCGAGCGCTTCTCGCACCGGCTGGGTTTCGGGGTCGAGTATCGTTACCGCGTTACCGAGGAGTACCGGGACGGCCTGTCGACCAAACTTTCGAATGGCGAACAGACCAACGTGCTGCTCGGAGAGGTCTTTCCACTACGCGATTTTCCGATCAGCAATACGACGGAAACCGCGGCGTTTATCGAAGACACAATCAGTGTCGGAGACTGGAAGATCATTGTCGCGGTGCGCGCGGATCGATTCGATCTGTCGCCCGATGTCGATGCGATGTATCTCGAAGACTATCCGAGCTACGCACCGGTCAGTCTTGAAGAGTCGGACCTGTCGCCGAAACTTGGCGTTATCTACAAGCTTTCAACGGGCGTCGACGTCTACGCCCAGTACTCACACGGTTTCCGTGCGCCGCCGTATTCCGACGCCAACGTCAGCCTCGAAGTTCCTTTTTTCGGCTATCGCGCTATTCCGAATCCCGACCTGAAATCCGAATCCTCGGACGGTCTGGATATCGGTATTCGCTGGCAGGGCCTGCAGTCATCCGCGCGGTTTTCCGCCTTCCGTACCCGCTACGACGACTTCATTGAATCGAAGATCAATCTGGGCCTGGACCCGGTCACAGGATTCACGATGTTTCAATCGCAAAACATTCGCAGAACTGAGATCGAAGGCTTGGAAGCAGCCTGGACCTTACGCTTCGGCAGGGATGAAACCTTCGCCTTTGACGGTTCGGCTTATTACGCCCGGGGAGATAACGACGATACCGGACAGCCATTGAATTCCGTCGGGCCGGCGCAGGCTGTGCTGGGCTTTAGCTGGTTTTCTTCGGACCGGGCGCGCCAGCTCCGGCTGAAGGGCATTTTCACCGATGCCTATGACCGCCGTGACGAGAGTGCCGGTGATTTATTCAAGCCCGCCGGTCACGCAGTTTTCGATGTGTTTCTGACGCAGAAACTGGGCGATCACGCCATCGTCAGGGCCGGCCTGCATAACCTGACCGACCGCAGCTACTGGAACTGGTCAGACGTTCGCGGTCTTCGGTCCGGCGACGCTTTTCTTCCATTCCTCGCCCAGGCCGGACGCAGCGCGTCCGTCAGCCTGAACGTGGTTTGGTGATTTTTTTCGATTAGGTAATCAATTGTAATGACGGGGAGTGTATGTCATGAGATTTAGAAAACTGAGCCTGGTGATGAGCGTCTCGCTGATCGGGCTGTCGGTCGGAGCTTGCGCACAAGAATCCGCCGACGAATCCTCAGCAAGCGCCGATGATACCGCCGTACACACGGCTGAGGTCGCTGCTGGCACGAAAGACGATCTATTGGCGAAAGGCGAAGCGGTGTATCTCGCGAATTGCGCCGCCTGCCACCAGCCGAACGGCAAGGGACTGACCGGCGCGTTTCCACCGCTGGCCGGATCCGATTTCCTCCAGGGCGATCGCAAAAAGGTCATGGCGGCGGCATTGTTCGGACTTTCCGGACCGCTGACCGTCAATGGCGTTGAATACAACGGTGTAATGCCCAGCCTCGGGCATCTGCCGGATGAGGATCTTGCCGCGGCGTTGACCTATGTGCTCAATTCCTGGGGCAATGATGGCGCTGCCGTCAGTGTCGCGGAAGTTGCGGCGCTGCGTGTCGAGCTTGGGCAGGAAGATCGTGCCGCTGGCGAACGCCATCAGGGTGCGACTGAGGGCGAGCTCAAGTATCAGGGCGCTCCGTCAGCGATTTCCGGCGCCGATACCCGGCAGATAATGACGGCCGGTGGCCCGGTGCTCAGCGAGGCCGAGTTCGCGACCGCCACGCAGCTGTACTTCCAACGCTGCGCGGGCTGCCATGGCGTACTCCGCAAAGGTGCGACCGGCAAACCGCTAACGCCGGACATTACCACGGCGAAAGGCACGGAATATCTGAAAGCCCTGATTACCTACGGTTCGCCGGCAGGTATGCCTAACTGGGGTACATCCGGCGATCTGACGCCGGAACAGATCGATATCATGGCGCGCTTCCTGCAGCAGGAACCGCCGGCGCCGCCTGAATTCGGCATGCCGGAGATGCAGGCCAGCTGGAAACTCATGGTTGCGCCGGAAGATCGACCGGACAGCCCGCAGCATGATCGCAACATCGACAACTTCTTTGCCGTCACGCTACGCGATGCCGGCCAGGTCGCGATCATCGATGGCGATACAAAGGAAGTCTTCTCTATCTTGCCGACCGGATACGCGGTGCACATTTCCCGGCCGTCGGCCTCGGGTCGTTACGTACTGACCATCGGCCGCGATGCGAAGGTCGACATGATCGACCTGTGGATGGATCCGCCGCAAATCGTTTCGGAAATCAAGATTGGTCTCGAAGCGCGCTCGGTCGAAACCTCCAAGTACAAGGGATACGAAGACAAGTACGCGATTGCTGGCGCCTACTGGCCGCCGCAGTACGTCATCATGGACGGCGACACCCTCGAACCGATCAAGATCGTCTCGACCCGCGGTATGACCGTCGATACTCAGGAGTATCATCCCGAGCCTCGCGTTGCAGCGATCGTTGCGTCGCATGAGCATCCCGAGTTCATCGTTAACGTTAAGGAAACCGGTCACATCCTGCTGGTCGACTACAGCGATGTCGAGAGCCTGTCGGTTACCGATATCGGGGCCGCGAAGTTCCTGCATGACGGCGGCTGGGATCGTACCAAGCGTTATTTCCTGACGGCAGCGAATCAGTCCGACAAGATCGCCGTTGTCGATTCGAGGGATCGCAAACTCGTTGCACTGACGGATGTGACCAAGACTCCTCACCCGGGGCGCGGTGCGAACATCATCGATCCGGAATTCGGACCGGTCTGGGTAACGAGTGCTCTGGGTAACGCCAATATCTCCTTTCTTGGCACTGACCCCGAGGGTCATCCGCAGCACGCCTGGAAGAACGTCCGCACGATCGACGGCATGGGCGGTGGTTCGCTGTTCGTCAAATCGCACCCCAAATCGACGAACCTGTGGGTCGATGCGCCGTTGAATCCGGACGAGTCCTTCAGTCAGTCAATCGCGGTTTTCGACGTCAACAATCTCGATGCGGGATTCGATATCCTGCCGATCGGCGAATGGGCGGATCTCGGCGAAGGACCGAAGCGTGTCGTGCAGCCTGAGTACAACAAGGCGGGTGACGAGGTCTGGTTCTCCGTCTGGAGCGGTAAGGAGCAGGAATCGGCTATTGTTGTCGTTGACGACAAGACGCGCAAACTCAAGACGGTCATCAAGGGTCCGGAAATCGTTACGCCGACCGGTAAGTTCAATATTTACAATACATTGAACGATATCTACTAGGGAGCAAGAGCGATGAAACGCACTATACCCGGGCTCCTTATCGCAGCGATGCTGCTCTCGTCGGTCACCGTTGCGGTGGCCGATGAGGGCAATACGCTGGGCGAGGCGCTCACTTCGGGTAAAACGGGAGTCAACCTGCGTGCCCGTTACGAACGAGTTGATCAGGACAACATCTCGTCGGACGCGGATGCGCTGACGGCGAGACTGCGTCTGAACTACCGCACGGGCCAATGGAGTGGCCTGAGCGGATTCGTCGAGTACGATTACGTGTTCCACCTGCTGAGCGACTTCAACAGCGGTGGCGGAACCAGTCCGGACAAGAGCAACTATCCGGTGGTCGCCGACCCGAACGGCGCGGACCTGAACCAGCTGTATCTGGACTACAGTCTTTCCGCGGACTCCAAGCTGCGGGCCGGCAGGCAGCGGATACTGCTCGACAATCAGCGCTTTGTTGGTGGTGTCGGCTGGCGCCAGAACGAGCAGACCTACGATGCTTTGACGTTCACGACAACGGCGATTTCGAATACCGCGCTGAGCTACAGTTACGTGACAAACGTCCGACGCATTTTTGGCGAGCGCGTTCCGGCAGGCAGAAACGACGTCGATACGCATTTGCTGAACGCAAGAATATCGATCAACGACAGCTGGACCGTAACGCCTTATTACTACCGTATCGACAACGATGATATTGCGGCGTTCTCGAATGCTACCGCGGGCGCACGGCTTGCGGGCAGTTTCAAGGCGGGCGAGGGCAAGGTCGCGGTACTCGCGGAGCTTGCGACGCAATCGGACATCGCCAACAATCCGGTTAGCTACGATGCCGAGTATGCGCACCTGAGTGGCATGTGGTCGTCGGCGAATGGTCTGTCACTTGGGATTGCCTATGAGTCGCTTGGAGGCAGCAGTGCGCCGGGTATGGCGTTCCGGACGCCGCTCGCGACCCTGCATGCGTTCCAGGGCTGGGCCGACAAGTTTTTAGCCACGCCGGCTGCGGGTATCAACGATTTATTCGCGACGGTGAAGTACACAGCGGCTGGCTGGAAGCTCACGGGTGTCTATCACGATTTTTCTGCGGAAACGGGCAGCGTTGACTACGGCACGGAATTCGATGTCTCCGCAGGGCGCAAGATCGGCAAGCACTATGGCGTTTTGTTTAAGGGCGCGTTTTTCTCTGGCGATGCCGCAGCCTATCCGGATACCAACAAGTTCTGGATCATGGTGACGGCAAACTACTGAGGTGGCAGGGGTGCCAGGGGTCGGAGCGCCTTTTTCCTTGAGAAAAAAGGCGCTCCGACCCCCTTTTTTATTGACTGTCGCTTTCGTAGTTATCCTGTGCGACCGGCGTCTTGAACCAGTCCGGTTTTACGATTAGCAGATCACAGGGCAGGTGCTCAAGCGTCCGCTCGGCCGTGGCGCCGATAAACAGGCGCTTCCAGCGATTCCGGGCGACCGCTCCCATGACGACGACGTCTGCCGGTACTTCCTCTGCGACGATGGCCAGCTCCTCGTGCGTGAGTCCCGCTACGAGGTGCGACTTGTCATCGGCAACGCCATGGAACTGCGTGATTTCCGTGAAGCGTTTTTGATGCTCTTCGTGCATTTGTTGCTCGATTTCGTCGTAGGGCAGTGAAACCGGGATATAGGCGTTGGCGGTAGCGGTGGCCACGGCGATACGCGGGTCGTAGGAGTGGAATGCGTGTACGTCTCCGTCGACGCTCTGTGAGAGCTTCGTGCTGAGCTGCAGAATATCATCGTCCAGTGCGGCCGGTTTGTCGTGTTGGTTCATCGGGTCGATCGCGGCTACGAATACCGGTTTTTCCGCAATCTCCCGTGGCTTGACGAGCCAGAGCCGGACCGGGCAGGTACGAATCAGGTTCCAGTCGGTGTTGGTGAGCAATGCCCGTTCGACGGCCGAATGATGATGCGTATCCTTGATGACGAGATCCGCGGAGGACGCGACGGCCCGCCGGACAATGCCCTCGTACAGGGGGTGGTCCCAGATGGCGCTTGTGTTGACGGTGATCCCGTCGGCGCGCAGGGGAGCGGCGAGACTGTCGAGGTATTTCTCCTGACTCTGTATCAGTTCCTGCCTGGCGTTTTCCAGTGAGGGTGAATCGAACAGGCGATCACCGCTGAGGTATTCGTTGTAGAAGCAGACGAGTAGTTCGAGTTCGGCACCCAGTTTTCCCGCCAGCCAGCTGGCCCGACCAAGCCCCGGCTGATCCTCGGTGGTCGGATCGATAACGACGAGGATTTTCGAGATATCTTTCATTTTTTTACCTTAGGAATGATTGGCTGTTACGGAATAATGTAGCCTTCAGCATACGCGTTGATGAGCGGCATCAAATAGGTCGTGTTGCTTAATGAGTATCGGTTTCTACTTACGGCGAAAAGAGAGGCAGCAACGCTACCATGGGCATCCAAACGATAAGGAGGGTTCCCGGTGTCCCAGTTACCGATCAATGCGTTGCGTGCCGAAATTCTCGAGAGAAAAGAGGTGTATCTGGCACGGCTGGACAGGATTTCCTCGAACCTGCAGCGTGGTTTTAACGCTGACTCCAAAGAAATGGCGAAGGAGCTCGAGGACCAGGAGGTCGTCGACGCACTGGGCAACGAGGCGCGGCGGGAAATCGCCAAAATAAGTGCGGCGCTGGCGCGAATGGACGACGGCAGTTACGGCAGGTGCCGCGAATGTGCCGAGCCAATACAGGTGGATCGCATGATCGCATTCCCGTATGCCGACGAATGTATAGAGTGCGCGAGAATCGACGAGCGTAGCAACGCCCGCAGCAGCTAGATGGTCATGTGCATCTTGACGAGGTCGGCGAGTGATCTGGCCTGCATTTTCTCCATCACGCGTGCGCGATGGATTTCCACAGTGCGCTGGCTGACGCCGAGGTCGTAGGCAATCACCTTGTTCGGCTTGCCGGTCACAACGAGGTTGAATACTTCCTGTTCCCGATTGGTCAGCGTTGCCAGTTTCTTGGCGACCTCGGAATGTCGCTCCTGGACTTCTCGCCGCTCTTCATCGGTAGCCAGCGCTTCGCGAATGCGATCCAGTAATTCCTGATCACGAAACGGTTTCTGGATGAAGTCGACTGCACCCTTCTGCATCGCTTCAACTGCCATTGGCACGTCGCCATGGCCGGTGATAAAGATGATCGGCAAGGTATTACCACGCCTGATAAGCTCTTCCTGTAGCTCGAGACCGCCAAGTCCCGGCATGCGGATATCGAGCACCAGGCAACCTGGCCGCTGCTCGGTGTTTTTATCGAGGAATTCGTTGGCGGATGCGAATATTTCGTGTTCGATATCCACGGAGTCCAGCAGCGCCTGCATGGCGAAGCGGATTGCTGAATCGTCGTCAACGATGAATACGGTCGGTGATTGCTTTTTCATGTGCAAGGATTGGATCAGAATGAAAGACATTTTGCGAGTTTTTTGACGTGTCCGAGGATACACCATGAACCCACTCACGCACCTGGCAATCGTCTGGGGGGCAGTTTTCGTCGCCGTCGTCGCGGCCAAGAAAACGCGCCTGACACCCGTGTTGTATTTCCTCTTTGTCGGCTGTGTGCTGGCGAATCTGGGTGTATTGCCCGAAGTCAGCGGCTCTTTCATACGCACGTTTGCCGAGCTGGGCATCATATTCATCATGTTTTCGCTCGGTTTCGAGGAATCGACGGATAATTTCCTGGCCAGCGTCAGGCGCAGCTGGGGAATCGCGTTGTTCGGCGCGCTTGGCCCGTTTGTCGTGGCCTACCTGATTGCAGATCACATATGGCAGGACCCGAATATCTCGCTGATGGTGGGGCTGGCGATGACCGCGACGGCCGTATCGCTGACCATGGTCTCGTTGCAGGGCCTGGGTTTGTCGAATTCCGTGGTCGCGACGCGAATCATGACATCGGCGTTGCTCGACGATATCGGTTCGCTGGTGGCGGTTGCTATCGTCGTGCCGGTGGCGACCGGTAGTGGCGATCTGACGCTGGCAGGGCTGGCGGTGACCGGCGGCAAGGCCGTCGCGTTTTTCCTGATCGTTACGGTGATCGGGATCTGGATATTCCCAAAGGGTTCGTTGACGTGGCTGAGAGACCTGCCGCTGCTGCGCGTGCTCAGCATGCAGAATTATCTGACCTTTGACGACGGCCGCTACGCCACGCTTGCGATTCTGCTGGTAGCTCTGCTGGTCGGTCTGACCGCGCACGCCTTCGGTTTTCATCCCGCTGTCGGCGCTTATATGGCGGGCCTGATCGTTCGCGAAGAGCACTTCCAGCTCAGGGATCGTGGTGATGAAGAAGGGCGTACGCATCCGGGCGGGAATGTTTACGCGGAGACAAAACGCATCGTCGACAACGCGGCATTCTGTTGGATCGGCCCGGTGTTTTTCGTCGACCTGGGCGCGAAGATTCTGTTCGACTGGGACCTGTTGGTCGCAATCATGCCCTTCGCTATCGTCATGACAGTCGGCATTGCCGTCATTCAGGTGGTTTCCGCCGGGCTCGCCGCGAGATATACCAGTGGCATGAACAGTGCGGAAAGTCTGATGGTCGGCTTCGGTATGCTGGGCCGCGCGGAGCTGGCGTTCGTCGTCATGGATATCGCTTACGTGCAGTACCGGATAATGCCGGTAGAGGCGTTCTTTACGCTGATGATAACGGCCTTCTTTCTGAACGTTCTGGTGCCGGTAACGATTGGCTGGTGGCGGCCCTACTACTTGCGTTCAATCGGGGAGGATGGTGGCTAGTCGAGCCGTTTTGTGAATCGCTTGGCGGCAATTGCCATTGCGACAACAGTGAATCCGATCAGGTAGTAAAAATCCGGCATCAGTTCGGTGATGGACGCTTCTCGCAACATGATGCCACGCGTCAGGCGAATGAAGTGCGTGGTCGGCAACACTTCCCCAATGTACTGTGCCACGATCGGCATGCCGTCAAAGGGAAACATGAATCCCGATAGCAAGATGGACGGCATGAGAATAAACACGGTCAGTTGCATGGCCTGAAACTGTGTATGCGTGGCCGTGGATATCAGCAGGCCCAGCGCGAGGTTTGCGCCAATGAACGCGGTACCCGCGATGTACAGGTCGATGACGCTGCCTCGCAGCGGCACGTCGAATAACAATTGACCAAAACCGAGAATTATGGCGAGTTGCAGTAATCCGATCGCAACATACGGCGTAACCTTTCCGATCATGAGCTCGGCAGAACTTAGCGGTGTGTTGATGAGCAGTTCGAGGTTGCCGCGTTCGCGCTCGCGTACGATGGCGACGGCCGTGAACAGCATCATCGTCATCATCAGGATAATGCCCATTAGCCCGGGAACAATATTGACGGGCGTGCGGCGCTCCGGATTGTAGTAGGGGCGAACCTCAATGAGTTCCTGGCGTTGCTCCCGCGGTGGCGCCGAGTCGAACGCGATCGGCATGGAACGCAACTGATTGGCCACGCCGAGTATCGTCGGATCGCTACCATCGACGAGAAGGTGCACGGCGGCGCGCCTGTTGTCCGCGACGCGGCGGTCGAAGTCATCGGGGATGACTACGCCGATAGAGATTTTTCCGCGCCGCAGTAACTCCTCCAGACCAGCCGGTGTTGCCGTAGTGGCTATAATATCCACAACCTGTGACGCCCGAAGCTCGGCTACGAATTGCTGCGACAGGTGTGTGCCGGCCTGGTTGGCGATGGCCGTCTTCAGGTTGCGGACGTCGGTGTTAATCGCGTAGCCAAACAGCAGAATCTGGATGAGCGGCAAGCCAAAGACCATGCCGAAGGTCAACCGGTCTCTGCTGAGCTGCAGGACCTCTTTTTTAATAATGGCGTTCAGCCGCGACAGGGCTTTCATTGGCCACTCTCCTCGGATTCCATCGTGACTGCGACGAAGACATCTTCCAGCGACGGTGTTGCCAAAGCGGTAGTGGCGCTCACTCCGCTGGCTTTGAGGGCGTCTTCAACGAGGCGCAGGGGGTCGTCATGACGTACCGGTATCAGTACGCGAAGGCGAACGCCGAGTTGCGTGACGCTGGCGATTTCGCTGCTTCCGGCAAGCGCCGCCTGTGCGGCGTAGGGGTTCTCAGCCATGACCTCGACAATGTGCATGCCCGTCTGTTGCTGCAGTGCCTGCGGTGTGCCATCGGCGACCTTCACGCCGCGATCAAGGATGGCGAGCCGGTGGCAGCGCTCGGCTTCGTCCATATAGTGGGTCGATACCATGATTGTCGTACCGGATTCTGCGAGGCGAAAAAGATTCGCCCAGAAATCCCGGCGGCTCTGCGGGTCGACGGCGCTGGTGGGCTCATCCAGCAGCAACAGCTCGGGCCGATGCAGGACGGAGCAGGCCAGTGCCAGGCGTTGTTTCTGTCCGCCGCTCATGGTTCCGGCGAGTTGCCGACGTTGCGCCAGCAGATCGTATTTCGACAACAGTTCGTCGATACGCTGCGCCCGGTCTTTCCTCGGGTAGGAATAGATTTCGGCAATAAAACGCAGGTTTTCCTGCACGGACATGTCGCCGAACAAGGAAAACTTCTGCGTCATGTACCCGATTCTCGGCTTCAGTTTCTGTGAGTTGCCCGGGATTTTTGTGCCGAGCACGACCGCTGAGCCTTCGGTGGGGGTCAGCAGTCCACACAGCATACGAATGGTCGTTGACTTGCCGGAACCGTTGGGTCCGAGAAAACCGTAAATCTGGCCTTTTGGCACTTTCAGGTCGAGTGCGCTGACGGCACGCAGTTTGCCGAACTGTTTAGTCAGGCCCCGTGCTTCGATGGCGAATTCTGCTGACACCGTCTAGTCCAGCACGAATTCGACCTCGACGGGCACGCCGTCGGGGAGACGTTCCAGCGCTTCGGCGATGTCGACTTTGGCAACATAGCTAAGGCGACCGCGATCGTGTTCAGTCAGTGCGTAGTAGGGTGTAAACGCGGCTTCGGTCGCGACGCTGCGCACGGCCCCAGCAATCGGCGTTTCCAGTCCGTCGACATAAATCGCGGCTTTAGTACCGCTTCCAATGTGCACCCTGATCGCCTCCGGAACATATACTCGGGCGTGGACCTGCTCTCCGGCGAGCAGGATAATCGCTGCCTGGCCGGCGGTGGGGCGTTCGCCGACCTCAAAGATGCGACTGTCGACAACGCCATCGACAGGGGCCGTCAGCACATGCCGCTCAAGATCGATCCGGGCGCGATCCCGACGCGCGGCGGTCTGTTTCACGGTTTGTTCCGCCTGCGCAAGTTCTTCCAGCGTTGTTCCCGCCAGCAGTTCTTCCAGTTGCGCGAGCCGCAGTTTCAGCGTCGCCTGCGCCGCGTCGAGCGCGGCCGACGCGCGGTCAAGAACTTCGGCGGACGCGAGCCCGCGCTGATGCACTTCCTCGATGCGCTCAAGCTCTGTCTGACGAAAGTCGAGCTCCTGCGTTGCGCCTTCGACGTTTGCTCGCGCCGCGGCAATCTGTTCGCTGCGCGGCCCGCGGAGCAGTTCGTCCATTCTTGCTTTCGATTGCAGATACACCGCTTCGGCGTCAGCAAGCTGCACCCGGGCGCGTGAATCGTTCTGTCGCAGCAACACCTCGCCGGCGCTGACTGTCGCACCTTCCATAACGGCGATATCGACGATGGGTTCGGCGAACTCCACACTTAGTTCAACGCGGTCGGAGGTCAGTTCGCCGACGACACGATGGTTCTCGTCACCGCCCGAGCAGGCGCTCAGCAGTAGTACGGTAGCCGTTAAAATACCTGTTCTCAGCATGGTTTCTGCTCCGCTCACGCTCTGATGTTCGCGAGTAACATATCGATTTGAGTTTCTATCAGCGCGTCGGTATCCAGCGCCTTGCCGGCGAACACAATCCCCCACACGATGGACAGCATTACCGGCGCCACCAACAAATGTGGCTGCTCGGTTGCTGCGCATTGCCGGAATTCGCCACGTTCGACGCCACGCGTCAGGACCCTGTGCATTGCGGCAAGTCCTTTCGACACAACGTTGTCGTAGTAGTAGTCAGCGAGGTCCGGGTGTTTTCGCCCTTCGGCGAGCAGTAAGCGGACGACGACGGCCACCGGCGACGCGGGAACCTTTTTCATGAATGACAACAGGGGGCCGCGCACGAATTCCTCGGACGACAGCTCTGTGGTCTCCACGGTGTCGATCAATGCATCGACGCGTCGAATGACAACGCTCTTTACAACCGCCTTGAAGAGTTCTTCCTTGGTTTTGAAGTACAGGTAGAGCAGGCCCTTGCTAACCCCGGCGCGCTTTGCGACTTCCTCGACCCGCGTTGCCGCATAGCCTTTCTCGGCAAAAGCGTCCAGGGCCGCGGCGGTGATTTCCTGGGGTCTGTCTTCTTTGCGGCGTCGATAGCGTGGTGCGGTCATGAGTTGCTCGTTACTGACTCGTTGGTCAGCAATTATACTTGCTGACCCGTCGGTCAGCAAGTGGCAGGCGTCGCAAATTTCACGCAATGCTTCATAATTCGCCACATGTTTACCTACATTGATCCGACTGTCCGTAAATGCCTGACAGAGCAGGGCACCCTGTTTCAGATTGATCGGGACGGGCTGCGGTTGTCGGCCGACCGCTCGGGGCGTGGCTCGACAATCAGTATTCTCGGCCCGATTCCGCTGCCGCTTAAGCTCCCCGAGACGCGTGTGGATGTGCAGTGGTATGCCTGCGTACGGAATACAGAGCTCGGTAAGATCGAGGAGCTGGCCGACGATCTTCGTGAACAAAACGGTCAGCAGTCCTTTGCCGCGCTGGCGTCTTTCATGGCGGTCAACAGCGTTCTCGTTATCGGCGATCCCGCGACATGGAAAGCGCCGCTGGTGCGCGTGCATTCGAGTTGCCTGACTGGCGATGTGTTCGGCTCCGAGCGCTGTGAATGCGGGCCGCAGCTGCATGCCGCGGTTGAACGGGTTCAGGCCGACGAAGAGGGCGGCCTCGTCATCTACATGTCCGGACATGAGGGCCGTGGCATCGGTTTGTGGGCCAAGGCGGCAACTTATTTGCTGCAGGACTCCGGAGAAGATACCTACCAGGCGAATCGAACGCTGGGGCTGCCCGACGATTGCCGCGATTTCAGCGATGCGGCGTCATTGCTGAAGTATTTTCTCGGCGGCAAGGAGTTTCGTCTGTTGACCAATAATCCCAAGAAGGTCGACGACCTGACGCGCTTTGGTCTGCAGGGTATCACTCGTGTGAAACATGTCACCGGCGTCAGCGATAACAATCGGCGCTATCTGAACGCGAAGCAGGACTGGGGGCATAAGCTCGACGCGGAAGACCTGGCGTCGGACTGACGGCACGAAAAGCGCTTATTGTCGCCACAGGCGCGGATTCGCCGGCTGGTCTTCGAAGTTGCTGCGAAACGGGTTGATGTCGATCCCGCCGCGGCGCTGGTAGCGACCGTAGACGCTGAGTCTTTCGGTATTGCAGTGCTGCATAATGTCGACGAATATCCTCTCGATACACGCCTCATGGAAGTCGTTGTGTTGGCGAAAGGACACGACGTATTTTAATAAGGACTCCGGCTCGATTCCGGGTCCGTGATAGTGAATCGCGAGACTGCCCGTGTCCGGCTGCGAGGTCACGGGGCAGAGGCTGCGCAGCAGATGGGTGTGCAGTTGTTCTTCAACATAGTTGTCGCCGGAACGCCGCAACAGACTGGCATCGACCTCCCAGTCACTACAGCTCACTGCCAGCGTATCGATACAGGTCCCCGGCAACTGCGCCACCGATTGCAATGCCGTGTCGCCGGGCCGTTCGATATCGACCTGCACGGCGACTCCCAGGATGGTGCTGAGATCTGCGCTGATCGAAGCGGCGACCTGGCCCGGGCCGTCGAAGTGACTCATGGCAAACGAACCCAGATACAGCTTCAGCGACTTGGATTCAATCAGCTTAGGTGAATCCGCCGGAACCCGTATCTCGGCCGTCGCGACGACCGGCAGACCCGCCGGCCCCAACCAGGTCAGTTCCCAGGCGTTCCAGATATCCGTGCCCCGGAAGGGCAGCTTCTGCAGGCCAAGGGCCGCGCGCGCTTCGTCACGGGGGATCGCGAATAACACGGCGGGTTCATAGTGGCTTGGGTAGTCGCTGTTTTCCCCCAGCGGGAGGGTCTGCTTGGTCACGGTCTGAGTCTCGATACAAAGTTCTCCGTATTCTGCAGCAATAAGCTCCGGAAAAGCCGGATTCTTGTGTAAAATACGCAGCCTTTTTTGCACCCTGTCACCCATTAGCCCGCGTACCGCGGGCGGAGTCCATATTCATGTGTCCTGCAAACGATATAGCCGGTACCGATCGCGGTTACATTATTCCCATCGGCGGTGCCGAGGAGAAGCTGAACAATCCCGAGATACTCGACCGGTTCATCGAAGTCTGCGGCGGTAAGCAGTCTCGTATCGGCATTATTCCGACCGCTTCGGAGCTTGAAGATACGGGCCGTAACTACGAAAAACTGTTTCGCAGTATCGGCGTTAAGCACGCGAGGGTGCTGCCTTTTATCAGCCGCGAAGACTGTCAGACCGGCACCGATGTCGACTACATAGAAAAGTGCGATGGCGTTTTCATGACCGGTGGCAATCAACTTCGATTGTCCACGACGCTTGGCGGTACGCGGGTTGCGCAGCTGCTGCGCCATCGCAACGCCGCCGGCATGCATGTCGCCGGTACCTCGGCGGGCGCCGCGTTCATGCCGGAGCACATGATTGCAGGTGGCGCGGAAGGCAGTACCCCCAGTCCCGACAAGGTGATTATGGCTCCGGGCCTCGGGCTGACGAATGCCTTTATCATCGACCAGCACTTTCGGCAGCGGGATCGTCTTGGCAGGCTGTTGACGGCGCTGGCGTATAATCCCTTTGCCGTCGGTATCGGGCTGGACGAGGATACCGCCGCGTTTATACGTCCCGGGGATGAGCTCGAGGTCGTTGGCAGCGGCGGAATAACCGTGATCGACCCTACCGGCCTCAGTTATTCTTCAATGGACCGTGCGCGCCGCGGCGAGCCGGTTAGCCTGATTGACGTAAAGCTGCATATACTGGTGTCAGGCGGCCGTTTCGATATCGCATCGCGGGAAGCGCACGCTGAATGACGCCGACAACAATACCGACAGGCAGCGATCATGAAAATTGAGAGTACTAATGTTTTCGTAGGGCCGAGCATGTATGCCCGGTTTCCGGTTATCCGGCACGTACTGGATCTGGGCGAGCTCGAAGAATGGCCGACGGGCCGTTTGGGCGACGCGTTTGTTGCGCCGTTGCTGGCGTTCTTACCGGGTCTTCATGAGCATGGTTGTTCCTACCGCGAGCCAGGCGGGTTCGTGCGCCGGCTGCGCGAAGATGACGGGACCTGGCTAGGGCACGTGATGGAGCACATTGCCATTGAGCTGCAAAACGTGGCCGGTTCCAGCGTTAGCTTTGGTCGTACGCGTTCCATCGACGGACAGCCGGGCCATTACAACATGGTGTTCCAGTACAAGGATGCGGAAGTTGGGCGCGAGGCGTCGGGTCTGGCGCTGCAGCTGATCCACAGCCTGCTGCCCACTGACCTGAAACCCAAAGATGCCCCGGAGGAGGACTGGGACTTTGCAGACGTGCGCGATCGCTTCATTCGCTATGCGCAGCGCCGTGCTTTCGGGCCCAGTACGGCTTCGTTGGTAGCGGCTGCCGAGGAGCGCGATATCCCCTGGCTGCGTCTCAATCGGTACAGTCTCGTGCAGTTCGGGCATGGTCGCTATCAGCAGCGCATTCAGGCGACGACGACCGGTCGCACCAGTAATATTGCCGTCGATCTCGCCGGTGATAAAGAAGAGACCAACGGCATTCTGCGCGATCTTGGCCTGCCGGTTCCGAAGCAGTTGATGGTGCGCAGCAAACGCGACGCGGTGCGTGCTGCGAAACGCATCGGGTTTCCGGTAGTTCTGAAGCCGCTGGATGGCAATCACGGCCGTGGCGTGGCCATCAACCTGCGTACCGATGAGGAAGTCGAGGACGGCTTTGAGAAAGCGAGCGAACACGGCCGCACGATCATCGTCGAGAGCTATATCGATGGTTTCGATCATCGACTGCTGGTGGTAGACGGTGAGTTGGTTGCCGCCGCAAAACGTGTTCCGGGACACGTCGTCGGCGACGGCAAGCTGACGCTTGAGCAACTCGTCGACGAGGTCAATGAAGACCCGCGGCGAGGGCTTGGGCACGAGAAAGTGCTGACGCGTCTTGAGTTCGATCACCAGGCAGAGCGCTTGCTGGCCAAACTCGGCTATGACCGCAATACGGTACCGGACAAGGGCGAAGTCGTTTATCTGCGTTCCACCGCCAATCTGTCGACCGGCGGTACCGCAATCGACGTGACGGATGTGATTCATCCTGACAATCGGGAAATGGCCATTCGCGCAATCAAAGCCATCGGTCTCGACATCGGCGGCGTCGATTTCCTGACACACGATATTACGGAATCCTATCGGGACGCGGGCGGCGGCATATGCGAGGTAAACGCCGGCCCCGGGTTTCGCATGCACGTGGCACCCAGCGAGGGTACGTCGCGCGACGTTGCGGGTCCGGTTATCGACATGTTGTTTCCACCCGATTCGCCCAGCCGTATTCCGATTGCCGCCGTCACCGGTACCAACGGCAAGACAACGACATCGCGCATGCTGGCCCATATTCTGAAGATGGCCGGCCGTACCGTAGGTCTGACATCGACCGATGGCGTATACATCGACGGCAACCTCAGTGTTCCCGGTGATATGACCGGTCCGGTGTCGGCGCAAATCATTCTGCGAGATCCTTCGGTAGACGCCGCCGTCATGGAGACGGCGCGTGGCGGCATGTTGCGCAGCGGCCTGGGATTCCAGTCCTGCAATGTTGCTGCCTGTCTGAACGTGTCGGCCGACCATCTCGGCCTGCGCGGTATCGATACGCTGGAGCAGCTGGCCGAGGTCAAGCGAGTACCGATAGAGATCGCGACCGATGCGGCGATCCTGAACGCGGACGACGGCAACTGCCTGCAAATGGCGGACTACACCGATGCCGAGAAACTCAGCTACGTCACAATGAACCCGGCGCACCCGCTGGTAAAACAGCATATCCGCGCAGGCGGGCAGGCCTTCGTACTCGAACAGGGCATGAACGGCCACTTGATTTCGATTTACGATAACGAAAGCCATACGCCGCTGGTCTGGACGCACCTGATTCCGGCGACGGTCGAGGGGCGCGCAATGCACAACGTGCAAAACGCGATGTTTGCTGCGGCGCTGGCCTACAACATGGATATCAGTCTTGAAGATATCCGCCACGGTCTCAGGACCTTCGACTCGAGTTTCTTCCAGGCACCGGGTCGCATGAATATTTACGACGAGCATCCGTTTCGCGTCATTCTCGACTATGCGCACAATCCCGCCGCCGTTAGTGCCATGTGTGGACTGGTGGACCGCTTCGATGCCGAGGGCCGCAAGATCGTCGTGCTGTCGGCGCCAGGCGACCGGCGCGACGAGGACATTCGTGAGATAGCGAAGATCGCCGCCGGGCATTTCGACCACTTCATTTGCCGCTGCGACGATGGACGACGCGGTCGCGGTGAGGATGAGGTTGCAGTCATGCAAAAGAACATGCTGCTGGAGGCGGGTATACCTGCCGATCAGATCGAGGTCATACCCGACGAGCAGGAAGCAACAACCCGGGCGCTGGAAATAGCGCAGCCGGGCGATTTGATTCTTGTGCTCGGCGACAACATCAAGCGCACCTGGAAGCAGATCATCTATTTCAACGCGGGTGCCAGGGCCGAAAGCCCCGCTAAGAAGGCCGCTCCCGCGGTAGACCTGCCGGATATCGGTGGTTTCGAAATGGATGGCGATATTGAGATCATCAGCGATGAGCGCGGCGTTCGCATTGCTCGTGAAGAAGGCGATTAGGCCGGCTTGGCTGCGCAGCACCGATGGAGTTTCTCGACGCTCGACGACTTACCGGACCCAGCCTGATTTTCGATGGCCCGGGTGCGATTCTCGATGTGAAGTGCACGCCGGCCGAAGCGGACGAGCTGTTGCCGCTATGGCGGGGCAATGTCATGCGCATGGTGGCCGAGTTGGGTTGGGAACCGCCATCGTTTGCATCTCGGAAGCTGATTGGCGGTGTCAGTCTGGCGTTCTCTGCGCCGATAGACGCGCTGTACACGGCGTCTGAAATCAACGAATGGGCCTGGGCCGCGAGTGCCGCCGAACTCGGCGTGTCAGACGTGGTTCCGGATTTTGCGGCGAGCGTAACGGCACTGCGTGCGGCAGCGACCGAAGAGGCGAACCCGAAACTGATGCAGCTCATCGCCGCAGCCGAAGCGCAAGCCCGGACAGTGCTGTGGGACGACGATCACGTTTCTGTCGGTCTCGGACGTGGCTCTGAGACCTGGCCGGTCCGCGAAATCCCCGATAAGCCGGATTGGGATCGATGTAGCGACGTTCCGGTTGGTCTCGTCACCGGAACCAACGGCAAGACGACGACCGTTCGACTCGCAACACATATCGCGCGCGCGGCGGGCGACAACGTCGGCCTGAGCTCGACGGACTGGATTGCCGTCAACGATGAGATCATTGAGCGCGGCGACTGGTCGGGCCCCGGCGGTGCCCGAGCCGTATTGCGTGAGCGACACGTCGATGTCGCGATACTCGAGTCGGCGCGCGGCGGCCTGCTGCGGCGTGGTCTCGGTGTGAGTCGCGCCGATGCGGCGCTGATTACCAACATAGCGGAGGATCACCTCGGCGACTTTGGTTCGCAGAGCCTGGGCGAGTTACTCGATGTCAAATGGATCGTCAGTCGCGCCGTGCGGGCATCGGGCCGCCTGATACTCAACGCCGATGACGAGCTTTTGCGGCAAAAGTCGGAACAGTTCGACGGTGCTGTCGTGTGGTTCAGTCTGGACGCGGAGAGCGAACTGATTCGTGCTCGGATAAAGAGCGGCGACCCGGTGTTCGTGCTCGACGGCGACAAATTGCTGAAAATCGACGGCGGTGTGTGGGATGTCATCTGTCGCGCCGATGAAATTCCGATAACGCTCGGTGGTCACGCCAGGCACAATGTCGCGAACGCACTGTCGGCAGCGGCACTCACCTGGTGCCTTGGTTACAGCGTCGATTCGATTCGCGAGGGCCTGACGAGTATGCGGCAGGACGACAATCCGGGTCGCTGCAACGTTTATAGTGTCGGTGATTTCAAGGTGTTGGTCGACTTCGCCCATAACCCGGCCGCGATGCATGCCTTATTCGATATGGCGCAGGCGATACCGGCGAAACGCCGTGTCCTGTGTTTTGGGCAGGCGGGCGATCGGCCCGACGGGCTGATACGGGATATGGCCCGCGACGCCTGGGCGATCGGCCTGGACCAGGTGATGATCTCGGAACTGGCGGACTATCACCGCGGCCGGGAGCATGGCGATATTTTCGCTGTCATAAGGGACGAACTGCTGGCGAACGGCGCAGCAATATCGCAGATCGCGCATTTCGAACACGAGATGGAGTCGTTCAATGCTGCGATGGACTGGGCACAGGCGGGCGACCTGGTGATCATGCTGGCGCTCGGCGGTGCGGTTCCTGTTCAGGAACGTCTTAAGGCTTTGGGCGCCGAACAAAAGCCGTAATTTTTTCGGCAACCGGCACCGTGTTGTCGGGCGAAATAATATCCCCGGCGAGGATATGAGCGCTGGGTGCGCCGGTTTCGAGTATCTTCACGAGCTCTTTTTGCGGTGATTGCAGCCGGTCGTAAGCTGCCAGCAATGCGGGTGCAGAAATTACGGCATCGTTCGGTGCATAGAAAACCTGGACACGCGGAGCAGGCGCGGTCTCAACTCTGCCGATGGCCCTGTCGACGACACGCATGACCTGTATCAGCGTTTTCGATGGATAGCTGGTGGTCCAGAAGCGCTCCTGCCGCGCATTATGCGCCTCCCAGGAGCGGGTATCGCCGGATATCAGGCGCAGCAGCAGCGCCCCGCCAGGCCCCGTTATCCACATTGCCTTCGGATCGGCCGGCGCGAGATTCGGTGACAGCATTATCAGTGAATCAACCGGCTGCATCGCCGGGTGATCGAGCATGGATAGCGCGAGTGTGGCGCCGTTCGATACGGCTATGACAACAATTTTCTCACCCAGCAGATGGCCCGCCTGCAGCGCCTCGGCAACGTCATCGAGCCAGTCTTCCGCGGTGACATCGACGAGTGCGTTTTCGACAAGTCCATGCTTTGCGAAACGTGTCTCGAAAAGGTTGGCGCCGAGTTCTCTGGCAACGAGCTCAGCCAGCGGTGCGCTCTCCTGCCGGGACGCCGAAAAGCCGTGCAGTGCGACGACCGACCATTCCGTTCGTCGCTCCTTATCGTGCCAGAGTACGCGCTTTTCGGTCCCCGGGATGAGGTGATCCTCATGCTCTCGCAGCAAGGCCTGCAAGTCGACATCGGCGCCGAGCTGCGGAGAGTAGTCAAGGCGTGGTGGCGTGCTTGCCAGCAGTATTGCGCCGATCACGAGGAGCAGCGTCAGCAGGATTTTACTGCGGCGTCTCACTCGAGGCGAAGGACCTTGTCCCAGTGCTTCTTCTCCACCGGCATAATCGACAGGCGATTGCCTTTGCGCGTCAGAATCATGCCTTCGAGGCTTCGTTGCGCCTTCATCTCGGTCAGCGTGATGTTGCGCGATAGCTTTCTGACAAACTCTACGTCTACCAGAATCCAGCGCGGATTGTCCTTCGTGCTCTTGGGGTCGAAATACTTCGATTTCTTGTCGAACTGGGTTGGGTCGGGGTAAGGCTTGCTGGCAACTTTAGCAATTCCGACAATACCGGGCTCTTTACAGTTCGAGTGATAGAAGAAGACTTCATCGCCGATCTTCATGTCGTCGCGCATCATATTCCGGGCCTGATAATTGCGGATGCTGTCCCACATCTCCCGACCGTCCTTTTGCAGGTGATCGATGCTGTAGACATCGGGTTCCGACTTCATCAACCAATAGGCCATATCACTTTTCCGTTGCGTTCCGCTACTGTGAGTCGCGCAGTCTAGCACGTCGAAAACTGCCGATCGGCGGTGATCGCTATGCTAGGATTGCGGTTCCAGCAATGCCCGCAGAGGTGTGAGCAGCATGGCCAATGTCCTGGCAAATATTTTCGGCTCCTCGCCGGTCCAACCACTCGAAAAACATGTCGGAATCGCGTACCGGTGCGCGAAGCAGCTGAAAGGTTTTTTCTCGGCGGCTATCGCCGGTGACTGGCAGCTCGCGGCCGAGTTTCGCGACGAGATCGAGAAACTCGAGCACGAAGCCGATGACGTCAAGAAACAGATTCGACTGCACTTGCCGAAGAGCCTGTTCATGCCCGTGCCGCGAGAGGATTTGCTCGAGTTGCTGCTGGTGCAGGACAAGATCGCGAATCGCACCAAAGATGTTTCCGGCCTGGTGGTCGGTCGGCGTCTGCAGATTCCGCCGCAGATCGCCGAAGAATTCATGGAGTTCGTAGAACGCAATATCGATGCCGCAAAGCAGGCGCGCAAGAGTGTCCGCGAACTCGATGAACTGTTTACCGCCGGATTTCGCGGTGCTGAGGTTGAGCTCGTCTCAGGTCTTATCGAAGAACTTGACAGGATCGAAACGGATACGGACGACAAGCAGGCAGCACTGCGCTCCGCGTTGTTCGCTATCGAAAAAACACTGGACCCGATCGACGCTATGTTCACCTATAAAGTGATCGAGCTGACAGGCGAGATAGCTGACATGGCTGAACGTGTCGGTCGTCGTCTCGAGCTGTTGCTCTCCCACTAAAAGACAAAAACAACAAGCGGGGCGTCGCTGGTCCCGGGAGCGAGAAATGGAAGCGCAATACATCTATATCGGCCTCGCCGCCGCCTTTGGTCTGTTCATGGCGTGGGGGATCGGCGCCAACGACGTCGCTAATGCGATGGCGACGTCGGTGGGTTCGAAAGCGCTGACGATCAAGCAGGCCATTCTCGTCGCCGCGGTCTTTGAGTTTGCCGGCGCGGTGCTCGCCGGTGGTGAGGTGACGTCGACCATTCGCAAAGGCATCGTCGATGCCGATCTGCTCGCGGGTTCCGAGGAACTGCTGGTGTACGGCATGCTCGCGGCACTGCTTGCGGCGGGTACCTGGTTGCTGATTGCGTCGAAGAACGGCTGGCCGGTTTCTACCACGCATTCCATTGTCGGAGCTATCGTTGGTTTCGCCGCTGTAGGTATTGGCGTTGACGCGGTGCAGTGGAACAAGGTCGGCACCATTGTGATGAGTTGGGTCGTGTCGCCAATCACGTCGGGGTTCATCGCGTTCCTCATCTACATGAGTGTGCAGCGTTTGATTCTGCGTCAGGACGACCCGCTGGAGAAGGCCAAGCGATACGTGCCGGTGTATATTTTTCTCGCCGCATTTACCATGACGTTGGTGACGATATTGAAAGGCCTGAAGCACGTTGGCCTGGATCTGAGTTTGCGCGATAGCTATTTGCTGGCGACTGGTATTGCGGTCGGTATTGCGTTGCTCGGCGCGTACTTTATTTCCAAAATTCAGCCGGATCCGAAAGCGGAAAAGAGCCAGCATTTCTATACGGTTGAGCGCGTGTTTGGCGTGCTGATGGTCGTCACGGCCTGTGGCATGGCTTTCGCACATGGTTCGAACGACGTTGCCAATGCCATCGGTCCGGTGGCGGCGGTCATCGGTATCGCTACAACGGGAACGATAGCGGCGAAGTCGACACTACCGGTATGGGTGCTGGTTATTGGCGGCGCCGGCATTGTCATCGGACTGGCGACATATGGCAGACACGTCATAGCAACCGTCGGCAAGAAAATCACACAGCTTACGCCCAGCCGGGGCTTTGCAGCCGAACTCGCTGCTGCAACGACGATCGTTATTGCGTCGGGAACCGGGATTCCGATTTCGACGACGCACACGCTGGTCGGGGCCGTGCTCGGCGTCGGTATGGCGCGCGGTATAGAGGCCATCGACCTGCGGGTCGTATCGCGCATTCTCGTTTCCTGGGTTGTTACGATCCCGGCCGGCGCGTTTCTCGCCATCGTATTCTTCTTCCTGTTCCGGGCGGTACTGCCGTAAATCGATGACAATGATTATTCGAAACACCCTGCTTGCCCTGGTCGTGTCCGCGCTTCCGCTTGTCGCTTACGGGCAAGGTGCCGACGCGGCGATCATCAGCTACAAAGAACGGCATCAACCGGTTCTTGGTCTGGACGGTATGGTGGCCGCGCAGAATCGGCAGTCGGCGGCGGTCGGCGCTGAGATTCTTGCGGCGGGCGGCAATGCCGTCGATGCTGCCGTTGCAACCGGCTTTTCGCTCGCTGTGACTTTGCCTCGAGCCGGCAACCTCGGTGGCGGCGGTTTCATGCTGATACACGACGCCGAGTCCGGCGAAGACGTTGCCATCGACTACCGCGAACAGGCGCCAAAAGGCGCGACGTACGATATGTTTCTGGATGAATATGGCAACGTGGATGCGGCGCGAGCGCGTTACAGTCATCTGTCTGCCGGCGTCCCCGGCACCGTTGCGGGTTTGTATCTCGCACATCGAAAGTACGGTCGCCTGCCCTGGCGGCAATTGCTGCAGCCGGCCATTCGTCAGGCACGCGAAGGCATCGTCGTTAACTTCGATTTGTCCTTATTGTTGAAGGTCAGGCAGAAACGCCTCTGCATGGACGACGCGGCGTGTGCTTACTTCTACAAAGCGGGCGGCTTGGCGTATGAGCCCGGCGAGTTGCTGCTTCAGGAAGACCTCGCGACAACGCTGGAGCAGATTGCCGAAGACGGACCCGATGCGTTCTACAAGGGTGCGATTGCCGAAAAAATCGTCGCAGAGATGGAGCGTGGCGGTGGTCTGATCGATGCAGTTTCACTGGCAGCGTACGAGCCGACGGTACGCGAGGTTATTCGTGGCAGCTATCGGGGGTTCGAGATCGTAACCATGCCGCCGCCCAGTTCCGGCGGTGTACATCTGGTGCAGATGCTGAATGCCCTTGAGCATTTCCAGGTAGCCGAAATGGGGGCTGGCAGTGTAGACAGCTTGCATCTGCTGGCGGAAGTTTCGCGGCAGGCATACGCTGATCGATCAAAACACCTGGGCGACCCGGATTTCTACGATGTTCCTGTCGAGTGGCTAACGAGCAAGTCCTACGGTGACGAAATCGCCGCGGCCATCGATATGGAGAAAGCGCGTCGGTCGGAGGACCTGGCACCGGGTGCCCCGGTACCCTACGAAAGCGAAGACACGACGCATTTTTCTGTGATCGATGATGACGGTAACGTTGTCTCGAATACCTATACGCTGAATTTTTCATACGGTTCCGGCATCGCAGTTGCCGGTGCCGGATTCCTTCTCAATAACGAGATGGATGATTTTTCCGCAAAACCGGGAGCGCCGAATGGCTATGGACTGCTCGGCGGCGCTGCAAATGCTATCGATGCCGACAAGCGGCCATTGAGTTCCATGACGCCGACGATAGTGTTCGCTGACGGTGAGCCATGGTTCGCGACGGGTAGTCCCGGTGGCTCGCGCATCATAACGACGGTATTGCAAATGATCGTCAATGTGATAGATCACGGCATGAATATCGCGGCGGCCACGGCCGCGCCGCGTGCGCATCATCAGTGGTACCCGGATCTGCTTCGGCTGGAGTCCGGTTTCAGTCCTGACACGATTCGCCTGCTGCGCGAACGCGGACACACCGTCGACGATACAGGAAACGCTATGGGCAGCCTGCAAACAGTCGGCATCGTCGGTAATACCTTTATCGGAGCTTCCGATACACGACGGCCCAATGCCGGTAGTGTCGCGCCGGTTATCGCCGTCGAAGAATGAGTTCCGCGACGCGCCCAGGGGAGGCATCGCCCGCGGCGCGTCGTTATGCGATGCTCGTTCTCGCGATCGTCTACATGTTCAATTTCGTCGATCGGCAGATTCTGGCGATACTCCTGCCGGCGATCAAAGCGGAGTTCGACGTCGGCGATGCGTACCTGGGCTTTCTTACAGGAACGGCCTTTGCGATTTTCTACGTCACACTGGGGGTACCGATCGCGCAGTATGCCGATCGTTGCAATCGCCGTAACCTGATTGCAGCCGCGGTAGCTCTATGGAGCGCGATGACTGTGGTTTCCGGTTTCGCAACGAACATACTGCAACTGACATTGGCGCGCATTGGTGTCGGCGTTGGCGAGGCCGGCTGCAGTCCGCCGGCGCATTCGATGATCGCCGACTACTACCCGCCGGAAAAACGCTCCACGGCAATGGGTTTTTACACCATCGGAATATCGGCGGGCATCATGCTGGCTTATCTGGGCGGCGGTTGGATCGTAGAGAGCATGGGGTGGCGAACCGCCTTCGTTGCGGTCGGTGCGCCCGGAGTTCTGTTGGCGCTGCTGGTCCGTTTTACGCTGCACGAACCGGCCAGGGGGGCGTCTGAAGACCGGGTGGCCAGTAGTACGCAACTGCGCTTGCTCGAAGTCTCTCGTTTTCTGAGTCGGCGCGCGTCTTTTTTTCACATGGCCGTTGCCGCCGGCCTGTCGTCGTTTGTCGGTTACTCGGCGATCGGGTTCTTACCGAGTTTCATGGACCGCAGCTTCGGCGTCGGTATGCTTGAGGTCGGTATCTGGCTTGGTCTGATTCTGGGCATCGCCGGGGGAGCCGGTTTCTTTTTCGGTGGCTACATTTCCGATCGCCTCGGGCGCTCAGGGCAGAGCCGATCGCTGTTATTCATCAGCGTCACCGTGCTGTTGTCGGCGCTGTTGCTGTCGCTGATGTTCCTGGCCGGGAGCTGGCAGATGTCCCTGCTGCTGTTCGTGTTGCCGGCGGCGACCATGAATGTCTATCTCGCGCCGGTTCTGGCGCTGACCCAGAGTCTCGTATCGCTACGCATGCGGGCGACGGCATCGGCGTTAGTGCTGTTGATTATCAACATAATCGGCCTGGCTTTCGGGCCCTGGATCACCGGGGCGCTGAGTGACTTCCTGAAACCGCAGTATGGCGACGAGTCCATCCGCTACAGCCTGCTGATCGTCACGGCAGTCATCCTGCCGTGGGCTGCTTTTCACTACTACAGAGCGGGCAGGAAGATCGACGTTGATCTCTCGCGTGCGACTGAAAACGATTAGTCTGTAAGCCGGATGTTTGAAGGTCGTGCCAGTCTGTTCGGCAGCCTCGAAACATTACGACTGCCTTTACAGTTACATTTACTGCGTATCTTCCGAGCGTAGTGCTAAACCGCTCGTAGGTACCAGTCAAAGTCGAGTTCACTGACGGTATTGTGGAAGCGGGCACTCTCGCCGCGGCGGTTCATCGCATAGCATTTGCAATAGTCTTTGCCGAGGTAGTCGGGGAGTACTTTACTGCGCGAAAAGCGGTCGACGGCGGCATCCCATCGATTCGGGATTCTCAGCTTCGGCGTAACTCGTTCGCCTTGCTCGATCATCCTTCCCGGATCGCATTTGTTCTTCAGTCCATGGTGTACCCCGGCGACGATTGCGGCGGTGACGAGGTAGGGGTTGGCGTCAGCACCGGCGACGCGATGCTCGAAACGCAGGTTACCCTCATCGGATGTCGGAATTCGAATGGAAACGACACGATGATTGACGCCCCAGTTGGGTTCGACCGGCGCGAACATGTCGGGGCGCAGACGGCGATAGGAGTTCGCGTTCGGGGCGCAGATCAGCGTCGCTTCAGGCATGGTTTTCACCAAGCCGCCGACGGCGTGCTGCAAGCGCGCCGAGAAGGGTGGCGAAGCGAGTTTCTCACGGCCTTGTGAGAAGTAGTTCCTGCCGTTTCTGTCGACGAGGCTCATATGAACATGCAATCCGCTGCCGGCATCCTCTTCGAAGGGTTTTGCCATGAAGCAGGCGATGAAGCCATGCTTGCGCGCGGCGGCTTTGATGGCACGTTTCATCAGCACCGCGTGATCGCAGGCGAGCAGCGGATCGTCAACGTGTCGCAGGTTAATCTCGAACTGGCCCGGTGAGTATTCAGAGATCGCCGATTCGGCTGGAATATTCTGTGCATTGCAGTAGTCGTAGACGTCGTTGAGAAACGTCTCGATCTCGTAGAGATCATCCGGATGGTAAACCTGAGGTCCGGGTTGCACCTTCGTTGTACCCGGTACCTTTGGTGCCGCGACCGAGGCGGAGTCCGCGTTTGCATCCAGTAGATAGAATTCCAGCTCAGTCGCCATAACCGCCTTGAGTCCCATCTTCCGAAGCGGCTGCAGAGCACGTTCGAGTACCGCGCGCGGGTCGGCAAAAAAAGGCGATCCGTCTTCGGTCGAGAGTCGGAAAAGGGCTTGCCCCGTGGGTGTCTGCGCCCAGGGGACGGGACTAAAGCTGCCAGCCACGACGCTTGCGGGAACGTCAGGATCGCCATCGCCCTCGCCGAACGGAATTCCCGTTACGGTTTCCCCCAGCGTCGTCAACAGAGTGGCGCCGGCACAGAAGGCAAAGCCGTCCTTGCAGATTTTGGCGAAATCGTCCGGTCGAACGCGCTTGCCCCGGAGAATGCCGTTCAAATCGGGAATCAGTAGTTCGAGTGCCTCAAAGCGGCCGACTTTCTTTTGTAGAGCACTGAGTTCTGTGAGCGCCGAGGTGTGTTTCGCCATATCTGCATCCGTTTGCAAGTGCGGTTATGAGCATCGGCGATTTACCGAGCTATCGCAATAGTGGATCGAGTATTATATTATGAATCTTCGGTTCATTATATGGAACAGTAATGCGTGATCAAGCACCACCGCAGGGAGCTCAGGCCGCACTCAGGGCGATCCGGCTGCTGAAACTCTTTACTGCCGAAGCGCCGGAACTGCAGCTGGCCGAGCTCAGCTATCTATCGGGTCTGAACAAGACAACGACGCACCGGCTGCTCAAGGCGCTGCTAAGCGAGGAACTCCTGGATCGGAACCCCGGAACCAGCGCCTATCGTCTGGGTCCCGGAATGATGGCTCTCGGCGTTCAGGCGCTGTCGAGTAACGACTTGCGGCTAAGGGCGCGCCCGCTGCTGAAGCGCCTGGCCGACGAAACCGGTGAGACAGCAACGCTTGAGGTACCTATCGACGACACGATGCTGATTCTCGATGAAGTGACCGGCCGGCACTTCGTTGGCGCGTCCGGAAATGTGGGCACACGCTGGCCGATTCACGCGACCTCGACGGGGAAGGCGCTGATCGCTTTCGAACAGCGTGGTCCCGAACGGCTCAACGCGACTCTGCTGTCGCTGACGCCACGAACAATCACCGAAATCGAGGTATTGGAGAAGCAGCTCGGAGACATTCGTCGCCGCGGTTTTGCGGAAACCGTCGATGAACTCGAGGACGGTTTCTCCGGCGTGGGGGCTGTCGTCCGCGGTGGTATGGGAGAGGTATTGGGCGCGCTGTCTATCTGCGGGCCGACACAGCGGATGTCCGAAAACCGCCGCGCGCAGCTCGGTGCGGCGCTTTGCAACGCCGCGACACGCCTGCAGCCGCGCTACTGATTCCATCCCCTGTGATAAGATGCCGTCGACTGAGCGGCAGGAAAAATAATATCAATACTCGCAATCTGGTCTCACGATATCTGTCCCTGGCGCTATCCGCCGGATTTCTTGCAACGGCCATTTCGTTTTCAGCACAGGCCATCGAGGTCGAAACACCCGCTGTCAGTTTGACCGGCGTACCCATGGACTACACGGTTGCCGGGGTCCAACCCGGTGAGTCGGTAGACATTACGATTGCGGGCGCTTCCTACAGCGCCATTGCCGGCGACGATGGTCGTGCCGAGTTCACGGATATCGTCATCGACGCCAGCGGGAAAGCATCGCTCAGCGTCCGGAGCGGTGACGAAGTCCTCGATAAGCCGGTCCGCGTGATCCCGGGCTGGGTGTCCGTCATGCCCGCCGTTGTCGCGATCGCGATCGCGTTGACCTTACGCAATGTCATCCCGGCTCTGTTACTCGGTCTGTGGCTGGGTGCCACGGCCCTGAATACTTTTACGGCGAAGGGCGCCGGTATGGGCCTGCTGGACAGTTTTCAGGTTTATGTCCGCGGAGCGCTGGCGGATTCCGACCGTGCGTCGATCGTACTGTTTACGATGATGATCGGTGGCATGGTTGGCATCATTACCCGCAATGGCGGCATGGCCAGTATAGTGCTGGCTATCGTCAGCCGTGCGAAGACGGCGATTGGCGGGCAGGTGGCCGTATGGCTCATGGGCCTGATGATTTTCTTCGACGACTACAGCAACACGCTCGTTGTTGGTAACACGGCCCGCTCACTTACCGATCACTTAAAAATCTCGCGCGAGAAACTGGCTTATATTGTCGATTCGACCGCGGCTCCGGTCGCGTGTATCGCATTGATTACGACCTGGATCGGTTATCAGATCGGTCTTATCGACCAGGCAATCGGAACGATTGCCGGACTGGAAGACCTGCAGGCCTATTCGGTTTTTATTCAATCCATTCCGTACAGCTTTTATCCGATTCTCGCGATTGTTTTCGTTCTGCTCGTATCCTCGAGCGGGCTGGACTTCGGGCCGATGTACAAGGCTGAAGTCCGGGCGCGGGGCGGTGCGGTCAAGCCAAAGAGTACCGAGGCGCTACCTTCGCTGGAGGGCGAGGAGCTGACGCCAAAGGACAACATCCCGCTGCGGGCTTTCAATGCATTCATACCGATCATCGTGATGATTGTCGCGCTGGGCGCGAGTTTGGTGGCGTTGGGCGAAGGCTCGACGCTGACAGAGATTCTCGAAACCACGGCACCGTACAAGGCAATGATGTACTCGTCCTTCGTCGGTGTTCTCGTTGCTGCGGTGTTGACGATCGGCCAGGGAATCCTGTCCGTTCACGAAACCATCGACGCCTGGTATGGCGGCCTGCGCGCGACCCTGTTTGGCATGATTATTCTCGTGCTCGCATGGTCGCTGTCCGACGTGACGGCCGCGCTGAGCACCGCCGAGTTTCTCGTGACCCTGCTGGCCGGCTCCCTGCCGGTTGCCCTGATTCCCGCTATTGCGTTCGTGCTTGCGGCAATCACGGCGTTCACAACGGGGACGAGTTGGGGAACGATGGCGATCCTGATGCCGCTGGTTATTCCGCTGGCATGGGCGGTCATGGGCGTACACGGCATTGCCGACCCGGAGGGCATGCATATCCTGTATTCGTCCGTGGCCTGTTGCCTGGCCGGTGCCGTGTGGGGCGATCACTGCTCGCCGATATCGGATACGACCGTACTATCCTCCATCGCCAGTGGTTGTAATCATATCGAACACGTTCGCACGCAGCTTCCCTACGCGCTCCTCGTCGGTATTGTGGGCCTGCTGGTCGGCACGATTCCCGGCGGCTATGGCTTGCCGCCATGGATCTCGTTGCTCGCGGGCGTCGCTGTTCTGTACGCGACGCTCAGGTTTTTCGGGCGACGTGCTGAGGCCTGATCGCAAGTGAATGCCAGACCAATAGTTGCTGTTTCGGCCGACCGGCGAGTTCTGGATCCGCACCCTTCGCACGTCGCCGGAGAGAAATATCTGCGCGCCATTCTCGACGGTGCCGACGCCTTGCCGCTGGTTGTGCCGTCGCTCGCGGACGATATCGATGCGGATGATATCCTCGATCGCGTCGACGGACTCGCCCTGACCGGTTCGTATTCGAACGTTGAACCGCATCATTATGGTGCCGAAGTCTCCGACGATCCCGGTTTCCACGACCCGCATCGCGACGCTATGACGCTGCCGCTGGCACTCCGTGCGCTGCAGAAAGGTGTGCCTCTGCTGGCCATCTGTCGCGGCCATCAGGAACTCAATGTCGCGCTGGGCGGCACGCTGCATCAGAACGTTGCCGACGTTCCGGGCTACCACCGACATCTCGAGAACAAGGGCGACCCGCTGGAGGTTCAGTACGGCCCGTCACATCTGATATCGCTGATGGAGGGTGGGTTGCTGCGAAAGCTGGCGGGGTCGGATACGCAGATGGTTAATTCACTACATGGCCAGGGTATCGCGAAGCTGGCTGACGGAGTAACGGTGGAGGCGGTTGCCGACGACGGACTGATCGAGGCGTTTACCGTCGATACCGCCGCCGGCTTCAATCTGTCGCTGCAATGGCATCCTGAATGGCGTGTCACAGAAAACGAATTTTCGATGGCTATTTTCAAGGCGTTCGGCGACGCGTGCAGAGAGCGCGCGCTGAAGCGACAGGTGTGATGTGAGTAAAGATGAAGTCTTTCAACCATGGCTAAAAGAACGCGAAATTGAAGACGTAGAGGCGTTCGTGCCGGACATGGCCGGCTCCGCCCGCGGCAAGGTTCTGCCTGCTGATAAATTCGGCGCGGGACAGATGAAAATGCCGGAGGCGATTTTTTCGCAGACCATATCGGGCGATTACATTAGCGATCCTACTAACGTCGAAGATCGCGATATGTGGCTGGTGCCGGATGCAACGACTTTGCGCCCCGTACCGTGGGCTACGGACCCGGCGGCATCAGTATTCGTGGACTGCTATCACCGCGACGGGTCGCAGGTTGCCAAGTCTCCTCGTGCCGTACTGCGTAACGTGCTGGCAAAATACGAGGCGCGCGGGTGGGTGCCCGTCGTTGCGCCGGAGGTGGAGTTCTACTTGCTCAGCCCGCATTCGGACCCCAACGCGGACGCGGAGCCGCCGGAGGGCAGGCTGGGCTGGACGGAAGGCGCCCGGCAGCCTTATAGCATCGACACGATGAACGATTTCGATCCGTTCATTAACGACGTCTATACTTACTGCGAGGCGCAGGGAATACCGATCGATACGATGTCACAGGAAATGGGCCCGGCGCAGTTCGAGATCAACTTTCTGCACGGCAACGCTATCGAGTTGGCCGATCAGGTGTTTCTCTTTAAGCGCACCGTCCGGGAAGCGGCAATCGAGCACGGCATGCACGCAACCTTTCTGGCAAAACCGATGGTGGATGATGCCGGCAGCGCGCTGCATATCCACCAGAGCATCGTCGACAAGGAAGGCAACAACATATTTTCGGACGCCGATGGCGAGGCGACGGACCTGTTCTACGGTTATCTCGGTGGCCTGCAGCGCTACATGCCGGAGGCTATGCTGGTGTTTGCGCCGTATGTGAACTCGTATCGGCGCTTTACGAATCCCGACTCATCGCCGGTCAACCTTGCCTGGGCGATAGACAATCGCACCGTTGGTCTGCGTGTTCCCGATTCGCCGCCCGCAGCGCGGCGTATTGAAAACCGCCTCGCCGGGTCGGATGTTAATCCGTATCTCGCGATTGCCGCGTCCCTGGCTTGCGGTTACCTGGGAATGGTAGAGGGTATCAAGCCAACGACTGCGACCGAGGGTAGCGCCTATAGCGGGGATCTGGAGCTACATCGTCATATCCTGATGGCGATCGAGGCATTGCGCGGCAGCGATGCGATGCGCAGTATGCTGGGCGACGAGTTCGTGACGGTGTATACGACCATGAAGGACGACGAATACAGGGAGTTCCAGGAAATCATCACACCGTACGAGCGCGAAATTTTGATGTTTAATGTCTGATTTCGAGACCCGATTTCAGCATGTGACGCAGACCTGACGAGCTAAACGCCAGCCGCTAGAATCGCAGGCTGAACCGGTTTTCGAGCCTTCGGGCTTTAGTGAGGTTGACATGGCTGCAATAGAAAAGCGTTCCCGGACCGAATGGCAGGAACTGGATAAAGATCACCATCTGCACCCGTTTACTGATCACAAGGCGCTGCATGAGCAGCGTTCGCGGATTATCTCGCGCGCCGAAGGCGTTTACATATTCGACGCGGATGGCAAGCGGATTCTGGACGGGATGTCCGGCTTGTGGTGCGTGAATGCAGGCTACGGTCGCCAGGAGATTGTCGACGCAGCGACCGCACAAATGAAGGAACTGCCGTACTACAACAGTTTCTTCCAGTGTTCTCATCCACCCGCGATTGAACTGGCGGCGATGTTGAAAGAGTTGAGCCAGCCGCACCTAAATCGTGTGTTTTTCGCCGGCTCGGGCTCCGAGTCCAACGACACGATCATACGCATGGTGCGCACCTACTGGGATTTGTTGGGGCAGCCGGAGCGCCACACGATCATTAGTCGCGACAATGCCTATCACGGTTCGACGGTTGCGGCCGCGAGCCTCGGTGGCATGAAGCCGATGCATAAGCAAAGCGGTTTACCGATTCCAGGGATTGTGCATGTCGAGCAGCCATACTGGTACGGCAGCGATCAATCGCTGTCAATCGACGACTTCGGGATCGCGGCGGCGCGGTCGATCGAAAACAAGATAAAGGAAGTCGGGCCGGAAAAAGTTGCGGCATTCATCGGTGAACCGATTCAGGGCGCGGGCGGAGTGATCGTGCCACCGGATTCCTACTGGCCCGAAGTGCAGCGTATCTGTGATGAATACGGCATTCTGCTGATATCGGACGAAGTCATTACCGGGTTCGGTCGTCTCGGTGAGTGGTTCGGGGCCGACTATTTTTCGACGCGACCGGATTTCATGCCGTTCGCAAAGGGCGTGACGTCTGGTTATCTGCCGCTGGGCGGCGTATACGTCAGCGACAGGGTTGCCGACGTCCTGATCGAGAAGGGCGGTGAGTTCTTCCACGGCTATACCTATTCGGGGCATCCGGCATCCTGCGCTGTTGCGATTGCGAACCTGAAACTGATACAGCGGGAGAACCTGGTGGCTCGAATCAAGGACGATATTGGACCGTATCTGCAGCAGAAATGGCGGGCGCTGGCGGATCATCCTATTGTGGGCGACACTCGTATGGTCGGGTTGATGGGGGCGTTTGAGATCGTCAAGCAGCGTAAACCGCTGCAGCGATTCGATGAAAAGCAACGCGCCGGAGTCATTCTTCGCGATCATTTGCTGGATGCCGGCGTCTGTATGCGGGCGGTCGGTGATACGATTATCTGTGCACCACCTTTTATCCTTTCCCACAGTGAAGCTGACGAGATGATCGAGGCGACGTGGCGGGCGCTGGACCTGACACAGTCAGCTCTGGCCCGGTAACGCTTATGGACAAGTACAGCAACGATCACGCGATCACTCGCGATGAGCTATACGGGACGACGCCGGAACCGACCTATGGCGGCGTTACCTCATTCATGCGCCGCAAGTACTCCAAAGACATGACGGGAGTTGATGTTGCTGTTCTGGGTGTACCGTTCGATACGGCAACCACCAATCGTGCGGGCACCAGGCTGGGACCGCGGGCGATCCGCAATACCTCGACGACCATGGCGTGGGAGCGTCCTTACGGGATGAGCTTCGATCCATTCGACAAGCTTGCTGTTGTTGACGCCGGCGATGCACATTTCGACTTCGGTCGCCCCGAGAAGGTGCCACAGGAGATTGAGGCGGAGGCGTTCAAAGTGATTTCCAGGGGCCCGGCATTACTCGCGCTCGGTGGCGATCATTTCATCTCCTACCCCTTGATCAAAGCGCATGTTCGAAAACACGGCGGGCCACTGTCGATACTGCACTTTGATGCGCACTCGGATACCTGGGAAGACGAGAACGATCGTATCGATCACGGCACGATGTTCTGGTGGGCGGCGAAACAGGGACTCGTCGATCCGGCAACGTCGGTGCAGATTGGGATTCGCACGACGAATCCCGATACGCTGGGTTTTAATATTATCGATGCACCCGCTATTCACTCGCAGCCGATAGACGCAACTATTGCGGAGGCCCGCAGGTGCCTGGCTGACACCCCCGTCTATATTACGTTCGACATCGATTGCCTGGATCCGAGTTATGCGCCGGGTACCGGTACGCCTGTCTGCGGCGGCCTGACGAGTCACCAGGCGATGTCTATTCTGCGCGGTCTACAGGGCATTAACGTTATCGGCATGGATATCGTCGAGGTCGCTCCTGCCTACGACGTCGGTGAAATCACCTCGCTGGCAGCTGGGCACCTGGCTATGGAAATGCTATACCTCTACGCGAATCGACCGTCGCGCTAGCGCATTGTTTTGCCGCAGGTAGCTAGTAGCTACGCTGCAGCCCCCTTCTGGGCGGCACTGGCGGCAGGTACTTCTCCGGGCAGGAATACCCGAATAATCATGTCGGCGATTTCGCTCAGCGTTTCGGGGTTCTCGATATCGATACCGCTTGAGCCGGCCAGTTCGTTGCCCAGTGCGAGCAGACCGCCGGACGACAAACGAATCATATTGAACAGCAGCGCCGGATTTCCCGGCGGTGCGACCCCCAGCTGCTGCAATTTCTCAATCATGCCGAAGGTGACCTGGAAGAGTGGTTTCAGGTGTTTCTCAATAAGCCACTCCAGTCGCGGGCTCGGGTAGCTCGCCTCCTGCACCATCACTTTGTGCAATGCTGGCTGGCTCTTGGCGTAGTTCACATAGGCGAAGATCATCGCGGACATGCGTTTCTTCGGGCACATGTCGCGATTTTCTTCCAGAGATTTGGCCAGAGAATGGGAAAATGCGATGAAGATATGGTCGGCCGCTGCTCGCCACAATTGATCTTTGTTCTTGAAATGATAGGTGATCAGGGGGTGATGCACGCCGGCACGTTCTGCGATATCGCGCGTCGATGTACCCTTAAAGCCGTTTTCCGAGAAAGCCTCGATGGCCGCGTCGAGCAGTTTTTGCTGCGTCACAATGCTGCGCTGCTGCTGTTTTCGGCCAGGCGCAGCCTGGCTTAAAACCGTTTCTTCTGACACTTTATTTTTCCAAACTGGAAGATTTCCGCCAACTTTAGCGGGATTCGGTCTTTTGGTCCAGTGTGGAACTATTTGGCGCTGCGAGAGATACTGAGTGTGCCCGCTTACTCCAGGGCGAACATCATGCGCACGCCGGCGCGTTTCTCAACGGCGACCCCATTTTCGACAACCGGCTCGAACTCCCATTTTTCGACGGCTTTGACGGCGGCATTGACGAAGGTGTCCCCCGGCTCGGAGCTACGAACCTCAATGGCTGCCACGGTACCGTCCCTTGAAACGGTAAACACGATATCCACCCAGCCAGACAGGTTGCGGCGCTGCGCAGATCGCGGGTACTTGGGCGCCACGTAACGAATACGATTCAGTGAGCTGACGGCAATGGGTTGTTGTGCAACGGGTTGCTGCACGAGCGGTTCTGCTGCCCGTTGCACCGCCAGGACGTTGTCTGCGGGTTTCGCGCTTGCTAGATCGTCACCGCCGGTCGCGGCACCGGCAAGCTCGCCACCCGGAGGTAGTGCATCAAGCGTTCCGGCAGCGGCACCGCCTGCTGCGGGCAACTCGTCGTTGGTCGTTGTCGTAGAGTTGTCCGGCAAGGTTTCGGCTGCCAGGCGTTCGGCCTCTGCTGCCCGTCGTTCGATCTCGGCGAGGCGCTCGGCCTCGGCTTCTGCCTCCGCGGCAGCAGCCAGTCTCGCAGCCTCGGCGACACGTTCGGCCTCGACACGACGTTGCCGTTCTGCGATGGCGGCGCGCGTATTGGCCAGTGCTGTCACCGTGGCGTCGACTTCGCTGTTCGCGGGGTCGATCGCCCGCGCGTCGGCCAGGGTGTCCTCGGCGGCGTTCAGATCGCCACTGTCCATTTCGCTGCGTGCCTGAAAGGCCAGTTTGGCGGCGATGACACTGAGCCCCTGTCGGGCTGCGGTGTTTTCGGCATCGTTGGAGAGCACGAGCTCGTAGTAGTAACGCGCGTTGTCGTTTGCCGGGCTCAGCAAAGCGCCTGCATCGAGGCGATCGGCCGCTTTGGCTAATACACCATCGACCTGCTGTTCGCTGCGCGCCGTATTAAGCTCTTCCGCGACTGCTTCGATTTCGCTTACGTCGCCGGCACCGAGGGCGCGGGCAGCGCCCAGCGCGTTGGCGGCATCTTCATAGCGGTCCTCGCGAATTGCTGCACGCGCGCTGTCAAGATGTCCGCGCAGTTGCATTTGCGATAGCTGTGCGGTCAGGAACGGCAGTCGCACGTTTCCGGCGTCGACTTCAGAAACCCTCTGCAGAGCCGCCTCAGTGTCGTCAAGCCGACCGTCGAGCATCGCCGATTCGGCCATGCTGAGTGCCCGTTCGATGACGGCGTCCAGCTCTGCGGCGATAACGGAGTTTTCGGTGTCGGCAGCCAGTGCCGCCCCGAACAGCTCAATGGCATTGCTGCCCGCCGGGTTGTATATCTGGCCCGCGTCCCGGGCGAGGCGTGCTTCGTCGATGAGCGCTTCGACGTCCACTTCGGGAACCGCGGGTACCTGTTCACTGAAAACGACGTCCGCCTCCGTAATCGACGGTGTTGCGAGTTCTTCGAGCGGCGCGGTGGCGGGCTCATCAGATCCGCCCATGAGCCAGAACAGTGTGCCGGCGACGATGACAACGGCAGTTGCGCCGATGCCCAGAAGTTTCGGATTCTGCAGTAACGAACCGCCCGATGAATCGAGTTCGTCTTTCGACGGCGGTGCTTCCGGCGCAGCGGCTGCGTCGCTGCCCGAGGTGAACTTTCTGCTCACCGAAGTAATCAGGCCGGTAACCGTTTCGGTGAAGCTGGTGTCATCCTGTCCGAACGCGTCGGCAAGACCGTCCTCGATCGGTGAACTGCCTTCCGTTCCCGCATCCGAGCCTAACGGTGGATCAACCGGTGCGTTGGCAGTGGCTTGCCTGGGCTCGGCCGCGGGTTTCGACGCTGGTGTTGCTGCTGCGGTCGATTTGGGTGCTCTTACCGGCGCCGGTTTCGCGGTGGGTTTTGGTGCGGCCCTGGCCACGGGTTTCGCCGCTGCGGGAACGCCCTTAGCCTTGAATGCTGCATCCGGTGCTTCGAGGTGATGTTTCACGGACGATTCGACGGCGAGTCGCGCTCTGCCGGGCGACACCGGTTTCAGCAGGAAGCGGTAGACCTTGCCACGGTTGATGAGATCCATCAGCATCTCACCGTCGTCGCGCCGTCCGGCGACGATCGACACAAGTCGCGGCGATCCTTTTCTGAGGTGCTGTGTCAGTTGTTCGATCTTATCGCCGACCATCGCAGCATCGACAACGGCAACGCCAATCTTGTGTTTGCCAATCGCCTCGTTGGCCTGCGACAGCGTGTTGGCGTAATACACCTTATGCATGCCGCGTGACGAGTCCTTGATGGTCTCGAGGAATTCCTGATCCTTGGTCAGCACGAGTATGTCTACAGAACGCGATCCGATACTCGCCGCGGCGGAAATTTTCTTCGGGTCGAGAGCTGGCATGCGGCCGGTCCCGTCGCTGATGATCGTAGAACCGTTGTCCGAGGTTTCCATAACGATATGTTCGGCGGGCTCGTCGACGCTCGCTACCGTATCGTTCGCCGACTCTGCCAGTGCCATCAGTCGCATCTGTCGGGTTGCGTTCTCGACGAGTTTGATTAGTGCATCGCTGGTGACGTTGCCGCTCACCACCTGAAAAACTTCCTCCTCGCTAACCAGTGCCTGGACGTCTCTGCCGGAGTTTCCGGCCAGCAGTATGCCGATGGTGTCGGGCGAGCGCTTTTTGGCTTCGCGCAGTGCATCGAGACCGCTCATGCCGGGAAGGTCCTGGGCCGTGACAATGACGTTGATCGGTGTTTCGACGAGCGTGTTCAATGCTTCGCTGCCGCTGGTTGCACAATGCACCGTATAGTTGTCGCTAAACCCGGAACTCAGTGTGTCGAGAGTGGTTTGCTCACTATGCAGTAACAATACCTGTGTTTTGAATTCGTGCAGCGGCACTTTGTTTCCTCCAAAGTCTTATGTTGAATCGCTCGCGCGGTCCTTGCGTCTTGCTAGAGTATAGCCTTGGCCCTCCCGCAGATTGTCGTCAGACGGCGACGGGATGTTGAATCTGTGACGCGGCGCACAGTGCAAGTGCAGGGCATGTCACGTTTGCAAAAAGCAGCGGTCGGGGCCGCCTGCTGGCCTTGTCAGCTGCCTAATTTACGAGGCGCGGTCAGGCATTCACAAAAACGTGAATCAGTCGCTGTTACCCCGGTTCTGAACCTCAGTTTTCAGACTTGTAAGAGCATCTTCCAGCGGCACAACTTCCTGTTTCTTCGAGCCAAGACGGCGAATGGCGACGGAGCGATTTTCGAGTTCGCGCTGACCGACGGCGAACTGAACCGGAATCTTGGCAACACTGTGTTCACGAACTTTGTAAGAAATCTTTTCGTTGCGAAGATCCGTCTCGGCACGTAGTCCGTTCGCACGCAGATAGGCTGCGACTTCGCTCGCATAGTCGTCGGCATCGGAAGTAATCGTCAGGACCTTGACCTGCACCGGTGCCAGCCACAGAGGCAGGTTGCCGGCGTGGTGTTCGATCAGGATACCCATGAAACGCTCGAGTGAGCCGAATATTGCGCGGTGCAGCATGACCGGCAGGTGCTTTTCGCCGTCCTCGCCGATATAGCTGGCACCCAGCCGGCCGGGCATATTCAGGTCAACCTGCAAGGTACCGCATTGCCAGTCCCGTCCGATGGCATCGCGCAGTACGAACTCGAGCTTCGGTCCGTAGAACGCGCCCTCGCCGGGGTTGTGCGTAAAGGGGAGTTCAGCAACTTCAAGCGCCTTGACCAGCGCGGCTTCCGCCTGGTCCCAGACCGCATCTTCGCCGACGCGCACTTCAGGGCGGTCGGCGAACTTGATTCGGACATCGTCGAAACCGAAGCTTTTATAGATACCGAGGATCAGGTCGCAAACGGCGATGGACTCATCGGTGATCTGTTCCGGCGTGCAGAATACGTGGGCGTCGTCCTGCGTAAATGCGCGTACGCGCATCATGCCGTGCAGTGCGCCAGACGGCTCGTAGCGATGGCATTTGCCAAATTCGGCGAGGCGGTAGGGCAGGTCGCGATAGCTTGTGATGCCTTGCTTGAAGACCTGCACATGGCCCGGACAGTTCATCGGCTTGATCGCATAAGTGCGCCCGTCGACCGTCTCTGTCGTGTACATATTATCGCCGAAGGACTGCCAATGACCCGATGCTTCCCAGAGTGAGCGAGAGACGACTTCCGGCGTGTTGATTTCCTGATAACCGGCGGCGTTTTGCTGCTCGCGCATGAAGCCGATCAGGTTCTGGAAAATACTCCAGCCCTTCGGGTGCCAGAATACCGCTCCCGGTGCTTCTTCCTGGAAGTGGAACAGGTCCATGACGCGCGCGAGACGACGGTGGTCGCGCTTCTCGGCTTCCTCCAGCATGTGCAGGTACTGTCGCAACTGCTTGTCATTGGACCAGGCGGTGCCGTAGATGCGTTGCAGCATTTCGTTGTTTGCATCGCCGCGCCAGTAGGCGCCCGAGACGTGCGTGAGTTTGAACGACTTGCCGAGTTTTCCGGTCGCCGGCAGATGTGGGCCGCGGCAAAGATCGATGAAGTCGCCTTGCCGGTACAGGGTCAGGTCTTCGTCTGACGGAATACCCGCTATGATCTCCGCTTTGTATTCTTCGCCGATGCTGCGGAAGAACTCGACCGCTTTGTCACGCTCCCAGAGCTCTCGCTCGATCGGCTCGTTGCGATCGACGATTTCCTTCATGCGAGCCTCGATGATCTCGAGATCCGCATCGGTGAACGGTTCCTCACGGGCGAAATCGTAGTAAAAGCCGTTTTCGATAGCCGGGCCGATGGTTACCTGTGTCTCCGGCCACAGCTCCTTAACGGCTTCCGCCAGCACGTGCGCAGCATCGTGGCGCAACAACTCCAGCCCATCGTCTGAATCGCGGGTAATGACTTCGACCCGGGCGTCATGCTCGATCGGGCGATTGAGATCCCACGGCTCACCATCGACACGGACGGCTACCGCCGCCTTGGCAAGGCCCGAACCGATGCTCGTGGCAACATCGGCACCGCTGACGGCGGTATCGAACTGGCGCTCAGACCCATCGGGTAGTGTGATTTTCGGCATAATTCAAAAGCTGCTTTGCGTGTTGGGCTTGACGGCGCGATATTGTACGCGAAATGCCCCGCGGATAAACAAGTTCAAGTACAATGCGCCCCTTCCAAAAGCTTGCAGACAATCTTCATGAGCGACACTGAAACCCGGGACTTCATCCGCCAGATCATTCACGACGATCTGGAATCGGGCAAGCACGCAGAAATCGTCACGCGGTTCCCGCCGGAACCGAATGGCTATCTGCACATCGGGCATGTCATGTCGATCTGCCTGAATTTCGGCGTTGCCGCGGAAACGGCCGGGCGTAGCTATCTGCGCTTCGACGACACCAATCCCGGCAAGGAGAGTGCGGAATACGTCGAGGCGATAGAGCGTGATGTCCGCTGGCTGGGCTTCGACTGGCAAGACCGGCTGACGCATGCGTCGGATTACTTCGAGCAACTCTACGCTGCGGCCATCAGCCTGGTCGAGAAGGGTGCTGCCTACGTTGACAGCCTGAGTGCCGATGAAATTCGCGAGTATCGCGGGACTCTTACCGAGCCGGGCCGGAACAGTCCCTACCGCGACAGAAGCGTGGAGGAAAATCTACAGCTGTTGACGCGTATGCGTGCCGGTGAGTTTGCCGACGGTGAACAAATTCTGCGGGCAAAAATAGACATGGCTTCGCCGAACATGAACCTGCGTGACCCGGCGCTTTATCGAATCCGTCATGTCCAACATCAACATACGGGCGATGCATGGAGCATCTACCCGATGTACGATTTTGCGCACACACTGTCTGACGCGTTTGAGGGCATTACACATTCGCTGTGTACGCTCGAATTCGAAGATCACCGCCCGCTCTATGAGTGGTTTTTGGAGCAGCTGGAACCAGTCAGCCGGCCGCGTCAGATCGAGTTCTCGCGCTTGAACCTTGCGTACGCGGTTACCAGCAAGCGCAAGCTGAATGCGCTGGTCGAGGAGGGCATTGTCGAGGGGTGGAACGATCCGCGTATGCCGACGATCGCGGGCATGCGAAGACGCGGATATCCTGCGGCCGCATTGCGTGATTTCGTTAGTCGTGCCGGTGTGACAAAAAAGGACAAGCTCATCGAGATGGGCGTGCTCGAAAACTGTGTCCGTGAGAGTCTCGGTGACGAGTCCGAGCGGCGTATGGCGGTTCTACGACCGCTGAAAGTTGTGCTGACGAACTACCCGCAGGACAAAGTCGAGCTGATGCAGGCCATGAACCACCCGGGCCGGCCCGAACTGGGTACGCGGGAACTGCCTTTCTCTCGTGAACTCTGGATTGAACAGGACGACTTCATGGAAGACGCACCGCGGAAGTTCTTCCGTCTGAAACCGGGCGGCGAGGTCCGATTGCGCTTTGGCTACATCATCCGTTGCGATGAGGTGATCAAGGACGATGCCGGCGACGTCATCGAACTGCGCTGCAGCTATGACGAAGATACGCGCAGCGGTAGCGGATCCAGTGATCGCAAAGTCAAAGGGACTATTCACTGGGTCTCGTGCGCGCACGCTATCGATGCCGACGTCAGGTTATACGATCGTCTGTTTAGCGAAGCTAATCCAAACGCGGCAGACGATCTGCATTCGGTGTTGAACGAAAACTCACTGGAAGTCGTTGTGGCAAAACTTGAGCCGTCGCTGAGCACGCAGGAAGCGGGGGAGCCGGTTCAGTTCGAGCGGCTCGGGTATTTTTGCGGTGATAGTGAAACGCATGCCGGGAGCACGCCAGTCTTCAATCGCATCGTGACGCTACGCGACTCATGGGCCAAGCTCGAAAAACAGGCGATGCAGCAGCAGGGCTGAATCAACTCCTGTAGCCGTCGGCGATGACCAGCGGTGCGCCGCGCTCAGAGCCGATGCCATCGGCTGCGCTTCCCTCGGCTTTGGCAATTTCAACGACCCCGAAGGAATTGACCAGCGCCAGCAGATCGCCCGGTTTGGCGCGTCCGTAGGTCGCGAGCATTGGTATCTGGTGCCCCGCAATACGTGCTACGGGCTCCCTGAATTGCTCAATCATTGAAGCGTCTATATTGCTAATCAGGTTACCAAACGCATCTATCGTAATAATGCTCCCCGATACTCGCCCGGTGCTGACCTCAGGCTCGTCGAGCCACCCCGGCGTCCACTGCTCAACAGCATCGCCGACGGCTGCCAGGGGAAGCCGGCCGGCGGCGAGTTCCGCCGCAACCGGCGCGAAAATATCCCGGCCGTGGAAAGTATCGCTGGGCTTGCCGAGGTTTAGCGATTGCAGGCGTTCGATGTCCAGTTGCCAGAGTTTCGCCGCTTCCGCGTGATCGAGCAGCGGCGCCAGCAAGCCGTTGTCCGGCGCAATAAACACGTGACCGTCATGTTCCACGACGAGAATCTCTCGCTCGGTGCCGACACCTGGATCGACTATGGCCATATGAATTGTGCCGCTCGGGAAATAACGATAGGCGCGACTAATCCAGAAGCCGGCTTCGGGTGGCCATTGTGGCGGGATATCGTGTGCAAGATCGATAACCTGGGCTTGCGGGTTTCGTGTCAGGATAACGCCGCGCATGACGGCAGCGAACGGGCCTTTGTGACCGAAGTCGGTCGTCATTGTAATGACACCTGACCAATGCATCGTTTACCCCTCTGCAGGATGGCGGCGCGCGTAGGCGTGTTTGGCCCAGTATAGAAACGCCGTATCGATTAATGCAATCGCGAGTTTGAACACGTACTTCGCTGCACCCAGCGCCAGCGCGGTTTTCAGGTCGACAATTCCCCACCAGGCGACCAGCGAGTAGATGGCCGTATCGATGATCTGCGAGCCGAGTGTCGAGCCGTTGTTGCGCAGCCAGAGCCAGCGTTCGCCGGTAAGCTGCTTGATTTTATGAAACGCCCATACGTCGAAACTCTGGCTCACGTAATACGCGAGCAGCGAGCCGAATACGAATCTCGGCGTAAAGTTCACGATCGTCGCAAAGGCATCGTGAATACTTGCCGAGTAGGCCGCGGTTGCCGGCCTGTCGCTGGGCAGGTAGAGCAGCGCTAAACTCAGCATGATCAATACGATGACACTGACCGCAAAGCCCATACGCACGGCTTTGTTTGCTTCCGCCCGGCCGTAGTTTTCGCTAAGCACATCGGTCGCAAAGAAAATACTTGAGTAGAAGATCACACCCAGACTGGTTTGCAGGCCGAATATAACGGTAAGTTTCGGCCCCTGCAGATTGGCAAGAATGATGGCGGTAGCGATAGCAACCTGCAGCCCGGCCTTGCCGAACAGGCGGTACAGAAGGACGGTGCCGGCAAGGTCTACCAGCAGTGTCGTCAGCCAGAGAAGTTCCTGATTGCCGGCAAAAAAGGCGGCAAGGCTATCCGGTATCACGGTTCTCGCCGGGCTGCCAGACGGTCGAGGTGCCAGTCGGCCCCTCCGAACAGGAGCCCGATTGCCGTCAGTCGCTTGAAGAGGTGTGCGACATCCAGTTCCCAGGTGACACCCATGCCGCCGTGAATCTGGACCGCTTCTTCGCCAACGCGTTTACCGGCAACCCCAACCTGGTATTTTATCGAGTGCATCGCCTGCGTTGCGCCCGCGCCGCCATCGGCCATCGTCATTGCTGCCCACATAAGCAGGGAGCGGCTTTGCTCGCAGGCGGTATACATTTCCACCATCCGGTGTTGCAGTGCCTGAAAGCTACTGATAGGAACCCCGAACTGCACGCGGTTTTTCGAGTACTCAACCGTCTTTTCCGTCAGCAGGGTCATTATGCCAACGGCTTCCGCGCAGACGGCAAGAGTCGCGTCGGCGATAGTGTCCGAGAGCGCTTCGAATCCTTCGTCGACGTTTCCGATAAGCCGTTCAGCGTCAACCACAACGTTGCTTAGCGATACTTCCGCTGCGCGCTGGCCGTCGATACTTGCGTAGTCGCGAACGGACAATCCCACAGTCTTCGCGTCGATACCGAATAGAGAAATACCGCTGCTATCGCTACCGCCTCCGGAGGTGCGCGCCGGAACGACGATCAACTCAGCACTGCCGCCGTTGAGCACGTAGCCTTTGTGCCCATTGAGTTTCCATGAGTCGCCATCGCGAACGGCAGTTGTCGCAACGTTTTCTATGTCATAGCCTGCCGACGGCTCGACGAATGCGAGCGTGGCCTGGAGTTCGCCGCCGATAACAGCTTGTAACCATTGTTCTTTCTGAGCCTGGTTCGCCGCCCGTTTCAGGACGCCGCCGGCAAGCACGACGTTGGCAAGATACGGTTCGACGACCAGCCCCCGTCCGAGTTGCTCCATGACTATTATCAGATCGACCGGACCGCCGTCGAACCCACCGTCTTCTTCGCTGAAGTTTACCGCTGTCCAACCCAGTTCCGCGAACGTCTGCCAAACCTCCGGACTGTAGCCGACTGCGCTGCCCGCATATTTTTGGCGCGTGTCGAAATCGTAGTCGTTGGCGATAAACTTCTCGATGCTGTCGGCCAGCATCGTTTGCACTTCGTTGAATGAAAGATCCATTGGCTTGTTGCCCTATAGCCCAAGCACATGCTTGGCGATAATGTTCTTCTGAATTTCGTTTGAGCCACCGAAAATGGATACTTTTCGATCATTGAAATAGACCATGGAGCTATTGGTATCCAAACCCTCGCCGACACGCTCATCGTCCGCAAAGTCGACGCTGTACTGTTCGCGTACATACGGTAACGCGTAGTAGCCGGATGCTTCGAGGTAGAGGGCATCGATCTGCTGACGCAGCTCGGTTCCTGCGATCTTCAGAATGGACGACTCCGGTCCGGGGGCCTTGCCGGACGCAACCGATGCAAGCGTGCGTAACTCCGTGTATTCGAGTGCCTTTAGTTCGACTTCAGCCGCAGCGATCTTACGCATGAAAGTGCTGTTCCCGGTCAGCGGAGCAGCGCCTCGTATCGAGCGTTCGGACAGGGCGCGCAGACGGGACAGTTGAAATTTCGACACGGCGACGCCGGCAATCCCGGTTCGTTCGTGCTGCAGCAGCACCTTGCCGTAGGTCCAGCCCTTGCCTTCCTCGCCGACCAGGTTTTCGAGTGGCACCTTCACATCTTCAAAATGGACCTCATTCACCTCGTGCTCACCGTCGAGCAGGATGATCGGCGTTACGCTGACACCCGGCTGATTCATGTCGATGAGTATGAAGCTGATGCCTTCCTGCCGTCGCGCAACGTCGCTGTTGGTGCGTGCCAGACAAAAAATCCAGTCGGCGTACTGGCCGAGAGTGGTCCAGGTCTTGGTGCCGTTGACCAGATAGTGGTCGCCATGCCGATCGGCTCGCATTTTCAGCGACGCCAGATCCGAGCCGGCACCGGGCTCAGAATAACCCTGGCACCACCAGGTATCCAGCTTGAGGATATCCGGCAAGAACCGTTGTTTCTGCTCCTCGTTGCCGAAGGTGTAGATGATTGGGCCGACCATCGAGACGCCAAATGACAGGTATCCGGGCGCGTTGGCGCGCGCCTGTTCGTCGGCGAATATGTACTTCTGGACCGGGCTCCAGCCCGTACCGCCGTATTCTTTCGGCCAGTTAGGCGCGCCCCAGCCGCGCTCGTAGGCGACCTTGTGCCAGCGAACCATGTCGTCGCGCGTCAGGGGGATGGCCCGATTCTGTTTTTGCAGAATATCCTGGGGAAACTCTGTCTCAAAAAATGTTCGGACTTCGCGACGAAAGGCGAGTTCCTCTTCTGTGAAGGTCACATTCATCGATAAAATCCGAGCGGCGGGCGATTGGAGAGCTTATCAAACCCGGAGAAATACATCTGAATGTATTGGGCTCGCGGCGGTACTTAATGCACAATAGCCTGATGACATCCGCTCAGTTCCCAGACGAACTCCCTGCCGAGGACCCTCAAGCGATAGCCGATGCGTTGCAGAGACCATTGCACGACCTGCGTATTTCGGTGCTCGACCAGTGCAATTTTCGCTGCCCCTACTGTATGCCGGAGGCCGAGTTTCATTCAGACTACGCGTTCCTCAAACGACAGCAGCGTCTGACCTATGACGAAATCGTTCGTGTCGCGACGGCGGCCTGCAAACTCGGCGTCAGCAAGATTCGACTGACCGGTGGCGAACCGTTGCTGGACAAGAACATTGCGGTGCTGGTTGAGCGTCTAGCGAAGCTGCCTGGCGTTGATGATCTGGCGTTGACGACGAACGGTGTGCTGCTGTCGGCGGCTGCTGAAAAACTGGCAAAGGCCGGTTTGCACCGGGTAACCGTAAGTCTCGATAGCGTTGATGAAAAAGTGTTTCGTGCGATGAGCGGCGGAAGAGGCGATCTGGCACAGGTCTTCGCCGGTATCGCAGCAGCAGAGGACGCGGGCTTGGGCCCGGTGAAAATAAATGTCGTAGTGCAGAAGGGTGTCAATGATCATACGATTATTGACCTGTTGCGGCATTTTCGCGGCAGCGGGACTATTGTGCGCCTTATTGAGTTCATGGATGTTGGCAATCGTAACGGCTGGCGCATGAATCAGGTCGTTCCGTCCCGTGAGTTACTGACGAAAATCCAGCAGCAATGGCCGCTGCGGCCGGTCGGCAGGAATTATCCCGGCGAAGTTGCCCGGCGTTATGAGTACGTTGACGGTGCCGGCGAAATCGGCTTTATCTCCTCCGTGACCGAGCCTTTTTGCGGCGACTGCAGCCGCGCGCGGCTGTCCGCGGACGGCATGTTGTACACCTGCCTGTTCGCGAATCAGGGTACCGATCTGCGAAAATCGCTGAGGAATGGCGCCGTCGACGACGAGTTGCAGGGAATTCTGTCCAGCATCTGGTTGCAGCGCGCCGATCGTTACAGCGAGCTGCGCTCGCCGGAACTGGCCGAGCATCATGTTCTGCAGAAAGTGGAGATGTACAGGATGGGTGGATGACATGAGCAAACTGAGCCACATTGACAGTGACAATCGACCCACTATGGTCGATGTCAGTGAGAAGTCGCTCAGCGAGCGAGCGGCGCATGCGCAGTCGCGACTCAGGTTGCCGCCGGAAGTGCTGGCGCAGGTATCCGGTGACGAGATTGCAACCAAGAAAGGGCCGGTGTTTGCCACCGCGATTATTGCCGGCGTCATGGCCGCAAAGAGAACGCATGAGCTCATTCCTTTTTGTCATCCGCTGGGCCTGGACAGCTGCAAGATATCGATCGCAATTGATGCTGATCTTGCCGTGATCGATTGCCGCTGCAAAGTGACGCACAAGACCGGTGTGGAAATGGAGGCGCTCACGGGCGCCAGCGTTGCGGCGCTCGCCGTTTATGACATGCTGAAGGCGTTATCGCACGATATCGTTATCAGCGATACCAGGCTGATATCGAAATCGGGTGGGAAGAAGGACTTCCGGCGTGGGGCATAAACCTGTTTTCGGTCTGGTTCTCGCTGGCGGTAAAAGTCGCCGCATGGGACACGACAAGGCATTGTTGGATCACGACGGTCAGTTGCAGCTCGACTTTGTCGTCGGGTTACTCGGCGCTTCGGTAGATAGAGTATTTGTCTCGACCCGGGCCGACCAGAGTGACGACGAAGCGCGGCAACGCTACGAAAAAATCGTTGACCGTTACGATGATCTTGGCCCGGTAGCAGGTATTCTTTCGGCACTGGACGAGCACCCGGCGGTAGACTGGCTGGTTGTTGCCTGCGACTTGCCGAACGTCGATAAGCAAACCCTCGAGACGCTTTTACAGCAGCGTGGCGGCGAGCAGCCGTTTACAGCGTATAAGAGCAGCTACGACGGTTTGCCGGAGCCGTTATGTGCGATCTACCATCGGGGTTGCGGCGCAATCGTCAGGCAGTTCGTCGACGACGGTATCAACTGCCCGAGGAAGATATTGATTCGGTCGGAAACGCGTTTACTGGAGCAACACGACGGCACGTCGCTGGATAACGTAAATACACCGGACGATCTGCAAAACAGCCGACTACAGGCCACCTGATGAAGAAGATTACTGTTTGTTACTTCGCGATGTTTCGTGAGCGGGCCGGGGTAGCCTCCGAAACCCTCGAGCTGGATGCGGACACGGCGATGGACGTTTTTGTACAAACCCGGTCCCGTCATGGTTCGGATGAGCCGGCGGGCCACTGCAAAGTAGCCGTCAACGATGTCATGGCCGACTGGGACAGCGGTGTCGACGACGGCGATACCGTGTTGCTTTTCCCGCCAGTTGCTGGTGGCTGATATGTTCGCGATTGCGAAAGACGATATCGCCGTTGACGAGCTTCGTGAGAAGCTCAAAGATCCCGCTGCCGGTGGCTACTGCGTGTTTGAGGGATGGGTACGCAACGAAAACGAAGGTCACGAAGTCGAGCGTCTGGAGTATGAGGTCTATGAGCCGCTCGCGATCAGCGAAGGCGAAAAAGTGCTGAATGAGGCCTTACAGAAGTACCCCTATCGAAAAGTCTATTGCGTACATCGCTCCGGGGCGCTTGAAATCGGTGACTGCGCCGTCTGGGTTGCCGTCGCTGCAGCACATCGCGACGAGGCCTTCAAAGCTTGCCGTTACATCATCGACCAGATAAAAATCAGGCTGCCGATCTGGAAGAAAGAGCACTATACGGATGGTAACTCCGGTTGGGTGAACTGCGAGCGCTGTGCTAACGTTCTGCATCTACCATCGGAGCAGAACGGGAAGGACGGCTGAATTGCGCATCATCACATCCATCGAAGATGCAAAAGCGCTGGTCGGCGAGGAGGTCGGACTTTCCGACTGGGTGGTTATCGATCAGCACCGCATCGACCAGTTTGCTGAGGCAACAGCGGATCATCAGTGGATTCATGTTGATATCGAGCGGGCCGCCAAGGAAATGCCGGAGGGTAAAACGATCGCGCACGGCTACCTGACCCTGGCGCTGATTCCGGCGCTGACGGGGAAATTCGTCGAGGTCGAGAATCTCGCCCGGGCCATTAACTTCGGCCTGAACAAGGTGCGATTTTATGCGCCCGTGCCGGTGGGTTCCCGACTACGCGGTCGGGCGACCGTTCTGCAGGCGCGCCAGCGCGCGGGTGCCTTGCTGCTGACCTCCGAAGTTCGTATCGAAGTCGAAGGTCAGCGCAAGCCGGCCTGTGTTGCCGAGACCCTGGGTATGTTTTTCTTCAACGAAGATGCATCCGCTGCAACGGCCTAGCGCGCATGTAGCCAAGTCGGCAGAAAGCTGTAAGGATCGCGGTCTTCCGCAGGTGACCAGGTAACTCCGCTGCTACTCAAGAGATCTGCCATCGAGCCGTCCCTGGCGGCATCGAACAGCTCTGTTGCGCCGCCGACGTGGGCACCGCCGATGTAAATTTGCGGAATCGTCTTTTGCCCGGTCTGATCCTGAATGGCGGCGCGTATCTTTGCGCCGCGATTGCCGTCCTGATAAGCGACCGAATCGAGGTCCACTGAACGATACGGAATACCGTAGTGAGCGAACATCTTGCGCACCGACCAGCAGAATTCGCACCATTCCAGCGCGAACAACACGACCGGTTGCTCGGCGTTGGCGGTCACCGATGCCAGGAAATCGCGGGCATCCTCCTCGACGACGGGCGCTGCTGCAGCGTCTTCATCGGCCGCCGGTGTTGACGGTGGCGAATCGAAGCGGCCGCTCGGCGTTGAGTGCGCGATGATCTGTTCTTCCTCCGTCATGTCGACCGGAATGTCTTCAAACAGCGGCGTGCTCAGGTAGCGCTCGCCGGTGTCTGGCAGCATGCACAGAACGTTGGCGCCAGGCTCCGCTTTTTCGGCTACGGCGAGCGCTCCGGCCAGTGTCGCGCCGGCAGAGATACCGACGAAAATGCCTTCCTGCTGTGCGAGCGCCTTCGACAAGCGCAGGGCTTCGTTGCCGTCGATGGCCACGATGCCGTCTATCAGCCTGGCGTCGACAACGTCTTCCATGAGCCTGGGAATGAAATCCGGACTCCAGCCCTGCATAAGATGCGGGCGAAACAGCGGGTGGCTGTCGCGCGGCGTGCCGTCGTCGAGCCGATCCTGCGGCGTACCGCTGCCGAGCATCTGCGCATTATCGGGTTCGCAAACGATGACCTTCGTTTGCGGGCTTTTTTCCTTCAGCACGCGCGATACGCCCTTGAGCGTGCCACCCGTACCGAATCCGCTGACCCAGTAGTCGAGCTTGCGGTCTGCAAAGGCATCGAGAATCTCCGGCGCGGTAGTCCTGGAATGCGCGTCGGCGTTCGCTTCGTTCTCGAATTGCCGCACCAGAAACCAGTCGTGCTTTGCAGCGAGTTCCGTGGCCTTCGCCAGCATTCCGGTGCCTTTCAGCGACGCCGGCGTCAGCACGACTTTGGCACCGAGGAAACGCATCATTCGGCGGCGCTCAACGCTGAAGCTTTCGGCCATTGTCACGACCAGTGGATAGCCTTTCTGTGCGCAGACCATCGCGAGGCCGATGCCGGTATTACCGCTCGTTGCTTCGATAACGGTCTGGCCGGGCTTTAATGTACCGTCCTTTTCCGCCTGTTCGATGACGTTGCGCGCCAACCGGTCCTTGACCGATCCCATGGGGTTAAAGGACTCGATTTTCACGTAGACATTGACGTCTTCCGGGCCGAGCTTATTGAGTTTGACAATCGGCGTATTGCCGATGGTTTCGAGAATGTTGTTGTACAGCATTGTGGGTTGCTCCGATGAACGCGATTGATGGTGTAAGCCTACGGCGTTGCTGCCGGGCAATCCTGACCGCAGCATTCGCAATTCGTGACCATTTCTCGACCATCGGCGTGCTTCGGACTAAAATAAGAAGGTTAAACAATAACATAGGGGGTGTCATGGATAGTCCGGGATTCTTACCACTGGTTCACCTCGGGCTGATCATCTGGTTCTTCATGGGGCCGGGAACGCCCAAGAAGTAGCCGCTGGACTGCCTACTCGTTGTCGAGAAACTCGGCGGTCGTCTGCCGCTTGCGATTGACGATCAGTCGGGTGACGTCGGGGCGGGAGTAGTGGCCCGCGACATCGAGACTGTGGCGCTCTTCGAGAACGCGCCGATGATCGATCTCAACGACGTACAGCGATTCTTCGCCGGACTGCGGCGCAAGCACCCATTCACCGTTTGGGGCGGCGACGCAGGAGCCACCGTTTGCCATCAGATCGTCGGCCGCATCTGCGAGCGCATCGGCGTGCGGCAGCGCGGCCCCGATATCCTCCCTTCGCATCAGGCCGGACACGGAAACGACAAACGAGCGGCTCTCTCGAGCGATAAAGCGCGTGATATCCGCGGTGTTTCTCTCGCTGCCCGGCCAGATTGCGACATGCAGGTCTTCGCCGAGGGCGTAAAGGGACGCTCGCGCCAGCGGTAACCAGTTTTCCCAGCAGTTAAGGCCGCCGACAGTAAACGGGCCGACGCGGTGCGTTTGCAGGCCGTTGCCGTCGCCGATCGCCCAGACGAGACGTTCCTCGTAAGTCGGCATTAACTTGCGGTGTACCGAGCCGATCGTGCCAGCAGCGTCAATGTACACCATTGAGCAGTAGAGGCTGTGTCCACCGCGATCCGACGCGCGCTCGATCGTTCCGAGATAGATCGAAATGCCATGTTTGCGGGCGGCGGCACTGATTTGTTCGAGATCGCCGTTTTCGACGCACACGGCCTGCGATACATAGTGTGCGTACAGCGATTTCTGCAGGGCAGAATCGAAGCGGGCGCCGTCGGTACGCTCCACCCAGAAGGGGTAGCCGGGCAGCAGTGCCTCGCCAAACACGACCAGTGTGCAGCCTTCGGCGGCGGCTTTGTCTATCCAGCTTACGATCTTGTCGATAGTCGCATCGCGGTTGAGCCAGACGGGAGCAATCTGAACGAGGCCGACGGAGATTCGCTTATCGGACATGATCTTCCCTGACGGAGTAAAGTTTTTCTTATTGGGCAAGCATATCATGAAATTCCGCGTTAGAATCGGCAGCCAAGCTTATGAAAAACTAAGGAAATTGCATGGGTGAACCTCTGCGACTTTATGGCCTGAACGCGCTGGTTTTGTCGGCGGGCAGCGGTATCGGCGAAGCGGCCGCACGGACTCTGATCAAACACGGTGCGACCGTGTTGGCGGCCGACACAAAGAACAGCGGCGCGGAGCAACATTTCGCGAGCGTGAAGGGAATTACCGGACTCTCAACGAATCTGGTCGACGCGGATCAAATGCCGGCCCTGGTGCAACAGGCGGTCGATATGCTGGGCGGTATCGATATTCTCGTGAACGAGTTTCCTATCGCGTATAGCGATCCGATGCCGGCATCGGCAGAGAATCTCGAACGGCTGCTGCAGTCTCGCGCTGCGCTGACCTTGTCGATATGTCGTGCCGCTCTGCCGCACCTGAAGAAAAGTCCGGCGGGTCGTATTATCAACATGGGTTTCCTGAGAAGTTCGTTCGCGGCCGATGCGGACGATGCGTTTGACCGCTCGCAGCAGGACCTTGCCAACCTGACGCGTGCGCTGGGGGTCGAGATCGGCGAGTTCGGCATTACAGCAAACTACGTCCAACCCGGCGGCGTCATGACGCCGGGCAGCCGCGATGTATTTCGTCGGGACAAGGCGCTGCGGGATCACTGCATCAAAAACTCGGCGGCGAAACGCCTCGGCGAGCCGGTAGACATCGCAAAGGTCGTCTTGTTTCTGGCCAGCGACGATGCGATGTTCGTCAGCGGTACCGGTATCGCCGTCGATGGCGGTCGTTGCGGCACCTGATGACGATGAATCCGGTACTTGAAGACCTCATCGGACTGCTTGGTCTCGAACGCATTGAGGACAATATTTTTCGTGGTGCCAGTCACGACCTTGGCGGACCGCAGGTGTTCGGCGGGCAGGTTATCGGCCAGGCCTTATCCGCGGCGCAACGCACAGTTGATGGCCGGGTAGCCCACTCATTGCATGCCTATTTTTTGCGCCGCGGCGATGTCAACGCACCGATCATTTACGAAGTCGATCGCTCACGAGATGGTGGCAGCTTTTCCAATCGCCGTGTAGTCGCGATCCAGCATGGACGGCCGATTCTGAATCTGGCGGCGTCGTTTCAGAACCCCGAGGCCGGTCTTGAGCATCACTCGGCGATGCCGGACGTGCCCGGGCCGGATGGCATCAAGGACCTGACCGAGGTCGCCAAAGATATGCTCGAGCATATCCCATCCAAAATGCGGCGTTTTCTGACCGACAAGCGACCCTTCGAGTTCCGCCATGTTGAGCCTGTGAATTTCGACGCGCCGCAAAAACTACCGCCGCTGAAACACGTCTGGATTCGCGCGGTCGATACTTTGCCGAACGATCCGGTGTTGCATCAAAATCTACTGACCTACGTTTCTGACTACGAACTTCTCGGTGCGGCGACAATGCCGCACGGCCTGTCGTTTACACGGGGTGGCTTGATTATGGCGAGCCTCGATCATGCGCTGTGGTTTCACAGCGAGGTAAAGGTGGACGAGTGGCTGCTCTACGCGATGGACAGTCCGAATTCCTCAGGTGCGAGAGGCTTCGCGCGAGGGCAGTTGTTTAGTGAGGACGGCAGGCTGGTTGCGTCAACGGCGCAGGAGGGCCTGATGCGCATCGTCGACCCCACCGCTCGAAAGCCGCGTTCGAAAGCGGGTACGCAGAGCTAAACGTTCAGGTTGACTTTCCCTGTGCGGCGACAGCTGCCGCGGCTTTGGCGATCGCGTCGGCGTCGCCGAGAAACTCACGCGACAGCGGCTGCAGGTCATCGTCCAGACGGTAAGCGAGCGGCACTCCGGTCGGAATGTTAAAGCCGGTAATGTCATCGTTCGACACCTTGTCCAGCATCTTGACCAGCGCGCGCAAACTGTTGCCGTGTGCAGCGATCAGAACGTTCTTGCCTGCCCTGAGTTCGGGAGCGATAACGTCGTTCCAGCACGGTAGAACCCGTTCCAGCGTGGTCGCCAGCGATTCTGTGGCCGGCAGGCCCTCGATACCACGGTAGCGCGGGTCCTGAGCCGGATGCCGCTCGTCGTCCACTTCGAGTTCGGGAGGTGGAATGTCGTAGCTGCGGCGCCAGATGTGTACCTGGTCGTCGCCGTATTTTGCCGCCGTCTCAGCCTTGTTGAGCCCCTGCAGGCTGCCGTAGTGGCGTTCGTTCAGGCGCCAGTCCCGAATCACCGGTATCCACATGCGATCCATCTGGTCCTGTATATGCCAGAGTGTGCGAATGGCGCGTTTCAGTACCGATGTATAAGCGATGTCGAACTCATAGCCGAGATCCTGCAGCAGGCGACCGGCGGCTATTGCCTCCTGGTTACCTTTTTCTGTCAGGTCGACATCCGTCCACCCGGTAAACAGATTTTTCAGATTCCAGTCACTTTGACCGTGACGACACAACACCAGCTTGCCAGCCATTCCTGCTCCCGATTAGGTGACCCCAAACGAGGTCCCGGTTAGTTTGCGATCAAGTCCTGCAGTTCCTGCGCGGCAACCGAAAGCGTAGCAAAATCGACTGTACCGCGTAGTTTCATTTCGTCGATCATCGCTTTGAAGCGTTCAACTCCGACAGCGTGTTTCTGCAGCCAGGTATCTGCGATTTCTCCCGGTTCGCGCTTGCTTCTTGCCGACAATAGCTGGAACGCGAGTTTGCGCCTCAGTCGGTAGAATTCGTCGCGCAGATTACTACGCGCCATCGCCTGCCAGCGGCCATCGACGTTGAGGTCTTCCGCCTGATTGTGCAGCCAGTAAAGGCCCAGCTCATCGTTGAAGTGTGAGTACAGGCGTGCCGCGTCCAGCACGTCGCGCTTGCGCTCGGCGGCGAGGTCGGCCATGTCCAGCGCGGGTCTTGTCAGCAGCAGGACGGACATGCGGTTGGCGAGTTTTTCGGGGACGCCCATTGCGATGTAGCGTTGTTCGGCTTTTTCGTTGCGGGTACGGCTGGCGCGCGACAGGTAAGTGGCGGAACGCGAGTAGATACGCGACATGTTGTCCTTCAGGCGCTCGACCGATTTCACGATATCGAGTTCGTCTCCGTACTGTTCGATCAGCCAGTAGCAGACATGCCGCAAGGTCCGGCTTACCTCGAACATCATCGAAACCTGGGCGCTGGCCGGAATCTTGTAGTCCAGCGATTCGATCTTTCTTAACAGCGGTCCGGCTCTGCAGATAATACGGGCGACCTTATAGGCGCGGGCAACGGTAACGATATTGGCGCCGGTGTCCAGCTGCACACGTTTGACGAATGCGGGGCCCATACGGTTAACGAGGTCATTTGCCACCAGTGTTGCCAGAATCTGGCGGCTTAGTCGGTGCCCGGGTAGCAGATCAGCGTAGCGGCGTCTGAGTACGGCCGGAAAATAGCGCTGTGGGTCGATAGCGAGGAATTCCTCCAGCGATTCCTCGGAGTCGATGAGGCCGTTGTATAAATCGATTTTTGCGTAGCTCAGTACCACGGCAAGCTCGGGCCGGGTGAACCCGAGTTTGCGGCTTCTTCTTTCGTCGATCTCGACTTCGTCGGGCAGGAATTCTATATCCCGGTCCAGCAGCCCGGTGCGCTCGAGATCGGTAATCAGGCGGGCCGTTTCGTCGATGCGGTCGGCTGACAGGGTTTCGCTCATGCTGATCGACTGCGTTTGCAGATAATTGTTCCGCAGTACCAGTTCGGCAATATCGTCGGTCATGGACTTGAGCAGGGTATTGCGTTTCGCACGCGTCAAGCCTTTTTCCTTGGCTGCGTTGCTTAGCAGTATCTTGATATTGACCTCACGGTCGGAGCTGTCTACTCCCGCCGAGTTGTCGATGAAGTCGGTGTTGATGCGACCGCCAAGCAGGCTGTACTCCACCCGCGCCAGCTGCGTGATACCGAGATTGCCGCCTTCGCCGATAACCTTGCAGCGCAGTTCATTGGCATTGACGCGTACGGCGTCGTTGCTACGGTCGCCGACGTCTGCATGGCCTTCGTGACTGGCCTTGGCATAGGTGCCGATACCGCCGTTCCACAGCAGATCGACCGACATTTTGAGAATTGCGCTGATGAGTTCGTCGGGTTTTAGCGAGGCGTCGTCAATATCCAGCAACTTACGGACTTCGTTGCTGAGTCGAATCGTCTTGGCCTGACGCGAGTAAACACCGCCGCCTTTCGATATCAGGGAGTCGTCGTAGTCTTCCCAGCCAATACGCGGTGTTTTGAAAAGACGCTGGCGTTCGCGATAGCTGCTTGCCAGATCGGGATCGGGGTCCAGGAAAATATTCTGGTGATTAAAGGCAGCGACCAGCTTTATCTTTTTCGACAACAGCATGCCGTTGCCAAAAACATCCCCGGCCATGTCGCCGACGCCGGCGACAGTGAACGGGTCTGTCTGCGTGTTCAGGCCAATCTCACGAAAGTGCCGTTTGACGGCTTCCCAGGCGCCTCGAGCGGTAATGCCCATTTTTTTGTGGTCGTAACCCGCCGATCCGCCGGAGGCGAAGGCGTCGTCCAGCCAGAAGCCATAATCTGCCGATATACCGTTCGCGATATCAGAGAACGTCGCCGTTCCCTTGTCGGCCGCGACAACCAGGTAAGGGTCTTCGCCGTCGCGGCGAATGATGCCCTCCGGTGTGACGACATCGCCGTCGATCACATTGTCGGTGACGTCCAGCAATGCATGAATGAACGTCTTGTAGCAGTGGATACCGTTTTTCATGATGGCGTCACGGTCACCGCTTGGCGCGCGTTTGGGGAAAAACCCGCCTTTCGCGCCGGTGGGAACGATGACGGTGTTCTTCACCACCTGCGCCTTCATCAGGCCAAGTACTTCCGTGCGGAAATCCTCGCGCCGGTCGGACCAGCGCAGACCACCACGGGCGATATCTCCGCCGCGCAGGTGGACACCTTCAACTTCGGGGGAATAGACAAAGATCTCGAACTTTGGTCTCGGCAACGGAATCTCGGGTAGCTGCGCCGGGTCCAGTTTGATCGAAATGTAAGGTTTTGGTTTGCCGTCCTCTCTCAGGAAATAGTTGGTGCGCAAGGTGGCATTGATGCCGCCGGAGAACGCTGTGAGGATTCTGTCTTCATCGACGTTTCTGGCGTCGGCGACACCGCGCTGGACGGCGGCGTTTACACGCCGGAGTTCCTTGCTGCGGCGAGATTTGGATACGTCCGGGTCGAACTGCAGCTCGAACTGCCTCACAAGCAGCGGTACCAAAGCTGCGTGCGCGACCAGTACGTCTTCCATATAGGCCTGGCTAAATGGCAGACCGAGCTGCTGAATGTGTTTTGCATAGCATCGAAGTAGTGCCGTTTGACGCCAGTCGAGACCACAGTTGAGCACCAGCCGGTTGAGGCCGTCGTCTTCGGCGTCACCAGCCAGGACGGCCAGGAAACAGGCCTCGAAGCGCGCGCCCGCTGCAGCGAAATCGATGGCTTTGCTGCCGTCGTGCAACAGATGGAAATCCTGAATCCAAAAACGTCGTCTGGAGGCGAGCGTCACCTTGTAAGGCCGTTCCGAATACACGGCGACCCCCATGTTTTCGATGACTGGCAGCGCGTCTGACAGGGAAATGGGTTCGTCGGTACTGTAGATCAGGAAATGCAGATGGCCGGGCTCGGAGTCTTCCGGAACGTAAAGCTCAACGGTCCGGTCGATGTCATCACCGAGCATGTCGTCAATGCGCCGGATATCGGAACAGGCTTCGGCAGGTGACGTATTCTCCTGATAACCGGCCGGAAAGACCTGTCCATAGGCTCTAAAGAGTCGATGCCCCTCGTCATGTCCGAACTGTTCGAGCAGTTGTTGCTGCAGGCGATCGGCCCAGGTGACAACGAGGTCTACGATCCTGTCTTCTATCTCCTGAATACTGATACGCGGCCGTACGCCGTCGGCGGTGCGCACGATGATATGTACACGCGCAAGCGCGGAGTCTGATATCTGCACGGCGGAGTCGACGCCGATGCCGGCGAACGCATCGTTCAGTAGCGCTTCAATACGCTTTCTGATGGCCGTTGTGTATTTCTCGCGTGGAACAAAGACGAGGCAGGAAAAAAAGCGGCGAAACGTATCCCGGCGCAGGAAGAATTTGACGCGTTGCCGGTCCTGCAGATTGAGAATACCGAAGGTCGTTCGCGCCAGATCCTGAACCGTACTCTGGAAAAGCTCTTCGCGCGGATAGGTTTCGATGATGTGCGACAGCGCCTTGCCACGATGTCCGTGTTCGTCGACTTCAGCACGCTCGAAGACCTTCTGGATCTTGTGTCGCAGCAGCGGAATGTTCTTCGGGCTCTCGTTATACGCGACCGAGGTGAACAGGCCGATAAAGCGCCGTTCACCTATAGCTTCGCCCTTTGCGTTGTATACCTTGACGCCAACATAGTCGAGAAATGCGGAGCGGTGAACTGTGGAGCGCGAATTTGCCTTGGTCAGGATCAGCCAGTCCCGGGATCGCGTGAGCCGGCGCATCTCCGCTGTCAGCTCAACGGATCCTGAGCCGCGATTATCGCGGCTCAGTACGCCCAGGCCGCTGCCCGTTACCGAATTCAGGAAAACCCGCCTGCCTTTCTTCTTGAGCTCGTATTCACGATAACCGAGGAACGTGAAATGGTCGTCGGCCATCCAGTCGAGCAGCGCCTTGCTCTCCGTTCGCAGTAACGGATCAACTCCTTTGGGGCCGTTATCGAGCAATTCGCGGGTCTCCACCATGCGCTGACGCATAGCTTGCCAGTCGCGTACGGCGACCCTTACGTCTGCAAGGACTTTGATAATTTCCTGGCGCAGCAGTTTGATCTGAGCTGCGTCGGTTTCGCGTTCGATCGCCAGGCGGATAAAGGACTCCGCGCGCGCGCCCTTGGCGGCGGGCTTCGCGATATCGGTGAGTTTTCCCTTACCGTCGCGTTTTGCCCATATGATTGGGTGAATCGTTACATTGACCGCCAGGTTGTGGCGGTTGATGGCGGCTGAAACGGAATCCACCAGGAACGGCATGTCGTCATTGACCATCTCAACGACCGTATACGCCGACGTATAGCCGTGCTCTTTCTCGGTCGGGTTGAAAATGCGCAGCAGTGCCTGACCTTTACGGCGTTTGGCACCGAACTCCAGGTGATCGAGCGCCGCTCTGGCCATGATCGCTTCGGAACGACCCAGCAGATCTTCAACCGGCACGTCTTCAACGTACTGTTGCAGGAACTGTTTTTTCTGGGCGGTACTGCTGAGAGTCTTTGAATGGACTCTGGCGGAGGTGATTCCGTCGACAATGGCCTGTTTGGTATCGCCGACCCGACGGTTTTCTTTTGCTGCCACGTTTTACTCCGGCCGCTCGCAGCGACCAAAAAATTTAGGGCCCGAAATGGCGCGGGCATTATACCGTAATTGAGTTTGAAACCACCCCTTATGACAGAGATCCGGTGCCGGAGGCGAAATCGACGGCTAGGGAGAGCCGATAAGGCTGGCGCGCGCCAGCAATCGTTCCATGATGCTATTGAGGGTTTCCACCTCTTCTTCGCTAAATCCCTGCAGCAGGTCGCTCTCGAACTGCAGAGCCAGCTGCGCGATTTCATCGTGTAGTTTTTTGCCTTCTTCCGAGAGGTTCAGAATAGACCGGCGTTTGTCGGCATCGGCAAATTCACGATCGATACGGCCGTTCTTGACCAGCTTCGTTACCGCGCGACTGACGGCGACTTTGTCCATGAGTGTGCGCCCGGCAACTTCGACGGCGGAAAGGCCGGGAAAGCGGCCCAGTACAGCGATGACCCGCCATTCCGGTATCGAGACGCTAAAGCGTTTGTCGTAGGCTCTGGCAACCGTGGTGCTGACGGTATTGGACAGCACGGCCAGCCGATACGGCAGAAAATTCTCAAGTCTGAGTTCGTTATCCATGCAGGCAATTTATCACGCAAGATGCGGCAGAGCGAGATACTCCGCAGACTGCATCTCGATTAAGCGGCTTGCCGTGCGATCGAATTCAAAATTCAGTCGTGTGCCGGTATACAGCGACTCGGCGGGCGCGGCTGCCGACACGATGAGCTTTACGCGGCGGTCGTAAAATTCGTCGACCAGCGCGATAAAGCGGCGCGCCTGGTCTTCCGAGCGCGCATCCAGTAACGGCACGGCCGAGACGATGACGCTCGGGTACCAGCGGGCGATTTCGATATAGTCGGCCTGGCTGCGCGGTCCGTCGCACAGGGCACTGAAGCCGAACCATGCAACACCCTTGGCGCACTTCAGGGTTGGTATCCGCCGCCCGTTGATTTCCAACTCCCTGTTCTGGCGTATCTGACTGGTAGCGGATTCGTCGAAAAAGAAGTTCAGCCTCTCCGTTGCCCTGGCGTCATCGGGCGTCAGGTAGGTACCGGCCTTCTGCAGCAGGCGCAGTCGGTAGTCGTTGTCGCCATCCATATGTACAACGTCGGTATTCTGTTTGATCGACGCTATGGCCGGCAGGAACTGCTGGCGCTGCAAACCGTCTTTATAGAGTTCGTCGGGCTCCGAATTGGAGGTTGTGACGAGCGTGACGCCACGCCGGAAAAGCCCGTCAAGCAATCGGCCGAGGATCATCGCGTCGCCGATATCGCTGACGAAGAACTCGTCGAAACACAAAACCCGGGTCTCGCTCGCGATTCCCGCTGCGACGGCGTCCAACGGGTCCTCGATATCGCCCAGTGCGCGCATCCGCTCGTGCACGTCGCGCATCATGCGATGAAAGTGAATGCGCTTTTTCCCACTCGTTTCGAGACTGTCGAAGAACAAATCCATCAGGAAGGTCTTGCCGCGGCCGACTCCGCCCCAGATGTACAGGCCCTTCACGGAGCTCGCGTCGGCTTGGCGCCTGCCCGAAATAAACCCCAGCAGGCCGCACCGCATAGGTTTGCAGGCTTCGATGCGCCGCTTGAGGTCCTCGAGTTTCCCGATGACTTCGATCTGGGCCGGATCGCGAACGTGTCCCTCCCGGGAAAGGCTGTTCTCGTAGGCGTCGCGAATTTCCAATCTACCCTTTTACCTGTATTTTGTCTGCGGAGACGGCCCGGCAAGATTACATTGCCGGAAATAAAGCTGCCACAGCGGTTGCCGGAACAGGCTTGGAGCATAACGGGGAAAGCACCGATGTCGGATGTAACTGAACGTGAATCAATGGAGTTTGATGTTGTTATCGTTGGCGGTGGCCCCTCCGGGCTGGCGGCAGCGTGCCGGCTGATGCAGCTGGACAGCGATCTGTCGGTCGTCGTTGTCGAGAAGGGCTCGGAGATCGGTGCCCATATCCTGTCTGGAAACGTATTTGAACCTACCGGTCTCGATGAGTTGTTTCCGGACTGGCGGGAAAAGGGCGCTCCCGTGACGACGGCAGTCAGCGGCGATCGTGTCCACTACCTGACCAGCGACTCCGGCGCTGTGCCGGTACCCGGTCTGTTCCTGCCACGGCCCATGCACAACAAGGGCAACTACATCATCAGTCTGGGCCAGCTGTGCCAGTGGCTGGGCGAGCAGGCCGAGGCGATGGGCGTGAACGTATTTCCCGGGTTTGCGGCGTCCGAGGTTCTGTACGCATCCGACGGCCGCGTAACCGGTGTCGCGACCAGCGATATGGGTATCGGCAAAGACGGTGTAAGAAAGTCGTCTTATCAGGCGGGCTATGAACTGCTGGGTAAATACACGATATTCGCCGAAGGTGTGCGTGGCAATCTGAGTGAGCAGGTGATTGAAAAATTCGATCTGCGCAAGGATTCCGATCCGCAGCACTACGGACTTGGTATCAAGGAGGTTTGGGATATCGATCCTGCGCTGCATGAGGAAGGACTCGTCGTACACACCGCAGGCTGGCCACTCGATAAGCATACGGAGGGCGGTGGGTTTCTTTATCACGCGGCGGATAGCAAGGTCTTCGCAGGACTCATTGTCGCGCTCAATTACCGGAATCCGTACCTGTCGCCGTTCAATGAGTTCCAGCGCTGGAAGCTGCACCCGAAAATCCGCCGCTACCTCGAAGGCGGCAAGCGCATTGCATTCGGTGCCCGCGCCGTTAACAAGGGCGGCCTGCAGTCCCTGCCGAAACTGGCGTTCCCCGGTGGTTTGCTGATCGGCTGTGCGGCCGGATTTCTCAATGGCATCAAGATCAAAGGCGCGCATACGGCGATCAAGACCGGCATGCTGGCGGCGGAAAGTGTTCACAAAGCGCTGGCCGATACCAATGCGCCCGAACTGTCCGACTATGAAGCAGCGGTGAAAACCTCCTGGGTCTATAAGGAACTGCATAGCGGTCGAAATTTCGGACCCGGTCTGCACAAATTCGGCAGTTTCTGGGGCGCGGCCTTCGCGTTTGTCGACCAGAACATTTTCTTCGGTAAACTGCCGTTTACCTGGAGAAACACGGAGCCTGATCACGAGTCCCTGCAAAAGGCGGCCGACAGCCAGGTCATCGATTACCCGAAACCCGACGGCAAACTGACCTTCGATCGCTTATCGTCGGTTTTCCTCTCGAGCACGAATCACGAAGAGGACCAGCCGTCACACCTGACGCTGAAGGACGATACCGTTCCAATCAGCCACAATCTGCCGAATTTCGATGAACCGGCACAGCGGTATTGTCCGGCCGGTGTTTATGAAGTCGTCGGGGAGGGCGCGGACAAAAAATTCCAGATCAATGCGCAGAACTGTGTGCACTGCAAGACCTGCGATATTAAAGATCCGACGCAGAATATTGTCTGGACGGTGCCTGAAGGTGGGGGTGGGCCTAACTACTCTGGTATGTGAGCACAGTAGTTCTTGCTGACATGGACGAACGGTAATCGGCGCAGGCGGGCGGGCGACAGAGTACTTACAGGGAATGGCTCCCTGCGGTCCCGTCAAGCGGGATCGAGATCCGCTTTATTTCCGGTATACACCTTCCAGACCGATGACCCTGCGAAAATGCCAGTTCGTCGAGGTCAGCAAGAATTACTTCGGCTGCATTCGTATAGCACCATCAATACGAATAGTCTCCCCGTTGACAACCGGATTCCCATAGATGAAAGCGGCAGTATCCGCATATTCCTCCGGCCGACCGAGTCGGGGCGGAAACGGTATCTGTTTGCCAAGTGAGTCCTGCACTTCCTGAGGCATACCGGCCATCATCGGTGTCAGGAAGATGCCCGGCGCAATCGTAACGACCCGGATACCAAATTGCGCAAACTCGCGCGCCAGCGGCAGCATCATGCCGACAACGCCGCCCTTGGATGCAGAATAGGCGGCCTGGCCGATCTGGCCTTCGAAAGCGGCAACCGATGCTGTGCTGATGACGACGCCGCGCTCACCGTTGTCGTTGGCCTCGTTGAGCTGCATGACGGCTGCGGCTTCCTTGGTGACGATGTAAGTCCCGAGCAGATTGATCTGGATAACGCGGTTGAAGTTCTCTGCCGGCCATGGGCCTTCGCGGCCCAGTGTACGGCCTGCGGTGGCGATACCGGCGCAGTTCACGGCCAGCGTGATGCCGCCCATGAACTCGCTGGCAGTCTGCATGGCTGCTTTAACAGTGCTTTCGTCGGAGACATCGGTGCGGATAAACAACGCCCGGTCTCCCAGTTCTGCTGCGCTCGCAGCGCCCTGTTCCTCGTTGACGTCCAGCAGGACGGCATGGCCTCCGGCGGCGATGACTCTTTGTGCGGTGGCAAATCCCAGTCCGGATGCGCCCCCTGTAACAACCGCTTTCGCGTTTTCGAGATCCATTGAGTATTCCTTATTCCTGGCTGACTTCGATTCCAATTGCGACGGCCTCGCCGCCGCCTATGCAGAGGGATGCCACGCCGCGCTTCAGGCCCCGGTTTCTGAGGGCGTGCAGCAGCGTGACGATGATTCGGGCACCCGTCGCACCAATCGGGTGCCCGAGTGCGCAGGCGCCGCCATTAATATTGACTTTGGCGTGGTCGAGGCCAACGTCGCGCATCGCGACCATGGTCACGCAGGCAAACGCCTCGTTAATCTCGTAGAGGTCAACCGTGTCCGGTGTCCAGCCGAGCTTTTCGTGAAGGGCTCTTATCGCAAATACCGGCGCGGTCGTAAACCACTCGGGTTCGTGCGCGAAACCGGAATGCCCGGCGATAGTCGCCAGTGGTTTGAGTCCGCGCCGGTCGGCTTCCGCCGCACTCATCAACAGCAGCGTCGCCGCGCCGTCGGAAATAGATGATGAACTGGCTGCGGTAACGGTGCCGTGTTTCGCGAAAGCGGGTCGCAGCGAGGCAATCTTCTCGGGCTTCGCAGCGCCCGGGCCTTCGTCCTGACTGATCGTGACATCGCCTTTGCGCGTGGTGATCGTCACGGGGGCGATCTCGTTGACGAATGCACCGCTGTCCAGGGCCGCGCGTGCGCGCATGACCGACTTAACGGCGAAAGCGTCCTGGTCTTCTCGGCTGAGTGAGTACTTTTTCGCAGTTTCCTCGGCGAAGTGCCCCATCATGTGGCCGTCCTGCGGATTTTGCAGACCGTCGAAAAACATATGGTCGAGCACCTGCTGATGACCCATGCGGTAGCCGCCACGTGCTTTCGGCATGAGGTAGGGTGCGTTCGTCATCGATTCCATGCCGCCGGCCATGACGACGCCGGCACTGCCGACCTTGATGAGGTCGTTGCCGAGCATGGTCGCTTTCATGCCTGAGCCGCACACCTTGTTAAGCGTCGTACATTCGGCCCGCAGTGGTATGCCGGCCTGTATCGATGCCTGGCGCGCCGGGGCCTGGCCGAGACCGGCCGGTAGCACACAGCCCATCAGGACCTCGTCGATATCACTGGCCTGAAGACCGGATTCGGCAATGCACGCGCGCATTGCGGTCGCGGCCAGTTCAGGGCTCGCCGCACCGGCAAGCGCGCCTTGAAACGCGCCCAGCGGCGAGCGTTTTGCGGCAACAATGACAACGGCGTCAGAACTCATTTCGGGTGTCTCCTTAATCGGCGATCGGTCAAAACGTGCGCTACTGTCGGGGATTTGAACGGCCAGTGCAATACAAGATATCTGGTAGAAGCGGCGGCAGGGAGTTCAGATCAGGTCCGGCTCGCCCAGTGCATCCAGAATCCGCTGCCGAGATTTTTCCGCAAGGTTCCGGCTGCTGGAAAAATCCTCGTCACCGGGCGCAATCGCCGGCAGCACGTCGATAGTCAGTGCCGTTTTTTTCGGCAGCAATCGACCGGAGGGCAGCATCTTCCGGGTCCCCAGGATCGCTATCGGCACCACCGGCATTTCCCCCTTTACAGCGGCGACAAACGCCCCCGGCCGGAATCGGCCGACGCCGCTTTCGCGGCGAAACGTGCCTTCCGGAAAAAAACCAAGAGACTCACCACCGAGAGCGGCTTTCACCAACTGCCTTGCGTCGCGCGAGCTGCCGGCGGCCTCCTTGCGCTCTACAAACTTGCAACCGGAGCGGCGCAGAAGGAAATGAACCACCGGGATGCTGCGCATCTCTCCCTTGATGACAAAGCCGAATCGTGACGGGAGATAGCCGTTGAGCAGCACGCCGTCGACGTAACTGGCGTGATTGGCGACGACGACGCAGCTGTCCGTGGGCAGGTTGTCGAGACCGCGGATAGTGACCGACACGCCGGCCAGCACGAACACCATCCGGGCAGCGCAGGTCACGAGCCGCTGCCGGCGACGGGCGCCCGGGACGAATAAGGCCACCAGCAGCGAGAAAACACAGGCCAGCGCGAAGCACAGCCAGGCGTAGAGCCCCCAGATGACCTGAACGATGCGTGTGACCCAGTTCACTTTATGTTAATGCCTTGTGGTTTCTGTGACAGCGGTCACGCCGCATGCCGGGAGTCGTCCCCATACTGAGAAACCTCGAAATATCCGTCGTTTGGCGGTGCATTGGCAGTTTCGCCGAGGGGGTTGGTAGAACATTCCGAGTCTCGGAAGGGCGTATGCTACCAGTCTGACAGCCCGGTTTGCAGGTGTATCGCAGCAAAGGATTGCGCGGCAGAGAAGATGGACGATATGGGTAGTAGCAACAAACAAAGCACGCCAGAGTCGCAGATAGTCGCTCGTTCCGGAGAACTGGTGGATCAGTTTCTTGATGCCATATGGATGGAACGTGGCCTGTCCAAGAACACGCTCGGTGCCTATCGTGCCGATCTGATGACACTGGCGCGCGCGCTGGCCGAGTCGAACAAGTCGATTAACAGTGCCGAAAAGGCCGATCTGCTGGGGTTCATTGCACAGCGCGTTGAGGCAGGCGCGAAGCCGCGCTCTACAGCGCGTCAGCTATCGAGCTTCCGCCGCTTCTTTCGCTACATTATGCGCGAAGGCCTGCGCGGCACCGACCCGACCGCAGACATTGAGATGCCGAGGATCGGACGCACGCTGCCAAAGACCCTGTCGGAGGACGAGGTGGATTCATTACTGAATGCGCCCAACACCGACGAACCACTGGGTCATCGTGATCGCGCGATGCTCGAGCTGCTGTACGCCACCGGCTTACGTGTCTCGGAACTCATTAATCTCAAACAGTCGCAGATCAACTTCAATCAGGGCGTGTTACGGATCGTCGGCAAAGGCGATCGGGAGCGTCTGATACCGCTGGGCGAGGAATCGCAACGCTGGCTGAAAGAATTCATCAATGGCCCGCGGATGGAGATCCTGCTGGAGCGGCAGACGGATTACCTGTTTCCGACCCGCCGCGGCGATCGCATGACCCGCCAGGCGTTCTGGCACATTATCAAGCGTTACGCCGAAAAAGCCGGCGTTCGCCAAAAGATGTCGCCGCACAGTCTGCGACATGCGTTCGCGACCCACCTGCTGAATCGCGGCGCCGATCTACGGGTGGTGCAGATGCTGCTCGGCCACAGCGACCTGTCCACCACACAGATCTACACGCACGTGGCGCGTGAACGGCTAAAAGAGCTGCACGGCGAGCATCACCCGCGGGGCTGACGCGGTTTCTGGACAGGGTGTGCATTCTGTTAGACTTCGCGCTCTCAGAAGGAACCGGCGGTGATAACGCCGGTCCTATCACCCAGGACCGCTGTCTTTTCAGGAACCCTCAAGATGACCCGTGCCACCAAAATCCGCTCTTTATTAGTTGCCAGCCTTACGCTGGGGAGCGTCCCTGCGTTCGCGGCCGATGATGCGCATCTGGAAGCGGTTCGCGCGAAGATGGACGAGATGTTCCAGGAAATTAGCCCGGAGCATGTCAATGCGAGCCCGATCAACGGCTGGTACACGGTGCAAAAAGGCTCCATCGTCGCTTACGTGTCCGAAGACGGCCGCTTTCTGTTGCAGGGTGATCTGATCGATCTCGATCAGCAGGTGAACCTGAGTGAGCGCAGTCGCGTCGACGCGCGGCGGACATTGATGTCTTCCATAGACGAGGACGAAGTGATTATGTTCTCGCCGGAAGAGGTCAAGTACAGGGTCACGGTCTTCACCGACGTGGACTGCGGCTATTGCCGAAAGCTCCACAGCCAGATTGATGATTACCTCGCACGCGGCATCGAAATTCGTTACATGCTCTATCCGCGCAATGGCCCGGCGTCTCGTTCCTGGAGTACGTCGGAAGATATCTGGTGTGCTCGTGATCGCAGCTCGGCGCTGACGGCTGCGAAGCTGGATCACAGTTTCGAGTCGAACAAGTGCGACTCGTCGGCGATCACGAAACAGTACATGATGGGACAGGATGTCGGGCTCAGCGGAACGCCTGCGATCGTGCTCGATGATGGCACGCTGATCAGCGGCTATCTGCCACCCGATGCGCTCAACTCACGGTTGCAGCAGGCTGCTGCAAACTAGGGTTTATTGGGACGGCGTGATCGCCTCAATTCGTGAAAATGCACACCGTTGTTGCGGCCGCGATCCTCGAAGTACTTCTGCAATGCGAAACGACCGCTGTGAAAGGCCAGGTCATCCCAGGGGATTTCGTCTTCGCTGAATAAGCGCGTGTCCAGGCTTTCTTCGCCGACGCCGTAACTGCCTACCAGCTTAGCGGCGAAAAAAATGTGTACCTGCCCGGCGTCGACAACGTCGACTGATGCGAACTGGTGGCCGATCTCTACGGTTGCCAGTGCTTCTTCCAGCGTCTCGCGCGCAGCGCCTCCTGCAAGCGTCTCTCCGAGTTCCATGAAACCGGCCGGCACCGTCCAGTGGCCGTGGCGTGGTTCGATCGCCCGCCTGCAAAGCAGGATTTTGCCGTCGCTTTCAGCGACACAACCGACAACGATGAGCGGGTTCTTGTAGTGCACTACGTTGCAGTCGTCGCAGATCGCACGCTCCCGGTTGTCGTTTTCCGGAACTCTGTGGCTGACGGTGCCACCGCAAATTGAGCAGTACTTCATCGCGCTAATAGGCCTGGGCCGTGATGGTGCCGGGAGCGGGAATCGAACCCGCACTTCCGAAGAAACCGGATTTTGAATCCGGCGCGTCTACCAGTTCCGCCACCCCGGCATGGTGTGATGGGCTCATTCGAGTGATCGAGTCAGGCCCGAACGGCGCACAGTATATTCGCCGTTGCAGCTATCCGCAAAATAATGCGACCCTTTTATAGAGGTAGGCATCTAATATTGCAGATATGAGTAAGTTTGCGGACATTAAGATCGATCCGGGGATTATCAAGCGGGCGGCACAGGGAGACGTGCGGGCTCACGAGATCATCTATCGCGCGTTTTCGGCCCCGGTGTATTCGATTTGCCTGCGTTTTACCAAAGCGCCGGCGCAGGCTGAAGACCTGGTGCAGGAGACTTTTATCGAGATCATGCGCTCGATTGCGCAGTTTCGAGGTGAGGCGGCGCTCGGTAGCTGGATTCGGCGTATTGCCGTGACCAAATCGCTGATGTTCTTGCGGTCGGCCTGGACCAAACGCGGCCAGTCCCTGGGCGACGACTGGGATGACGTAACGGCCGGCGAACCCGTCAGCCACGGAATATCGTGTCATCCCGACGACGCGATGGATCTGGACATGGCGCTGGCGAGTTTACCGGAGGTTAGCCGCGCCGTAGTCTGGCTGCACGACGTAGAGGGTTTTACGCACAAGGAGATCGCCGGACTGATGGGTAAGACCGAGAGTTTTTCGAAGTCGCAATTGTCGAGAGCGTATCAACGACTGCGGCCATTACTGAGTGCGAGTGAGGTCGCACAACCCAATGGCGCCGCCATTGGCAGTTACTAGATTGGGGTTACTGAAATGAGCAGTGACAAGAAGGACGAAGAGATGATTTGTGCATTAACTGCAGACGAACACGTCGCATTACAGCGGGGGCTGCGCGCGTTGCCCGCGACCATGCCGCCACGAAACGTCTGGCTGAGAATTCGTGAGCAGGCTGAAGCAGAAGGCCTGCTGGGCCGGCCGCCAGCCCGGCAACACCATAAATGGTATGCCGGTGTTGGCCTCGCGGCGGCTGCGCTGATGGCGGCGGTCATGTTGCCTGGCAGTGGAAGCGATACCGGCCCGGGACCCGTTGTTCCGCAGGGCCCGACGTCCAACACGGCTGACCTATCGAGCCTTAGAGCGCTGCAGGTACAGTCGCAGCAGCTCGAACGCGATCTACGAGCGCTGCCGTCACCGCCGCGGGTGGCCAGGGCCGGCACCGTCGCGACGATGTCAGAGATCGAAGATCGCATCGCCGCAATCGATTATCAGTTAAACGATTCCACGGTTGAATGGGCCGACGGCGACCGCGAAATTTTCTGGGGGGAGCGCGTCAGATTAATGAAATTGCTGCTGCAGTTGCGCTATGCGCAGGCGCAACGGGCAGCTTATTAACCAGGAGTTTACGGATGAAGATGTGGAAAGTAGTTTTGCCGCTTGCAGCGATTACGTTGTTTGCCGGTGCGGCGAACGCGCAGTCCGAGGAGGATCGAGCAAAACGCGCCGCTGAGGCGCAGCGCGAATTGGTAGAAGTTCGCAAAGCAAAGGAAGTCCGGGAGGTTGAGCTGACTGCTCGATTACTCGAGGCGGAGGAGCGCATGGAGATGGCGGCTCTGGAGATCGCCGAGATTACCCGTGAACGCTTGCCGCAGTTGGCGTTGATCGAACGGCGTTTCGAATTTTCAAATAAACCGCGGCTGGGCATAACGATTGAAGGCTCCGGTAAAGTCGGGCCTGTCGAGGGTGTCGAGATCGCTGGTGTAACGCCGGAAAGCGCGGCTGATGAAGCAGGGCTGCGTGCGGGTGACGTCATCACCGCCGTCAATGACGAGGCGATGACGGCCAACAGCAGCATGGAGGCCAACAAGCTGCTGCTTGAGTTCATGGACGGTGTGGAAGAAGGCGATGAGCTACTCGTCGAGTACCTGCGCCACGGCAGTGCGGGAAGCGTTGAGGTATCGCCGCGGGTACAGGAATCGGCTGCGTTTTCGTGGATTCCGGATGCTGAGGGCTTGCACTTCCTCAACGCACCGGGGCTATCCTATGCGCCGAAGTCGGTTGAGAAAATCGTCGGTCAATTCGGTTTTCCGTTCGTTGGCAGCGCATGGGGCAGTATGGAGCTTGTTCAATTAAACGAAGGGCTTGGAAAGTACTTCGGTACCGATACCGGCCTGCTCGTTGTCAAAGCGCCGGAGTCCGGTTCAATCGACCTTCAGGACGGCGACGTGATCCAGTCGATCGATGGGCGTGAGCCTAAAGACGTACGACACGCAATGCGTATTCTGGGTTCCTACCAAAGCGGTGAAACCCTTAAGCTGGGCATCATGCGCGACAAGAGAAAACGCACACTCGATGTGGCGGTTCCCGCGGATCAGCGCGGTTCGCTGTTCGCACCTCCGGTAGCGCCTTCGCCGGTACAGCCAGCCCGTGTGCCGGCATCCCCGGCGGTGGCTCCGGTAACGCAGCCAAGCCGCTCGCCGGTGCCTCCGGCGGCGCCGGCAGCGGCATCGACCTAGACGGGAATCCTGATTTGTAAAGAAGGGCGTGCATGGCTTTGTTACCATGCGCGCCCATGTTGATTAGTGACTTTGATTACGAACTCCCGGCCGGGCTTATTGCCCGCTACCCCGCTACCGACCGGCGCAACAGCCGCCTGCTGGAACTCGCTGACGGGATGCGTGACCGCAGTTTCAGCGAGCTCTCGCAACTGTTGCGCCCTGGCGACCTTTTGGTGTTCAACGATACCCGCGTCATCAAGGCGCGGCTGGCAGCGACCAAGGAAACCGGCGGCCGCGCCGAGATACTGATCGAACGCGTACTCGACGAGCATTCGGCGCTGGCGCATATCAAAGCCAGCAAGTCACCAAAACCCGGCAGGCGCTTGCTGCTTGCGGGCGATGCCGTGGCAGAAGTGGAAGCTCGCGAGGCTGCACTCTACCGACTCAAATTTTCAACCGGGCTGCTGCCGTATCTCGAGCAGCATGGCGCGATTCCATTGCCACCCTATCTGGGACGCGAAGCGGAAGATGACGATGTCGAACGCTATCAGACCGTCTATGCCAAAGACCCGGGTGCCGTCGCAGCACCGACGGCCGGCCTGCATTTCGATGACGAGATGCTCGCTGAAACGCTCGCCCGCGGCGTTCGTCACGCCTGGCTGACGCTGCATGTCGGTGCCGGGACGTTTCAGTCTCTGCGCGAAGAGCACATCGAACGCAACAAGCTGCATAGTGAGCGCGTGGAAGTAACGGCAGCCTGCTGTGCGGCCGTCCGGGACACTCGCGCTGCCGGTGGTCGTGTCGTTGCGGTTGGCACCACCTCGGTCCGGGCGCTTGAGTGTGCTTCGGCGACGGGTGTTATCGAGCCTTTCGACGATGAAACCGACATGTTCATACTGCCAGGCTACGAGTTTCGATCCGTGGACGCGATGATTACCAATTTTCACCTGCCGCAGTCGTCGCTGCTGATGCTGGTCGCTGCGTTCTGCGGTAAAGAACGAATTCTCGATGCTTATCGTCACGCCGTAGATGAGAAGTACCGGTTCTTCAGTTACGGTGACGCCATGTTCCTGGCCCCGGGTGTCGATGCGTGAAGTTTGAAATCGAAAGCGAATACGGTGCGGCTCGCCGCGGCGCCCTGAAGTTTCGCCGTGGCGAGATACGGACACCGGTGTTCATGCCGGTCGGCACCTATGGGACGGTGAAGAGCGTAACGCCGGAGGAGGTGGAGGCGGACGGCGCCGAAATTATTCTGGGCAATACCTTTCACCTGATGTTGCGACCGGGGACGGACGTGATTCGTGCACATGGCGGTCTGCACGAGTTCATGAACTGGAAGCGATCGATTCTGACGGACTCAGGAGGTTTCCAGGTATTCTCGCTGGCGGCCATGCGAAAGCTGTCGGAGGAAGGCGTGCGTTTTCAGTCACCGGTCAACGGCGACGAAGTCATGCTGACGCCGGAAAAATCCATGCAGGTACAGCACGACCTGAATGCCGACATCACGATGATCTTCGATGAGTGCACGCCGTATCCCGCTACGGAAAAAGAAGCACGCGAGTCCATGCAACGGTCGTTGCGCTGGGCGGCCCGCAGCCGACAACGTTTTGATGAGCTGAAGGCCACTGAGCCCGATCGCGGTGAGGCGCTGTTCGCCATTGTGCAGGGCGGCATGTACGACCATCTCCGCGAAGAATCGCGCAGCGGCCTGGTCGATATCGGCTTTGACGGCTACGCGGTCGGCGGTCTCGCCGTGGGCGAACCGGAGGAAGAGCGGCACGCGGTGCTCGATGCGCTGATGCCCAACATGCCCCGGAGCGCTCCCCGCTACCTGATGGGTGTTGGCACGCCGCTCGACATTGCTGAAGGCGTGCAGCGGGGTATCGATATGTTTGACTGCGTCATTCCGACCCGACATGCGCGCAACGGGCAGCTGTTTACGTCGACCGGTACCGTCAAGTTTCGGCACGCCACCTACCGCGATGACACCTCTGCGCCTGACCCGGATTGCGATTGTTATACCTGCAGCAACTATTCGCTGGCGTATCTCCGGCACTTGGTGAAGTGCGGTGAAATCCTGGGTCCACGCCTTGCGACCATTCATAATCTTCACTATTATCAAAAGCTTATGCGATCTATTCGGGCGGCCATCGACGCGAAGAGTCTGCCTGAACTGGTTGCTGAACTGCGCGGCGTGTACGGTAAATAATCGGTTTCGCCCGCCAGCCTCTTGCGTTCACGTTAGTCGCCCCCAGCTCGTCGGCTTGTGCCATAATACCGCGCTATTTTTCATAGGCTTTCCCCGCAACCTCCTGACAAAGAAGTAATGACTATGGATTTCTTTATTCAAAGCGCCCACGCGCAAGGTGCCCAGCAGGGTGATTCCACCAGTTTCATCATCATGATGGTGCTGATGTTTGTCGCGTTCTATTTCCTGCTGATCCGTCCGCAGCAAAAGAAACAAAAAGCGCATACCGCGCTGGTTGCGGGTCTTCAGGTGGGTGATGAAATACTCACCGCCGGCGGTATTCTCGGCAAGATAAGCGGTGTCAGCGAACACTACGCTGTCGTCAAGATCGGCGACAACACCGAAGTCAAGATTCAAAAATCCAGTGTTTCGATGGTCGTGCCCAAGGGTACGTACGACGAAGCCTGATAGCGGCGACCAAACGAAGCGATGAATAAGTATCCCGCCTGGCTAAACACGCTGGTATTCACGATTCTGGTCGCTGGCTGCCTGCTGGCGTTGCCGAATATCTACGGCACGGTTCCGGCCATTCAGATTGCCGACAGCAACGGCGTCGCCTACGAGGACGCGAAACTCGATGAGTACACACAGGCCGTCGAGCAGCTGGGATTAACGCCTCAGGCTGTCTATATGCAAGATGGCCGGGTCGTGCTGCGTTTTGAGGAGGGCACCGATATTGCGCCCATCGGCGAGGAGCTGAAGACGCGTTATCAACGTGTGGCAAGCGTTGCACAGACGCTTGCGCCGGAGCTGCCCGAGTGGTTGCGCAGCCTGGGGCTGAGTCCGATGAGCCTGGGCCTCGACCTGCGCGGTGGTGTCTACGTATTGCTGGAAGTCGATATGGACGCGGCTATTCAAACGCGAATGACGCTATATGAACAGTCGCTGAACGATAGCCTCCGGGGCGCAAAAATCAGGCACAGGGTAAATCTGAACAACGATGTCATCATGGTTCGCCTCAGCGATGCAGGCGATCTTGAGAATGCTCGCGACGTCGTGAGGCAGGCCGACGCCGACCTGTTGGTAGCGGATGGGGCCGACGGAAAATCCCTGTTGGTCCGGATGACCGAAACGCAGATAAAGGAGCGTCAGGACTTCGCCATCGACCAGAACATTACAACGCTGCGCAATCGCGTCAATCAACTCGGTGTCGCGGAACCACTGGTGCAGCGACAGGGTGTCGGTCGAATTGTCGTGCAGCTTCCCGGCGTCAAAGATCCAAACGAGATCAATAAGATACTGACCGCCACAGCGACGCTGGAATTCCGCCTGGTGGATCAGTCCGGAACCGAGCCGGGCTCGCGCCGCTACCAGGGCCGTCCGGGCGAGGATTCGCAGATACTGAAACGCAAGGTCATTGCATCGGGCGATCAGATCATCGACGCGGCGGCCGGATTCGATCAGGGTCAGCCGATTGTTTCGATAAAGCTCGATTCGTCCGGTGGCGAGAGCATGCTGAATACAACGCTGGAAAATGTCGGCAAGCCGATGTCCACGGTATTCATCGAAACCGAGCGAGTGGCCGTGACGCGCGGCGGTGAAACGGAATACCGCATAGTCAAAACCGAGGAAATCATAAATACGGCAACGATCCGCGGCATTTTCAAGAACAACTTCCAGATCAGCGGATTGCGGCCGGGCGAAGCGGCCAGCCTCGCGCTGCTTCTCCGGGCGGGTGCCTTGGCTGCGCCGGTCTACAAGATTGACGAACGAACGATCGGCCCGAGCCTGGGCCAGGACAATATCGACCGTGGCTTCAACGCCATCAAGATCGGTTTCTTTGCGGTGATCCTCTTCATGATCGTTTACTACCGCGCATTCGGCATGATCGCCAACATCGCGCTGTTTTCAAATCTCGTGTTCATCGTTGCCATGTTGTCGTTACTGCAGGCTTCGCTGACCTTGCCCGGTATCGCCGGTATTGTGCTGACTGTCGGCATGGCCGTCGACGCCAATGTGCTGATATTCGAGCGCATTCGAGAGGAGCTCTCGGCCGGGGCCTCGCCGCAGACGGCGATCAACTCGGGTTACGAAAAGGCCCTGTCGTCGATCGCCGATGCCAATATCACAACGCTTATTGCGGCGGTCGTTTTGTTTGGTGTCGGTACCGGTCCCATCAAGGGATTTGCAATCACTCTGATGCTCGGCATCATCACGTCAATGTTCACGGCGATCATCGGAACGCGATCGATCGTCAACCTCATATTCGGCGGGCGCAAGCTCGAGTCGGTTCCGGTCTAGGCTTATGCGCTTAATCAAAGAAAAAACCAGTATAGATTTCCTTGGCCCAACGCGGCGCAAAGTTGCTGTGGCATTGTCAATATTGTTCGTCGCGGTTTCCCTGGTGTCACTGGCCACCCGCGGCCTGGAATTCGGTATCGACTTCACGGGCGGTATCTTGCTGGAGGTTGGTTATCCTCAGGCTGCGAACCTCGAAGAGATTCGCAGCGACCTTGCGAACGCGGGCTATACGAGCGCGCAGGTGCAGTTGTTCGGCGCGGACGACGTGGTACTGGTGCGTTTGCCGCCGCAAGAGGGCAACGTCGACGAGATTCGAAACCGGCTGCAGCAGCTTTTGCACGCCGATGATGATGGCACTGTGATGCGGCGACTTGAGTTCGTTAGCCCACAGGTCGGCAGCGAACTCGCCGAACGCGGTGCGCTGGCAATGGTCGTCGCGCTGATGATGATCTTTGTTTACGTAATGATTCGCTTTCAGTGGAAGTTTTCGGCGGGAGCAGTGGCGGCACTGGCGCATGATGCCATTGTGACGGTGGGTTTCTTTTCGATCTTCGGCCTGCCGTTCGACCTGACTGTCGTCGCGGCGGTACTCGCCGTTATCGGTTACTCGCTGAACGATACCGTTGTTGCCTTTGACAGAATTCGCGAGAACTTCTTTGCACTGCGCGGAACGACTGCCGAAGAGGCCATGAATATATCGATCAACGAAATGCTCGCGCGAACGCTGATCACCGGTCTGACGACCTTGCTTGTGCTGGCTGCATTGCTGGTGCTGGGTGGCGAATCAATCGCACCGTTCTCGATAGCGTTGATCGTTGGCATCATCGTTGGTACGTACTCGTCGATCTACACGGCGAGCGCGACGGCACTGATGCTGGACGTGAACGCGCAGGACCTGATCGAGCCGATCAAAGACCCGTCGCTTATCGACGATTTGCCCTAGGGCTCTGACCCCTTTGTCCCTTCACGCGAGGATGGCCTTGATCTCTTTCGCGCAAAGTTTGGCAAGCCCGCTGTAAATTCGCGGCGTACCGGCCAGCACGTGGCCGGTTTCGAGATGATTCTCACTGCCATCGAGTGCGCTGACGATGCCGCCGGCCTCCCGGATGATCAGCGTTCCGGCGGCCAGGTCCCAGGGTTGCAGACCGGTCTCCCAGAACGCGTCGAACCGCCCGCAGGCGACGTAGCAAAGATCGAGAGCCGCTGCGCCGGGGCGGCGGACCCCGGATGTGTTTGTTACGACCTTCCCAAGCATCGAGAGGTAGGGCGCAAGTTCATGGTCTGCCTGGCGATACGGGAAGCCCGTGCCGATCAGTGAGCGCTCGAGATCACGGTTGCCGCTAACGCGAATTTTGTGGTCGTCGAGTACTGCGCCCTCGCCACGGGATGCCGTAAACAACTCCTCGCGCATCGGGTCGTAGACAACGCCGTGCTCAAGTCTGCCGTTGACCTGCACGGCGATAGAAACAGCGAACACCGGAAAGCCGTGCAGGTAGTTGGTGGTGCCGTCGAGCGGATCGATGATCCAGACATGATCGGATTCGCCCTGGATGCCGGACTCCTCCGCGTGAATGGCGTGCTCGGGATAGTGCTTGTGAATGACATCGATGATGGCACGTTCTGCGGCGAGATCCGCCGAACTGACGAAATCGTTGTGGCCTTTCTTTTCAACAGTCAGCTTGTCGCGCTTGTTGAAGTTTCTTCCCAATACGGCACCGGCGCGCCGCGCCGCCATTACCGCTACGTTGAGTAGTGCGTGCATGAAACGATTCCGTCAATGTCAAAGAACTTGGGCTTTTGGGCAACAACACTGTTGGCCCGGGCCGCCGGAGCGGTAGAATACCGGACTTTTACCGGTCTGTCCCGCCAGGGTCCTAAAACATGTCGATACGAATTGTACTCGTTGGAACGACGCATCCCGGAAACATCGGTGCCGTTGCGCGGGCGATGAAGAACATGGGTGTCAGCGATCTCGCCCTGGTGAATCCGAAACACTTCCCGCACGAAGACGCCACGGCCCGTGCCTCCGGTGCCACCGATATTCTCGATAGTACGACCGTCGTGTCCTCGCTCGCGGAAGCACTGACCGACTGCGTTTACGTGGCGGGCGCCAGCGCCCGCTCGAGAACCATAAACTGGCCGACGATGAGTCCCCGGGACTGCGTTGAACGGCTGCTACTCGAGAGCAAAGGGGGAAAGGTAGCGGCCGTGTTCGGGCCGGAGAAAAGCGGGCTGAATAACGATGACCTCGATCTGTGTCATACGCTGCTGACGATTCCCACGGACCCGGGTTTCAGCTCTTTGAACCTGGCGATGGCCGTGCAGATACTGACCTATGAGTTACGGGTCGCGAGTTTCATCGACCCGGGAGCCGCCTTCGAGAGCGAAGCGCCGCCGGCGACTGCCGGAGAGATGGAGCATTTCTATACTCATCTGGAACAGGTTCTCGAGGACATCCGCTTTCTCGACCCGGATAATCCTCGTCACCTGATGCGGCGCATGCGGCGGCTATTCATCCGCGCGCGGCCGGACAAGAACGAAGTCAATATCCTGCGCGGCGTTTTGACCGCGATCGATCGCAGCCGGGGATCCAGCTAGTGTCGGCCGATCTTGAACCGATCTACCTGGACTACGCCGCGACGACACCGGTGGATGGCCGCGTCGCAGAGCGCATGCGCGAAGTGCAGGACAGGTTCTACTTCAATCCATCGTCGAATCATTTCGCAGGGCGGCGCAGTGCCGCGGTGGTGGACGCGGCGGCCGGGCAGCTCGCCCGGCTGCTGAACGCCGATCCGGCCGAATTTCTCTGGACCTCCGGCGCGACGGAGTCGAACAACCTGGCGATTATCGGCGCTGCTAAGCAACGCCAGCACAGCGGCAGGCATCTCGTCACCCTGCGCACTGAACATAAAGCGGTGGTGGACGTATTTCGTGCGCTGGAAAAACAGGGCTTTGAAGTGAGCTGGCTGGAGCCGGACCCCGACGGGCGATTGCCACCGGAGCGTTTTCAGGCGGCGCTGAGAGAAGATACCCAGCTCGCATCGATTATGCAGACCAACAATGAAACCGGCGTAGTGCAGGATATTCAGAGTCTGGGTGCCATCAGCCGGTCGCGCGGCGTCGTGTTTCATGTCGACGGTGCCCAGTCCGTGGGCAAGATGCCCGTAGATATGGCCGCACTGCCGGTGGATCTGATGTCGATTACCGCGCACAAACTTTACGGGCCCAAAGGCGTTGGCGCACTGTATGTCGCGAACGGAACGGCAATTGAGGCGCAGATGTTTGGCGGCGGGCAGCAACGTCGCTTGCGGCCCGGGACGCTGCCGGTCGACCTGATTGCCGGCTTCGGTGAGGCCGCCGCCGTGGCCGCGACCCGCCTGGAAGACGACCTGACGCGGCTCGCAGCGCTCAAAGCGCAGTTGCTCGAGGGTATTCGCGACCTCGATGGCCTGTACGTCAATGGTCCGGAACATGACGCCTACCCGGGTATTCTGAACGTCGGTATCGAGGACGTCGAAGGCGAGAGCCTGCTGCTCGCACTGGAACCCCTGTGTGTGGCGACCGGCTCGGCCTGCAATTCGCAAAGCCAGGAACCCTCCTATGTGCTGCGTGCGCTGGGGCGCAGCGATATACAGGCGCAGAGCGCCATTCGTTTCAGCCTCGGACGGCAAACGACCCGGGAGGAGATTGAGCGGGCGGTATCGCTGTATCGCGGCGCGGTCGCAAAGTTGCGCGATCTGGCGCCGGCGAGGACAGCATGATCGTCGATCCCTACAATTCGCGGGTTCGCGAGTATTTCACGAACCCAATGCATTGCGGCGATGTCGCCGGCGGTGCCATTGGCTACTTCGAGGACCAGGGCATACGGCTGCGTCTCTCGGCCGCCATTGACGGTGACACGATAACCCGCCTGCGATTCCATGCCTGGGGCTGCCCGCACACCATTGCAGCGGCCGAGGCGACCTGCCGCCGTTTCGAGGGCGGGGCGGCGGCTGAGCTTGAAGACTTCGAAACCGGACAGATAATGAAGGATCTGGCTGTACCTATAGAGAAAACCGGACGTATACTAGTCCTTGAAGATACGGTTCGGTCGCTTGGGCAGGCTATCCGGGACCTCACAGACACTTAAACACAGGATTGACATGGCGATTTCCCTGACGGACTCGGCGGCAGATCGGGTTCGCACCTACCTCGATAAGCGCGGCTCCGGCGTTGGGCTGCGGCTGGGTGTTACCCAGACCGGCTGTTCGGGCTACTCCTACGTCATCAATTACGCCGAGGAGATCGATGGTGCCGACGTCGTGTTCGAAGACAAGGGTGTCACCGTCGTCGTCGATCCGGAGGCTCTGCAGCTCATCGACGGTACCGAGGTTGATTTTGTTAAAAACGGCCTGAATGAGGCGTTCAGCTTCCGCAATCCCAATGTTTCCGGCGAATGCGGTTGTGGCGAAAGCTTCAACGTCTGAAACTGCCGTAGTAGAATTAACGGTTTACATCTGTCTTGCCCGGCGGTGATCGGGCAGCAAAATCACTTGAAACCAAAACCTAAGGACTAGCACATGGCTGTTGAGCAAACGCTCTCCATCATCAAACCTGATGGCGTACAAAAAAACCTGATCGGAGAAATCTACAACCGTTTTGAAAAAGCCGGTCTGGAAATTGTCGCCGCTCGCATGATGCACCTGACGAAAGAGCAGGCGGGGGGCTTCTATGAAGTTCATAAAGAGCGGCCCTTCTTTAACGATCTTGTGAGCTATATGACATCGGGTCCTGTCGTCGTGCAGGTATTGCGCGGCGAAGCTGCCATTGCGAAAAATCGCGAAATTATGGGCGCGACCAATCCAGCCGACGCCGATCCTGGCACCATCCGTGCGGACCATGCGGCAAGCATTGAGGAAAACGTTGTGCACGGCTCTGATGCTGCCGAGACGGCCGCTCATGAGATCGCGTACTTTTTCGGTGATGACGGCGTTTGTCCGAGAACCCGATGATCGGTCAGCGCGGGAAATAGTCGGACACTGTTGTGACGAGCACTGCAAAAAAGGTGAACCTGCTCGGATTGTCGCAAGACGATCTGGAGCAGTTCCTTGTCGCGCGAGGCGAAAAACCGTTTCGTGCCCGGCAGATTATGCAGTGGGTTTATCAGCGCGGTGTCGACGACTTCGATGCGATGACCGACCTGTCGAAGAAGCTGCGCAGCGAACTGAAGCAGGGCGCTGAAATCGTCCCGCCGCCGGTGCAGACGAGACACGATTCAAAAGACGGCTGCGTCAAATGGTTGTTCTCCGGCGGCTCGGGACAGGCAGTGGAAACGGTATTCATACCGGAGGCCGATCGCGGCACGCTGTGTATTTCTTCGCAGGTAGGTTGCGCACTCGACTGTTCCTTTTGTGCGACCGGCGCGCAGGGTTTTAATCGCAATCTGAGCAGTGCCGAAATTATCGGTCAGGTCCGACACGCCATTCGCGAGCTGCCGAGCCGCAGCAACGGCGAGTCCGCCGTCACGAATGTCGTTTTCATGGGCATGGGCGAGCCGCTGGCGAATTACCGCAATGTGGTTCCCGTCCTCGAACTGCTGGTATCGGACTGGTCTTACGGCATGTCCCGGCGGCGCGTCACGTTGAGTACCTCGGGTATCGTTCCCCATATCCATAAGCTTGCCGATGACTGCAATGTCGCACTTGCCGTTTCCCTGCACGCACCGAATGATGAATTGCGCGACCAGATTGTGCCGATCAACAGACTGCACCCGATCGCCACGCTGCTGGAAGCCTGCTGGGCCTACGCTGCAAAACGTTCGAACCGTTTCATTACGTTCGAGTACGTCATGCTGCGTGGCGTTAACGATTCCCTGCTGCATGCGAAGCAACTGGCGAAGTTGTTGCAGGGCAAACCGGCGAAGGTAAACCTCATTCCTTTCAATCCCTTTCCGGGTACAGAGTTTAAGCGCTCATCGGCGGAGACGATTCGGCATTTCCAGGACAGCTTGCGGCACAGCGGGCTCGTGGCGACAACGCGCAAGACGCGTGGTGACGATATCGATGCGGCATGCGGGCAACTCGCCGGCAGAGTCAGCGATCGGGTTAAGAAGCGGCTGGGCGAGAAATCTTTCGGTCAGGTGGTCAATGGCGACAAAAGCATAAGGATGTCATCGGTATGAAAACGAGTAATCCGAATAGTTTGATAATCCCGGCGACGATTTGTCTTGCGTTGATGAGCGGCTGCATTTCGACGACGACTGGCTCGGTGACCGAGCCTGTGCGCAATGAGGAAGATGCGGCGCAACTGAACTACGAACTGGGAGCGCGTTACTATAACAGCGGCAATTACGAGATCGCTCGTGACCGCCTGCTGCTGGCGGCTGAGCTGAACCCGCGACTGGCCGTGGTGCATACAACCCTGGGCTTGACCTACGAAGCGCTCGACAATCCGCGCCTGGCGAAGGCGTCCTATGAGACTGCGATCCGTGTGGCGCCGCGGGACTTCGATATTCAAAACGCTTATGCCGTGTTTCTTTGCCAGCAAGAGGAGTTTCTGCAGGCACAGAAGTTTTTCGAAAAGGCAGCCAGCCATCCGGAAAACGACAATGCCGAAGTCACGCTGACGAACGCAGGTGTCTGCATGGTACAAAGGTCGGAAGTGGAGCTGGCAGAGAGTAATTTCAGAGCGGCGCTGAAACATAAGGCCAACCACGCCGAAGCTTTGCTGCAACTGTGCCTGCTGGAATTCAAGCAGGAGAATTACCTGAGTTCACGCGCGTTTCTGCAGCGCTGGATGGCCGACAATGTGCCGACGGCGGGTATTCTGTACCTGGCATCCAGGATCGAGGACATGCTCGGTAACGACCGTGGCCGGACCGAATTCGAAGATCGGCTGATTCGCGAGTTTCCAAGCTCCACGGAAGCGCGCAGGGTGTTGGGCGCAGGCCAATGAGTGACGAGAACGACAGGCCAGGCGGGGAATCGCCGGAAGACGAATCGACCGGGCCGCTTTGCGGCGAACGGCTGGCGGAGTCGCGTCGCGCGCTACAAATTCCGGTTCTTGAGATCGCCAAAGAGCTGCATCTCGATGAGTACAAGGTTCGCGCGATCGAAAGCAATGATTTCGATGTGCTCGGCGCGCCCGTGTTTGCGAAAGGGCATCTGCGTAAATATGCGCAGTTGGTCAACGTCGACGAGGCGGATGTGATGGCTGACTACTACCAGCTGAACAGGGCGGCGTCGGCCCCGCCGGTCATTACCCTGCGCCGCAAGCCCCGCCAGTCGTTTTCGCCCGGCCCCTGGGTCGCCGTGATCGTTGTTTTACTGGTCGCGGCGACGGCCTACTGGTGGTTCGCTGTCCGCGAGACGGCCGACCTGCGACCCGTATCGGGAGAAATCCGGCCGTTGCCCCAGGAGCAGCAGACTGAGGATCCGGCCGAAGATGCGGTGGACGGCGGTTTCGATGAGGTCGGCGAGGTCGATGAGACAGTGGGGAGCGACGAAACGGAGCAGCCCGTCGTAGAGGAGCCGCGGCCAGCGCCTGAAGCGGCGGCGGCCAGCGAAGATTCTTCGCAGATGACCCTTAGCGTGACTTATTCCGGCGACTGCTGGACCGAAATCACAGACTCGATGGGACGCCGCTTGTTCTTCGATCTGGGCAAAGCCGGGCGCACGGTGAACCTGTCCGGCGAACCGCCCTTCAACGCCTTGTTCGGGAATGCCACTAATGTAAGCCTGCGGGTTAACGGCGCAGCCTACGAAATAGCCGACAGCGACCGGCGTGGGCGGACGGCGAGATTGACGATCAGCGGTTCATGACGACAAAACCAACAGCCATTCGCGGCATGAACGATATTCTGCCCGGGACTTCGGCTACCTGGCGCTACCTGGAAACCGCGGTGCAGGATATCGTCGAATCCTACGGCTATGCAGAGATTCGCCTGCCGCTGCTTGAGCACACCGAGCTGTTCAAACGCTCGATCGGTGAAGTGACCGATATCGTCGAGAAAGAGATGTATACGTTTCCCGACCGCAACGGTAAAAGCCTGACATTGCGCCCGGAAGCGACCGCTGGCATGGTTCGCGCCGGCATGACGAATGGCCTGTTCCATAACCAGAAGCAGAAATTGTGGACCTCGGGACCCATGTTCCGTTACGAAAAGCCGCAGGAAGGCCGCTACCGCCAGTTCTACCAGTTCGATGTCGAGGCTGTGGGTTATGACGGTCCGGACGTCGATGCCGAACTGATCGTTATGAGTGCCCGTTTGTGGCAGCGGCTCGGGATTTCGAAAATCAGGCTCGAAATCAACTCGCTGGGCACGCCGGAGGCCAGGCACCGCTATCGCGAAGCGCTGGTCGAGTACTTTTCCGGCGTGAAAAATCAGCTGGATGAGGATAGTATTCGCCGCCTTGGGCAAAATCCGCTCAGAATTCTCGACAGCAAGAACCCGGAGATGCGGACGCTTGTCGAGGCGGCGCCTGTCATGCTGGACTACCTGGACGAGGCGTCGGCAGAGCATTTCAGCGGTCTCAAGGCGTTGCTGGATGCGGCTGGCGTTACCTACAGCGTGAACCCGCGGCTCGTGCGCGGGCTGGATTATTACTCGCGCACGGTGTTCGAGTGGGTGACGGATGCGCTGGGTTCGCAGGGAGCCGTTTGCTCCGGCGGGCGCTACGACGGGCTGGTTGAAAAGCTGGGCGGTCGCGCGACCCCGGCGATTGGCTGGGCGATGGGCATTGAGCGTTTTGTGGCCTTGTACGAGGCCTGTGGCGGCGAGTCGCCGGCGTCGGATGTCGATGTTTACATCGCCGCTCTGGGCGCAGGGACGCTCGAGCAGGCCTTCCGCCTGGCGGAAGAATTGCGTGACAAGATCGCTGGCATCAAGGTCGAAATGAATCTCGGCGGCGGCAGTTTCAAGGCGCAGATGAAGCGCGCCGACAAGAGTGGCGCGCAGTTTGCGCTGATCGTGGGTGAGCAGGAGCTCGCCGACGGTCGTATTAGTATCAAACCGATGCGCAGCACCGAGGAACAATCGAGTGTCGCGCTGGACGAGCTGGCGACGACGCTGGCGGAGAACCTGAGCTAAAGGCAGTTTTTGTGGACGATCTACTTTCAGAAAAAGAACAACTTGACCAAATCCGTTCCTGGTGGTCGGAGTATGGTGCCTATATTATCGGCGGCATCGTCATCGGCGCGGGCCTGCTGTTTGGCATCAACCGGTATCAGAGCAACGAGGTGCAGGCACAGTTAGAGGCCTCGGCCGCCTATGAAACGCTAATCGAATATGTGGTCGACGGCGATCTCGACAAGGCGGAGGTCACCGCTAACGAGATACAGACCGCGTATGGTGAGACCACCTATGCAGGTCAGTCCGGACTTGCGATGGCGCGTCTGTACATGGACAAGAACCGCGACCAGGATGCGGCGGACGCGCTGCTGGCCGTTGTCGAAGGCGATGCCGATGCAGAATTGCAGTATGTCGCTCGCCTGCGGCTGGCGCGTATATACCTGTATCAGGATAAGGCTCAGGAGGCCGTGGAGCTGCTGTCCGGCGAAGACAGCGAAGCGTTTGCCGCGGCCTACGGTGAGGTGCTCGGCGATGCCTATGCCGCACTGGGGCGCATAGCCGAGGCTCAGGATGCCTACCAGAAAGTGCTGCTCGACCCACTGGCGCAGGGCACTGTCGATCAGCAGCTGGTGCAGTGGAAATCGCTGGATTTACCCGAGGTGGTGGTCGAGTCCGAGTCGCCGGCAACTGAACCGGAAGCCGCTCCCGCGGTCGAAGCAGAGACCCCCGAATCCGAGGAACTTGAGTGAGCAGATTGTGGCGATTGGCAGGTCTTGTGGCGGCATCGGCGCTACTGTCGTCCTGTGGCCTGTTTGGCGACAAAGAAGAAGAGCTCGAGCCTAAGGAGCTGGTCAAAATCGAGAACACGCTGAAGGTCAAGCGGCTGTGGAGGTCGAAGATCGGTGGCGAGTCTGAGTTCCTGCTGGTTGGATTGCGGCCGGTCAGCGACGGTAACAGCGTTTTTGCAGCGAGCTACGACGGCAATGTCGTGGCCTTCGACCCGGAAAACGGGGAAAAACGCTGGAAAACGGATCTCGACATTGAACTGTCTGCCGGACCTGCGGCGAACGAAGGCGCGATTGTAGTTGCGTCAAAAGATGGTTTTGTCATCGTGCTCGACGCAAGATCCGGCGAGGAACGCTGGCGCAGCAATATCGGCGGCGAATCCCTGGCACGACCCCTGATCAGGGATGACCTGGTTATCGTGCAGTCGATCGACAACCGCCTGCAGGCGCTATCGCTTTTTGATGGCAGGCAGCGCTGGGAAATTGAACAAACGATGCCGGTGCTGACCATGCGCGGCGCATCGTCGCCACTGGCTGTCGGATCGAACATCGTGGCCGGCTTCGACAATGGCCGCTTGCTGGCGGTCGATGCAGACAGCGGCGATATCGTCTGGGATTCAATGCTGTCGCTGCCGACGGGCCGTTCCGATCTCGATCGTCTGGCGGATATTGACGGCACGATCGCCGTTGTCGGCCAGGACATCTATGCCGCCGGCTACCAGGGACGGGTGGCGTCGGTTGCGGCTGAGTCCGGCCAGATTCTCTGGTCGCGCGAAATTTCGACACACGTGGGTGTTGCTGCCGACTGGAACAGTGCCTACACGACGCGTGACGACGGTGAGGTGATCGCCCTCACCCGAACCAATGGCACTGAGTTGTGGCGCAACGATGATCTGATACGCCGCGACCCAACACTGCCGGTGCCGTTTCATACGACGGTAGTGGTTGGCGATTTCGAAGGCTATCTGCACTTCCTGAGCAGCATTGACGGAGCGCCGGTGGCACGTATCAGGTTCGGTAAGCAGGCTATTTCAGGCGATCCCCTGGTCGCCGCCAACCGGCTTTTTGTACAAAGCGACGATGGCTCGATCGCTGCCTACGAGGTCGTGCAGGACCGCCCGACGCGGCGCGCGCCCGACGTTGCCGAAACATCAGCTGACGAGTCCTGATCGGACGCGGTGAAGGTGCTCATTCATGCTTCCTGTCATCGCATTGATCGGCCGGCCGAACGTCGGCAAATCGACCTTATTTAACCGCCTTACGCGTTCTCGCGACGCACTCGTTGCCGATTACCCCGGACTGACCCGCGACCGTAAATACGGTTTTGGCAAGCTGGGCCCGATTCCCTACCTGGTTATTGACACCGGCGGCGTTGCCGGCGGCGAAGAGGGTATCGAGGAAGCGATGGTTGAGCAGACGATTGTCGCGCTCGCCGAAGCCGATGTGGCGATCATCATGGTTGACGGTCGCAGCGGCCTCACCGCGGCCGACGAACATGTCGCGGAACTTGCGCGCAAACATGCGAAAAAAACCTGGCTGGCCGTCAACAAGGCGGAAGGACTGGACGCTGCGATGGCGAACAGCGAGTTTCATGCCCTGGGACTCGGTGAGCCGGTCGCGGTTTCGGCGACGCATGGCGATCGCATTGCTGCCCTTATGGACGAAGTGCTCGAGCCCTTCGATGTCCCTGACAGCGAGCAAGACGACGGCGATGTCGACGAAGAGGATCGAGAGCTGCGTATCGCTGTCATCGGCCGGCCGAATGTCGGTAAGTCGACCCTCGTCAATCGCATTCTTGGCGAAGAACGGCTGGTGGTTTACGACCAGCCCGGCACGACGCGCGATAGCGTTGCGGTGCCCTTCGAGCGCAACGATCGAAAGTACGTTCTGATCGATACGGCGGGTATTCGGCGCAAGGCGCGCGTGCATGAAACTATCGAGAAATTCAGCATCGTCAAAGCGCTGCAGGCGATCGAACGTGCAGAAGTCGTTATCGCCGTCCTCGATGCGCAGGAGGGTGTTACCGAACAGGATGTCAGCCTGCTGGGCCTGGTCATGGAGCGCGGTCGCGCACTGGTCGTCGTGACGAACAAATGGGATGGACTGCCAGCGGATCAACGCAAGAAGGTGCGTGACGACCTGGAACGTCGCCTGCCATTTCTCGACTTCGCGGAACGCATCACTATTTCGGCATTGCACGGGACCGCCGTCGGCGATCTGCTGCCAGCGGTGGAACGTGCTTTCAGGGCGGCGATGCGCGACATGTCGACAACGGAATTGACGCGCGAGCTCGAAGCCGCCGTTATCGCGCATCCACCGCCACTGGTTCGCGGCCGGCGTATCAAGCTCCGTTATGCGCATCAGGGCGGACGGAATCCACCGGTTATCGTTATCCACGGGAATCAGACAGATCGCCTGCCGGAATCGTTTCGGCGCTATTTGATCAATCGTTTCAGAAAAGCGTTTAAACTCAAGGGCACACCGGTGCGCCTCGCATTCAAAAAAGGCAAGAATCCCTACGAAGGGCGCCGCAATGTTCTGACGCCGCGGCAGGAGCGCAAACGTAAACGTCTGATGAAAAAGGTCAAGAAATGAGTACCGCGCGCAGGCTGTTTACCGTTGACGGTGAATTCCGCATGCATCGGGCAGGCTACCTGCAGTCGCCAACGCTTGCCTTTGAGACCTGGGGCGAACTGAACGCTGCGAAAGACAACGCGGTTTTGATTTTCAGCGGCCTGTCTCCGTCGGCACATGTCGCATCCTCGGAAGGAGATCCGTCGCCAGGCTGGTGGCAGGATATGGTTGGTTCCGGCCTGCCGATCGATACCGATGAGTACTTCGTCATCTGCGTCAACTCGCTCGGCAGTTGCTTCGGCTCAACCGGACCTGCCTCAATCGATCCGAAAACCGGGGATCGCTACCGCCTGACGTTCCCGGTGCTCACGCTCGAAGACGTTGCCGAATCGGCAAAATGCGTTGTCGATCATCTCGGCATCGAGTGTCTGCATACGGTCGTTGGTTGCTCCATGGGCGGCATGAGTGCGCTGGCATTGTGCGTCCGCCATCCACATACCGTGCGCCGCTTTGTTTCGATATCGTCGTCGGCAAGGGCGCTGCCGTTTTCGATAGCGGTTCGCTCATTGCAGCGCGAAATGATCCGTTCCGACAACAAGTGGAAAAAGGGCAACTACGATCCCGGCGATCCACCGATTACCGGACAACGACTGGCTCGCAAGCTGGGAATGATCACTTACCGGTCGGCCGAAGAATGGGCGCAACGCTTCGGCCGGGAGCGCGCGACCGATCCGATTCGTGTCGACGACCAGTTTGCCGCGGAATTTTCCGTCGAATCGTATCTCGAAAATCACGCGAACAAGTTCAGTGGCGCGTTCGATCCAAACTGTTATTTGTACCTGTCACATGCATCGGACCTGTTTGACCTGGCGGAATATGGCGGTTCGCTGCAGTCCGGTTTCGAACGCCTCAAACTGGATCGTACGCTGGTGATCGGTGTGCGGACTGACATTCTGTTTCCGATCGTGCAGCAACGCGAACTCGCGGAAGGTATAGCCACGGTCTGTACGGATACCGAATTCGCGGAGCTGGATTGCATCCGCGGCCACGATTCGTTCCTGGTCGATATGGACGCCTTTCGACCGGTGATCTGCAAATTCTTCGAGAGTTGTTGTTGACGGAAGCGGGTTCCCGGATTGGCGATCGGTGTTCTCAGGCAGGCGTTGTTGAAGGATGGTGGCCGCGGTGTCCACGCCCCACAGGCAAAAACGTAGACCAAAC
>JAJFKU010000064.1 GCA_021773035.1 Woeseiaceae bacterium
GAGATCGGGTGACCGTTTTGGCCTGTGGCTCGTGAAGACGGCATCGGCCCGCCCGGATCAACACCTGTTCAGCACGGCGACCGGTAACGGAAATACATGCCCGACTGTCGGGATGCGGTGGCTACGCCAATGACCTCGCCTGTGGCTCGTGAAGAGGTCATTGGCGTAGCCACCGCATCCCCGCGCCGAACATCAATTCATTTAACAATCTTTGCTGCACGGCCGGGTCTGGGTTATTACAGCTAGATCGTACGCAGATGCGTCTTCTTCCTCAGGCAGAGTTCGTGAATATCTGCGACCTCGTCCTGTGTCTTGTCGTGCAGGGTTTCCCGGACCTTTACGTCATCCGGAATTCTGTCGACAAGCGCCTTGAGGTGCTGCCTCGAGAACGGGCACGGACGCCCGGTGAGCCAACACCTGCCCTCGTCTCTTATCTTATCGATATCGTTCGCTACTTTGTCGAAGGCGTCTGCCCATTTGTGCTTGTCCGGCACCTTGTCTTCATCGACACGCCAGCCGCGCAGGTAATCTCTCTTCTCGGAGTCGCTCTTTATTTCACCAAATCGTAGCAACGTGCTCGCGCAGCCGTGCGCAATACTTTCTTTCTGGCTTTGACGGCGAAATCCCAGCATCGGATGAAACGCGAACGTGCCACAAAGCCGGTCAGGCTTGACGGTCACCACTTCGAGGTTCAGCAGTTTGAAACCACCTTTCTCGCCTTTTTCCTTTTCATACGACGGGTTTTCGGAATCCAGTTTCCGATAGTGTTCGTCCAGTTTTCTCAGCGCCTCTTCCGTCTGTTGATAAATGTCGATCTTGGTATTGTATTGCAGCTCCTTGGCACGGCGACGCAACGTGATCCAGCTCTCCCTGAACTCCCGACGCGTTGATGCCAATGCATACCGCTGCGCTTTCACCTGCAGCGAAGCTGCAACAACGAGGTGAGGACCGTCCGCCGGTTGCCGGGAGATCAGCCCGGCAATTGAAGCGCGATACAGGAACTGCGTGATGGCGTCGATCGGCAGATTGTCCATCACGCCGCCGTCTATGTATTGCGCGTAGCTCGATGTGCCCGGGAACAACTCCCAGGACCAGCGTGGCCGGAAGACACCCGGGAAAGCGCTACTCGCCAGAAGACCTTCGCTGAGTAACGGCGACCGATCGCGTTCGTCCCTTAGATACGGGCTTTCACCGAGTATCTCCAGTTCACCGTCAGGCAGGTTTGTCGCCGTCGCCAGAAACTGGATGCCGGCTCGACGTCGAAGGTCGTCAAATTTCAGCCCCGCACCGTCGGCGGAGTCGCTGCCGACCACGTACTCCTGAATCAGGTCTTCGAGCGCGTCGGCACCCAGCACCTGGTCGCCGACGAACATTCGATCGAGCACCTGCTGACCGAAGTCACGAAGTCGCTCCAGTGTTTTGCCATGCTCGCGGTTTCGGAAGTCGCGAATAAATTCATTCAGCTGCCAGGGGTTGACGTACAGCAGGCGCTCCAGTCCGGCAATAACGGACCGCGCATTGCGATCGAACTCCAGCAGACTGGGGTGATCGTATTTGCGGAAAAATCGATCGGCCCGCCTGACAGAGAAGTGCGTATCCGCTGCCCGCAGGGTCAGGTCGCGTATGAAATCGGCGAAGCGATCGGTCAGAATGATCCTGTCGATAGCAAGGTAAACAGCGGCCAGGCGTGCAATTCTGAGCTGTCTCAGATCTCTGTCGTCGATAGAAAATGTCTCTGCCACCATTGCCGCCGTGATAGCCCCGACGGACGCGCCGGCAATGACGTCCGGTTTCAGGTTTAACTGGTCGAGCGCCGTCAGTACGCCCATCTGGTAGACGCCACGGAACACGCCGCCGCTGAACAAAAAGCTGATCGTCGTCCTCTCGTTGCCCGCCAAACGAGCAGGCGGTGACTCCTGTTTCGTCCCGACCAGAGACTTCCTCTCTCTCGGCCAGATCGCGGACCCAACGCTCGACTCTGTTTTGCCCGACGCTCGCTCCGCCTCTACAACCGCGGCAAGTTTTTTCAGCGCCTCGACAGTTTTTATCTTCCGCGGTGTATCTTTCCTGACAAAATGCGGATCGGTTTCCGCATTCTCGAGGCTTTTCTCACCTACGTCGATTTCATCACCGTACTCGCGCTCGTGCGGCCAGGCGGGCCCGCGCTTCTCCCATAGCGCCGTCTGCCGCAAATGTGCTTTGTTGTATCGCCCGAGTTTGCGCTGCAAACCGGAATCCGGCGTAAGCTCCTTTAAGTCGTGCCGCCAGATTTTGCAGTGCCGACAGATTTCGACAAGCCCCGGGCCAATCTTGGCATCCCTCCCCATCAGCGTGACATCGGCTAACGCGGAAGCCCGCTTCCGCGACTTCATATGTGCCGCTACGGCCAGCGTACAAGGCGCAATCCATTCTTTAGTACCGTCTTCGATTTCAGCGACGCAGCCCGTGCCTTCTTCGTTCGCCCTGTCGGCAACCTCGCGGATGGCGTCGCCCATCATCACCTGTAGCGAAGCCCGGCAACCGTCGGCTATCGTTTCGTATATCTGTCGTCGGCGCTTTTCTTTGTCCGAGCCGATTACACGAATGTTATTGTTGAGCGCGAAGTCCAGTTCAATCGGTGTTACCCAGGCGCGAAAATACCACTCGTCTTTCTCTGGGTTATCGGGGTCTTTTGGATCCGGTATCCGAACGTGATCGTCACCCTCACGAATTGCGCGCGTGATCAGTTCGGTCAGGCGCCGTTCGAGCGTAGCATCGCGAAAACGCTGCAGTCGCAGGGCACGCAATGCAACGTTGATCAGGTTCAGGTAGGCGTCGGGCTGCTTGTCGTCCTTTTCGTCCCCATCGGCTTTCTCGTTCCCCTCATCCGACGACAACGTCGAGTCCAGAACCCTGCCGAGCTTGGCATGACTCAGCGGGAACGGCGACACGCTGTAGATGTGCACCGTTCCGGAATCGCGATTGAGTCGCGGCCTCAGGTATCTGAGTAGTGCGCGCGTCGGTTCATTCGCCACGTTGCTGCCGTCAATATACAGATTGTCGTCCAGCTCAACCGCAGGGAAAAGGGGTGTGACGGCGACTGCTGCAATCAATGCATCGACAACGGGTGTCTTGCGCGCAACGACGTCCAGTTTGCCGGTCGAGGTATTGGCGACCGCAGCACCGACGAGTATCGGTTCGAGACGCTGTGTTGAGCTGTAGTAACCGATCTGTTTGGGCCCTTTTTTCTCGCTGTCCTTCGGTGGTGGTGTCTGTTGCAGCTGGTCGTTCAGGGAATCCTCCACGATCTGGTCCATGCCGGACCGGTCGTAGAACGTGGGATCGAACACGTTCACCAGGAACATCCTCAGCCCGTGAACGCGCAGAAACGCGTCGTGCAGATGATACGAACGAAGCAGGCGGTCAATAAACGAATGCGGGTGCGAGAATGCATTGACGATAAAAAGGCCAACTACCAGGATCGGCAACAGCAAGACCAACACGACAACTCTACCGTTACCCTGCCATCCGCCACTCTTCCACCCATCGATAGCGGTAGCCATATTCGTCAGGTCAAACAACCAGATCGGTGGTATCGCTAACACCAGCTGAAATATTGCCCAGCCCAGCGCAAACAAGAATGTTGTCCAGCCCAGCGCAAGCAGGAGCAACATTAACAGTGTACTTGCGCCGCCGATGACTGCGTCCACCGCCGTGGATCTCTCCGCCTGGCTCAGCCGTTTGCCAGACATCACCCAAGGAAGTAGTGCCAGAATGTAGACGCTTACGGTGATCAGTATTCGAATGCTTTCGGGAATTGGAAAGATCAGCGCTAACAGATGGCCGAACGAGAATGGCGCCAGCGTGAGTCCTACCCAGAACAACAGCAAGAACAGAAATATCAGTACGTTCTTGATGAAGCCCTTCAGCTTTTTAAGCGGGCGGAACCGAAATATCAGGTTGCCGGCAGTAGCTGTTCGTGTGTCCGGCGCCTTGCGAAAGGCGCGCAGCAAAAAGCGTATCACCGGTGCCGCGTAGAACAGGTTGATGCCCAGCAACACCCAGAGGCGAAATGCCTCGTTGATGCGTACCGCCCATCGGGTTCCGAAGTCCTGAATATCCCCGGCGGCCTTGATGCCGAGATAACGACGAATGACCCGCGTGATCGTGCCAATAGAGAACGGGATATTCAGCAGGTCATTGTACAGCCGCACCAGGCCGGTTTGACTGGTTGTCGCTTTGGCGCGTTCTGCTCGCTCCTTCTTGGCAAAACGCGGCTGCTCCAGGGGGTGCAGCGGGTTCAGCGACTCAATCTGGTACGGATCTGGAAGTAGCGCATCAAACAATTCCTCCGGCGCACGCTGTGCGGCTTCGATACACCTGCGTAATGTCTCCACGCGTGCGCGCAGGCGCAGCCGTTGCAATTGCTGCTGTTCTTTCGGCGGTAGCTGCGCCCAGAGACCGCCGACGGTGTCCCGGTTAATCTCGCCGGGAGCTTTGTCAGCGAAATAGTCTCTGAGCACCTCTCTTTCCTGCTCCTCACCGGCCTGAAGAATCTCGGCAATCGCTGCCGCATTAACCGCGCCGACTGATACACCAACCACCGCGTCGGGTGCACGCCCCTGTATTACGAGCAGCGCGTGTGCAACACCAATCTGCATAATCGAATCGAAGGCACCGCCGGCAAAGTTCAATGTCCGCACGGTGCATTTGTCCCTGCCAAGAGACGCACGCTCGTCGCTCGGGTCGCTCGACTGTACCGCACCCGGATCCTGTGACGGTGCTGTTGCGTTCAAGCGGCCATCACCTCGCATGAACAACGCCCATATCGGCGCCACCGAGATCAGCGACAGGACTATGGAGCTGATCAGTACACCGGCAATGTTACTCCAGCCAATGACGCCGTCGCCCACGTAGTAGGCAAAGCCGGTCTCCCAGAATGCGGGTAATCGCAATAGGGCTTGCGAACTCCCAAGCCCTTGCAACACATCGAAACTGTTGAACTGCCAGCTGCCGGCGACGAGTAGTGCGGCGACAAACGTCACCGCCCTGACGACGAACACCAGGCGGTTCCTAACCATTGGACCGAGTTTTTCGAGGTCGGCGCACATTGTCGGCCTCTCAAGCTCGCCTTTAAGGTCCAGGTCCGGGCAGATAGACGCCAGATTTTGGTTCAACGTCTGGTCGTTGACGAAAGGCCAGGGATCAACATAGAACCGGCGCGGCAGACCTGCGCTGGGTAGTTCTGTCGGAGGCCGTGCCACGGAAGCGATTAACTCGTTTGCCTCTCTGCGAACCTGGCGGCGAATGCGCCCGGCCGTCGGATTCAGACCCAACTGGTAGTAGTGGCGCCGACGACTGGTAGCCAGGTATTTTTCGAGCCCCCGGCGGGCCACTCTTGCCGGCACGTTAATGACGAACAACACGACGGATACGCTCGCCGCGACCAGCACACTCAGTAATACCGCGTTAGCGATGAAGGTCAGTATGGTGTGCGGGGTACCGTTTAGCACGGCAGTTATTTATCCGGTGGTTTATCGTCCGGTGGCCTCCCGGTCGACTCTTCATGTCTCGCAACATCGATCACCAGGCGCTGCTGATTACCATCGCCGCCTTTGTTATCGGTCTTGAGAGAACCAGGTGCCAAAGAGTCTCTAAGCGACAGCACATTGCGCAGCTGCTCAAACCAGAACGAGCCGCCGAACGAAAGCAGGATCGCTGTAATGAGCACGCCGACGATGGCTCCCCAGCGTGGGTTCCAGGGACCTTCTGTATAGTATTCCCAGCCTCTCGGCCAGAGCTCGATGTCATACTGCGCCAGCTGTTCAACAGCGCCTTCCACCGTTTCCCTGGTTTCCTCAAACCTCTTTTGCGTGATGTCGTCGAGCAACTGATCGTATTCAGCCACCAGGGCGTTGCGTTCCGGCACGCCTTCGAGCGCCAGCTCGAGCTCGTCAATGATGAATGCCCGCGTGGTGCCGACGCCACTGGCCTGCTCGATTCGTTCGCGGTGCTGTTCATGTCTGCCTGCAAGTTCTTCGAGTGCCTCCGGTGCCGCCAGATCCAGCTGCGAACTCGCCAGGGCCTCGGCACCGTACGCCAGAATCTGATCCGCGTCGGCAACAATGCGTTCGCGACGCTCCGCGTCCCCCGACAATTCGTTGAACAAGGCTGGCGCGCTGACCTGGAATGCAAACGCAATGATGAGCGCCCAGAAAACTGACCAGCCGCGCGTTACGCGCAGGAAGCGTTTCTGTAAGTGCATTTCACTCTTTTTGAAATTCTCGATCAGTTCGTCAACGTCGCCCTTACCGAGATCCGTGCCTGTTTCCTCAACGGCGCCTTCCAGCTCATCCGGGTTTACCCAGGAGACATTCGGGCCGGCAAGCCAGTAACGCATCGCGGAATCCGGATTGTCGACCCTGGCCATCAACGCAATATTCGAGGCGTTCATGATCCTCGTTGCATCCCTCTTCGCTTCGCTGCGATCGTTACGCGTGGGAACAGGGGCGTTCGAGCCGGTGCCTGCCCGCGTGTTAATCAGCAAGGCGGCGAGACCTTTCATCAGGTTCCTGGAGCGCAGCCTCAAGAAGGCCTGCGAGACCTGCACCATCGAAGTGACAACAATGCTGAGAAGAAGAATGATGGAAATAAACGCGATGATCGTCGCCAGAATGTCGGAAAGCATGTCTCTTAGTCCCTTGCCCGGATCCACCGCGTACCATCGCCGCGGCTGACGGCGTTTACGGGTGGCAACTCAACGTTCGGACCCGCGACTTCAATGACGCGGAACCAGTGTCCGTCTGTTTGTATGACAACGTGATCCGTCTCGAAAAACGGAGTGCGCATATTCTTGTCGTCCAGATCTTCGTACTTAAAGCGTCGCTCATGGATCAAGGTGCTGTAGACGCGATGCGATCCGCCCATCCAGCGAATAACTTCCTCCGAGGGGTGTTTCCAGCGCGGCCCGAAGCCTTTCTCCCCCATCGAAGCCACGCCAATGACCGCATTCACAGCGTCGAAGAATTCCTCGGCGTTGTGCTGGCTACCGTGGTGTGGAATCTTCAGCACGTCGCTCTCCAGTTCCGCATGCTCGTCATTGAGCAATTCCAGCCAGTCCTCCTCGGAATCTTCGTTGTGGTCGCCTGCGAACAGCATCGAGAAATCGCGATAGTTCAGCTTGAACGTCAGGCTGTTGCCGTTGATGGTGTACCCCCAGCCGCGATAGCGCCGCTGCGACTGATCCGGCCAGAGCGCGTCGAAGCTCAGGTCGCTGCCGATCCGCGCTCCTTCCGCCTCGTTGATGAACCCTGAATCTCGGAGTGTGTGACCGAAATGGCTTACGACGGTCGGCGTCGACTTGCTCGTAATCGCGCGCCCGAATTCATCGTAGACACCCGCGAGCTGGTTGCTGCTTACAGCCGTGCGCAGGGCAGGCAGGCCGTCGATGAAGTAGTCGTTACGTAAAGTGATGTCATCCGCCTCAAGTCGACTCAGGCCGCGCTTTTCAACGAAGATTTTGCCTGTCCTGGGCGACTGCCCTTCCGGCGGAAACTCTTTGATACCGCGCTCCCAGGACGCCAGACCATTATGATAGATGCGTTCTACGCCGAACTGGTCGTCGGCAATGACCTTGCTCAGCCCCTTCACATGGTCGCTGTCATGATGCGTCAGCACCGTATGCTCGATGCGCGTACCGTCCGGGTACATATCCTCAAGAAACTGCAGCAATGAAACGCCCGGGCCGCCGTCGACCAGGATCTCGATGCGCTCCTCGACGCCATTGAGGTCGTAGTTGAGTGATTCGGGCAGCCGAATCAGTATCGAATCACCCTGCCCGATATACAGCACCCAGATTTCGAGCCACTCTTCCTCCGGCGCAAGATCGTTCGGCTGGATTTGCTGAATGCGGTGAAAACTCTTGTACTCGGGTGGGGTCGTCAGTGCGGTGCCCGGAATGAGCAGCGCCAGCGAGATCAGCAGGACTCCCAGGCGCTCCTGATACTTCCTGAAATCGACCGTCATTGGGATCGGATCATCCATGCTGCCCCACGAGTTTTTTTAGGTGCTTTAGAGGAAAAACACGTTCTTTAATGGTAAAAATAGACCAATCACCAGAAAATGCAAATGGCACGAAGGAGCGAGGGAAATGAAAAGGCTGGCGGTATTTCTGGACGGGACGTGGAATGAGCCCGGCGACAACACTAACGTGTGGCGCCTGCGATCGATGGTGAGTCATCGGGACGATCAGCAGAACGCGCAGCTTGCCTACTATGACGCCGGGGTCGGCACGCACTGGTACGACCGTTTGCGCGGTGGCGCTGCGGGCGTCGGGCTGTCACAGAATATACGGGAGGCGTATCAGTGGCTGGTCGAACACTACGACGACGGCGACGAGATCTATGTCTTCGGTTTCAGCCGCGGCGCATTTACCGCGCGCAGCCTGGCAGGAATGATCGCAAAGTGTGGCCTTATGATTCCCGGATCTCCCATGCCGGTTCTGCAGCTTTACGAGCGCTACGAACGCGATGACGCGCGGGCGTTGTACCGGCTGCCGAAAACACCGGAGAAGGTCGCTCAGCTTGATCAGGAAGATCGCTGGATAGCTCAATTCAGCCGGCAGGTGCGCACCAGGTTCATCGGCGTATGGGACACCGTTGGCGCGCTGGACGTGAAACTCTTTCGAAATCGTCGCGAAAAACGGGGTGAGCACAACAGGCATTTCATCCGCACGAGCCGGTTCTTCGATCACGCCTGCCAGGCGTTGGCGATCGACGAACACCGCAAGGCGTATCCGATATCGATGTGGTACGACTTTATCCCGGAGCAGGCTCCGGACAAGAAGCACGAACCTCCGCCGGTCGTGGAGCAACGATGGTTTGCCGGCGCGCATTCGAATGTTGGTGGCGGGTACCGTAACGACTCATTGCCGCAGATTCCCTTGCACTGGATTCAGCAGAAAGCCGCGGAAGCAGGCCTTCATTTTCGCCACCAGGTACAGTTGTTCGGTAACGAACACGAAGCGCCGGTTGTCGATTCGTACAAGAAGTTTTTGAAGGGCGTGTACCGGGCCGTCAAATTCGGTAAACGTCATTATCGTGAAATCGGTAAGGATCGTGAGCCGGTAACGAACGGCTGGATAGAGCCGCACTATGAAACAATTGATGCATCTGTGTTCGAAAAATGGCGCTCGGATGATGCTTATCGCCCGGAGAACGTGAGGCGATGGATTGAGAAGCACGGACTGAATCCGGCAGAACTTGTCGGTTCTGAGAACGCTCATCCAACGGGCGAGTAGTGGTTTGTTGCTATCGCGCGCTTTGCGAGCCATCAAACCGGACCCGCACTTTCGTCTATGCTAAATAAAAACGCGAGGATCGGACCCGTGCAAGACAAACAGACTTTTTCTATAGATCCGCCGATGGTGTTACCGCTACGTACCCTTTTGCGAGCGTCCTTTGTCTTCTTTCTGTTGCAGGCCATCGTCGTAGCGACTGGTGCTGCTCGAGGAGATGACCTTTCCCCGGCGATCTTCCGCGAGCACGCCGGTGCGCGCATGGACCACTGGGAATATACGCAGCCGGAATCGCATTCCAACGAGGAAAACTGGGCACCGGAGCACTCGACGGGCATTCCGCCGGGCAATATGAAGAAGCCCGAATCGACGACGCGGACATTCTGGGAACAAACCTACGCGGGACGCCCGGGCGTATGGCGGGTGGATGCGGCTGACGGCGCATTCCTCGACTTTACGATTCCCAACGTTATGGACCCTCGCAGACCTAAAGCCGTTATTGTGCAGGTCACGTGGTGGCCTACGTCGAACGAGATTCCGGTCGTCGATGTCGTCGACGGCAACACCAACAATGACTTCGCGGTGCCGGATGACTTCCCACCCGAGACAACCGCGCTCGACGACGGCTGGAAGCACACCCGGTACCACTTCTGGAGCGATACCTGTCCGAGTTTCGAACTGGTCAGAATTCAACCCCCGCCGAACGGCGTCCTGTATGTCGACCAGGTGGTTGTGGACGCAGTGTGTATCGCACCCTTCGGGCAGGGCGGCGATGACGATCCCGAGGACAACGAGGGTCCTGGGGACGAGAGTCCGAACGGCGGCGGAGACGGCCCCGGCGGTATCGAGGCGAGCGATGACAAGCTCGGTTTGTTCGGTCCGTTTGGACTGGGCATCATTGCGGGACTTCTGCTGGCCCTGCTGATCGTCGTACTGCTGCGGGCTCGAAAAGCCGCTAACTGAGCAAATCGCAGGCCTTGATCGTTTTTCTGGCGTGATTTTGGATGTTTCGTCGCATGAGTGAGGGACAACCCTTCACTATTCGGAGTCCCACAGGCGACCTTTCCCGTTGTGTCGCGGACCGGGACTTCGTTGTCTGCGCGTTCAAGCACCCTTGCCGCGAAGCCAGAGCGGCAGGCAGAAGATCAGCAGAAACGACGTATTTCCCAGCGCGTTCAGCGGCGCGCCGGCGAGCACAGAGCCGCTACTGTCGATGACGAACCAGGCGATGATGCTGGTCATGATGATCCTGCCGGCGATTGCTGGTTCTTTTGGATAGAGCTGCGTCGAGACCATCCACAGCATCAGCCCCCAGCCCACCATCACACCGCCGCCGATGGCGCTGATCAGGCGGGTTTCTTCAGCTGCAACGCTCTGCAGACCGTCGAGCGGAAAAAAGATGAGGTCAGCAAGAAACTGCACCGGGCCCGATAAAGCGGGGACAGCTGCGGCAACCACCAGGGCGCCGAAAAAGACGGTCATTGCCGAGCCCGCCTTGAGCCAGCGTATTGTCGTTTCCTGAGTCATATCAATCTCCGAAATTGCTTACGATAATTCGACATTAGTCCCGGCCTTGACCTAAAACAATTACCTCAGAGGTAAGTGATTCTCGTCACTCCTGCACTACACTAAGGGCTCTAATCTGCACTGGAGACGGCTGTGCCGGAGACATTTGGGGCGCTTTTAAAGAACTGGCGAGGACAGCGGCGCATGAGTCAGCTGGAGCTTGGCATGACGGCAAACGTATCGGCCAGGCATATCTCCTTCCTGGAGACCGGGCGCGCCAAACCGAGCCAGCCGATGGTCCTGCAGTTGTCGGAGACACTCACAATTCCGCGCGGTGTCCGCAATCGACTGTTGCAGGCAGCAGGATTCTCGGGCGTTTATGAAACTCGCGACCTGAACGACCAGGAGCTCGAATACGTCAAAGCGGCGATGGACTGGACACTCGAGCGCCACGATCCGTTTCCGGGAATCGCATTTGATCGACATTGGCACATACTCAGGATGAACGCCTGTGCCAGCGGGCTGCTCGGCGCACTGGGCATCGCAGAAGGCGACAGCTTGCTTGAGACCTTCGCGAACGACGGACCCATTCGTGACGCTATCGCCAACTGGCCCGAGGTGGCGAGTCATATGATCGCGCGCCTGCGAACGGAAAGTACGCACCTCGGTGGCGATCCCGTTCTGGATGCGGGCATTGCCAGGCTGCTTGCCGCCCTGGGTACCGAAAGAGCCGAACATTACAGCGAGATGCCTGCGGTTATTACGGCCGATTATCGAAGCGGTGAAATGATGCTCTCGTTCTTTTCGACGATTTCACAATTTGGGTCGACGGAAGACATCGCACTCGCCGATGTCAAGATCGAGCTCATGTTTCCAGCCAATGCGCAGACCAGGGATGCTTTGTTTACGCACTTTACCTGAGCACGTCCGGGACAGGGCTTTCATCCGTGTGACCCGAGCAAGGGTGGAATCGGCCACGACCTCTTGACCCCGGCACGTCGATATACTGTAGACTCCGCCACCCGTCCCTCCTAAGCACTAAGTCCGAGTCGCCGGCCTCGCTGCGACTTGTAGCATTTCTATTACCTGATGATCTTTAATCTATTCACAAAAACAAACGGTACCTGGAGAGCCGATACGCTGTCCGGGCTGACGGTGGCGCTTGCACTCGTGCCTGAAGCGATTGCCTTTTCATTTGTGGCCAAAGTCGATCCTATCGTTGGACTTTGGTCCGCCGTATTTTTGGGCCTGGTCACGTCGGCTTTCGGCGGGCGCCCCGGAATGATCTCCGGCGCTACCGGTGCGATCGCCGTGGTCGTTGCCAAGTCAGTCGAGATGGGCAATACAGCCGGCGCGGAGCTCGGCATCGACAACCTCGGCATGCAGTATATGTTCGCAACCTTGATGCTCGCGGGCATTATCCAGGGGCTGGTCGCAGTACTTAAGCTCGGCCGCTTCATCCGGCTGGTGCCACACCCGGTGATGATGGGTTTCGTGAATGGCCTTGCGATCGTCATTCTGATTTCGCAGTTCAAGTCCTTCAAGACCGTAGATGGCCAATGGCTGGCGACAGAACAATTGTTCATCATGAGCGCCCTCGCGCTGCTGACGATGGTCATCATTAAGTTCTTCCCCAGGATCACCAGGGCCATCCCGTCGATCCTGGTCGCTATTGTCACCGTCGGCTGTATAAGCTTTTTTGACTTTGTCGACACCAAGACTGTATCGGATGTGCTGTTCGAGGGAACCGGCAGCGGCGAGTTGCGCGGCTCGCTACCGGTCTTAAGCTGGCCCGGCGATATCGTCTGGGACCGTGCTTCGATACTGCTTATCGGCGGCGTTGCCGTTGCCGTCGCGATGGTGGGTTTGATCGAGTCTCTGATGACGCTGCAACTCATCGACGACTTAACGGAAACGCGCGGCCAGGGTAACCGCGAGTGCTTCGCACAGGGCGGCGCCAATTTCCTGTCCGGTCTGTTTGGCGGCATGGGCGGCTGCGCGATGATTGGGCAAAGCCTCATCAACATAAAGTCCGGCGGACGTGGTCGAACGTCGGGCGTAGTGGCTGCATTGACCCTGATGGTGTTCATAGTCGCTGGCGGCCCGATCATCGTAGAAATTCCCATTGCAGCACTGGCAGGCGTCATGTTCATGGTTGTTATCGGCACCTTTGAGTGGGCTACGTTCCGCACGTTTGGCAAGGTGCCCGGGACCGATATATTCGTGATTTTCGTGGTCACGCTGACCACCGTGTTCCTGCACAACCTGGCGCTGGCCGTCTTTGTCGGCGTTGTGCTCTCTGCGCTGGTCTTTGCGTGGAAAAGCGCTCGACACGTGCGGCTGATGCCACAGGACATCGTGCCGGGCACACGCATCTACAATCTTCAGGGTGTGTTGTATTTCGGCTCGGTGCGGGAATTTTCAGAACGCCTGTGGCCTGCAAACGACCCGGACGAGGTGATCATCGATTTCAAAGACGCACGAGTAGCGGACTACTCCAGCCTGGAAGCGCTTAACGCCATCACCGAGCGTTATAGAAAGGCGGGGAAGAAACTGCGATTACGCCACCTGAGCACCGAGTGTCAGAAAATGATCACCGCGGCAGGCAGTCTGGTCGAGATTGAAGTCGCCGAAGATGATCCGCATTACACTGTGGCACGTATTTAGCGACGTACCGTGGATTCGGAAACATCGAGAACTTCGGCCGTCTCGGATTGTGTGAGGCCGCCAAAGTAGTGTAGTTCAAGGACCTGTGCTTTGCGCTGCTTGACAAGCTGCGATGACGGCGCGATCTTGTTTTCTCACTTCCCACAGATTTTCAGTGCCGCATTCCCTGAAAAGCGAGCCGTCAACGAATAAGAAGGAGGAAAATGAGTCACGTTACGCGTAGGAGGTTCCTGAGTTCTTCCGCAGTGGTCCCCGTTGGTTTGGGTTTTGCAACGACGGTCTCGGCCGGTGACGGTTCATTGTCTGGCGTTGCAAGCATGATAGTGACCGGCGGGAGAGTCCTGACCATGGACAGCGAACAGCCGCTCGCGGAAGCCATTGCCGTGCGTGGCGACAGAATCCTGGCAGTGGGCTCGAACGAAGCGATCGCGCATTTCGCGGGCGCCGGCACAGAGAGAATCGATGCACGCGGCATGACCGTTACGCCGGGCTTTATCGACGCGCACAGTCATCCGCTGATGGCCAACGAAGCGATTGGCGTGAACGTCAACCTGCCGCGCATCGAGGATGTCAAGCGGGCTCTCGCCGGCAAAGCCGCCAACACTCCGCCGGGCCACTGGGTGCGCGGTGTGATGTATGACGATACCAAGTTCGAGGATGAGCGGCCCCTCAACCGGCACGACATCGACGACGTAGTGACGGATCACCCGGTATACGTCGGCCACCGCGGCGGCCACACCGGCGTGGTCAATTCAAAGGCTTTCGAGATCGCGGGCGTGACCGCGGATACGCCGGACCCGGTCGGCGGCAGATACTTTCGCGAAAACGGCGAGCTGACCGGCAAGGTGGCAGAACACGCGGTCAGGACTTTTTTTGACGTGGGTACCTGGCCGGTCATGGATCGGGAGCGGCGGCGGGAATCGGCCACGCTTGCGACGTTGGGCATGGCGGCAGCCGGTTTGACCTCGACGACGGATGCTTACGGGAGGCGGGACGATTTGCTCGCCTACGAGGATGCTCGCCAGGCAGGCGCGCTGCATTGTCGCGTGGTTTTCATGCCCGGCGGCAACAGCAAGACGTATGAAGGTCTCAAGGTTGCCGGCGTCCGCTCCGGTTTTGGCGACAACATGCTTCGCATCGGTGCGGTCAAATTCTCCGCCGACGGTTCAGCGTCGGAACGTACGATGTACATGAGTACGCCCTTCAAAGGCACCAACGATCACGGCATCCTAACCATGACACAGGAAGAGATCGATGCTGCCGTTGACGACGCGGTGGCGCATGGATTCCGAATAGGCATTCATGCCAACGGCGACCTGACCATCGGCATGGTGCTAAAGGCCTACGAACGGGTCCTGCGTGGGCACAAGGGTCCGAATCCGAGACATCGCATCGAGCATTGTTCGCTCATCAACGACTCATTGCTTAAGCGCATAAAGGCAGCGGGCGTCGTTCCGGCACCGTTTTATACTTACGCGCACTATCACGGCAACAAGTGGGTGGACTACGGCGAAGACAAGATGGAAAAGATGTTTGCGCATCGCTCATTCCTCGATGCCGGGATTCCGGTCGCGCCGGCGTCGGACTTCACGCCGGGGCCGTTTGAGCCCATGATGGCGATTCAGAGCATGGTTACCCGCAAAGACGTGCGCGGTCGCGTATGGGGTCCAAGCCAGCGCATATCGGTGACCGAGGCAATACGTATCTGCACGATGCACGGCGCCTATGCATCGTTCGAAGAGAATATAAAAGGCAGCATACGCGGCGGTAAGCTTGCAGACTTCGTCGTTCTCGAAAACGACCCGCATAACGTCGAGCCGGACGCCATCAAGGATATCGGGGTCGTGCGCACGGTATTGGGCGGGCAAACGGTTTATGAGGCTTAGCATTGGCCCGAGGGGCTAAGCGGACGAGTAAACATCGGATTCGCTAGCGAATCAACAGCACTTCCTGATTCACGGGATACAACCACTCGACACCACGATCGGTCACGATCGCGTCGTCCTCTAGTGGAATGCGCAGCTTGTTACCGCCCCACTCCGGGATTGCGGTGTAAGCGAACAGCTCGATTGAGAAGAGATTCGACGGCTGGATCATGTACTTCATGCGCTCAGGGTTGAACCAGGCAATCGACGGGCCGATGCCGTGGCCCAGGTTGCCGACCGAGTGACAGCCGATGATCACGTCGATGTTGTCGGGATCGTCGGTCGGTTGGTTGAAGGTGTCCATGACCGTAAAACCCGCTTCGTTGATCAGCCCGTTTAGAAGCTCCAGAGTTTCACCGGCCGTGCGGCCCGCCTTGATATTAGCCTTCAGAATGTCGCGCACTTTACGCCCGTTGTCGAAAGCGCGTTGAATGCTCTTCGGCAAGTGCGTTTCGCCTTCCTTAAGCACATAGGCATGGCGCTTCATATCTGTGTAGAAGTTGAGATAACCGACGCCCCAGTCGACCGCCAGGAAATCGCCGCGCTGGATGACATGGTCGTTCGACAATGCGACAAAACCGTCGGGGCCGGTAATGTACACCGACGGCATGCCGAAGGAGGTGCCCAGCTTGTTTTCGAACTGCTGCTCCCGCATCCACCATGCCACATCCGCGAGCGTGGTCACGCCGGGTGTGATTACTTCATTCGAAAAAGCGCGCTCCGCGATGTTACGCGACATCTCCCCGGCCCAGGCAAATGCGGCGACCTCCGAGGCAACCCGGCGCGAGCGAAAATCAGAGGCCAGCTTTTCCGCCGAGACGAAGCGCTGCGAATAACGCTGACCGAGTTCCTCGGCCAGCTTCTGGTAACTGGTATGACTCAAGCCGTCGGCAGCCCCGATGTGTCGCGAGTAATTGAGTGCGATGGTCTGCGGATCGCGTTCCTCGACGAAAGCCTTCAGATCTTCCGAGCTCATGAAGATGTCGTATGCTCCGTTGTCCTCGACCAGCGCGGTGCCGATACCCAGAACAGCACGTTCAATACGATCGCCGCCGCGGTCGCTGAAGATGTAGTAACCGTAGGTGCCGACGTAGCCCTTGCCGAAGTCCTCCGTCAGGGGATCGTCATGCCCTTCCCGGTTGACGGTGATCCACATGTCGACGCGGTTCTCGCGCATGACTTCCGGTAAAACCAGGTCGAACTTCTCCTGTCGGATCTGGTTCATCAGTTCCCAGCGCTTCTGCGCTTCACCTCTTGCGAGGGCGTCCGCTGCGAAACTCATGCTCGCGAGCGCCAGGCAACTAATCAATAGTCTGGTGGTCATTGCGCCTCCTGATTTCCATAACCGGCTTGGGCCGTCATTAGATAGGCATGGCGGGGTTTTTTCAACGCCCGGTGACCCCGCTCGAAGGAACGCCCCCCCCCGTTGCTGTTCCTGCAGAATCACGGAAGCGGTAGAATCGGCGTACGTTTCGCCTCGCAAGGCTCATTGCACCAGGCGGTCCGTCGCCGCCCACAAGGAGATTCATATGCATTCCCGATTTCTCACAGCCTGTTTCGTTCTGGTCATCCTGCCACTGTTCGCATGCCAGCCCGCTGCGGAACCAGAAACGGTCCAGACGACAGCAGAGGACATCGATGTGGTATTCGACGAGATTTTCGAGCGCGAGCTGGCGCTGAGCCCTCTCCGACAGTCGCTTCTCGGCCGCAAAACCGACCAGCTTGGAGAATGGGACGACTTCGCCGACGAGCGGGCTTTCGAACGTGTCGAGCGCATGCAGGCCGATGTCGAAAGACTCAAAAGCGAATTCGACTACGACGCGCTGAGCGAACAGCAGCAACTCAGCCATGATCTGTTCGTTTTCGACGCCGAGCGCGCTGCCGCCAATATCGAGTTCCATCGCAACAGTTATGTCGTCGACCAGTTCAACGGCCAGTTGTCCGGTTTGCTGACGGTGTTGCAGAACGCGCATCCAATCGCGTCGCTTGAGGACGCGGAGGACTACATCTCGCGCATCGGGGGTCTCGAGGTCGTGTTAAACCAGGTCACGGCTGACCTGAAGGACCGTTCCGAATACGGCGTCATCGCGCCCGCCTTCTCATTTCCGGCGGTACTTGCCGATGCACGCGGCATGTCGTCCGGTGCACCGATTGACGATACGGAAACCGACAACGCGCTGTTTGTCGATTTTCGCGACAAGGTCGCAGCACTGGAACTCGACGCCGGCGACGAGGAGCAGCTCCTGATGCGGGCATCCGCCGCGCTGCGCGGACCGTTCGCCAACGGCTTTCGCGGGCTCATTGCCGAACTCGAGGGACTGCAGCTTCAGCAACAGGAAGACCACGGCGCCTGGGCACTGCCGAACGGCGAGGCGTTCTACCGCAACCGAATCCTGCACCACACCACACTCGACCTGACGGCAGATGAGATTCACGAGATCGGCTTGTCCGAGGTGGCACGCATCCATGATGAAATGCGCGACATCATGGCGGAAGTCGGCTTCGACGGCACGCTACGCGAGTTCTTCGACGCGATCCGCGAAGACCCGAACAACTACTTCGACGACTCCGACGCCGGCCGCGAACAGTTCCTCGGGGAGGCGCGACAACAGATCGCCGAGATCTACGAAATTGTCGGCGACTACTTCCACCAGGTACCCAAAGCCGATCTCGAGGTGCGGCGCGTCGAGCCATGGCGCGAAAACTCGACCAGCATTGCATTTTACAACCGGCCGTCGGAAGACGGCTCGCGACCCGGTGTCTACTACGCCAACCTGGCGGACATGAACAGCGTGCAACGTTACGTATTCTCGGCAATTACCTATCACGAATCCGCGCCCGGCCATCATTTCCAGCTCGCGCTGGCACAGGAACTCGAGGGGCTGCCGACGTTCCGCAAGTTCACACAGTACGGTGCGTTCATCGAGGGCTGGGCGCTATACGCCGAGCAGCTGGCCCGCGAGATGGGTTTTTACGAAAACCCCTACCACAACTTCGGGCGCCTGCAGAACGAGCTGTGGCGCGCGGCGCGCCTGGTGCTCGACACCGGCATGCACGCGAAGAAATGGTCGCGGCAGCGGAGCATCGACTATTTCCGCGACAACACGCCGCTGTCCGAAGGCGACATCGTCACCGAAGTGGAGCGCTTCTTCGTTAATCCCGGGCAGGCACTCGGTTACAAGCTCGGCATGATGAAGATTCTCGAACTGCGAGAACGTGCCAGGGAAGCACTCGGCAACCGTTTCGACATTCGCGATTTTCACGACGCGGTTATCGGTGCCGGCAGCGTGCCGCTCGGTATTCTCGAACAGCGTGTCGAGCGCTACATCGAGCGCACGCCGGTGGATTGATTCGGTATTCCGGCGAATTACAGTCCGTCGTTGTCGCTTATGAACTTCGCCAGGTCGAGCTTGTATTTCTGAAGTGACGGCGGATGCACGTACATCATGTGACCCGACTCGTACATCTCGATGCTGATTCGCTCACGCTGTTCGTCGTCCAGGTCCATGTGATTGACGACGTACTCCATGACGAAGTGTGGCGTCGCGAGGTCGTAGTAGCCCTGCTGGATCAACACTTTCATGTGCGGGTATAGCGTCATCGTCGTCGCGAGGTCGATCGCCGTGTTGGTGATCAGCGTCTGCTGGCCGGACGGCAGCGTATGCAGCCAGTCCCAGTTCTGCCACAAGCCGCCCGAAACGACGTAGTCGCGTTCTTTCTTGAAATCAAGGTCGTTGGTCAGGTAGTGCATGAAGCCGGCCGTGAAGGCCGGGCCGACGCCGGTGCTGAACGGGTCGTAGGCCATGTTCTCGCCGAGGCGGTTCAGGCTGCGCCCGGAAAAACGCGAGTCGACCCGGCCAACGACGATGTCCTGATCACGCAGCAGCTCCTGGGTAAACGCAAAGTGGCCCACACGCAGGTTCGCGTGATCGATGTACTTCTCGCTGAGCCCGGTGTACCGCGACATCTTGCGAATAACGGCGGCGCGCTCTGCGTCACCGAGCAGTGCGCCTTGCATCAACGCCGGCGCATATTCGTTGACGGCGAAGTCTTCGACCTCATCGACGAATGCGACCAGCTCGGCGGGCTTGTTCGGGATCGCATCGTGATACCACGCAGTCGCGGCAAGCGTCGGCAGATACAGCGCATGCGGCAGGTCCATAGCGAACCGGTCGCGTGCTGCCGCGGCGTCCATGAATGGCGACACCAGGATGACGCCATTGAGAGCCATGCCGTAGTCACCAAGCAGCGTGTAAGCAACACCGCCGGTGCGAATGCCACCATAGGACTCACCGAGCACGAACTTCGGCGACTGCCAGCGATCGTTTTCCGTAATGTAACGGGCGATGAACTGCGATGCGACCGCTATGTCCGGATCGACGCCCCAAAAGTCATCACCACTACCTTTGCCGGCCGGAGTCGCGTAGCCGGTGCCGATCGGATCCATCATAACGAGGTCCGCGACATCGAGAATGCTGTAGGCGTTGTCGATTGCGCCGTAGGGTGCAGGGCCGGTTACTTCGGTGTCGACGACCGGGATGCGTTTGGGTCCGAGCACGCCCATGTGCAACCAGATTGAGGCGGAGCCAGGACCACCGTTGTAAGCGAACAGGATCGGTCGCTGCGATTTGTCCTCGACGCCGTCGCGGACGTAGGCGGTATATCCGAACAGACCAATGCCTTCGTCGTCATCGTTGCGAATGACGGCCAGTCCGGCGGTCGCCGTGTAGCGGATGTTTTCACCGTCGATGCGGATGCTGTGTTGCGTACTAACCGATTCGGCTTGCGGCTCCTCGGGTTCCTCGGCCGCTGTGATCTCGTGCTCGTCGGCCGAGACGTAGAAGGGAAGCAGGCACAGGCATGTGAGCAACCAAAGGTGATGTTTCATTGTTGTTCTCCGCAATGGACAGGATGGGTGAGTTGAAACGCGCCGCCGCGCGAACGCTTGCCGTGGGAGATAATATATTATATATGTCTTGCTCTTTCGAGCCCGGGCCGATGTGACCTTATCCCCGTAATCCGGTCCGAGCACTCGCTAGGATTGGACTTGACCCTGTTCGGATGGCAATTCCACGCCGAAGTAGTTCATGAACTTGAGCAAGATAGCGTTTGTCCAACCAAAACCGTCCTGGACGATATACTCGCCTCCGGTTGCCAGTGCCCCGATGTGCTCAACATCGTATTTCTCGAGCAACTTGCCCGTTTGTCGATAGACGTCCAAATTGTTCTCCATCCACCGCTTCGCACCGAGGTTCGCCTCATCTGTCCAACCATAGTTTCGGAGCCCAACAAAAACGATCCATTGCAGCGGCGCCCAACCATTCGGTATATCCCATTGCTGACCGCTGGTCTGCAGTGTTGTCAACCATCCACCGGAAGCGAGAAACTCGTCTTGAATTCGCGTTGCAACGCCGGATGCCTGAGCGGGTGACGCGATATTGAAGAACAGCGGATAAACCGCTGCCAGCGATAACACACCGGTAGGCTCCAGAGCCGGCAAACTGAGGTCAGTAAAGAAGCCCTTGTCCTCATCGAAAAACATCGTCAGCAGCAACTTCTTACGGACCGTTGCACGTTTTGCATACTCAGCACCCAACTGCACGTCCCCGATTTCCGTGTACGTTTCCGCCAGGACATTCTCGAGCCGCCAAAGTATAGTGTTAAGGTCAACCGGAAGAATCATCGTCGTGCAAATCGATTCCAGTGACGCGCTATCGTCAAGCCAGCGGGAGGAAAAGTCCCAACCTGATTCGCACGCGGCACGAATATCTCGATAGAGCTCGCCTTCATCGCGTTCCGAGTTTGCGGCGTGATTTCGATCCTCCGCGTAGCTTTCGGCACGAGGTTTGTCGCTGTCATCCCAGTAACGATTGAGAAAGCCATCACCGACTTTGACGGCACGGGCGATCGAATCACCGTCCTCCACCAGACCATCGGCGCCGCGCATCCAAAACTCGTACTCTCGCCTGAGCTGCGGCAGATACTTACGGACTATCGCTTGATCCTGCAGCACGTCGGCCAGCAATTCGACCATCGATACGAAGAAAGGTGGTTGCGACCGGGTACAAAAGTACGTCCGGTTCCCGTTTGGGATAAAGCCGATCTCGTCAATCAGGAAGGCGAAATTCTCCACCATATCTTCGATCGCATCGAAACGCCCGGCTTCCGCCAAACCCAACATCGTGAAGTAGCTATCCCAGTAGTAGATTTCCCGAAAGCGTCCACCCGGAGCGATATAGGATTTTGGCAACGAAATCCGGGACGAGTACTGATGTTCTGTATCCGCTACTCGCGTCAGAACATCCCACAACAGCTCGATGTGCTGCCGCACCGGGCGGTTGACATCCGATGCAAACTTATCCGACTCGACCTGCGGCAACTCGAAGTGTGAGACGACAAAAGATCTGAGGTCAAATTCCGCCTCGCGATGAGCGTCCATGTAGGAGCGAAGTATGGTCGCTGGATTCGACTTTGGTATTGCGTCCACGAAGGTCTTTGAGTCTTCGAAAATGTGGCTGGTCTGCACGGCCTCGAACAGCTCTCCATAAATCTCATCTGGAGCGTTCTTAGGAATCATTGAGGATTTCGCGTGGCTGTGAGTTCATCGGTCTTACGTTTGAACAGGTACAAGGTAAAAAGCAGCGCGGAAAGTGGAAGCAGAGAAAAGTAGAATGCTGTTCTTCCTCCGAATACCTCGAATAGATTCCCTGTGATGATCGAGCCCGTCGTGCCACCCAGAGCTGAGAACACGACTATCAAACCGGCCATGGGTGCGTGCTGTCTGGCTGGCAATGCCGATAAAATTACCGAGTTTATTGCCGGGTACACCGGCGCAATACAAAATCCGATCAACGGAAATACAAATGCGGCGATTGGCGCATCCAACCAACCGCTTACTTCCCGGTCGCCGACTTGCCCTGCCAACGGCAAAACGATGATCACAAGAATTCCTGCCAACAACAGACCTGAGAAAAGGACTTTAAACCAACTCACCCTGGCAAACACAATACCAGCCAGAAACCGTCCCAACGCTGTGGACACCGCAAGTATGCTGGCCATTTGTATGCTAAGGGATACCGGCAGATTGAGTATCGTGCTATTGAACGTTGGCAGCCAGGTCATGATGCTCTGCTCGATCAGGACGTAGAGAAATGCGCACACTACAAAGATCAGTACCAAGGGCTTTATCGTTAGCACTAACATGTCACCGAAGTCTTCTATTGGTGTCCGCGTCTCGCTGGGCGAAACACGGGACTCATCAAGTTCTGCACTTGCCAGCAACGCGAATGCAGCGAAGGACATCGCGGCCAACACATAGTATACGTTGAGCCAGCTGGTCGACCCAGGATCCTTGTCATCGACGAAAGCGCTGAAGATGAAGTATCCCGACAATACGCCTACCATGAAGAAGGACTCCAGAAAATTCATCAGGCTAACGTGTTCTTTGCTGCTATTCGTTATCAAGCCCAGTGTCGCAAAAACGGATACTTTTACCAGCGCGAACCCGACTCCGGTCGCTGCAAAAAGCAGCTTGGCCATCCAGAAGGTCGGTACCTGCGGCACAATCAGGCATACAACACCGATGAACCCCAATGCCAGCAACATGCTTCGTTTGTAGCCTATCCGTACGATAAACGAAGCAACGAGGAATGATGTCAATGCAATTGGTAGGTCTTTGAATGCCTCCAAAATCGCCGCCGCGGATTCCGTGACGCCATAGCTGTTCTGTACCTGCAGAATCACGGTCCCGACGCTGTTTAGCAGGATCGCGAACACAAAGTAGTTGATGAACAACGAAAGCTTGATGGTCCATTGGCTCATGAGCGGATCCTGGCGACGGTGCAGCGCGGTTGCTGGCGAGCTCATAGTAGCGTGGCGCGTATTCGAAATCCTGTAAGGTCCGGGCAGATCTCTACTAACGGACCTGCCCGGCTTAGAAGGCCGCTTGGCTGTCAGTTATTCAGAAATCGTAGCCGACACTGAACTTGACGGAAGTGCCCAATATCGGCCGTCCGTTCGGAGACGTCGGGTTGCGGGGGTCTCCCTCCGTTATTCCGTCGGAGTCACCAATGTTGTCGGCATGCAGTTGCACAAAAAATCCAGAATCTGACGACAGCAGGACACCGACGTCGATCTTCTCATAGCTGGGAAGAACGACTGTATTGGCGTTACCGCTAAAACGATCATCGACCAAAGTGATTGCGCCATAGACGGTGCCGAGGAAGCTACCCACCTCGAAGTCGATACTTGGCGAAATGCGGAACTGAAAGTCGGGCTGCCGCAGTACCGTGTTACCGATGTTCGCCGGTGTGTCTGAGGCCGTAATTTCAGTATCCTGAAAGACACCGCTCACGCCGATATTCAACAGGCCGAAAACAGCGGTGGCATCGATTTCGATGCCCTTCGCTTCAGTTTCGAATGATGAACCGGGAATACCACTGCCGACCACGCTATCAAACGAGTCGTTCTCGTTGAAGAACGCCGTTGCAAACACGTCGTAATTGTCGGTCGAGTACTTCACACCGAATTCAACCTGGCTAACGTCGTTGACTTCCAGATTATTTTCACGAACGTTGTCGAAATGCGGGAATAGATAGCCGTTCGAGTAACGACCGAAGAACCCCAGGTCGTCGTCGAAGTCCCAGTTCAGACCGACCGTGTAGGCCGTCTGATCGTCGTCCAGACTGGTGTTCAGATCACGGGTACCGTCGGGAAAACCGCCGCCAGTATCCAGCACGTAGTCGATCTCGATGGACTCACGCCGAACCCCGGCGTCGAGGCGAAACGCATCGTTTATCTGCCAGGAGTCGGCTATATAGAAGGCTGTCGTGCGCGCATCGCCGGCGGATGCCAGCCCGAACATGAATCCGGCATCGCCACCGGCGGCGGCCATATCGGCGGGTGTAATGGCGGCATCGAGGAAATCGCCGTTGGCGGTATTGTGTACCGGAACCGGATTGCCCAGGGACCAGAAATCATCGGATGAAAAGCTCGACTGGTATATGCCGAAAGTCACGTCATGACCGCCATCGAATTCCTTGTTGATGCTGATGTCGTTGGTAAAAGAGCGCAGATCTTTCATGACGACCCAGTGACCGTAAGTCTGCACGAAATCGCCAGCACCCAGTGTCGAGCCTCCGGCTGTCATAACCGGGCCGCCGATTACAGCGCTGAGGTCAGCGGCAGTTACGGCCGTTCCTGACGGCACAAAGCCGAAAGTATCTGCATCGCCGGTGGTCAAACTGAGGTTGTCGCGGAAAGTCCATCCATCGCCAAAATCAAACTCGATGTTCGCGCCGCTTACGCTGCCATCCCAGCCGCGTCCGTCGGCAAAGTCGAACACTTCCGTATCTCCGCCTGCGCTGATTTGAATCTCACGCAGGCGTGTCGCGTTCCCCAACTGGGAAAATTCGCCGTCATCGTGACCGCAATTCAAGCACTGCGGCAGATACCATTGTCCATGGTCATCCGTCACCCGGGTAAACACATTGATCAGGCCGTTATCGAATTCTTTGGTCAGATTAATCGTGAATTGATGCCCTTCCTCGGACGTAAACTGAGCATCACGAATTCCCGGGGACGACTGCGCGTAACCGCCGATCATGTAATACAGGTCCTCGGCGAGCTTACCGCTCAGTACGCCGTCAAAGCGCTGCAGATCGTAATCCGACGTCGTGTATTTAACCCGCCCTTCGGTATCTTCCTGACCACGCTTCAGGTTGAAGTTCACGGTCAGGCCTGGCTCGCCCTTTCCAAAGACGGCACCTGGACCGCCACGCAAGCCCTCAACGCTCGCAATCGTCTCGTCCACCCGAAAGATCGATGACTGCTCAAAGAACGACAGCATTTCCGTGCCGTACAAGGGTGCACCGTTGATGGTCATTGTGACGAACGGCGCGTCAGAACCGCCGGGCAGGCCACGAACGTCGATGTTTGCACCGGCAACGCCGCCGGAGCTCTCTACCCATACTCCGGGAATTGACTTCAGCAGGTCCGCCGTACTCTTTGGCGAAAATTTCTCGATATCGGCGCTATCAATGACGCTGACTGCGTAGGATATATCGCGCTTTTGAATGCCTGCACCACCGGGGGTGCCGATCGTGATGATTTCCTCAATCACCTCCTCACTGTCTGAGTCCTGTGCATACAGACTGGACGACGGTGCTACGGTGATCAGTGCGATCCATGCTGCGGTCCTGACTGCAGCCCTAATGGGTCCATCTTCGGTGTGTAGTCGTTTCATTGTCGCTCCCCCCGCTTTGGATTGGTCCGGCTAAGCTGTTGGGTGTGGTGTTTGGACCACAAATTGAACTCTTACCAAATACCCTACACGCCGATGAAATGCATTTCAATCGATTTTTGAAATGCATTTCATCGATGTCTGGTATGCTATACGGACAAACGCTGCCGGCAGTGTTGCGATTTAGCAACATCTGGTGAAGAATAGGAACGATGTCCGCAAAACCAACAATAACGATGGACGAAATTGCCCGGCTCGCCGAAGTATCGAAGCCGACAGTTTCTCGCGCATTGAGCGATAGCCCGCTGGTGAACCCGGCAACGAAGCAGCATGTACTCGCCGTGGCCAAGGCTCATGGCTACGCAGTCAACCGCAACGCGCAGAATCTTCGCAACAAGAGAACGAATACGATCGCCGTGTCGCTCGACTTTCTCTCGCACAAGAAAAACCATATCTCGGACCCGTTTATCTTCGACTTGTTGGCCGGGGTCTCCGAGGCATTAGGCGAATTGAACCAGGACCTGTTGCTGTGCGCGCCGATTCACAACGACACAGATGCGTTCCAGCAGATTCTGTCATCCAAAGTCGCCGACGGATTTATCGTGCTGGGACAGGGACATCGAGAACAGATGCTGGGCGACTTTGCCCGTGGCGGAGCACCTCTTGTCGTTTGGGGGGCCGGTACAGACGAGACACCGTACTGTGTTATCGGTAGCGATAACTTCGCGGGCGGGCAATTGGCCGGAAAATACTTCCTGGAGAAAGGTCGCAGTAGATTCCTGTTCGCAGGTGACACGACCTACAGAGAGATATCTCTGCGTCGTGCCGGACTTCAGCAGGCCGCTGACGACAGCGAACGGTCGATTTCCATACATGACCTGGCAGCAAGTCAATTTTCTTTCGAGTCAGCGTTCGATTTAGCCAACAACTACCTGCAGACGATCGACGAACCGCCGGATGCGATTTTCGCTTTCAGCGATACTGCGGCAATGGCTTTCATTCGCGCGTTTCGTGATCACGGAATCAGCGTTCCTGAGGACGTGTCCGTTGTCGGTTACAACGACATTCCTTCCGCGGCCTATTTTAGTCCTCCGATTACGACGATTCGACAGGATCCGTATCAGGCTGGCAGGCTCCTGGTTTCGAACCTTGTAAACATGCTCGAGGGAATTGCGCCGGTGTCGGCGAAGATCAAAACGGAGCTAATTGTCCGGGAAACGTAAATCGTGGAGTCAAGTTAGAGCATCAGCTTCAGGCGCTTGCCGAGCTACTACTCGCTTTTTCCGGGAGTTTGTTGGAAGGGTAACCTGTGACCCTGCCTGCACGGGCGGCGTGTAAATCGAGTAACGAAGTATCGGCCGCCTCAGCAAAATGAGGCGGCTTTTCTTAGATAGTACTTATTCAAAGACCTAGCTCGTCAGTGCGACCTTCTGCGATCAGGTTCTCTAGCTCTGTAGCCCTGCTGATAATACCTTGCAGCATGACTTGTTCGTATGCGGCTCCAAGAAACTCTTGTTCATACTGTTCGATATTGCAGCCCGGATTCCTTTTGCAGCTTAGGTAGTTCCACGGCTCCGTTTCCAACTTGATTTTGTATTCATAGGATGAGAGATCACAACCCGGCGTATTTTGACAAACCGTATAGACCCAAGGGTCAGAGTATTCTTCTGTGTTTCCTCCGAATTGATCTGTACCCTTCATTCCTAGAAATAACGCAACGGTATCGAATGCTTCGTGGGAGCCTGTCTCCAGTGCATCTGCGAGAGTGCTTTGGGCGAACGTTCTATCTTCGTTGTACATGACCTCATGCCATGCTACGACCAGTGGATGTCCGCCCTTGTACGCCAACGTGTACCAGAGTTTCTTCTCTTCCTTGAAATCATCATCGCTTCCTTCAAACTTCTTACATCGCTCAAGCCGAAATTCATAGTCCTGAGTGATCGCCGGATCATCGTATATCTCGATTAGCTTTGCCCGAGTCTCCGGGTTCCTCGATACCGCGGAACATTCAGAAAACACTTTGTAAATCAAGTACTGGGCTTCAACGTCCCCGTTGACCGCTTTTTCGTAGTTATCGGTAAACACGTTGTAGGGCGACAACGGATACAGAGAATTCGTCAGAAACTTCACGGGTGGATATTCGATAACACCGGACTCCACCTCCGCCTCAGGATTCGAATTATCATCATCGGATGGGAGGTCCGTATCTGGAACCCAGTTCTTCACAACAACAGCGGTACTATCTTGAACAATCGCAACATCCGCGCCGTCGTGGCGATAGGAAATGAACAAGAAAATACTCACGATCAATACTATAACGGTGCCAATTACCGATTGTCTCGACATACTTAGCTCTTAGCCCTTGATCCACGCTCAAAACCCAGGATCGATACTTTCAATTATGTAGATGTACACGCGACCCCAGGCTGGGGAAGAAACTTCACTATATTGATAAATCTGATATGTGTGAAGTAAGCGGTACGTTAAGGTCGGTCTTACTGCCCGACTTATAATCTGCCAGCCTTGTCCTCGTTTAGATTCCGGCCGGGTACAATCAGGTCCTCGCTTGGACTGAGGAAAGTCTCAACTCCAAATCATGCAGCAGGGCGTAGTCTTCCCGAATACCCTCTTCCGCCGTGCGATATTCAGGTGTATTTGCGGTAAGTTGATTTAGGCAAGATTCCTGATCTGCGAGACTAGCCTTCAGTGTAGCAATTTCAGCGGTGAAGACTGCTGCAGCCTGTTTGGTGTCAGCGGAAGCTGGCACGACAGCCTGAGAGAACGTCTTCGCGTAGTTCAGGGCTGCAGAGCGAGCGGTTCCGAGGATAGTATCGACCTCATATTTAGGTACATTTTCCACGATTCGATAGTAGTCAATACGTTCTTGATCGACGATTGCCTTACATCGCCCTACAACAGCCCTGAGCTCTCGTTCGAATTCGCGCGCGCGCGCGAACGTTAAAAGGCGCACCTCGTCCCAGTGCTGTTCGAAGGAGTAAAGTACGTTCTTGAGTTCTGCACTTGCCTTGGCGAAGTGCGAACTAACACGCCGCTTTTCGAACCATCCTGTCGCTACGCGGTGCGCACCATAGATAGCGGACAGAAAGGTCGTCGCCATCACGACATTCGCAGACTTCTCTGACAGGTACTTCATCAAAAAGGGCACTGTCAACACAATTGCTACGGTTGCCCCGACGTAGCCCCAACGCCAGGTATTCTCTTCCTTTAGCCGCTTCTGGTAGTAACGTATGTTTAAGTGGCAGTGAATAATGAGGTTTTCCAGGTCGCGCCTGGGCAGCGGCAAATTTAGCATCGGATAGTCAGATGTCACTAAGCCCAGGCGGGAAATGAGTTTGGGCAACACTGTTTGAGCATCTGCCCGGGTCCCTCGCTGCGCGTCGAGTTCAAAGTCGTACTCTGTAGACGTGAGTGCCATAGATCTATCCTAGCTTATGTCGTTGTAGAACACGTGTACGCCGATTCGAACACTCGGTTCAGCATCAACCGACCAGGTTGGCTGAATTGCTTGATGATGATAGTGCGTCGCGCCATATGTCGGATCCGGTGCACGCCCGCTCACGACATCATCCGCAACATCAAGACATTCCCTAAACACAGCGTTCGAATCATCAACCCGCAAGAGAAGTTCGTAGTTCGGGTCGCCCTGATTCCAACACGAAAATTGCCAGGCTTTTCTACAAACGCTGACATAGTCGTCACCCCACCACCCGGGCTCCGAGACACGATTCCTGATTACCCAAGCGACCGCAATGCGGCCACCTCTGTTTTCTCCACGGGCCTCCCCGAAGATTGTTCGGGCAACTGTATCTAATGAGTCAGAGTCAGCCTGAGGCACGGACCGCGCTACAAACGCCGTATCCGCTTGCGTCGCCACGGGAATAACGTCTACGTCAAAACGTTTCCGGATTGCGCTAAAACGGCAGAAGGCGGCCATGAGGTGCGACCCGGCAACATGCAAACCTACGACTTCATTTTGTTCGTTTACCCAAACGGACCCGCTGTCGCCAGGCGCCGTTAGTCTGCCGCCGCGAACAACCGGCTCGACAATCACCTGACCCATGAATCCATACGACGCCGATGGCGGCTGCCCTGGTATACGAGGCGTAAATCGATGATTGAAATTCAAGTCTGTTACTCGACCAACAGACACCTGCTGAGTCGCGGGACTTCGCAGTCGCACTAACATGTTCGGCGTAATTATTGCACTCGACCCCACGAGCGAACCAAGACCTTCAATCACGTTGTCGGGTTCGAGCTCCGTCCGTGCAATAGCAGCATCTATGACGTTCTCAAAACCGGGGCCCGGGATCGGTCTGACCCAGTCGCTGAGTTTCGCAATCTCTGTTCCGTCTGCCGCCAATATTGGATCGCTCTCCGCAGCGGGTTGCTGGCTTCCCCAGGCCATTACGTGTGCGTTGCTTAATACATAGTGCTCATCCGGCGCAGATAGGCGCTGAACGAAGCAACCGAGGCTGCCGTGCTCCCCACCGTCGCGATGAATAAACCCCGGATTGGACGAGACCGCCACATGCTGCCAGCCTAGCGGACGCGTGTTACGAACGACCATTGGGACATCAAGCTCACGATATATGCGACGAAGGTTCGAGATGTCGGGTTTCGCAACATTCACATAGAGGCAGAGATGTGGCACGCCGGTTTCGTTGTGCCATCGTCCATAGCCAACCACCGACTGTGCGGCGCGGCGCGCTGACTGGGTGCGACAACCACACGTTCGATCGGTCACACGAAGTGTGGCAATACAGGCGTCAATTATTTTCGCTTCAGTCATCACCACGATCGACCATCACTCGCTACGAATTGGGGCCGGAACTGCACATAGCTCAGCTTGCATCGCCTCCAGAATCTGCTGACTCAACAGGTCATTGTTTTCACCGACTGCGGTCAGGTCATCGTTCGCCGCTACGTAGTTCATGATAACTTTTCGAAACTCATCGTCGAAAACAGCTGGTGTTGCCTGTGCCAGGCAGTGTTTTTTCTTAACTTCGTTGACCGCGTCCGGTGTGATAGAAAGACTCCGCTCGAACGGATTGGCAGCGCCCTCGACGATACCTCCGAGGAGTTTGTTTCCCTTCTCAAGTGCATCGAGTAAGGCTTGGTCGATGTACCCGGTGTGCGGTTGAAGCCGCTCCTTTTGTTCTTCGCAGATTGCAGCGCGTGTAGCCTGGCCGGGTTTTCCGTCGGCACCGGCGCCGACCATACGCTGAATGACGTACCACTGCTCCAGCGTTAGCTCGATGTCGCTGCCGCCTGCGATCGGACAGGCAGTGACGTCTTTAGCTGACTGCGCCGATTCACTTGCAGGATCGATAGTGACCTTTCTAAAAATGTTCGCACCGGCAGTGTCTTGAAGATGAATCTCTATCACACCGCTAGTAACACCGCCGCCGATGCTGATTTGTGCCCGCGGATTTCCCGGTCGGGGTGATTCGAACACTACCCCGTCGATGTGAGCCGACAGCACGCTCGCGAAATAAGGTGGACGCCCACCGCCCATGACAAAAGTAACTCGGCCACCTGGTTTCGCGGAAATCGTTTCACTCTCATGGTTGAGCACTGCGAATTGCGCGCCGAGTTTGTCTTCGGATACTCCGCAAGCCGCGAGTGTCGCAGGGTAGCCCGCAGTAGCAGTCGCTTCGGCGACACCGCTCAGAGGTGCAAGCGCGATTTTCACTTGGGCAATGGCACTGATTAGTTTGTCGAACGCCATATTTAGCGCACGTACTTCCGACTCGATCTTTTGAAGGGACTCGAGTGTTAGCTTTTGAGCGGCCGACTGCTTCTCGTCTCCCGCCTCTTCGTCCGAATCCACTTCCGCACCCCTAAAAAGGTCGTTATAGGTCGAAAGCGAGTCGATTAACAATGGCAGCTGCTGCAGGCTTGGCTCATTGCTGAGCACCGCGGCATCCACCGCGTCAGAGATTTTGTTGATAGCGGACATCAGGCTGTGTTTCGCAGCGTTGCGTATTGTGATTAGCTTTTGTGCTTCAGTGATTCGCTGAAGTGCGGCGTCTCCGACATCATTTGAAGATGACAGCCGTTTGTCGATAAGCTCCATGAAATTGATAACTTCGGCGTCTTTCGGCACTTTGACCCTAAGTTCAAACAAGGCCAGACGCGTAGCCTGTTGAGCCGCGAGAAGTGTCTTATGTGCCGACTTCAGGTCATCGATGTCTTTGTTGAACTTGCCAACACCGTCCGGCAGCGTTCGCAGTGGCTGTACTGCGTCAATAGCGCACGACATCGCTCGCTCACCTGCCAAATAGGCACGTTCCACCGGCATGCTGTCGAGCCAGTTTGAGCCAGCAAGCCATGAACCGCTGCCTATTCCTATCCAGGTCAGCGTATCGCCACTATCCCCGGACTGCGTGATTCCGTGTCCCAATGCGCCACCGGCTAAAGCTATCAAGGACAGTCCGGTCACTTTTCGAAATGTGCTTCGACCCTGCAGGGCACTTCGGTATTCTTCGCGCCAGGCGAGCGCGCAGGTCACCGCGTTTTCAAGATCTGCAGGCTGGCGGGCCGGGCATTCCAATGCTGTGTTCGACTCTGCATAGTCCGGTTCTACATAAGGGTTGATCAGCGATGCGCACCCCGTAGTAGCAGACAAAATAGCAAGGACCCATCCGGCCCGGTGTTTCTGGCGGGATTTACCTGCGAAAATTACGAAACCGGTATTGTTCTTCTTGGTACTCATGTTTGCCCCCTATTTGCGCTCACGTACGTCAATGAGGCCTTACGCTGCTTTTCGAAATATTCGTCACAGGTAAGTGTTTCTTGCTCAACTCGCTGGTAAATGGCAACGGCCCGCCTCTACGACATCAACGACCACACTTCGAGAAAACACCAGCAGGTCCGGCGACCCTCGTTGTTGCGCGAAAGAATATCCCGTGGTATCGGTGTACATTTTTGAAGTCGTGTATTCCGGGTCGATCGTTTTGTTTATCAGTGTGACGCCAGAAAATTCGTTGGACGTCGCATTGCAATCCGCGTTTTCTTCCAGAAACGTTGCCAGCTTGCAGTACGCACTCTTCGCGCGGTTTTCTGCCACCCATAGGTTGAAGCCGTCGGCGAAATTCGTTGCACGGTTGGCAGTAAGGATATTTGAGATTTCATCAATTCGACTTTTGGCACGCGCAAGCGCACCCTGTGTTTTCTCCCCGTGAATATCTTTAATCGCGCGGAAGTCTCCATGCGTCCCATCGGAGCCAAGTTCCAGAATCTTGTAGTTGGGTTGTAGACGATCCAGGAGAAACGCTCTATCGATCGTTTCACCTGTTTCGCGATTCATCCATAGACTCGGGCTCGCGAATCCGCGTATTTCTACAACAACCTTTGTGCCGTCTCCGCTGCAGCCATTCAGCATTCTCGCTACTTGTTTATACATATCGTTATAGGTAGGCGCTTGTATTGAAGTTGATCCATGTTTGCTATCGAGCAGCGTATGCCAACCCGCGAGTTGTGGCATAAACTTCGCGTCGGTGAAGAATGTATGAAACGAGAACAAACTTGTGTCCGATGGAATCAGCGACGCTGTCGATGAAGCCATGACGAATTCGATATTGGAGCCTAACTTTCGACCGGCAGTTTCATTTATCGCCAGTCCGGTTAAAATTATGACGGTAGCGGCGGAAATCAGGCTAACGGAGTAGCTAAGAGTTTCCCATACAGTAATCTTCCAGGTCCTGAAATAGTCTATGATTGCCTGCACCGATTTTTCGGCGCGCGCAAGCACCGCTATCACGCCACCGGTTGCCAGAGCGGGGTACACGTTCTCTAGTTTCTCGTCTGTAAATGTATCAGAGAGTAATTCTGAGACGAGCCCAGGTAACAACTCGACTATGAAACGCAAGACAGACACCGTAAGAAAGAGCTTCGCAGCAAATATCCCAATTGCTAATGTTCGCACGCTGACAAAAGACATCGCTTTTGCAACTATGCTGCGGTTCGGCGATTCGATATTCGAATTTTTCACCGAGAGGTTTAGCGCCCCTAATATTTTTGCAGGCAGGCTGTCGATTATTCCGGCGAGATTGTTTTCCGCTTCAGAAAATGGCGTTTGCCGCGGTACTGCTGTCATCGCAACAGAACCGGGCTCGTCTCCGGTCGGCGGCGCCATTGCTACCGCTTCTGTTTCTGAAGCGAATACCCGATAGAGCGAGGTCTCTAAGGCCTTTTGAAACCGCCCCAGTTCTCGACCGGCCTCTTTGCGCTTGCGGTAGGAACTCATCCGATATATCACCTTCCAGCGGTACTGGCACGCTTAATTCGTACTTCCGCGCGCTTCGAAGATTCAGGAGTTTCGACAGCAAAGGTAAGCAGGTACTTCCCTGGCAGGCGTAGTAACGCTCCCAATCCGGGACCTTATTGGCCTGCAATGGAGACCTTTCAAAATCAGACAATAGTTAAAAAGCGTGTTCGCAACGAAGGATATTGAATTCGGGGGGACTGCGACACGATTTGTCGATTCTCACTCCGGTTTCTTTTTGTTGTTGCATTCAATATGCTCTCGCATGGGTAGTTTGTCAATATTCAGCCCATATACGGCTCGCTTTGTGCGTCGTCCCGCCACACAATCGAAACCTCGGATCGACACGACGCCCTGCGATACTGTCGCTGTCTTTATTCTGATACGGCCTTTGGAGTCGGTCCAGAGCGTGCAACCCAGAAAGCGAACGCCCTCGAGTATGACTGCGTCATTGTTCAGAACGTGAATATTGGACGTTGCATCGGCGCCAGGGCGTTGCGGTGAGAAATGCTTGAACTCTGTGTGCACGTCGCTCAGGGCGAGGAAGGTCTCGTTTCAAAGTCTTGGTCCTCCTTCCCAACAGGCGCTCCCCGTTGTGACCATCTCGTGCTGTTTCAACCGGTACTACCAGTTGCTCCACAGAGTACCGCTGCATCTCCCAGTAAATCGAAAGAGGGAAGAATTTACAGAAGAGCTAGTTGCTAAGTTCTGGAAAAACGGTCGGTCCTGGATTCAAGATGTAAAAGGAAACCATTCACGAATGTCCACGGATACATCTATGACTACTTGACGAAAGACAGCGGTGTGGTTCACTTCAACGGAGGAAAATAGTGGCTACAGCAATTTTGGGAGTTGGATAGTTCAATCGGTCCACCTCCACTAGACGTCAACGTACCCGTAAGCCGAGAAGATCGGGTGTGGTAACCTTCGCCCTCCAACGTCGATGCGAAGGGCATGGAATGGCTGAAGATCCACAAGCACTGGAATTGCTTACCAAACGATATGGGGACGTAACGTTTGAGGCACTTACTGCAGTTCTGACACCCCAGTTAATTAGAATCACGAATCTGGATAAGCGCATCCACAAAGAAGGTGGCGGAAAGCATTGGCGTGCCATCTTCTCTGTGCAGATTACTGAAGACAACTACCAACTGATGCAAAGAGGGAGAACGGGCAAGTTTGTTCCAGAGAGTTTCATAGATGGCGGCCCTTGGCGTGAGATCTGCAAAGGACGAATTGTTTCTGCTGACTACAACTCAGGAGTCGCACATGGAGAGATATACACAGGAAAGGCATCCTCGAAAAGTGCTTTGGCTGATGCTCTAGACGAACTATCTGGTGATGATTTTCTTGAGATCGACCAATACGGCGCATCGGCAAAAATTGTCAGCGGTCTCGCCGAGTACTATCTTTCTGAGTCCGCTCAAGCAAACGGATATAAGGTCCGTCGAATGCCAGAAGATACCGCCAAGCATCTCGGTAGCTACTACAACTATGACTTTGAGTTTGAGAAAAATGAGGTTAGCAAGAAATGCGAAGTCAAATCTTTGTGGGGCACAGATACAGACTATGCCCGGCTAATTCATGGTAGAGGGCCAGGCTATCCGACAAGCAGCTGCAAATACGAAACTCAAGATTTCTTCGCCATCAGTCTTTTCTTGCGGACAGGAAAAATTCAAGACTTTGCGTTTGCTCCCTCTGTTCCGCTCAGTGAGGACAAGCCATACGGCCTGACTTCTGCCAGAAAACATCCGGAACATGTCAACCAGAACCCGATATGTGAAATTGGGAACGGCAGTTGGTTTTCTTCAATCGATGAGGTGTGGGACCTCGATTAATCCAAATTCCACGCCTGTATGTCATTAGCAACCATTTGGCGAAAATTGCCGCTTTTACTATCCAGCTCCTCCTGAAGGCTCCTGACCTCAGTCGCGGTGTTTTGCAGTTTCTCAATTTGGTCAAATTCAATGGGGAGAACAACCTGCGCAAAACATGCCTCGTCGACTGCTGGATATGCAATGCCAATGTTGTTTCTTAGTAGTTGATTAATTACAAAATCGGACTTCAAGAGTTCTGCTAAGAGAAGAGAGTCAATTTTCGTTGGGCGAAGCACGACGAATCCCGTCGTGCAAACAGCGCCATCGTCGTGCGATGAGACGATACCGATCTTTCTTTGTTCAGGTCGAACTGTCGAGACCAGCACATCACTCGCACAAACTTGTTTGCGCGCCCTGCTTGGCGCCTCTTCACAGTTCACCTCTTTGGATTTTACTGATGACGTTAGTGAATCGACATCTGAAATCTCGATATAGTCGAAACTGCCAATCGAACGTCGAGGATCAACACGATCAGTTGCTATATCCGCAACATCCGTAAGCAACACATCGCTTTTCCGCGGTCGCTCTAGCCGCTTGACTAAAACGTCTGACAAATAGGCATGATAGGTGGCATCCCATCTGCGTACGTCTTTTCGAACTGGCGTCCATCGACACTGGTCGCCATCTTTACCTGTCAGATAACAATTGGCAACCCGCGGAATGTCGTTCTGCCGAATATTCTGGCGCACCTTGTGCGTACCTTTGGTAATGACCCTGTATCCGATGTGATTGCATATCGCGAAGTAAGTCTTTTCTGCCGCTCCCACTCGTTTGGCAAAATGCAGAATCGACGTCTTCGCCGTGGTTCCAGCAATAGAGAAAGTTTCTGCGGGGAATGAAATTACCGATCGAACTGCGATTTCATCGTACATTCCTTTACGAAGGTCGCTATAGATGCCACGGTTCGTGAGAATGCTGTCGGGTACCACAGTCAGGCATTGACCATCTTCGTTCAGCCAATCCAAATACCGCTCAATAAAAAGCACTTCTGAATTGATCTTTTTGGGTTTCGTCGATGTCCACTGATCGTAAATTCGGTACTGACCAATGTCAGGCAAAGCAAACTCTGCGCCAAAGGGCGGATTGGTCAATATCAGCCCGACGTTCCCTTCAAGTTTCCTGCCCAGTACATCATCGTTGTCTTCTCTGGATAGCGAACTCATGCAGTGAAGGTTGACGTTCTCACACCCCGATAAGGCCAGGTTGGCCGTCGCCAACTTAATCATTCTCTCGCTCTTGTCGATCCCAACTAGTACTTCATTGGCGAAATTCCGAAGCCAAATCTTGGATTGATCAAGCCCGTGTCTTTTGATTACCAGCGGGTGTAACGCTCGAATGATCTCCGTAAGAAATGTCCCAACTCCGCAACTCGGATCGAGTATGTGGCCAAATTGACGACAATCTTCTGGGTCGAGGAGCAAGTCGATCGCTTCATCTGACAACGAATTCAACGCGAGGTCGACCATCAGGCGAACCATCTCGATTGGTGTCAAGTATTGTCCGAGTTGCTTTTCTTGCGAGAAAGAATCGGCAAGGAACTTGCCGAAGAGTTCATTGAAAATGTCGACGGACAGAGCCTCCTCGAATCGCTCCCATGGAACTAGCTCAAGCGCATCAACAATCTCAGCAATTAGCTGGTGCTCCTGGTCATTTATGCGAATCTCAAAATGGTCTTGACTCAGCTCTGCTTCCAGCGATGACGGCAAGTAGTTTCGGAGCAAGTGGTGCGCCTTGCGTACAAACTCCCTGGCAAGCTCAGGTCCTTCGAACTCTTTCTTCAATGAGACCAGGTCAGCTTCACCAAACTTCAATGCTGAAACTTGGCAGAACAGAATTTTTCCGAGTTCCTCGAGTACCGCATTCCTCGAAGACAGCTTCCCTCTGCGGTGAAAAGACTCTCGAATTTCTTTCAATGCCGCATCGAAACTCTGGCGAATCTCGGAGTCAGAGTCATCCTTGCTCGATGATTCGATACCTTCGGACAAAGCTATTTGCTGGATTAGACGTTGCGCTTGCACTCGCGGCTCGGTTTCGTTGTTCGCCCATCGCGAGATCGTAGAAGGATCTACCTTTAATAGGCTCGCCAATGAAGCCTGTGAATAGCCGCCGTGCGACAGCAGAGATGACAGGGCCGAAGACACATCCATTTGTGGACCTCGCTAAGTTAAATGAGATGCGATCCTGCAGGGATGTGCGTTGCAAGAGACGCAGCCATTTGTGAGCGTAATCATGAAAAACCAGCGGTGATCGTACAGGGATGTGTAGTGCAATTGCAAGACACGAAGGTGACGTGCATATTTGAGATTGCGCGAGGAATAAGCACTTCAGCTGCTTTTGCAAGCAGTCACACAAGCTCCACGGCCGCACGCAGCATATCATCGTTAGCATCAATGTAACGTTGCGTCGTGCTGAGGTGATTGTGCCCGGTTACAGACTGCCGGTTACGTTCAGGAAGACACCCTGATGGTCGAATGCAAGATCGGTCAGATCAGTTGAGAAATCAGTGAAATTGTAGCCTAGCCCGACTTTCAGGTAATCGCCGAAGTAACGCGACACAGTGGTCAGCAAGCCGCTGCGGCTTTCATTCAGGTCGGGCATGTCCAGCAGTCGGACCTCACCCATCAATTCCCACTTGTCGCGGAACTGGTAATCGGCACGAAGCACGTACAAATTGGCGTTGTTATCAAAAAATGTCGGGTCGTCACGATCAAGACTGATTTGACCGAGGCGGTAGGCGTACTTGCCACCGACGGATACCTGCGGTGTCAGATCGTAGCTAATATCGACTGCTGCTATGTGACTCTTTTGAATGAATTCAGCGGCAATATTCTGCAGCGTAACCTGGTCGGTCGTTGGCACATTGTAGAAATACGTGTACTTGAGCATTGCATTCAGGCGGTCATTGTTTATCGGCCGATACGCATAACCGGCAACGGCCTCGGTGAAACCGCCGTCATAAAATGTGCCCAGTGAGCTTTCGCTCTCTGAATGATTCAGCTTGCCAATGATGCGGCCTGATAGTCCCATCTGATACTTGAGGCTGTTACGAAACAACCATGTCTTGCGCTCGTTCCGACTGAGATCCAACTGTTCAACATCGTCGTTGCGATACTCGATACCACTAACAAGCTGAATATCGCCGGTAGAAAAGCCGATTTGCACCCCAGTCGCAAGCCGCTCGGTTTCGGCGCCGGTAAACGTGTCGCGTAATGTGCCGATATCGGTGTTCAACCCGACGCTCCACCTGTCGCCCGGTGCCAGGCTTACGCCGGTCGAATGCGTCAATCCAGTCATCGTTTCGCTGCGCTGATAGCGCTCTTCGAGGTACACGCTCGCACTATCAGAAAATCTGGATTTGACGCCGGCGATGAGGTTTCCCTGACTGCCGCGTATCGTGTTCATGCCGTTGTCGGCGCGTTCATTTTCCAACGTATAGTTAAGGTACAAACTGGTATCGGCCGAGTATTTGTAGTTCGTGCCAACACGCCCACCTGCACCAAGATCACCACTGGATACTTCGGCATCGACACGCAGTTTCTCGGAAAACCGCATGGCCCCGCCAACACCCGCGCGCGCATTCTTCTCGCGAGTACCGGTTGACGACACTGTGTCCTGGACGAAGCTGTACAGGTTCCAGTCCGCCTTCGAGTCGTAGCCAACCTGGACCACGGCGTCGGCCCGCTTGCCTTCATCCTGAGTTAGCGGTACGACGATTGAGTTATCCAAACGTTCGTCTTCGCGATAAGCGATGCTGACATCCCAGCGTTCACTGGCTTGGTACCCGAAACTGAATTCCTGTGAACTCGTATCAATGCCGACCAATTGACTGCGATCGTCAATCTTCGCACCAAAGATGAATCGGTCAAGGAACGGAATGCTGACGGTACCGCCGTAGTTCTTGACGTCGGTAAGTGCCGTCAGTCCCGGTGCCGAGTAACCCGCATCGACTTCCTGCACATACAATGTCATCCGCGCATCAACGCCGACGTCTACAACATCGATCAGGCGCAAGCCAATATCCGCACGATTCGCATCTGCCTTCGCGTTCAAGAACAGTCCGGAGTCGTAACTGCTAAACTCAAAACCACCGTCCGTTGAGATCAGCGGCATAGAGAGTAGCCCTTCACTTCGCGCTTGCTGCACTTTGAGCCACGAATCTGCTGACAATCGGGCAGTCAGGTCAACTGCTTGCAATGTGCTGTCCTCACCGTCCTGTTCATTGACATTGGAAGTCACGCCCAGCTTGACGCGGTCGCCAAACCAGTAGTGTGCCTGGCCGCCGACCGACAGAGCGTCGATCGTGTCGAAACCAGGACTGTATTCATAGCGTACGACGAGGTAGGCCTCGTCGCCCGATACCGCACCGCTGCGTACCAGCAAATTGTCGTCTGCTGTTGAGGCCAGCGGCTCGTTGAGAACGACGCGTCCCTGCAGGTAGTCAATGTCGTAGTCGATCATCGGCGTCAGGTTCACGACGCCGCTTACTATGCCTGACGCCTTATCACGCAATTCGATACGGACGCGCTCTGAGCCGCTAAGAAGGTCCTGTCGACGCAGGAAATACAGCGAGCCGCCTGTGCCTCTGAATTCCTCGCGGCTTCCGATGGTGCCCGGCTCTGCAGCGAATACATCAGCTGCATATTTTTGTTCGCCAAAATCCGTCGTCGCATCAGACTGATAGTGGACGTTCGCGCCATACAGTCCACGGTCGACATGCGCCAGCTCATTGTTGACGTAGCCAACCTTGAAGTTACCCCACTGACCGTAGTTGTCATCCTGGCTGACGCGCACAAAGAACTTGCCCATCGTCGGCGCCATCTCGGCGACAGTGCTGTCGTCGCCAAATGTCGGGTAGTAGTACTTTTCATCAATTCGGCGGAAGAAGGCGTCCGGCGACTTATCCATGAAGCCGCTGAAAATATCCTCAATCGAACCCTCACGCGTATCGGCACTGGCCATTACACGCCAGTGATCGCCGAATTTTCCGTTCACGAAAAATGCCAACCGACCGTCAACGTTCGAGTTCGGGTCGAAGCTTGCGTTCGCACCCTGCAATAAATCGATTGGGCCATTGCTCTTGGTACCCGACACTGTCAGGTCAGCCATACCGACATAGAACCAGTCATTATTTTCGAATTCGAGGTCACGAAGATAAAGCTCACCGCGCCCTTCCTTATCGAGAACAGCAACTTCTACCGTATGCAGCCCCTGCGGCAATATCTCTTCAGCGATGAATTCGCCTTTATCATTGACAGGTATTGGACGACCCGCAACCCAGACTTCCTGCTCAGCGTTGATTCCGCTGCCACGGACGCTCACCGTACCGCTGCTGAGTCCAATGTTCTGCAGTCCAAGGCGATTTTCGCCGTACGCCGCAAAGAGGTGAGCATTTGGGTCGAACGGATCCATAATATCGAGCGGCTCGATGTCATCAACCTCAAGGTCATCGTCGTAGTCGATCCAGAGTGGCTGCGGCTCGGTTTCATCAAAATTGTCGTCATCGCCGTAGGCTCTCAGCACATAAGCCAGTTTTTCGACCGGGGCTCGGAAACTATCCCTGGTTGGACGCCAGCGAGAAGTCCCATCGACCTTCAGCGCAATAACATCCAGGGGTTCGCTTTCAAGCGACTGACCTGTTTCAAACACACGAATTTCGGCGCGATCGACAAAGTGCGAATAGTTGGTATACATCCGAAACTGAACATCGGATGAGAACCTTTGGTCGTCATCCAGTTCAACCACGGTAATTCTTTGTGGTTTGGCTGACACGCTGAGCCTCGGGGCTGATCGCAGGTTATCGTAGCCGAACTGGATATCGGCATTCGCCATTGCCACGTCAGTACATCGTTGAATGTCTGACGAGCTGCGCTTTGGATCATCAATCGGTTTGCCGTCAACAGTAATACGCATGAGATTCAAGCCCAGCGGATTCTCGGGGCTCAGCTCACGTGTCATGCGGGTAATATCGACCCCCTCGTAGTCATCAAGAACCGCGAGCTCGTCATAAACGACCTGAACCGCTACGTGCGAGGTTTCGCCCTGAACGAAGCCTGCATTGACAACATCGTCTGAGTGCACGTAACCACGACCCTCGAATTCGACCTGCTCAACTTCAAGCCCCATGTCAGCGGCGATCTTCTCCATCGCGCGTCGGGCGCGTGATGCAGACAGCCCGATGTCATCTTCGTAGACTCCCGCGACTCGGCGCGTCAGGCGTTCGTTGCGCGTATAGCCAAGAAAACGTAAGCGTGGCCGGATCTCGTCAGCAACATCCAGTAGTCCACGTCGCAATACGTCCGTGTAACCCGCCCGGATAGCCGGGTCACCGTCTGTGAAGTTAATGTCGGCGATTGTGCCCCACGGAGGATCGTAAACCTTGGTCACCATTTCGGCGCCCGCATCCCCTGGACACATTTGCGGCTCGTCCGGCAGGTCCTGCAGCGGGTCGTCATACCAGAACTCGACCTCCACGCGCCGGTTAAGCTCCCGGCCCTGCATAGTCTGATTCGATGCCAGTGCCTTCTCGGCGCCGCGACCATCACTTTCTATGCTCTCGGTCGACAGGTCCAGGCTGTCCTGAATAGCAAGCGCTACGCGTCGTGCGCGTGCTTTCGATAAACCAACGTGATCTCCGTAGATACGTTCGGTACGCCCTGTCAGTGGCGCCTCGTCGGTATAGCCGACGAATTTGACGACGACGTTTTCCTTGTCGTCAAGATTGGCAAATCCCTGCCGCACGTTTTCTATGAACGATTCGTCAACCTCCATACCTTCCGCAGCGTAATGCAGTGGTGCGATGAGGTTCTGGACACGAGCACGCTTGGAGTGCCCGTCAACGTATCTCAGCTTACAAACTGTCTCGACTCGACACACCTTCACAGTGGTCACGTCATGTTCGATCAAAATCTCTTCGATACCGAGGCGATCACCGAGTTCGTCATACCAGACTTCCACTTCAACCCGCCGGTTTTCGGCGCGGCCCGCTGCAGTTTCATTCGACCCGGCCGGATCAGTGTCTCCCCGCCAGGAGTACGACACAGCCTCGGGCGGCAAGGCCAATGCTGTCTGCATATACTCCGCGACTTCACCAGCGCGCTCTTGCGACAGGCCCATGTTGTCGGTATAGATTCTTACCAGTCGCGGCGACAGTGGTTGATTGTCGGCATGACCTACCAGATGCAAGCGTACATTCATACGATCTTTCATGCCGTCCAGAATCTCAGCCAGTTTTTCGACCGTACCCTCTGGAATTCGCGCAACGCCTGTTTCGAACAGAATCGGTGCAACAACGTTGTTGAGCTTGATCGTTTCCAAGGCATCGACAAGCGTCTCGCGAACTTCAATTTCGTCGCTCGCCTCGGTGGCGAGCCGGTTCGGGTCAAGCGTCCACTCTGTAAAGTCGATGTCGGTGGACAGATGCCGTTCCACAGCTTCGCCCATCGCTGTCTCATCGACATCCTGCGCGAGCGTTGCGAACGGCATCATGGACGCCAATAAAACGAGGTTAACGAGCCTGTTCATTGCTCACCCCCCTGCTGTCGCTTGACGGGTCCGCCCAGGCGCCAATGAATTTCGGGTTCGATGACAAGTTCGTAACAACAGCCGGTCTCTTCCCAGGCGCTGGTGATCTGAGACTTCAGGATAGCCAGTCGCTGCTCGACCAGTGCCTCAGGTTCAACGTCGGCAACATAGGACAGGCGTAACGTAGCCGGTGATTTTTGCAGTTCTTCGAGCAACAGACTTATTCGCGGCACCCACTGTTGTCGCATTGTGGTCGAGTCCGGCTCAAACACAGCGTCGGCAACATCGAGTCCGACAACGCGATGAATCGACGCGCCAAAATTCATTCGCAGCGATTTACCACGCGTAGCACGCTGCACCTGCACCGGACGGGTCGATGGGCGGAATCCGCTCGGCAGCGTGCGGTCGTCTATCTTGAGAACGAAGTTGCTGCCGCGACTCTCATTCGGAACGATTGCGCAGGTAATGTGATAACGACCGTATGAATCCGTGCTGGCGACCAGGCCTCTGGCCGTTACAAGTCGCACGGCTGCAAGCCCCTCTTCCCCTGCGTCCTGATAGCCGTCGCGATTTGCGTCGTTGAATACTTTGCCGGTCACGTCAGTGCAGTCGAACGTCGGGTCCGGAATTATTCGTACAGTCGCCGATGCTTCCTCGGATATCGCGCTGCCAAGGATCGAATTCACTACCTGCGCACGATTGGCGAACTCACCTTCGGTGACGCCGGCACCTGCCGCGAGCAGCAGTTTGATCGTGTGTCGGCCATCCACATCGAGAGTGAAGTCCGACCAGACAAGTTCGCGGCCAACAATTGTTGGTTCAAGCGGCTGGTCATCGAAACGTGCGGACCCTTCTATGTACCGGAACCCTGCCGGGAATCGGTCGATGACATTGACGTCCTGCAAGGCAACGCCGAAGGTATTGCTGATCGTGATCACATAAGGAACCAGCTGCCCCCGGGTCACGTTCAGCATTGGGGTCGTCTTGGTGATCGCCACCGCCCCACCGAGCCGTGGGTCCAGTGGCAGGTGGTTGTTAAACAACTGGCTTGAACCCGGCGACTGGCTCGAGTCCAGGCTGACGAAGAGATAATAATCCGTTGCTGAGTCTTGGGCAGGCACAGATGCTGGCGGTGCGAACTCGGATGACTGCGCCTCGCAGGTCTGCAGAGTGCCAGCAACCGCATCTGCCGCCGAGCCCGGGCACGACGGGACGTCAAACGGCAGTGTTGTTTCATCTGACGACGGTGGAATCAGCAGCGAAACACCCGGCACAAAGCTTACGTCAGGGGCGGTAACCTGCAGCAGATAGTTCAGACCACTCGGACACGCAGGGTCTGAGAAATTGATATCGAATTTGTAGTAACCGCTGCCGACTGTCACCTGACCCTGATGATTCGGATCATCGAAACAGGCGGCCGGGAGCGGTACTCCGTTTCGGGCGTCGACGAGCGTTACCGTCGCACCGTTGACAGGAGTTCGTGCGACCGAATCATAAATCACACCATTCGGGTCAACCGGCATGTTCAGCGCAAGAAGGTTGCTGCCCTCCTGTACGTCGATGTCGTCGATTCGTTGCTGGCCGTCGGTGAAGTCAGAGTCTGTTTGACCCAGTAAGGCCGTTGTCGATACTGCGCCCGGCGCGCTGAAACGCAGCGTATACGTCTGACCGCTCGCGTAGTTTGGAGTGACGTTAGCGAAAAGATAGTAGCCGTCGGCATTGGTGACCATTGACCTGACTGGCTGATCGTCCAGCAATAGCTCCACGAGCCAGCCTTCCAGCGATCGCTCGATGCCACCGGGCGTGTTGTCATGATCGGCGTCATGCCAGACATCGCCGCTTAACATACCGGCATTCGGCATCGCGCCGACGTCGATCATTATCGTTGCTTCTGCCGTCTGTTCCGGATCGTCCCAATAGACGCGCGCGGTATTGACGATCGTCGTGCCTTCAACGAGATTCGGATTGATGATGGCTCGAAAGCGCAATACCGCAGTCTCACCGGGGCCAAGCGCACCGTAAGTCGCGTAGTAGTCGGCTGTGATTACGGGGGCAGCGAAGCTGACGCCCGCTGCTAATCCGTTCAAAGTTGCCGACTGATCGACGTAAGTCAAATAGTCCGGATTCGTCTCATCAAGGTCATCGCGAATCGTGACGAACAACGCAGGAACCAGGCCAATGTTTTGCACAGTCACGACGTATTCCAGCGTCGCTCCGGCGATCGCCGCCCCGCCCCCGACGACGGAGAGTTCCTTGACGATCGTCAGTGCCTGGGCGTCGCCCACAACGACGACCGTTGGTTCAGGACCCGTTGCCGGATTGCCATCGCCGTCGGTCAGGAGATTCGCGACCTCGGCGCTGTAGACCGTGGCCTGATTCACAATCAGGCTGCCGCGTGCAGCGTCGGTATTGACGAGCAAGTCAAACTGTACAACCGCAGATTCGCCGGGAGAGAGCACGCCTTCACCGGGTCCTGGCAGCGGTAAATCCGTAGAACTGACGTCGATTCGCGCCGCAAGCGGGAACACGCCGCCATCCGGGCGACCGATGGGCGCGCCATTCAGCGTCGTGCTGTCGGCAACGTAAGAAGTATAGGCAGGCACATCATCGAACAGTTCGACAATCGTCGCAGGCACGCTGCCATTGTTATACACCGTGATTGTGTAACGCAGCGTATCGTCAGGATCGACAATACCTGGTGAACCGTTGTCGATCTGTAGCGCCGCAGACTTCACAGCGAATAGCAGCGGGAAGTTGCCAACCACATCAAGCGTCGGATCGTCGGCCACTTCGGTTCTCGGATCATCAGACGGTATATCCGCGATGCCCTGATCGACCGCGCTGACGAATGCCTGGTTCGATATGACAGTTCCATCCGCAACGCCCGCGTTGACAACAACGTCGAACGTAATCGTTGCAACGTTATCGGGGACACCGGCGTTCATGGCACCTGGAGTCGTGTCCTCGGGCGCATTGACCAGAATCCCATCGACGAGCGCTGAGCTCGCGCCATCTGGAACCGCTACACCATTCAACATCGTGCTATCGGCGACGTAGGTCGTGTCGGCTGGAATCTGGTCGACGATGTAGACGCCCGTTGCGTTATCGGTGCCGGCGTTCTGAACGGTAATCGTGTAGCGCAGCGCTTCGCCCGCGAGTAACACGTTGGGATTACCCTCGAGATAGGTCGAAATCTTCTCAACGATGAACGACGGCGCCGACTGAATCGGAATTTCGGTAGGATCTTCGTCGCCTGCGACGTTCGGATCGGCCACGCCGTTGATGTACGGGTCGTCACTCAGCGCGATCGGATAGCCGTCAGCGGTCGCCTCCGACTGGTTGAGAACAATGCTGTCATTGGCAATGACAGGCGCCAGCTGAGCCTCGAACACGATAGACAGAGACTCGCCCAGCCCGCCAATACTCAGGCCACTGATATCGAGGCGACCTGTTCCCGCACTACCGCCGTTTGCGTCAGAGTTATCGCTGCCATTGGCGGCCGACGTAACAACGAGCGTTCCTGCCTCGAACATCGGCGTCGCGTTCAGGTTATCGAGCTCGTCAATAATTTCGAAACCGTCAATTGGGGTGGCGCCTGCATTTTCGATTCGCAATGTGTATTGAAGCGTATCGCCAGGCGTTGCGACAGTGCCCGGGTCCTCTCCGGTCGTTACATTTACGACCGTCTTCTCGAAGACAAGCGCAGGCAAGTCGACTGTGACACTGTGCGCGTCCTCGTGGTCCCCGACGCCCACGGTGCCGTCGGTCAATGTCCGCCTGTACGTGGTCGACGCATCGGAGTTAAACCACTCGGTCGCTGCGGCGACGTTCGTCAGAATGACGCCATCCTGGGAGTCGGCGTCAAGTTGAGTGCGATACGCGATCATCAGACGCTCGTTCACGCCAATCACCGAGGCTGCGCTCAGTGTGCTGAATGTAAGCTCGCATGCGACGCCGTTGTAGGTGAGTGAGTAATCCACCCCCTGCACCAGCGGACCTTTTCCAGGCACCGGTGTGGCGCCGTCTGCCGCGAAAACACGTGCGCTCTGAAGCTCTGGCGCCGTGTCGCACATGCCGCCGGTCGGGCTGTCGGGTAGCTGGTCGATGAGCGTCGCGGTGTACGCGTCGGACTCACTCTCGTTCAGCGCACCGATGACGAAATCACCCCACTCTCCCAGACGCATCGTTGCCGGGCCCGTCTTCGAAACCGTGAGTCCCGGTGGCAATGTAAATTCACCGACCAGGCCTGAGCTGTTGACGGTGTCGCCCTCGCTTGTGATGAATTCGTCGACGGGACTACCGTTGTCCAGAAAGCTCATCTCCAACGTGTAATCCACGCCATCGACGTTGAACGTCGTGGGCGCGGCGGAGGCGACGATCGTCACACGGTCCGTGCACCCTTCTCCGGGTGGTGTCGGATAGGGACAGGGGTCCAGATTGTTCGGCGTTTCCTCGTGATTTAACGTGAAGGTGAAATTCAGCGGACCGGTTGGCACACCGTCAACGGCAAGCACGAGCAGCACGTCGAGCTCAGCCGAAACCAGGGAAGGTTCGCCGACGGTGAAATTCCGATGTTGAAACGTCCCAAGCGAAAAGTACGGGATAGCTCCCGGCAAATCGAAGGGCGGCGGAAGCGTTGCGATGAAGTCATAGCCGCTTTGCTGGCCCGTTGTCGTGCCCCAGCTGATGCTCGAGGTCGGGTCGCCGTTCGTGATGACAGGATCGCCCGGCTGGCTTCCGGGTATGCTATCGACCGGGTCACGCCAGGACCCGACAACGGATACGAACGTGATCTCGGCTGCCCACGCGCTCCCGGCTGGGACCAATGCGACCGCTGCAAGAACCGATAAAGCCAGGATGATGAATAGCTTCTTCACTGCCACGACCGGCGATTGTCGCGCCATATGCTGCCGTGCCACGATCGAGATCGCAGGGTGCAGAACGCGTGCAAATTTACTGCTTCGGGCCATTTTATTCGCCAACAATCCTTGTACGCACGTCCTCATCCTGAGAACGGACCGTGTTAATCGCGGTCGTGGAGCGATCCCGCTACCTTGGAGCTGCCGCTCGTCGGGCCGGTGGCTTTATCTGTTTGCTTGATTCCTAGCATGACTATGGCGCAACAACTGCTAGCAAAAGGTGAACTGCATCACACCTTGTTGGTTTGACGATAATTGGGGCAAAAGTGTGTTTACTTACGGGTGCTTAGCAACGGTTAGGCTGCGGGCAGGAAGTCAATTGGGTAGATTATGGTAACTGCTACGATGTCTTCTTTCGCACCGAAATCGAAGCCGATAACGCGCTCCACTACTTGCTGTGCGAGGGCAGGTGCGTTCATATCGGATGACTGTAAGACACAGAACGAAACGCTGCCGTCCGGTTCAATGGTTAGCTTCAGGATAACCTGTCCGCGAAGCGTCGGGTCTTTACGTAACTCTCGATTATAGAGTCGGTAGAGCGATGCCTTGTAGCGATCGAATACGATCTGGATTTCTTCGTCTGTGCGGCCGGCGAACGAACCGCCACTGCGAGGCCGATCTGACGAACCGCTGCCGCCAGTTCCGATTGAGCTCGCGACACGCGAAATCTCTACGCCCTCAATGCCGCCACCACCGCCGCCCACATCCCGGCTGATGTCAGCGAGATTAATCCCGCCGCTCGAACCTGGCGCGTTCGTCGTAACCATAGAACGTGAGGGGCGTCCGGTTGCGTCAGTTCCCGCACTGCTGAATCGAGCTTGCGACCCAATCTGTGTACTGGCACGCAAATTCGAGCTCTCTGCGAAGCTATCGCGAAAAGCCAGAATACCTTTGGACCTGACCTGCTCTTTGGTATCAACCGGTTCGTTGCTCGCTACGGCCGGTTGGTCCACGATCTCTGGGGGTGTCTCATCGGGAGGTGTCTCAGCCAGTTCTTCCGGTTCCGGAAGCTCTTCCTCGAATACCAGCTGTGGCGCCGGCTCGGGTTCCGGCTGCGCTCGTTGTTGCTCGACCAATCTTGCAACGCGCTCCGGAACTTCAATAATCTGCTCTCGTTCAATGATTGGAATAGCGATCGCACCGAGAATAGCTGCGATACCGAATGAAGCAGCAAGTGATGACCACAGTGACTTGCGAAAGCGCTGATCTTCTTCATTACCACGCGTCCATGGCATAACCAGATCGTGATTCGGGACGTCTGTTAGTTCGCGCTCAATCAGCCACTCATTCTTGCGATTTTCCTGTTGCTCGATAACGTCGAGCAATTCATAGTGGAATTGATCCAGCTCCTGATTCTGTTCGCCTATGTCTTCCAGAATCTCGTCCCGCCGGTCCTCCGTTCGGGCAATCTCGGCGGCATAGGCCTCTATCCTTTCGCCCGCGCTCGCCAGCGCCTTACTGCCCGCCTGCGGTCCTTCCCGAGAGCCCCAAAAAAGATCTGCAGCACCGATATTCTCAAGCTCTGCAAGCGACCGACATACCTGGCCAAGCACATCAAATTCGTGACCTTTATCAGCGAGAGCCTGCAGTTCGTCGTTCACGCGCTGCAGTTTGGTCTCAAGGCCCGACAGCCGTTGCTCGGACTCCTCAGACCGGCTCCGTATCGACTGTTCCTTGTTTACAAGTTCTTCGGTCACACTGTTACCTTGGCGGCGCTAGTTTGCCGCAACCTGAGTGCCGCCTTTCTGTATCACTGCCAGAGAGACGTTCTCGAACCCTTCACCGGTACAGGTCGACATGATTGTCTTGATGACAATAAACGGTACGGACTTGTCCGCAAGGATGGTTACTTCCTGGCTGGTCGACACAATTCGTGTACTTGTGCCAATGACACTTTCCTTTAGTTCCGCAAGGCGAGCTGCGATCGGGTCGAGGGCGCTTGCCTTGTCTGCGATGATTTCGTCAACCATCGCTACCAGTTGACCTTGTACCAGTACCTCGGTTGGGCTGATAAAGATCACCACTGTTTCGCGTGGTTTGGACTCGACACGTGACTCCGGAAGGCTGACTTCCTTCGGCGTATCAAGGACCTCTACTGAACCCGAATTGACGAGCAGGAAAAACACCAGGATGGTAAAAACATCCATGAGAGACGTCAGATTCATTTTCCCGATCTTCAAACGATTGCGACCCATGCGCTTGATACGACGTGAATCCCTCATGGGGCTTCGCCTACGGAAATGTCCGAGAACAACGCATATAGCTCGTACTCATTCTCAACGCCTGTCGGTACTTCTACAGTTCGAACAACATCCATAACCTGAATCAGGTAGTCGTACGGTACGAAGGGTTCCATTAACACTGACGCAGTATCGATGTTCGGATATTCCTGCTTCAGCGCGACCATCATTTGCGACAGTTCATCAAGGTCGTATTCATCATCCTTCTTCGGGACAGTCGCGATGATCGATTTTCCATTACTGATTTCGATCCCGGGTTCCCGGACGATGACTTCAACCCTGAAGCTTTCGACTTGCGGCGCAGCGCCACTGGCATTGCTTGGCAAGTCCAGTTCCACGATGGTCAGTCGTGAAAAAACTGCCGTAATAAGAAGAAACGGAATCAATACCACCATCAGATTCAAGAACGTGGTGACGTCGATTTCGTAGTCGTTTCCCTTACGACGCTTGTAATGATGCTTGCGGGCCATTTTGCTTACGCCGCAGCAGTTGTACGCTGTGCCCGTCTCGAGAACACGTTCAACGCCTTAACCGTTGCCATCTCGAGGCTATCTACGATGTCGCCCGTCTTGCTTGTCAGAACCGCGTGTACGATCAGCAACGGAATTGCGACCATGAGTCCGAATGCCGTGGTGTTCATCGCAACAGAAATACTGGCCGACAACAGGTCGGCTTTTTCCGCCGGGTTCGCATTGGCGACAGCCGTGAAAGCCTGGATAAGGCCCATAATCGTACCGAGCAAGCCGAGAAGCGTTGCGATACTCGAAGCCAGTGCTACGTAGGGTGTACGTTTTTCGAGGCGTGGCACGATCTGCATCATGCTCTCCTCCATCGCGATCTCAATATCTTCGCGTCGTCGCACTCCGCCCTGCATTGACAGACCCATGTTCAAGACCTGCGAGATCGTTGATTCGTCCTCACCGGTCATTGCCCGCGCCTCGTTGAACTCTCCGTTGTCCAACAATGGCTGTACCTTGTCCCAGACCACCTGGTTCTTGCTCGTAATCACCGTAAGCGTTACGAAGCGTTCAACGGCTATTGCTACGCCAAACGCGAATACCAGAAGAATCGGATACATGAACAAACCACCCGTTGCGAAGAAGGCTACAATCGAATAGAAAAAGTCCATCTCAAAATCCTCGATTAACAGAATATTCCGGCTCAACCGCCGGATAAGGGCCAGATTAGACCCGCGTCACAGGGAATTACGTGACGCAGCGCACGTTCGGGGATTATGTTCGTGGGAATCTGCGCTTCTATGGCTTACTTCACACGATCAGGGATTGCTAGCCCAGGCGGTCGTCGCCGAGCGAGTTTACTCGCCGGATCGAATCTCGAAGTACTCCAGCTCGCGAAGGAAAACTTCCTTGTCAACCGGCTGAGCCCGGTCGTCAAGTGTATCGGTCAAGCCGATATCGTCGCCCATCTCCGAGGATTTCCAGGGGACGATTACCAGGGACTTGGGCGTCTCTTCGTTGCCGAGAATTGACATGCCCGACATTTTCTTCGGACCCGTATCCTCCCGAACTTCCGGCTCCTCCTCGGAGACGGTATCCGTGTCAGTTTGCTCGGCTTCTTCCTCGGCAATCGCCAGTGAGAAGAACAGCAACAGGGTCAACATCGAACTGAGTTTCGTCTTCATGTAGATGCCTATTTCGCCATGCGATTACGCAGGTCGGTAATCCACATCTCTACTTCCGGATCGGTGGGCACCGTCGCCATGTACGCTTCGTACTGGTTCAATGCACAGTTCAGATCCCCGAGATAAAGATCACAGAGAATCGCGAGATTTCTGCGTGCGTGATGATAGCCCGGGTATACATCGATCGCCGCTTCGTATCGCTGCTTCGCTTCCGCGAAACGCCCGGTTGCGCGGTACACGATTCCAAGCTCATTGAGTGCCACAGGATGACTCGAATTCAACTCAAGCGCCTGCAGGAGATACTCTTCCGCCCTGTCAAGATCGCCCATGCGATGATGGGCGACGCCTAGATCTATCTTTGGTGCGGTGACGGTCGGTGCCGCGTCTGTCACTTGTTCGAGAATGCTTATTCCCAGCTGCAGATTTCCATCGCGCAAATGCCGGAGCGCCTCGTAATACTGCAGGCGAATCGATTCCGTTACTTTTACTTCTTCTGTAATGGTAAAACCGACGGCCTCCTGGATTTCAATATTCGCTTCCTTACGCTGCGGTTTCGTCGTCGCATTACAAGCTGCGAGCGCGAATGTACCGATCACTGACAAAAGCAGGAGACGCGATCGCAGACTTGTTGTGTGTAGAGTTGATTTCATCAGTGCCATTCCGTGCGTCTAATTACTGCTGACAATTCCGGTCACCGCTGCGATCCTGGTCAGTTCCTTGTTTTCCAGCTGAGGATCTTCGGCGCCTGCTACACCCTCTCCTTCGACGCCCTTTCCGCCGACACCGAGGTCCGGTGCGACTGGCATTCGGTATGCAAAGACATCGATTGACTCGAGAAATCCATGGCTGCTTTCGTTTTTGGCGTAACGTCCTGGCATCAGGATTGCAAGTTCATCGAGGCTTTTCTGAATCCACGGGTTGTAGACGCCGGCTGCGAGAAGCTCGAAATTCGCTTCATGCACCGCGATCGCCTGTTCTTCGAAAGGCCATGCCTCTTCTTCGATAACAAGTTCGTAATCTGACATCTCTGCCACTGACAGACCTGCGGGACGCTCTGACTCCATTAAGGACCGACTAAACTCCCGATAAGTTTCCGCAGTCATGTAGGTCGCTGCGGCGGTGATATCAGATACCTCGTAGCTCACAAGGTCTTCGAGAACGGCGAGCGACTCATCCATTTTCGACTGCTTTCGAGCCAGGCTGGCCTCGAAGGGTTGTACAAGTTCAATAGCAGCAAACTGCTGATACTTTTGCTCAGCCAGCACCAGCGCGGCGCCACCTGCCAGGTAGCGACTGCGGTCCGTACGATCAACTCCGGCTTCTCTGTCGAATTCGACCATCGCGTTCAGGATTCGATTGTAGCGCTGATAATCGGCCCGCTCTTTGTAGATTTCCGACAGGCGCTTTTGCGTCTCCATCGCGTAGTCGATCGGCCGTGGATAGTCATTCACGTACTGCTCGTATACCCGCACCGCGTCAGCCATCGCGTCGGCTTCGTCATACAGTTCGCCAGCGGTAAGCAGTGCCTCTCGACTCAATTCAACGTCATTCGCCTCGACGGATATACGTTCGTGCTCCGCAGCAGAGCGTGCTAGCTGTCCATCCTCGCGATAGATGTGTGCGAGTTGTTTGGTAGCGTCGTTGTGCAATTGGTGATCAGGGTGCGCTGTCCTGAATTCTTCCAGCACACCGGCCGCCATATTCCAGTCTTTCAGCTTCATCAATGCTGCTGCAGCGTCGTACTCCGCGCCAGTGCGAATCGTCGAAGTTGGCGCCAGGTCTTTGATGCGCAGGAAGTGATCAGCGGCTGCCCGGTAGTCTTCGAGCAGGTTGGCTTGTTCGGCTTGCTTGTAAATCGAGGCCGCGAGGCCGTCTATAACCGCCGGTCTTGATTCGTCATTTTCCGGCGTCAGATCAAGCACGTTTGCGTAGGCCAATTCCGCCTGTTGATACTCGGTGATATCGATGGACGAATGAGCAACAACCGCCCACGCGCCGCGGCGCAGATCCGGGTCGGTCTCGGGATAGCGTTTGATTAGTTTGCTGGCCGAATCGATGGCACGAATGAAGTCCTTCATCTCGTATAAATCATCTGCCGCTGCGCCCAGAACCGTTGGCGCCTGCTCATGCGCTACGAATGTATCGGCAAAACGCAGCGAACTTTCGACAGTTTGCTCCTTAACGTCGCGCTGAAGTGACCCCGTAGCTCGCGCCAACGCCTGCCGATAGGCGAACACGGCGGCATAACCTGCTGCGGACGCTTGGTCATGATCGCCATACTCGTATGCGGTGAGCTCATACTCATGCGCTGCATCGCCGAAATCTTCGTTTTCCAGCAGCAGGTCGGCCAGCTGGTAGTTAACCTGTGGTGTTTCCTCGTCCGAAGGGAACGAGCCGAGCAACTGCCGGTACCAGCGATGCGCTTCGTCGAAATGTTGTCCCTTTTCGTCGACAAGAGCGTCATCCTGATAGAGCGCGTGATAGTGTCCGGCGAGATCGGCGAGATTCGCCTTCAGGAATCCTGCCACTTCGGGCGCGCTGTCAACATCGTGCCTGTTCCAATACTCCGATGACAAGGTATAGCGGGTCGCGAAATCCTTTTTTGCTTCAACAACGAGCAGCGGAAAGTTGGCCTCGTCGAATATCTCGACGACGCGCATACTGAAATACGGTGATCGCTGGTGATAGGGGTTCAGGTCGATAAACGAGCGATACATGGATGCTGCATCGTCGTAACGCAACTTGTCGAAATAGAATTCACCAAGATTGCTGTAAATCTTATCGTCATAACTGCGGTGACCCTTTTCGGAAAAGTACTCGCCGACAACTTCCGGACCACCCAGATTCGAAAAGCTCAGGCTGATAACACGGAAAGTATCCGTAACGCGGTGCTCTTCATTTTGCTCGTCATGCTGCTCGAAGTCGTAGCCGATCGACTTTTGATAGTCGAGCAATGCGATAAATCTGTCCAGCGCCTCGTCATAGAACTGCTGTTTGTAGAGGGTCCAACCCATCTTATAGAGCGAAAGCTCGTAGTATGAGAAGTTGTCGCCCATGTGAATGACGGAATTGTATGCTACCTCCGCGTCGCGATATTTGCGCCGAACGAAGTAGTACTCGCCGCGCCTGAACTGGACTTCGTCAGCATATTTCGAATGCGGATACTCGCTGACAAATTGATTCATCACTTCCATCGCTTCGTCCGGCTGACCAATTTCGTCATAGGCGCGCGACATCTGATAGAGCACTTTGTCGTTTCGTTCGTAGTTGGGATAACGCTCAAGAATCTGCTTGTAGGTCGCTATGGCTTCGCGTGGTCCGGCGGGAATTTCCTCGCCGTCCACAGTTACCATTGTCGGTTCGCCATCTGTAGCTGGAACGAACATCTCGTCACGCCCTAGTGCACGCCGCTCAAACTCCTTGTCTGACTCGGACGACTCTGTTGTGCTGACTGCCGTCGGCTCGACGTCAGCGAACGTACGACGAGTCGCAATTTCCGGCGAGGCCATCTCACGAATCTCTCCGCTCCCCATAACACCGTAGGCCTGCTCAATTTGCAGATCAGCCAGCCTGCGCATCGCCTCTGGTGTTCTTTTGCTCTGGGAGGTTTCTGCGAGATATTGACGGTAGCTCTGTGCAGCACGCTCCAGGCTGTCTTCCAGATAGACGTCCTGAAGATCCGCGTCCACAGCATTCAGCTCACCGAGTGTTCCGGATTTGACCGCCGACGTCGTGCAGGCGCTCGTCAGAGCGCCAATTATCACCACTACCAGCGCGTTCCTGATCATGGCGACTCCAGATTTGCCTGAGCCTGGGTTGCCCGGTCGTAACTGTCGGCCAGCGCGAATCGTGCCTTGTCGCCATAATTTTCGAGATGGTCACGACGTGCGACAAGTTGCTCTATTGCCAGCACTTCAAGCAGGCGTCCCTGACGTGCCATAAGCTGATCGATCTTCTCAACCGCTTTTTCGACGTCGGCCCGCAGTCGCCGCATCGGCTTGTCGTATCCGACGTAGCTATGCGTTGCCGCCTGTCGATTGCGAACGTACTCATCATATTCAGCCTGAACCATCGCCATAGCCTCGTCGAGGCTGCGTACGTTGCGGTCGAACTCGGTGAATCGCGCGTGATACTCCGTGTGCAAGGTATAGGTCAGTATCCCTTTCAGTCTTTTCACGCGCAGCAGAGTTTCCTGATACGTGCCGGTATCCCGAAAGGCATTAGTCTCAACCCTTTCGATGCGCGCGAGTAGCAGTTGTTCCTCTGGCGTCGCCAGAATCTCCGGACGCGGCATTGTCAGAAGGTCGTCACGACGCTTTAAGAGCATTTTGTGTTGTTCCACTCGCAGGCGCATTCTTGAGTCGAGCTTTCTGAATTGCTCGTCGACGTCAGGCAGCAATGGTTCGTAGTGACCCTCCCGGATATCGACCATTTCATCGAAGGCGTCGAAGCCGCCCTCCCAGGTCACGAGCTTGCGTCGCAGATCGGCAAGGTCGAGGTAATTTTGCAATCCCGTCTGGAAGTCGTGGGATGCGAGCAAGTCCATCAGATAATAGGTTTCCGGTGTTTCCGGAAGTGCTCTAAGACGTATTACCCAATCTTTATTCTGGCGAATCTCTTCGCGGACGAGCGCCTCGAGAAACTTCCCTGCCCGGATACCTTCGATTGATGAGTTGAGTTTCTTGATCTCACTGCCAAACGAATTGAGCGCACGACCGTAGTGAACGGCCGCGCGACCGTGGATATCGAGTTTGCCGTATGCGTAGGGCAAAGCCAGCAACGCTTCCTGAGTTGCGCTATCTGTAACCTCCCGCTCCGCGAGAATACTCCACGGGACAACGGCACGTTCGTAGTCGTTGATTGACATGCTGGCCCAGCCGGAACTCAACAATGCCTGGTTCGAGAAAGGACCATCGAGGCGGACTCGATTCAATGGCAACAGTGCGTTCTCGAACTCACCATCCTCGAGAAGAATGGTTCCGAGCACCAGGTTGGCCTTGTCACGAATGGCCAATTCACTCTCATCTTTTGCCGTGATCTGGCCGGCGATATCCAGTTGCAGGAGAGCCGCGCTGCGTTGCCCGTTCTGCAAGTAAGCGATGCCCAGGTTGTACGCGGCAAAGCCGCCGAATTCATCAGATCTCTGCAGTTTTTTCAGCACCTCGACAGATTCGAGCTGCTTTCCCTGCGCCAGGTAAACGTTGGCGCGGAGAAATTCGATATCGTCGCGAATCGCGTACGGTATTTCGCCCTCAACTCGGTCCAGCGCCAGAAGCGCATCGTCCATTTGCTGTTTTTGAAAATGAATTCTTGCCAGGCGATAGGCCGCGTCGTTACGAATCGTCTCGTGCACGGCGCCTTCGAGAACGGCCCTTATGGCCCGGCCAGCCCGGTGGTGCATCCGGTATCGCAGTTCAAAGTCGCCGAGTGAAAATTCAGCATCGTCGATATGACTGTAGAGCGCATCGAGTTCGGGCTCATCAATCTGATCATGCTGGCGGACCTCGGTATCGAGGCGCTCCAGTGCCTCGAAGTACTGGCCCTGATACGCGTAGTAAAGCGCCTCGCCATAATAGAGGTCGTTCAGCTCCTGCGCGTGAGACGGGGCCGTCCCGAGCAGGAACAGTAGACCAATCGCTGGTATCGGTGCCCTCAGCACGTTTACCAGTCTCCGACCTGAATTCTGTCAGATCCAAATCCTGGCCCGGCCAGGATTATGCCCATAGCTTTTGGCTTCACACCCTTGGTGAGCGAGAAGCTGCCGGATTCTGTGAAGTCACTGCCATTCTTGAGCTTGCCGATCATAGTGACGTGCAGCTTGTGCTCGCCGGTCGTCAGATTGCCCGTATATATCTTCTGTACGCCGCCGTGTTGCAGCGCATCAAGTTCCTTGAAGCTGTATATGTGGTGCGTAGCCAGCTCGCCGTTAATTTCGATTTGCACGGCATCGAGGCGAAAATCTTCGTCCTCGGCAATCGACACAAACAGTGATACCTCGGTATGGGAAGGAAACAACAAGCGCTCTTCCAGCGTATTAAGCTCGGAGGCAATATTCAGCACATCCGACTTTATCTCCTGCACCTGGCCGTCCAGGCTACGCATGTTGTCGCTGGTCAAATCGTCGGCAGTAACCAGCGACGGGCTGCCCACGATCAAAATCAACGCGAGTTTACGCATCTGAATTGACATCGTTCACATCCTTATGGCTTTACATAATCCATTAGCTGCGAGAAGCAGCGCATAACGAGCCCACCACTTCTCGCGGCAGGCACCAGTTTCAGGGATGTTCCCGTGCAGGTCTGTGACCTGCTGCTCAGATTCGCCGGCATTGGGATGTGCCCGGTTTCACGATTCCCGGTGCCTACCTGCTAGAAGCGCTAACTGTGAATGCACAGCACATTGCCGCATTGCTGGGAATCGCCAATCCTTCCGATTAGATTGCCTTGGTTCTCGTGCTGTCGGCCAAGGAATTAGCCCCCTTGGGGTCAATAGGTGTCCGTCGGGCCATCTTTTTGGTCCATTGATGTGACCGGTCAACACTCTGAAATATGGTGGTCAGGGGTGGAATGGACGCAAGCGCCTGTCGTCGCTGCGTTGCTCGATTTGCAGCACCGTGCAGGACTGTGCGCAACTCATTCGCGCAAAACTCACGCACGAATTCTCTCACCACTGGATACAGCCGATTATCGAAACATCGCTGCGGAGAAATTGACGACGAGTATGCGGCCATTACCCAATTCGGCCTGACAAGTGATGCAACCTGAACTGGCGAAAGTACACCGCATGTCGACAACGCCTATACTCGTGACTATCTTCAGTGCGTAACCGCTACTGCCCCGGACCAACAAAGACGGCCAGCCCAACTTCAATTCCTTACCTAGCGAGTGGCGCACCAGATACTCGCTTAGGGCGCCCAAGTTATCCGAAAATCTACATGTCACTGAACTTCCGTCACAGATAAGCGCTCCTGATATTTCGTCACCATCGAAGGACCCGGTGTAGTCGTGATGGCCACCGAGTATTGCCGGCGATTGATTCTCAAGAACGATATTCGCCAACGCAAATCCGGTTCTCTCTATCGAAGCGGTCCATGCAGCATTGGACAGAAATGCAATGCTGAGACCGATCTCCGGATACAAAACAAGTGCTGAACGGGCTCCCTGGGTGACACCCGCATGGTGGTACACGGTTCGACCAGACAGGTCCTTGCCAACGCGCCAGCCGAAAGCAACTTCGTAAAAATACCTCCCTGTCTTTTCGCCATTGCGCAACGTGATGGGCCGAAATAGTAGTTCGCGCGTTTCCTCGTCGATTTGCGGGCTGTTCAACACCGCGTCTCCAAAATAGGCGAGATCAGTGGCGCTGGCCACAAAGCCCGTACCGAAGGGATTGTAGGATCGGTCCATTGGATTCAGCATTTTGGGACCATCAGAATCTACTGAATATAGATTTGATCGTAAAGAGTCTCGCGACTGGAATTCTTCAAGCACGGGTGAATTCCGCTCGGCAAATTCTTTGACAAATGCGCTCGATGATTCGCGAATTGGCTCGCCGGAAATAGCCTCGTAGAGTGCGCTTAGAATCGTGTAACCGTGCGACGAATACGAATAGGAGTCGCCCGGTATGCTGATCAGCGGACGATCTCCAACAGACTCCAGAGCTTCGATCGCCGTATCGTAGTGAGTCATTCCTCTCAGACCGTCCCGAGCCTGGTAGTGGGGCAAGCCCGACGTATGCGCCAGCAACTGCAATGTGGTGAGGCTCCGATACTGCTCGGGCAGACCGCCGAGATAGTCGCCAATTGGCGCTCCCGGATCAAGCTCTCCCCTTTGCACCATCAGTGCAAGCATCGTGGCGCCTATCACCTTCGAGACACTGGCAAGACGAAACCGATGTTCGGGGAGTGCCTCGACCTGGTTTCGTATATCGACTTTCCCAACGGTGGAACGCGCCAACACCTGTCCATTCCGTACAATTGCGACCGACAATGCTGGCACCTGAGTTATTTCCCGTAGCTTGGAAAGCATCACTTCGATGCTATCGAACGAATTGTCATTCGCGTCGGCGCCAACACATAGTCGTGTAAGGCCAATCAACGCTATCAGAGCAAAGCGACCACGCCGGAAACGTATTCTCATGAAGAGCACTCTTGTGTTTGTAAATGGCAGACATGAAACACCGCCACTGTGGCGGCAGCCAGTCATGTTTGGTCAAGAGCGGTTAAGTGATAGCAGGAAGGGCAAAAAGAGTGAACATCAATCCGGGTCACTGGCAAGATTGCGCAGTCTTGCCCAGGTAGGATGGTCGTCGTTATTCAAGGGTGTGGCGGTGAGAGGCAGAGCACCAGACTCGAGGATTCGTTCAACCGCTGCCGTTTGTGCCGTCAACAATCTGGCCATCTCAGCAGCATCGTCCATCGCAACCAGATCGCTTCTGAGAGTGCTCGCTGTTTTCGGCTCGAGTAATTGCATGCGAACCATAGGTTGGCCATCGCTTTCGAAAAACGTCCATATCGATATCAGTGCGGCTCTTGTTTGTCGCGCCTGATAAGTAAGCGATTGCTCCGGCTCTCTCTTGGCAGCAACGAATATGATCTTGTCGCTCGATGAAAGCTCGATCATCCACATTTGCTCCCACTTGGCACCCTCACCGAGAGTAAATTCCGTTGCAGAATCGGGCCAAAAAACAACTCGGCTGTTCGGTGGCGGATCGTACGGTTGCCGCGCCTGCCAGACGTAAATAGCTATAACTGACAGTGCGGCCACCAGCCCGAATGCAACCAAAATTCGTCGGCCAGGAATTACGTTCTTATACGCCTGCCCTCCGTCATGTACAACAAGCCTATAGCCCTGCCCACGTACCGACTGAACAAAACAATCCTCAATACGGGCCTCCTCCAACGCTTTTCGCAATAGAAATATGCGTTGTTTGAGTGTGTCGGGGGACACGGTAACGTTGCCCCAGACTTCGTCCGTCAGCACGGCAATTGAGACGACCTCGTTCTTATGCTCAAGGAGCTTCGCAAACAGTGTAAATGTCAGAGGTTGTAGCTCCACCACGTCGGAGCCGATAACTATTTTGTGGTGGATGGGATCTAGGGAAATCAAGGGCTGGCCTTTACCTTTGTTTACTAATCTTGATTGGATGCGACTAACGATTGTCCATAGGGTGTGGCGGCGAATGTTACTTCTATTAGGATGAACCCATGCGTTGCAAAGACCGTATTGCCTTACTCCTGTTTACTATCGTAGCTCCGGCATATGGAAGTCAATTCGATGTACCGCCTATCGCCGCCGTCCAGGTAGCATACTTTACACACATGACTTTTCGAGAAACACCTTTTGCTGATCTTCGCGGCATCTATCCAATAACTGAAGAACATTCCAAAGATCGTAACCATTACAGGTTTTCGTACGATGCCAGTGGCAGGCCGGTCGAAGTGTCATTCCGGCTGGGCGACGATATACGAAATCTCAACGTATCCAGCAATGCACTTAATTTCGCACCCGTCATCCGCATAAAGTACGAAGAAGGAATGGAAGTGCGAACGTTTTTTGATCGCTTCATGAACCCGATACTGGGGAATGGTGCCTTCCGCGAAGTGTACGAAGTCGATGAGAATGGCAATCGCAGATCTTTGAGATTCTATGACGTCGAGGACGCGCAAATCGAGTCAGACTGGGGCATACATACCTATGAATGGTCCGTGGACAGACGTGGCACGGTCACCGAAACCCGGTCTGATAGCCACGGCGAGCCTGTATCTATTCGACCGCACTTTCCGTTCTACTGCGTTAAGCTCCACTATGATCAACAGGGACTGCTCGCCTTGATGGAAAACTATGGCACGACGTGCGAAGAATTGACCTTGAACAACATGCATGCCGCGCAAGACAAGCTTCAATACAATGCCAGCGGCGGCTTCTACGCCTGGAATGTTTATGATGCAGAAGAGAAACGATCAGTCGGCAATGGTCCTATGGTTGCCCGTGGCATCATGGAACGAGATGACCTGGGCCATACAACCCGGGAATATTTCGAGGGCGTCGATGGTGAAATGATGACTAGCGCACACGGCTGGACTAACACTTACGCCAGCTTCGATGAACACGGTAACATGATCGAGCGATTCAACCACGACGCTACTGGTAAGCGAACAAATAACCCCCTGCTCGGGTATTCCGGTTATGTCCTTACCTATAACGAAAGCGGTAAACATCGCACAAGCCTGACGTATCAAAACGCAGACAGTAGTCCAGCCACCCACCGGGCCCGTGGTTTTCACTCCGTCAGGACTGAATATGATGCCAGGGGCATTCGAGTTCGGTCTCGGTTTGAGGATTCGGATGGAAATCTGGTCAACCGGAAAGATTTCTGCGCGGCGGTTTTTGAGTATGCGTATGACGACAACGATCGACTCGTCTCCATGAAGCTTTTCGACGAAGAGCTGATGCCGGCTCGTCATTGCAACAATGGATGGCATGAGATGACGTACCACTATCACCCAAGCGGGCCCTTGTCTCATATCGTCCGGAAGCGCGACATCTCCGGCCCGACCTGAATGGAATGGTGGCGAGGGGCGGATCAGTTCGCGAAGCGAACTAAGACGGCGAAGTCGCCCGAAGGGTGAGAGCCGGCCTCAACCGGTTCGAGTCAATCCAACCACCGACACGCGGATTTTCAGTCGCAGGCCGAATCGCCTGAGCCCTTATTTTTCAAGCGGTTACCAGGACGTTCGTTGCTCAATTTGACGTACAATGCAGGATTTTGCGTATCTGATCCACGCAATACTCACGCACGGAAAGTATGACCACGGCATCACTCAATTCGCATTCCATCGGCCAGAATGAAAACGTTTATATTTCCTCCCTAAAGTGCCATTATCCCGGCCGCCCTCTCGAAAAATTAGGAAGCGAATCAGCATGAACAAACTTGACCAACTACGACAAATGACAGACGTCGTTGCTGACACGGGCGATATTGAGGCCATCGCGAAATATCAGCCTCTTGATGCGACGACCAATCCTTCTCTGTTATTGAAGGCTGCACAGATGCCTCAATACGATTCATTGATCGGCGATGCCGCGAGCGACGTTCGAAGTTCTAAGGTTTCAGATGACGAACAGGTTAACGTGCTAGCGGACAACTTTGCCGTTGCTATCGGCCGTGAAATTCTCAACATCGTGCCGGGTCGGGTCTCAACAGAGGTTGACGCGCGGCTCTCGTTTGACACCGACGCGTCGGTCGCTCGTGCCCACCGGCTGATTCGCTTTTACGAAGAGTCCGGGATAGGCCGCGATCGTATTCTTATAAAACTCGCATCGACATGGGAGGGCGTTCGTGCCGCGGACGCGCTCGAAAAAGAAGGTATCAATTGCAATCTGACGCTACTGTTCTGTGACGTACAGGCCATCGCAGCGGCGAAAGCCGGCGCATTTTTGATCTCGCCCTTTGTTGGCCGGATTCTTGATTGGCATAAGAAATCTATGCAGCGCGATCATTTCGATGCCGAAGAAGACCCTGGTGTCCTGTCGGTCAGAAACATTTACAGAATGTTTAAGTCGAAAGGATTCTCTACAGTTGTCATGGGCGCGAGCTTCCGAAACGTCGGCGAGATTGAAGCGCTGGCAGGATGCGATCGACTCACAATTGCGCCCGAACTGTTGCAGGAGCTAGCCGGCGACAATGATTCGCTGAAGCGCGTGTTATCCGCAGATGACTCGGCTGATTTTGTGGATTGCGACTACCGTGATGAAGCCGATTTCCGCAATCAGCTAAATTCAAATGCTATGGCTACCGAGAAACTGGCTGAAGGTATTCGTGGTTTTGTTGCGGACCAGGTGAAATTGGAGAAGATCTTGATTGGACGTCTCTGAACGACCTGTTGCCGCTTCGTCAGTGGTCATTGCGCTTGCTCCATACTGCTAGTACAGATATATCGCGGACAACTGAATTCGGTTGAGTTTGCCGTCGTTACCGCTCTCATCTTTGCGTCGGCCCCAAATATACTCAGCGCCGAGACTCATGCGTTGGACTGGTGACCAAACTAGATTGGCGTGTGCACTTTGGAAGGACTCCGGCACGTCGAATCCGCTAATGGCGGTATCATTGTCTGCATCAGAGAACGACGCGCCTAAAGAGGAATGCATGTTGTCGTTCCACACATGGCGGTAAGCTGCTAGCACGCCGTATTGTGTGGTGAGATTGATCTCACCGTTTGCGTCCAGCGTGCCAACGTTGAAGCTGTTCATGCCCATATAACGACCCAGCCCGTCGCCGTAGTTGATCTGCCAACGGATATCATCCTGGTCACCGATATTGAACTTCCCGGCCAGCGCGATTGCGCTACCAAATTCGGAAGCGTCGAATCCAGCGCTATCGATTTTGAGCTCGCGCAGCAAACCCGCGACACTAAACGTACCCCAATTCCCAGCCCAGTTTCGCCGCACAACCACATCCGGAAAGGCGCTGTCGCCGGCATCGATCCGGGGACCGCCGCCGAGCGGCGTGAGGGTCGTTTCGGGGTTTTCCAATGCGAAGACCCAACTTCCGTTTTCCGTGGGTAGCGTGTAGCGAATTTGCGGCTGACGAGCGTTTGCGACGCCTACCGGACCCAGATCATCCATATACTCCGGCACCGAGGCGGTATTGAAAAAACTTGTCCAGTATTGCCCCACGGTCCAGCGGCCCATTTTGATGTAAGCGTGTCGCAAACGTGGAGAGTACGCGTTTACAGTGCGTGCATTCCCTTGCAGGCTGGCCATAAAGTCAATCTCAAAATAGGTGCTGATGTCGCCTCGTACGGTCGGAGTATTCGACTGCAGCCAGAACCGGGTTTCCTTTGCGTGCAAATTGAGGCTCGGGTCGCTGGGGTCACCTGACGTCCTGATTGAGCCAGGAATGAAAAAGTCCTCACCGATTCCGCGTGTCGGAGCTTTACTGTAGTCGCTAACTATCGCGTCCATTTTCACAAACCCGCCGACCCTGATTGTGGTTTCCTCGTAGGTTGATGGATGATCTTGGGGATGCGCCACTGCGCCCCCCACTTGCTTCACGCGCGAACAAGTTGCGTCAGACGCGCAAGCCTGTTGCTCAAGCAGCGCCTTGAGTTCTAACACCGTTTCCTCGAGTTCCTGAATTCGTGCCTCATGCGTTGCCTCTTCACCAGCTGCGTAAGCAGGACTTGCGGCGATCAGGTTCGCGCTAATTACGACCATTATCGCCACCTGGTTTGTCAGCTTCATGTAACTTTTCTCCATATGTTACTGGCCATTGTTCTATGCGTGTAGGGGGGACTGCTGATCTTTATCCTTCAACCAAGAATTCGGATTCACCGGCACCCGTGAGGTAAATGTCCTCGAGGGAGTGAAGTGACTTGGTCAACCTTGACCGGGCTGATCTCACCGGACAGAAACCCGGTGCCAACGCTGTCGGAGTCGAATGCGCCTTGCAGTCCGCCGACAGTGCCGTTGATTACGCCACTATCGAAGCCAAACAGGAATCCACCTAGCGTCGCGACACAACCGATCAGTATTGTGACCAACGAGTGGTCGCTTCTAGCATTGCTACCCACTGGCAATTGACCTGCGGTTTTTAGCATTCGCCCCTGACGATGTAGTCATTGATGATATTTTCAACCAGCTCCTGTTTGGCGCTGATCTGGCGCGGCTCGCCGTTCTTGGCAGCAATATCGCGCAACGCGACGAGATCCAGGTCACCATTCTCAAAGCGGCTTCCATCACCCGAATCAAAACTTTTGTATCGATCGAAGCGAAGCTCGGAGGACCGCGAGTCACTGAGAATGCGGTCGGCAATAACCAGCCCGCGTGCGAACGAATCCATGCCACCGATATGAGCAATGAACAGGTCGTTTAGATCTGTCGATTCTCTTCTAATTTTGGCATCGAAATTGAAGCCACCGTTGCCAATACCACCGGCTTCAAGCACAACCATCATGCCATGCACGCAATCATACAAATCGCTGGGAAACTGGTCGGTGTCCCAACCGTTCTGTGGGTCACCACGATTCGCGTCAACAGACCCGAGCAGCCCGGCGTCCGTACACATACGCAGGTCGTGCGCGAACGTATGGCCCGCCAACGTTACGTGATTCGCTTCGATATTCAACTTGAAGTCTCCAGCCAATCCATGGTGACGAAGAAATCCGATAACCGTTTGCGCGTCGAAATCGTATTGGTGCTTCATCGGCTCCATCGGTTTCGGTTCAATCAGAAATGTGCCTTCAAAACCATTTGCACGACCGTAGTCCCTGGCTTTCTCCAGAAACATCGCGAAGTGCTCTAGCTCGCGTTTGGTGTCGGTATTCTGCAGACACGCATATCCTTCACGACCGCCCCAGAATACATAGTTTTCGCCGCCCAGCTCTATCGTCGCGTCCATTGCCGCCTTGACCTGCGATGCAGCATAGGCCAGAACTTCAAAGTTCGGGTTGGTAGCGGCGCCGTTCATATAACGAGGATTAGAAAATGCGTTTGCTGTTCCCCAAAGCAACTTCATGCCGGTCGCTTTCTGCCGTTCCTTCGCGAGGTCGACAACCGCCTGCAAGTTTTTTTCCGATTCAGCAACACTTTCGCCTTCCCAGGCCATATCGAAATCATGAAAACACCAGTACGGCACGTTAAGTTTTGTAAAAAACTCGAATGCGGCGTTCATTTTCTCGGTGGCATTTGCCAGTCGATCACCATTGACTGTCCATGGATGTACGCGGGTGCCCGGCCCGAACGGATCGCCGCCGGTTGCGCAGAATGAGTGCCAATAGCAAACGGCAAAGCGCAAATGCTCCTCCATTGTTTTGCCGGCAACCACACGTTCTGGATCATAGGTCTTGAATGCCAACGGGTTGTCGGAACCAGGCCCTTCGTGTTTGATTTGATCGACGTCTGGAAAGTAGGGCTTGTCACCCGTAAACACTGTACGACTCATGTTATCGCCTCATCTTGGATATTTTTTCAGCTATAGAGCTCGGCGACTTTTTCGGCCGCTCGCTGATATTCTTTGTAAGTATCAATGTAAAAATCGACTGCCGACGGACGCGGATCCAGACTCCGTTCCGGGTCCCGTTGCAGATGTTCACCGACCACGTTACCCAGATCGTCGGGCCGGTCTTCGAGCATCGCCAGCGCCTGCAATGCGGCACCAAAACCTGCGCCTTCGTCATGCTTGAGAACCGTAACCGGCGTGTCACAAATGTCGGCGACGACTTGTCGCCAGGTCGCGCTGTTCATGCCACCTCCAGTGAGTACGATCTGCTCTGCGGATATTCCGAGTTCGGTCAATTCATCGAGGCCAAATCGAAGCGCAAACGTCGCGCCTTCAACCGCTGACCTAAGAATGTTTTCGGTGCGCGCATTGCGGCTGTCCAGACCCAGAACGCAACCTTTGGCGTTGGGCAGGTTCGGCGTGCGCTCACCATTGAAGTACGGCACTGTAATGACGCCGTTGGCCCCTCTGTTCGAGGCCTCCAGCTGCGCCTCGAAACTCGCGATGTCGGCTTGCACCAGATTGCGCATCAGCTCTGTACTAACTGTGCAATTCATCGTGCACAACAATGGCAACCAGCCGCCTGTTGACGAACAGAACGCGGCAATATTGCCTTTCTTGTCGATGACGGGCTTGTCTGAAAATGCGAATACGGTGCCGGACGTACCAAGGCTCATGGTGACGACGCCCGGGGCAACGTTGCCAGTACCCAATGCACCCATCATGTTGTCGCCGCCGCCGATCGATACCGGAACACCAGGGGGTAAGGCCAGTTCCTTCGCAATCGACGGCAGCAGTTCACCAATCGGTCCGTTGTCTACTCTTACGTCTGGCAGACACTCTCGCAGATCCCGATCGGGATCTATTGCGGCCAACATCTTCTCTGACCAACTGCGAGTCCTGATCTCCAGGAACCCGGTTCCTGAAGCATCGCCGGCCTCCATTCTGCGCTCGCCCGTCAGATAGAAATTCAAGTAGTCGTGCGGCAGCAGAATGGAGTCCATCTGCGCGTATGGGCCTGGGTGATAATCTTTAAACCAGCGTATTTTGGATGCCGTATAGCCGGGTAAAACAGGATTGCCGATTTCTTCGATACAAGCATCGTAGCCACCGAATGCTTCCATGATTGCGTCACATTCAGCGCCCGTTGACGTGTCACACCAGAGCTTGACCGGCGCCTGAACCTCGCCAGCTTTGTCTAGCGGCACGAAGCCATGTTGCTGACCTGAAACACCGATCGCTGCGACACTTTGACGGACATCTTTTCCGACCTGCTGCAAAGCCTGCCGCAGGGCATTTATCCACCAGTGTGCCTGTTGTTCTGCGATCCCCTCTTCTGTCTGATAGATGTCGAGCGGCGCACTTTCAACAGCTACGGTCTCGCGACTCAAGAAGTCATAAAAGACGACTTTGACGCTTTGCGTACCCAGATCGATGCCGAGGACTGTTGACACAGGTTTTGGACCATCCCTAGATCAATGGAAAGAAAACGTTTACATTTTAGACTGCGATGCAACGAACTTACAAATGTAAATAGCCTGCTACGCGTAAAATGGCTAAGAATAAGGCTTGCCAGGCACGAATTCGTAGATTGTGCGCTGTTGATAGACGTCTCCAGGTGCCAATCGCGCGGATGGGAAAGCCGGCTGATTTGGCGCATCGGGGAAGCCCTGGGCTTCCAGACACAGTCCGGCGCGCGGTCGAAAAGGATCGCTGAGATAATCGCCCGAGTAGAGTTGTAGTCCAGCTTGAGTTGTGTGCAGGTGCATGGTCAGACCGCTCTGCGGAGACGATAGCGTGGCAACCTTGTGCAGCATTCCGTCGCCGTTTTTCAAAACGAAATTATGGTCGTACTGTCGGCATTGACCATCCTCTGAGCTCGTTGCACGCATCGCTGTGCGGCGACGAAGGTCAAATCTCGTGGCCTCTACCTCACGAATTTCACCGCTGGGAATCTTGTCACTATCAACAGGCGTAAATTGGTCTGCTTCGATTTGGATGTCATGTGAATCGATCGACTGTTGTTGCTTGTCGAGATTAAAATAGGCGTGGTTGGCGAGATTCACGACCGTGTCTGAATCTGTTGTCGCCTTGTAATCAATGACCAGCGAGTAGTCAGTAACTATCTGATATTTAACGGTGACTTTCAGTTTTCCCGGGAACCCGCCTTCGCCGTCAGGAGACACATAAGAGCATTGGACCGCGGCTTCGTTTTGCAGCGAGCGCATCTGCCAAAAGCGTTGATGAAATCCGTCTCTACCACCGTGCAGGCAGGTTCCGGCCGGCGTCTCGTTCGGATCTACTGAAAAGGCATTGTCGTCAATCGAGAAGCGCGCAGCACCTATGCGGTTCGCGAAACGCCCAACCGTCGCACCCATGTAGAAATCGTCATGCAAATAATCGTCGAGGTTCGCATAGCCGAGCACGGCATCAACAACACCCGATTCGGTTGGCACGCGTATGGCCTGAATGGTCGCGCCAAAATTCAATAGCGTCACCTCCATACCTGCGAGCGACCTCAGCGTTATTGCTTCGATCGATTTCGTTGAATCACCTGACTGCACTAAACGTTCCTTTGGCGAAGGTCGATTGATCGATCGAGTGTAAACGTATACGCTGCTAGCGGCAAAATCCACTTACTTCTTCCAGGGATTACCTTTGAAGCAGGCGTTAGACGATACTGTTCCGCAACAAGCAGCTACTGAAGCAGAGGACATGACAGACGTATCCATTAAAGAAGTTGCAAGGCTTGCCGGCGTGTCGATTGCCACCGTCTCGAGATGCATCAACAATCCTGAAAAAGTCACCGAGAAAACGCGACTTAAGGTTCAGGACGCAATTCGTCAGACAGGCTACTCGCCGAATACACTGGCGCAGAGCTTTCGACGTGGTCGCACGAATATCGTTATGGTGGTGTTGCCGTCTGTAGGTGACCCGTTTTTTACCGCCGTGATGAGCGGTATTCGGGGCGCGGCACGAGCAAAAGGCTACTCGGTCCTGATTGAAGAAACACAGCTCAACAAAATGACCGCCGATGAGATTGGCGCGATGCTTGTTTCGAATCAGACAGACGGCATCATCTTGCTGGCCAGTATGTCACCCTTTGGTACCGAAGTTCTGTCAGCGAAGAGCAAGCGCAGATTGCCCATTGTTATAGGCTGCGAAACTGTGTCGCCTGAATTGGCCGACTTTCCGAGCGTGCACATTGACAATATTGCCGCCGCGAAAGAGGCAACCAACTACCTGATTTCACAAGGGCATCAGCGTATCTCTATGGTGTGCGGACAGGCATCATCACTGCTGACAAAGGACAGGGAATACGGCTACCGCGCTGCAATGAAACAAGCCGAATTGTCGATAGAAGATGGCTGGGTTGTTGAAGGTGACCTCACTATTGCGGGGGCGCGAAAGGCCACTCGCAATCTGATGAATCATGGCAACAGGCCGACCGCGATTTTTTGTGCGAACGATGAAATGGCCATTGGTTGCCTTCACGAGATCAAGTCTGCCGGACTGCAAGTCCCGCGTGACATTTCGATCGTTGGCTTCGACGACATTCGCTACGCCGAAGTTATGGATCCACCGCTCACGACGATCAGTCAGCCGGCCGAAGAGATCGGTGAGCGGGTCATGTACCGACTGTGTCGCCGCATCGAGGCGGGCAAAGGCGCAAGTAGCTCGCCCGAAATCGTGCCGCACAAACTGGTCATCCGGCAGTCTGTTGCCAAACCAGCCAGCTAGTTGTTGTTCTTGCCTTCGTAGGTAAGAACATCGAAATGTGCATGCCTTCTTTTACCTGAAAGGTCATTACAACTCATACCTACATGGGAATAAGAATGTTCAGGAAATATCGGTTTAGGTTTTCTCTCGGATTGGCCATTTTTGCTTTAGGCGTGATGTCCGGGAATTTCATTCAGTTCAACGGTGTCGCCGAGGCACAGTCATCCGATCGAGTGTTTGAACTTCGGACCTACACGACACATCCGGGTCGCCTCGACGCGCTACATGCGCGGTTCGCGGATCATACGATCCCGCTGTTCGAACGGCACGGAATGACGAACATCGCGTATTTCGTTCCGCAAGATGCCCCGCTCGCCGAAAACACACTTGTCTATGTCCTGGCGCACGACAGTCGTGAGGCGGCCAAAACCAGTTGGGCCGCATTCGTAGTAGATCCGGATTGGAAAAAGGCCCGCGCAGCATCGATAAGTGACGGGCCGATTGTAGATAAACTGGAAAGCGTCTTCATGGATGCGACGGATTATTCGATGATGAAGTAAAAGATCAATCTTTGTAGGTATTTGAGTTATCAACCGGCTGTCAGGATTGAGCGAAGTTGCTGGACGCTGGGCGAGTTGTCGCCTCCGGTTTGACCAACGACATATGAGGCGATCGCATTACCAAGCATTATTGCGTCGCGCAGCTCCCAGTCGGCAGATAGTCCTGCAAGTACGCCGGCTGCATGCGAATCGCCGGCACCGATAGTGTCTTTGATGACAGCGGGCAACGCATCGACATAGCCAGAATTCGTCGTGGATTGATGGTAATAGGCGCCGTCCTTATCCAGGCGTACAATCAGCGGGCAGCGATGTTTAGCACTCCATGCATCGGCCTGTTTTGAAATTTCCTCTCTGATGCCAAGCGCAGTTGCTTCGTCCCTGTTGACAGTCACAATCGGCTTCAGATCTAGTAACCGCGACATGATGGAAGCAGATATTGAGTCGATACGTGGCCCAAAATCAATGACTATATCGATCGGCACCGAAATCGACTCTAACCACGTGACGATAGCGTCACTCGAATGCAGCGCCAGCTGATAGCCTGATACATAAAGCAAACACCCTGCCGGAACGTGCACCTGCTGCAGTATGCCCTCGGTCCAATTGTTTTCAACACCGGATACGGTCACAAACGTGCGTTCACCATCTGGTTCAACTAAGGCGAGACACCAACCATTGTCGCCTGCTATTGAAGCGAGATCCGATTTAAGACCCCGGCGCTTGAGGAAGCCGTTGATCTCATTGTTGCCTATCCCGCTACCGGTCAATAAGGCGTTGGTCGAAGTATAATCAAGACTACGCAAGGCGGTGGCGACGTTCAGGGCACACCCGCCAATGTTCATTAGCCTGCTGCTTGCCTCAACATCGCCGCCGCGAACAGGCAGGGTCGGTAGCTCGATTATCTGGTCGATGTAGCCTGCGCCGAGTAAACAAATCGGCCGGCGCTGCGATAAACAGTCAAGCTTTTTCGAAAGGTCACGCCACGCCAACATCAGCCTCCCTGGCGCGGCGAAAGCCAGTGAATTTCTTGCTGTACGTAGAGAAATCGATTTGGTTCGCTTTCTGCAGCTGGCGGACGAATTTCGTATCGATGCTCTCAAATCCACTGTAAGCGCCGCAAATCGCTGTAGCCATCGCACCGATTGTGTCCGTATCGCCGCCGAGATTGGCGCAAAGTTCAGCGCAAACATTCGGATTGAGTTCTGCCAGTTCGGCCATTGCAAATGCCGCCGGAACTGACTCAATTGTGCTGGTGCCAGCACCGATCAAATCGTACACCTTCTCCGATGCCTCAATGACATCCGATGCATCCTTTGCAACGTCAAATGCGAGCTCAATCCTGGATGCGAGGCTGGCACTAAACGTGTTTCCTGTCTTGGTTTGTGTCTGCGCGAATTTGGCGATACCGGGCAGCGCGTCTCGGATACTTGGCCATTGCATACCATCGATTGCCATCGATATTGCGGACGCAACGGCAACGGCTCCGGCGACTGCAATATCCGATTTATGTGTTGGACTGGAGGCGCACGCGACTTCAGCACAGAATTTATCGATTGAGCGAGCCGACAACAGGCAACCGAGCGGCATGACTCGCATTGCTGCTCCGTTAGTTGTTCCAAGATTGGGAATCTCCGAAATCCCTTGTCCGGACCTAATTGCTGTCATCGCTACCTTTGACGTTGGGCCGAAGACGTTCTTGGAGAAAGCGTCGAATTCTTCAGCCCACAGCAGTATATGCTGTGCAACGGAGTCCGGGTCGATTCTTCCATCGTATTCGACAATAGAATCAGCGAGCGCCAATGCCATGGAAGTATCGTCTGTAATTTGACCCGCCCGAAAGTATTGCGCAGCGTCGTTTTCCGCCGGCCCGTCAAGGAATCGATCTATCCAGCCGAAATGCTCTTTTACCCGAGAGCGCGGCCATAGCTCCGACGGCATACCAAATGCGTCGCCGAGCGCCTGCCCGTAGAACGCCCCTGCAATACGAGCCTCAGTATTCAGCGATGTTGTCATTGGGGCCCTTCTGCGATAGTCCGCGATTATTATCCGGTGATTCGCTCACGCGGAATCCTATTGAGAAAATGATCATAACAAAGACAATTATTGCGACTCCCACACCCCACACTGAAAACCAATCGAACGTCTCGGCTCCTTTCGGTTCCTGCAAAGCGAATTGTTCGAGAGTATATCCGCCGACAAGATTTCCGACCAAGCTGCCCATACCCATACAAATAAGCGTTAGTAATCCTTGTGCTGCCGTTCGCATATGCGCCGGTGCTTTGCGGTCAGTATAGATGTATGCGGTTACGAAGTAGAAGTCGTAGCTTGCGCCGTGTAACAGAATGCCGCCGAATAGCAGTGCATACTGGAACATATTTTCAGTACCACCACTCATGAAAAAACCGTAGCGGATTATTGCTGTGACTAAGCCCAGTAGCAGTACCTTTTTTATTCCGAAACGCTTTATAAAAAACGGAAGCGAAATCATGAAGAAGATTTCAGAGAATTGACCGAGGGTCATCCACCCGGTTGCCTGTGTTAGACCGACCTGTGTCAAATATCCATTGGCAAACTGGTAATAAAATGCAAGTGGGATACAAAAGAGAAACGAGCATAAAGCGAAAATGCCAAATTCCTTTTCTCTCAGCATTTGAACAGCATTCAAGCCGAGCAATTCCTTTACATCTATCTTGCCGTGATGCGTGTTAGGCGGCGTGTCCGGAAGGAACAGGGCAAATCCAGCGAGCAGGATTGAAGCAATAGCTGTCACGATAAACGGCAGATTTGTCGTTGAAATGTCACCAAGACCCACCCAAGACGGAACAAAGCCGACCAAGAGACCAGAAAATATCCACCCGATAGTGCCCAGCACGCGCACCCGCGGAAACTCCCTTTCCGAATCGGCCAGGTTGCGAAATGCAATACTGTTGGTGATCGCAACAGTCGGCATATAGATCAACGTATATACCAGGAGCGGCGGCAGGAAATTTTCAAACTGGGTTTGTTGCGCAACATACAACAGTATGAACGCACCGCAAACATGTAAGAAACTCAGTACTTTCTGGGCCGCGTAGTATCGATCGGCAATTACGCCGACCAAAACAGGGGATATGATTGCCGCTATTCCAGTACTGCTGTAGGACCAGGCGATCTGAGTTGCGCTGAAGCCGATTTCATTCAGGTATCGCCACAGCGGTACAAACCACGCGCCCCAGATGAACCATTCGAGGAACATCATGAACGACAGCTTGAACTTTACTCGTTGCATGATTTATCCCAAGTGCCTCTTTTGTTAGATGCTGATACGATTTATGATGCACTTGCCATCGCACTCGCCAGGCTTAGTCGTCTATTTTGTAGCTATGTTTGCTGTAGATTACTGAATTACTTCACCACTTTCGATAACCGTTTTGCGCACCTTGTCCGCGAATGCCAACGCCTCTTCTCGAATAGCAGTTTCATCAACCGTTAGCATACTGCGATCTTCCATCAACACATTACCATCAACGATGGTGTGCTTAACATTGCTTGCATAGGCAGAATAGACTAATGCCGAATACGGATTGTAAACAGGTACCATATTAGGTGCTTTAGTATCAATCACGATAATATCTGCAAGCTTGCCTTCCTCCAAAGAGCCAATGGTATCTTCCATATGCAGTGCGCGTGCTGCACCGATGGTCGCCATTTCGATTACTTTTATCGGAGGCATGGCCGCGCGGTCTTTGTTAACTAACTTATGTACTTTTGCGACTTGGTTGAATTCATCGATAGTACTTAGCGTGTTACCTGACATCGGTCCGTCAGTACCCAGACCAATGCGAAGACCTTGTTGTTGCATTTTCATCGCCGGTGAAACGCCCTTCGCTGATTTGATGTTCGCACTCATATTATGGGCAATACCTACATCATGTTTTTTCAATAAGGCGATATCATTATCGTTGACATCAATTACATGTGCAGCGACAAGCTTAGGCGTAAGTGCGCCAATATCTGCCATGTAGGCAACTGGCGATTTGCCACCACTTCGCTCTGCAATCACTTCGATTTCACGGTCTGATTCAGCGAGGTGAATCATGACAGGGACATCGTGTTGTAAGGAGAGCTCGGTAACTTTTTGAAGAATCTCAGTGCTATTTGTGTAAGGCGCATGGGGAGCAAAAGCAGGCGTAATACGGGGGTGATCTTTATATTCTTCAATGAAGTTCAGTGCATACTGAATACCTTCTTCGGCATTCGCAGCGTCGGCAACCGGGAATTTGATAACCGTTTCACCCAGTACCGCACGCATGCCAATCTTATCGACCGTTTTTGCAACTTCATCTTCAAAATAGTACATGTCGGCGTATGTTGTTACGCCACCTTTAAGCATTTCGACATTGCCTAGCTGTGCGCCGATACGCACCATATCACGCGACACTAACTTGTTTTCTAATGGGAATATGTAACGGTGCAGGCGATCTGGAACATCATCGGCTAATGAACGAAATACCGTCATAGAAACGTGAGTATGGGTATTGATCAGCCCAGGCATGACGATATCACCCTCGGCATCAATGCTTGTTTTTGCTTGGTAGTTTTCTACATCTTTACCATCAGTAACGGCAATGATCTGCCTGTCTTTAACAGCAACGAGACCTTGTTCAAAGACAGTTCTGTCTTTATCCATAGTAAGCACAGTCGCATTTCTAATTAGTAGGTCTACTTTTTCGAGTGCAAAGGCGGAGGTGCTAATAAGGGCGCTGGCTGCAAGGGATACAGCGATAAGTGTTCTTGTAAACATGGACAATTACTCCGAATCACAAATGGCGATAATACAGATCGGTCGATAATTGATAAGGTAATCTGTGGTGCATCTTACCGCTACCAACCCACTTCTGGCGAAGATGGCTCGATTCGGCATCCATCCGACTGTGATCACTGAAGCAAATCCGGTCCGGATTGCCGATGCAAGCGAAAGTGTGGGGTAGTTACTATTTTTGCGCTAGACTCTTCCCCGCAATTCTTTGCGGACTGCAAAAATAGACCCAAAAGAGGTGTAGTTCTACGTGGAAAGGCAAAAGTTTTCGTCAAAATATGCATCGACTTTGACATTTATCGGTGTTGCTGTGGGACTTGGAAACGTCTGGCGATTTCCCTACATGATGGGCGAATATGGCGGATCGGCGTTCCTGATTGTCTATCTTTTGTTTACGATATTTCTGGCTATTCCGGGCTTGACGGCCGAATGGACGCTTGGCCGAGCGACGGGTAAAGGGCCTATCGGTGCGTTATCAATCGTTCTTGGCAATGCCTGGGGACGTCGAATTGGCGGTTTGATCGTATTCACGATGGTGGTGTCGACGTCTTACTACCTCGTTGTCATTGGGAACATTGCATTTACGGCATCGTTCTCGATATCCAGCGGCTTTTCTGATTCTACGATTGCTGAATTCGACGGGCAGATGTCGAACGGCTGGCTGCAGTACGTTTATGGGTTGGTCATACTGGGATTTGTAATGCTGGTACTGCATTTGGGTGTCAACAAGGGCATCGAATGGGTGAGCCGCCTTTTCGTTCCCTTTTTTGCGCTCGTCATTTTGTACCTGGTTGTCAACGCTTTGTTTCTGCCCGGCGCATTGGACAAGGTGGCCGAGTTTCTGAAACCGGACTTTTCTGTTTTGACCACAGAGCACATATTCGCTGCGTTGGGTCAATCGTTCTTCTCCATCGGCCTCGCCGGAACGATAATGGTCATTTACGGTTCCTATATGCCGGCGGATCAAAAAATGCTGAAGACGGCGTCGATTACCGCCCTGGGGGATGTCGGTGCAGCGATGTTGGCATCGCTATTTCTTATTCCGACAATACTTGTATTCGATCTCGATCTGTCACAAGGTCCCACACTGGTTTTTTCAACCTTGCCAAAATTGTTTAGTGTGATGGAAGGTGGTCGAATCCTGGGCAGCGCTTTCCTGCTTGCGCTTTGCCTCATCGCGTTTCTTTCGGCGGTTGGTACTCTCGAAGCAGTTGTCGGCAGTATCAGCGAGGAACTGAAATTCCGATCCAGCCGCGGCATAGTCATCCTGATTATTCTGCTAGTCGAGGCAGCAATTATGTTGCCGAGCGCTTTGGACCCCGATTTGATTGGCGTGCTGGACCTGATTTTTGGTTCCGGAATGCAAATGCTCGGCAGTGCGATCGCTGTGACCACGGTGGCCTGGGGGCTTGGGCGACTCGCCACCAAGGCGCAGATTTTCGGATCGGTGGATAGGCCTTGGCACGATACCTATTTTGCGTGGGTGAAATGGGTTGTGCCGGGCGTGATATTCATTGTGCTGATTAACTATCTTGTAAGTAATCTGTAATTCAGGAAACGATATGACGCGAAGTTTTTTGACAAGAGCGATCCACGACGGCGAAGGTCCGGACACCAAGACAGGTGCGCACAATACGCCGATCTATCAAACAGCTACTTTTTCTTTCGATCGAGCCGAGGATTTTGCAGCGGCTATAGAGCTGGCAATCGATCCGGATCGAATGAATCCTCTGGACAACTTTTTTTATTCCCGTACATCCAACCCGACCAATGCTGCACTGGAACAAAAAATGGCTTCGCTCGAGGGTGCAGAAGCGGCCCTGGTGACCTCATCGGGAATGTCTGCCGTGGCTATCTCGATCATGATTTCGGCAAAATCAGGTGATCACGTCATTGTGACCAATGACCTGTTCGTCATAAGCAGGCAGTTTTTCGAACAGGATTGCCCAGCGATGGGAATTGAGGTGTCGATGGTTGATGTTCGTGACATTGATCAGGCACGGGCCGCCGTCAAACCGAATACGACAGCTATTTTTGTCGAGACTGTGACAAATCCGAATATCTACATTGCAGATCTCGCTGCTTACAAAGAGATATCTGATGAACACGGGCTCACCCTCATTGCAGACAATACGTTTTTGGGCCCGTATCTTTGCAGACCTGTCGAGCAGGGAGCGGACATTGTTCTGCATTCTGCAACCAAGTACATCAGTGGTCATGGAGATACGATTGCCGGCGTACTCGCAGGCACGCGGGAAGCAATTGACCGTGCCCGCATAAAGATGGATTCGTTCGGGCAGTGCCTTAGCCCTTTTTCGTCATGGCTTGTTATGCGTGGTGTCAGGACGTTGCCACTGCGGATGCGCCAGCATTCCGAAAATGCCCAGGCGCTGGCGGAATATCTTGAAGTGCACCCGAAGGTGGAGTGGGTAAAATACCCGGGCCTACCAAGTCATTCACAATACGAGTTGGCGAAAACGTCTTTACCGAAGGGATGCGGCGGCATTGTGAGCTTCAGGATAAAAGGCGGGGCCGACAAGATGAATCAGTTCGCAAATAGCCACAAGTTGTTTGGTATGGGAGTAAGTCTTGGTGACGTGTGTACTTTAATTTACCCGCAGCCATGGCGGGACAATTTGATTCGTATTTCGGTCGGTTGTGAGGATGCCAGTGACATCATCGGAGAATTTGAGGCTGCATTGTTGAATGTGTGATGTTCTCTATCGATGACGGGCGCAACCTAAGAACTCGTCTTGCCTACGTATTATTCAGCAGAATAGTTTGCAGATTGTATACAAGTTACGATACAGTAATGTAATCGTTTTCAAGCCGAACAAATATGACAAACAGCCTTTCGCGGTCATGCTGAAGGGCACGAATCTTTTCGGCGATCTGACGGCAAGCGGGGTCATATGGTCACGCTTGATGACACCAAAGTGCAAGGCCGGGATGACCGGGATGGGGTATTGAGATGAACAGAATTCAGCGCTTCGCAGCATTGATTTTCACCTGCTTATGCTTAACGGTCGTCGCTCAGGCCGACGACCTTGTCATTCGTGAATTTCAAAAACAGGAAATGACCCCCATCTATTGGTCTGAAGGCGCCGCGATAGGTGACTTTAATCAGGATGGTCATCCGGATATTGTCAGTGGGCCCAACATATTCCTGGGACCCAACTTCGATCGAAGAGAAGGTTTTCGTCACGAATTCTATCCAGCGGTGGCGCCGACCAGGCGGCACCCAAATGATTTTTCGTATTACTCTCTGGACAATTTCTTCTCATTCCCCTCCGATATCAATGGGGACGGCTGGCCTGATATCCTGACGGCGGGACTTCCCAATACCGAAGCTTACTGGTACGAGAACCCGGGCAAGCCTTTTGGTGGTAAGGCCCCGGACGAGCCGGTCCATTGGAAGAAGCACTTTGTCACAGACGCTGTTAAAAACGAAGCGCCTGATTTTAAAGACCTCACCGGCGATGGGGTGCCTGAACTGTTGACGGCCTACGGCAAACATTACGGTTATGTGTCGCCGAACCCTGTAGGTCCGACGCTGCCCTGGATCTTTCACCCGGTATCGACCCACGAAGAGGAAATTCATCACTACACCCACGGCATGGGAATTGGGGATATCGACGGCGACGGACGCAAAGACTACCTAACCGGGGATGGCTGGATGCGACAACCCTCCTCCCTGGAATTCGGCCAAGATTGGGAGTATCACCCCTTTCAATTCGTTAATCGGAAGACGAACCCCGAGTTCTGTTGTTTGACCGGGGGAGGCAATATGTATGCCTATGATGTGAATGGCGACGGGCTCAACGACGTTATCACCAGTCTGGACGCTCACGGCTGGGGCCTGAGCTGGTTTGAACAGGTCCGTCAATTTGGTGATTCCGGAGAGAAGATCAGCTTTAAAGAACATATTATTATGAGTAAGCAGGAGGAAAATACCGACAACCCTTATGGGGTTCAATTCTCCCAGCTTCACGCAGTAGAGCTTGTCGACATCGATGGCGACGGCCTGAAGGACATTTTGACCGGTAAGACCTACCGGGCTCACGACTTCGGCGACGAAGGGTCCCGACAGGACCCGGTGATCTATTACTTCCGGCTCACGCGCCAGGATGATGGCCAGGTAGAATTCGTTCCTCATCAAATCGATGACCAGGCGGGCATCGGACGGCAACTGGTCAGCGGAGACCTCAATGGAGATGGGCTGATCGATTTTGTGGTCGGCAATAAAAATGGGGCTTTTGCCTTTACCCAAAAGCTTCGAAAGGTCGACCAGGAGGAATGGGAAAAGGCTCAGCCTGTCCGCAGCCAGGATTTTGGACACCGGTAACTGCTAATACTGGCCAAAAAGCTAGAAGTTTTTGACCGCGCGCCGGACTGTGTCTGGAAGCCCAGGGCTTCCCCGATGCGCCAAATCAGCCGGCTTTTCCCATCCGCGCGATTGGCACCTGGAGACGTCTATCAACAGCGCACAATCCACGAATTTGTGCCTGGCAAACCTTATTCTTAGCCGTTTTCACGCGTTGCAGACTATTTACATTTGTAAATTCGCCGCATCCTAGTCTAAAGTGTAAACGTTTTCTTTTATTGATCTAGGGATGGCCCAAAACCTGTGTCAACAGTCCTCGGCATCGATCTGGGTACGCAAAGCGTCAAAGTCGTCTTTTATGACTTCCTGACTCGCGAGACCGTAGCTGTGGAGAGTGCGCCGCCAGACAAAGCTGGCGAGGTTCAGGCGGCGATCAAGCTCTGGCGTGACACGTCCGGCGCTGAATGCGAGGCAGCCATGGGCGCATCCGGTAGCTGCGATGCTTGTCTCTAAGAAACCGGCAATAATGCGTTAAGAAGAAAAGAAGAATAGGAAAACGAAATTATCTGTTATTTGAAAATAGACGGAACGAGGCCGCACTGATGAAAAAACAACACTATTTATTCTCTCCCCTGATCTTCCTTTCTGTCCTGATGGCATTCGGCTGCGATAGCAATGACACATCGGACCAAACAAGTGCCTCGGACCAAACAACAACCGCTGCTCAGAGTAGCGGAGGTGCCGCTAAGACTGGTCAGAAAAGCAGACTGAATAATTTCGTCGATTGGGCTACTTATCGTGGCGACAATGAAGGATCTGCCTACTCTTCTCTAAGCCAAATTACGCCCGAAAATGTTCAGACGCTGGAAGAGGTCTGGACCTACGATGTAAGGAAGCTTGTCGGGCCAGGTATGGAGTCGAACCCGATTATCATCAAAGGGGTGATGTACTTTGCTGACCCTGAATTAAACCTGGTGGCCCTGGATGCAGCAACCGGTGAGGAGCTTTGGTTGTTTGAGCCCTCCAAGCATGATGCCCGGGGGGACGACTTCCCCGCAGGGATTCAGCGAGCTGAGGTGTATTGGGAAGATGAAAATGGCGAAAATGCCAGGATTTTTCATCTGGCAAAAGATGTTATTTGGGCTGTTGATCCCGATGATGGAACGCTTATCAAGTCGTTTGGGAAGGGCGGGCATATCGATTTATGGGAAAACCATGTTTGGCCTGCTCATCTGGTGCAAAACAAATTGACCAACAACTCGCCTCCGGCTACGTACAAGAATTTCTTAATTGTGGATTCAAACGTGTTCGAGAATAGAGAGGAACCACCCGGCAATGTCCGCGCGTTCGACACATTGACGGGCGAATTCAAATGGAGATTTCACACCATCCCGTTGGAAGGCCAGCCTGGGTATGAGACCACGGAATGGGAAGAGAATATGAACTACGGCGGCGCCAACTCATGGGGTGGATTTGTTGTAGATGAAGAAAGAGGCTGGGTATTTGGTGCTACGGGTGCAATGACCGGAGGGATCCATGGTAATGGCGGAGCCAGACCGGGTAAGAATCTCTATTCAAATTCCGTGATTGCCCTTGATGCAACGACGGGCGAGTTGCAATGGCATTTCCAAACAATGCATCACGATATTTGGGACTATGATATTGCTCCTGCACCGATGTTAGCTACGATAACCAAGGATGATGGAACAGAACAGGATGTGGTCGTCCAAACAGGCAAGCAGGGCAAATTCTTTGTCTTTGACCGGGATACGGGCGAATCGCTATTCCCAATCGTTGAGAAACCTGTTCCGACTGACGCCGTACCCGGCGAAGTTCCATATCCAACGCAACCGTGGCCGCTAAAACCAGATCCTCTGGTACGTACGTCATTCTACGAGTCTGATTTGACGGACATCACACCCGAGTCTCATGCATCCGCCCTGGAAAAGTTTAAAAAGCTAAAAGCAGGACCGATGTATACGCCTCCAAGTATCGAAGGAACCATCGTCCAGCCGGGTATTCATGGAGGAAATGAATGGGGAGGGCCGGCCTTTGATCCGGAGACGAATATATCCTACGTAAACGTGAATGACTTTCCGTTTATTTTGACGACGGTCCCGATGCAACCTGATCAATTTACAGATATGTCGGATCTGCAGCGAGGCAGCACAATATACGACGCGCAATGTGCCGCTTGTCACGGATCCGAAAGACAAGGCGCGACCGGCCTGCCGTTGGTTGACCTGGCGTTTAGTACCGACGAGCTTGAGGAGATCATCACTAAAGGCAGAAATGCGATGCCGGCATTCCTGTACTTCAAAGACGATGAATTGGACTACTTGGTCGCATTTCTTCAAAGTGAGCCGGGTGAAACAGTATCTGCCCCGGACTTTGATTTAAGTGATGGGAGGTTGACGTGGAGCGGAGGTGAGGGCGAAACAGCCTGGTCAACATCCACCCCACAGTACATTGCTGCGTTGGATTATTTTACAGACCACATGGGGTATCACGCGATTAAACCGCCATGGGGCAAACTCATTGCCATTGATGTCGCGAAAGGTGACATTTTGTGGTCGATCCCACTCGGAGAATATCCCGGTTTGGTCGAAATGGGGATTCGACATACCGGTGCTGAGAACTTTGGCGGAATGGCAGTTACAAAAGGCGGCGTGATATTCATAGGGGCAACAGAAGATAGCCGGTTCAGAGCATTTGACAAAACCAACGGCGAGCTCTTGTGGGAATTTGAGATGGATGCACCTGGCTTTTCGAGCCCCTCCACTTACGAAATTGATGGAAGACAATACGTTGCGATTGTCGCAGGTGGTGGCGGCGGTCGCTATCGTTCGCCTGTAACAGGGCCTCTTGGAACGAGGCTTCATGTATTTGCTCTGCCAGAATGAGCAGTTCAATAAAGTAAGCGGGAGCTTAAACAAGGTACGCTGGCCGGTTCATTGAGTTTTGGGTCAGCGTACTTTGTAGACTTTTGAACTCAATAAAGATGTGACTCAATTTACGAGATAAAAATCGAGGGCCAGACCAATGAATACGGTTTTAAATAAGAAAATTCTCCTTTCTGTTTTGGCGTTAATTTTGTCTGGCAGCCTGCCTCTACTCGCTGCAGCGCAGACCGCAGATCCGCTGAGAATTTTGCAGATTACCGGCGGGGGCCCCTGGCACGATTATGCAACGCAAAAGGACCAGATCGAAGAAGGTCTGTTGGAACGTCTTTCGAATATCGAAGTCACCACTGACTATGAAGGTGGGGATACGATTACGATGGAATCAACGGATTTCTTTTTCTCCCGTCATTTGGAGGATGACTGGGCGGAAGAGTTCGACGTTGTCATCTACAACCAGTGTAACCTTCAGGTAAAAGATGCAGCCTATGTAAAAGGAATCGTCGCCGAACACGTCAAGCATCAAGTACCTGCCGTTATGCTTCACTGCCCCATCCATCTCTATCAATATGCAGAGGGCGATGCACCGGCTGAATGGTGGGATTTCGTCGGTGCGGTTTCATACGCTCACGAGAAAGAAAATCATCCCAATACCTCTCCCTACACGATCGAGGTTCTGGAGCCGCAGCACCAGATCATGCAGCACTATCCTCGTTCCTGGCGGACGCCTGCAGGCGAGTTATATCTAATCATTGATATGCATGACAATGCCACTCCGTTGTCTCACGCCTATTCTGTGGAGACAGACTCCTATGCTGAAACGGCGTGGACACACGAATACAAAGGCGTTCGGGTATTCACCAGTTCGCTGGGGCATCACAATGAGTCGATGGGCTCGGATGTGAATTTGAATCTCATCGCATCGGGCGTGCTCTGGGCGGCAGGAAAACTTGAAGAAGATGGTTCGCCAGCCCCGGGGTATGAAGGAGAACGCGGCCTCGGGTGGATCTCTCTCCTGGATGACACGCTCAACGGCTGGATTGAAAGCGGCGGCGTCACGGATTGGACGGCTGGTGCCTGGTATGGCAGAAAAATAGTCTGGCCGACCATCGATGATTCCACGGCCGGAGAATCGTTCCGAATTGACGGCGACAAGCTCATTGTCGAGGGAGACCAAAGAAACCTGTTCTATGACGGTCGGATCGCTGGCGGAAAATTCAAGAATTTCGAATTCAAGGTTGATGTCTATACCCACCCTGGATCGGCTTCAGGGATTTATTTTCATACCCATTACGAAGAGGACGGAACGCCTGCCTTTGGTTATGAAGCTCAGATTAACGCCAGCCGGGACGGTGAAAGCAAGACCGGCAGCTTGATTGGGGCAAGCGAGGTGAAGACTGCCGCACACGGCGATAACGAATGGTTCAGCTACTACATCAAGGTTGACGGCAAGAAGGTAACGGTAAAAGTGAATGGTGAGACAGTCAACGAATTCACCGAACCTGCAGATGTCGAAGGACCGGCCAGCCTCCACCTGGGCACGATCGGCCTGGAGTCCGTGGGTTCCGACAGCCGTGTTTACTTTCGGAATCCGATGATTCGTCTATTGCCGGATAATAATTAGAGAGAGCTTGACCCATGAAAGGCAAGTAAGGATTGATCGCTTCCAGATCTGGTGGCGGTGATCTACAACGAATTGATGCACAAATAGACTTTGTGCCTGGTCTTTAAATCAAAACACAGAAACCTACAATTATGAATACTACATTTAGTAAAAGTTGCCTATCCTTAACCTTATCGTTAGTAGTCGTCTTCGCTTCTGTGCCCGCTTATTCAGAAACTTTGAGCGCCGGTGAGGATCACACATGCATCCTTAAGTCGAATGGTAAGGCTTACTGTTGGGGAGATAATTCAGTCGGTCAGTTAGGAAACGGCTCTACGAAGTCGAGCATGACTCCCGTTGCTGTTTCTGGAAATCTTCAACTAAAGTCAATTAGCGCTGACTGGGATCATACGTGTGGAGTTACCGTTGACAATGATGCTTATTGTTGGGGACGAGGTAGATACGGAAGACTCGGAAATGGTTCTTCTGAAAACAGCATGAGTCCAACGGCTGTATCCGGTGGCTTGTCGTTTGAATCAGTCAATTCCGGGTTTGCTCATACTTGCGGAATAACTACCGATGGAGACGGCTTCTGTTGGGGAAGAAATGAAGATGGAATTCTTGGCAATAATTCAGTCGAGGGCTCACTGGTACCCATACCTGTTTCTGGCGGGCATAAATTTGGCTCATTAAATGCCGGATCAGCAACAACATGCGGCATAACAACAAATGGAGACGCATATTGCTGGGGAGCAAGTGATTTTGGCAATTTGTTAGGACTGGGAGAAGACGATCGTGCCGGCAAGAAGGTTCCAAGTCCTGTAGCAGGAGAGTTTGATTTTCAGCCAGACTCAATAAGTGTTGGCCTTGATCATATTTGCGCTGTAAGTACAGCGGATAAAGCTGTTTGTTGGGGTCGCGGCAGATATGGAAAATTGGGTATTGGTCCTGGAGACGGTTTAGGCGTTATTGAAAATTTGATGACACCCAGAGAAATAAAAGGGAATCTATCTTTTGCTCAGATTACTACTGGACTCTTCCAGACCTGTGGAATTTCAACTGATGGTAAGGCCTATTGCTGGGGAAGAAATGGATCAGGGCAATTGGGCGACGGTACAACGACAATGCAAGTCGAACCTGCAGCTGTATCAGCTGATACTGAATTTGCGGAGTTAACTATCGGAGTTGATCATACATGTGGCGTCTCTTCAGACGATGACGTTTACTGTTGGGGTAATGGCAACGCAGGTAAGCTTGGAACACGTTCTTCTGAAAACAAACTGACACCCACTAAAGTCACGAAGAAATAAAATATTATGATGATTCAAAAAAAATCGGTCGGAAAAATCATGTCTAAAAAAGTAACAGCTATTTTGCTTGGATTGGTTCTACTAGTTAGTGCCAATTCACATGCACAACGCTTGCAGCAGAATCAGGAGCAATTCCAGGTTCTCTTGTTTACGAAATCTCTGGACTATCAGCACCTTTCAGTTCCGAGCGGCATTCAGATGTTTAAGGAGTTAAGCCAGGATAACCACTTTGGTCTCACCTGGACCGAACAATCTGATTTCTTTGACGATCAGGAACGACTGAATAGTATGGATGTAATTGTATTCATGAATACATCCGGCGATATTCTCAATGACGATCAAAGAAGGGCACTACAAGATTACATACATCAGGGAGGCAATTTTGTAGCGATGCACTCCGCCTCATTCACGATGATGGAGTGGCCATGGTACGTAGAACTGGTGGGTGGTGTGTGGAACCGTCATCCAAATCCAGGTATTTCGACGGCCATTGTTAATAATGAAGACCCGAATCATCCATCAACCGCCCATTTGGGGGAAAAATGGTTGGTTACTGAAGAGTGGTACAACTATTTGGAAATGTCAGACAATATCAAAGTTGCCTTGACGATAGATGAAACCACCTATACCGGCGGGAAAATGCCGGACTACCATCCGATAGCCTGGTATCAGGAAGATTTCGAAGGTGGAAGGTCCTTTCATACAGGGCTGGGACATCCGGAAGGAATTTATGATAATCCTGCCTATAGACAACATATTCTGGGTGCTGTTTGGTGGGCTGCAACTGGCGGAAAAGCGTCCGAATAGTTAAGGGCATATATACGGAATTTCGAATTCTGCAGCCCAGCCGGCATCCGTGAGTCTTGCCTCTACGTTCCAACTGCCGTCCCAGTTCAGATTGAGCCCGGCTCTGCCCGAATCGAAATTTCCGGTTGCTCCTTCCTTAATGACCTGAGCATCGTACTGGACGCCCACCGGGTTGGTGCCAAACTGGTTATGGCATTGCAGAAAAATAGCTGAGGGACGCCATGAGTGCATGGATTGAAATGATTTCGGAGGCAAACGCAACGGGTGCCCTTCGAGAAATGTACGATCAGGCAAAAACCCCGCATGGCACCGTCGACAACGTCATGAAGGCACATTCACTACGCCCGCACACCATGCAAGGACACGTCGCGTTATATCGAAGCGTCCTGCATCATCCGGACATCACATTGCCGCTGTGGTTTCTCGAAGTTGTTGCATGCTACACAAGCATCAAGAACAACTGCGAGTATAGCCTGACACACCATTTCATGAATGCACGGCGTCTATTGGACGACGACAAACGTGCCGATGATATTTATGCTGCCTTACAAGGTGGCGAGCCACAACGAGTGTTTTCAGGTAAAGAGCTAGCGCTTCTGAATTACGCGGCAAAACTCACGGTCTGCGTAGGCAGCATGGAGAAGAGCGACATCGACACTCTCCACGCGGCAAACTGCGACGACGGTGAGATTCTCGAAGTAAACCAGGTCGTTGCTTATTTCAATTATTCGAATCGGCTGTTGAACGGTCTTGGGGTCACGACAGAAGGTGACGCGGTCGGATACTACAAGTAGATCGGAAACCAACGACTACATCTAAGATTCTCCCAGACCGTACTCCAGCACTGGTCGCTCGAACAGTTCTCGCATGCCGGGATACCTGGCCTGTAACGCTCGCACTTGCGGCGTGTCAGCGAAGTCCAGCGTTCCGTTGTGCCACATTTTCACACCGTCCACGGAAATGCTCGGATCAAATACCGATATACAAATTTCGCCAGGTGCATAATTGCCGCAAGTGTGAAAGTGAAGATAGCGAGGATTGCCGAACGCCGAGCCTGCCCAGCGTGTCAGGTTGTCAGCAGCCAGGCCAGCGTAGCCGTTCTGCGGATGAATACCGGCGTGCCATGAATGTATGATGTCGCCGTCGATATCATACTTTTCGGCAACAAAATTGTAGTGGGCACGAATTTCCCTGACCTCTCGCTCGTTTCCTTCAAAACCAGCGATTCGTCCTTTTTCGATTAGCGCAATGACCACCCCGTCAATCAGTACGCTATCTGGCTGGTAATAGCGCGATCCCGTTGGGCATAACCACTTCGAGAGCGCCAGGCGCCCTGAAAAAGTATTTGCCGGGACTGGCCGAAAAACCGTCATGGGGAAACGTCGTAGTGAGACGTCGCCGATGCCGTCATCAACAGGGTCCGGAGGCGAGATGCCGACAAGATTCGTACCCGACGCACAAGTGATGGTGACTCGTTTTTCACCAAATATTGCGGAATTAACCAGGCCCTTGAGGCTGACGAAAAACCGATAGTCGGCACTACAAAAGGCGGAAGCAAAGCTTCGCTCATCCAGTGCGTAGCACATTGTTTTCGTTCCAGCGCCACCGAGATCGGTAAATCTTGCCTGATCGCCAATTCGTGCCAGGAACAGGGTATGGTCCACAGTGTCCATAGTGCGTGAGATATCAGCGGGAAATTCGCTCGCATCCTCGACAAAAGGCGTGTCAATAATCATGACATCCAGTGCACGGTTCCGTCCGTGTGCTGCGATAACATCAGCAAGTGTGGCAGAGTAATAGTCGCCGCCTCCTTGCTCTCTGATTATCGCCAGCGACTCGCCAGCGTTCGCCTCAATACAATTGGTAAGCAGGTTGTCGATGCCAGCTTGAAGGTTTGCCGCAATTTTCATTATTCAAAAGCCACTCAGGCGATTTGTTCTGCCGCGATCGCCTTGTCCAGTAATTTCCTGTAACGCAGCGAACCTGCATCGAGGCCCAGGTTCAGGTTACGCGTCGTTTTGAATTTCATGCCAAGGTGAACCGCTTCAAGAATTTCGCGGTCTTCTTCAAATGCCATTATGGCGCCTTCGTTGAGGCGCTCCGATACTTCTGCATTATCTGCGTCGGTATTATAGTTTTGAAACCAGTAGTAGGCAGAGTGATCTTCATCAATGGGCGTTATGAAATTGTAGGATTCCATGACATAGGCTCTTTCGTCCAGGTTGTCGACGTCTCCACCGGTACCTGCCGGTGTGTAAACCCCTCGATTGATGCAAACGCTTGGCAGGCGAACCTCATAGTGTTGCAGACGATCGCACGTACCGTCGAACTTGACCAGTGGTGCATAGTAAGGTGGCAACGCCTGGTCGGATATCCATCGGGACACGACGACGCCATCGTCAAATGACTGTACCTCCAAAGGCGTGTCGTCGGTACCGGGTGCGGCGAATGACGTTCGGTGCACCCAGGCGACGTGCGATGGGTCCAGCAAGTTATCGGTCACCCAAAGGTAGTGGCAGTCGATCTCAAGCATACCGCCCGCCGTCAATCCCCATCCCTGACTGTCGTAATTGGCAACTTCGACAATTTTTGATTCATCGGCCTGATCGATGTTGCCCATCCAGACCCAAACAAACCCCCATTTCTCTGCTGCGGGATATGCCCGCACCCGGGCATTGGGCGGAATTCGGTCCTGGGTCGGTACCAACACACAGTTGCCGGAACCTTCGAACTGCATGCCGTGGTAGCCGCACTCGATATTGTCGCCAAGCAACCGCCCCTTCGATAACGGCAATTTTCGATGCGGACAAGCATCCTCCAGCACGACGACGGTGCCATCTTGTTGTCGATACAGCACAAGCCTCTCTTTAAGGAGCATACGGGTAGACAGCGTTTGCTTGATATCCTGACTTCGGGCCGCAACGTACCAGCAGTTCTTAAGAAACAATGGATCAGTCCGTGGTTTGTCAACTATAACCGCTAGATTGACATATAAAGATGCTCACATAAATATTAAAATGATACTCGTGAGTCAACGTATTCAAGAACCTGGTTTTCTGCAATCCGTGATCTGTTTCAGCGGCGTCATTGTTATTGTAATCGCCGGATTGCTGTGGCTCGAAATCAGCCTGCACAGTCTGCTACTGATCGCACTCGTGTGGGTTGCAGTCCACTCAGCGTTCCTCGGTTTCAGTTTCCGGGCAATCAAAACCGCGATGATCTCCGGCATACAGAAGGGCCTTGGCGCGATCTTCATCTTCTTTCTTATCGGCGTTCTGATTGCCGCGCTTATTGAAAGCGGGACGATCGGTGGCCTCATCTACTATGGTGTGGACCTGCTGCATCCGACGATCTTTCTACCGGCTGGCCTGGTGCTGTGCAGCTTCATGTCGCTCGCAACGGGCACGGCATGGGGAACAATAGGCACGATCGGCGTTGTCCTCATGGGACTTGGCGGGGCGCTCGGCATTCCACTGCCACTGGTCGCCGGCATGGTCGTTTCCGGTGCCAGCTTCGGCGATAAAATGTCGCCAGTGTCGGACACGACCAATCTCGCTGCTATGAGCGCTGACACAGACCTCTACTCTCACATCCATTCGATGCTGTACACGACTGTCCCCACCTACGTCATCTGCCTGATCATATTTACAGTCGTCGGGCTAAGTTACAGCGGACAGACAGCGTCTGTACAGGAATTGCTGGACCTCAAACAACACCTGGCAGTCGAGTTCGCGATCGGCCCGCTCACATTGCTGCCGCTGATAGTGCTGTTCGTCCTCAGTCTCAAACGGATGCCGGCGGAAATCAGTATGCTGGGCAGTGTCGCTACCGCAGTCGTGCTAGCCGTTGCGATGCAGGATCGATCCGTTTCGGAGGTGCTCAACAGCTTGCACAGCGGCTATGCCGCGGACACAGGTCTCGAACGTCTTGATGTGCTCCTGACCCGTGGCGGCATACAAAGCATGATGTGGACAATGTCGCTCGCGCTGCTTGCGCTATCGCTCGGCGGTATACTCGATCGCGCCGGATTCGTACGGGTACTGCTGAGCGGGCTCTTAAGACGCATCAAGCGTACCGCAAGTCTGATGGCGACCACGATTGGTGCAGGTGTGGTTGCCAACATGAGTATGGGTGAAGCGTATCTTTCCATTATCTTCGGCGGGCAGATATTCAAAGATGCCTACGCAGAAGATAATCTCGAAAATCACATGCTCTCCCGGTGTCTGGAAGAAGGCGCGACTCTCACCACATCGTTGATCCCGTGGACGACTTCCGGTGCCTTTATTACAGGAGTTCTGGCCATGTCACCGTTGGAATTTGCCCCATGGACGTTCTTTAACTACATTAATCCATTGTTATCCATCGCCCTCGCCTATATGGGCTTTGGAATATTTCGTAAGTCCTGACAACCCTCACTCTGGCAACGCAAATGCGATGTATGCGCTACCTTGCTGTGCCCGAGGGTTTCGTGAGTTGCTCGTTGCAATCACAACATACTGTCTGCCGTCGACCCTATAGACGGCCGGCGTTGCCATCCCCGCATACGGCATTTCATACTCCCAAAGCAACTCGCCGGAAGCGGCATCGTAAGCTCTGATTTTTCGGTCGTACAGGGTTGCTCCGATGAACAGCAATCCGCTTGCGGTTAAGACGGGTCCACCGTAATTCTCAGTACCGGTTACATCGATTCCCTGCGCCGTCAGCTCGGGATATTCGCCAAACGGGATCTTCCACAGGTATTCCCCGGTGTTGAGATCAATGGCGTTAAGCGTACCCCATGGTGGTGCAACAGCCGGGTAACCATCAGGATCGAGAAATCGATTGTAGCCGGTAAACCTGTAGGCGACGCTACTTCCTTCAGTAGACAGGGACGGAACCGCCTCTTTTCCATCATCGCTGGAACTGACGCCTTCAGGATTGAGGAGAAGGTCTGTCAGACCCGTGACGGCCTCTGGCGCCAATGCCGGGAACCCCGGCATCCGGCCGATTCCGTAGCGAAGAATATTTCGCATCTCGTCGGGCGACACAGTTTCGGATGCATTAGTGAGCGCAGGAAACTCGGGTGGGGAGCCTTGCCTGTCGGTTCCGTGGCAGAGGGCGCACTGAGCTTGATACAAGGCCTCGCCGACTCCCATGCCGTTGGGGCTCGCCACCAACTCTCCGGTCCATGCGATATCATTGCTGTTAATGAAAATAATTCCCTTGGCGGGATCGATGGCTGCGCCGCCCCACTCGGCCCCGCCATCGAAACCAGGAAATACCACAGTAGGTTGCTCGGTACCGAACGGTACGAACAGGCCCTCGCTCAGAAAGTTGCTGAATTGCTCTCGCGCCCAGTCATTCATTTCAGGTGACCGCGTGGTCAGCATATCTGCCGTTAACTCCTGCCTTGCGAACGGTGCAGGGGCTGTCGGAACGGGTTGCGAAGGCGCGGCCGGTTCTTCTGCAAGAGAACTGGTCGGCACAGTGCGTTCCTCTATGGGAAAGAGCGGCTCCCCGGTTGCCCGATCGAACAAATAGACATAGCCCTGTTTCGAAGTCTGCGCCACGGCATCAATCGCGCGACCTTCCCGCTGCACCGTCACGAGAGACGGCGGGGCCGGAAAATCGCGGTCCCAGATATCGTGACGAATGGCCTGAAAGTGCCAGACTCGCTCGCCGGTCGTCGCATCCAGCGCAACAAGGGAATTGGCAAAAAGATTATCCCCTTTTCTTTCGCCGCCAAAGAAATCCGGCACCGCCGAGCCTGTAGGCACATAGACGATGCCACGTTCTTCGTCGAGAGCGAAACCCGCCCAGGCGTTCGCTCCGCCCTGAGTCGCCCTGGCACCTTCCGGCCAGGTGTCAGCACCAAATTCATCCGCAGCGGGGATCGTGTGGAACGACCAGACAAGCTCACCTGTCCTGACGTCAAACGCCCGTATGTCGCCTGGTGCAGCGGGTGGATTTTCCGCCGTTCTGAATCCGACAATGATCGTATCGCGATATATCAATCCTGGTGACGACATAGAGACGTAGTAGCGGCTTGTATCGCCGGGCAGACCCGTACGAAGATCCAGAACACCGTCATTTCCGAATTCAGCGACCAGATCGCCGCTGTCGGGGTCAATGGCGAACAAGTTGTCGAGGAGGCCGGCGAAGAGGATCTCTTTGTCGCCGTCCTTCCACATCGCGAGTCCACGGGAAGGCCCCGCGAAATCGGTGGGTCGTTCGAGTCCACTGAAAGACCACAAGAGCTCGCCCGACGCACCGTTGAGAGCAACGACCTCGAGATTCGGTGTTATGCCGTACACGACCCCGTCGACGACAATCGGCTGGGTCTGGGACGACCCGGCACTATCCATGTCGAACTGCCAGGCGGGTGTCAGCCGAGAAACGTTGTCTCGGTTGACTTGCGTGAGTGTGGAATAGCGATTGCCGTTGTTTTGCCCGCCGTATGCAGGCCAGTCGCTTTCTGTGAAAACAGCCTCTTCGTCATCTCTGCAGGCGGAAACTAAAATGCTCAGACAAAGAACAGAGAGTGCAATACCTTTTATTTCTGTCATCAATAGTCTCTTTTGATGCCCCGGCAAATTAGTGGCGGAAATATCGACCGCCCAAGAGCGCTAGATCCAGAACGAGAAATAGCCATAAACTATGGCGACCAGACCAAGTACGACAACGGTGGCGATCACTTCCCGCTGGTCCCAGCTGTCTCGAACCGCTTTTCGATCCATCATGGCATAGGTCAGGCCCTGCAGTTGCTCAACCCGTGGGGCGGCCGCCGTGTAGGATGCCGCAATGATTGTGGTAACGCAGATTAGAAATAAGACGCCCGAGAAATACAGAAAATTGAAATCGGCAATTGCCGCGAGGAATGCGGGGTTTTCGATTTTCCCAGCGCCGAAGACACCCTGTATAACGAGCTTGGCCATGCCAAGCACAAACCCCAGGCCCAGACCCCACACGGCACCGCGGGAGTTGATGCGCTGGTTGAACAAGCCGAGGAGAAAGACCGCAGTTATCGGTGGCGCGAGATAACCCTGAACATTTTGCAGGTACTGATAGAGCCCACCCTTCGATATAGCCGGCATGATTGGAATCCACAGCAGGCCGAGAATAATTACGACGCCGGTCGCGAGTCGGCCAACGGTAACCAGTTTTTGTTCAGAAGCGCCTGGGCGTAACTTTTCATAGACGTCGACCGTGAAAAGTGTCGCAGTGGAATTAAAAAGCGATGACAGTGAACTCATCAGCGCGGCCATCAATCCTGCGACTACCAGCCCACGTAATCCAGTTGGCAGCAGCGAGGTCACCATCGTCGGAAAAACCTGGTCGCCGGCGAATCCGCCGGACCTATCGCTGGGAATCACCAGCATGCCCTTGTGATGTAACGCTGCACCGATGAGGCCCGGGATCAGGAAGATCATCACCGGCGAGACCTTCAGAAACGCGCCCCACAGAGCACCGCGCCGAGCAGTTCTCAGATCTTTCGCGGCCAGTGTGCGTTGCACGATGTATTGGTCCGTGCACCAGTACCAGATCCCAACAATGGGAGACGCGATCAGGATACCGAGCCACGGAAAGTCCGGGTCCGATAACGGTCGCCACAATGCGTAGTCAGCCACATTTTCGCTGGCGAAGGACTGCAACTCACTCCATCCACCCAGCCGATCGAGACCGAGCCACGTGATGGCGGCCGACCCGATGAGCAGGATAATTGCCTGTGCCGAATCGGTGTAAAGCACCGCGCGCAATCCACCGGCGACCGTGTACAGGCCGGTCAGGACTACGGTAGCGACGGCACCGACCCAAAACGCGTTTTCGGGACTGCCGAATGTATCTGGTAACAAGGTTTTGAACACCACGGCACCGGCGTAAACAGTAACCGACACTTTGGTAAGCACGTACGCGGCCAGCGAAACCAGCGATAATATCCAGCGCGGCCGCGGACCAAATCGTTTCTCCAGGAACTCCGGCATAGTGAACACGCCGGACTCGTAATAGAAGGGTACGAAGACCCAGGCGAGCAGAACGACGATCCATGCGTGTAATTCGTAGTGTGCCATCGCCAGGCCGGTCGCGGCGCCCTGGCCTGCCAGGCCAACGATGTGCTCAGAGCCGATATTCGATGCAAAGATTGATGCACCGATGGCGAAAAACCCGACATTGCGCCCGGCCAGAAAATAGTCCGTCGATGTCTGTTGCCGGCGCGTCGCCGCGATGACTATGCCAAGCAGTAACCCGAAGTAGACCGCAATGACAAGCCAGTCAATGGTATCGAGTCTATTCATCGTAATTCAGTTGTTGTTTTCTAGCATCACCCGTGAACCAAGCCCGAATCTCTGTTTACCTTTTAGTAGGCTGTCGCATCGTCTTCATCGCCAAGTTTAATGGCCTTGTAGCCTCCCTGCGCTCGGAAATAGAATATCAATAGCAAGTATCCAAGCGCCATGGTCAGTGGAACCAGAGCAGTCCACCTGAAAGCACTTTGTCCTCCACGGATTGAGGCCTCCTCAAGAATCGCGCGTTCTTCGGTTTCTTTAGCGGATAATTCGGCCGGGTTTTTCTCAAGAAGTGCACCTACTTTTGCGCCGTCCAGGCCAGCAATTTCACGAAACAAGAGAAACCCTTGCTTACTATCAGACACATATTCTTGATGAACAGCCGGATACTCTTCATGTAGAAATTCAGCTGCAAAATGGTCTTGTTTATAGCCAATCCCAGGTCCACCCAGAAGCCCGGCTGAGAGCATACCGATTCCGCCAATGGCACCGAGAGTAAGCGCGCCGCCTTTCGGGAAACGCTCAGATACGACAGCGAGCATGGTTGGCCAGAAGAAGGTTTTTCCAATGCCGTATATTGTACCGGCTAAAATTATTGCCACACCCGTAGCAACGGAACCCAGCATGAATAGGCCAATTGTCGCCAATACGGCACTGGCGAATAGCAGCCCCAAGGGATTGATACGGTGAACGATTGGACCGGCGAAGAATCTCAATACAAACATCAGTGCTGAAGTATAAATGAACAGGAGGAATGCATTACCGCCGATGAGGTTTTGCATGATGTTGATTATCCAACTGTCTGTACCCAGTTCTACGTAGCCGACACAGGCCATGAGAAATAGGAGAAACAGTAGAACTGGTGCGGCAAATTCCTTCAACATATTCATATACGTGACGCCGGCTGCGCGTGCCTCAGAGAGAGGGAATTTCTGTCCGAATAGCATGTAGCCGTACACGAATGTTGGAATAAGGAACAGGCCGACCAAAATTTCCCAACTTACCTGAAAAAGTTTCGCATCTGAACTGGCGAAAAAGTAAGCGATCAAGCCACCAAGGATAAGCCCGCCTGGCCAACCGGCATGAAGAATATTTAAATAGTGTGTTTTTTCTTCTGGATAAAGTGTCGCCGTCAAGGGATTGATAATGGCCTCACAGGTACCCCAGGCAATGGCAAACATAAACATACCAACGTACAACATCCAATACGCGGCTTCATTGCCAGCGCTACCATCACCGTATACAGGCGTTGCGGCAATCGTAATTATTGCTGAAAGTATATGCAGAACAAAAGCTACCCACATCAATTTTGCATAGCCGATTCTCTCGGCTAAGGCACTCGCAATTAGTATGACCACCCCAAAGCCAACAAACCCACCGCCTGTAATGGCCCCAAGCTCACTCTTGGTAAACCCAAATTGTGTGGCCCAGTCACCAAGAATACTCGCGCGCAATCCGAAAAATAATCCTGCGACAATTAAGGTCATAAAACTGGCGACGAATAATCGCTTTCTATTGTCGACCGCTGCGCTCATGCGTCACCTCCAAGTGTCAATTCCGGCAACGCCATTTCGACACCACCATTCATAGCTGACTCATGTGCCAGCACGCCAACGCAGGTAATATTCGCCGACGCTCGTGGACCGGGGTAAGCCTGTACTCCGGTTTCAAGCATATTTACAAACTGGTGCGCCAGATGCGGGTGAGACCCGCCATGCCCGCCGCCCTGCTCGAAAGACAGATGCTCTTCATCATCCTTGTTGTAAACACCGGCCAGGGTGAATGGCGCGATCTCATCGGGCAGTAAGTGCGCGTAATCCGGACTGGTTACACGCTCTGGAATTTCAGCTTCTGGCTTGCCCGCCGTATGCACAACGAGTTCTTCACCTTCAATCAAAGGCCACTCCACCGACTTCTTGGAGCCATAAACCTCAAAGCCCTCACGATACTGCCGCGCAGTATCAAACAAGGACCGGTATACATACCCAACAACATCTGAATTGGCCAATTTAATATGGCAGGACTCAATCGCATAGGGCGATCCGTAGTGCTCTTGCAATTCAGGTCTGATACGTCCCGAGCCCATACAGGAAACAGACAACGCATCTGTTTGCGCGAGCCCGAGAATCGGCCCGACACAATGCGTCGCATAATGCATCGGTGGCAGCCCTGGCCAATAGTCCGGCCATCCCTCCATATCCTGTTGGTGTGATGCTTTGAGAAATTGAATATCGCCGAGCTCACCCTTGTCGTGGAGTTCTTTCATGAAAAGATACTCTCGAGAGTAAACAACGGTCTCCATCATCATGTACTTGAGGCCTGATGACTCGCAAAGTCGTACGATCTCCTCGCACTCCTCAACCGTCGTTGCCATCGGCACAGTACAGGCAACGTGTTTTCCCGCCTTCAGGGCTTGAATCGACTGCTGACCATGCATCGGAATGGGCGTGTTGATATGCACGGCATCAATGTCCGGGTCGGCCAACATGTCGTCAAAGCTGGTATAGCGTTTTGGAACTGAATATCGATCCGCAATTTCATCAAGCGATGCCTGCGATCGTTGACACACGGCAACCAGCTCTGCAGACGGATGCGCCTGGTAGATAGGGATGAATTCCGCACCAAAACCCAGACCAATAATTCCGATCCTGATACTCAACGCTTTCTCCTTCGGTCGGTGTTATTTTTTTCTCAGGCCAGTGTAGACGCAAACGGGCACCCACCGATAATTCGGTGAGTGCCCAGATTAGTGCTTTGGTCTTGCCGAACTCTAATCCCCGAAGGTGTACCGCGCACCCAACATCATGCGTCGGTCGCCTTCAATGTAGGCCTGTACTTGTTGTGGTGTGCGGCCACGGAAGACGATCGGTTCTTCCAGCATGTTGATGCCTTCCAGGGTAATGGTCAGATTGTCGGTGGCACGATAGCCGACATTGAAGTCAAGCTGTTCGTAATCTTCAACAAACCGCGGTATGCGGTTACCGACGTTGGTGTTGGCCAAAAACTCACTACGGTGATTGAAGAGAATACGCGCACTCCACGTCTCGTTCTCGTAGAAGGCGATCAAATTGTACGAGTCCGACAAGCCCGTCAAAGCGAACTGATCCTCAGACTCAGGACGGCTAATGTCATATGCGACGTCACCGTTGACAAAGGTCGCGTTGGCATTAATGCCGAAGCCTTCGAGGCGACCGGTAAAGAAGTGCACCAGAGCCACCTCCCAGCCATCGATATCGGCATTCTCCGCGTTCGTGGGTTGCTGGACGAGATATTGGGCCAATGGATCGCCTGGCTGAGGAGGTATGTCGTACGCGGTGGCTATGTCGGACGACTGCGCGGCACCCCCCGGGTCAGCGGGGTCGATGAACTCAGCGGCGCCGCCCGGGAAATCGGTCGGATTAGCGAGGATGGCGGTCATGGTGAAGAGATTCGTCTCGGTCGCCAACGACCCAACACTACCATCGGCTCGCATGTGAATCGCCAATGCCGCGGCGGCATCGCCCGAGACCGTACCCGGTAGCCCACTGGCGACATCCGTCAGACCGAACAGGCTGGTCGTTACCTGCTCGATGCCGATAAAGTTCGATATCGACTTGTCGAAGAAAGCGACCGTAAAGGCACTACCTTCACCGTAGTAATACTCGAACGACAAGTCGAGGTTAGTCGACTCCAGAGGATCCAGTTGCGCGTTACCCCTGCTACCAGTCCACTGGCCACCCAGTGCCGTCGCCGTGCCCGGATTACCGGCATTGGTATCGACGAACATATTGCCTAACTCCGGACGCGCGATGGTTTTGCTCATCGACGCGCGCACTTTTATGTTGTCGGTGACATCCAGCGAGAAGTCGAGGTTCGGCAGAACGTGGTCATAGGTGTGTTTCTGCGTCACCGCCGCTGTCGGGCCGAATATCGTATTGAAGTCGTTGTCCGACGCCCAGTCCTTGGCTATTGGGATCGACTGCACCGATGAGGACTCGACGTCCGTCTCCTCGTAGCGCAGCCCGGCCACGATCTGCATCGGCATGTCGCCGACTTCGCTGTCCAGGACAATCTCGCCGTAAGCCGACAGAGTCGATTCGCTGATGGTACGGTCGTTTGTGCTATTTACCTTGCGATTGTTGATGTCGTACACTGCCCCGCCGCCGCTGGTGAAGCCGTCAAAGGCCTGCGCGAATGCTATCGGGTCGACGAAGAACGCGTTCTCTCCCACGACTCGAAAGCTGGCGCCCGGGGCCAGGATTCCGCCGGCGGCGGTGTAATCCGCGATCAGTTCCGCCTCCGACAGGATGAGATTGTCATTGTCGTTAAACTGGCAGGAGATGCAGATCTCT
>JAJFKU010000065.1 GCA_021773035.1 Woeseiaceae bacterium
AGTGACTCGCCTTTCTCCCAGCGATCCCAGACCTCTGACATCTCTGTCTGAGTGAAATATCTTCGCGGTCTTTGTTTCATTGATGACACCTCCTGCTCTATAGTTAGAGCTTAGGTGTTGCATTGACCGGTTGAAACCGCACTATCAACCAGACTGAGAAGATCGCGCTAGGCACATTCGCGGGGCTGCATGCGCTCAATGTGTGCAGTCATTCTGGCGCGGTTTCTTGCCAAACTCATTCTTCTTGTCTGTCGATGCTCCCGACTGCAAAAGTAAATCAACGATGGATGTATTTCCGAACTTCACTGCGTAGTGAAGCGGCGTGTTATGCATATCTCCGCAGCTATTAACATCGAGCCCTAACTCAATCAGGTATCGGGCAGCTGTGTCTCCTCCACGTATTGCAGCTATGTGTAAACATGTATCACCTTCGGGGCTTTTGTAGCTTAAAGGATCTATCGGCGACAGCACATCATCATCATCGTAATTCAGGAGGTCCGAAAAATACTCGGCTAGATAATCCATCTTCATCTTCTTGCCACTCATGGACAGTTCTCCGGCGCACACACCCGTTTAATCTGCTTCTCGAGCTTACGAATGCCAGCTTTGCGCTGCTTGATCGCTCCGAGGTGTCGCACACCGGACCCCCATCTTGCATCCCAATTCTGCATTCCGGCTACGACATCTTGCTCCCGACGTAGCTTCCATTTCAGCAGTTCGCACGGATCAAGAAATGGCGGCGGGGCCTGGCTAGCTCGTCCTTTGTAGGCGTCATGCTCCGCCTGTGCCCGAGGATCGTCAACCCATTCCTCCGCATAAACTGGCGTATTTGGATTGTATGCATCGTGAGTCGCATCATAAAGCCACGCCCCGAAGAAAGCTCCTGTCGCAGCAGCCCATGCCCAATTAAACCCTCGGCCACCCAATCGACCAACCCCCCATGCAGCCCGTGCCGCATGTGCCGGCGTCTCTCCGGTTGGGTCCGTGTAAGATAACGGATTCGCATTGACGTATCCATAGGTATTCAGTCCGCCCTGGAGGCCTACAGGATCGCTTTCTAAGTACCTGCCCGTGGATGGGTCATAGGTTCTGAAGTAGTTGTAATTAATCGGGTCGTTCAGGTCCTTGATTCCCCGTAAGCCGTCTCAGATGCGCTCGCTTGAGCGTAGGCCAAGTATCGTTAAGGTAGTCCTTTGCATCTTGTGAACCTGCCTGGGCACAAAGTTCGACGACAGATTCGATCAAAACAATCAACAATTCTGGCGCAAATTTGGGCCCTTCACTTAGCAGCATTTGTGCAACACTTAGACCATGATCGATATCCCCAGCTTTGATTTCAGCTAAGAGTTCTTGAGATATATCAATTGTCTTCTGTTTTCGATTTTCGTCGTTCGAATTGTCCATTTTCACTCACACTCTTCCGCACAATTTTGAAGACATTCTACATAGGCTCGATCAATTCTGTTCATGCACATCTTGTACGCTGGTGAGTTAAAGCCATCCCGTGTCCCAGATATCATGTCGCAAAGAGTTTTGTTTCGGTCCCATTCCAAATCACAATCTCTTTCGCACTCTTCCAGACTAGTATTGTCCATCGTCAAAGTGTTCGGGAGCGGAATGGGAAAGGGAAGCTTCTCCGGCGGTTCTATCGGTCGCGACGAATCTCGCGGCCTATCGGCTATCGCATCGACAGCCATCTGACCCGTGAGATATGCGATTCCCAAAGCAGCGCCACCAACTAGCGCTGCAGTACCACAGCCGACCCAACCGACTCCTGGAATTAAGCACACTGCGACGGCAGGTGTGAGGCCCTTTGGATCAGTGTATGAGAGTGGATTCTGGTAGCCGTACCCGTACGTATTTAACCCACCACCCAGACCGATTGGATCGGATTCGAGGTACCGCCCCGTACTCGGGTCATAGGTTCTGAAGTAGTTGTAGTGCAGTCCCGTTTCCACATCGTAATACTGCCCGGGAAACCGCAGGTTGTATGTGAACAGGTTCAAATCCCCGTCCGGGTCCTGATCCGGAGCCGTCACCCCGAACGGCTCCGACAACCAGCGCCAGATCACCGTATTGCCGTCACTGATGGCTCGCGGCGTGCCCAGGTGATCCGTATGCACGTAGTACTTATTCAGCCCCTGCAGCACCGCCACCGGCGCCCCGGCGAACCACACCGTCTCCTGCACGGCCGTACCAACGGAGTCGTACTCACCGATGAGGTTACCCCCCTCATTGTAGACGAACAACGTCACAGTACCGTTGTCCTTCTTAACCCGCTGCCCTTGACCGTTATGGACGTAAGTCGCCGCACCGCTGTCCACGTCCGTAAGTCGCCCACGATCGTCATAACCGTAGATGTGGATACCGTCCGCCGTGATATTACCGGCCAGATCGTAGCTGTAGGTCTTTGCCGTCGGTCCTGCCGTACTCAGGACACGGTTACTGTTCGTCTGGTTGGCGTAGGCATACAGCACCGCGTCCTCCGTCAGGCTCGCCCGATTCCCGTTCGCATCATACGTCATCACCTGGCTCGCCGGCAGTGGCGCCGGCGGTACTGTGTTGTTGGTGAAATCCGTCAGGCGCCCCAGCAGGTCGTAGTCGTAGTTGACGTTGAAGACGCTATCGAGCTGCGAGATCACCTGCCCGGCATTGTCGTAGCCCAGTGTCTGGTTACTGCCCGCAAAACTGATCGTCGTCGGCAACCCGCGAAGATCGTAAGCACGACTCGCCGTACTCGCATTGCCCCAGGTCCAGCCATTCACCGGCCCGAACGGGTCGTAGGTCGCCCCCGACAGGATTGTCGTGCCATCCACGCTGACACTCACCGGCAGGTAGGTATTGTAACCGTAGGTCGCCACCTTGCCCGACGGGTAGGTCATCGTCGATAAACGCCCGGCCGTGTCGTAGCCGTAAGCCGTCGTCAAGGCCACGGCGCCGACGGTCTGCACCTTCTGCGTCACGGCCCCGAAGTTGTCAAAGGTCCACGTCGTCGTGCCGCTGCTGTCGGTGATCTTATTCAGCCGGCCCTTGGCATTGGTACCCACGTCGTACTCGTAGGCAATCGTGCTCAGATCATCGAACGTGACCAACGCTAAGCGATTCAGAGCATCGTAAGTGTACGATGTCAGCTTGCTGCGGGCATCGGTCTGTGTCTTGCGGTTGCCGGCTTCATCATACGTGTAGGTGGTCGTGCCGCGGTCCGGGCTGACCTCCTGCGTCAGATTATCCAGATCGTCATAGACGTAAGTGGTCGTGGCCCCATTGACTGCCGCCAGCGAGGTCAGGTTGTCGTGATCGTCGTAACCGAAGTCGATCACGCCCGTCAGTGCATCGATGGTCTGCTCAAGGCGGTTCAACGCATCGTAGCTGTGCGTGGTGGATGCGAGCTCAGGATCAACCACGTTCGTCAGGTTACCCACCGAGTCGATATTCAGGTTGGACAGGAAGCCGCCGTTGGTCACCGTGTCCAGTCGATTATTGAGGTCGTAGGCGTAGTCCATCGCCCGCTCAAGCACCGCTCCGGAGTCGTAGGTATCCTCATCCACCAAGTTACCCATCACATCATAGTCGTAGTCGATGTAATTACCGAGGTTGTCCGTGACTTTCGTCAGGTAATGCGCAGCACTGTAGGTATAGGTCAGCACCATGCCATCCGGTGTGGTCAGTGTCGCCAACTGGCCGACGTCGTCGTAGGTCATCGTCGTCGTGCGTGCCGTGCCCACTGTCGGTGTCTGCACCACTGTCAGCACGTTGCCGCGCCAGTCGTAGGTGAAAGCGGTCTGGAGACCATTAGCGTCGGTCACCAACGTCGGTCGAGCCGCAGCGTCATAGCTGTTGAACGTCGTCACATGACCAAGGGCGTTGGTAATTGTATGAACTTGTCCGTACATCTGAGTACCGAAAGGATGGTAGGTCAGAGTTGTGACATCGGATAGGTCAGTTCTAGGCCCGTTGACTGTTAGCACTCGACCGTCGTTGGCGTACGTCATTGTCCAGGTTCGCGACAGTGCACCTGACGCTGCGGTTGCTGTCAATATGTCACCGGTCGAGTCGTGCGTGTACGTCGTCGTGTTCTTTGGCGTAACAACCTGTGTCGGTACTGGGTAAGAAGCGTGCCAGGTGTTCGTCGTCGTTCGCTCTTCGGTGGAGCCCTTGGCCTCGATCAAGGTCTCGGTAAGGCCTCGAGAATTACGAACTGTCTGGGTCACGTTGCCGCTCCAATCGGTCACCTCGTCCAGGTGGCCGTTGGCGTCGTAGGTCCGATTCGCGATATCGCCGGCAGAACAGGTGCCGCAGACATCGCCCGTCAGCGACGTCAGTTTGCGTCCGCCCTTCGCAACCGTGTAGTTGTAAACACGGGATGCTCCACTAGCCATCGTCAACGTCGTCGTACCATTGGCATTGTAAGCAAGGTCGACCCGCTCCTTACCGCCGGCGTGTTCAGATGAGATCGCGCGACCGGCATCGTCATAGGACCAGGTGGCAAAGCGGTCATTGTTTTCGTCGGTGATTCCGGTCAAATGAGTCGGAAGATCTATATCTTCGTAGTGATAAGTCCGTACCGTCAAATCGGGATAGGTGACCGTGGTCAGATTCTCGTTGGCGTCATACGCATAGCTAATAACGCCGTCCGGCGTAGTGACCTGAGAGAGCAGGCCATCCGTATACGCGAAAGAGATTTGACGACGGAAATAGCCGGTAACACCAGTGAGCATGTAGTCACCACCACTGCTACTGTAAGTAAGCGTTTCCTGCTGCCCGTTTGCGTAGATGATATGGTAGAGGCGTCCGTTCGCAACGCTGTAGCGTTCCTGCACGCCATTAATGTCCGTATAAGTCCAGAGACCAAAGGAATTTGTGAGCTTCTCGCCCGGGTTCGTTTTACTCGACCAAACGCCGCCATCGTTCTCGAAAATAATCCTTGAACCGTCCGGGCGAGTCAGTATCTTCGTCGTGCTCGGAAGAACAATACCGTCATACCCCTGCCAGCCAATACCGGAACGGACGACGAAATTGGCCTTCGTTACGCCACCAGAGCTAATCGCACAGACATTGTCACCCGAAAACGTCGCGATCGCCGTGGACAAATCACCACCGTAGACATCGTTCTTGATCTCCGTCCATCCATCGGTACAGGCTTCCGACGCAGTGGTCGTGTAGTCTGACGATCGAGCACCGGGGGAACTTATCGCGATCTGATGCTTCTTGTCTGCCGGCTCGTCGATGCGTTTCGAGTAGTTGTGCCGCCAGCCCGCACCCATGTGCGCGCCCGTACGATGCGGTCCGCTGCTATTGTAATAACGCACAAAGTCTACAGCGCCCTCGCCCGACGTCGAATAATCAACTTCCGCCTGGGATTTAGTGCCATCGGCCGGGTTGCAGGGATTCAATTCGTGGAACGGGGAGACGTTGCCCTGAGCTACGCTGCAGGCCAGGGGTTCAGGCGGCGGCTCGAGGTGGTGACGCTTGTCGGCACAGCCATGACCAGCTTCCGAGTCAACGCCCTGTCCGGCCGGACAATCTCCGTCCTTTGTATCCATGGGCCAGATAACAATCACAGGAGGCCCGTTGGCGAACTTTATGGTGCCATGTAAAAATGGACCCCAGGTAGTCTGAACAGTGGTCCCATACCAGGGATCAGTGTACCCATTGAGTGGACCTATGATTTCGCTACCAGCATGATCCACCGTGCAGTCGAGTCCGGGGACAACATAGTGATCAAGGATGCTCACACACCATACAGCGGCAGCGGTCTTCGCCTCCGCGAAAGTTGCAAACGGCCCGTAGTTATTCTGGTTCCATTCCTCCCAATGCAGACCATTCCTGCTATCGGCTGTCTGCCAAGTTCCTGCGCTCGCCGCGCTCGTCCCGAGCAGAAGAAACGATCCGGCTAAAAGACTCAGCAGAATATTTAAAATTAGCGCTCCACCCCTAGACACTCTTCGTTCCCGCACGTTCTTTCTCCATTACCAGACGACTTTAAGAACAGTTCGCCGCCGATAGTTGGAAAGATTCAGGAACGTGTCAATTGTCGCAAGAACCCAACACTGACTTGCACCTGTGCGCACTTCGTTGGCGCGATTGGGCTCTGCAACAGCGATGCTGTTTACAACTCGCTGACGCGTCATAGAATCGCGAAATCAATAATAGATAATATTTCACTTTGCGTAGGAGCACGTTAAACTATCTAGTTGTCTCGACTCTTCACGGTGCCAAGACTATCGCTACCAGCCGTCACATATTTGTGGCAAATACCTACACAAAATGTCGAAATCGATCCGCCTGACTTTTTTGGCCCATACTGTTTTGCGCAAGCTGGCGCCAAAACCAGAGACCCACGACGTAAACTCCGCGGCAACTCGATCGGCCCATACGTCAGCCAGATCAGCCGACTGACCATCAGACCCACCGCCCTTTTCTTTCAGTCCAGAAACTCAACCTGCTTCTGCAGGCTTAGCTCGAAGAAAACGTCACTGCGCAACCGCGTATCTATAGAGGAAGGTTCGCCAGGGGAATAGTCATAGGGAAATACCGGCCTGACATCTTCTGGTTCGATGCCCCCGTAGGCATCGTAAGCGAGTTTCTTGATATCGTGAATAGGGCTCGACTCTTGCCCCCCTAAAATGGAACCGGGCAAATCAAGGTAAAAACCGTCACGTTCACCATCCTGAGTAGCAATACGAAGGAAATCACAAGTTCCAGAATCGTAAGTTGAAGCTCCCTCAAAGTAAGGTAGATTCTCTTTGAATTCGAGAATTCTGTCGTAGAGCTCTTTTCCCTTTTTGCGGCCCATCCGGACAATCGCAAGCCCACGCAATGTTTCGTACGCGAAAACAGTTGATCCGTCTTCTTCTATCGTCAGCAGGACATACGACAACCCAAGCCGGGACGAACCCTTGATTGCAAGCCACGTATCAGCACGCGATCGCTGTGCGCTCGTCAGCAATCCGAAAGCTGTCGCGTCGCGCTGGTGAATCGAGTAGGAGTCTACACAGCTCTGTCGAGCGCTGTCTTGTTCTGATCCTGAATACGGCGTCGTAACGCAGCCAGTAAAGGCTGATGTCATTAGCAAGATGTAGACTTTTCGCTTCATTCTTCTAGTCCCGACCTTCGCAATCAATCTACCTTGTGAAATGAACGGGAGAGCGTACTTATTCGTCCAGCCCTGCCACGCGATACAGCGACCGCACCTGTGCAGGCGTTAGTGACTTGTACCGGCCGCGACGTAAACTTCGCGGCAACTCAATCGGCCCGTACGCCAACCGGATCAACCGGCTGACCTCCAGCCCCACAGCCTCCCAAAGACGCCGCACTTCCCGGTTACGACCTTCCTTAAGCGTGACGTGAAACCACCGGTTCGCACCGTCACCGCCCGCGGAAGTGACCGACCCAAAACTTGCAAGACCGTCGTCCAGCCTGACACCCGCCTGCAGTTTAGCCAGATCGCCTTTTGTCGGATTGCCGTGAACCCGAACTGCGTATTTTCGAACGATCTCAGCCGATGGATGCATAAGCCCATTTGCCAGCGCACCATCGGTCGTAAAAATGAGCAGGCCCGTGGTAGCAAGATCGAGCCGTCCGACGGCAACCCAGCGCATACCGTTCAGCGCCGGCAACGAGTCAAACACCAACTTGCGACCATCAGGATCGTCCCGGCTGGTGATCTCGTCGCCGGGCTTATTATAAATAATGTGCTGATGCGCCTGCTCTGCAGACTTGATCGACAGCGGTCGCCCGTCGAGGGTAATTCGCTCGGTGCCTTCGATGTGATCGCCGAGTTCGGCCGTCCTGCCGTCGACGGTCAGCCGCCCTTCCCTGATCCAGGTTTCAACCTTGCGCCTGGAGCCGTGCCCTGCGGCAGCGAGCACTTTCTGGATGCGGTCAGCCAACCGGCGCGGGCCATTCAGAAACGGCCAGCTGCTCTTCTTCCGGGTCCGCTTCCAGGTCCGCTTCCAAGTCCTCGGGGTACAGCACCGGCAGGTCGTTTTCAGCCGATACCTCCGCCGCCTTCGGTTCGGGAAATTCTTCATCGGGGGTTTCGGGATCGGTGACTTCCGGCTCAGCCGCTTCGGCCACGACAACTTCCGACTCTGCAGCCTCAAGACCCACGGCCTCCAGATCGACGGCCTCCGAACCATCCTGTCCCTCAACCTCGGGAAGGTTCAACTGCACCCTCAGACTCTCCCAATCCGACAGGTCCGCCAGCGGTGGCAGATCGTCGAGGCGCTTCAGGCTGAAGTAGTCCAGAAAACCCTTGGTCGTTCCGAACATTGCCGGACGGCCAGGCACATCCCGGTGCCCAACGACGCGCACCCAGTCGCGTTCCAAAAGCTGGCGCGTGATGTTACTGCTAACCGCTACGCCACGGATCTCTTCGATCTCTCCCCGGGTGATCGGCTGGCGATAGGCAATCAATGCCAGGGTCTCGAACAACGCGCGCGAGTAACGTGGCGGCCGCTCTTCCCAAAGCTTGTTAAGCCGGTCGGCCATCGTTGACTTGACCTGCATACGAAAGCCGGACGCAACCTCGGAAACGACGATGCCACGCTCCTCGTACTCCTCGTTCAGCGCCGCAACGGCCTCCCGAATTTCGGCTTTCTCCGGCGCCATGCGACCGTCAAAAAGACCGCGCAACTGATCGATGTTCAGCGGTCGTCCGGCTGCCAGCAAGGCAGCCTCAAGAAAATACTTGATCTCGTTCTTATCCATTACTCTTCTTCTACAATATCCTGGTTTTCATCGGGCGCCTGCTCGTCATCGCCAACCAACCGTACTGACGACGCAGCCCGAATGTGCAGTGGCGCGTACTGATCCGCCTGCACCACTTCGATAACGGCTTCCCGCAGCAATTCCAATATGGCAATGAAAGTTACGGCAACGCCCATACGTCCTTCTTCCGCATCGAACAGATCCGAGAAGCCGGTAAATGTACTTGCTTTGATCCGCGACAGCACTTCACTCATTCGCTGACGCACCGACAGCGGTTCTCGCTGCATGTGCAGGTTCGAGAACATCTCGGCTCGCTTCAACACGTCATGAAATGCCAGCAACAGTTCTTTCATCGTAACGTCCGGCATTTTCACCGTGACCTTACGCTCGGGCGAATCCGCGCTGGCAACAAACACATCGCGCTCCAGGCGCGGCAAGTCGCCCAGGTCCTCGGCGGCTTTCTTGAAGCGTTCGTACTCCTGCAGCCGTCGCACAAGCTCGGCGCGCGGGTCATCTTCTTCGTCTTCCACGACCTCCGGTCTTGGCAGCAGCATGCGCGATTTAATTTCCGCCAGCATCGCCGCCATCAGCAGGTACTCGCCCGCGAGTTCGAGCTGCAGTTCCTGCATGACCTCGATGTACTGCACATACTGCTTGGTTATCTCGGCAATCGGAATATTGAGGATGTCGATGTTCTGCCGGCGTATCAGGTACAGCAGCAAATCCAGCGGCCCTTCAAAAGCCTCGAGAAATACCTGCAGCGCATACGGCGGAATATAGAGGTCCTGCGGCAGCGTCGTCATCGGCTCACCGTCGACGACTGCGAACGGCATTTCACTCTGAGCCGGCGATTGTTTCTCGTCCTGAGCAGGCTTGGGCGCGTCTTCAGGCGTCAGGACTGTTAATTCTGGTTTCATGCGGGTTCCGGAGGATTACGCTGTGATCTGCGGCGTATATCGGCGCATTCTATCGCATATTCCGGGCATCAGGTGAACTGGCTGACATCGCCCCGACCGACGCGCAGTACCTCGACTGTGCCGCTCGAAAGATCCAGTACGGTGGTTGGTTCCAGCCCGGTCGGCCCGGCATCGAGGATCAGCTCAATCTGGTTCCCGATCCGGTCGTCGATATCGAGCGCATCGGTGAGCGGCATATCGTCGCCGGGAAGCGTCAGGGTCGAACTCATGATCGGCTCGCCCAGTGCCTCCAGCATGGCGTATACCACCGGATGCTCCGGGACACGCAGACCGATGGTCCTGCGCTTCGGGTTTTGCAGCATTTTCGGTACCTGTCGCGTCGCCGGCAGGATGAACGTATAGGGCCCGGGCGTCAGCGCCTTGACGAGCCGGTAAGCCCAGTTATCGACGCGCGCGTAAAGGCTGATTTCCGACAGATCGGCACAGACCAGCGTGAAATTATGCTTCTTATCGGTACGCCGGATACGCCGGATTCGGTCGATCGCCTTCTTGTCGCCGATATGACAGCCAAAGGCATAGCTGGAATCGGTCGGATAGGCGATCAAACCGCCGCTGCGGATGATGCGTACCGCCGTCGCCACGTGCCGCGGCTGCGGGTCGGTCGGGTGAATTTCAATCAGTTTGGCCACGCGCGGATTGTAGGGGAGCAATGTCTTCGCGGATACCCCCGCAATACGCTATTATTCGCGGCCACTTTTGCTGACCCTGGGTCTGATGAACCTGATATTCGAGTTTCTGCCGCTGGCCTTGTTTCTGGGCACATTCCTGTACAAGGACATCTATGCGGCGCTGGTGGTCCTGATGATCGCGATGCCGATCGGGCTGCTGATAAAGTACGTCCGTACCGGCAAGTTCGACAAGATGTACTTCTGGTCGACCGTACTGCTCCTGATCGCCGGCGCACTGACCCTGTATTTCAGGAACCCGCTGTTCCTGTACTGGAAACCAACGGTGCTCTATTGGGCCGTCGCAATCGCTTTCCTGGGCAGTCAGTTCGTTGCCGACAAACCGCTGGTACAGCATTTTTTCGGCCTCTTCGACGGATTTAGCCTCGAAAAGATCACCCCTGCCCATTGGGCGAAGCTGAATATCGTCTGGGTGCTGTTTTTCACGGCGGCAGGTTTCCTGAACCTGTACGTTGCGTACAATTTCGAGCAGGCAACCTGGGTCAACTTCAAAGTCTTCGGCCTTACGGCATTGACGTTTGTGTTCATGCTCGGTCAGACAATCTGGATTGCCGGCCTGATCGGCGACGGCGACGAACAGCAGGAGCAGGAGTGATGTGGTACGCAGTGATAAGCGAAGATCATGAGGGATCGCTCGAAAAACGCCTCGCGGCAAGACCCGACCATGTTGCGCGCCTGAAAGCGCTTTGCGATGAAGGCCGGTTGCTTATCGCAGGTCCGCATCCGGCAGTCGACTCGCCAGACCCGGGACCGGCCGGTTTTACCGGGAGCCTCGTTGTCGTTGAATTCGACTCTCTAGACGATGCGAAAGCCTGGGCCGACGAAGATCCGTATATCTCAGCCGGCGTTTACAGACAGGTGACGGTGAAACCGTTCAACCGGGTTCTGCCGTGACCGCAAGCCGGGCCGAAAAAATTGAGGCGATGCTTGTCGATGCCTTCTCACCGGATGAGCTGCTGGTTAAAGACCAGAGTCACCTTCATGCCGGTCACGAGGGTGCTCGCGACGGCCGCGGCCATTTTGATGTCAGGATTGTTGCCAGCGCTTTTGCCGGCTGCAATCGAATAGAAAGTCATCGGCTCGTTTATGAGGCTCTTGGGAGCCTGATGACCACCGATATTCACGCGCTGAGCATTCAGGCAAGCGCAACAAAGACGGACCTTTAGAACCGGGTCTGCCTCTAACCATTTATCAATCTGAAAGTTTCTGTAAAGGATCCACCATGAAATCACTCCACGGCCTGGCCGTTATACTGTGTACGGGATTACTCATGACGTCGACGACAGCATCGGCGCAAGACTCAGCGCCGCCTGCGGCTTTTGATGACGAAGTTTTGAACCTGTTACTGGAGTCGCGCAACCAAAGGCCGGCCAGTCAGGCGACCGCGGAGGAACGTGCCGCGGCGATCGATGAATTGACGAGTATCTACGTCATCTCCAGTTTGCCACGAGCCATTGAACTCGCGGAAAGCCCGCGTATCAGGGCACAGATCGACCTGCAACGCCGGGCGCTGTTGTTCAGCAGCTACGCTAACGAATTCCTGGCCAACAACCAGCCTACAGAGCAGGAAATCTTCGATACCTACCAGGAACAGATCGTTCTGGCGCCGACAAAAGAATTCAAGGCGCGCCACATAGTGGTAGAAACCCAGGGCGAGGCGCTTAAACTCATCGAGCAACTGGACGGCGGAGCGGATTTTGTCAAATTGGCGACCGAAAACTCAACCGGGCCATCAGCCACGTCGGGTGGCGATCTGGGTTGGTTCAGTCCTCAGTCAATGGTGAAACCGTTTTCCGACGCTGTCGCTGCGATGGATGACGGAGACTTTACGAAGACGCCCGTTCAAACACAGTTTGGATGGCACGTTATTCTGAGAGAGGGCACACGAGATAGCGCACCGCCACCGCTGGAAAGCGTTACCGATGTCATCAAACAACAACTCGGCCAGCAAAAGTTTCTCGACTTCATTGCCGATTTACGTGCGAAAACAGCAGAGTAGAACAGACTTAACTTAATCTTGACGCACTGTTTTGTCTCTCGAAACCGAACTGTGAAGCTGGTCACATCAGCCCGCAACGAACGCACCTAGTATTGCTCACGAGTCATCCCTAATCGCTCGGGGGTGGCTCCTCCAACCCTCGCATCTCCTTCACAGGTTGATACGAGAACTAAGTCGGCAAGGACGCCGACTTTTTTATGTCTGGGGGAAACGTAAAATAGATAGAGAAAAAGACCACCGAAGTGGCCCTCTTCTATATCGCTGGCAGGACAACCGTCCCTAGTGTTGAAACCAAGACGAGCGAGGTCTGAATCATCCTCTCGAACTATTCTCCTACTTAACGCTCTCCGTCCTGCTCGAAATCATCACGCCGTTTGTCGACGGGCGTATTCCGTGAAAACTCCACAAGTCGCCGGAAGGAGCGTTACTGCTGCCAAGACTGGCGGTGTAGTCAATTGTTAGGCCGCCCATTTGTGCGGTGCCCTGCCTCGTATCGGTAGACGAAAGAACACCAGACAGAAACACTTCGGTTGCGCCAGGAACGTAAACCTGACTGGACACTTGGACATTATCAGCGTAGTACCACCCTGATGAAATTACTGTTCCCTTAACTGAAATATAATCCCCTATCTCCATAGCGGCAAGCATGCCCTGAGACGCCATCACTACCTGCCCCATCGATTCAAATACGCCATTGACCTGGTCGATTGAATCTACAGGGCCTACCAAAACGGTACGATCACCACCGGATATTCCTCGGACATCACCACCGGATATTCCACGAACGTCACCGCCGGATATTCCCAAGACGTCACCGCCCGATATTCCTCGAACATCACCGCCGGATATTCCCAAGACGTCACCACCCGATATTCCTCGAACGTCACCGCCGGATATTCCTCGAACATCACCGCCGGATATTCCCAAGACGTCACCGCCCGATATTCCTCGAACGTCACCGCCGGATATTCCTCGAACATCACCACCCGATATTCCTCGAACGTCACCGCCGGATATTCCTCGAACGTCACCGCCCGATATTCCCAAGACGTCACCGCCCGATATTCCTCGAACATCACCGCCCGATAT
>JAJFKU010000066.1 GCA_021773035.1 Woeseiaceae bacterium
ACCCACCCCAAGAGACATAAGAGACGTATTTCCGGTCGGGTCAATCATGTTTGCTGGCGATACATTTGCATAGAGATACTTGTGCAATGTAAATGTTGCGTTTTGCCGACCTTGGAACGTATCCATAGTCTGAAACCGCCCCACGGCCTGGTTGTAATACCGCGCCCTCAGGTAGTAGAACCCAAGATTCGGATCGTACTGCTCACCCGTATACAGATAGTCATTCACCGTAACCCCGGTACTATCCTCCAACTCACCAAAGGCCGTATAGGCATACGTGTCCGTGACATTACCTGCCACATCGGTCAGCGCCCGCGTCGACCCGATCCCATCGTAGTGATAAGTACTGCTGTTGGTGGTTAAAGCATCCACCCGCCGATGCTGGCTGATCAAATCATCCCCATAGGTGTACTTGACCTCCGCGAAGCTATTGAGATCAAAGCTCTCCTCGATCACCTGCGCATAATCCCGATTGGGATCGGTCAGGTAGTTCGTCGTCAGACCCGACTCCGTCTCACTCTGCCGAATACCCGTCGCATCGTACTGATACGTCACCTGGCCGTTGTTGAGGTTCGACAGGCGGTTACGACTGTCGTAGGCGTAGTCAGTATTGATCGTACCGTCCGATGTCGTCAGCGTATTGCCGTTAGCGTCGTAGCTGTACGTTGTCACCAACGGATTAAGGCCGGTGGCTGTCTCGCTGGTGAGACGATCGTTCAGGTCGTAAACGTAGGTCGTGGTCGTCGTTCCGGCCGTCGTGGCATCGGTCTCAGTGAGGCGATTGCCCACCGCATCGTAGGTCCAGGTCGCGCTGCGGTTACCCAGCGTGGCATCCGTGACGGTCTCCGACGTCAGGCGATACAGATCGTCATACACATAGTCGACGACACGGCCATTGAGCTCCGAGTGCCGGGTTCGGTTACCGTTCGGCCCCAACACGTAGCTGTGCTGATCGAATACCGTGCTCACCGCATCCCGGTGATCCACCCGCAGCAGGCGATACAAGGGATCGTAGGTGTACTCCGTACGCGTGCCATTGACATAGTCCACACGGTCTCGGCTGCCTACAGCGTTATAGCTGTAGGTCGTCATGCCGACCTCATCGGTAACAGACTCCAGTCGATTCAACATGTCGGAGCCATAACTCAACGATTGGTTGGTCGTCGTCAGACTGGTGCGATTGCCTGCAGCGTCGTAACCGTAACCAATCGTCCTGCCGGTCGGGTAGGTAATACCCGTCAGACGATCGCGTTCGTCGTAAGCAAACACCGTGGCACCGCGATCATCCGTGATCGTGTCAACCTGACCGCTATCCGTATAGGTCGTCGTGACAACGACGCCGTCGGCATAGGTCGCCGAGGTTTGGCGATTGAGGTCGTCGTAGACGAAGGTCCGCAAGGCACCGTTGAAGTCAGTCCTGGTGACTCGATTGCCATTGCCGTCATAGGTGTAGCTCTCGCTCTGGCCGGCCGGCAGGGTGCGTGAAACGACCCGCCCGACGTCATCGTAGGCCCAGGACGTGGTGCGCAGCTCCGCGTCCGTTTGCGTGACCTTGTTCGACTGTTCGTCGTAGCCGTACTCCGTCCGCTGCAGGAGTGCGTCAACAACGGCTGTCAGATTGCCCACCGCATCGTATTCGAAGCGTGTCGTCAGCCCCGCGAGATCCGTCTCCGAGCGCTTTCGGCCCAGGGCATCGTAGCCAGTCGTGTTTCTCAGGTTGTCGGTCTGATCCGCCGGCGTGTCGTCCGGGAAGATCGTTTCCAGCAAACGGCCAGCGCTATCGTAAACGAACTCGGTGCGGCGACTGAGCGCATCGACCATCGCCGTTCTCAGGCCGCGTGCGTCATATTCAAACCGCGTTTCCTGTAACAGCGCATTGCGCACCAGCGTTCGCCGCCCCGTATCGTCGTACTCGAACGCCGTCCGACTGCCGCGTTCGTCAATCGTGGCGGTTAGTCGACCGGCGGTATCGTACTCAAATGATGCGCGCTTCGTGCCCGTGCCGCTTCGCGGCACGGGCCCAGTAGTGCGCGCTTGCGCATGACTCGAATGCAACGAGTGCAGACTTCTGTTTGCCTAGGAACTCCGCGAACTTAGCGCGAGTGAATGATCGGTTGAGAAGCTCTTTGCCACGAACTGAAACAACCGATACCTGAATAACGTTTTTTGCTAAGTCGACCCCGACTGTTGTTGAATGTGTCATGTATGGACTCCCTTGGGTTTTGGTCGACTTCCAACCTAAGAAATTAGGTTGGAGGAGTCCATACATAGGGTCATCAGCGGTCCGTCGGTATTCTATCATTCGAGCGGCTGCTATTGGGTGCTCAACAGCCACTGTCTGCGTTGGTCACAATCTGACATGGTTGACGCTGACTAGCGCCGACAGAAGCGACATACTGATGCCTGACATGGTCCGACGACCGCTGTTACGGCAAGTGGACGAATCACACAGAGCCTTAGTAGAATTCGAAAACTTTCGTGAAACAAGGCTTCACTGAAACCACAAAGGAGGGCGTTCAGATTTCTGTGTCAACGTGATGTTGCATAGTTAATAAGATCAAAGTTCCAGTGCCGTATCAAGTCGACCTTCAAAAAATATCGACAACTGCGAGATCGTTAGCGTCCAGTTCTGTATCGGCATGGTCCATTTCTTACTCGCATTTTGGATGCCCATGAACAACAGTTTTAACAAGCTGTCGTCGTTCGGAAAGCCGCCCTTGGTCTTGGTCAGTTTTCTAAATTGGCGATGCACTGCCTCGATGGAATTGGTGGTGTAAATAATTCGGCGGATGTCGTGTGGGTACTTGAAGTAGGCCGATAAGTGCTGCCATTTTGTGCGCCAGGATTTAATCACGATCGGGTATTTTTCACCCCACAGCACCTCCAACTCGTCGAGCGCCGCCTCGGCCTCGCCCAGTGATGTGGCTCGGTACACACGCTTCAGATCGACCATGAACGCCTTCTGATCTTTCGAGGCCACGTACCGCAGTGAGTTGCGGATCTGGTGCACGATGCACAGCTGCACTTCGGTATCCGGATAAATCGAGGCGATCGCTTCGGGAAAGCCGGTCAAACCATCGACGGAGGCAATCAGAAAGTCCTCGACGCCACGATTCTGCAGGTCCGTGAGCACCGAGAGCCAGAAGTTAGCGCCCTCGCTCTCCGACAGATACAGGCCCAGCACCTCCTTTTTGCCGTCCATGTTCAGGGCCAGAACGGTGTAGATGGCCTTGCTCCGATAACGACCTTTGTCGCGGATTTTGTAGTGGATCGCATCCAGCCAGACAAACGGATACAGATTATCCAGTGGTCGTGTCTGCCAGGCCTTAACCTCAGCAATGAGCTTATCGGTGATCGTCGAGATCGTTGCCGGGGAGACACTAATGCCGTACATATCTTCGACGTGCCCGGCAATGTCCGCGTAACTCATGCCCAAACCGAACATCGACAGGATCTTGGTCTCGATCTCATCCGAGACCGTGCGCTGGTGTTTCTTCTCCAACTGCGGCGCGAAGGTACCGGCACGATCCCGCGGCGTCTCCAGCTCGAACTTGCCGATGCTGCTCTTCACGGTCTTCCTGGATTTGCCGTTCTTGCGGTTCTCGGCTACCTCTTCAGACAGGTGCGAATCGAGCTCCGCCTCAAGTGCCGACTCGGTCAGTTGCTTCACCAGCGGACCCAGAACTCCGTCCTTCCCAGTGAGCGATTGTCCTGATTGAACGGCTTTCAGCGCTGCTTCAAAATCAAACTTCTCTGCCATGTCTCAATCCTCTTTCCGTATAGACTAAAGCTTTGACACAGAATTTCTAACACTCCCCTGAAACCACAAAGTTCGACTGGAAAGTCCGGTTCGACCCCTATGTCTCTGATGCCTGACATGGTCCGACGATCGCTGTTACGGCAAGTGGACGAATCACACAGAGCCTTAGTAGAATTCGAAATCTTTCGTGAAACAAGGCTTCACTGAAACTACAAAGTTCGACTGGAAAGTTCGGTCCGACCCCTAGTCTTCATTCTCTAGCTCTTCCTGCGACTGATCATTTGACATCGTCTCTTATGCCGTTCCTCTAAATTCTTCATTCGCCGCTCCCAAGCATCGATCTTCGACGCATGCCGCCCAGGAGACCACTTCAATCGTGCTCGTCAGGTAGTCGGCGAGCGTTTAGTAGTACGAAGATGCGTAGGAAATCACTCGACAGTAAGCCTGCGATACGGCTCCCAACCAAGATAATCATGCTTCATCGCCATAGCCGACTCGTAATCTTCGGCTTCAAAACTCACCAATAGTTTAGCGTCGTCTTCCATTGTCTCATGCTTATCGTCGCGCTCGGCTTCTACCAATGTATAGCAGGAACAAGCTATTGAATGCCAAAGCTCATACGTTTTCATTATTGGAATGCCCTCCCCTGTATAACCTCTATGTCAATTCGCGCTTGGCTCCCACGCACACCAGGATTACTCCAAGTCTGAGCGTTTGGCGCGTATACACCGGCCGGCGGCCTCGCCAATATCCAGATTCTAGCCTGCTCAACAGCAATGTTGCGTTCTTTAAGCTGTCGACGTGGCATCCTGAGCACCAGCAAGTCCAGCATCGCAGTCCCCTCTGCAGCAGTTGGGGGAGTGAAACTTGCCCAGGACTCGCTGTCTTCGTAACCACCACCTTGTGCCTGAATCCTCCCTCTGTGCAAGCGATTGCGGCAGCCGATGGTAGGTGAGTTAACGGGCGTTGCCACAGCTGATGTGACAGCGAATTCTGCCGCGCACACCGTAATAAGCGCCTGCCCGAAGGTTTGCAGCATCGCGTTTATGTTGATAGCGGTTGCGGTACTCGCAAGAGATCTGTTTCCGCTTGGATCGACTAGCATGACTGGATTGTCATTTGCATAGAGGAACTTGGCTTGCGTAATCGGTTCGACTAGAGTGCCTGCCCAGGTATCCATATTCTGGAACCGCCCAATCCCCGCGTTGTAATACCGCGCCCTCAAATAGTAAAACCCAAGATTCGGATCAAACTGCTCACCGGTATACAGATAATCGTTGGTGGTGACCCCAGTACTATCCTCCAACTCACCAAAGGCCGTATAGGCATACGTGTCCGTGACATTACCTGCCACATCGGTCAGCGCCCGCGTCGACCCAATCCCATCGTAGTGATACGTACTGCTGTTCGTGGTTAAGGCATCTACCCGGCGATGCTGAGCGATCAGATCATCCCCGTAGGTGTAGCGCACCTCGGCGAAGCCATTGAGATCGAAACTCTCCCCAATCACCCGCGCGTAATCCCGATTCGGGATCGAGAGGCGCCGCGAGGAAGTACGCCGCCAATAGTCGCTCTATTTCGCGAATTTCTCCAACGCGGTTTCGGGTGCGAAACACCAGTGTTCGCCGTAGCCGTACTCCGTGCGCTGCAGGAGTGCGTCGATGACCGCGGTGAGGTACCCACCGCGTCGTATTCGAAGGAGGTGGTCAGCCCCGCAAGATACGTCTCCGAGCGCTTGCGGTCCAGCGCATCACAGCCAGTCGTACTTCTCAGGTTGTCGGTCTGATCCGCCGGCGTATCGTCCGGGAAGATCGTTTCCAGCAAGGGACAACAACAACCAGCTTAAGGCAACTACTGACATCCTTTCCTCGAACTCATCCGTGGCAACGAGTAATCTCTGATAGTCATACAGCGGTCGTTGTTCTCTGGTATGGACCCTCTCCTTCAAACTGGGGCCTCACCTCAGCTACCGCCAAATTCTTGGGCGACCGAATAACAGTCAACAAATGCCTTGCGAGTCGAAGAACACCACCAGAATCAACATGCTCTAGGCGTCTACCCTTCGGCACAAAATACTGATTTCCGATCTGGTTCTTGATCGCAATTCTAAACCTATAAGCATCCTCGACTCTCTCGGAAACCTGCACAAATATGCCGCTATCTGTCTCTGAGATTTCGAATGCAGGTAGCTCACATATGTTCTCCGCACCGATAAGTTTAACGAACGTCTCACCGTAGAAATTCAGCCAATATACATCCCTGAGCCCCGCTGCAAGACCAAGCCCCTCATCATTCGAAGAATAGCTGACATCGAAATATTCACCAGAACCTCGATTTTCCCCAAACACAAATGAAAAATCTGCCTGAAACAGTACTGAAACCTTACCAAACAGGTCGATCAAACTACCCGGCTCATGAGTCGATTTTTTGAGGACAACTGTCAGATGTTCAAACCCATCACTGTTCGATATACCGCCATATGCGCTGTCAAGATCGAAGAAAAGTCTTCCAAATTCATCGTACGATTCTCGCCATTCACCAGTTTTGATGTCCTCAAACCGAAACAGTCGATCATTGGTTTCAGTATCTCCAGATACTCGAAATTCCGCACTAGCGAAATCCAAGTACTCGTCCAGCATCATCAAACAACGTTGCAAACGCTCGGAGTCCACCATTCGGGAGAACAGTTCGATAGTTACATCATCCATTCCAACTCCTAGAACGGTGTAAGGGAAATAAAACTCACGGTAACATCCTTCGCCGTTGCCAGCACTTCACTCCTGATATTCGGCGGAACCCTTGTTAGCGTAACGTACGTGATCGAGCCGCCTTTCTCACTTGCAAATCTTACAAATAACTCAAGCTGCTTTAGGTTGATGTGCTGACCCAGTTTTGCGTCGACAATGTGCTTTCCACGCAATATCCAATCTGGACGAGCAGCGCCATTGAATATCGGTGACTGCGGCACAGCACGAATCAGCCTCATTGCAGGATCAAGTATCTTCTCGAAGACCCTACCAGCATGCAAGCGTAGAACCTGTGGATTCATATTTACTGCTCGACTTACCCCTCCGGTGAATCGGTTCGCCGACAATTGTATGAACTGTGCGACTTGTGACGACCCTAGCTTAGTCACAACGTGGTTGGTCAGATACAAGAATGGAGAAGCCGCTATTACGGCTTGGTTTGCATATAATGCTATCCCGACTCGAAGTTCCTGGAGAGTTACGCGTCCGCTTGGGTCCAGATTTACAACGGGATTCGCATATACATAGGCGTACTTGTGAAGTGACTTCGGATCGGACTCGAAGCCAGCAAACGGATCCATATTCTGGAGTCTTCCAATCCCTGCGTTGTAATACCGCGCTCTCAGATAATAGAACCCAAGATTCGGATCGAACTGCTCACCCGTATACAGGTAATCGTTCTGAGTAAACCCGGTACCGCCCGCCAGTTCCCCAAACGCCGTATACGCATAACTGTCCGTCACCAGGCTGTTCGTGTCGGTCAAACGACGCGTCGACCCAATCCCATCGTAATGATAGGTACTGGAGTTCGTCGTCAGTGCATCCACCCGCCGGTGCTGTGCGATCAGATCATCCCCGTAGGTATAGCGCACCTCGGCAAAGCCGTTGAGATCGAAACTCTCCTCCACCACCTGCGCATAATCCCGGTTCGGATCGACGAGATAGTTGGTTGTCAGCCCACTGCTCGTCTCACTCATCCGAATACCGCTGGCATCGTACAGATACGTCGTCTGGCCTGAGTTCAGGTTGCTCAGGCGATTACGGCTGTCGTAGGCATAACTGGTCGTACCCGAGCCGTCAATCCGCGTCAGCGTATTGCCGTTGTTATCGTAGCTGTAGATCAACGTGTCCGGGTTGAGCCCCGTGACCGTCTCTGTCAGCAAACGATCGTTAGCGTCGTAGCTGTACGTCGTGGTGTCGGTACCGGCGGTCGTGGTCTCCACCTCGCTCAGGCGGTTGCCCACCGCATCGTAGGTCCAGGTGGCCGTGCGATCGCCCAGCGTCGCATCCGACACTGTCTCCGACGTCAGGCGATACAGATCGTCATAGACGTAGTCCACGGCGCGGGCACCGTTCCCGAACTCCCAATGGCGCAAGCGGTTACCGTTCGGACCCAGCGTGTAGTTGTGCTGATCGAGCTGTTGACTCGCCCGGTTGAAATGATCGATACGCAGCAGCCGGTTCAGCGGATCGTAGACGTACTGCGACCAGGCATTGTTGGCGTACACCACCCGGGACCGGCTGCCGACCGCATTGTAGGTGTACGTCGTCGTGCCCGCCTCGTCTGTGACCGTGGACAGACGGTTGAGGACATCGAAGCCGTAGCTCAGCGACTGGTTCGCCGTCGTCAGACTGCTGCGATTGCCGGCCGCGTCGTAGCCGTAGCCGATGGTCCGGCCGCCCGGGTAGCTAATGCCCGTCAGGCGGTCGCGTTCATCGTAGGTAAAGCTCGTCGCACCGCGATCGTCGGTAATACTCGCGACCTGGCCGGTGTCCGTGTACGCCGTCGTCACCGTCACACCGTCGGCGTAGCTCGCCGTCGTCTGGCGGTTCAGCGCATCGTAGCCAAAGGTCTGCAACGCACCGTTGAAGTCCGTATGGCTGGTCCGGTTGCCGTTGTCGTCGTAGACAAAGCTCTCGCTCTGGCCTGCCGGCAAAGTGCGTGACACCACTCGTCCAAGGTCGTCGTAGGCCCAGGACGTCGTGCGCAGCTCCGCATCTGTCTGCGTGATCTTGTTCGACTGTTCGTCGTAGCCGTACTCGGTGCGCTGATTGAGCGCGTCGATGACCACCGTGAGATTACCCAGCTCGTCGTATTCGAACGAGGTAGTCAGCCCCGCGAGGTCCGTCTCGGACGTCTTTCGACCCAGCGCATCGTAACCGGTCGCACTACGCAGATTATCGGCCTGGTCCCCGGGCGTATTGTCCGGGAAAATGGTTTCCAGCAAACGACCGGCATTGTCGTAAACGAACTCCGTACGCCGATTGAGCGCGTCGACCATTGCCGTGCGCAGGCCCCTCGCGTCGTACTCGAAGCGGGTTTCCTGCAGCAGCGTATCGCGCACCAGCGTTCGTCGTCCGGCATCGTCGTATTCGAACTCGGTGCGATTGCCGCGCTCATCAATCGTCGCCGTCAGGCGACCGGCGGTGTCATACTCGTTCGTCGTCCGCGGGTTGTCGAGGTCGTTGCCCGGCGTTGCGTCGGGGAAGACCGTCTCGACAAGGCGATTCGCCGCATTGTAGCTCATGGTCGTCGTGCGACCCAGGCGATCCGTCTGCGAGGTGACGTTGCCCTCTTCGTCGTAAGCCGTGGTCTCGGTCGTCAGGTCCGGGTAGCGCGTCAGGACCAGGTTGCCGCGCGCGTCGTACTCGTACTCCGTGCGTTCGAGGTTGGCGTCGATCGTTGCCGATTCCTTGTCGATGGCGTTGTACTCGGTAACAGTAACGTTGCCCTCCGGATCGGTGACACGGAACAAGCGGCCCTTATCGTCGTATTCCATGCCCGTGACGAGCGTCTGCACCACGCCGTTCTCGTCGGTACGCGTCGTCGTTTCCGAGATCGCGCGGCCAAGCGTGTCGTAGCCGAACGACGTCCTGACGTTGCGGGCATCCTCCTGGAACAGCGGCAGCTCGCCGAACGGACCGGCACACTGCGGCTGGATAACAGTGCGATTCAGTAACGCATCCGTCGAACCGAGAGACGCGCCGGTCGAACAGCCGCCGCCGATACCTGTATCCCAGTGGAAGCTGGTCGTGTTACCAAGCGCGTCCGTCATCGTCAGCAGGTTGGTGTTGTTCGGATGGTAGACATTGCTCATGACCGGATTGCCGAGTTCATCGGTCACGGTCAGCAGCAGGTTCCGCGAGTCATAGCTGCTCGTCGTGGTCTGCAGCAGCGCGTTCGTCTCGCTGAGCTGGTTGCCACGTTCGTCATACGTCCAGATGGTCGCATAGCCGAGATCGTTGCTCATCGACAACTCGTTGCGGTCCGCATCATAGGTGCGCGTAATCGATTCGCCCAGCGCATTGGTCTCGACCAGCACATTGCCTTCGTCGTCGTAGACATAGACGGTGGGGTTGCCGCGCCGGTCACGAACCGTCTCGGTGCGCCCGATAACATTGTGATCGTATTCGATGCGATTGCCATCCGCGTCGATAATCGCCGTCAGGCGGCCTTCCGTGTCGTATTCGTTGCGTGACACCCGGATACCGCGCGGATCGACGATGTCTTCGAGATAATGCAGCTCGGCACCGGCCCTGTAAGTGTAAGTCGTCACCTGGTTGACCTGGTCCGTGAAGCTCGTCAGATCGCCGTTCACATCGTAGCCGTAGCTCATGCTCGTGCCGTCCGGCGCCGTGATGTCGGTGATACGCCCCTGCCCGTCGCGTGTGAACGCCAGCGCAAAGCCCTGGCTGTGCACGACACCGCTGGCCGAGAACGTCAGCGTGCTGCCGTTGGGTTCCTCGACCTGCTGGATGCCGAAGGCCTGGTCCAGCGTAAAGACCAGTCCTTCCGGCGTCGTCAGGCGATAGCCGTCCGGATCGATCGGCACGCCGGGAGAACCCAGATCAACGATGTTGTTGCCAACAATGCGCACGACACCGAAGCCGGTCTGCTCCAGCGTCGAGTCGGTGCCATCCACCGGGTCGAAGACGATCTGCACATCCACCGTCGGCACGATCTGCGTGCACTCCGGTTCGGCCCGGGCCACGAAGGACTCAATCTCGCCGTCCGGCATGCGGACCGTGACGGTCGGGTCGCCGTTCGGACGCACACACCATTGGCTGAACAACCCGAGGTCTTCCTCGATCAGCGTCCAGCTAAAGCCGATGTCGCGCGACTCCTGCAGGCGCACGTTCTGGTAGTCGACCGTCCAGCCAAAGCCGAAGTCCAGGTTCTCGCTGCGGCGGCGTGTATCGTAAGTCCTCAGCACCGTCACCGGCAGTCCGGCCACCGGCGCCGAGAAGTCCTCGAAGGTGATCGAGAAGTTGCCGATCTTCATATCGCCGGTGACTCGAATCACGCGGCTGTCCTGCGACACGTTTCCGGCCGCATCGGTTGCCTGCAGAATGACATTGTACAAACCGTTCAGCAGCATCGTCGGGTCGATTTGCCCGAGCACGCCGTTCGGCACTGCGGTCGTGCCGCTGGCCAGCGTCGTGAACTCGGTCGGCTCGGCGCCGCTCGCCTGCAGCAGCAGGGACCAGCTCAGCAGGTCGTCGTCCGGGTCGGTAACAGACCCGATCGCATCCCGCGGCGCCGTGATTTCCTCCTCGAAGTCCGGCGATGTCAGGCTTACGACCGGCGGCGATGAGACGGCGTTCGGATCGATGACGGTGTAGATCGTGCTCGCCGTATCGCTGCCGTAGGCATCGGTGACAATGGCCGTCGCCGTGTGCAGGCCGACCGTGTCGGCGCTGACGCTGGCCATGCCGTTGGCATCGACCGGCACCACTACGCCATCGACGGTCATCGACAGGCTGACCGTGCCGGACGCACCGGAGTAACCGATGCTCAGCGCGACGCTGCTATTGAGATCCGCCGTCGTCGGGTTTGCAGTGACGGTGGCCTGTAACGGAATACCGGCATCGCTGATGAACAGTGCCCAGCCCTGATCGACGAAAGCCTCGCCGTCGCTGGCGCGGACAACAACGTTCTCGACACCGGACACAGCCGGTGTCCAGCGCAGCAGTCCGCTGCTGTCGATGCTCATGCCGGCCGGGCCGGTTTCTACCGAGTACGTGATGATGTCGCCGTCGGGATCGTCAACGACAACCGGGTACAGGTACTCGAAGGTCGCTTTCGCGGTTGCCGGCGGTACGCTGGTGATCGTCGGCGCCGTGTTCGGACCCGGTGTGACGACGGTGTAGTTCACCGTCATCGAGTCGCTGCCAAACGCGTCGGTCGCTGTACCCACCGCCGTGTGCTGGCCGAGGACGCTGGCGGCAACGACTGCCGTGCCGTTCGAGCCCAGCGTGACGGGGTTGCCGTCAATCGTGAGCGCCGTGGTTACAGGGCCGATACTGCCCGAGTAGGCAACGGTCACCGTTACGTTGTCACCGAGGTCCGCCGTCAGCGGCTGGACATTGACGTTGGCGACGATGGTGGCAGCCGCCTCGCTGACCTGCAGCGTCCAGCCCTGTTCGGTGAAGCCCTGGCCGTCGCTGACGCGAACGCGAACCGCGCGCTCACCCGCAACGTCCGGTGCCCAGCTCAGCAATCCGGCGGCACCTACAGTCATGCCCGCCGGCCCTTGCGTCAACGTGTACGTCAGCGGGTCGCTGTCGGCGTCCGTTGCTACGATCGGGTAGGTGTAAGCATCGCCTACCCTGCCGAAACTCGCCGGCGTGGAAGAAATCTGCGGCGGTGTATTGCCAGCCGATCCGCCCTGCGCGAACACCATGAGCTGGTAGCCCTGGAACGCGCTGCCGCCGCGGTTGTCCACGACTTCGAGTCGAATCGTGTGATCGCCGACGTCGTTATCCGTCGTCACCCACCGCAGCACTCCGGCGCTGTCGATCGTGAGGCCCGACGGTCCTTGCAACAACCGGAACTCCAGCGCATCGCCATCGATATCGCTGGCCGCCGCGGTGTAAACGTATTCCAGTCTCGCCTCGACCGAGGTTCCCGGCACCGAGGTAAAGGTCGGGCCGTTGTTGCTGCTGTCCGCGCCTGTCTGCGGCACGAACACCGAGTAGCTCTGCGTGGCCGTGCCACCGTTGCCATCCGCTACTTCGACCGACACGGCGTTGACGCCGCTCTGGCCCGCCGCCGGAGTCCAGCTTATCCGGCCGTTCGCAGCGATGGACATCCCGGCAGGCGCCGTGAGCAGCGAGTAGGACAGCGTATCGCCGTCGATATCCGTTGCGATCACCTGGTAGACGTAAGAAACCGACAGGCTACCCTGCGTCACCGGCGCACTGCTGATGGACGGTGCCTGGTTCTGAGCAGGATCCCGAACGCCCAGCGTGAAAGTCTCGTCGGCGTATCCGCCGCGCCCGTCGCTGACGCGAAGCTCGACGTCGACGAAGCCAATGTCATCCACGCCGGGCAGCCATGTAACGAGTCCGCTTGCGCTGTCGACCGACATCGTCACCGGTGCATCGAGCAGCGAGTACGACAACGTGTCGCCATCGGCGTCGTTCGCCAGCACCTGGTACTGGTAGGTCACGTCAATATCGGCGACGGTGCCGGGCTGCGACGTAATGACCGGGGCCTGGTTATTGTCCAGTGCCTGCACATCGATAACGAAAGTCTGCTCTGTCACACCACCATTGCCATCGAGAGCCTCGAGGGTGATGCTCCAGCCAGTGACCTGGTCCGCGGTCGGAATCCAGGTGATGTTGGCGCCGTCGAACATTTGCATGTCGTACGGCACGCTGCCGGCGAAGCTGTAGCTGACCGTATCGCCGTCCGCGTCGGTCGTCTGCGGCGCGTACTGATACTGCCGTCCCACGATGGCCGTCAACGGCGGCTGCGACACGAATACGGGTGCCGCGTTGGCCGGTCGCTGTTCCACGGTCATGACATAGTCCAGCGTGCCGCGATTGTTCTGGCTGTCGACCACTTCCGCGAGGATCGGGTGGGTACCGAGATCCACCGTTCCCGGCAGCCACTGCAGTTCGCCAGTGGCTGGATTCACCATCATAGCCGCCGGTGCGTCGAGCAGCGAATACGTCAATATGTCCTGTGGGTTCGGGTCGAACGCGGTCAGCTTGTCGGCGTAGGCTTCCCCGGCAAATGCCCGCGTCGCCGGCGTGCCGACAAACACGGGAGCCTCATCGGTCACAGCCAGGTCATACACCTGCTGATCGGTCGCGCCGAACGGATCCTCGACTTCGATCAGGACCGGGTAACTGCCGATGCCGGCATCGGCCTTGCTCCAGCGGATCACGCCGGTAGCGGCGTCGATCGTCATACCCGCCGGCGCTTCCAGCAAACGATAAACAATTGCATCGCCATCGGGATCGTTGGCGGCAACCGGGTAAAAATAATCGCCTGCGGTGAGTAACTCCGGCTCTGACACCTGGTACTGCGTCTGTACCTGGGAGAAATTGTAGATACCGAAACGGCCATCAGTATAGGCGTCGTCATTGACGACGATGCTGTCTACGAGGGCGCCATCCTGCGTAACACTGATCGAAATCAGACCGGGCTGGAAGCTCAGCGAATATTCGTAGTCAGTAAGCGCGACCCAGGGAATGTCGTTGGAGTAAAGCAGCCCGGGCGTGCCGTCAAAGAGAGTCAGGTAATCGAGCGGGGCTCCCGCCGGCACGTCCACCCGCCATAGCTGCATACCACGGCTCAGGTTGTTCTGAAAACTCTGTTTCCAGCGGAACAGGTAATACTGCTCGGTATTCTGATAGCCAAACACAAAGCCGATCAGGTCGTCGTCCCCGGTCGTGTTAACCCGCAGCGAGCCAAAGATTCTCTGATTGGCAAAATCGAACCCACCGACCAGTGTCGCCGGGGCCGCATTACTGAGATGGGTCACCATCGTGCCGTCCTGACTATAGCCCCATCTCGCGCCCAGGAATGGGTAGTCTTCATTTTCTACCCAGCCCCGCATATCGAGCAACTCGGACAAACCGGCACTGGGCGTCAGGACGAGTTTCTCCACCGCGTCGCTGGTTATTCTCGGCGGATTATTCCCGTGGCCGATAACATCGACGATTACGGTCGCCAGCGGCGATTGCAGCGCTCCGTCGGATACACGGAACGTGAAGCTGTCCGTGCCTTCGAAGTACGCACCGGGAAGATAGGTAAGGTTCGGCGCCGTACCGAACAGCGCGCCGTTGGCGGGTGCATCGACGATCTCAAAAGTGATCGGATCGGCGTCCGGGTCGCTGCCGGTTAAAACCAGGTCGAGCGCGGTAATCTCGGCCGTTTGCAGTTGTTGTGAATCGGCAGTCGGGGCATCCCCGCCTGCCGCTGTCACCGTGATCGTCACCGACGCCGGGGGTGACAGCACCAAGCCGTCATTCGCCTGGAATTCGAAGCTGTCGTTACCGAAGAAATCGGTATTCGGTGTGTACGACAGGTTCGGCGCCGTGCCGCTGAGCGTTCCGTTGGCCGGTTGCGTCGAAACTGCAAAGTTCAACGCGTCTCCGTCAATATCGCTGCCGGACAAAGTAACGGCGACCGATGTGTCTTCGGCCGTCGTCAGCGACTGGCCATTGGCGACGGGTACGTCATTGACGGCCGTGACACTAATGCTGACAAGTGCCGGTGCCGAATCGACGAAGCCATCGTTTCCAATGAAACTGAAGCTGTCCGCACCGTTGAAATTGGTGCCGGGCGTGTAGACGACATTCGGCGCAGCGCCGCTTATCGACCCGTTGGCCGGGGGCACCGAAATGGCGAACGACAACGTATCCCCATCGGCATCCTGTCCCGTCAACGTAATGTTGGCCGGTGTATCTTCCGGCGTATTTATCGATTGCGCAATCGCGACCGGGGTATCGTTCGTCGCGGTAACGGTAATACTGACCGTCGCGCTGACCGAATCCACGGTTCCGTCGTTGACGAGAAACGTAAAGCTGTCGCTACCGTTGAAATCGATACCCGGTGTGTAAGTCAGGTTGGGCGCGGTACCGCTCAACGTTCCGTTTGCCGGCTGCGTCACTACACTGGCCGTCAGGGCATCGCCATCGACATCCGTGCCGGACAGAACTAACGGCAGCGGCGTCTCTTCGACGGTCGACAGCGTCTGCGCTGTCGCGACCGGCGCGTCGTTAACCGACAGCACATCGATCGTGACCGTCGCCGCGGCCGACTCGTTGCCCTGATCGTCCTGCACCGTGTACTCGAACCCGTCTGCGCCGAAGAAATCCGCGGCGGGCACGTAATTGACGGTTCCGAGCACAGCATCGACGGTCGCGGTTCCGTTTTGCGGATTGACCGTGACGAGTACCGAGGTGGGATCGAGCGATCCGACCTGGGCAACGTCGTTGCCAAGAACGTTGAGAAGAACAGCGTTGTCTTCATTGGTTGTCCCGACGTCATCTACCGCGGTCGGGCCGTTGAGGTCCTGGAACAGTTCCATGTTCTCCAGGTAACGCGTGTTGCCGTTAACGGTGAGAATCTTCTCGTGCAGCTGGACGCCCGCTGTCGAAAACCGCCGCAGGTGGCTGTCGATAGCGATCCAGACTGACCCGTTAGCGGTGTTTACCACCGCGTCATCGACATTCTCCATCGGAAAATCGGGAAACGGCGTAAACCAGCTGCCCAGCGTTCCGGCCGAATCCATGTGTATGAACGCGGTCTTCGTACCGATCCAGACGCCGCCACTGCCGTCCGGCTTCAGGAAATAGTTATTCGCCTGCCCCGCCGGGCTCGTCGTCTCGAAGGTCAGCTGCCCGTTCGCATCGTAACGGCGCAACTTGTCGTTGACCGTCACCCAAAGCTCATCGAGGAATGGATCCCAGGCCGTCCGGCAGATAATGTCGGCCGCCAGCAGCGGGATGGTCACCACTAACTGAAGCGTGGAGTCATAGGCCTTTACCGACTCGTAGGAACACACCCACAGCCGCGACCGCTGCCGATCCAGAGTCAGTGAGTCGCAGGGAGTACCGTAGGCCGTAAGGGACCCCAGCACCTGGCCCGTCATGTCCAGCAGATGGAGATCGTTACCGAGGTTTAGCCAGAGCCTGTCAACAACACCGTCGACCAACAGGTCATTCGGACTCTCCCAGATCGGGTAAGCAGCCGACTCGATATCGAGGAAAGAAACCCCTGCCTGGTCGAAGGCACGCAAACGCTGCTCGCCCCAGGTCCAGACATTGCCGTTCGTATGATCGATGCCCACCGCACCCGTGCCGTAGGGTTCCTCCGGAATCTCGAAAAACATAGCGCCGTCGACGGCGTTGAGCTTCATCGTTCCGCCGGATTCGGCAACCCACAGCGAATCGCCCTTCGCAACGCCGCCGAGGAACAGCGACACAAGTGCGAGAATCGGGAAGATCGCCCTGAATGTCGAACTCTGACATTGCCATACACTCGGACGAACACTGGTTTTCGACATGCGTCTCTCCAACTTTATCGGGAACGGCTTGGCGTTCTGCTACCGGAACGAAATCGTTCGCGATACATAGGTACTTCTATGACTGAAAGGCATCGGATACACCGAGGCAAGACGGGAGTATCAATCCGGTACTCTGTCCACGAGCAATGTTCCATCGGAGAGCGTCACGGTCAGTAGCGAAAGTGCTTTCGCACCGTCTTTACCGAGGTATCCGTACATGGACACCGTGTCGCCGATTCTTATCGTATTTTCGCTCCAACCTTTCTGAGTCAGCCAGTCGACGTTCGAGCCACGAGCGTCCCAGACCTCTTCCACACCGTTGTTATTCGTCACTACCAACAGGTACCGGACGTGGGGGTTCTTGAACCAGACTCGCTTGACGGTTCCCTGCAGGGTCGCAGTCTGATTGCTCGCGAAGGAATGCTGGCTCAGGGAAAGTCCCGGTAGAAGGAATAGCACCAGTAGTGTACTTAGTGACACATACAGCTTCAGATTGCGCATGCTCTGCGTATCTCCTGACGCCTCGATGAAGTGCACCGAGGTTGGGAATCACCCGCGTTGTTAAAACAGACTTACTCGTCCGGACCGCTCAACGGGCCACTGTATCGCACGCGAGTTTGAAGCCGGGCAATACGCATAAGCACCTATCGAGGCAATAGAACAACTACAGTGTTGCCCGCAAAGACGTCAAGTGTTCGCAACCGTTTGCTTACAGGTGAAACCTGGGTTCGGTCAGCCCTGCTACACGCACAGTTACCCGAAATGGTTTAGACGCACACTTAAAAGAAATTCATAAACGCATGAATTCGCGACCGCCGATAACGATGAATTCGCTACTCCTCGACGGCCAGCTGTATCTTGTTTATAGTTGCCGGCTGCATCGAATTCGTCTTGCCACAAAATCGCGCGTCAACTATGGACCGATTTATTTTACATACGGCGTTTGGAAAGCCGCCTTGGTCACCGGCAACCATATGAACTTGCGCTAAGCATCGGGCGAATCGCGCTGGAGTGTGATGAACATGGACGAAAAAACTCCCCTGCCGCGAGGCCAGCGTGAGATTGATGTCATGCCACGTTTTGGCCTGAATAAATTTGCTCACCGGTTTCCAAGCGAAACCGAAAAAGTCGCTATCGATATTGGCGGAGACGTTCAGCAAACTCTCCGCTTGTCCGCCGAGTTGGCGAAGCTTGAGCGGCTCGATCAAAACTCGGACTTCCACTGCGTAACGACCTGGAGCAAACGCGATGTCAGCTGGAGCGGATTCAGGTTCGCGGACCTCTACGAAGACCTGGTACTGCAGCGGGCCAGGCCTGAGGCTGATGCCAATTTCGTCGTATTCACGGGGCAGGACGGCTATCGGGTCGGCATGCGACTCGAAGACCTGCTGGCAGCGGATGTGATCCTGGCCGATACGCTTGAGGGCCAACCGTTGCCGATAGCCCATGGTGCCCCGCTGCGACTCGTGGCTCCTGCTCACTACGGGTACAAGAATGCCAAGCACATCTGCAGAATCGATTTCTGGCGTGACGAACGCGAGTACAGGCCGGCGGCGTTCAGATTCATGGATCATCCGCGGGCACGCGTGGAGCATGAAGAACGGGGGAGATATTTCCCCGGCTGGCTACTGCGCCGACTCTACCGACACCTTGTTCGACCGACGATCGTCAAGTTTCGGGACGCCCTGTCCGATCATTCCGTCGCGGCAAACGCAGTTGTTCCCCCAGGACGGGCAGCGGACGAAGAGTAACGCTGGCAGTATTCGCCAGAACGCAAAAAGCCCACAGCAAATATGTTGCTGTGGGCTTAATCTGGAGCGGGAAACCAGGTTCGAACTGGCGACCTCAACCTTGGCAAGGTTGCGCTCTACCAACTGAGCTATTCCCGCGAGGGGCGAAATTCTAGCTTGTGCCGGGCTTAAGTCAAGGCGTATTTACGGCTTTTGCTACGTGGAGGCTTCCTGATCGTTGATGATAAAGGGCCAGGCGGCCTTCAGATAGATCATCATCGACCAGATGGTCATGATCGCGGCCGCCACCAGCAGTACGAAACCGACGGTATATATAGGGATTCCGAACATCGGATTCTGATAAACCATGAAAGCGATACCGAACATCTGCAGCGTCGTTTTGATCTTGCCGGACGTAGAAACCTGGACGTTGGTCCGCTCGCCGATCGTCGCCATCCATTCACGCAGGGCGGATACGGTGATTTCGCGGCCAATGATAATCATCGCAATGACGTCCTCGAACCAGCTGGACTCGGCCTGCACCAGCATGACGAGTGCGATCGACACCATGAGCTTGTCGGCAACCGGATCGAGAAACTCGCCAAATCGCGAGGTCTGGCCATAGCGCCGGGCCACCCAGCCGTCGATGAGGTCGGTAATCGCCGCGATGCCGAACAGAATGGCGGCAATGGGCCGGGCATGCGGTAACTGGCTGTAAAAACAGATCACTACGAGTGGAATCGCAGCAATTCGAAACAGCGTTAGCAGGTTTGCGAGATTTAGCTTCAAGGAGTCTCCGGGCTTTCGTCAACCATCCAGATGCAGCGCATTGTATATCGTTTCTGCCAGTTTTCGGCTAATACCGTGCACTTCGACGAGATCGTCGACACCGGCACCGACCACGCCCTGCAGCCCACCGAATTGTCGCAGCAGTTCGCGGCGTTTTTTGGGGCCCAGGCCCGGTATTTCTTCCAGCTTCGACGTGCGCCGGGCTTTTGCGCGTCGCTGCCGGTGGCCGGTGATCGCGAAACGATGCGCCTCGTCGCGAATCTGCTGAATCAGCAGCAGCGCGGAGGAGTCCGCGGGCAGGCTCATCGGCCGGCTTTCTCCCGGGCGGAACAACTGCTCCGCTCCGGGCCGCCGCGAGCGCCCCTTGGCGACACCGACGACCGTCAGCCAGTCAAGACCCAGTTCGGCCAGTACTTTCGTCGCCTCGGACAGCTGCCCTTTGCCGCCGTCGACAAACAGAACGTCGGGCATCGGTACCTCGCCTTTCTTGACCCGCGCGTAGCGCCGCTGCAGAGCCTCGGACATTGCCGCGTAGTCGTCGCCGGCCGCAGCCGGCTTGAGATTGAAGCGCCGGTAGTCGCTCTTCAGCGGGCCCGCCGTATTAAAAACCACGCAGGACGCAACCGTCGCCTCACCGGACGTGTGGCTGACATCGAAACACTCGAGTCGTTGCGGCGTTTCTTCGAGCTTGAGAGCCTCCCCGAGTGCCGTGAACTGCCGTTTGATCGTCGCGTTACTGGCAACCTTGAGGTTCAGTCCCTGCTCCGCATTGGTTCTGGCCATCTGCAGCCAACGCAGGCGATCGCCGCGAACGCTGGAGCGTATCTGCACCTTGTGGCCGACACGCTGCGTCAGCTCCTGTTGCAGCAGTTCGCCATCCTCAATCCTGGTTTCGACGATGATCTCGGCCGGCGCATCGCGGCCCAGATAGTATTGCGCGACGAACGCGTTGAGAATCTTCTGCCGGTCAGTTTCTCCGCGCAGTCGTGGAAAGTGATCGCGACTGCCGATGACGGAACCGTTACGAATGAACATGACGGTCACACAGTGGATCGCAGCGTTCGATGCAAAGCCAAGAATATCGAGGTCCGTATTGCTGGTTCGTTTTACCAACTGGCGCGCTTCGATCTCCTTGAGTTTGGCAATCTGGTCACGAAACCGCGCCGCCTGCTCGTAATCCTGAAATTCCGAAGCCTGCTCCATACGCGCGACGAAAGTATTCACAACGTTGCGGTTCTTACCTTCCAGAAACAGGAGCGCGGCATCGATGTCCTTTGCGTACTGCTCTTCGGAAATCAGATTCACACAGGGCGCCGTGCAACGCTTGATCTGGTATTGCAGGCACGGGCGCGTCCGGTTGCGGAAAAAACTGTCACTGCAGTTTCGAATCAGGAACAGTTTTTCGAGCTCGCTAAGCGTTTGCCGAACCGCCGATGTGCTCGGGTAAGGACCAAAATAGCGCCCTTTCTGCCGCCGCGGCCCGCGATGAAACTTGAGCCGCGGGTAATCGTGGGTCGTCGACGCGAAAATGTACGGGTAGCTCTTGTCGTCGCGCAGCAGAATGTTAAAGCGCGGTTTGTGCTGTTTGATCAGACTGTATTCGAGGATTAACGCTTCGGCCTCGGTGTTTGCGACGGTGACTTCGACTCGCGCCGCCTGCTCCATCATCATGGCTGTCTTTGGCGCATCGTGTGTGCGATTGAAGTAGCTGGACACGCGTTTTTTCAGGTCGCGCGCCTTGCCGACGTAAATCACTTTGTGTTTCGCGTCGAGCATGCGGTAGACGCCGGGACGGTGGGTCAGGGTCCGGAGAAAAGGCTCGATCTCGAAAGGCGCGTCGTCAGTCACTGCCGGATTTATCCAACATCTCCCGCGCTTTCGCAAATATGGCGTCGAACATGGCCTCGGTCAGGCGGCCGGTATTGGTGTTGTAGCGACTGCAGTGATACGAATCGAGTAGCTGAAAACGGTCGAGGTCGTGCAAAGCCGCGTGCCCGAACTTGAACTCCACCTGACGCCTGCCAAGTGCCTTGACGATCGCCCGGTGGGCGATACCACCGAGCGCCATAACGACAGCGTCCGCCGGCAGGGCCGCGAGTTCATTGCTGAGAAACCTATTGCAGGTATTGATCTCGGCCCCGACCGGTTTGTTGTCCGGTGGCAGACACTTAACGGCGTTCGTAATACGACAGTCGATGAGTTCGAGGCCGTCGTCCGCCGCTTCTGAATGGTCGCGGCTCGCAAAACCGTACTTGTGCAGCATCTGATAAAGAAGAATCCCCGCATGATCACCCGTGAACGGTCGTCCCGACCGGTTCGCGCCGTGCATTCCCGGCGCCAGTCCGACGATCAGGAACCTGGCATCGGCCGTACCGAATGGCGGTACCGGGCGACAGTAATAGTCCGGATACCGTTCCTGTACGTCGTCCAGAAAACCGGCGAGCCTCGGACACTCGCGACACTCCCTGTCGAATATGGCGTCGTCGTTCAAGTGCCCTGGTCGTCCATGTGGCGAATAATGGCTTCGCCGAAGCCGCGTGTTCCAACCAGCTTCGCGCCCGGGACCATCTGGTCCAGTTCCTGCTCGACGTCTTTCTTGCCGTGCGGCTTTTCCTTGCGCTTCGGCTGATGAATCGCCTCTCGCAGGCGCGCCAGATCGAAGGTCAGTTCGCCATTGGCAATCGTGTTCGCAATACCTTTTACTACCAGGTCCGTCGCCTCGTTCCAGCCGATGTAACGCAGCATCATCGCAGCAGACAGGATCAGGGAACCGGGGTTCACCCGGTCCTTGCCGGCAAACCCGGGCGCCGTGCCGTGGGTCGCTTCGAAAACACCCACTGCGTCGGCAAGATTCGCGCCCGGCGCGATACCGATGCCACCGACCTGGGCGGCCAGCGCATCCGAGATGTAGTCGCCGTTGAGATTCAGCGTCGCGATAACATCGTATTCCTCCGGTCGCAGCAGGATCTGCTGCAGAAAGTTGTCGGCGATGACATCCTTGATCACGATCTCGTTGCCGCTCTTCGGGTTTTTAAACGACAGCCATGGCCCGTCGCCGATTTCCGTCGCGCCGAACTCCGCGCGCGCAAGCTCGTACCCCCAACGGCAGAAAGCGCCCTCGGTGAACTTCATGATGTTGCCCTTGTGTACCAGGGTGACCGACTTCATGTCACGATCGATGCAATGCTGAATGGCCTTGCGAATAAGTCGCTCAGAGCCTTCTCTCGATACCGGCTTGATGCCCAGGCCCGAGCTGCTTGGGAAACGGATTTGCGTGACACCCAGTTCGGTCTGCAGAAAGTGGATCAATTTCTGCACTTCCTCGGACCCGGTCGGAAATTCGATGCCGGCGTATATGTCCTCGGTGTTCTCACGAAAAACCGTCATGTTGACGAGTTCGGAGTCGAGCATCGGTGTCTGTACGCCGGGAAAATACTGAATGGGCCGAACGCAGGCATACAGATCCAGTGTCTGGCGGATGGCAACATTGAGCGAGCGAATACCGCCACCGGTCGGTGTGGACAGCGGCCCCTTTATCGACACCAGGTACCTCTGAAAGGCATCCAGCGTCTCGTCGGGCAGAAACACGTCCTCGCCGTAGATTTCCGTCGCTTTTTCACCGGCGTAGACCTGCATCCATCGGATAGCGCGCTGCCCGCCGTAGGCTTTCTCGACGGCCGCATTGACAACATCGAGCATGACTGGCGTCACATCGATGCCGATACCGTCGCCTTCGATGAACGGGATAATGGGAAAGTCGGGAACATTGAGGCTGTGGTCGGGATTTGCAGTTATGGGCGCGCCATCGGCGGGCACATTGATATGATCGTAGTGCATGCTGGGTCCAGAGGGTCGGAAAGGCGTGCATTGTACAGCTCGATGGGAACCACAAAAAGTGCCGATTGCATGCTAATTGCCTTCAACAAGCCCTACCGGGTGCTCTGCCAGTTCACAGACCCGGATGGGCGTGCAACGCTGGGCGATTACATCCGCGTTCCGGGGGTTTACGCGGCCGGCAGGCTGGACTTCGACAGCGAGGGCTTGCTGATGCTGACGGACGACGGCCACCTGCAGGCGCGCATCAGTCAACCAGAGTCGAAGGTGGCGAAGCGTTACTGGGCCCAGGTAGAGGGCAAAGCCAGCGATGCACAGCTGGAACAACTCGTACAGGGTGTGACACTCAAGGATGGTGTGGCAAAAGCGCTTGCCGCCCGGTGTCTTCCCCCACCGAACGCGCTGTGGGAACGAAACCCGCCCATCCGCTATCGCAAGAATGTCGCGGACAGCTGGATCGAGATCACGCTGTCCGAGGGCCGCAACCGCCAGGTGCGGCGCATGACGGCGGCCGTCGGTCTGCCAACGCTGAGACTGATTCGCTGCTCGGTGGGCCCATGGACGCTGGATGACCTGGCACCCGGTGAATATCGGGAGGTATCCATTGGACAAGAATGAGGGTCTGGCGCAGAGATGCTGCCGATAGGCCAATGACCTCTTCACGAAACACAGGCGAGGTCATTGGCCTATCGGCAGCATCTCGATCGTCGGACGCGTAATTCTCCTGGAACCGCCGAATAAAGGGGTGACAGAGCATCGACTCAATAAATACGTGACTCAATGAGGTGTTGGCGCGGGAGGGCCGATTCGGTCGACTGTGGGTCGTGGAGATCGAATCGGCCCTCCCGCGCCAACACCGGATTAAGACCCTCTAATATTATAGAGATCACTAGCCAGTATCTTCAGGCTTTGTCGAGGCCCGCTATTCGCATCGCGACTTCCATCGCCTGTTCGTAGTTGAGCCTGGGGTCCACCGTCGATTTATAGGCCCTGGCCAAATCGCCGTCCGTCAGGCCCCGTGCACCACCCGTGCATTCGGTGACATTTTCGCCGGTGAGTTCGAGGTGCACACCACCGAGATAGCTGCCCATGGACTCGTGCACTTTGAATGCAGACTCCAGTTCCGAGACGATGTTGTCAAAGCGCCTTGTTTTGGTGCCGTCGGAGGTACTCTCGGTGTTGCCGTGCATCGGGTCGCAGACCCACAGCACCGGTGTACCCATCTCCTTGACCGTGCGAATCATGTCCGGCAGGTGTTCCTCGATCGACTTCGCGCCAAAGCGGTGAATCAGCGTCAGCCGGCCCGGCTCATTGTTCGGGTTCAGGACCGAAACGATCCCCTGCAGCCATTCGCGCGTCATGCCCGGCCCGATCTTCACGCCGACGGGATTTGCGATGCCGCGGAAATACTCAATGTGCGCACCATCCAGCTGTGCGGTACGCATGCCTATCCACGGGAAGTGAGTGGTCAGGTTATACCAGCGCTCGCGGCGGTCCAGGTAGCGCGTTTGTGCCTGCTCGTAGTGCAGGTGAAGACCTTCGTGCGCGGCGTAGATATCCGCGCGCTGGGTGCGGTGGAACTGGCGGCCGGAGACCGTTTCCAGGAAGTCCAGCGAGTCGGAGATCGACGATACGATGCGGTGATAATCGGACGCCGCTGAAGAGTGCCCGACCCAGTCGAGGTCCCAGTACTCCGGGTGATGCAGATCGGCGAAACCGCCGTCGATCAATGAACGCACAAAGTTCAGCGTCAGAGCGGCTCGTTCGTAGCCGCGCAGGATCATCTGCGGATCCGGCGTGCGTTCGTCGGCCGTAAACCCGCTGCGGTTCACGAGGTCACCACGAAAACTCGGCAACGACGTACCGTCGCGCGTTTCCGTGTCGGCGGAGCGCGGTTTGGCGTACTGGCCGGCCATTCGGCCCACGCGAACGACCGGTTTCTTGAGGCCATAAATCATGACCAGGCTCATCTGCAGCAGTATCTTCAGCTTCGCGACGATATTCTCGGAAGTGCATTCGTCGAAGGTCTCCGCACAATCGCCGCCCTGCAGCACGAAGGCCTCGCCGCGTTGTGCCTTGGCAAAATGCGCCTTTAGATCGTCGATCTCCCACGAAGTCGTTATCGGCGGCAAGCGGCTGAGGTCGCCCACGGCCCTGTCCAGCGCCGCCTTGTCCGGATACGAAGCCTGCTGTGAGGCCTCCCTGCTGTGCCAGCTTGCGGGATGCCAATCGGTTTTCGGTAGGGTTCTGCTCACAGGCTTGATCGTCTCTGGGTAGGTGTGTGCCGATTGTTGCCGGTACGTAAAACGCGGACTATGCCACGCTCATCAATCGGGCTCAAAAGTTTCTCATGTAATCAAGAGTTTATGTAGACATTCAGAGGCGAATCAGGAGGCTCGGCGATGAGTTTCTCAAAGCCGTTGTTTTCGCGACGTTTTCACCATCTCATGAAATGATACAGGTGTGGAAAGCGCGGCACGACATTGGCACAATGCGCGCCACATCGACGCCGCTTGCGGCGGTTTTTTTTTGGGGATATTCATGCAAGACGTATTAGTACTGGGCGCTGGGAAAATCGGTGCGCTGATCTCCGGCCTCCTTGCCGAGAGCGGAGACTACCGCGTGCAGCTGGCCGACTCGAAGCCCGGCGCCGCCGCCGAGGTCGCCAATGCTCATGGCCTCGATACCATTAGCGCGTTCGAACTTGACGCCGGTAACAAGGAAGTGCTGACGGCGCACGTGCGTGAACACAAACCGTCTGCCGTCGTGTCGGGCCTGCCCTATTTTTGTAATGTCGATGTAGCACAAGTCGCAAGAGATGAAGGACTGCATTACTTCGACCTGACCGAAGACGTTGCCGTCACCGAAGCAGTACGCGAACTCAGCGCCGGCGCGAAGACCGTTTTCGCACCGCAATGCGGCCTCGCACCGGGGTTCATCAGTATCGCCGCTAATGAACTCATCCAGCACTTCGATTCTTTGCAATCCGTGAAGCTGCGGGTCGGTGCGTTACCGCAGCACCCGAACAACGTTCTGAAATACTCGTTGACCTGGTCCACTGACGGTGTGATCAACGAGTACGGCAATCTGTGCAAGAGCATAGTCGATGGTGCCGAAGTCGATGTCATGCCACTTGAGGGCCTCGAGGAAATCGAGATCGACGGCAAACTCTACGAAGCGTTCAATACTTCCGGCGGACTGGGGTCGCTGGGAGAAACCTATCGCGACCGCGTATCGAACATGAACTACAAGACCATTCGTTATCCGGGGCATTGCGAGCAGATGCGCCTGCTGATGAATGGACTGAAACTCAACCACGATCGCGACACCCTCAAGCGCATCCTCGAGAACTCGGTTCCGCAAACCCTGCAGGATGTCGTCATCATCTATGCCGCAGTGACTGGCCGGCAAGACGGCGAACTTCGGGAAGAGAACTACGTCAATAGTGTATACCCGGCGAAAGTTGCGGGTCGTTTGTGGTCGGCAATTCAGATAACAACGGCTGCCGGTATTTGCAGCGTTCTCGATATCGTGTTGTCTGAGCCAACGAAATACGCTGGCTTCGTCGCACAGGAACAATTCTGCCTCGCCGATATTCTGGACAACCGGTTTGGACAACATTACGCACAAGGCGGCACAAACCTGGCCTCGTCCGAGCTCGTAGCTCGCGGCGAAACAGGTACGCAGCGCGCCGGAGCGGGAGAATAGTTATGCAAGAGATTCTGGACCAACTGGGCCTCGGCGCCGTCAACGACGGCACCTGGTTCGGCGGCAATTCCACACGCGACGAATCGGCGTCCATCATTGAGTCGATCAATCCCGCGACCAATGAACTCATCGCCAGCGTTCGCTCTACGTCGGTCAGCGAATACGAGCAGGTCATTGCCAAAGCGCAGGAATCATTCCTCGCCTGGCGGCAGATTCCTGCGCCGGTGCGCGGTGAAGCCATCCGCAATATCGCCAACGGCCTGCGCAAGTACAAAGACCCGCTTGGCAGCCTGGTGGCCCTTGAGATGGGCAAGATCAAGGCAGAGGGTGACGGTGAAGTTCAGGAGATGATCGACATCGCAGACTTCGCCGTGGGCCAGTCACGCATGATGTACGGCCGCACGATGCATTCCGAGCGACCGCAACATCGTATGTATGAGCAGTGGCACCCGCTCGGTGTTGTCGGCACTATTTCGGCGTTCAACTTTCCTGTTGCCGTTTACTCGTGGAACGCCTGCATCGCGGCCGTCTGCGGCAACGTCAACATCTGGAAACCGTCACCGAAGACACCGCTTTGCGGCGTTGCGGTGCAGAAGATCATCAACGAGGCACTGGCGGAGCTCGATCTGCCCGACGTGTTTTTCCTGATCAACGACGGCAGCAATGAACTAGCCGCGCAGTTTGTCGATGACACGCGCGTCAACATGGTGTCCTTTACGGGTTCCTGTGCCGTCGGCAAACACGTTAGCGAACGCGTATCGGCACGAATGGGCAAATGCCTGCTCGAACTCGGCGGCAACAATGCGATTATCGTCGACGAGCAGGCCAATATGGACCTGGTGGTACCGGCCATCGTCTTCGGTTCGGTCGGTACGGCGGGACAGCGTTGCACATCGACTCGTCGCATCATCGCTCACAGTTCGCGCTTCGAAGAACTGAAGAAAGCGCTGGTAAAAGCCTACGGCCAGGTACGTATCGGCGACCCCCTGGATCCGAACACGCTCATGGGACCGCTTATCGACGATGCGTCGATAGAAAGGGTCGAAGCGGCGTGCGCGGCGGTTCGCGACGCCGGCGGCGAAATCCTGTGTGGTGGCGAGCGCATTGACGGCCCCGGCAATTTCATCGCGCCGGCGATAGCGGTTGCGCAAAACGACTGGGACGTCGTGCAAACGGAGACCTTCGGTCCGATCCTGTACCTGATTTCCTACGAGACGCTCGACGAAGCCATTGCCATGCAAAACGGCGTTGTTCAGGGCCTGTCGTCGTCGATCTTCACCGACAACCTGCAAAACGCCGAGTACTTCCTGTCAGCCGGCGGTTCCGACTGCGGCATCGCAAACGTCAATATCGGCACCTCCGGCGCCGAAATCGGCGGCGCGTTTGGCGGCGAAAAGGAAACCGGCGGTGGCCGCGAGGCCGGCAGCGATGCCTGGAAAGCGTATATGCGCCGTCAGACCAATACCATTAACTGGGGCAAGGATCTGCCGCTCGCGCAGGGCATTAACTTCGATCTATAGCTTCGAACCTGTTTTCGGCGCGGTTCTTCTGGACCGCGCCGGCTTCGAAGACCTGCCCGCTCATGGCGATGTAAACACCGGGCGCGGCCACCTGCACCGCAGCTACCGCCATACCGACGTTGAACACGGCATCCGTGGTGCGGAATCTCGCCGGCGACAGCGCGCCGGTCAGTACGATTGTCCGGTTCTCCAGATCGCTCAGAACACTGGCCGTCTCCGGCATCGTATCGGTACCGTGCGTGATGACATAGTGCGTTGCGTCGTCTTTCGCGATGTAATCCCGCAGTGCCTGCCGATCGTTGTCATCAATCTCGAGGCTGTCTTTCTGAAACAGCGAAACGACGTCGTAGTCGAAATCGACCAGGGCCTCGGTCAGAACATGCTGCACGACGGACTCTCCGACTTCGAACTGGCTCAGCGCATCGAAGTAGATCTTATCGATAGTACCGCCCGTAGTAATAAAGCGTAGCCGCATTGAGTCAGTCCGATTTTGCCGATGATACCGGCGGAATCGAGACTGTAATCTCTGCGCCGCCGATTTTCGACTGTTGAATCGTCAGCTGCCCGCCGTAGGAGCGAGCGATGTCCTTAACGACAGCGAGGCCGATGCCGTGCCCTGGCGTTGATTCATCAAGGCGCATGCCACGCTGCAACAGCGCCGCGGCCGCGTCTTCCGGAATGCCCGGGCCATCGTCAGATACCGACAGGATCATGCCGCTCGCGACGGAGCCCGCGCCAACCGACGGCAGAATACTGATACGCACGCGACGCTCGCACCATTTGCAGGCGTTATCCAGCAGATTACCGGCGAGTTCGAGGAAATCACCGGTGTCGCCGCGAAACTGCATGCCGGTTTCTATACTGACGTCGAACTGCGGTGCCTTCTCGCGATAGACCTTGCCCAGGCCGTCGAGCAGGCGCGTGACCTCTTTCTCGACATCGACCGCCTGCAGCACCAGGTTATCGGCCACTGAAGTGGCGGGTTTTCTGAGCTGGTAACGAACAATCTCATCCATACGATCGATCTGCTCGTTGAAGCGCTCACCGAACTCGTCGCTACGCCGGTCGCCCAGCAGGGCGCGCATTCCGGCAAGCGGCGTTTTCAGGCTGTGGGCCAGATTGTCGAGCGTGTAACGATAGCGATCGGAGCGAGCCCGTTCGCTGTCGATTAACAGGTTCATATTGCGTGCGACGCCGGTGAGCTCCGTTGGGAACGCATCCGACAGCGATACGCGCCTGCCCCCCTCGATTTCACCAATTTCCGTTTCGATCTTGCGCAACGGTTTCATCATGCCGCGCAACAGCAGCGAAAAAGCCAGCAACATCGTCGCCGCGACGGCTGCAAACCAGCTAAACAGCTGGCCGCGAAAGCCCGCCACCTGGGCGTTGTACGAATCGAGACTCTCGGCAACTTTAAAAATATAGGGTTTGAAACTACCGTCATCGAACTCCCAATCGACGGCGAGACTCAGTGTCAGTATTGGCGTGCCATCGACCAGTTGTTCTCTGGCGAACACCTGGCTGCCGGGGTTCGGCGTACTGCCGTTAGGAATGTCCAGCCCGAGCGCCGAAGTCGAGCGCCAGACCACATCGCCGCCGTCGTTTCGCAACTCACCGTACAGCCCTGAACCGATGCGGCCGAAACGCGGCTCGCGAAGCCTGTCGGGCAACGCCAGTTCGGAATTATTATCCGGTTCCGCCGCACCGAGTATCGCAATCAGGTGACCGTCGAGAATATCCCGCCGAGCCTGTTCCCCGGCTTCGGTGAAAGCCGTATCCAGAACGGCGATCGTCGCACCAAAAAACAGTAACAGCAGCACACTGACAGAGATCAGAAGTCGGCGGCTCAGCGAATACATCTAAGACTGATTGCGTTCCAGCGCAAAGCGGTAGCCGCGACCGCGCAGGGTTTCGATAGGCTTGAGGCTGTTGTCCGGATCCATTTTCTTGCGCAGGCGACCGATGAACACCTCGATGACGTTGCTGTCGCGTTCGAAGTCCTGATCGTAGAGCCGATCGGTCAGCTCGGATTTGGAAATCACCTGCCCGGCACGCACCATCAGGTACTCGATGATCTTGTATTCAAAGCTGGTGAGTTCAATCGCTTCGTCGCTGACTTTGAGCTCCTGCCGTGACATATCCAGGGACACCGGGCCCGCATCCAGTTGCGATGATGCCCAACCGCCACTGCGGCGCAGCAGCGCATTGACTCGCGCGCTCACCTCCTCGAAGTGAAACGGTTTTACGACGTAGTCGTCGGCGCCGGCACTCAGGCCGTCGACTTTATCCTCCCAGCGGTCGCGTGCCGTCAGGATGAGAATGGGGTAGGTTTTGCCGTCCGCACGCACCTGGCGAATGATGTCGAGACCGGACATTCCCGGCAGGCCCAGGTCGACGATCGCGAGATCAATCGGGTATTCCTGAGCGAAGTACAGGCCTTCCTTACCGTCGGCCGCCTGCTCAACTGCAAACCCGGCTTCGCCGAGCTGCTGTGCAAGCGTCTCGCGCAAGGTTACATCGTCTTCAATTACCAGTAATCGCATGTTCTTGTCCCTCTGCTCGACGAGGCGGTGTGCGGATCAGCGGCGCTTACGGCCATTAACCCTGTGTACCCTGACTTTGCCGTCTTTAAGGACTTTGATGTGATGCACTTCGCGGCCGCCCTGCACCTTGGTCTCGGCGCTGATGACCTTGCCGCCGGTGCTGTTGCGCACCGACTGGATCGCCTGTGACAGCGACATGCCATCCTGGCTGACCCGATAGTCGGCCCCGCCCTGATACTGCACATGCTGTGCCCTGAGCGTCTCTTCGATATCGAAGGCATCGATGCCTTCGATATAGGAGGACGCGCTTGCCGCTGCCGGCAGGAACACGGCAGCCGCAAGCAGCACTGTCAGTATAGATCGCATGCGCCAAGTGTCGTACGGCAGCCGACCGATTGCAACGAAGCGTGTCACACCAGGTCTCCCGACCTACCCGGCCGGCCTTACGTCGACACGTACGCGGATCTTTCTGCCCGGGTCATACGGCATTTCGGTCACGTATTTCTGACCGTTGTAGCGATACGTCACGCGATAGCCGTCAATACGTTCTTCACGCTGCTCGCGATAGCTCGTTTTGCAGCGCTCAACCGGGCGCGAGTGCTGTTCGACACCGTGACCACGACTTCTTTTCGCCGTGTCGTTGCCGATGGCCGCCCCGATCAGGGTGCCGGCGACAGTCGCCGCATCGTTACCGCGACCGCTGCCGACCTGGTGGCCAATGACACCACCGATAACGGCACCGAGCAGCGTACCGCCGGCCCTGTGACCGGCATTGCGATCGACGGTGTAATGCTGTGTTTCCTGCCAGCACTCACGAACCGGCGTACTGACGGTCACGTAGTTGATGATCGGTCGTGACGATAAGACCGACGCGTAATCGTATTGAGCCTGATCACCGCGACCGTAATATCGATCGTCGTCATCTGCGAAGGTCGCTGCCGATGTTCCGAGAAGCATCGCCGCGGACGCCAGAGCTGCGAGTTTCTGTTTACTGTTCATGAGTCCTGTCCTTTGTAGTTAAGAGGCCTTTTGCCAGCCTGGGGACAAGATTATGGGAACGGCTATGAACCGAGCCTGAATGGCTAGCCGACGCGCTTTTTAGCCGCCAGCCAGTATTCATCGAGGACCTCCGGACCGCAGCTCTGCAGCGCATCGCCCGCCGCCGCGATGTCGCCCTCCATATCGCGGAAACGCCGCTCGAACTTGTAATTGGCCGCCGTCAGCGCCTGTTCGGGGTCGACCTTGAGGTGTCGGGCCAGGTTAACAACGGCAAACAGCAGGTCGCCGAATTCTTCTTCTATTGCCCGCGTTTCACCATCGCCGACCGCTTCCTCAAGCTCGCCGAGCTCCTCATCGATCTTTTCGCGGACGCCGTTGCGGTCCGGCCAGTCAAAACCGACGCGGCTGGCTCGCTTACCGAGCTTTTCCGCCCTTTTCAGCGCTGGCAACGCCTTCGCCACACCGGCCAGCGCACTCTTATCGCTGTCCGCCGCACGCTCGCGTTCCTTGATCAGCTCCCAGGCACCGTCAGCCATGCCCGAATTGCGCTCCTCGGCGTTGCCGAAGACGTGCGGGTGCCGCCGTATCATCTTCTCGGCGATCGATGCCGCAACGTCGGAGAAGTCGAAATAACCGCCTTCTCCGGCCATCTGTGCGTGAAACACGACCTGGAACAACAGGTCGCCCAGCTCATCGCGGAGCGCATCCATATCGCCACGCTCTATGGCGTCGGCGACCTCGTAGGCCTCCTCCACGGTATAGGGTGCCACCGAGGAAAAATCCTGCTGCACGTCCCAGGGGCAGCCTTTCTCCGGGTCACGAAGGCTGGCCATGACTTCAAGTAATTTATCGATAGCCTCTTTATCCATTTGTTATAAAAGAACTTTTCTAAGCTCCAGTATCATGAATGCTGTGGCACCCCAGATGCGCTCGTTCTGCCAGTGAAACTCGACCATCGGCACCTTGCGTCCGTTGGCAAACCGTTCGGTATGGACGTCGTTGTTCGCGTCCAGAAGATAGGGTAAGGGCACCTCGAACGCGTACTCGACCTCGGTCGGATCGGGCCTGAGCTCTGCATCCGGCGACACCATGGCGACCACAGGCGTTACGGCGTAGCCGGTGATCGTCGGCATCGTATGCAAATAACCCAGCACCGAGATGTGCTCAGCGCCAATCCCGACCTCTTCGGTTGTCTCGCGCAGTGCCGCCGCTTCGACGCTCAGGTCATACTCTTCCATGCGCCCGCCCGGAAAACTCACCTGCCCGGCATGGTGCTTCAGCTCGGCGGAACGCTGCGTGAGCAGCACCGATAAGCCCGCAGAACGCTCAATGATCGGCACCAGCACGCCCGCGGCCTTCAGACTGCCGCTGAGCTGTTCGCGCATCGGTTCCGGCCAGCGCGAACTGCCGGGTGGCATGACAATATCGAGCGGGCTGGCGGGCAGTACGGTACCCGCCAGTCGCTGTCGAATATGGTCCGACGTAAGAATGACGTCGCCGTTAATGTTTGATTCCGCCCTCGGTGAGTTCGGCCGGATCGAGCAGGCGGTCGAGCTCCTCGTCCGTGAGATCCGTCATCTCGCGGGCGACGTCCTTGACCGGCCGCCCCTGCTTGTAGGCGGCCTTCGCAACCGCCGCACCTTTTTCGTAGCCGATGACGGGGTTCAGCGCCGTAACGAGGATCGGGTTGCGATCCAGCGCCCGGTTGATGTTGTCGGTATTGACCGTGAAACCGGCGATCGCGCTGTCCGCCAGGCAGACACTCGCATTGGCCAGCAACTCGATACTTTGCAGCAGGTTATAGGCCACCACCGGCAGCATGACGTTAAGCTGGAAGTTACCGGACTGCCCGCCCATGGCAATGGTCGCATCGTTGCCGATGACCTGTGCGCAAACCATGGCCACCGCTTCCGGTATCACCGGATTGACCTTGCCGGGCATAATGCTGGAGCCCGGCTGCAGCGCCGGCAGCTCGATCTCGCCGATCCCGGCCAGCGGCCCGGAATTCATCCAGCGCAGGTCATTGGCTATCTTCGTCAGGCTGACCGCGAGAACGCGTAACTGGCCAGAGGTTTCGACGGCCGCGTCCTGGCTGCTGAGGCCTTCGAATTTCGACGCCGCCGAAGTAAAGGGCACAGCGCTCTGCTCGCTGAGCAGGACCGCCACCTTTTCGCCGAAGCGCGGATGCGCGTTGATACCGGTTCCCACGGCTGTACCGCCCTGCGCCAGCGCAACGAGGCGTTTCAGCGTGTCGTGCAAGCGCTCCGCGCCGTGATCAACCTGGGCACGCCAGCCGTCGAGTTCCTGGCCCAGCGTGACCGGCATCGCGTCCATCAGATGCGTGCGCCCTGTTTTCACGACATCGCGGGTTTCGTCGGCCTTGGCTTCCAGGACCTTCGAAAGGTGCTCGAGCGCCGGCAGCAGCTTCGTCTGAATCTGCAGCGCCGCGCTTACGTGAATGCAGGTCGGAATCACGTCGTTGCTGCTTTGACTCATGTTGACGTGGTCGTTCGGGTGTACCTCCGCACCCATCGCCGCGGTAGCGAGGTGCGAGATAACTTCGTTAGCGTTCATGTTCGAACTGGTGCCGGACCCGGTCTGGAAAACATCGATCGGAAACTGCTCATCGTGCGCGCCCTCGGACACGGACAAAGCGGTTTTTTGTATCGCTACGGCGATATCGCTCGGCAACAGCCCAAGCTCAGCATTTGCGCCGGCAGCGGCCCACTTGACGAGTCCCAGTGCCGCGATAAATGCTCGCGGCATGACGAGTCCGGAGATGGGAAAATTGTCGACGGCGCGCTGCGTCTGCGCGCCCCACAGTGCATCTTCCGGGACCTTCAGTTCGCCCATGCTGTCCTTCTCGATGCGATATGCTTTGTTACTCATTGCCTGCCCTGCTGTGTACGGCAAAACCGCCGTCTGATTGTGGTGAGTTCGTGTATGATTCGCGCTTTGCGCGCGCAAGTCTACACTGGTTTATTACTTATGAAAGGCCGTGGCACATGAAAATTTCGGGTTTGAGAGCCCTGTCACCGGCCGATGGCCGCTACGCTGAAAAGGTCAACGATCTTCGCGATATCTTCAGCGAATTCGGTCTGATCCGTTTTCGGGTGCTCGTTGAGGTCCGCTGGCTGCAGAGTCTGGCTGACGAGGCCGCTATCCCGGAGCTCGCACCGCTGACGTCCGTCATGAAAGACGTTCTGAATCATATCGTTGACGATTTCACGATTGACGACGCAGAGCGTGTCAAGAAGATCGAAGCGACGACGAATCACGATGTTAAAGCCGTCGAATACTATATCCGCGAAAAACTCGGCGATGGGCCGGAGACGGGTGCGCTGAAGGATTTTCTGCATTTTGCCTGCACTTCCGAGGACATCAACAACCTGTCCTATGCGCTGATGCTGCGCACCGCACGCAGCGACGTGCTGGCGCCGAAAATGCGCGATCTGCGCAACAAGCTCAATACGCTGGCCAGGGAACATGCGGATCTGCCGATGTTGTCACGCACCCACGGGCAGACCGCGAGCCCGACAACGCTCGGAAAAGAACTGGCCAACGTCATCGCCCGCCTCGACCGGGTGCAAAAGCAGTTTTCCAAACTGACCATTCTTGGCAAGTTCAACGGTGCCGTCGGCAACTACAACGCGCATGCCGTCGCCTATCCCGACGCCGACTGGCCCGCCATCACACAGCGCTTCATCGAATCGCTCGGCATTGAACCGAATCCTTACACGACGCAGATTGAACCACACGACTGGACCGCCGAGTACGCACATGCGCTGATGCGCTACAACACAATTCTCATCGACTTCAGTCGCGATGTGTGGGGCTATATCTCACTGGGCTATTTCGGCCAGCAGGTAGCGAAGAACGAGGTCGGGTCATCGACGATGCCGCACAAGGTAAACCCCATCGATTTCGAAAATGCTGAAGGTAACCTCGGCATGGCGAACGCCATGCTCGGTCACTTCGCCGAGAAGCTGCCGATCTCGCGGTGGCAGCGCGACCTGACCGACTCGACAGTGCAACGAAATCTCGGTGTGGCAGTCGCACATATCGTCATCGCACAGCAATCGCTTCTGAAAGGCGTCGGCAAACTCCGGATCAACCGGGATGCGATCAATGCCGATGTCTCCGCCGCGTGGGAAGTGCTGGGGGAAGCCGTGCAGACGGTCATGCGGCGCTACGGCATTCCTGAGCCCTATGAGAAGCTGAAGGCGCTGACGCGCGGCCAGACGGTAACCCAGGAAATCCTGCAGGCATTCATTGCGACGCTGGAGATACCGGAAGACGAGATCGCCCGGCTGCAAGCACTGACGCCCGAGACCTATATCGGGCTGGCTGCGCAGCAGGCACGCGATATCTAGACGCGCGCGTGCTGCTACTGCCGGGAAACCTGACGGCCGGGAGTTTTCTTGACCGCTACTGGCAGAAACAGCCGTTGTTCATGCCGGGTGCCCTGGACGGCATACGACCGGCAATAAGCCGCAACGAACTCGGCTGGCTGGCGACGCACGACGACGTTGAATCGCGCATCGTGTTTGTCGAGCGCTCGGAACAAGGCGCCCGATACCGCGTCGAGACCGGCCCTTTCGACGCACAGTATCTCGGAGAACTGCCGAAACGCGACTGGACGCTGCTTGTACACGACGTCGAGAAACATCTCCCGGCCATGCGGGCGCTTTTCCGGCACGTCCCGTTTATCCCGGACTGGCGCATCGACGATCTGATGGTGAGTTTCGCCGCGCCGGGCGGCGGCGTCGGACCACACCGCGATCACTACGATGTTTTTCTTTGCCAGGGCATCGGTATCCGTAACTGGCGATTCTGCTGCGGCGAAGTAAAAGAGGATGCCGCAGCGAGTAGAGACCTCGCCCTGCTGGAGAACTTTGACGGCGATGCCAGCCACGAAACGCGGCAAGGCGATGTTCTTTATCTGCCGCCCGGAGTCGCCCATTGGGGCGTCGCGAAGCGGGCCTGCATGACGTACTCAATCGGTATGCGTGCCCCGCAGGCGGCGGAGCTCGGCCTGGATAGTCCTGCGGCGCTTGCGGACGACTTTTATCGTGACCCGGAACTGCGCATCGAAGAGGCTACTCCAGGCTACCTGCCGAAAACCGCGATACAGAGGGCACAGCGACTGCTACAACTCGCTGACACCAGGCGCGACGATGTCGCAGACGCCCTCGGTCGCTTCGCGACGCAGACAAAAGCCTGGCTGAGGCCGGAAGCTGCTGCCCCGGAGGACTTCGGCCCGCTGCTCGCGAAACTCGAAAACGGCGGGCAGATCGACCTGCACGGGATGGCCAGGATCGCTTTCGATGACCAGCGCCTGTACATCAACGGTGACAGCATCCGGGTGTCGGCAGATTGTCATGAGCTCCTGCGGCATATCTGTGACTCCCGGGCACTGTTCGGCGACGCGTCGACAGTGGGGAAACACGCAGACCTGCTTGCCTGGATGCTCGAACGCGGCGCATTCGAGATACCTGAGACTCACTGACCATATGTGAAGTAAAAGGCTTCTGGGACTATTTTCGCAACCGCCGCAAAGCCAATAAACGCGCGGGATACCGTGGCCCGTCGCCGGAAAACTCTCCGCCAAAACGTGACGCAGTTGGCACTGGTAAGTCTTTCTGACCGCTACTATGTTCAGTCTATGGAACAAGCACGCGAAAAAGGCAAACGCTGGGTTATCTCGACCCGCGACGAAATGCGACAGGCGGCGCTGGAAGTGGTCGGCGAAGCATCCCGTAAGGTATCGATCTTCACCCATGACCTCGAACCCGGCATCTACGACAACCCGGAGTTCCTCGAAATCATCAAACGTATGGTGCTGTCACAGGCCTATGCGAGAATCCGGGTGTTGATCGCCGATCCTTCGCGAGCAGTAAAGAACGGCAACAATTTCGTCCACCTGGGCCGCCGCCTGAATACCTACATCGAATTCCGACATGTCCGCGAAGATTTGCGTACACACGCCGAAGCGTTCTGCATCGCCGATGAAACCGCACTCGTTTATCGGCTGCAGGCAAATCGCTGGGAGGGCATCGTCGATACCTACGAACCTGCCGTTGCGAAACTATACGGTAAAATGTTCGACGAAATCTGGCTTGCCAGTGAAGTGGAAATGGAATTTCGTCAACTCGGTATTTAGCACGCCCAACAGGCACCATTTAAGGGACAAGGATGCATTCAACCGATTTAACGGTCGGCGCTGTCGTCGACCTCGACGGACGTTTTCTTATGGTCCAGGAGCGGGCCATGGGGCGAGAAGTATTCAGCCAGCCCGGCGGCCACATAGAAAGCGGTGAAACACCCGAGGCGGCCGTAGTTCGGGAAACGCTGGAAGAAACCGGCTGCGTTGTCGAATGCGGTGAACTCATTGGCATATACCTGTGGATACACCCGCAAACACGACAGCAGTTTCTGCGCATCATCTATGCGGCCAACTATATTTCCTGTGACGAAACACAGCCGCTGGATGACAGTATCATCGCTCGCCGTTGGGCAACGCTGCCGGAAATTGCAGCACGCCGGCCACTGCTGCGCTCACCGGTGGTGTTGCGTTGTGTGGAAGACTATATGGCCGGCAGACGCGAATCCGACGCACTGCTAACCGGGATGTTGCCGCTGCAGCACAACGTCCACCGGGTGCTGGCTACCGCCGACCTCGTTTGAACGCTCGGGCAGCGGCCCCCGCCTACTACCTGGTGAGTTTTTCGGGGCCCACGTAGGCCCGTGCTTCGGCTTCTGTAATCGCCGCAATACCGTCGATACTCGTCAGGTTTTTCTCGAGCAGATACTCGCGTACCCCTTCAGTGCCTTTACTCGCCGTCGCGTTCTGCGAAGACTGTCTGTCTGCCTTGAAGTCGTAATTCGGAACACCGTAACCGCAGGAATCGGAAATCCTGTTAACGTGCACACGAATAATTGCCCTGACACCCACGCCCGGAATATCGAAGAGTTGAACAAGCTCTTCGAAGCCGTCGTCGAGCGGTGTGACTACCTCGCCATCGCCGTAAAACCGGAAGATCTTGGGTGGGCCGTCGAACGCACACATCATGATCACGATGCGTCCGTTCTCCCTCACATGAGCGATCGTCTCTGCACCGCTGCCACCGTAGTCCAGATAGGCAAGCGTCTTGCCGTCGAGTATCCGCAGCGAATCATGTCCCTTCGGTGACAGGTTCACGTGGCCGTGCTCGGACAGCGGCGCGGTGCCGACAAAAAACATATGCTGGCGCCCGACCCAGGCACGAATTGAGTCATCGATGACTTCGTAAACTTTTCCCACTGATTACCTCCTTTTGGGAATGATACACTGCCGCGCCTATGACGGCTCCAGAACACATTCAGGTCGCGGACAAACGCGTCATCCTCGGACTGTCCGGCGGCGTCGACTCCGCCGTTGCGGCGATCCTGTTGCAGCAGAGCGGTGCCGACGTGCACGCACTGCACATGACCAACTGGGAAGACGACGATGGCTACTGCACCGCCGCGGACGATCTGCAGGACGCGCGCAACGTCTGCGGGCAACTCGGTATCCCGTTACACAACGTCAATTTCTCGAAACAGTATCGTGACCAGGTCTTCGAATACTTCCTCGACGAATACCGTGCCGGACGTACACCGAATCCGGATGTATTGTGCAACCGGGAAATCAAGTTCGGCGTATTTCGCGATTATGCCAGGCGGCTTGGCGGTGAACTGCTGGCAACCGGCCACTACGCCCGCTCCGGCGTCGTCGACGGTCATGGCGCACTGTTTAAGGGAGCCGATCCCGGCAAGGACCAGAGCTACTTCCTGCATGCGGTCGACGCCACCGCGCTGGCTGAAAGCGTTTTTCCGCTGGGGCATATGCAGAAGGCGGAGGTACGCAGGGTTGCCCGTGACTCCGGGCTGACGATTCACGATAAAAAAGACAGCACCGGCATTTGTTTTATCGGCGAGCGACCATTCCGTGAGTTTCTGAGTACTTATCTGCCGGCGAACCCGGGTGATATGCGAACGCCCGGCGGAGAGAAGATCGGCACCCACCAGGGGCTTATGTACTACACACTGGGGCAGCGGCAGGGTCTCGGTATCGGCGGCCGCAACGATCGCGGCGAGGAGCCGTGGTATGTCGTCGGTAAAAACCTCGACGACAACGTGCTGGTGGTTGCCCAGGGTGAGCATGAATGGCTATTCAGTGACCGCCTCATCGGCACGGCTGTGAGCTGGATTGGCGCCGCCCCGGCAGGCCTTGCCACCGGTCTGCACTGCAGCGCCAAAGTGCGCTATCGACAAGCCGACCAGCGCTGTCATGCGACGACGCTTGCGGACGGCACCGTCGAAGTCCGTTTCGAGCAGCGTCAAAAAGCGGTCGCACCTGGCCAATTCGTCGTTTTTTACGACGAAAACCGCTGCCTCGGCGGTGCGGTCATAGACCAAATAGGCTAAGCGAAACCCGCCGCCATTCGCTATAATGCGGCCCCGCGGCTCGCTGGCCGCTGAGAACCCAATACCCCGGAGAGAAACACCATGACGGACAGCTTTGGCGCGCGTTCAGCGCTTGAGGTCGGTGGCGACCAGTTTGAAATTTATCGTCTCGACGCTGTGAAAGAGGGCCATGTCGATCGCCTTCCCTATTCGCTTAAGATCCTGCTGGAGAACCTGCTGCGCCACGAAGACGGCCGCGACGTGACCCGCGACGATATTCTCGCGCTCGCAAACTGGGACCCGAAAGCTGCACCAAGCACCGAAATTTCCTTCACTCCGGCCCGCGTTATTCTGCAGGACTTCACCGGCGTTCCCGCCGTCGTCGATCTCGCCGCGATGCGCGATGCCGTCGTCAAGCTCGGCGGTTCCGCTGACAGTATCAATCCGCTGTCGCCGGCGGAACTCGTCATCGATCACTCCGTACAGGTCGATAATTACGGCGCGGCGAACTCCCTGGATCTCAACAACAAGATTGAATTCCACCGTAATAAGGAGCGCTACTCGTTTCTACGCTGGGGTCAGTCTGCTCTGAAAAACTTCCGCGTTGTGCCGCCGAATACCGGCATCGTCCACCAGGTCAACCTCGAGTACCTGAGCCGCGTCATTTTCGATGCCGAGAAGAACGGCACCCGCTCGGCCTACCCCGATACGCTGGTCGGCACCGATTCGCATACGACGATGATCAACGGGCTGGGTATTCTCGGTTGGGGTGTCGGCGGTATCGAAGCAGAGGCCGCTATGCTGGGCCAACCGATTACGATGCTCATTCCGAACGTTGTCGGCTTCAAACTGAGCGGCAAACTGAAAGAAGGGACCACGGCAACAGACCTGGTGTTGACGGTCACCGAAATGCTGCGCAATAAAGGTGTGGTTGGAAAATTTGTCGAGTTCTTCGGCGACGGCCTTGCGCACATGCCGTTAGCCGATCGTGCAACCCTTGGCAATATGGCGCCGGAGTTTGGTTCGACCTGCGGCATTTTCCCGATAGACGGCGAGACCATTCGCTACCTGCAGCTGTCCGGCCGTGATGCCGCGCAATGCGCGCTTATCGAAGCCTACGGCAAGGAACAGGGCATGTGGCGCAACGATGGTGAGCCAGACGCGCTCTACAGCGATACACTGGAACTCGATATGGGCGATGTCGTGCCCAGTATTGCCGGCCCCAAACGCCCTCAGGACCGCATCGCGTTGACGGCCGCCGCAAAAACCTATGCCAAACATCTCGAAGCCGCGATCGCCGAGCGCGGCGAAGGCGGCAGTGCCGTAGCGAACATCAACGGAGAGGATGCCGAAATCCGCGACGGCGCGATTCTGATCGCGGCGATCACAAGCTGCACCAATACCTCCAACCCAGCCGTAATGATCGCCGCGGGCCTCGTCGCCAAGAACGCTCGCGAGAAAGGCCTGAAGGTCAAGCCATGGGTCAAAACCAGCCTTGCCCCCGGGTCGCGGGTAGTCACGGACTACCTCGAAAAGTCCGGCCTGATGGACGATCTCGGCGCCATGGGTTTTTATACCGTCGGCTACGGCTGTACCACCTGTATCGGAAACTCCGGACCATTGCTGCCCGAAATTGCCGAGGCTGTGCAGAAAGGCGACATCGTCGGCACCAGCGTCTTGTCGGGTAACCGCAATTTCGAGGGCCGTATTCATGCCCTCGTGCAGCACAACTTCCTGGCCTCGCCACCGCTGGTCGTCGCCTACGCGCTCGCCGGCAACATGGATGTCGATCTGTACAACGATTCGCTGGGCGATGACCAGGACGGCAACCCGGTGTACATGAAAGATATCTGGCCCAGCCAGGCGGAAGTGCAGGCAGCGGTTGGCAGTAACATCGATTCGGAAATGTTCCAGTCCAGCTACAGCAGCGTCTTCGAGGGCGATGCAAACTGGAAGAACATCGATTCACCGGAAGGCGAGATCTATACCTGGGATGCCGAGTCGACTTACGTCAAGAACCCACCCTACTTCGAGGGCATGACTAAAGCGACCACTGCTGTCGAAAACATCGAAGGTGCACGCGCCCTGGCGCTGCTGGGAGATTCCGTTACGACAGACCACATATCACCGGCCGGCGGCATCGCGGCAGACAGTCCTGCTGCGGACTACCTGAGAGCACAAGGGGTTAAAGCGGTCGATTTCAACTCCTACGGTTCGCGTCGCGGCAATCACGAAGTCATGATGCGCGGTACGTTTGCTAATATTCGATTGCGTAATCTGCTGGCACCGGGCACCGAAGGTGGCTGGACCTGCCATCAGCCGAGCGGCGAACAAATGTCGATTTTCGATGCTTCGGTAAGGTATCGCGAAGAAGGCACGCCGCTGGTTGTTATCGCCGGTAGCGAATACGGTACCGGATCGTCGCGAGACTGGGCGGCCAAGGGTACGATACTGCTCGGCGTTAAAGCCGTAATTGCAAAGAGCTTCGAGCGCATCCACCGTTCGAACCTGATCGGGATGGGCGTACTACCCCTGCAATTCATCGATGGCCAGGATGCGGTTTCGCTGGGTCTGACCGGCAAAGAGACCTTCGCGGTCTCCGGCCAGACCGACCCGGGTGCGAAAACGGTAACGGTCACAGCAACAGCGGAGGATGGCGATACGGTCACTTTCGAAGCCCAGGTCCGTATCGATACGCCGAAGGAGCGCGACTACTACGAGAACGGCGGTATTCTCCACTACGTACTGCGACAACTAGCCGCCTGATCCGTCAATGCCGGGCCTTGAAAAACGATGAAAAAACGCACAGCGGAAAACATACTGGCAAGCAGAAAATGGGCTAAGACAGCCGGATGGTCGGTCGGCGCCCTGCTCCTGATCATGGTCATACTCGGGATCTACTTTTCCCGGGAGCCCGATATTTTCTGGGTCAATCGTTCCGCGGACAGTGAGTCCGAAACCGCGATCGTCGGACTATCTACCACCGACACCCTGATCAGGGTGGCCGAAACCCTGCTCGATAAACAGGGCGGCTACCTGACCAACGACAAGATTCCGCCGAGTGTTTTTCTCGACAATATCCCAAGCTGGGAGTTCGGCGTTGTCACACAGATCAGGGATCTCGGTCGCGTAATGCGCGACGACTACACCCGCAGTCAATCGCAGTCCAAGGAAGACGAGGACGTTGCCGCCGGCGCACCGCAGTTTTTCTTCAATAACGATTCCTGGATATTCCCGGCAACGGAATCCGAATACAGAGACGGCATCGAGTCGTTCATCGACTACCGGCAACGCCTGCTCGACGGCGACCCCGACACGCAGTTTTACGCGCGGGCCGATAATCTTCGCGAGTGGCTGTCACAGGTCGAAAAGCGGCTGGGCAGCCTGACGCGACGACTGGGTAACAGTGTTGTCAGCGATCGCATCAACGACGATCTCGCCGGCGATCCTGCCGCCGAGTCGGCCGGACCGCAACCGGACACCGTCAATGTCCGTACCGGCTGGTTTCAGGTCGACAATATCTTCTTCGAAGCACGCGGTACCGCCTGGGCACTGGTGCACTTCTTTCGTGCCGCCGAGTTCGATTTTGCACACGTACTCAAGGACAAGAATGCCGAGGTCAGCGTGCGTCAGATCATTCGCGAACTGGAGGCCAGCCTGGAGCCATTGCGGTCGCCGATGATCTTGAACGGTGGCGGCTATGGATTGTTCGCCAATCATTCACTCGTCATGGCGAATTACCTCGCGCGTGCTAACGCTGCCGTGATCAATCTGCGCGAGTTGCTCGACCAGGGCTAGCCGGCTGTTTTTTTTTGCCGGCCCTCAGTATATACCGACCCATGTCGGTATTCTTTTCCAGCAGGAGTTGAGGTCCCGGTCCAGCTTGCGGTAGTTCGGCTCAAACTCTGCTACATGTCGCCAAAAACGGCGCGAATGGTTCATGTGACGGGCGTGACAGAGTTCGTGAATCATCACGTAGCGCAGGTGCTCCGGATCGAGAAACATCAGGCAGTAATTAAGGCTGATCGTGCCGCTGCTTGAATGACTGCCCCAGCAGGTGCGCTGCCCGCGTACGTGCATTTTCTTGAACGAATTACCGGTCACTGCCGACAGCGCCTGCAGTCGAGGCGCATACTCGCACTTCGCAAGACCGGTCAGCCATCGCTTGAGAGCGTCCACACAGAGTTGCTCGTCAGCCACCCGCCCGGAAAGAATGACGCCTGTATCTCTGCCGCGGTACTTGACCGTTCTGGCCCCCGGAGTCCTTCTGTATTCAACGACAAACTGCCGCTCAATACCGTCCAGGCGAATCGTTCGTGGCAACGCGAAAGGCTCTGGCGCGTGCTCTGCGGCAAACTGTTCGCGTGCCTTCCTGATCCAGTCCCGATGCGATTCGACGAACTCGCGTACGTCGCCAGGCCGTGTCCGACGCGGAACAACGACCTCCACCCGGCCGCGAGGAAACACCTTGATCGACAGCCGCTTCGCGCGACCGCTTTCACGCACAGAAAAGCCCGACATCGAGTCGGGCTCGTCTTTTTCCGAAAACAGGGCCAGTTGAGTAGCTGCGCTTTGCACAGCTCGTATTCTACGGGACTTTAGGGCCTGTCGCCGCTAAAACGGACGGCATCGTCCATCGACATTACGCCGCTGACACCACCCACTTCAGCCGTATTGCTGATAAACAGCTCTACTTCCCTTTCGAGTTCAACAACACCCTCTACGCTGGACCCGGGTCCAACCACGATACGGGGTTTGCGGTTCTTACCCTTGTTCCAACCCCAGTTGCTTGGTTTCTCGATAATCAGGTCGCCCTTTACAACTGCGCCATCGACAATATTGACGTCACCGTTGACCGTAGACACATCGCCGCCGATTTCAGCACCGGATAAGTCGATCTGCCCGTTGACATTGGTGACGTTACTGTCGACCCGTGACCCCGCCGCAACGCTGATTTTGCCGTTGACCGCCTCCACATTCCCGGCAATGGTCGTCGACTCACCAACTCGCACCGAGCCGTTGACCGTACTGAGGTTCTTCGCCTGCACGTTGTCCGCGACCTTTACGCTGCCATTCACGGTGGACGCGTTCCTGATGCTCGCCCCTGAATCTACGCGGAGCGCACCGTTAACGGTCTTTACGCCGCCGTCGACAACGGCATTCGCACCGACGGTGATACTGCCGTTAACAGAGCTGGCGCCGTCAGACTCGGCGCCAGCAGCAATCTTGATGCTCTTGTTAACACTGCCGGCAAAAGCCGGTAGCGACAGCAATAACGTGAGCAAGCCGATCGTGAACATTGATTTTTTCATAGATGTCATCATTTTCTGAGCCCCAAAAACCCGATTACTGTCATTTAGATACCGCGCAGACAGAAATGGTTGCAAGCCCGTTTTGGCGGTGGCCGCCCGGCCTGCATTTGGTTACTCTAGCGCGATGACGATAGCCCTGGAAGCCCGCAACCTCCGCAAACAGTACCCGGGCGTCCTGGCTGTGGCCGGGGTTAGTTTCGCGGTGAGCGAAGGTACCTGTTTCGGGCTGCTTGGACCCAACGGTGCCGGCAAGACCACAACCGTGGAAATCATCGAGGGCGTAGCGAGCGCGAGCTCAGGCGAGGTCTATTATTACGGTGAGATCGCCGGGCGCCGGTTTCGCCAGGAAGCCGGCATCCAGTTCCAGAATACTGCGCTGCAGGACTTCATCACGGTACGCGAGACCATTGAGATGTTCCGCACATTGTATGAGCGGCAGGCGGATTTCGACGAGATCGTCGAACAGTGCTCGCTTGGCGACCTGCTGGACCGCGACAATCGTAAACTCTCCGGTGGACAGCGGCAGCGGCTGCTGCTGGCAGTCGCGCTGGTGAACCGGCCGCGCCTGATTTTTCTGGACGAACCGACGACGGGCCTCGATCCTCAGGCACGCCGAAATTTCTGGGACCTGGTGCAGAGTATTCGCGCCGGTGGAGCAACAATACTGCTGACCACCCACTACATGGACGAGGCGCAGGTGCTGTGCGACGAAATCGCGATCATGGACACCGGTAAGATCATCGCACAGGGCTCGCCGGAAAAACTACTGCAACAGCAGTACGATGGCCTGATCATAGAACTGCCAATCACGGACCTGACCAGCGACCTGGAGGGAATCGAGCATACGGTCCTCGACAATCTAGGCATTGTCGAAGTGCAGACAACCGATGTCAGCGCCAGCCTGCAGCAGCTCGAAGCGCACGTCAGCAACCTCAATCAGATCAAAATCCGGCAACCGAACCTCGAAGACCTGTTTCTGGACCTGACCGGTCATTCACTGCGAGCCTAGTGCAGATGTTGAAGAGGATTTATGCCGTATTCCAGGCTCGAAACCGCGAGTTCCTGAGGGACCGTGCGTCGTTGTCATGGAACCTGATTCTGCCGCTCGTACTGATGTTTGGTTTGTCGTTTGCCTTCAGTAACGACCGCGATGCATACACCGTAGGCATCCTGCAGGACGAAGCCGAGATCGACACCAGCGAACACGCTTTCCTCGAAACGAACTACATTCGGTTTGTTCCCTACGACGATATCGAAGTGGCGCTGCGCAAAGTGGAACGCCACCAGCTCGACCTCCTCGTTGAGTTCGGCGAAGCGACGCGATACTGGATCAATGCCGAATCGCCGAAGGGCTACTTCGCCGAGATTGCGTTGTTACATTCCGGGTCCAGCGCCGCAGAGGCGATCGACAAACAGCAGATCACCGGTGCTGCGGTGAGTTATGCCGATTGGTTGCTGCCCGGCATCCTCGGAATGAACATGATGTTCAGCTGCCTGTTCGGTGTTGGCTACGTCGTCGTTCGTTACCGAAAGAACGGTTTCCTGAAACGTCTTCGCGCCACGCCGCTGACGTCGTTTGAGTTTATCACCGCGCAGGTTGCCTCGCGGATGGTGTTAATACTGCTGATTACGAGCTTTATCTATACCGGCACACATCTGATTCTCGGTACACGCATGGAGGGCAGTTACTTCACACTGTTTCTGGTGGCTATCGTCGGGGCCATCTCGCTGATCTCGCTGGGCCTGGTAGTGTCTGCACGCGTGACCAGCGAAGAACTCGCCGGTGGCCTGCTGAACATGATCAACTGGCCGATGATGCTGCTGTCCGGTGTCTGGTTTTCGCTGGAAGGAGCTCCGGATGCGGTCACGGCTGCGGCCAATCTGTTTCCGTTGACTCATGTATTGAACTCAGCTCGCGCAGTCATGCTCGATGGAGCGACACTTGCCGATGTCGCGCCCAGTTTGCTGGCATTGTCGGTAATGAGCATGATCTTTCTCGCGATCGGCGCGCGAGTTTTTCGCTGGGGTCAATACTAGAATGAATCCGCAATTGATCGATATCGGTGCCAACCTGGCGCACGACAGTTTCGATGAGGATCGTCACGAGATGATGCAGCGCGCCGGGGCTGCCGGCGTACACAAGATAATCGTTACCGGCAGCAGCGACGACAGCAACGTCCGCGCGGCCGAACTTGCCAGGCAGGCACCTGGCACGCTGTATTCGACCGCCGGCGTCCATCCGCACCACGCCGCAGACTACACGGATGAGAGCGATGCACTCATCCGTTCGCTGGTGGACAAACGAGCGGTCGTCGCCGTCGGCGAATGCGGGCTGGACTATTTCCGCAACTTCTCACCGCGCGAAGCGCAGCTGGAGGCGTTCAAACGACAGCTCGACATCGCCGTCGAGACCGGCATGCCGGTGTTTCTCCACCAACGCGATGCACATGACGATTTCGTCGACGTGCTCGAACCTGCGCTGCCCGATTTATCGCGCGCTGTTGCCCACTGCTTCACCGGCGAAGGAGAGTCGCTGCGAGAGTACGTCGCTATGGGGCTATACATAGGGATCACTGGCTGGATCTGCGACGAAAGGCGTGGCAAGCACTTACACGATATCGTTTCCTGTATCCCTGACGACAGACTCCTGATCGAGACCGATGCACCCTATCTACTGCCGAGAACCGTTCGCCCCAGGCCGAAAAGTCGCCGCAACGAACCAATGTATTTGCCGGAAGTAGTACAAACGCTCGCCGAGGCCCGCGATCAGAGTGTCCGACACGTAGCAGAAATAACAACGGCGAACGCGATACGCTTCTTTGACCTTACGAGTTACGAGTAGTCACGCTACGGACAGCATAAGCCGTCGAACTAGCCAGGCTGCATGAGTACCGCGCGATAGCGGTCGAGATCGGCCTTTGAAAAACAGCAAAAAACCACCTCCGCGATCACTTCGGTGCCCTGTACGGCCTCCGATACCGTTGCCACGGCGATCTCCGTCGCGGCGCTGGCCGGATAAGCAAAAGCGCCAGTGCTGATAGCCGGGAATGCGATAGACGACAGGCCGCGCGCTTCGGCTGCAGCGATACACTCGCGATAGCAGCTCCGTAGCAGCTCCGCTTCGTTATGCTGACCGCCCTGCCAGACGGGACCGACTGTATGGATAACGAATCTGGCCGGCAACGCGTAGCCACCGGTAAGCTTCGCTTTGCCGGTTTCGCAACCGTGCAATGCGCGACATTCTTCAAGCAACTCGGGACCTGCAGCGCGATGAATGGCACCGTCGACGCCACCACCGCCAAGGAGTGTCCCGTTAGCGGCGTTAACTATCGCTTCGACGGACAAGGTGGTGATATCGCCCTTTATCGCTTGCAGCGTTGGCATAGACGCCTAGGACGAGCCGGGGACCAGCGCTTCTTTGCGTATCAGCTCCCAATGCGGTTTGAACGCCTCAATCTTGGATTTTGCGGCATTCTTGTCCGCCTCCTGGAACTCGTGCGTGAGTTCTTCAAGCGTACAGACAAGATCCGGCACGCCCTTCGTAAACTCCGCCCCGTCCAGAAACACAATCCGGCCGGCAACAGGCACCTGCCGCACGATCTGGCGAACCGCCGCGATGCGGTCATACAACGCCGGCTGTGGGTTCGAGAACGTATAACGACGCTCGTCGTTAATGACGGTCCAGTCCTGCATCTTGTCGCCGCCAAACACGATTCCCTGCGCATCTTTTATCTCGAGAATGAGAAGGCCCTGAGTAGTCAGCAGCAGAAAATCGATCAGGATTTCGCCTTCGTCCGCGCTGGGGATAACCAGCCCCTCGACGCGGTCGAATCCGATCTCGGCGAGAATCCGCTCCAGACTGCCGCTGCGGCGCCCGTAAACTCTGTACGCAAGCCAGACCAGCAACAGCAAGACGACAAGCGCCAAAGGCAGCATCCAGGTATTGCTCTCAACTTGCAGTAAATCAGACATCGGTTTGTCCAATCCTAGTCACCCCGAAGGGCAGCGGCAAGCGACTCGAGCCTGGCATCTATCGCCACTGCCTTCGCAGGCCGCGATAAAATGCTCTCGAGTTCCGGCGGCAACGGCACAGATGCACCGATCAAAGGTTCAACGATCGTCTCGAATTTCGCGGCATGCGCTGTCGCAACCAGTATCCAGTCGTGTGTCTGCGCATCTTCCGGGTCCATGTGCCGCCAGGCGTGGGTCGCGGTTGCCGTGTGTGGGCAGACAGCGAGACCGAATTCTCTGAAGTCCTGTTGGATCGATGCCTCGATCTCGGTATCGCTTACGGACACGACACCGAGTTGGTCGCGGAGCCTGTCGGCATCACCGAGCAGCTTCCGCAGGCGTTCCATGTTGCTGGGGTCGCCAACATCCATTGCCGATGCCAGCGTCTGCAGACTCGCCCGTGGCAACCACTCGAGCGTGCGGAAGTAATCGGAGATCGTCTTATTGGCGTTGGTGGCGAGGACCACCGGGCCAATCGGCAGGCCCATCTCCCGCGCCATCACGCAGGCGAAAGCATTGCCCAGATTTCCCGTCGGAATGACGAAGCCAGGTTTGTTACCCGTGCGCCGAAAATGACGCAGGCTGGCATCCGCATAGTAGGTACTCTGGGGTAACAGGCGGCCGATGTTGATACTGTTTGCCGAACTGAAGCGATGCTCGGTGGACAAGTCCCCGTCGGCCATCGCCGCCTTGACCAGCGCCTGACAGTCATCGAACGAACCCTGTACTTTCAGCGACAGAACATTGTCGCTCCAGCAACACAATTGATGTGCCTGGCGCTCTGAAACACGGCCATCCGGAAACAAAACCGCAACGCGCATGCCGGGTCTTTGATCGAATGCGGCGGCGACAGCACCACCCGTATCGCCGGAGGTTGCAACGAGGATTGTCAGGGGCGACTCGACATCCGCTTCGAGTCGTGACAGGCACGCTGCCAGGAACCCGGCTCCAACGTCCTTAAAAGCGGCTGTCGGTCCGTGGTACAGCTCCAGAAGCGAGACGTTCCTGCCATCAACAGGCAGCCGTGTCGTGGGCACCGGAAAGTCGAAGGTTTCTGCCAGTATCTGCTCGAGATCGTCGTGCAACGCCGAGGCGGCAAAAAAAGGACGCAATAAAACAGCGGCTATCTCCGTAAGCGTTCCGGCTGCCGCGAAATCTGCAACCTCGAAGCCTGGAAGCTGCTCCGGCAGGAAAAGGCCACCATCACCGGCAATGCCCTTGCGAAGCGCGTCATCCAGACTTACTGGCCCCTCGCCACGTGTACTGAAGTACTTCATGTCAGGCTCTCTATGCGCGCACCACCGGCCGTCATCGGGCTCACCCACGACTGGCAACCAATCCCCTGTGCACGACTCGCCTGCTCCATGGCACTCGCAATATTGCGTGCATCGCTGTCTTTGCAAAGCGCAAAGATACTCGGGCCGCTGCCGGACAGACTGCAGCCCAGCGCGCCGACTTTTGTCGCCGCAGCAACAACGGCGTCGAAACAGGCGACGTTTGCGGATCGTTGCGGTTCGATAACGACATCGCGCAAGCTGCGGCCGAGCAGGTCGATATCATTACTCGCACAGGCGTGCAGGAACCCGGCCAGCAAGCCCTGCTGATCAATCCACAACTGCATCGATACACCTTTGGAGAGACCGCGACGAGACTGCGCAGTATTGACCTGCAGATCGGGGTGCAGCAGCACGGCGCTAAGGCCTGCAGGGGTCGGTAAATGTATAACGTCCGGCAACAGTACCTGCGGACAAAGAATCAGGCCGCCCAGCAAACTCGGGGCAACATTGTCGGCGTGCAGGCCGCCGCTCGCATACTTTTCGCCTTCGAGGGCGTACGGCAGCAGGTCCCCGGCCTCCAGCGGCGTATCGAGCAGAGCATTTGTCGCAACAACGGCGGCAACGGCCGACGCCGCCGAACTACCCATACCGGATTGCAGCGGCACGCCTTTATGCACCTTGAGTTCGACAGACCCGGCTCCGCCATGTGCATCGAGCAAGGCCTGTGCCGCTATCGAGGCCGTATTCTCGTCCGCCCGGGACGACAAATAGGGGTGCAGTTCACCATCCACGCCGCGCACTTCTGCAACCGTGACCCTTTCCTGGTCGGTCTTGCGCGCGATGACACGGTCGCCGATGTCGGCCAATGCGAGCCCCAGCATATCGAAGCCGACCGCCACGTTGCCAATTGACGCGGGCGCAAACGCCGTTGCTATCTCAGACATAACCTTCACCCGTACTCAGATAATTTGCCAGTCGCAGCAGATCGGAAAATACGCCCCCGGCGGTCACTTCCGGCCCTGCACCCGGTCCCTGGATCACCAGCGGATTGGCCGAGTAGCGTTCCGATTCGAACTGCACGATGTTGTCGGTCAGGTTGATGTTGCAGAACGAATGCGATTGATCGACGGCCTCAAGGCCAACGGAGGCGTTGCCGGCGGCATCAAGCATCGCGACATAGCGCAATTGCCGGTTCTGCGCCGCCGCTTCCCGGTATACCGTGTCCATCGTGTCGTCGTAGTCGGGCAGCCGTTCGAGGAACTCCTCGAGGGAACACTCCCGCAGTGCCTCCGGCACCAGGTTCTGCACCGGGAAATCTCCGATTTCGACAGCCTGCCCCAGCTCTCTGGCCAGGATCGTCAGCTTGCGAGCGACATCCATGCCCGACAAATCGTCTCGCGGATCGGGCTCCGTGTATCCACTCTCCTTCGCCACCCGAACGATTTCCGAAAACGGGGTCGAGCCATCGTAAACATTGAACAGGTAGGCGAGCGTGCCGGAGAAGATCCCACGTATCGAGCGGATCTCGTCCCCGGTATGAACAAGATCGCATAAGGTGGTGATAACCGGCAGCGCGGCGCCAACGGTTGTTTCGTAGAAATAGTGTGAGCTGCCCGTGTCGGCCGCCTTTTGCAGCGCCCGGTAATCATCATAAGAATTGCTGAACGCTTTCTTGTTCGGCGTGATGATATGCACACCGCGGGACAGCCAATCCTCATACTTCGATGCGATGTGATCGCTGGCGGTGCAATCTATAATAACCGCATGCGGTAAATGATCCGGGTCAAGATGATCCACGAATACTTCGAGATCGGTATCGACGGCGGCAGCCACGAATTCGTCCTCCCAGCCGGAGATTTCAATACGACGATCGCCGAGCAGCATCTTCTGAGACCTGGCGATTGCCCGGACACGCAGGTCGAGGTTGAAGTTCTGCGCCAGTTTGCCGATCTGTTTTTCGATCTGTCGCAACAACGCGGAACCGACGGTCCCGGTGCCGATCAAGCCGATCGATACCGTTTTTGCCGAAAGGTAGAAACCGGAATGCGCGGCTCGCAGCGCCCGGGTTGCTTCCGCCGAATCCACGACCACCGAAATATTTCTTTCCGAGGACCCCTGTGCAATTGCCCGGATATTGATACCCGCACGTCCCAGCGTGCCGAGGAAACGAGCGGCGATCCCGGGACTTCCCGCCATGCCGTCGCCGACGACGGCAACGATGCTCTGAGCTTCGGTAGTATCGACGCGCTGTATCTGGCCGTTGTCGAGTTCGTCCGCGAACGCCTCCGATACGACTTTGCAGGCACGTTCCGCAACAGGCTCGGGTACGGCAATACAAATCGAATGCTCGGAACTCGCCTGCGATATCAGGGTTACGGACACGCCGGCTTTTCGCAGCGCTGCGAACAGGCGATCGGCGGTACCCGGTACGCCAATCATGCCGGATCCTTCCAGATTGACCAGCGCCATGCCACCAATCGCCGTGATGCCTTTGATGTTGTCGGTTGGCGCCGCTCGTGACTCGATACGACTGCCCGGGTGCCGCGGCTTGTAGCTGTTGCGAATGGTGACCGGAATACCGTTCTCGACGGCCGGACCCAGTGTCTGCGGGTGAATCACCTTGGCCCCAAAGTACGCCAGTTCCATCGCCTCGTTATAGGTGAGTTGATCTATCACCTGCGCTTCCGGGACGCGGTTCGGATCGGCACTCATCACTCCGTCTACGTCCGTCCAGATCGTCAGTTCGGACGCTTTGCTAAGGGCGGCAAAAATGGCGGCTGAATAGTCGCTGCCATTGCGCCCAAGCGTCGTCTGCAGTCCCGCCTCGTCAGCGGCGATAAAACCCGTGATAACCGCGATACCGCGAAAATCGGCCGGGACAACGTTCCCCATCTTGGCCGCGGACTCTTCCCACAACACCGTTGGGCCCAGTTCGGTATCCCGTACGGTAATCACGTTGCGGGCATCCACCCAGGTTCCGCCGCGCTGCGGCGCTTCACGCTGCAGAAATGCGGCTAACAAACGAGCCGACCAGATTTCCCCGTAACCGGCGACGACATCGCGGCTACGTTGTGGCGCAGACTTGACCAGCGCTATGGCTTTCAGAACATCGACAACATCGGCGGCATCCCTGCTCCAGGCGTCCAGCACCTCGACCAGTTGTTCGCCGCTGAGTAATTCCCGGGCCGTTTCCGTATACCGATCACCAATAGCGTTCAGCGCAGCATTGAATTTATCGTCATCCTGCTCTGCAAGGATCGCAAGATCGATGAGCGCATCGGTCATTCCGCCCATAGCGGAAACCACCACACCCAGGCGAGTGTCATCGTAGTCCAGCAGCAGGCCGGCTACGCGCCGAAAACACGCCGCGTCGGCGAGGCTACTGCCCCCAAACTTATGGATTTTCCAGCGTTTGTCCGCCACTTGTCGCAAAGGTCCTGTCTGCAAAACGGTGAATCATAGCGACACTTTGCGGCATCGTCGCCTGTTTTATCTGTAATCAATTTCGGGCTTCGGCTAATCCGCCAGAAATAGCTCGGCGAGGCTGTCAATCAGTGCCTGACTGGCCTCCAGGGGAACGTACTCCGCACTGGTATTGGATAGCGCTACGATAACCAGCCCTGCGTCCGGATACACATGGAAATCGGCGGCGCCTCCTACCGCGGAACCTCCGTGATACACCACTCGCCGGCCGCGACTATCAATCCGTATCCGCCAGCCCATCCCGTAGTTTGTCGCCTCCCCCGCAGCTGTCGCCTAGCTGGACCACAACAAATCGATGCTTTCGGAACGCAGCAGCTCTGTGGATAAATGCAGCAGTCCGAAGCGAACCAGGTCTTCGGAAGTAGACAAGAAACCGCCGCCGGCCCACTTCACACTGTTGTCCACCCAGGGAGCATTGACGAGTTCGCCGTTCTCAATATCGTAAGGCCGCGCCCGGTTCTCTATGATGGGTACAACGTGATCGGCCAGTGTCTGCGACATGCCCGCCGGGACGAAAACATGTTCGGACATGTAGTCGAGGAAATCCTGCTTCGACGCGCCTTCGATAACCGCGCTGATCAGATTGTATCCGTAAGAGGTATATCGATACGCCGATCCGGGCACGAACTCCAGGGGATCGTCCTTAAAGATGGACACTGCCTCTTCCACCGAGTTGTAGGACCTGGTGCTGTAGTACTCCCCTTCCGCATAAGTTCGTATGCCCGCAAGGTGCCCGGCCAGTTGGCGCGTTGTCAGCGGACCTTTTGTTTTTTCGGGAAAGTACGGAACATATCGTTGTACGGGAGCGTCCAGATCCAGCTTCCCCTGCTCGTGGAGTTGTGCAACCGCCAGCGCGGTCATTGGCTTCGACACGCTGCCGACGCGAAAACGCGTTTTCGCCGGAGAGACCGGCACCTGCTGCTCGACGTCTGCCAGTCCAAACCCTTTCGACCACACAATCTCGTCGTGTCGGCCAACGGATATGGCGAGCCCGGAAAGGCCGAGGTCTTCTACAAACTTCGACCCGACGACTTCGGCTTCATCGGCAGTCTGCGAATCTGCGACGCAAGCGCCGAATAGGAGTACGAAAAAAACGGCTCGAACGAGCGCTTTGATATCTATCACGATGGTGGTTCCTGAATGCGACACTGAGAATCAAAATGCCGGCGTATCGGCCAGCGACGAGAAGCGGGAAAGTCTCGGCTTCGTCAGTCCTTATCCAGCCAGTAACACAGCCAGACGCTCAAGAGTGGAGTCGCAATCATGGGCTCCGACTAAAACAGAAAGAAACTCTGAGGTCAACACAACGCTCTGTAGCATAATGTGCTTCCCGAGACGAATGGAGAGCCCGGCAATGATGCGAAAACTCACGTGGTCGACGATGACATTTTTAGCCATCGCCGTCGCCGCATACGCCGGCATCGCGCTCTTCGTGCCGCCATTCAGACCGCCGTTCGTACAAAACCTTTTTGCGAACACACCTGTCGCAGTTTCCGCCCACCTTGCCGGCGGAATCGTCGCCATAATAGCCGGCGCTATTCAACTCAATTCGCGACTTCGTGCTCGATTTCTATCGGCACATCGGTGGCTTGGTCGAGTGTATGTCGTTGCCGTTATCGTCAGCGCTGTCGCGGGCTTCGCGTTGGCGCTCGATTCTTTCGGCGGCCTGGTAACCCATTTCGGATTCGGACTAATGGCGGTCTGCTGGTTCGGTACAACCTGTAATGCGTATCGGCATATCCGCCGTGGTGACACCGTCGCTCATCGCGCCTGGATGCTGCGCAGCTACGCCCTGACCCTGGCGGCGGTGACCTTGCGACTGTATCTACCGTTGAGCCAGGTTGCGGGAATCGAGTTTTCTGCCGCCTATCCGGCCATATCCTGGCTATGCTGGGTACCAAACATCCTGGTTGTGGAATGGTTCGTATTGACCCGCACTCCGCGACAGGCGCTCATTAACTAGTTTCGTGGTATTACCTATGGATATTAAGCTGGCTGTGACAGTTTTCGGCGTCGTATTTCTTGCGGAACTCGGCGACAAAACCCAACTGGCGACATTGCTGTTTTCCGCAAAGTCTCCAGACAAACTCATCACCGTATTTTTGGGGGCGTCGCTTGCTCTCGTAATGACGTCCGCGATTGGTGTGTTGGCGGGTGGGCTGGTTACTCAGTACATCAGTCCGAGGCTTTTGTCCTATGTTGCCGGTGTCGGTTTCATATTGATTGGTGCATGGACTATTTGGCAGGCAGCCGTTGCAGGCTGATGATGCGAAGACTCATCCCGGCCGCAATAAACAATATCGATACGCGTTCTGCACCTTTGGCGCTTAGCTTCATTGTACTACCCGCCAAGATCCGCGTAGATTTCGCCAAGTACAGGGAGGACCTTCGGTCCAGCGCCCTCAGCCCAGTTAAACACCAGTTCCGACATGACCTGGATCGTGCTGGTTACACCAATGCCCGCCTGCTGCATTCGACCGAGAGCAATCTCATCACCCATTTTGGTACCCGATCCCGATGCGTCTGCAACGGCTTGCACTTCATACCCCTCGTCCTGAGCATTCAGTGCCGGATAGATTAAGCACACTTCGGTCAACAATCCGGCCATGATCAATTTCTTGCGCCCGGTGGCTTTGACAGCAGCGGCGAAAACCGGATCATCGAACGCATCGACAATGCCTCCTCGCTTCACGCGGTTTTGGTAGGCCTCCGGCAAAATCTCCTCCAGTTCCGGCAGCAGCGGACCCTGGATTTGATCCTCCTGGCTGCTGGTCAGCACGACGGGCATGCCCAGTTCCTTCGCAGTTTTCGCGAGCGCCAGTGTATTACGAATGACGTCTTTCTTCGGTGCTGAATGCATCCAATCTATGGTTCCGACCTGATGGTCGATCAGCAGCATTGCCGCGTTATCAGCATTAAATCGCTCGTATGCCATGGTCTGTTTTCCTTGCTTGGGATTAATCGATGTACACCACGATCAGTTGCGTGGGCTCTACCGCATTGAACTCGAGGTTTTCTCCTCGAATGAGGTCACCGTCGCCGACGGTTTTATTGTTGACGCGCCCAGCCCCTCGCGTCACATACGCGAGGAAGGGACCGTTGATTGTTACGTTGTTGCCAGCGGCAAGAAGACCAACGTCGATGAGCGTATGACTATCCAGCGTCACGTCCTGATCAGTCGAGCCGCCATACACACGGGTCATTTCGCCTTCTTTCGGGCTATACAGCTTGTAGCCGGCTGGCACACCCGCCCGCTCCGGCAACACCCACAGCTGGATCATTCGATTCTCGGCATCGTCAGGGTTGATTTCGTTGTGGGAAAAGCCCTCGCCGCCGGCTCGCTGCGCCTGAACGTGGTGACTGTCCATCTCCTGGCCGTGTTGCAACGAACCCTCGTGAGCGATTCGGCCTTCCACCATCACTGAAATAACGTCGATTTCCTTGTGGCCGTGAAGTCGTGTTTCGCCCTTCGGCAGGAATCGGGCATCAGCCAGGTAAACGAAGTTTCCAATACCGTCCCAGGTGCCGGTCTCCGCCCGGCGATTAAAAACGCGTTGGTCCATCACCAGCCGCGTTTCGCGCAGGCCCGCGAATCCGCTGCGTTTCAGGTCATCTCTTTGCAGTATTTCCACAACTCAACTCCAATGGGTCTTGTCTCTCGCTCGGCGGCTAAGTTACGCTGTTCCATCAACGCAATAAATAACTCCCTACAGGACAAACTGTTCCATATGAGAGACAATCTAAACAGAGACCTGAACGAACTCGCCGTCTTCACCTATGTCGTGGAACACGGTGGGTTTACCGCGGCTGCAGACGCGACTCAGTTACCAAAATCGAATATCAGCCGTCGAATCGCCAAGCTCGAGAAGCGACTGGGCGTGCGCTTATTGGAGAGGACCACCCGAAAAGTCCACGTTACAGAGATCGGCGATATCTACTATCGACATTGCCGTCGCATGCTTGATGAGGCCAATCACGCAGATCTTTGCGTGGAGCGAGTTATGGAGATTCCTCGCGGCACTCTGCGGGTCAGTGCCACAGTCACGACCGGACAACACCTGCTCGCACCCATGGCCGCAGAATTTATCGGCCAATACCCGGAGGTGCAGTTAGAACTGGTCCTGGCAAATCGTCAGGTCGATGTCATCGATGAGGGCTTTGATCTGGTGATTCGGATTGGCGCCCTTCAGGATTCAAGCCTGGTGGCACGCGCTCTGGGGCGCTGCGGGTTGTTTCTTTACGCGAGCGAGGAGTATCTAAAGGACCGGGGTACGCCACAGACACCGGAGGATCTCGAAAATCACGATTGTTTGGTGATGAGCGATCGGCACGACAACAGTCAATGGGTACTTTCAATGGGCGACGTCACCAAACGGGTATCACTGGCCCCGCGCGCGTCTGTCAACGACTTCACTACGCTGAGGCGTATGGTCGTTGACGGGGGTGGGATTGCGATTCTCCCGAGCTACCTGCACATCAGCGATGACGACAAACGACTTGTCCGCGTTCTTGGCGACTGGACCGCTCAGCCAGTCGAGTTCCACGCGGTGTTCCCCAGCCACCGCGGTGCAACACCGAAAGTGCGTGCGTTTCTCGAGTTTCTTAAGGTCAGGCTTAGCCAGCGTTTTGAGGGCTCCATTTGAAACGCCCACAACCCACGATCCTTCGTAATATCCGATGATGAAGAACTGCCAACATCCGCTTTGCCCCCGAGCTCGGGCATTGGGCTAGAATCGGGTAACAGGCCAGGCCACCGCGGTTATGGCATTCCAGGAATGACAGAAAGAGACATCGTATGGCTACAGTCAAACATCAGGTTGGTGTTGTCGGTGACATCAACAGAATATATCGAGCCATGCACGAGCCAGCGGGGCTCGATGGATGGTGGGCCAGCAAGACGACTGGAACGCCCAAGGTCGGGCAGGTACTCGATCTGTATTTCCAGGATCTCGCCACGCTGTCTTTCAGATTAGACGCTCTGGAGGAGAATACGCTCGTTCGTCTGCACTGCGTTTCCGGTCCCGGTCCATGGCAGGACTGCGAGTTAACGTTCACCTTCAAACAGGATTCCGACCAGGTCTGGGTTGGCCTCGTGCACGAAAATGCTGCCGCATCGGATGATGATTTCCTGTATTTCAGCACCAAATGGACTTGTTACCTGCTAAGCCTTCGTGACCTGATCGAAACCGGAAAGGGACGGCCTTATCCAGGCGATGTAAAGATTCACCTGGGCGACTAGAAGGCCTGCAGCGCACGTCAATCTGAAAACCCTGAGCCCGCCGCCCGAGCTTATATGACCAGCCCCAAAATGCTGTTATTGACCTTAGAAAAGTAATATTTACCGGCCATTTTGCCTGATATAATTGACAAAATGAATGGTATATATTACATTCAAATCATGGCAACACAAATACCATTGAATCGACTCAAGCTCGCCAGAGTTGCGGCCGGTCTTACCCAGGCGGAGCTGGCCGATCGGGTCGGTGTGACCCGCCAGACTATCGGCCTTATCGAAGCAGGCGGCTACAACCCAACACTCAAGCTCTGTCTTCGCCTGGCCCAGGTGACACACAAAACTCTGGATGAGCTGTTCTGGTCGCAAGGAGAAGAATGATGTTCATTCAAAAAACGAAAATTGACGAGCGCATGAGATCCAACACTCGACATGCTGCAGCTATCTGGCTCGGAGTCACACAAATCCTGCTCGCCGGCGTTATTTTTTATCGGCTGTATGCACTCGGGCAACCCGACGCGGAAGTTCGCGATTTTCAAGCGGTCCTGGCCATTTCTATCTTCGGCTATCTGGCATTACAACTTATTCTCGGCGGTGTAATGCCGGTCCCGACATGGCGCGGCGCAGTGGCGGTTTACGTAGCGCTCACCTCCGTCATCGTGGCGGTTTGCCTGATCGTCTACGGTTGGCCAAAACCTGAAGAATGGGCGAGCACCTGGCTGCCCGTCCTCGCGGGACCGGCGCTGTTCTTGTGTGGCTACGTTCTGGTGGCCCGACTGGGACAGTGGCTCGTCGAGCGCCAGATTGAGCGAATGAGCGAATGACTGCCACTCGGCCAAAGCTCGAATGCGGCGTAATGATCAAAAACTCAATAATGTTCCGGTTGTCCATGTTTCCAATATGGTAACGGAAGGAGATCCGGTTCTATCTCGCCACTCTCAACGGCGGAACGGTATTCGGTTGCCAGTTGCTCAATGGTCAACAAGTCGTGTGCGTGGTACTGCTGTTCAAGAGTGCGTTTGATATCCGACACATTGCACGAGCGGCTACGTCTACAACTTAAAACAGACCACGCTTCTCTTTCGAGATTGTGCTCTGCTGGAAAAATGGTAGCCAGGTACGAGACGAGCAGATCGTATCCCGACACACTATCTGTTGCGGCTGCCGCGATCACGTTTTCGCGTAATTGAAGTCCAATTTCATCGTTCGTACCTCCGAACGATAACCACTGAGTGAACACGCTATTCGCCACTATGACCGGGTGCTCCGCCTCGAAGAGCCTTTTTTGCCAATAAACCTCTTGTTGTTCAATGTTGCCGGCAACGTCTCTGAGAGGGATACACTGTTCCATTCGGGTATTAAATTGCCGAACCAGATTCGGTTCTGAAGTTTTTTGCAGATATTCTTTTCCTAATTCTTCAAACGTCCCGTCACGTACGGACCCGCAATCTCTGAGGGCTCTGTATACCGCGAACATGCTTTCCGTATTACCGGAATTTGCCGCGTTAATATGACTTTCATAGACATCCAATGGGCTGTCTGGATAAACACTATCTGAATAGCCCGCAAACCTAAGCTTACCGTCGCTTTGTACGAATGCCGGGTCGGTCCAGAAAGACGTAACCGGATCAGCGGCGGGCTCGACAACCAGCTCCTGAGCAAGCTCTGATTCCCGTATGTCCACCCTGTCAACGTTCGTCGTCGCCGCTAATTCGGATTGCCTGACCAGGCCATCTTGCAGGCTACCGCTATAATTAGTAAAGTTCGCCCACATTAGAAGAATTAACATAATCAATCCCAACGCGACGAATAGATGTCGACGAGAATGAAAAGAGGAGAAATTCGACATGGCGGAAGTTCACCGGTTAGGTAGCATGAGTAAGTTTGCGGTCATTATTTTCGCTTTAATAACAACAGGATACCCCTATTCTGGCGCACAAAGCCACGAAATCGGAGTTCCTCACCAGCACGTTGAAGACCTTTGGACGGACGAAGACGATATTAATTCAGCCAACGTTTCAAGATCATTTACGTTATCGGAATTCGGCGATAGTTTACCGGCCGGAACAAGGATGCTGGTCAGATTCGGAGAGGGCATATTCCAGTTCTACGAAAAAACCTCAGGTAGCGCTGCTTCAGGTCGCCGTTGGACAGCAATCTCGTCTCCCTTCGGGCACAAGTGCTCTACCTTTATCGTGTGCCAGAATCAGATGGTTGGTGATGACTAACGAGCAAGTGTATATCGCCGCCCAGCCAGTCCATTCGTAAGTGGCAAGAACACCGCTACAGTGATAGTCCAGCGCCACTACTTGATGGGCCGGCTGGCTTTGGCATCAGTCGGAGGGATAATTGAATCAACCCTGCTCGGCTGGTCTCCTGCAAGCCACATATGACCCGTCAGACTCTACGTCGACAACAAGAAAGTGGTGGGGCGTGTAGGGATCGAACCTACGACCAGTCGGTTAAAAGCCGAATGCTCTACCTCTGAGCTAACGCCCCATCAGGGTGCCTGATGGCCGGGATGCCACCAGAATGCCGGCGGCATGATACCCGATAACAACTCAATAAAAAACGCTTTTTACCACGATCGGGCGTGCGTGTATCAGACGCCCTCTTCCGCCATCCGCTCCAGCCTCTGAGCCGCCAGGCGCGCCGCCGTGGTGTCGGAGTATTCCTTCTGTACCCGAGCCAGCGAAGCACGTGCCGCATCCCAGCGTTTGAGCTCGTAGTTGCAGTAGCCCATCTTCAGCAAAGCGTCCGGAACCTTACGGGAACCAGAGTATTTGCTGATCACAATCTCGAAAGCGGCCAATGCCGACTCGAACTGCTGCGTGACATAGTGTGATTCGGCCAGCCAGTACTGGGCATTGTCAGCGAGTTCGCTGTTGGGGAAGGTGACCAGGAACTGCTGAAATGCCAGCGCGGCGGGTTCGTAGCGCTCTTCTTTGAGCAATTCAAACGCCGCCTGGTAGTTATCGCGATCCGACCCCTCCGGCACCGGCAGCTGACCGGGCGGCAGTGTACCACCGTCCATGACGCTCACCGAGTTGCGTGCCTGAATCGACGCCTCCAGTTCCTGAATGCGCGTGTCGATGTCGACGTACAGCTGGCGTTGGCGCTCGGCCGTGCTTTCCGAACTGTGTTCCAGCTCTTCTACCCGCCCCTGTAACTCGTCGCCGCGACGTTCGACGGTGCCGACCTGCTGTGTCAGGTTGACGAGGCTCTGGTTCTGCACCACGCGCTCGATGCTCTGAATACGGCGCTCCAGCTCGCTGAGCTTGACCAGCACCGGGTCATCGGCGGCGGGCTGCAGCAGCGCACAACCGCCGAGAAACAGAGCTGACAGGGCCGGCAGACAAACTTTAGGAATATTCAAGATCGTCAGGGCTTCAGTTAGTGTACGTAATCTCAACCCGGCGATTCTGAGCGTAGTCGCTTTCCGAGCTGCCCAGTGCTTCCGGACGTTCTTCGCCGAAACTCACCGTTTGAATCTGCGAAGCACTGACGCCCTGAATCATCAGCGCCTGCCGTATCGCCTGTGCACGGCGCTCACCCAGACCAATGTTGTACTCGCGAGAGCCGCGCTCGTCGGCATGACCTTCGAGGCGCACGCTGTTAAACGAGTTTTCGTTGAGCTGGATAGCATGGGCCGCCACCAGGTCCTGGTCCTGGCTGCGTATTTCCGAGGAATCGAACTCGAAGTAGATCACGTTCCCCAGCATTTCTTCATTGTTACCGCCATAGGCCTCGAGGTCGCCCATCCCGTCCGTACCCGCGCCGCTTGTGTCTGCTCCGCTGTTACCGCCATAAGTGGTATCGGTCGGCTCCGGATCGGGAATCGTGTTCCCCCCGCAAGCTGCGAGAAATGCGCCCAGCAGCGCGACTGCAAAAATTTTGTGAAAAGACATAACAAACCCTCGTGCCTGTAAGCGAAATAAGTGTTAAAAACCAACAACTAATGGTTGGTATTTAAAGTAATCTAAAATCAAAATCTCGGGAACGGTGACCAAACCGGTTCACGTACATCTCCCTGCCCGGATGCCATCTTCTGACGTATCAGGCCATCAGCCGATACCGTCTCGAGCACACCGTCGCCGCGTTGCCGCGTCGCGTAAATCAGGATATCACTGTTCGGAGCAAAGCTCGGCGACTCATCCTGTCGACCGCTCGATAGTATCAGCAGATCTTTACGCTCGATATTCATTACGGCGATACGGTAGTTGCCGCGATCGTTATGCACCATTGCCAGCCGGGTACCGTCAGGCGACAAACGCGGCCGCGCATTATAGCTCCCTTCGAAGGTAAAGCGCTCGGGAGTTCCACCGGTGGCCGATACCCGGTATATCTGCGGGCCGCCACTGCGATCCGACGTGAAGTAGATGTATTTGCCGTCCGGCGACCAGGTTCCTTCCGTATCGATCGCCCGGTGTGTCGTCAGGCGTTTTGTCTGCCGCGAGTTGATATCGAGTACGTAAATATCGGGGTTGCCGTCGACGCCGCCCAGTGTAATCACCAGCTTGCGACCATCTGGGGAAAATGCCGGCGCGCCGTTGATACCCGGCTTGCTGGAGACCTGGAAACGATTGCCGGAGCGCAATGTCTGCACAAAAATGGAGGACTTGGAGCCCTCGAACGAGACGTAAGCGAGCTGGCGTCCGTCCGGTGACCACGCCGGGGACATGATCGGGTCTTTGCTCTCCATGATCTTGTGTTCATTCTCGCCATCCTGATCGGAGACGATCAGCGAATACAAACGGTTGTCCCGCTGCTGCTCCGCCGTGACGTAAGCGACCTTTGTACCAAACACGCCTTTGATGCCGGTCAGCTTCTCGTAAATCATGTCGGCTGCCCGATGCGCGGCCGCACGCATCGTGCCACGACTCGCCGGCATGCGGTAACCGACGAGTTGGCGACGCCCGAAAGTATCGAAAAGCTGAAACTGCAGCGTATAGGCGTTGTCGCCGCTCTGAATCACCTTACCGACAACGACCGCCTCAACACCGAGAATGCTCCAGTCGTCGAAATCGACGTCATCGCCCTCCGTCGGTTTCTGCAGCATGTCATTCTCGGCAATCGGCGCAAAGCGACCGCTGCGTTTCAGGTCGGCATTGATGACTTCGGCAACGTCGAGCGGCACCGCGGCTGAGTTTCCTTCCCAGCCGAACGGCACAATCGCGACCGGTGTCGGTTGCGCAATTCCCTGTACGTCGATGCGCAGCTTCTGCGCATGGGCAGTACTGGCTATGAAAACGATGGCGCAAATTGCAAATTGCAGTTTCTTAAACACATTCACCTCATGGTTCAGTTTTGCTGCTCCGGCCGCAGCGTCAGTTCCAGCAAAGGCCTGAACAGATCCGGGTCGGAAGGCTGCGGCAATGGCGACGACAGGTTTACTGCCGCCTCTACCGACCTTTTTACCGCATCGTCGCCGTTACAGCTAAGAATATTAACTCCGACAATCTCTCCGTTGGCAAGTTGCCTGACGGTAACAACACAAACCGTGTCGGCGCCGGCGCTGGCCGGCATCGACCAGAACCTGCGAATTCTCTGCGCGATAGCGAATTGATAGGCAGCCATCGCGGGCGAGTTATTTGCCGCCAGGCGGCGCTCCTCGCTCTCGATTTCCGTGGCTCTCTCCTCCGCTTCCATCTCCCTGCGACGCCGCTCGTTTTCCTCACGCTGACGCTTGACATCTTCCTCGCGCTTGCGTTCGGCTTCCTGCCGCTCACGCTCCTTGCGCTCCTCCTCGGCCTTCTTGCGATCCGCCTCTTCACGCGCCTTGCGTTTGCGATCGGCCTCCTGCTGCTGGCGAATCCGCTCCAGCCGCTCTTTTTCGATCAGCGCTTCCTGCTCACGCTTCGCATTCTCGGCCGCGCGTCGCAGTTCTTCGGAGTTATCCGGTTCGGGCGGCGGCTCCTCAACCACCGGCTCCGGTTCGGGCTCCGGTGTGGGGTCGGGATCCGTTTTTTTCTCGACGACCGGCGGTGCGGCCACTTCGGGAATCTCCGTGACCAGCGTGGCATGAATCGCCATCGGCGTTATCGGCGCCGGCCGCGCCCAGTCAAACGCCGCAAACATCGACGCAAACAGCGCCACGTGCAGCAGCACGGCCATGCTGACAGGAATAAGGTTGTCAGGTCTGTTGGCCACTTGTCGACCTACTCCGGTACCGGGTAACTGTCCAGCGGATCGGTGACGAAGCCGATGTTCAGCGCACCACCCTGCTGCAGCAACACCATGGCGCCAACGACGTTGCCGTAGGGCACCTCACGATCCGCTTTTACAAGAATAGGGGTATCCGGCCGGTTTCTCAGGACAGCGCCCACCTTGGCAACAACCTCTTTACCGGATGCCGGCTCGTTTTCGTTCTCGCCCACGTCAAGATAGAGATTGCCCTCGGCGTCCACACTCAATACCAGCGGCCGGTGGTTCGGCACGTCTTCAATAGGCTCCGAGCTCGCCTGCGGCAGATTGACTTCGATACCCTGCGTCAGCAACGGCGCCGTCACCATAAAAATCACCAGCAGCACCAACATCACGTCGATATACGGCACGACGTTGATCTCGCCCATCAGCTTGCGCTTTTGCAGCGGAGTGGCCATCTCACTCCCCCTGCTTGGCGCGCGCGTGACGTTGCAGAATACTCGAGAATTCTTCCGTGAAACCGTCGTAACGGTATTCGAGGCGTACCACCTTGTCGGCATAACGGTTGTAGGCAATGACGGCCGGGATCGCCGCAAACAGGCCCATCGCGGTCGCGATCAGGGCTTCGGCAATCGGCGGAGCCACGACGGCCAGCGTCGCCGACTGCACGTTGGCGAGCCCCATGAACGCGCCCATGATGCCCCATACCGTGCCAAACAGGCCGACATAGGGGCTCGTCGAACCGATCGTCGCCAGCGTCGCCAAGCTCTGCTCCAAACGGTCGACCTCGCGCATCTGCGCAACTCGCATGCCACGCCGGCATTCTTCGATCAGCTTGTCGTTACTGCTGCCGCCTGCCTGTATCGCACGATTGAATTCGCGGAAGCCGGCTTCGAATATGCTTGCCATGCCGATGCTGCCGCCCTTCGCGCGCGTGGCGCTGCGGTACAGCGTATTGAGATCGCCACCGGACCAGAACGCCGCCTCGAATTCATCGGAGGCGTCCTTCGTGCGGCGGATCAGCCGCCGCTTGGTGAAGATGATGCTCCAGGACATCAGCGATGCACCGATAAGCAGCAGCATAACCAGCTGCACGGGCAAACTGGCTTCCAGCAGGAGGCTGATAACGGACATATCTGCGGTCATGATGGATTTTCCTCGAAAAGTGTCGGGGGAACGCGCTTCGGTTTCATCGTGTCTGCATCCAGGTAGGCTGCCTTTACGCCGCCGCGAACCAATAGTTCGCCGTCCAAACCGTTGCGGTAAATGTTCTGTTCGATCTCGAAGGTGGCACGCGTCAGCTCCTCCAGCCTGGCCGTCACGACCAGTTGGTCGTTGAGCCTCGCGGGTATCAGGAATTGCGCCTGAGTTTCAGTAACCACGAATATTCGCCGCTCCTTCTGCATCATTGCGACCTGATCAACGCCGAGTGCGCGCAGCCATTCCGTACGTGCCCGCTCCATAAAGCGAAAGTAGTTCGCGTAGTACACGACCGCCTGCGCATCGGTGTCTTCGTAGTAAACGCGAACCGGCCACTCGAAGGGTTTATTCGTCATCAAGCGCTAAATCCTGTGTTGCGGAAACGGTTGGTGGTCGCAGGCCGAAATGCAAATAGGCGTTTTTGGTTGCCACCCTGCCCCTCGCGGTGCGCATCATAAAACCCTGCTGTATCAGGTATGGCTCAAGAACGTCCTCAATGGTTCCCCGCTCTTCACCGATCGCCGCGGCGAGGCTCTCGATACCGACGGGACCACCGTCGAATTTCTCAATGATTGTCTGCAAAAGCCGACGGTCGAGCGCATCGAAACCGTGTGGGTCGACCTGCAGGACGTCCATCGCGCCGACGGCAACCTCACCCGTAACCACGCCATCCCCCTCGACTTCGGCGAAATCGCGGACGCGGCGCAGCAGCCGGTTTGCTATCCGCGGTGTGCCGCGTGAGCGCGTAGCTATGGCCTTTGCACCGGCATCCTCGATCGGCAAATTGAGAATCTCCGCGGATCGATGCGTAATCCCCTCCAGGTCTTCTGCCGTATAGAACTCGAGGCGCTGCACGATGCCGAAACGATCCCTCAGCGGCGAGGTCAGCAATCCGGCTCGCGTGGTTGCACCGACCAGCGTAAACGGCGGTAGGTCGAGTTTGATTGAGCGGGCGGCCGGTCCCTCGCCGATCATGATATCGAGCTGGAAATCTTCCAACGCCGGATACAGAACCTCTTCGACGACCGGGCTGAGACGATGGATTTCATCGACGAACAACACGTCGTTGGGCTCCAGGTTGGTCAGAATCGCCGCCAGGTCGCCAGGTCGCTCAAGCACCGGCCCTGACGTTTGCCGCAGTGCCACACCCATCTCATTGGCAACGATATGCGCCAGCGTGGTCTTGCCCAGGCCCGGCGGACCGAAAATCAGCACGTGATCGAGCGCTTCTTCGCGCCTGCGCGCCGCCTCGATAAACACGCGCATCTGCTGATTGACCGCAGGCTGGCCACGGTAATCCTGCAGAGTCTTCGGTCGAATCGCGCGATCGAAGACCTTGTCGTCACTCGCGGATTCGCCGCTGCTCAGGCGATCGTGCTTAATATTACTCATTTACCCGGCAACCTGTTTTAGTGCCAGGCGGATAATGTCCTCGGCCGACTTGTCTTCGACGTCGAGTTTCGCGATCAGGTTGTTCACCTCTTTTGGTTTGTAACCGAGGGCAACCAAAGCATCGACGGCTTCGCTGCGCGCACTTGCGGCAACGCTCAGCAGCGCCGCCTTTCCACCGCCCGGCGCGGCGGCACCGATTCGGTCGCGCATCTCTATAATGAGCCGCTCCGCCGTTTTTTTGCCAACACCGGGGATTTTCGACATCGTCGTCGTGTCTTCGAATTCAACACAACGTCGAAAATCGTTAGTCGACATCGCGGACAAAATCCCCAGCGCCATCTTCGCTCCCACTCGGTTCACCTTCAGCAGCGTACGAAACATCAGCCGTTCGTCTTCGCTTGCAAAGCCGTAAAGTATCTGGGCGTCTTCCCGCACCAGGAGATGGATGTAGAGAAACAGGTCGGTGCCTGCCTCAGGTAAATCCAGAAATGTCGACATCGGTGTTTCGACTTCGTAACCAACGCCACTACATTCGACGACGACCTGCGGCGCCAGCTTTGACATCAGGCGTCCGCGCAAGGAACCGATCATCGTGCACCCGCGATGGCCTTGCCCGTGCCAAGCTGAGCCCGCAGTCGTCGCTGGTGACCGTGACACAGTGCCGCTGCCAGGGCGTCCGCTGCATCCGGCGACGGAACGCCATCGAGGTCCAGTATCGAGACCACCATATGCTGCACCTGCTCCTTGCTGGCGGCGCCGCTGCCGACGACCGCCTGTTTGATTTCGCGAGGTGCGTACTCGTGCACCTCGACACTGTGCGCAAACGTGGCACAGATGGCCGCAGAACGCGCGTGACCGAGTTTCAGCGCGCTGCCGGCGTTTTTATGCATGAAGACGCTTTCGATAGCGACCAGGTCGGGGCGGAATTCGCTGACGATGTCACCGATGGATTCGAAAATCTGCCGCAGGCGATCGGCAAAAGCACCGTCGATGCTCTGCACGGTGCCGCTGCTCACGTAAAGCGCCTTGTCGCCATCGAAATCGACGACACCAAAGCCCGTCAGCCTCGAGCCGGGGTCGATACCGAGAATGCGTCTGCGGTTCGTCAAATCAGCCTCAGATCTGTGCAAGGACATCTTCGGCAATGTCCGCGTTGCTATAGACCTCCTGAACGTCGTCCAGGTCCTCCAACATGTCGAGCATTTTAATCATCGAACTCGCTTCCTTGACGCCGAGTTCCGCACTTGTCGAAGCCCGCATCGTAACCTGCGCAGTCTCAGCAGTGATGCCGGAGGCAAGCATTGCGTCGCGAACCTGCTCGAAGTCAGCCGGGGTCGTCAGCACTTCGATGGAACCGTCGTCATCGCTCACGACATCTTCAGCGCCCGCGTCAATCGCCGCTTCCATAACAACGTCTTCGTCGCATCCGGGCGCGATCATGAGTTGTCCAACATGATTGAACAGGTAATTCACCGAACCGTCGGCGCCAAGATTACCGCCGAACTTGGTAAATGCGTGGCGAACCTCCGCGACCGTTCGATTGCGGTTGTCCGTCAGGCAGTCGACCATGACCGCAGTACCGCCGGGCCCGTAACCTTCGTAACGAATCTCGAGATAATCGGCACCGTCAGTTTCGCCCGCACCCCGTTTCACGGCGCGCTCGATATTGTCCTTCGGCATGCTCTGGGCTTTCGCCTTGTCGACGGCCAGGCGCAACCTGGGGTTGGCATCGAAATCGCTGCCGCCCATTTTTGCCGCAACGCTTATTTCGCGGATCAGCTTGGTAAAAAGCTTGCCGCGTTTTTTATCCTGGGCACCCTTGCGATGCTGGATATTCGCCCATTTACTGTGTCCTGCCATGATGTCCTGCTCAAGATGCCCAATAAAACTCCGACCTGAGTAACACGGTCGAAACTGCGCGTATGATAACGGGTATTGAGCAGGCAGGCACACACCGAAAGAGCAACAACGAATGTCAGCAAACGCTGAAAAACCCGCTGGCACGGCGGATTCCGGGGAGATCATCGCCATCGTGCGCGAATATCTGTCCGCGCTACCCGCGAAAACCGGACTTGATGCCGCCATCGCCGAAGGTGAGCAACTGGCCGATATCATCGTCCCCCTGGGATTACCGCCAGGGATCGTTGCAGCTGTCCATGCCTACCCGGCATTTCGGGACGGCATACTTGGGAGTAAATACTTAAAAAACAATGAACTAACAGGTATTTCTCAATTTATTATAGGTTTACAACAGCTCAATCAATTTTCCTTGCCGGACAACTGGAAACCGGGAGAAGCGCTGGCGATGCAGCAATCCGAGGCGCTCAGAAAAATGCTGCTCGCGATCGTATCGGACGTACGCCTGGTTCTGGTCCGCATCGCGGAACAACTATTCCGCCTGCGAGCGGCGCGGGATGCACCACGAGAGGAGCAGCGTTCACTTGCGCTGGAGACGCGTGAGATCTACGCAGCGCTCGCCAATCGACTGGGCGTTTGGCAGCTTAAGTGGGAACTTGAGGACTACGCGTTTCGCTACAACGACCCGGAGACCTACGCCAGTATCGCAAAGGCGTTAAAAGAAAAACGGGTCGAACGCGAGCGCTTTGTCGAAGCCGTCAAAGCGCAGTTACAGCAGGAGCTCGATGCGCATCGGATTAAGGCCGAGATCAGCGGCCGCGCCAAGCACATCTACAGTATCTGGCGAAAAATGCGCCGCAAGGACCGCGGTCTGGACTCGCTGTACGACATCCGCGCCGTGCGCGTGTTGGTCGAAGACGTGAACGCCTGCTATGCAGCGCTGGGCATCGTTCACAATCTCTGGTCCTACATTCCCGGCGAATTCGATGACTACATCGCAAACCCGAAGGAAAACGATTATCGCTCGTTACACACAGCGGTCGTCGGACCGGATGGAAAGACGGTAGAAATCCAGATTCGTTCTCACGACATGCACCATCACGCCGAACTCGGTGTAGCTGCTCACTGGCGCTACAAAGAAGGTGGCGCACCGGCAGCATTTGACCAGAAAATTCGCTTCCTGCGACAGTTGCTGGAACCGGCCGGCGACGGCGCCGATCTGCTGGAACAGATCCGCGACGATTTCTTCGAAGACCGCATATACGCGGTGAGTCCAAAGGGCGATGTTGTTGAGTTGCCGGCCAGTGCCACGCCTCTGGACTTTGCCTATCACGTCCACACGCAGGTCGGGCACCGCTGCCGCGGCGCCAAAATAAACGGTCGCATCGTGCCGCTCACGCACCGCGTAGAAAACGGCGATCAGATTGAGATTATTACCGGCAGTCAGCCGCAACCAAGCCGCGACTGGCTGAGTCCCAAGCTCGGTTACCTGGCAGGCGCGCGGGCGCGGGCAAAAGTCCGTAACTGGTTTCGCCAACAGGACAAAGACCAGCATCTGCGACAAGGGCGGGAAATTCTCGATCGTGAACTGGCGCGCCTGAACGAGAAAGATGTGCCAACGGACAATATTGCGATCAAGCTCAAGCAAAAAAACACGGCGGCACTGTGCATTTCGCTCGGCGCGGGCGACCTGACTTCGGCATCGATCGCAACAGCGTTGCAAAACCTTCGCAAAGCGGAGACGCCGTCAATCAAGCCTCGTCGCCAGACAAAACGGAAGAACAGGAAAAAGGACGCTATTGCCATCACCGGTGTAGGTGACCTGCTGTGCAATTTCGCACGCTGCTGCCGCCCCGTGCCGCCCGAACTCATCGTCGGCTACATCACGCAGGGCCGCGGTGTGACGATACACCGTCAGGACTGTGGCAATTTTCTGGGATTAAACCAGCGAAATCCGGAACGTGTCCTCGAGACCAGCTGGGGAGAATCGGATTCGGCCTCTTATCCGGTGGACCTCACGCTGCACGCCTTCGATCGCGGCGGACTGATCCGGGATATCACGGCCGTCCTCGCGGATGAAGACGCCAATGTCGTCGACCTCAAAAGCCACACCGACAGGAAATCGATGCAGGTCATTATGGACTTGAGCGTGGAGATCAGAGATTTGCCTACCTTGAGTTCGGCGATGAATCGGCTGGAGCAGCTCCCCAACGTCGTGTCGGTCAGGCGCAAGGCCTGACCGACTGACGAGCTTTCTACGCGGCGGGTTTTCGTTTCGCGATATCCGTAGCCAGCGCCATCATCGACGTCAGATCCGCCAGGTTTGATGGCACTACGAAGGTGTTACCTTCCTTGGCCAGGTTGCCAAACTGGGCGATGTACTGCTCGGCGACCCGCAATTGCATGGCTTCCGGGCCACCAGGGTCGATAACGGATTTCGCGACTCGGCGTAAGCCTTCCGAGGTTGCCGTTGCAATCGCCAGAATAGCCTCCGCCTCACCCTGCGCTTCGTTGATCTGCTGCGTCTTCACCGCCTCGGATTCCTTGATGACGCGCTGCTTTTCGCCCTCAGCTTCGTTGATCTTGGCATCTCGTTCACCTTCCGACGTCAGAATAACGGCACGTTTTTCACGTTCAGCACGCATCTGCTTTTCCATCGCACTGAGAACGTCCTGCGGTGGGTTAATGTTCTTGATTTCGTAGCGGAGGACTTTCACGCCCCAGGGATCGGAGGCTTTGTCCAACTCGGAAACAACGTTTTGATTGATTGTGCCACGCTCTTCGAAGGTCCGGTCGAGCTCGATCTTACCAATCTCCGAACGCAGCGTCGTTTGCGCAAGTTGCGAGATGGCGAACATGTAGTTACCAATACCGTATGAAGCTCTCGCCGGGTCAAGTACCTGCATATAGAGTACGCCATCAACACCTACCTGCACGTTATCCCTGGTAATACAGATCTGCTCGGCAATATCGGCGGCCTGCTCCTTGAGCGTGTGTTTGTAGGCGACCCTGTCGAGAAACGGTATGAGAATGTGAAATCCTGCATTCAGAGTCTTGCTGTACTTACCCCATCTTTGTACGACGAACGCGTTCTGCTGCGGGACGACGACCGCGATCTTTGAGATCACGACGATGGTCAAAATGACAAGCGCCAGGACCGCAATAGTGCCTGTAGTGAATTCCATTCTTCTTCTCCCTTGCTAGAGCTGGTCCGATTCTATGTGAAGCGTAAGACCGTCAACTTTGACGACCTTCGCACGTGACCCGCCGCCGATAGCCGACTCGCCAGTGTTTCGTGCTGTCCATTTCGTGCCGCGGTAGTCGAGTCGTGTTTCGGCACCCGGCGCCAAATCGACCGCGACGTTTATCGTTTCGCCGGCCAGCGTCTCGCGAAATCCTTCGACACCGCTCTGCATGATTCGATAAATGTGCTTTCGAATCGTGACCATCAGTACTAGCGACAAGATGCAGAATACAGACCACTGCAGCCACACAGCCATATCTATGCCAAGCAGGCCGGCAAGCCCGACCAGTGCCGCAGAGACTCCCAGAAACACAAGATAAAACTGGGTGTCGATCGCGAACATTTCCAAAGCGAGCAACGCCGCACCGCCGATCATCCATTGCCACCAAAGCATCGCTCACCTCCCGAGCTATCGAATTCCGGCTACTATATCGCGAATCCGTCTTGCGCGGCAGCTTGAAAGCGCGTCGCGTCGCCCCAAGATGGGGTAATATCGCCAGCGCCACTAACAAAAAGTAATAAGAGGGGTTCGGCATGCAGGACATCGTCTCGACGATCAACGGCTATATCTGGAGCGACGCGCTTATCTACCTGTGCCTCGGCGCCGGTCTGTTTTTCTCGGTTTTGACACGCTTCGTCCAGGTCCGGATGTTCAGGGAGATGATCCACCTGATTTTCTCCGGCAAGGAATCCGATCGAGGCATCTCCTCATTCCAGGCTCTCGCGGTTTCGCTCTCCGGGCGGGTCGGTACCGGCAACATCGCCGGTGTCGCCGCGGCGATCGGGTTTGGTGGCCCTGGCGCGATTTTCTGGATGTGGGTTGTCGCTTTTCTCGGCGCCGCAACCGCCTATATCGAATCGGCGCTTGGACAGATTTATAAAGAAGAAGACGAAGGTCAGTTTCGCGGCGGACCAGCCTACTACATCGAGAAGGCGATGGGCCAAAAGTGGTACGCATGGATATTCGCCATAGCCACAATTATTGCCGTCGGTATCCTTCTCCCCGGCGTGCAGTCGAACAGTATCGGCAATGCTGCGGAACTAGCGTTCGGCGGTGAAACGACGGTGAATTTTCTCGGTGACCAGATTTCGGCAACAAAACTGTCAGCTGCCGTCATCGTCGTTGCAATTCTCGGCTTTATTATCTTCGGCGGTGTAAAACGAATTGCGCACTTCACTCAGATTGTAGTGCCATTTATGGCGCTGGGTTACATACTGCTGGCGCTGGGCATCATTGTCATGCACATCGGTGAGCTGCCCGCCATCCTCTCTATGATCTTTTCCGATGCGTTTACGCCGATGGCAGGCCTGGGTGCTGCAATCGGATGGGGGGTTAAACGCGGTGTCTATTCCAACGAAGCGGGACAAGGTACCGGTCCTCACGCCGCGGCGGCAGCAGAGGTCGACCATCCCGCGCAGCAGGGACTCGTGCAGGCCTTCTCTGTCTACATCGACACACTGTTTGTCTGTTCCGCGACGGCGTTCATGATTCTGATTACAAATCAGTACTACGTAGACGGCATCGGAAACGCAGTCAGCGGCGGGATGCTGACCACCGGCGTCACCATCAATAGTCCGGCGTTTACGCAACTGGCGCTGCAGAGTGTCATGGGTGGTTTCGGCAAGACTTTCGTCGCGGTTGCACTATTCTTCTTCGCTTTTACAACCCTGCTCGCTTACTACTACATCGCTGAGACCAACGTCGCCTACATCCGACGTACGTTTCGCATTCCGTATGAACTGACAATCCTCAAAATCGTTCTCATGGCAGCAGTTTTCTACGGGACGGTACGTTCGGCCGATCTCGCCTGGGCGATGGGCGATATCGGTGTCGGCCTGATGGCCTGGCTCAATATCGTCGGCATATTGATTCTGTTCTTTATGGGTAGTCCCGCCATCAAAGCGCTGCGGGACTACGAGAAACAGAAGAAGGCCGGCGTTGAAAAATACAGCTTCGACCCCGACGCCCTCGGCATCAAAAACGCTGATTTCTGGAGTAAGAAGTAGCGAAAGGCTCTGACCCCTTTTTGTCTTACTTGTTGGGGTAGTTCAGCGCCCTGTTGTCAACGGCGAGCGAAGCTTCATGTATGGCTTCGGCAAGGCTCGGGTGTGCGTGAATCGTGCGCTGGATATCTTCGGTGCTCGCCGAGAACTCCAGTGCCAGAACGGCCTCGGCGATCAGCTCCCCGGCCATCGGTCCCACGATGTGCACGCCGAGGATTTCGTCATCCTCCGCCGACGAAATTATCTTCGCCATGCCCGTTGTCTGCTCCATCGCCTTTGCTCTGCCGCTGGCGGCGAACGGAAACGATCCGGTTTTGTAAGCTACACCGCTGGCCTTTACCTCTGCTTCGGTTTTTCCAACCCAGGCGATCTCAGGTGCCGTGTAAACAACCGACGGAATGACGTCGTAATTTACTTCCGCGGTTTCGCCGGCGATCAGATCCGCCGCCATAACGCCCTCTTCAGAACCCTTATGAGCCAGCATCGGTCCTCGAACGCAATCGCCCACTGCATAAACGCCCTTCACGCGTGTACGGCACTCTTCGTCGACCACGATAAAGCCACGTTCATCCAGCTGTATGCCGGCATCGTCAGCAAACAGATTGTCCGTGTGCGGCCGTCGGCCGACAGCCACGACGAGCTTATCCACTTCAATAGACTGGTCGCCGTTGCTATCGTCGTAGCTGACCTCGACACCATTCTTGCCGACTTTGGCAGCTGACACTTTCGCACCAAGCTTGATGTCGAGACCCTGTTGCCTGAAGTCTTTCGCCGCAATCTTGGCGATGTCTCTGTCGGCCATGAACAGGAAGTCATCCATCGCTTCGAGTACCGTAACCTCGGACCCGAGACGCGCCCAGACGCTGCCAAGCTCCAGTCCGATAACACCGGCGCCAACGACGCCGAGTCGTTGCGGCACTGCGTCGAATTCCAGCGCCCCCCAGGAGTCGACTATACGGTCATCATCGAAAGGCGCGATACCCAATTCAATGGGCGATGAACCCGATGCCAGAATCACATTCTTCGCCGCAATTACCTCGACGTCACCATCGACTGGCGTGAATTCAACCTGTTTACCCGCCAACAACTTGCCGTGCCCTACCAGCCCTTCGATCTTATTCGCTTTAAACAAGCCGGCGATTCCACCAGTCAGCTGTCGCACAATACTCGCGCGACGTTTCTGCATTGCCGTCAGGTCCAGTTCGACCTCACCGGTCTTGATGCCATGTTTTTTGAATTCGTGTTTGGCGCGGTGCAATAACTCGGATGATTCCAGCATCGCCTTCGACGGTATGCAGCCGGCGTTCAGACAAGTGCCGCCAAACGCATTCTTACCATCTTTGTTCTTCCACTCATCGATACAGGCTACAGACTTACCATGCTGTGCCGCGCGAATCGCCGCGACATATCCCGCCGGTCCGGCACCAATGACAACGACGTCGAAACTTCTGCTCATAATCTATGTAAATCCTATGCTAAGAACCGATCAGACCTGCAGCAACAGGCGCGCCGGATCCTCAAGTTGTTCTTTAATCGAAACGAGAAACTGTACGGCTTCCTTGCCATCGATAATTCGATGGTCATAAGTCATCGCCAGGTACATCATCGGCCGGGCAACGATTTCTCCGTCGACGACCATTGGACGTTGTTGTATTGAATGCATACCAAGAATAGCGCTCTGCGGCTGATTCAGAATCGGTGTAGACATCATAGAGCCGAAAATACCGCCATTCGTAATGGTGAATGTGCCACCCGTCAGGTCATCCATACCGATGCTTCCTGCCTGCGCTTTCGCCGCCATTTCATTAAGCGCGAGTTCAAAGTCGGCAAAACTCATCTGGTCCACATCGCGAATCACGGGCACCATCAAACCACGATCGCTGGACACCGCGATGCCGATATCGAAGTAATTGTGATAAATGATCTCCTGACCTTCAACGGAGGCGTTGACAACCGGAAACCGCTTTAAGGCTTCCATCGAGGCCTTAGCAAAAAACGACATGAAACCCAGGCGCACATTGTGTTTTTTCTCGAATGACTCCCGGTAACGTTTACGTAGCGCCATAACTTCAGTCAGATCGACTTCGTTAAAAGTCGTCAGCATTGCGGCGGTCTGTTGCGCGTCGACAAGACGTTCAGCGATACGTGCCCGCAACCTGGTCATCGGTACACGCTGTTCCGTGCGCTCAAGGCCTGTAGCGACACTGTCCTCAACGACCGGTGCCGGATCGCCCGGCGTGACGCTGCTGCTGTCATCTGACTTCAGAAAAGCCATGACGTCGCCCTTCGTTATGCGTCCCTCTTTGCCCGTGCCGAGAACCATCGTTGCATCGAGATCATGCTCGTCGAGCAAACGTCGAACGGCCGGACTGGTCTTCACCGGAGCAGCAGACTTCTTTGCAACTGCCGGCGTCTTTTTTTCTGCCGGCGTTTCTTTCAACTCAACCGCAGCGACTGCAGCTTCGCCTTCTTCCAGTATCGCCAGCACATCGCCAGCCTCCACCGTTGCGCCGTTTTCGACAACGATTTTCGTAATCGTGCCGTTTGCCGGTGCAGGCACCTCAAGCACGACCTTGTCTGTCTCCAGGTCGACGAGGTTTTCGTCACGCGCCACCGCCTCGCCCGCATTTTTGTGCCAGGCCACCAGGGTCGCGTCACTGACTGATTCCGGCAGAGGCGGAACTTTGATCTCTATGCTCATTTGGTTTTCCGTTTCGTTTTCTGAGGCTTGGTCACTTTACTTGCCTCAGCTTTTACGCCGAGAGCTGCTTCTACAAGTGCCTGCTGTTGTTGTACGTGGATCTTGAAAATTCCCGATGCCGGCGCGGCAGCACCGGGACGCCCTGCATAATAAATCTGTTGCGTATCCAGCAGTGGTTCCTGCAGACGATGCTTGATCTGATACCAGGCACCCTGGTTCAGTGGTTCTTCCTGACACCAGACCACCTCTTCGACATGGGCATACGGTTCCAGACAAGCTGCATATTCGTCGATAGGGAACGGATACAATTGCTCGACACGAATCAGGGCGACATCGTCAACGTCATGGATCTCGCGCGCTTCGAGCAGGTCGAAATAGACCTTGCCGCTGCAAAAAACCAGCCGCCGAGTGTTCTTCACCGCTATGTCGCCACTCTCGGCAATAATCGGTTCGAACTGACCGTCGGAAAGATCGCTGATCGCGGAAACCGACATCTTGTGACGCAGCAAACTCTTCGGCGTCATGACGATAAGCGGTTTTCGGTACTTGCGCAGCTGCTGGCGACGAATCATGTGGAACATCTGCGCCGGCGTCGACGGCACACAGACCTGAATGTTGTGCTCGGCGCAGAGCTGCAGAAAACGTTCGAGGCGAGCGGAGGAATGCTCCGGCCCCTGCCCTTCATAGCCGTGCGGCAGAAACATCGTCAGCCCACACAAGCGGCCCCATTTTGCCTCGCCGGAGCTGATGAACTGATCGATGACCACCTGCGCGCCGTTCGCGAAGTCACCAAACTGACCTTCCCAGATAACAAGCGTGTTCGGCTCCGTGCTTGCATAACCATACTCGAACCCCAGCACAGCTTCTTCCGATAGAAACGAGTCGATAACGCGAAACGCGTTCTCCCGATCGACGACGTGCTGCAGCGGTATGTACTCACGATTATTCAGTTGATTGTGGACTACCGCATGGCGGTGAAAAAACGTACCGCGGCCACTGTCCTGCCCGACGAGGCGAACGTCGTGACCGTCCTGCAACAGGGCGGCATAGGCCATCGTTTCCGCGAATCCCCAGTCCATCGGCACGGCGCCCGAAACCATTTTCACACGCTCGTCGACGATACGCTGAACACGGCCGTGAGGCTTCACGTCCGGAGGCAGTGTCGTTATCGACGTGCCCAGATCTGCAACCGTCTTTGGACTCATTGACGTATCGACAGCCTCGTCCCATTCGGTTCGCAGAAACGGCGTCCAGTCAACGGTGAATTCGTTGCCGATCATACCGAGCGAAGCCCGCTGTACAGGCTCCCCGCGATCAAGCCGGTCACGATAGGCATCCTGTAGCTTCGACACACCTGCCGCCGTTGCAACCTGCCTGGCTATCAGGCGGTCTGCGTACAGTTGTCGCGTCGTTTTATGTCCCTTGATCTGGCCATACATGATCGGCTGTGTCGCCGCCGGTTCATCGGCTTCGTTATGACCATGGCGGCGATAACACACCAGGTCGATAACGACATCTTTCTTGAATTTCTGTCGATACTGCAGCGCAAGGCGGGTCACAAAAATAACGGCTTCCGGATCGTCACCATTGACGTGGAAAATCGGCGCCTCGATCATTTTTGCGACGTCGCTGCAATAATCGGTTGAGCGAGCATCGGACGGACGGCTGGTTGTAAATCCAATCTGATTATTCACGACGATATGTACCGTGCCACCGGTACGAAAACCGTTCGTTTGCGACATCTGAAAGGTCTCTGTAACAACCCCCTGACCGGCGAACGCCGCGTCACCGTGAATCAGGACCGGAAGCACCTCCTGCCGCTCGGCGTCGCCGCGTCGCTGCTGCCGCGCCCGGACGGACCCTTCGACGACAGGATCGACGATTTCCAGATGCGACGGGTTAAACGCAAGCGCGATGTGAACGTTTCCACCGGAGGTCTTCATATCTGCCGAAAAACCCTTGTGATACTTCACATCTCCAGACCCCTTCAGTTCCTCAGGGTCATACTTGCCTTCGAATTCTTCGAACAGTTCTTCCGGCGATTTACCGAGAATATTCACCAGCACGTTGATGCGGCCGCGGTGCGCCATGCCGATGACGATTTCCTCGATACCGGACGCACCACCCTGCTGGATGACATCGTCGAGCATCGGAATCAGGCTCTCACCGCCCTCCAGTGAAAAGCGTTTCTGGCCGACATAGCGGGTGTGCAGATAACGTTCGATACCTTCCGCGCTGGTCAGTTTATCCAGCACATACAGACGCTCGTCGTCGCTCAGCGTATCTGCCGCAGCGCCCTGTTCAAAACGCTTGCGTAGCCAGAGTCGTTCCCGCGCACGGGAAATATGGGCGAATTCCGCGCCGATCTTGCCGCAGTAGATACCCTTCAGCAGTTCGAGAATATCGCGCAGCTTCATGCGTTCGTTGCTGGTTCCGGCCAGGCCACCGGTGAAGAATTCCGAGTCCATATCCGACTCGGTAAGACCCAGGTAATCGAGCTTCAAAACACCCGGCGTCGGCCGCTCCATGAGACCCAGCGGGTCGATATCGGCGATCTGGTGCCCACGAAGGCTGTAGACCTGGATGAGTCGCGAAACGGCTGCCTGTTTCTCGGCAGACGCCGCCGGCTGACCGCCACTCCGCCTGACAACGCGACCGCCGGGCTTGCGGCCCTCACGCGACTCCTGCTGCAAGCGGGCACGAATAGTGGAGTGAGCAATCTCGGTTGAGGAATCGCCCAGCGTGTCGAAATAGTCTCTCCAACCGGGCGCCACGGACTCAGGTTGCTCGAGATATTGCTCGTACAGCGATTCGACGGCACTCGCATTGGTACCGAACAGTGGCGTTGTCGCCAATTGTTCCTTGACGGAATTACTCATCTTTTCAGGGACTTATGTAGCCCAACTTCTCCAGAGTCCAGAGACTCCCAAAGGGGCTCAGGAAAGGGGCGCTAGTTTATCCCAAGCACACAGCAGAAGGAATTGCTTGTGTGCGGTTTCCGCTTACAGGACTTTGAAAAGACTGACCAGCTCGTAGCAGACAAGGCAGGCGTAGAAAGAGAAAAACACCGTCAGAAAAAGGCCGGTTCGAATTCGATTCAGGAACCGAGCCTTGGCGAGAAACACGAGTATCAGAATGCCGCAACCCGTCATGGCCAGCTTGGTACTGGCAAACAGCGCGGTGCCCTGGGACAACAGCGCTCGCATCACGGGATTGGTCTCCATCATCCCCCGCTCCAGCAGCTGCAAGGTCAGAAACGCGTCAGCGCAGGACAGCAGCATCGTTCCGGTCGCCAGGAAAAACAGCCACGGATGATGCCAGTCCAGAAATATGACCTCTTCATCCACGGAACGCCGATGCACACGACGCCGTGAACGGGTGAAACCAAAGAATACGGTTCGCCAGCTGAAATTGCGGCGATCTCGCACGGCGCGGCCGACTATTGGTTTTCTCGAAACTGTCCCGCTTACATCCATGAGGTCTTGCTTCCTTTGACTACGGTGCTGCAATTATTGTGCGCTAGCTTTCTGGTCAGACGTTGCTTCCAGCAGATAGGCGATAAGGTCGTTTCGATCCTCCGCCCGCATCACCCCTGCAAACGGCATTCGGTTACCGGGCAGGAAAGGCCCCGGCCGAGCCAGCCATGCATCCAGTGCTCTCGGTGTCCAGGCAAAATCCGCTTCCTGCATTGCAGGAGAATACGCAAAACCGTCCTGCCCACCAACCCGTCGACTAAAGACGTCGAATAATGCGGGTCCGATCATATTCGGCCCGCCTTTGTCAAAGCTATGGCAAGACTTGCACATCAACACCAGACGCGCGCCGTTTTCTTTGTCGGCACCGGCGTATGGCGGTGCCGACAGATATTCCGACACCTCGAGTACGGTCTGTTCGCCAAGCGTCGTCGCCGATAGCTGCGGCGGCAGCTCATCGGATTGGCTGCCTCCCGAATCGTTTCCGCAGGCCGCCAGTAGCGTGCAAGCCGCTGCAATTGCAATTCGCCCCAACCGTTGTTTCAAAACCAACCCTCATAAGCAATGCCAGCATCAAATATAGAGCAATTTCCGGGCCGCCGCCTCATCGTTTTGATTTGCTGACCGATTTCGAATTCTCTCCCTTATGCACCGGCTTGTTTTGTATAATTCACCGACACTGTGAGGATAAACCGGGCGCAATGAGAGGCTACACAGGAACAAACGTCGACGGGCAAGCCATTCACTACGTCGATAAGAAACGCTGGCTATGGCTGTTGTCGGTGGTTTATCCATTGCAACCGATATTCGTCATCCTGCTTCATGCCCGCAGCGGCAACGAGCTATGGTTTGCCGCTCCGTTCCTGTTCAACTATCTGCTGGCACCCCTGCTCGACTGGATAATCGGCGAAGATCGCAACAACCCGCCGGAAGAAATCGTCATGCAGCTCGACCGCGACCCCTACTATCGACGCCTGACTTACCTCGTCGTTCCACTACACTTCCTCAGCCTGGTGATCAGCGCGTGGTATGCCGCAACACAGGCGCTGAGCTGGTGGGCCTTTACGTTGCTTGCGATGTTCGCCGGCATCATCGCGGGCCTTGCGATCAATACGGGCCATGAACTCGGCCACAAGAACTCGCGGCTCGAAAAATGGCTTGCGAAGGTCGTACTTGCCGTCCCCGCCTACGGGCATTTCACGATCGAACACAATCGTGGACATCATCAGCGTGTTGCGACGTATGACGATCCGGCCAGTGCGCGTATGGGTGAAAACATATACAAGTTCGCAATACGCGAGATTCCGGGCGCTTTCAAGAACGGCTGGGCCACCGAAAAAGAACGTCTGACCCGGCGCGGCAGGTCAGTCTGGCACCCAAACAACGCGATCCTGCAATCCTACGCCCTGAGCTTGACTGTCAGCCTGATGCTGCTCTTGTTACTGGGCTGGAAGGCAATACCCTTTCTGCTGTTGCATAACCTGTTGGCCTACTGGCAACTCTCCAGTGCCAACTACATCGAGCACTACGGCCTGCGGCGAGTAGAGAACGAGCGTGGTCAGCTGGAACGTTGTGAACCCCATCATTCCTGGAACAGCAATCACGTATTCAGCAACCTCGTCCTGTTCCACCTGGAGCGCCATTCCGACCACCATTCCCATCCCCTGCGGCGTTACCAGTCGCTGCGTCATTTCGACAATCTGCCACGCCTGCCAAACGGCTATTTCGGCATGTACGTGCTCGCGTACCTGCCGTTCTTATGGTTCAGGGTTATGGACCCACGACTGATGAAGTTGCCGCACGTTGCCGGCGATCTGGATAAGGTCAACATCGATCCCTCGGCGCGGGCGGCCATTTTCCTCAAATGGGGACGCGAAAAGATGTCGGAACCCACCTGCCTGGATACTTCCGAGTAGTAGCCGTTACTGTTTTCATTTCCGACAGGTTTGCCGAAAAACTCGTCTGTTCTCGCACCAGGCAGCGATCTAGCCTTGGTGAATGGCCGCTAGTCGCATTCCTGCTTCCACGCTCGTCGCACTACTGACAGCAACTTTCGCTTCGCTCTTTACACGGGCACTGCTGCAGACACACTTCATCAACAACGGAATGACCGGGATGCTTGCCGGTGATCTGTCTTATTTGGTCGTTCCACTGATACTTGTCTTGCTGCTCGCACCGCTGTGGCGCCACGAACAACCGTTCCTGGCGAGGCAGTTTTCGCGTAGCGGCATCGCCTGGCCGGCCCTCGCGAAAGCAGTGGCTATCGGCCTTCTGCTACGCCTGACCTGGTGGTGCCAACTCGTAATCGGAGTTGCCTTCGGTTTCTACAGCAACGGCCAGGGAACGATTTCAGGGCCGGTATTCAGCTTCCAGTGTCCGCCCCCGGGTGTTGCATTCCTCGGTATTCTGGTGATGATTGTGCTGCAGCCGCTGATCGAGGAAACCACCCATCGCGGCTACGTTCAGACCGCGCTGCAACGTTACGGGTTCACCATCTCTGCAATGGTCTCCGCTGCGGCATTCGCAGCCGTTCATCACACGGACTCGATGTTGTTCGCGTTTTTCACCGGCCTGGTTTTCGCAACGCAATACCGTGTTTCCGAGGCATTGTGGTCGTCGCTTATCACACACGCAACCGTAAACGGCCTTATTCTGATCGACTGGCGATGCTTGTCCGGTCGGTGGAATCCGCGCGTCGATGAACTCCCTCTGCTGCTGACCGGCACAATGGCGAGCCTTGTGATGCTGTGTTGCTTGCTGGGTATCGCCTGCCTGCTCCGGGCCATGGCTAACATGGCTACCATGGCTACCGAGGCGTCATCGACGCGTCGGCAATGCCCCGGTAGCCGTCGACTATAACGCGTTAGCGATGCGCTCGATGATGTGCGAAGTAGCCGCGACCACTCCTTCGTATATTTCGATCAGATCACTTCCAAGTGAAGAAGTGTCGGTAACGCCACCGTAGTTGTTAGCGCCACCCGAAGAGCAATTGTCGCCAGCACCCGATACGAGGCAGATTTCGCTCATTGTTAGTTCTCGCATTTTCAATCTCCTTTACTTTCGTTGACAGCACGTCCTGTGCATTACGACTCTAACCTGCGATGGCGACCACCGCCGTCTGCAAATGTGCCCGCTTCGTGGAGATTTGACATATTCCGGGCGAGCGGCCGGCCTTGTGATGTGCCGCACAGTCAACTCTGCGACACCGATATACCCTAAGCATCGACAATCTCAAATTGACTATTCAGGAATCGTCATGCGTAAAACAACCCTCAAAGCGACGCTGCTAACGCTCGCTCTGGCAGCATCCGGTACCGCCAGCGCCGACTTCGGGGCCGGCGTAAAAGTCAGTACCCTGGGACTGGGAGTGGAAGGACGCTGGAACCCCCTGCCATGGGTAGACTTTCGACTCGGTGCAAACCGCTACGATTACGATGACAGTGGTTCACAGGCCGGTATCAACTACGATGCCACGTTCGCGCTGGACACCTACTACCTGACCGGCAATGTTCGCTTCCCGCTCAGCCCGTTCCGCGTCACCGCAGGTGCATTCTCAAACAACAACGAAGTGCAGCTATCGAGCGCCGAAACCAGCAGCTCACTGTTCAGCATCGGTGGCCTGACATTTTCCTCGGACGATGTCGGTACACTGCAAAGCATAACGTCCTTCGACAGCACGTCGCCGTATCTCGGATTCGGCTACGACTTCGAGCTCTTCAACAAAGTCGGCCTGAATTTCGACCTGGGCGTTTTGTGGCAGGGTGACCCGTCGGTAACACTGGAGGCTACCGGCCTGGCCAATGCGCCGGCTCAGGTACAAATCGACCTTGCGCGTGAACTCGAAGTCGAGCGCCGCGAACTCGAAGACGAAGTCAGCGACTACAAAGCATGGCCTGTGATCTCACTGGGTTTCGTTTACAACTTCTGACTAGCGGCGTCGATCCAGCCACAGAGAGAGACCGATTCCGAGCTGCAGATACTTCAGACGCAGCCCGGCCAGCGGGAACCTGCGTGCCAAACCTTTGACGATTTCCGGCAGCTCTGGCGAGTTGCCGGTACCAATCCAGTCAGCCAGTTGCTTGCCCGTCCAGGTCGCCGTGTTAACGCCGTTTCCGTGGTATCCGTAGCCGAAGTAAACACTCTCATCTTCGTCGAGGCGACCTAACGACGGGCACATCGAACCGGTCATGCAGATCAGCCCGTGCCAACGGTAGTCGATCTCCAGCTTCGACCATGACGGCCACAACGACTTCAGGGTTGTTTCCAGGCGTTCGTAGGTTGCCAGTTCCCCTTCGCGATGACCGGTCGTATGGCCCCGGCCGCCAAACAGAAAACGACCATCCGGCAGCAGGCGAAAATAGTTCATAACGCGGCGCGAATTAAACGCGAGTTGCTCCGTCAGCCAGGAATGCGCCAGCCTGTTCGATTCGGTAAGCGGCTTCGTCACGATAATCGCGCTGATTACAGGCAGCGTTCGCGCGTAGAACTCCGGGCGCAAACCTTCCGGCAGGAATCCGTTCGTCGAGAAGATGACTTTTCGGGCTTTCAGCGTGCCGCCGGCAGTCGCCAGTTGGTGGATTCCATCATCTGATTTCCTCCACGACAGTACCTCGCTGTGTTCGTGCACAACGGCTCCACGTCGAACTGCCGCATTCGCCAGTCCGCGACAATAGCGCAGCGGGTGCAAGCCGAACGCCGGTCGCGACATCACGGCACCGTATTGCTCGCTCGAATCGTAGAACCTCTCGCGAAACTCGTCCGCAGTAAACAGCTCAGACGGAAGCTCGAGTTGCTGTGTCGAGATGTCGTGGTCTTCAACCAGGCGCGCGAACGCCCTCGGTGTATGCGCGACTTCAAGTTCTGCACTACCGTGCCCCTGAAAGTCCAGGCCTTCGCTGTCGCCAAGGCTGCGCACGAGTTCAACGGCATCCATCTGCGAGCGGTAGTATTCACGGGTGTTGTCGATACCCACCATTTTGATGAGATCCCTGCGCTGCACACCCACGCCGCCCATACAACAAAAGCCGGCGTTGCGCCCCGAAGCACCCCATCCGATATGACCGGCATCAATCACACGAACGTCGACATCGTAGTCGCGCGCGAGATGCAGTGCCGCCGACAGTCCTGTGTAGCCACCGCCGATAATCGCGACATCGCAGCTTGCGTCGCCCTGCAACGGCCGTGCATCAACGGCGATGTCTGTTGCAGTCGCTTCCCAGTAACTGGGCTGCGGCGTATCGAATCGATACAAATTCTCGTCGTAGATTCGGTTCTTCAATAGTTCTGCTGTCTTGCGATAGCAAGAATCGCGTCCAGACTACGATCAACGTCCTCTGTGGTTGTCGACCAGTTACAAACACTGATTCGCATCGCCGTTCTTCCCTGCCAGACCGTCACGCCACACCAGCAGGTGCCTTCACGCTGGATCTCATCGATAATCGTCCGGTTTGTTGCATCGTCACCAAACGACACCAGGACCTGGTTCAGAACCACGTCGTTGAGCACTTCATAACCGGCTTCGGTCAGCGCGCCGGCAAAACGGCGCGCATTACTGCAACAACGATTGATCATATCCGCAGTGCCTTGTCTGCCCAGTGATCTTAACGCTGCCCAGACATCAACACCGCGGGCGCGGCGCGACAATTCAGGCGTAAAATCCGACGGATTGCGGGACTCCGTTTCGGTCATCAGATACTCAGCCGTTATCGCCATCGCCGACTTCAGCGCCTCGTTATCACGAACGAAAGCTACACCACAGTCGTAAGGCACATTCAGCCACTTGTGCGCATCTGTCGCCCATGAGTCCGCAGCCTGGAACCCGTCACAAAGGTGCTCAAGATCAGGGGATGCCGCAGCCCAAAGACCAAACGCGCCGTCAACGTGTACCCACGCGCCTTTGGGTTTCACCAGCTCACAGATTTCACCGACCGGATCGAAGGCACCGGTATTGACGTTACCCGCCTGCGTGCACACGATCGTCGGGCCGCCAATGTCTGGAAAGCGCCCGATATCGATTCGGCCTTGTTCGTCAACGGCCGCTTTAACAACACGATTGCGACCAAAGCCCAACAAACCCAGCGATTTGAAGACCGTCGGATGAGTTTCCTCGGATACGATAATCGTCAGCGGCGGCGCTCCTATCAGGCCATCGGCCTCGACGTTCCAGCCGATGTCTGCAAACACCCGATTACGCGCTGCCGCCAGTGCGCTGAAGTTCGCAACCGTCGCACCGGTAACGAATGATGCTGCAGCGTTTTTCGGTAGCCCGAACAGATCGATCATCCAGTCCATCGCGACGCGCTCAAGCGTTGCTGTTGCCGGCGTTACTTCATGCATGCCGACGTTTTGGTCCCAGGCTGTTGTCAGCCAGTTCGTAGCTACTGTAACGGGCAGCGAACCGCCGATAACGAAACCGAAATAGCGCGGTCCCGTCATGGTCACTGTCGCCGGCGAGCCGATATCGTCGAGCATCGCAAGCACATCGGTATCGTCGCTGCCCGAATCCGGTAGCGGTTCGACAAAACGCTCAACCGCCACGACTGCTTCAGGAGCAGGAGCCACACGACGCTCAACGCTGTTTTCCCGATAACGTATGCTGCGTTCAGCGGCCTCGGATAACAACGCCCTGAGTTCAGACTTATCAGGCATCAAGAACACCCTTTCCGTGTAACCGGGCGTTCTTTCTTACCGCAATCAGAGCGACAGCAATAAACAGCAGGAAAGGCATCGGAATTAACATCAGCGTACTCCAGCCAAAGAAATACATCACGGTACCAGCTGCCAGTGACGCGGTTGCCGAGATACCAAATACCAGGAACTCATTCACAGCCTGCGCACGAAACCGTTCCGCCATGCTGTAGCTATACGTCAGCATCGTAGTACCACCGACATAGAGGAAGTTCCAGCCCACCCCAAGCAGGACCAGCGCCCACCAGTAGTGCAGTACGGTATGCCCCTGCAACCCAACGATCGACGCTGCGAGCAAACCCATTGCACCCGCAAACATCAAACGCGTGACGCCGAGTCTTTCGATGAGAAAGCCGGTGACGAGAGACGGCAGGTACATACCCAGTACGTGTGCACGAATAACGCTCGAAGTCTCCTCGAGAGAGTAGTGGTCGTTCACATGCATACTCAGCGGCGTCGCGGTCATTATCAAAGTCATCAAACCGAAGCCGGTGGTGGCGCCAAGCACTGCGACGATAAACACCGGCTGGCAAACAATCTCACGAAGCGGTCGTTGCGACATACGCCCCTCTTCTTCCACCCGGTCTTTCGCAGCATGCATGGCCAAAAAAAGTAACGCCTGCAACGCGAACATCGCGGCCAGGACCACCATCGTTCCGGCGTAGGGAATACCGTCAATCCAAAACTGTCCGCGTGTCGCGAGTTCCTTGCCCACGAACGCTGCACCAATCGAACCAACCAGTACCAGCGAGATAGCGCGCGGCACAAATTTTGCCTCGACGCTTTCAGCCGCCGCGTAGCGGTATTGATACGTAAATGCCATGTTGATGCCAAACAGCATTACGGAAATGTTGTACAACAGGAAGCTCGAACTGCGAAGCGCGATGACAGCAACCACCATCGCCACCGCCGCGGATAACGACGCGATGCTAAAACTTCGCCGCCTGCCGATCCTGCGCATTAACATCGTTGCAGGAATCGTCGTTGCGGCGACCGCTATTACCATCACGGAAAGTGGCAACGTGGCGAGGGCTTTGTTGCTCGCCAACTCAGAACCGATTATTCCGCCCAAGGTCACCATTACGATTGAACCGGTGGTGGAAATCATCTGGCAAACAATGAGGATGACGATATTGCGAACTTGCATTCAGCACGCCGATAAGGATTATGGAGGCGGCATTCTCACATATTGGAGACAACGTGGACACTCTCGACATTTCGGACAACATCAGAATTCCGATGTCTGAAATTCAGATGACTGCCGTCCGATCACAGGGCGCCGGTGGCCAGAACGTCAACAAGGTCGCAAGCGCCATTCACCTGCGCTTCGATACACAGCTGAGCTCGGCGCTGCCCGAGCGCGTCAAGAGCCGCTTGCTGCAGTTATCCGATCACCGCGTCACCGACGACGGCATTATCGTTATCAAGTCCCAGGCGCACAGAAGCCAGGAACGCAATCGCCAGGCAGCACTCTGCCGCCTGACGGAGCTGATCCGGAGCAGCTTGCGTGAACCGAAGCGCCGTATCCGCACGAAACCCAGTAAACGCTCCAGGCAAAAACGACTGGACGCGAAGAGCCACCGCGGCAACCTCAAGAAATCCCGCAAAAGCCCGGGGGACGATTGATCGAGACGACTTGTCGCTCTGAAGTTATATTGTTACCATGTTACCTGTTTACCAACAAAGGAGCAGAAAACATGGCGAAAACCCTCATCAAGCGAACACAAACCGGGGTCCGTATAGAGTCTTCGTTGCTCAAAGTGCTCAAAGGCCTGGCCGAATATGCCGAGATCAGCCTGGGGGATCTCATCGAAGGCATCGTTCTGCACGCGTTTGAAGGCAAAGCCCCCTTCTCGGCGGAAACGCAGACCGTCATCGAACAGCTAAAGGCCGTTTACGGCTGTCATCTGACAGCGGTCGACAGCCACCAGCTGCAGGAGTCGGAATCATGAACGCGGCTATCGGTCCGGAGATAACCATCGCCGACTTCGAGGCCGGCGACATCGATGCCGAGCATTTCAACCACGAGTCGCATGTCTACGTTGGCTGGCTCTACCTCCGCGAATATGCGCTTGCCGAGGCGCTGGCAAAGTTCGACGCCGGTCTGAAACGCCTGGTGACCAGCTTGGGCGCCGAAGGCAAATACCATGCAACGCTGACCTGGTTCTTTCTGTTGTTGATCGCCGAGCGGATGGAAGCGGACGAACCCTGGGCAGTGTTCAAACAACGCAACCCGGACCTCATCAATGACAGCAAAGAAACCCTGTCACGTTACTATAGCGAGCGCTACCTCTTTTCTGATCGCGCCCGGCAACGCTTCGTGCTCCCGGACAGACTGGCGAACCAGGGCTTAGAGCCCTGAAAGGGCTCTAAGCCCTTTATGTTTTTCTGCTCTAGAACAGGCCTTCTATACGTCCCTCTTCGTTGACGCGGATCGCATTCGCTGCCGGAACCCTCGGCAGGCCTGGCATTGTCATGATCGCGCCGCAAACGACGACAACGAATTCCGCGCCAGCTGCAAGACGAATTTCCCGTATGGGCACGACGTGGCCCGAAGGCGCGCCGAGAAGATTCGGATCTGTCGAAAAACTGTATTGTGTCTTGGCCATGCAGATAGGGTAGCTGGAGTACCCTTCACGCTCGAACTTCGCAAACTCATCGCGAACCTTCTTGTCCGCAATAATGTCGTCTGCGCCGTAGATTTCCCGAGCGATCGTTGCGGCCTTGTCCCACAGAGAAAGATCGTCGTTATACAAGGTTCGGAACTGCGCGGCGCCGCTGTCACAAAGTTCGACGATGTGTTCAGCCATCGCGGTCGTACCTTTGCCACCGTCCGCCCAATGCGTGCACTTGATCGCCTGGACTCCGTATTTTGTGCAGAACTCCTGCACAACCTGAACTTCGGCATCGGTATCTGCGGTGAAATGGTTGATGGCTACCGCAACGGGAACACCGAACTTGCCCAGATTCCTCATATGGCGCTCCAGGTTCTTACAACCGTCGCGCAGAGCATCCAGGTTTTCGCTACCGAGTTCGTCTTTCGCAACACCACCCTGCATCTTCAGAGCCTTGATAGTCGCAACAAGCACGACGGCATCCGGTGACAGACCGGCTTTACGACACTTGATATTGAAGAACTTCTCGGCACCGAGATCAGCACCGAATCCCGCTTCCGTGACGACATAGTCGGCCAGCTTCATCGCTGTACGGGTCGCAATAACCGAGTTACAACCGTGTGCGATATTCGCGAACGGGCCGCCGTGCATGAAGGCCGGGTTGTTTTCCATTGTCTGCACCAGGTTTGGCTGAAACGCATCGCGTAGCAGTGCGGTCATCGCGCCCTGTGCATTCAACTCACGAACGGTTACCGGCTCGTTTTCCCGCGTGTATCCGAGAACGATATTGCCGAGCCGTTTTTCCAGATCCTGAAGATCCGTTGCCAGGCAGAAAATCGCCATGACTTCCGACGCCACCGTAATGTCGAAACCGGCCTCACGCACTACGCCGTTGTGATAGCCGCCGAGGCCGGAAGTCACGGTACGCAGGGCCCTGTCATTCATATCGACGACACGCCGCCAGCTAACCCGCCGCGGGTCAATATTGAGCTGATTCTCCCAATGCATGTGGTTGTCGATGAGTGCCGCCAGCAGGTTGTTGGCAGCGCCGATCGCGTGAAAATCACCCGTGAAATGCAGGTTGATATCGGTCATCGGCACGACCTGCGCGTAACCGCCACCAGCGGCACCGCCCTTCATACCAAAACACGGCCCAAGGCTGGGTTCCCGGAGACACATAACCGCTTTCTTGCCGAGGAGATTCAGACCATCGCCCAAACCAACCGTCGTCGTCGTTTTGCCCTCTCCTGCCGGTGTCGGCGAAACCGCGGTAACGAGGATCAGCTTGCCGTCCTTCGCCTTACCGTTTGCGTTGATGAAATCGGCACTGATTTTGGCCTTGTCGTGGCCGTACGGTATCAGTGCATCGCTCGGGATGTTGAGCTTCTCTGCTATTTCCTGGATCGGACGGACATTCGCCGCCTGCGCGATCTCGATATCACTCTTCACTGCCACGACATACCCTCTCTACCAGCGGAATTGGCAGCGAATTCTATAGCAAACCGCTCGCAAAGGGGCGCGGACGACGCGCTGAACGGCGCTGCCGACAGCAGGCATCGCCTGCGCAGCACAACGGACAGCGTTTGCTTCGAGTGGGTTGCCGGCTGCGGTTACATATGGTGAACCATCGACGACAGCGATGCGGACGATTGCGCTTGTCGAAAAAGACCCATTTTCTCGACATATGTCACAAATGCGTTGATGCGATCGACATATACTCTGAATCTGTCGATTTTCTTCGCGTTTATCGACATATCGGCGGAACAGGTCGACCGGATCGACATGTTTGATGAATATGTCGAAATTTTCTGCTTTTATCGACATATTGGCCGAACGTGTCGACGGAATCGACATCGTGCCAAGGCTCTCAGGAAGGACAATAAGTGACTGATTTTAATCCAGAAAAACCCTACAATAGCCTGCCATCGCTGCCGCCGCCCGGCGCTCAGATTGAAACCACCGAGATTCTCAAACGGTGCATCGAATCGCGGGTCGCACTGGCGGAGCTCAAACAGGCCGCCGAGCTGATTCCGAATTCAGCCGTCCTCGTCAATGCCCTGCCCCTGCTTGAAGCGCGCGCCAGCTCCGAAATCGAAAATATCGTCACCACGACCGACAAGCTGTTCGAGTTCGCCGATATCGCCGAGGATCGCGCTGACGCGGCAACCAAAGAGGCCCTGCGTTACCGAACAGCACTTTACGAAGGCACGAAGATGGTGCAGCGGCGCATGCTGTCGACCGACATGGCGATACAGATATGCAGTACTATCAAAGGTTTAGAACTGGATATCCGCGCAGAACCCGGTACAACGCTGAAAAACCGGCTGTCGGGCGAAACCATTTACACACCGCCGGTCGGCCAACAACTGTTGATCGACAAACTCGACAACTGGTCAGACTTCATGCATCGCAATACTGACATCGACCCGCTGGTCAGGATGGCAGTGCAGCACTATCAGTTCGAAGCCATTCATCCTTTTGCCGATGGCAACGGCCGGACCGGGCGTATCCTGAACATTCTGTTCCTGGTTGAACATGGCCTGCTCGATTCACCGATTCTGTACCTCAGTCGTTACATCATCCAGAACAAGGCCGCCTACTACCGCCTGCTGCAGAAAGTCACCCAGAACGAGGAATGGGCTCCCTGGATAATATTCATTCTCGACGGTGTCGAAGAGACCTGTACCTGGACCACGGACAAGATTAAGTCGATACGGGAACTCATGCAGCACACGGGGCAGTTCGTGCAGAAACGACTGCCGAAAATCTATTCCTGGGAACTTGTCGAGCTGTTGTTCAAACAGCCTTACTGTCGCATCGGCAACCTCGTCGAAACCGGTATAGCGAAGCGACAAACCGCCTCCGTCTATCTCAAGCAGCTCTGTGAACTGGGCGTTCTCAAGGAGGTGAAATCCGGGCGCGAAAACATATTTGTCCACCCGAAATACATCGAGCTACTCAGCGGCGAAGAAAACGTCTGGGTCTACTATGCAGGCGTCGAGACCGAAAACGCCAACTCTCCTGACCTGGGCAGCTAACTACCGAACATTGCCATCGCCGCGGATTAAATCATAGAATCTCCCAACCACGCGACGGGAGCCAGCACTTGAGCACTAGCAAAGATCGGCTGTTTCAGTTCTTCAAGTATGCCGTCTACGCGCTGCTATGCTTCAATATCTACGTATTCTGGCGCGAGGAAGCGCTCGCAGCGCAGCTGCAGTTTCCGGACGGCGTCGGCACTGCCCAGATCATCGCTTCGTATGCGGCAACGATCGACACGGCCGCGTGGGTCATCCTGTTGCTGATGTTCGAACTCGAGACCTACGTCCTCGAGGACCACCACTACAGCCCCACGGTCACCTGGTCACTGCAGGGAGTGCGGCTGCTCTGCTACGGATTTATCATCTACGCCTTCTACGGCTACGTCACAAAGCTCTTCTTCATTTACGAGGCCTCACATCTGGTCGGAGTCAGCAGTCTCTGTACGCTGGTCGCCGACGGCTGGTCGTATGCCATCGATCTCGACGAATACACTCAGCTGACCGCCGCTAACTGTCACACGTTTTCCGACGCCGCTTCCTACCTGCGTTTTGAAGCAATGCCCGCAGTCGTCGACGCGACGGGGCTGCGCGATATCCGCTATCTCGCCTGGGTCGATGTCATTAACGCAGCCGTCTGGCTGCTGATCGTGCTGGTACTCGAATTCGACGTCTGGCTGCAGGAACGAAATCGCTTCGAGGGTCACGCGCTCCGAGCGAGCCGTGCGATCAAGTGGATTCTGTACCCGATCCTTCTGCTGGCCGCAGTTTATTGGGGTATCAAAGGCGACTTCGTCGATTTCTGGGACGCCTTCCTGTGGATCGTCGCCTTCGTGTTCATCGAACGCAACGTCTTCGAGTGGCGCGAGGAGAGCCGTGAATCCGCCGGCGACCGGCCGCTGACAGCAGAGTCGTGAAAAGGTCATCAAAGGATCAGGCAACGGTCATGTAACCGCCCGCCCGTTCGCGCAGCATTCGTCTCACCAAATCACGGCGAGACTGTAATAATGACCTGCGACGAACAACATATGGATATGGACCCTTCGATCATCATCCTGGGGCTCGGCTATGCCACTTCGCTGCTGCTGCTCATTGCCTGGGTGGCGATGCTCTAGACCGGTGCCCCGCCGCCGCAATCGCCGAAAATGAGACATTTGTTCCAGACCGGGCACCGACCTGCCACTAAACTTGTGCTCTATGAATCGGCAGGTTTTGAGGATTCCGGTATGAGTACTGTGTGGTGTGCGGACGAGACCTTTCTCGATGAGCTGATATTTCTCAGCGACTCCAACCTCGTAATTGATTCAGCGGACGATAGCAGTGCTGAAGAGATCAAAGCCGCGCTGCTCAGCGGCACGCCGGCAGCGAAGGTGTTGTCCAGCGATTCCGTCGATGTACCGCTGCTCGCCGTTGTTTCCATTGCGACCGACAGGAACGATGACGAGATCGAGGTCAAATACAGGTCGGGGAAGGAAATCGAGGAGACCACCCTGCAACTTTCTTCGCAGGAGGTTCGTGACGACGTCTACGAGGCGCTCAAAAGTCGCTTTGGGGACAAGCTGACCGAGACCGAGGATGCCTACAGCGTGCCTCAGGCTGCCTACGGCTCGCTATTGTCCCTGACAGTATTTGGCCTGCTAACCTGGGCCGGCGCCGGCTTCGCAAAGCTCCTTCGCGCCGCGGAAGACTACGACATCAGCGCTGGTCGACAGGGATTGAAAGCACTGATCGCATGGGTGTTCGAATTCCTGGGGCCTGTCGGCGTCTACATTATCGGCGGCATAATTTGTCTGCTGTGTGCGATGTCCCTGTATTCGCGCGTCACCCAACCGCAGATCATGCTGGTACTTCAGGAGGCGCCATACAAGAAGGCCTCAAAATTCGTATTGGGCCTGAAATACCTGGGACTCTTCGCCCTATGGGCTGTAGTTGCGAAAATTCTCTTCTGAGCAGCCCCGCCGCTATTGCTCGCCCGGTAGTTCGATAGCGTTGTCCGAAGCCGCCCGCTCGAGCAGTTGCGGATCATTGTCCTGGACCTTCAGCGACGTCAGTGCCAACTCAGAATTCAGCGCCATCAGGTAGGGGTACCAGGGACTTCCATCACCGCGGCGGTAATACCCGGAAACTGCCCAGCCATCGCCTTCCCGGTAAACGTAAGCCTTGCCGACCTTGCGATTCGCGGCCAGCGGATCGACAATTTCCAGGGAGTCGCTGGCGGTCACAGCCCTGAGAATCTCACGGGATGCCTGCACAACCTGCTCCTGCAACTCCCTTTCGATCCGGCCATCCGGATTTGTGATCCACTGGTAGGAAAGGGCTGCAACAAGCAGCCCGACAAACACCGCAAATACTGTCCGCCCAACGCGATGATTCATGCTCAGTCGATCCCCAGGTATTTATGCGTTTGCAGGCTCAGCTTCCAGCGCGGGTTCTGCAGGCAATAGGCGACCGCCAGCTCGGTGTTTTGCTCTCTGGCGGGATCGTCCAGCGGTTGCAGGAAAAAGTGCTGAAACGAGAGTTTCTCAAACTCGCCTGGCTGTGCACTCGCTTCGAGCTGCGGATACACCAGCTTCAACTCATCGCCGCTGGTCTGAACCACCTGAGCGCTTCCTTTCGGACTGATACAAAGCCAATCTATGCCCGCCGGCGCCGTAATCGTACCGTTGCTTTCAACGCCAATTTCGAACCCTCTGGCATGCATGGCCTCAACGGCAGCGTCGTCGAGTTGCAGCAAAGGCTCTCCGCCGGTGCAGACAACGTAAGGCTTCACACCCGGCATTGCCGTCGCCCACGCATCGGCAACCGCTGCCGCCAATGCGTCCGCGGTCTCGAATTTGCCGCCACCTGGACCGTCAACGCCAACGAATTGCGTATCGCAGAATCGACAGACCGCCTGCGCACGGTGCTCTTCGCGCCCGGACCACAGATTACAGCCGGCGAAGCGCAGAAAAACCGCCGGCCGGCCAGTCTGTGCACCCTCGCCTTGCAACGTGTAGTAAATTTCCTTGACCGAATACGTCATGGTCGGGATGTTAACGGATCTTCGATACCGGCGGCCGCAAAACCTTTGGCGCGCAGAACGCAAGCCGGGCAGCTGCCACATGGAGGGCGTTGGCCGTTGTAGCAGGTATGCGTCATCGCCATCGCCGGTAGTGCACCCAACGCTTGCGCCAACTCCACCGTTGCCTGTTTCGAGCGCCGCATCAGTGGCGTGTGAATTCGTAGCTCGACCTCCATACCCAGGCAGAGCGTCTTCTGCAGCGAGCTTATCGTCGTTTCGCGGCAGTCAGGGTAGCCGCTGTAATCGGTTTCGGCGACACCTGTGACGAGATCGGTGATGCCATGTCGATAGGCATAGGCGGCGGCGAAGGTCAGAAAAATCAGGTTGCGACCGGGTACGAACGTGTTCGGTAACCCGGTCTCGGCAGTGGGCTGTTCCTGAACTTCGATATCGTCGGTCAACGCGTCGCCACCCAGGGCTGCGAAAGTGTCGATCGGCAGCACTTCGTTCGCGACGCCGGCAAAGGCCGCCACCTCTTTGGCGCATGCCAGCTCAATACGATGGCGCTGACCGTAGTCGAAGGTCAGGCTCGAGACCTTGTCGACGCCGAAACGATCGATCGCCCAGTACAGACAGGTCGTCGAATCCTGGCCACCGGATAGCACGACAAGCGCGCGACCGGTCATCGTTTGAAATCCTCTTTATCGGGAATTTTCTGCTCCACCAGGTAGTCGCTGGTGAGTTCTTCTGAGACCTGCATCAGGCGCGCAGCCATCGAGCGATCGTACAGATGATGCTCACCACCGATCGTGACGGCATTACAATCTTCGAAAAAAGCGCCACTCGTCGCCCCGAGAGCTTCGGCGGTCGCCACGTAACAACTGGTCGCGGCGCCTTGCGGGATGGTCTTACCCGCCAGCGCGGCGACCAGCTTTAATCCGAATCGCTGCACCGCGTTCGCGTTTCTGTCGATGTCCGTATCGATAACCCCGGGGTGCAGCGCATTACTCGTAATTCGCGTGCCGCGCAGCAACTCGGACAGTCGCAGCGAAAACAGTGCATTGGCGAGTTTCGAATGCGCATAGGCGGGTAAATCGTCGTAGTCGTGCTGAAATCCCAGGTCGTCAAACAGAATGCCCCGTTCGGGCGCATCGGTATAAGCCCTGCGGCTCGATACCATAACGATCCGGGCCTGCTCTGCAATGAACAGTCTTTGCAGCACGCGATTGACGAGTACAAAATGGCCGAGGTGGTTAATCGCAAAGTGTTTTTCCACACCGTTGATCAAGCGGCGATCGTTAGCTCCGCCCAGATAGCCCGCGTTGCAGATCAGCATATCAATGGGCGTTCTCATCGCCAGGATCGTTTCGGCACAGGCCACAACCGAATCCAGGTCGCCAAGATCCAGCTGCACTGGCGATGTCACACCAACCACACCGCGACATGCGTCCTCCGCGCGCCTGATCGAGCGGCTACTGCCTACAACATACGCGCCGTGAGCAGCAAGGACGCGCATGGTTTCGAGGCCGATACCCGAGCTACAGCCGGTAACCACAGCAACCTTGCCGCTCAAGTCGATACCCGCCAACACCTCTTCGGCGCTCGAGTCTTCGTCAAAGCGGCTACGCGGGACGCCTGCGGTTGGCTCCAGACTGCGGCCACAGGCAACGAGCTGGCTGGCGGTCAGGGCGGCGCCCGAGTAAGCGAGAAACCGCCGTCGATCAGGTTTCATCGGGGTCGCCGAACAGGGCATCCAAAGCGGATCGTGCAGCATCTGCTTCTGATTTTCGCTGCGTATCGAACGCGGCACTGCCAGGCACGAACCAGTCGCAATAGTTCGGCCGCTCCTTCTCGGTAACGTCCTCCGCACCGTCCTCGCGACACTGCCGTGGCACGTGTTTGTCGAAGTGAGTGCACATCTTGCAGACGTGCAGATCAACGCTGCACTGCGGACACTGATCGCGCCGCGACAGGGGCAGCGTCAGCTGCGCCAGCGACTCACCGCAACGAAAACAAACTAGCTCCTCAGACAACCGGCTCCCCTCCTTGAGGTATAGGAAGCCGGAGTATAACGCCTTGTCAGTCTGCCTGGTCTGGCACGAATTCACCCATCACGGCTTCTTTCAGAATATGCGGCGGCAGCATTCCCTGGTCGAGAACGAAATCATGGAAGGCCTGCTGATCGAACTTGTCGCGCAGCTTCAACTCCGTCTGCGCACGAAGCGACTGCATCTTCGCATAGCCGTAGTAATACGCCGTCGCCTGACCGGGCATGCGGTAGGTATAGCGCTCCACTTCGTTTTGCGCCCAGGACTCGCTGATCGCGACGTCCGTCATGATGAGCGCCTTAGCCTCCTCCGGTGTGATCAGGCCAAGATTCAGCATGGGGTCCAGAAACATCCGCGCCGCCCGCATCAGGCGATACTGCAAACTGATCAGCTGCCCCTCCAGCGGCAGATAGGGACGAACGATAGCCTCGGCGTACAAACCCCAGCCCTCGACGTTAACACTGTTAAAGGCGAACACGGCCCGCGTGATGGAGACTCCGGATTCGACGATGCTGGAAAACTGCATCTCGTGCCCCGGGCGCGCCTCATGCGCTGTCAGTGTCCATGCACCCGCTTCATAAGTATCGTCGGTCTGCTGCCAGCTGCCGTCTTCGTTCTGCGTCAGTAAAGGAATCACGAAAAAAGGGTACTCGCCCGTGTTGCCAATCAACCGCGGTGGCTGCAGGTGCGGTGCCGGCTGCGCGGCTGTTTCGGCGGCCGACGCGATGCGGATACCGGCATCGCGATTCGGTAATGAAATCAGTTTTTCGCGAACGATAATCTCCTCGATATCGCGCAGTACTGCGTTGTAGTGATCCAGCAGCTTGTCGCCGTCGATGGCACCGTCGCGCTTCAGGAGCCCGATGACTTCGCGGTAATCCCTTGTGTCATAGCCTTTCTCGGCCGCAACCAGCGGTGCCAGGGCTTCCATCTCACCGCGAATATCCATGTAACCCTTCGTGGCCTGTTCGATCAGGTCCGTGGGCGACGCGTCGACACCCCAGTTACGCAAGGCGTCTTCATATAAGTCGATAGGCAGGCGATAATCATCGCGCGTACGCGGCAACACTTCCGCCCGCACCCATTCATTGTAGTCACGCATCTGTCCTGCCAGGACCGCGTAACTCTCTTCCCAGCCCTGCAGGTCGGTACCCGCCAGTAACTCCTCGACGCCGGTGATCATTGTTTCGGCGCGTTCGATATCCTGCTCAACTTCGCCACGATACGGGCCGACCAGTCCTTCGACCTCGAAGCGCTCGCGTGTCCGCTCCTTTGCCAGCTCGGTAAACGGTTTGTGGCCATCGGCGATACCGGCGTATTTTTCCAGCCTTGCTATCGCCGCGGGATAACGGTCACGGGAGTTTTGCGGATCGATGATGCCGCGTATGCCAAAAAATACCGTCTGGTTGATGTTGTAGTACGGCAGCATCTGTGCGTAATTAAGATCCGAACTGCGAATGCTGTCTTCGATGGCCTGTATCAGAATCCCGATATCCTGGCGGACCTTACTGTCGGTCTCCGCGCGCAAGCGCCGCTGCAGCTCCGCGAGAACATCCCTCGACATTTCCTGCGATCGTTCGTGTATCCCCGACCGCAGGTCAGAAATCTCTTCGTCGAGACCGTCCACACCGATTTGCCCGGCGCCCTCGGGACTCAGCTTCGCCAGTACATCGAGCACAAGCTGTGCGTGTACGTTGCTTTTCTCGACCCAGGATTCGGCCAGGACCGCCCCCGAAAAAGGTCCGAAAAAAACGGTAATTAGGCTGAATGTAATCAGTTTTCGCATGTAATATTCTCCCCTTAGCTGAGTGCACTATCATCTAGATGCCGCTGAGGCCTAAAAGGATTCAGGTTTGTTGGACTATTTCGAGAATATCCGCCGCTACCGTAGCCTCACGCCAGCCGTACTTGCCGCCGCCCTCAGCGCGTGTGCAACCGAAACGGTGCTACTCAACAGCGAGCGCATCGAACAGCGTTTCGGCAGTTACGGCATCGACGTACTCGCCAGTGAAGCCGGGCTGCGGCGCTCCAGCCTTTACAGCATTGAGGGCGACGAACGAATTTGCAGGACCTACGCGGTCGTGCGTTTTACCGACGAGCCCGATAACAGCTACAGCCCGGAGCACGCCAGGGTACTTGCCGGCAACTCTCTCGGTGAGGTTTTCAAGGCCAACGGCTGGGCAATTCACAAACAGACCCTGCACATTGGTTCTTTCCATATCGATGGCGCGCAGACGCCAATCGGTACACTGATGCAGATCCCGGAAAACAGCGAACTGGCTGTACATATCTACCAGTTGTTGCTGGCCAAAGAAGAGCAGGTGTTCGAGTACGCGACGATTATCGAGGCACATCATCCCGACTATCTGTCGGCGAAGGATTTACTCGGCATCTATCACTACAACAACTCGGAATCGTTGTCGGCGGAGTCATTACGTGATTTGATCTCGTTACTTAAGTCTCCGGATCCCGGCTGATTATTGTCGTCCCGGCGCATTGTGATTACACTTGGCCGCACTACTACCGATACGCCATTGAGGTACAAGCAATGAATAACAAAGAAGTACTCAAACTGGTTCTGACAAGTGTCTTACTACTCGGTTTTACTTCTGCTTTCGCACAGGGTTCCGCGGAGGACCACGCGGACGTCTGGGAAGTCGTCGAGGACGAATGGAACTCCGACGAAAAAGGTGACAGGAAATGGCCCGATCGCCTGCTCAGCGATGACTTTACCGGCTGGGGCAAAGACTCCCCGGCGCCGCGTGACAAAGAGTCGACCAAAATGTGGGATCGCTTTAGTGAACAGACTGGAAAAATGGTCGCTCATGAACTCTATCCGCTGTCCATCGTCGTGAACAACGATGTCGCCGTCGCGCACTATCTGTACAGCAGCGCGTTCAAGTCGAAAGACGACGATATCGAGATGAGCAGCGGTCGTTACACCGACGTCCTGATTCGTACCGAAGACGGCTGGAAGTTTCTCGCCTGGCATGGCGGCGATGACGACGAATAAGTGGCCCGCGACAGGCCGCCGTTAAGGGTCGGTTCAGCTACAGCAGGCTATGATCGGCACCAATATCGAAAGGTCCGGGTGTTTCGGACCGCGGAGGCCGTATGAAAGCTCAACTAAGGACCGCAATTCTCATGCTTGTGCCGGCAATTGGCCTGGCGCAGGTACCTGTTGACGACGACGGCAAGGTCATCGGCGACTACGAGGTTCAGCCCGACGTCGTGCAGATCGGCGAGGACGGCATTCCCCTGCTGTCGCAGAGCGAACTGCAGGAACTCGTCGGTCCCATCGCGCTGTACCCCGACGACCTGCTGGCACTGGTGCTGCCGGCATCCGCTTATCCGCTGCAGATCGTCGAGGCGGCCCGCTTTCTTGAAGCACTCGAAGACGATTCAAGCCTGGAACCGGACCCGGACTGGGACGACTCCGTCGTTGCACTGACGAACTATCCCGAAGTCATCGAACTGCTGAACGAAGACCTCGACTGGACGCTACGCCTCGGCGAAGCCATGGTCGCGCAGCAGGCCGAAGTTGTCGCAGCCGTCGAGGCTTTTCGGGATCGCGCTTACACCGCGGGTAATCTGAAAAGCGACACCTACCAGACGGTATCCCGGGACGAAGGGGTTATTTCCATCGAACCGGCCACCGAGGACGTTATCTACGTGCCCTACTACGAACCGGCACGCGTCGTGTACTACCAACCGCGGCCGGTTTACCACTACTACCCGCGGTCATACCCGGTTTACTACTATCCCTATGCTGCCGGACATCACTTCAGGCACGGCTACTTCTGGGGAGTGACCACGGCTTTTTCGATCGGCTGGCTGTCCGATAGTCTGCATGTCTATCATCACAGCTACCATGGCCACCCCTACTACGGTCGTTCGTATTACCGCGATTACTGGTACCGACGCCCCTCCATCAGCGTCTACAACACGCATTACTTTAATAACCGGCGCGTTACCGTCAACCGCTATTCGCGCGGTGACCGCTGGCGTCCGAGCAATACACGCCGCAGCTATGTAAGACGTGAAGGTTATTCACGGTCGGATCGGCGGCGCTCGGAAGATAGACAGGTATCGACTCGACAAGTGTCTAATCAACGGTCGACGAGCCGTACCGTGACGAGGGAATCGCAACGCGATCAGATCAGCTTCCGCGAGCGGGATTCGCGGCCAGCCGCGCGAACTCAGGTTGCGCAGACCCGATCGACCAACCGTAGTAACGTGAATGGTAGTAATACGAATCGCACGAACACCAGTCGCGAAACCCGGCGCGAGGTGGGCGACGTCCGGGTTCGTGGCAGCCAGCAGCGCTCCGCTAATCAACAGCGGACAACCGACAATCAGGAACGGTCAACGATTCAGTTTCGCGACCGGACGCAGGAAACCCGGCGCCAGACACCCGCCGCCCGAACGGAACAACGCCAGCAAGCGACCGTTAACCGGTCACGTGACGCACGCTCCCAGGCAACGGTCAGGCAACCCCAGGTACGCCCCTCTACTCGCGTGGAGCAGCGGGCACCAGTCGTTGTCAGACAACAGCGGCAACGCTCCGAACCCCGTGAACAACGCCGGCAAACCGTCCGACCGCAGCAGCAGCAGCGTTCCGAGCCCCGTGAACAGCGCCAACAAACAGCGAGGCCGCAGCAGCCTTCCCGGCAGCAAGCAAGCAGAAGTCAGGAACGCAGCAGTAGCGGTGCTAATGCAAGCAGGTCCGAGCGTCGTTCCAGCGAAAACCGCGGGCGCGCGAGGGACCGGCAACGTAAGTAATCAGTCGTCGTCGGATGACTCGCCTTCGCGCTCGGCTTCCTTCGTCAGCTCCGAGGCGATGAAGATGACGCAGGCCGCCGTGAAGATGGCGAGTCCGACGAGGATGAAAGGCAGGTAGGTGCGCATGATCCCATGCTAGCACCGTACTCAGTCCTCTGCGTCATCCGACATGTCCGAGATTTTCAACCGTCCTGATTCCCGCAGCGCACTTCGCAACACGAACTCGATCTGCGCATTCAAACTGCGCAGATCGTCTTTGGCCCAGCGTTGCATCGCCTCCAGCGTTTTGGCGTCGATGCGCAACGCGAATGATTTTCGTGCCGCCATAAGCGAATCCGAATCAGGTGTAGAGAGAACCTGTGTTCAATACCGGTTGTGCACTCTCATCGCCGCACAGAACCACCAGCAGGTTGCTGACCATGGCCGCTTTGCGCTCTTCGTCGAGACTCACAACGTTATTCTCGTCCAGCTCTTCCAGCGCGAGTTGCACCATACCTACGGCGCCGCGAACGATTTGCTGACGCGCTGCAATAATGGCCGACGCCTGTTGTCGGCGCAGCATGGCGTTCGCAATTTCCGGTGCGTACGCGAGGTGCGTAATACGTGCTTCGACAACCGTCACGCCCGCCTGGCTCAGCCGATCCTGCACTTCATCAACCAGCGCTTTGGCAATCTCGTTCTGATTGCTGCGCAACGCAACCGTCTCCCCGTCGTGGGGCTCATAGGGATAGGTCGTACCCAGGTTGCGTAACGCCGATTCGCTCTGTATTTGCACAAAACCGGCGTAATCATCGACTTCAAACAATGCTTCTGCGGTATCGAAGACTTTCCACACGACAACAGCAGCTATTTCGATGGGACTGCCATTGGCATCGTTAACTTTCAAGGTGCTGCTTTCGAAATTGCGGACGCGCGTGGAAACCGAGACCTTCGCATAAAACGGATTTGCCCAACGCAGACCCGGTTCGTGAGTAGTTCCGACGTACTTACCGAACAACTGCAGCACCTTGGCCTCGTTCGGGTGGACCATCATAAAACCGGCCCAGCAAACCAAAACGACGATGGAGGCGAACACCGCCACCAGGAATGTCACGATCGACTCGGTCTGAAGTGCCCTGATCACGACATAGGCAAGACCCAGCTGGGCGAACAGCAAAACCGGGATCATCAGATAGCCGGATGGAATATTTCTTTTTATTTCGTGATTCATAATCATCCTCCTCATTTTGATATCATAATGATATCAATTCATGAAAAGGTCAAGCACGACCGCTTTTTCAATAAGAATCAGTCAGGTACACGCTCTACTGCCGTGAGCCAGGCCTCCAGTTTCTCCCTGAATCGGGCTGCGAGTGGCGCGTTCAAGAAACGCCGCAGCGTATCCGCGTCGTGACTGCGCACGTAGTTTGAGCGGAATAATTCCAGGATGGAGACATCGCCTGCATCATCGCCGACGAAGGTCACCGAGTCGCCCGCGCAGATCTCACCACCGTTCAGGACCCGAAAATAAGTGCCCGGACGTTCCGCCCGACGAAACTCAAGCCCAAAGCCCGAGTTCTGCATGCGAATTGCGAGGGTGCTGCATGGGATTCGAGGCGCCGTCGCCTCCAGGACCACTTCTCCGATTAACAATCGGTCACCGACGTTCATATCGGACGGCAGACCCCGGATCGTCAGGTTCTCACCGAACACACCGGGCTCGACGCCATATTCGCTGTGGCCTGCCCACCAGTCGTAGTCATCGGCACTATAGGCATAGACTGCCTGATCCGGACCACCGTGAGATGCGTCCAGAATCGCGTCCCCGCGGATGCCGAGTTCCTCGACGAACGCCGGGCCTTTCACCGGAAGTTTGCAGATGCCGCTTTGCAGGGACTTGTCGCCGTGACTGATCGATTCGGCACGCCCTACGTTGATACTCTCCAGCCGCAAAGACTCGAGCATTCAGCTAAACGTCAATTTTACCCAGAACGATCATCAGCAGGGTGAAGGCCAACAGGCCCACCGCGGTAATGCCGAGCACCATACTCACCATAAAAATAGCTTGTTCCATCAGAGACTTCTCCTGAGTGTTGCCCGTGTGTAGACGTTAGTCGCAATGTCTCGATGCAATATACCGGATGCCCACACAGACGCAAAGTTGCGCAAAGCGCGTTACATTTACAACTTATTAGATATACAATGTAACGCATGGCTAAAACCAAGATCTCAACCCTCAATCTGCGTATCGAGCCCGGACTGAAGGAGGCAGTGCGCGAAGCGGCCGCCAAAGAGCATCGCAGCGTCGCCAATATGATCGAAATGCTGATTCGCAGGCACTGCGATCAGAGCGGTATCACAATTCCAGAACACGCAATTCCGGAACAAAACGACTACTTCCCGGGGACTCCAAATGGATGAACGTATGTTGAGAGCAATGGTTGCAGCCGGCGCTATCAAGAACATCAACATCATTGCCAGCGGCGCGAAGTTTCACATCGAGGCGAAAACACCGAATGGGCCGATTACGGCCGAAACGCGCAAAGGCAAAGTCCGTACCTGGGTGACGCTCGACGCGGCCGCCCGGTGGGTGCGCAGCCTCGGCGTCGGAGCCGCGCACATCAATCTGGCGCACTGGCAACCCAGCCAGCGCGAGCTACCCGTGTAGACAGGCGCTACTCGCTGTCGTTGCCCGCCGAGGGCCACGCTCCGCCCAGCGGAAACGGTTTTACATCGCTGTTGAAAGTGAGATAGCGAATGATCTCGTAGATATAACTCGCCAGGCTCTGCCCGACCTGTTGTATCTGGCGATTGACTTCACCGGTAAACAAAACCCAGAAAAAGCCAAGCACAACGACCAGGCTGCCGACCATACTCGCGACGCTGACGAGTACTGCGCTGATCAACATGAACAGAAACCGCATCCATGTCGCGCCGGACTTCAGGTTCTTCTCAAGCGGGCTGCCGCTTTCGTTATCGGCAACGTGAGCATCATCTGCCGGTGGGTTGTCGTCGCTCATCGCATTACTCCTGTACGAATGTCGGCATATTGTTACAATCTTCGGCCGTTTGAACCAGTGATATATCCCCTTATGCCGACCAAGAACCTGTTTCTGCTGACCACCGTTTTCGTAGTCGCTGCCTGCAACCAGGCCACAGAGACCGAAACTGCGCCCGACGCTTCACAGATCGCTCAATCGAGCATCATCGTGGACACACATATCGACGTACCGTATCGGATCGAGTCCAAAGCGGCAGATATTTCCCAGGCAACGGATGGCGGCGATTTCGACTACCCGCGTGCGCTCGAGGGTGGGTTGAATGCACCCTTCATGTCCATCTACACACCGGCGTCGCTGGAAGCCGAGGGCCGCTCCAAAGAAGTCGCCGACGGCCTGATCGATATGGTGGACGGGTTCGCCGAGCAGTGGCCGGACAAGTTCGCAATCGCGCTCTCCACTGCCGATGTCCGCGAACAGTTTGCAGCCGGCGTCATGTCGCTGCCGATGGGCATGGAAAACGGCTCACCGATCGAGGGTGACCTCGGCAATCTGAAGTACTTCTTCGATCGCGGCATACGCTACATCACGTTGACGCACAGCCTCTCCAACCATATTTCCGATTCCTCGTACGACGAGACGCGGCAGTGGAATGGTCTTAGCGAATTCGGCGTTGAAGTCGTCGAGGAGATGAACCGGCTCGGCATGATGATCGATATCAGCCATGTTTCGGACGACGCTTTCTGGCAAACCATCAAGATAACGAAAGCACCGCTTATCGCGTCACACTCGTCAGCGCGGCATTTCACGCCCGGTTTCGAACGCAATATGAGTGACGAGATGATTGTTGCACTCGCCGGGAACGGTGGGGTCATCCAGATCAACTTCGGGTCCAGTTTCGTTACGGCCGAAGCACTCGAATACAGCAATGCGCGTTCGGCCGCGCGCGCGCTGTGGCTCGCCGAAAATCCGCAGTATTCGGAAACCGATGGTTATCGATTGTTTCCGGCACTCTACGCCGAAGAACACGGCCCGCTGCCCTACGCAAGCCTCGATGATGTACTCGATCACTTCGACCACGTGGTTGCGTTAACCAGCGTCGATCACGTTGGCATCGGTTCAGATTACGATGGTGTCGGCGACTCGTTACCGACCGGGCTCAAGGATGTTTCCAGCTATCCAAATCTGATCGACGGGCTGCTGCAGCGCGGCTACAGCGAAGAGGATATTCGTAAGATTCTCGGCGAAAACCTGCTGCGTGTCTGGAAGGCCGTTGAAGACTACGCGGCTACGACGTCCAGCAGTACATAGCGCAGCAGGACTTCGTAGCTGCTCGTATCGAGCTTCATACCGTCGGGCAACTCGAGCGTATGAATGGGCTCGTCGGCGAGACCGCGCATTTCCAGGAAGTGCGTCTCGCCGTCCCTGTAGACCTGGTACTTAACTTCCCGGCGCTCATCAAACTTCAACTGCACATTCGCGTCGGTCCAACTCTGAATCGTCGCTCTGTCCATGTTCGTCTCCGTCATTAGTCGTAACCTGCAGGTAATGTTGCAAGCGCTGTGCCAATCCATGGCGCTCGTTGCAGATTCGAATAATTCCTTTCTATTCAATTGACTAACGAAATCGAAAAATGGAGCGAATGATCGAAAGATTATAAAAATTGTCAGCTTCTGACACCGCCTTCAAGATAATTGCGACAAGCGTTTTACATAAATATGCGACCGTCACATAGGCCAGAATGTGATGATTGCGGGCACAGATACGGCGATAATCAGAATCTCCAACGGCAAACCCATGCGCCAATAGTCACCAAAATGGTAACCGCCCGGTCCCATTATCAGCGTGTTGTTCTTGTGTCCGATCGGTGTCAGAAAAGCACAGGATGCGGCGACCGCGACGCCCATCAAAAACGGATCCGGATTCACGTTCAGCCGTAGCGCTATCTCCAGCGCTACCGGTGCTGCGATAACGGCCGTCGCCGTATTGTTCATGACATCGGACAGCGTCATCGTTACGACAATCAGCAACGTCAATACGAGGACCGGCGAATAGCCGGCCGACAGATCGACGATGCCGCCGGCGATCAGTGCCGTACCGCCGGTCGACTGCAGGGCACCACCGATGGGGATCATGGAACCAAGCAGAACGATTACCGGCCATTCCACCGACGTGTACACATCCCGAATCGGCACAATATTGAGCAGTACGTATAACGCCGTCGCGCAACCCAGCGCGATGGGCAGATAAACCAACCCGAAACTGGCAACGACGATCGCTGCCGCGAAGATACCGACAGCCAGCCAGGCCTTGTCGCGCTGAATGACCCGATTTCCCCGGTCCGCCAGCGGCAGCAAACTCAGCCGCCCGGTAATATCGCTCAAACGTTCGTCGGCGCCCAGTAACAACAGCACATCGCCGGGCTGCAAGACGAGCTTGCGAACGTTTTCGCGGAATCGTTCACCGCGCCGGGAAACACCGACCAGCGCTACCCGGTAACGATAGAGTAAGCGAACCGACATAGCGGAACGACCGGCGAGCCGCGAATCTTCCTGCACCACGACTTCGTTGAGTAGCAGATCATCATCGCCCAGCCGCCCCTCCCCTTTGCCAACGTATTCGAGATTTAGATTGCCGAGCGCCTCCTCCAGACTGTCAGGACTGGCCTCGACGACCAATACGTCATCCGCCCTTATCTCCACTGCACGCGCCAGCCCCGGCATTCGCCGACCACGGCGGATCAGGCCGATGACTTCAACATCGCTGCGTCCTGCCGCCTTGTCCAGATCGCGGACCTGCTTGCCGATCGCCGACGACGCCTCCGGGACGCGTACTTCAGCGATGTAGTCGGCAAGTTCGAACAGCTCCTTGCCGGCATCGGCGGACTTGCGTTCACTGGGCAACAGCCGCCAGCCAAACAAAGCGACATAAGCAACACCAACAGCCGCGCAAGCGAGGCCGACGGGCGCGAAATCGAACATCCGATAAGACTCGCCGAGAGCATCGCCGCGAAACTCGGCAACAACGATGTTCGGCGGTGTACCGATTAATGTAATCATGCCGCCGAGAATGGAAGCAAACGACAATGGCATCAGCGACAGCGACGGACTGCGACCGGCTTTCTTCGCGGCCTGCATGTCGACAGGCATCAGCAACGCGAGCGCAGCTACATTGTTCATCAGCGCCGACAATCCGGCCGCGAGCCCCGACATGATAGTGATGTGCGTCGCGAGTTTGCGAGAAGCGTCTACCAGGTAGCGGGCAACCAGCTCTATCGCACCGGAGTTCGACAGCCCCCGACTGACAACCAGCACCAGCGCTATGATGACGGTCGCCGGGTGGCCGAAGCCCGAAAACGCAAGCTCCTTCGGAACCAGGCCGGTGAGCAATGCGATCAGCAGCGCTACGAACGCCACCAGATCGTAGCGCCAGCGCCCCCAGATCAGAAAAACAAAAACGAAAAACAATAGCCCGAACAGCATCAATTGATCTGGTGTCACGTTGCCCCTCCTGCGTAGCCTACGGACCTTACGACAATTCCCCGCAAGCCGCGATATCATTGACGTGTGATCTATCTGTTTTTTATTGCACTGATTCTGTTGCTGGTGTTTGCGCCCGGCATCTGGGTACAGCGTGTTCTCAGGAAATACAGCGAGCCCGAAGACCGCTACGCCGGTAGCGGTGCCAATCTCGCCCGCCACCTGCTGGACAGACACGGCCTGCAGTCCGTGACAGTCGAGGTAACCGAGGCAGGCGATCACTACGACCCGATCGAAAAAGCGGTGCGGCTGACGCCGGACAAGCATGACGGCCGCTCATTGACGGCAATAACCGTGGCAGCCCACGAAGTCGGTCACGCCGTCCAGGACCATTTGAGCTATGGCCCCCTGAAGTGGCGCACGCGGCTGGTTCGGGCAACCCGTGGAATTGAGAAAATCGGCGCGGCGGTGCTCGTCGTGTCGCCATTCCTCGGAATTCTCACCCGCGTACCGGCCCTCAGCCTGCTGACCTTCGCTGCCGGCCTGTTGACACTGGGGACGGCCGCGGTTGTCCACCTGGTTACATTGCCGACCGAATTTGACGCCAGTTTCAGGCGCGCCCTGCCGATGCTGGACAAGCACAGGATTCTGAAAGCACCGGACCGGCCACACGCCAGGCGCCTGCTGACCGCCGCTGCGCTCACCTATGTATCGGCATCGCTGATGAGCCTGCTCAATATCGCCCGCTGGATAGCGATTCTCAGACGCTGATAAGCTAACTGTATCCATTTGTTTTGTTTGCTTTTTTTCACGCTACCCCGGCACTCGGGGACGCGCCCCACATTTTCACTGGTTTAGGGCGCTCCGCACTGTTATTATCCGCGCCCGAACGCCCGTCCTGCCCGAGTCACAGCGCCCTATCTGCTGTCGGGAAGCTCCTCTAAGGACCGGCAGGGATACGTGTACCCACCTCGTTTTATTGCCGGGTTCTCGCTGTAAGAAGGCTATGAGAGCACCTGACGCTATGGCAGTAGATAAGGTCGGTACCAGAAATGGACCAACAGAGCTGATTGAGAAGATGAAAGACCTTAGCACCTACCGAAATATCGGTATCTTTGCCCACGTAGACGCAGGCAAGACAACGACCACCGAGCGTATTCTGAAGCTCACCGGCAAGATTCATAAGACGGGCGAAGTCCACGACGGCGAAGCCACGACCGACTTCATGGACCAGGAGCAGGAGCGCGGCATTACGATTCAGTCGGCTGCGACCAGCTGCGAGTGGGACAAGCACCGCATGAACATCATCGATACACCGGGACACGTCGACTTCACGATCGAAGTGTATCGTTCGCTAAAGGTACTCGACGGCGGCGTTGGTGTTTTCTGTGGCTCCGGTGGTGTGGAGCCCCAGTCCGAAACGACCTGGCGTTATGCCAACGACTCGGAAGTCGCACGTATCATTTTCGTCAACAAGCTTGATCGTATCGGTGCCGATTTCTATCGCGTCGTACAGCAGGTCAAAGACGTGCTGGCCGCCAACCCGCTGGTCATGGTGCTACCGATCGGCATCGAAGACGATTTCGTCGGCGTGGTCGATCTGCTGACGCAGAAGTCGTGGATCTGGAGCGACTCGAACGATCCCGAGTCCTACACGATCGGCGAAGTGCCGGAAGACATGCTCGAGAAGGTTGCCGAGTGGCGTGAGAAGCTGATCGAGACGGCCGTTGAGCAGGACGACGATCTGCTTGAAGCCTATCTCGAAGGCAACGAGCCGTCCGTCGAAGACCTGAAGCGCTGTATCCGTAAGGGTACGATTGCGCTTGACTTCTTCCCAACCTACTGTGGTTCTGCCTTTAAAAACAAGGGTGTACAGAACATTCTTAATGCAGTTGTTGACTTTCTGCCGAACCCGACGGAAGTGAAGCCGCAGCCGGAAATCGACCTCGAAGGTAATGAAACCGGCGGCTTTGCCGTTGTCGATCCCGAGAAGCCGCTGCGTGCTCTCGCGTTCAAAATCATGGACGATCGCTACGGTGCGCTGACCTTTACGCGCATCTATTCGGGCACGCTGAAGAAAGGCGACAATGTCGTCAACACCTTCACTGGCAAGAACGAGCGTATCGGTCGTATCGTTGAGATGCATGCGGACTCACGCGAAGAGCTTGACTACGCGCAGGCCGGCGACATCGTTGCTCTGCTCGGTATGAAGAACACTCGCACGGGTCATACGCTGGCAGACGCCGATAACCCGGCGACGCTAGAGCCGATGGTGTTCCCGGACCCGGTAATCTCTATCGCGATCTCGCCGAAGGACAAAGCGGGCACCGAAAAGATGGGCGTCGCACTGAACAAGATGGTGCAGGAAGATCCTTCGTTCCAGGTTGCCACCGACGAAGACTCCGGCGAAACGCTGATCAAGGGCATGGGTGAGCTGCACCTCGACATCAAGGTCGACATTCTGCGTCGCACGCACAACGTGGACGTCGAGATGGGTAAACCGCAGGTTGCCTACCGCGAGACGATCACGCGCAAGATCGAAGATACTTACACGCATAAGAAACAGTCCGGCGGTTCGGGCCAGTACGGCAAGATCGAATACGGAATCGAGCCGGCCGAGCAGAATGTTGGGTACGAATTCGAATCCAAAGTTACCGGTGGTAACGTGCCGCGCGAATACTGGAGTGCGATTGAAAAGGCCTTTGGGTCATGCATGGTAGAAGGCACGATGGCCGGCTATCCGCTGCTCGACGTGAAGTTCACGTTGCTCGACGGTGCGTTCCATGCCGTTGACTCCTCGGCACTGGCGTTCGAGATTGCGACCAAGGCCGCCTATCGCCAGTCGATTCCGAAAGCGGGACCGCAGCTGCTTGAGCCGATCATGAAGGTTGACGTGTTCACACCGGAAGATAACGTCGGTGACGTTATCGGTGACCTGAACCGCCGTCGCGGCATGATCAAATCGCAGGACGCGGGTCCGACGGGCGTGCGCGTTAAAGCCGATGCGCCACTGGCCGACATGTTCGGCTATATCGGTCATCTGCGTACCCTGACATCAGGTCGCGGCCAGTTCTCCATGGAGTTCTCGCACTATGCGCCCTGCCCGCAGAACGTTGCGGATGATGTCATCAAGGAAGCGGCTGAGCGAAAGGCTAAAAAGTAGTCTCGATCGACGGCCCGATCGACGGACTGAAACCAAGCCTCTTCAGATCGTGTCTGAAGAGGCTTTTTTTCTGCCTCCCCGAACAGCGTCGTAGCTGAAGAACGCAACCGCTGTCCAGATACAGGCAAAGCAGGCAATGTGCGCTGTCGTCAGTGCCTCGCCGTAGTAGATACCGGTCGCGAATTGCATGGAAGGCGCGAGAAACTGCATGAAACCGATTGTCGTAAGCGGCAGTCGTCGAGCGGCCAGCGCGAAGAACAGCAGCGGTATTGCAGTGAATGGTCCTGCCATCAGCAACCAGAAAGTCGTGCTCGCGTCGCCGCTGGCAAACATAGCTTGCCCGGAGATATCGAGCACAACAAACCAGGCAATGGCGAACGGCAGCAACAGCAAAGTTTCGATGAACAAGCCCGGCATGCCACCGATGACAACCTTCTTTCTGATAACCGCGTATGCCGTAAAGCTTATCGCCAGGGCCAGGGAGACCCAGGGGATCTGTCCGCCGTTAATGGATAATACCAATACGCCAATGGCTGCCAACGCTACCGCCACGGTCTGTAAACTGCGCAGGCGCTCACCGAAAAACAGAACGCCCACGAGCATATTGGTCAGCGGGTTTATGTAGTAACCAAGACTCGTTTCGAAGATTCGATTGTCCTGAATCGCCCAGATGTAAATAAACCAGTTAACGCCAATTAGCAAAGCGGACAGCGATAACCAACCGAGCATCGAGCGATGCGTCAGCGCACGCCATACTTCCCGCCACTGGTGGCGAAACGCGATGATAATGGCACCGACCGGTATCGCCCATATGACGCGATGCGTCATCACCTCCGTCGGGTCGACGGCTCCGACAAGCTTGAAGTAGACCGGCAGAACCCCCCACATAAGGTACGCAATCAGCCCGGCAACAACGCCATCGCGTATGTCTGTCTGCTTGTCAGGCAATCTAGAGCTGCTCGTTCGGCACCGAAGGCCGATTCAACAACCAGTCTCTCGTACTGCGGGCACGCGAGAAGAAGTCGATCTGCAACATATACAGGGAGGGCACCAGGAACAGAGTAATCACGGTAGCGAATATGATGCCGAAGCTGATCGAAATCGCAGTCGGGATGACGTACTGTGCCTGCGAGCTTCTCTCAAATAATATTGGCATGAGACCCGCGGCAGTAGTGAACGACGTCAGGATGATTGCCCTGAAACGCTGTGTTCCCGATTCGATGACCGCCTGCCTGACCGGAACTCTCCGCGCCCTCGCCTTGTTAATGAAATCGACCATAATCAGACTGTCATTCACTACGACACCGGCGAGTGCGAACAGGCCGAACAGTGAAAACATGCTGATCGCCTTGCCCATTAGTACGTGTCCAAGGATCGCACCGATTGCGCCGAAAGGAATGACAGACATGATCAATAGTGGCTGGCTGTATGAGTGCAACGGAATTGCGATCAGTGCATAGATCAGGAACAGGGCCACGATCACGGCGAACAACAGCTCGGAGACCAGTTTTGCCTGCTCCTCGCTGGAGCCTTCCAGCCCGTGACTGACGCCGGGGTGGCGGGCCAGTAACTCAGGGATGAAATTCTCCGACAGACTCTTGATGATCTCCTGCGGCTCGACCAGTTCCGGGTCGATGTCAGCGGACACGGTGACGGTGCGTTCACGATCGAGGCGCGAGATTCTCGAGTAACCTTTCTCGAAGGATATCTCGGCAACCGACGCAAACGGTACTTCGTCACCGCCGGGCGTACGAATCCGCATATTCTCCAGATCGGCGATCGATTTTCGCTCGTCCTCCGGGTAGCGCACCATGACACGCAGTTCGTCTTTGCCGCGCTGAATGCGCTGCGCCTCCTCGCCGTAGAACGCCTGACGAACCTGCCGCCCCAGGGACGCAAGGTTCAGACCCAGCGCTTCGGCCTGCGGTTTGATCTTGAGCCGGATTTCGTCACCGCCCGCGAAGGCCGAATTCTCGATATCGAACACGCCGTCAAAGGTCGCCAGCTCGACCTCCAGTTCTGCGGCGGCATTTTCGAGCGCTTCGTAGTTCGCCCCACTGAGCCGCAGGCTAATCGGCAGACCGCCGCCGATATGACCGGCATCGCTGAACTTCAGTTCCTTCATACCGGGAATTTCGCCAACCCGGTCACGCCACATCGCCGTGATCTCCGACATGGCATAGGGACGGTCCTCTGTCATGGGAATCTCGACAAACATTACCGCACCGGTATCACCGCGCGTAAACACACCCAGATGCTGGATCATAGGCAGCGCATCCGGGTTTTCACGACTATGTTCGGCATTCATCTCCAGCAGCTGCGCCTCGATAAACTCCAGCGCCTCGTCCCGCGACTGCGGGGCGGTGCCCGCCTCCATATCGAACGTAACGCGGATGAAGTCGGCCGCGACCTCCGGAAACAAAACGACGCGGGCGACACCGCTGAACATCAGTCCAACCGTCAGAATCAGTATGGACACGAAGATCGAGAGCGTCAGCCCGCGGTTATCAACCGCCTTCTCGAGCCAGGGCCGGTAAACATTGTTGATGAAGCGGTGCAGTCCATGCTGCACGTGGCGTTGAATTTTCAGAAAGAAACGAGGAGCTTTCTCGGCAAACGCAATGTGCCGCTGTGGGCGAAACAGATCGTCCTCGTCGATATCCGGGATTTTCGCGTGCACCAGGTGCGCCGGCAGAATCAGTTTCGATTCAATCAAGGAGAAAAACAGGCAGAGAATAATGACGAAACTCATGGCTTCGAAGAAAGACCCTGCCGGACCGCTGATGAACATCATCGGTGCGAATGCCGCGATAGTCGTCAGGACACCGAAAGTTGCGGGAATAGCGACCTTGTGCGATCCCTGTATAACGTTATCCAGAGACTGGCCGTCCGCACGAATTTTGGTATAGACACTTTCGCCAATGATGATCGCATCATCGACCACAATGCCGAGAACGATGATGAAGCCGAACAGACTCAGCGTATTAATCGTCACCGGCCAGACAGGCATCAGCCACAAGGCGCCCAAAAAAGTCACCGGCAGACCGACGATGACCCAAAAAGCGACTTTCATTCGGAGAAACAGAGACAGAACGAGAAAGACCAGAATCGCGCCGCTGATCATGTTCCAGTTCATCATCTCAAGGCGGCCTTCCAGGTATTGCGGCAGGTCGATCCAGGTATCCATCCTGACACCGGCCGGCAACGATTCGGACTTCTTCGCGAGGTAAGCCTTTACATCTTTCGCCGTCTCGATTTCGTTTTGCTGTCCGCCGGCAACCACCTGCAGTGTGATGGACGGGCGACCGTCAAATCGGCCGTAGCCGGTCGATTCAACAAAACCGTCCTTGATCGTCGCGACGTCCGCCAGCGTCAACCGCGTACCGTCCGCAAAGGTGCGCAGGACGAGCTGCGAAAACTCCGCGCCGGTGTATACCTGTCCGTTGGTGCGCAATAGGATGTCGCCGCCGTCCGTTCTTATCGTGCCGCCCGGCATATCAACAGACGAGTTCTTCACCGCCTGCGAAATCTCGCTCATCGTAAGTCCGTACTGACGCAGTGTGTGCTCCGAAACTTCGATGCTTATTTCATATGGACGATCGCCAAAATTATTCACCCTGTTGACGGATGGTATCTGCATCAACTCGTCCCGCACCTGTTGCGAGATCGTTTTTCTCGAAAATGGATCCAGGTCGCCGTGAATCGCGATCATAACTACCGGGTTTTCGACTTCGATCCTGGAGATGACCGGCTTTTCCGTGAGCGCCGGAAAGGTCGAGATCGCATCGACCCGTGTTTTGACCTCGCTCATGACCTCGTTGAGATCCGCATCGATCGCAACTTCGATCGTCACCTGCCCGGAACCCTCGCTTGAAGTCGAGCGAATCGTCTTTATGCCGCTGACATCCTGGATGGCCTCCTCGATCTTGATAACCACCCCTTCTTCGACCTCTTCGGGTCCGGCGCCGAGATACGGTACCTGGACCTCGATCATATTGAGCTCGAATTCCGGCTGGGTTTCCTTGCGAATGGAAAACGCGGATATCAGGCCCGCGACAATGATCAGGAACATCAACAGGTTCGCAGCCACGTGGTTCGCGGCAAACCACGCGATTATCCCCTTTTCCTCTGTTTGACCCGGTAGTCGCATCGCTAGTCAGAGGCCCCGGAAATCACGGTTTCGGCACCGGACACACGAACGCTCATACCGTTCACCGGCGCTTCAAGCGCCGTCGCGACAATGCGCTCGCCGGGGCTCGCGCCGTTGCTGACGTAAACATAGTCGGAGTCCGAACGAATGATATCGACCTTTCTGATGGCCAGTTTGTTGTCACGTTCGACGAACACCAGCTCGTCGGAACCACGTACATAGACTCGCGGGATGCGAATGACATTCGCCGCGCTCGCACCGTCTATCGTAGCGGCGACGAACGTCCCGACAGGCAGGACCGGCCCTTCGCCGTGCAAGCTGTAGGGGTCGTCAACACGTGCCACCGCGTGCGTAACACGGCTGGCTTCGTCCACTACACCTTCGGTCCGGACGATGGTCGCTGCCCACTCCGTACGCGCACCTTTTTGAATGGCCGACAGCGTCACCGCCGGTCCCTTCGCGCCACCGCTGGCAGCGACTTCCGTCGCCGTGGGCAAATCGACGAAAGCCAGGTCCCGGTCTGTCAGCGGCAGTCGGATCTCCGCAAACTCCGTCGAAAAAACCACGCCGAGCCGCGTTCCCTGACTGACATACTGTCCCAGGTCTGCCTCTTTGGCACGCACCATTCCGTCATACGGGGGACGAATGAATGTACGTTCGAGATCGTGCCTGGCACGTACCAGGTCCGCCTTCGAACTCGCCAGCGCTGCCGCGGCCGACGCGTATTCAGACTCGGCGCGATAGCCCTGACTACGCAGTTTGCTCGCACCGTCATATTCGATCTGCCGCTGATTGAGCAACGCTTCCGCCTGCTCGACGGCCATAGCGAAATTGGTTGGGTCAATACGCATCAGAACTTCGTTTGCCTCGAATACACCGCCGGCGACAAACTTGGGAGACAGGCTGGTGATCGTACCCGATACCACCGAACTCAGGACCGTCTCCGTACGCGGTAACACGGTACCCTGACTGCTAACCTCGAAGTTCGCCGTCATCGTTTGCAACTCGATCACGTCAACAATCGGATCGAGATCTAACTGCTCTTTCTTCGGTGGCTCGGAGCGGCTGGCAATCATTGCAAAAACAGCAACAATGGCGAGAGCCGGCAAACCGAAGACGAAGAGGATTCGCATTCTGGTGTTTCCTTTTACGTGTGGGGAGTTGCCACGGCCAGGTGCGTAGTCTGAAGGTTTTTGCGGCGAAAATCAGTCGTTTGTTCAAATTCGGCAAAAATGCCGCCGATCCCGCAAGAAAGCCGTTTCGTAAGCCGTTTTTGTGACATAAACCCTGAAATCGGACGGCAATGAACCCAAACTGACCATCCGGTAAGACCGAGCCGTTTATGAGCATGTACTTACAACACTTTGGTTTTCAGAAACGTCCTTTTCACGCCACCGTAACCGGTAGCAATGTTTTCGTCGGGCCGCAGATTGCGGCAACGATGGCAGGACTAAAGAAATCGCTGGCCTCGAAGGACGCCATTGTGACCGTCCGCGGGCCGGTAGGTTCGGGCAAGACAACGCTGGTAACGCGCGCGCTGGAGTCGGTCGGGGAAACCCGCCACATCGTCGCCGTTGCGCGCATGCGCCTGGATAGCGACGATGTTCTCGAGCTGCTGCTCGATGAGCTGGGAGTCGAAGACAGACCCACCGGCACCATCCGTAAGTTCGCCGCCTTCAGACATCGACTCAAGGAACTGGAAGACGACAATTGCCGGGTATTCGTGAGCGTCGAGGATGGCGTCAGACTCGGTGCTGACACGCTGGCAGAGATCGAAGCGCTGACATCGGCCGATGCCGGCGTATCGGAAGGTGCCAGTGTTGTGATTATGGGCGACGAACGACTTGACGACGTGCTTCTCGAAGCACAGATGGCGCGCATCCAGCAACGCATTCGCCAGCGATACACGGCTGAACCGTTGTGTGCCGCTGAGCTTCGCGGCTACCTGAGACATTGTTTCCGTCTTGCCGGTGCTGATTTTGAACGACTTTTCGAGGTCAACGGAGCGCCGCTACTCCACCACCTGTGTGACGGCATACCGCGGGTCGCCAACAACCTCGTTGAGTCCGCGCTAAGCGCTGCGGCGGAACAAGGGCTGCAACAGGTACCCTCTGCGTTGCTGGCGAGCGTTGCCGAAGGCGAGTACGGCCTGAGCGCAGCAGGATTCGACATGACGCCGGCGGCGGTCCCGCAGACAGAAACCCCGACCGCGCCAGTCCCGGCAGCGCCGTCGGCGGGCGTTCCTGAACCCACTGCCGAGGTCGCTCCTGAGATCGTTCCTGAACCCGCTGCCGAGGTCGCTCCAGAGGTGCTTCCTGAGCCCGTTCCTGACCTCCTTCCAGAGCCAACTCCTGCACTTGCTTCCGGCGTAGCTCCTGAGTCAGTTCCTCAGCGAGCTGTCGAAACGGTCGCGGCAACAAAGGCAGCAGAACCTGCGCCCGAAACCGATCCGCTGCCGGAACTGATTCAGGACACGCTGCCCGATCTCGAAATTCTCGCACCCGAACTCACCCTGAGTGATCCTGAGCAGGAAGCTGAGCACGAATCAGAACCCGCAAGCGCGTCGGAGCCGGACTTCGACCCTGCTCCCGTCGCTGATATCGAAACGCAGGCAGAAACGAAGCAGGAGAGCCCTGAGGTGCCCGCATGGGATCGCGACCCGACCATGGCCGAACTCAAGCCGGACCTCGACGCGCTCGAGCAGGCGCTGGCCCTTGCGCAGAGCGACGCGCCGGAGCCACCAGGCGCTGCCGAAACAAAAGATGCGGACATACCGGAGCTGATCCCGGAAATCACGCTCGATCACGCGATCAATCAACGTATTGCGAACAAGGTTATCGACGAACCCGGTGAAGTAAGTCCGACGACTCCGGCCGGCACAGCCAAAACGCAGCAGACCGACACGGACAAACCCGCGGTCAGCACGCCCCCGGCGAGGGACAGAAAAGCAGATTCGGAAGTCGACAAGATCGCCGCCGAACTGGCCAAAGCGAAATCGATTGAAGACGTCGACGACAGGATGGCGGAAACATTATTCGGCGGCGAACTCAGTCTGGCCGCTTCGCAGGTGTTCGCGAAACCACCGCTTCCGGACCCGGCAAACGAGGATATAGACAAGGCCGTTACCGAAGAACCACAGCAAAGCACGCCGAGTAATGACGGGGTAGACATCGAGGTAACGCTCGAAGCTCCGGGCAAACTCGACGACGGCGGCCTGGACCTCTCCGCGTCACAGAGACTGAAAACCGTTCGAGCATTGAATGCGGACCTGCACCCGTCGCTACGCGAGCCAAAAAGTAAGGCCGAAGTCAATGAGCTCTCACCGCCAACACCGGAGTCGATAGAGGATCAGATCAATATCTCGATGACGCAGACTCTGAAAGCCCTGAACGTGAAGCCACCGGTTAGCGCCGATGATGACGACTACGATGAGGAAGGTGAATCCCGAAGTGGTTTCTTCAGTCGCTTCAAGCGCTCCTGACGACGGGCACTCCCCGATCGAGCCCCGCACTCATCATCGACTCCCTTCGGTGGCGCGACGATCTGTCGAAAAGGTACTTTTGACAGATCGCTCGAATTCAGGCAGTTTTGCCGCCCTTTAGGAGAAGCGGAGAGTGAAGGATCTTTACTCAGGGCTGGACGCTTGGCGCCACATTGCCGAGTCGACATCGCGACGGGAATCAGTCGAGAGCTACCTGCCCTTAATCCTCAGTGCGGCCGGCGCATTCGGCGTGTTGCCGTTCATGGTTCTGCGGTATATGCAGGGCTCGTGGATCGCTGCAGTCGTCGATACGGTTATTGTCGTCGGCTTCACCGCTCTGGGCATCTACGTTTATCGAACGCGCCGGGTACGATTCGCCAGTATCGCCATCTCCATATTCTGCATCGCCGGTGTCCTCACCACGGTGTATATTATTGGGCCACAGCAGATTTACTGGGTGTATCCGGGCCTGATCGCTGTCTTCTACCTGCTGCGCCCGCAAGAAGCCATCGTACTCGTCATGATTACTACCGGAGCGCTGTTTCCGAAGTTGATCGGACATGTCGATTCGCACTCCTCGATTACGATACTGATCACGATCACGGTAATGAGCGCTTTCGCTTTCGCATTCTCGCTGGTCACCAGCCGACAACGGGAGCAGTTGATCCTGCTCGCCACCAAGGACCCGTTGACCGGAGCCGGTAACCGTCGCCATTTCGACAACAAACTAACGGAAATGGTGCGCACCAAACAGCGGACGCAGACGCCGGCGTCGATAATCCTGTTGGACCTGGATCATTTCAAGATGGTCAACGATGTGCACGGGCACGCGGTTGGCGATCAGATACTGCGCAGCGTCACCGAAATCATCAACCTGAGAATCCGCGTCACCGACAGCCTGTACCGTATCGGCGGCGAAGAATTCGTTGTCGCCCTGGAAGGACAGGATATCAACGACGCAGCCCATCTCGCTGAGCAATTGAGAACGCTGGTCGAAGCAAACGAACTCGCACCCGACCAGTCCGTCACGATCTCGTCGGGCGTCGCTGAACTCAAGGCCGATGAGTCATGGAAAGAATGGCTTCATCGTGCGGACCAGGCGCTGTACGAGGCGAAGCGTAGTGGCCGCAATTCGACACATGTCTCAGATTAGGAGTCTGCAGACAGTTTCGTTTCTATCCAGCGCAAAATAACGTCTTCGAGCATCGCCAGCGGCACCGCACCATTTCCCAGCACGACATCATGAAACTCGCGCAGGTCGAACCGGTCGCCGAGATCGTGCTCCGCAATACGTCGTAACTCCCATATTTTCAATTCACCTAACTTGTAGGCAAGCGCCTGACCCGGCCAGGAAATATAGCGATCGACTTCAGCGCGAATATTGCCCTCTGACAACGATGTGTTGGCGAAGAAAAAATCCTGCGCCTGTTGTCTCGTCCAACCCTGCGAATGCAGACCGGTATCTACCACCAGTCGACAGGCACGCCACATTTCGTAACTCAGGCGCCCGAAGTGCTCGTAGGGAGTCTGGTAGATATCCATTTCCACGCCAAGTTTCTCGGTATACAACGCCCAGCCTTCGCCGAACGCGCTGAAATACAGATTCCGTCGAAACTCGGGAACGTCCTCCAGTTCCGCCGACAGGGCATTTTGGTGATGATGGCCCGGAGCCGCCTCATGCAGGGTCAGCGCGGGGAGCTCATAAAGCGGCCGTTGGTCAAGCGCGTAAGTATTGATCCAGAATGCACCGCCATGGCGAGCACCGGGCGGCGCACCGTAGTACGCGCCGGTGGTGTAGTTTGGCGCTATTTCATCGGGTACCGGTACGATGCCGTACGGTTGCCGCGGCAACTTGCCGAAGAAACCCGGCATCTTGTAGTCAATACGCTTTGCAATGTACGCGGTCTCTTTCAGCAGTTGTTCCTTACTATCGGCGTAAAATTGCGGGTCGTTACGAAGGAACTCCCCAAACGCCGCGAAATCACCTTCAAACTCAAGCTCTTCGATAATGGCGTCCATATCCGCACGAATCCGTTTGACCTCGGCAAGCCCGATCTTATGAATCTCGGCAGCGCCGGTATCCGTCAACGTCGTGTAGCGCTTGATGCTGAACGCGTAGTATTCCTTTCCCTGTCGCAGCTGCTCCGCACCCAGCGTTTCACTGGCCCGGTACTCGTCATGAAAAAACCGGGCAAGTGCGGCGAATGCCGGCAACACTTCGTCGCGAATAACCGCACGGCCGCGCTCGCGTAGTCTCTCCTGATCGGCTGCAGACAGGCGATCGCTCATATCGGCAAACAGTTCGAAGAAACTGCTGTCCTCCGGATCGTCCTTGACCTGCGCTTCAATGGTCGGCAACACGCCGTCGATGACGATTTGCGGAAGTACAAAACCGTCTGCAGCACCGCTTCGCATGTTCTCGATATTCTCCTCGAAATAGCGCGGGATATCTGACATCCGGGCGATGTAATCTTCGTAGTCGCCCGCGCTCGACATCAAAACGCCATTACTTGCCGTCAACGCGTTCATGAAGAATCCCGAGAAGGTGTTGAACGGGATTCGCGACAGGTTCAGTTCGTAGGCACCAATGGAGTCTTCGAGTATCCACTGAAACAACGCGGCGTTTGCCTTGCCGTTGATGCCCAACGATTCGGTATCGATATCCTGCAGGCGCCGCAGAAAGGCCTGCTCCGCCGCCAGCCGCCGGCCCTGGTCTTCACGAGATACACGAGGCATTCGATCGTTGAAGTCGTTAACGCCGACGGCCGTTGCAGCCGTCGGGTCCTCACGTAACGAGTAGTCCCAGTGTTCGGCAATCACGGCGTCGAGCGTTTGCTCCGCAGCCGATGTTTCAGCGAACCCCGGACTCGCAACGAGCGTACAGACGACAGCCAGCAGTGAAACTGCGACGCGATGACCGCTTCTCGTGATCATAGTGCGCGCCTATTCAGTTTGCGAAAGCGCTTCGAGCCGAGCCGCCTCGAACTCGTCACCGGGATTCCAGTTCGGCATGTCGTCAGCGTTGGCGATAGCCAGGCCGGTCCAGTAACCAAGCAGCGCGTCTTCGATCATGCCCTCGAGATTCCAGCTCGGGTCATACTCGTCGCTGGGCTGGTGGTAGTTGTGCTCGGTGTAGTTGTTCTGCTGTTCGCGTCCCCATTCGGGTGGGCGATCGATAAAGTCGGTACCGGTATCGAGATACATAGCCGGAACACCGATCTTCGCGAAACTGAACTGATCCGAGCGATAAAAATAGCCCTTGTCAGCAAACTGGTCGGCCTTGACGACCCTGCCCTGCTCGCCGGCGATCATGGTTACGATCTGGTCGATCGACGACTTGCCAAGACCGACGTAAGTCACATCGTGTGTATGGCCCCAGATGTTGCCACCGTCGTAGTTGAGGTTGGCCGCGATCTTGCCCGGGGCGAAGGTAGGGTTCGCCGCGTAATACTTGGAGCCGAGCAAACCCTGCTCCTCTGCTCCCACCAGCGCGATAAGAACCGAACGCCGTGGCGCCTCGGGAAGCGCTTTGATCGCTTTAGCTATCGCGAGAACCTGCGCAACACCGGTCGCATTGTCAAAGGCACCGTTGTAAATCGCGTCACCGTCTGCGTTAGGCGTCGCAATACCGAGGTGATCGTGATGCGCCGTGTAAATGACCGCCTCGTCTTTCAGCTCAGGGTCGCTACCCGGAATCAGGCCCAGTACGTTAGCAGACTGCACACGCTCAACATCGACGTCCATGGCAATCGATGTGGTGATCCCCAGCGGCACCGGCTCGAAGTCGCGGTTGTAGGCCTGCTCGCGAAGCTCGTCGAGATCCATACCTGCCATCGCGATCAGCTCACGTGCGGTATCCTCGGTAACCCAGGCCGATACCTCGCTCCGAGGTTCATCGCCGGCCGGCAACTCGAACTGCACTCCTGTCCAGGACGTTTGTACGACCTGGAACGGGTAACCCGCCGAAGGTCCGGTGTGAATAATAATCGCACCGACTGCGCCCTGGCGCGCGGCACTGAGGTATTTGTAATCCCAGCGACCGTACCAAAGACGAGTCTCACCAGCGAACAACTCGGGATCCCAGTCGGGGTCGTTGTTCATCATCAGCAAAACCTTGCCTTTGAGGTCCACGCCCTTGTAATCGTCCCAGCCAAATTCGGGCGCCTGAATGCCGTAGCCGACAAATACAAGCTCCGCGTCTGCGAATTCAGCACGTTCTTTTTGCACACCGCTGCCAACGATGAACTGATCCCATTGCTTGAGTGTCATGTCCTTGCCGTGACCGGTGAACAGCCATTCGTCGGGCTGCGTTGCGTTCACGCCGACCAGTTCGAAGGGTTGCTCCCAGCTACCGTCCGCGGCGCCAGGCTCCAGGCCCAGCTCGGCCATGCGTTGCTGCAGATACTTGCGGGCTTTTTCGTCGCCGCGACTACCGGGCCCCCGGCCTTCGTAGTCATCGAGAGAAATCTCCTTGATGATCTCACGCATGTATTCGTCCTGAATCTGCAGTGATGCCTGCTCTGCTGCCGGGTTACCGCTTTCTGCCTCTGCAGTCACCGGCGCCGCAGCTTCCGGTGTGGGTTCCTGTTTACCGCAAGCGACCAGAAGGCCGCTGACAGTGCAAAGTACGACGATGAAAAATTGCTTCACTTGAGTCACTCCAGATGGATTATTCAAATAGTTCGGACAGGAAATTTCGCATGGCGATCCAGGACCGCCGATCCGCAACGGCATCATAAACAGTGCCGCGCCCGGTGTCATTCGCTGCCGGGTTGGTAAATGCATGAGCTGTGCCGCCATAGCCGCGCAGCTGCCAGTCAGCGCCGTAGACATCCAGGGCAAAGGCGACATAGCCCAGACCCGCCAAATCCCTGGCCTTCCCTTCTTCAAATGCGCTCCGGCCGCGAATCGTGTGCGCAACTAACACCCCCGAATGCGGTCCGGAAAACGAATCGTCCCAGGCAAGCATCCCTTCATATTGGTTGTCGCTATCGCTGTACGCGATGAAGCGGGTTCGAATGCTCAAGAATTTCCTCTGCGATTGATCAGCGGCGACGAACGACGAATAGTTCGTAGCGGCCGTCGGGTCCGATAAACCAGGAAGCGACGATACTGGTGATACTGACAATGATGGCCCCGAAAAGTGCCGACCAAAAGCCGGCCACATTGAAGCTATCGAGCAACGCCGCAACCAGTCCGAACATCGCCGCATTGAGCACGAAGATAAACAGACCCAGCGTTACGATAGTCAGCGGCAAGGTCAGCAGGAATACCACCGGCCGCACTACCGCATTGGCAAGACCCAATAGCAAGGCAGCCAGTATGAAACTGCCGGTGCCGTCAATCCACACACCCGGTATCAGGCGGGAGGCGAGAAACAGCCCCAGCATCGTGATCAGCGTGCGAATAAGAATGCCGTTCATCGGGCTATTATGACATCAGAAACAAAGCGCCGCCTCTGCCACTTTGCTAAAATCGCCGCTCCGCGCCCGTAGCTCAGTTGGATAGAGCACCAGATTCCTAATTTGGGGGCCACAGGTTCGAATCCTGTCGGGCGCGCCACTTTTGTCTGCTCCCTGCCACCAACTGATACAACTGATGAATCTCGAAATAAGAGACGCCTCGGCCACTGATGCCGAAACCATTGCGAGGTTCAACTCGCTGCTGGCGGAGGAAACCGAGGGGCGCCCACTGGCCCCTGGCGTCATCGGCCCCGGTGTGACCGAAATACTCACGGACAGCGCTAAAGGACGTTACTGGGTCGCGCTGGACGGACGGCAGATAGTCGGTCAGATCATGGTGACTTACGAATGGAGTGACTGGCGCAACGGCATGCTGTGGTGGATACAGAGCGTCTACATCCACGGCGACTATCGGCGAAGAGGTATTTTTTCGGCCTTGTATCGGCATGTTGAGTCGCTGGCAAGCGCCGCCGCCGGTGTTCGCGGGCTGCGTCTCTATGTCGAAAACGACAATAAACGCGCGCAGGAAACTTACCTGGCGCTGGGAATGAGCGATCCCCGTTACCGGGTTATGGAATCGATTTTCGAGGAATAATCATCGGTGAAAAGTCCTGTACGATCAGCATGAAGGAGGAGTCATCATGCTTACAACAGGCGCGAAAGCACCCGAGTTCGTTCTAAACAATCACGACGGCACCGAGAGGTCCTTGTCGGACCTGCTGCAAAACGGCCCGCTGATTCTCTACTTCTACCCGGCCGACTTCACGCCTGCCTGTACGAAAGAAGCCTGTTCGATACGCGACATCCACAGCGATATCCGGGCAGCCGGCCTGCAGGTCGTCGGCATCAGTCCGCAGGATGAAGACAGTCATCGGCGTTTTCGCGAACAGCACGATCTGCCGTTCACCCTGCTCAGCGACCCGCACAAAGTCGCAATCAGAACTTATGACGTAGACGGGCCGTTCGGCGCTGGCGTGCGACGCGCGACTTTTCTGATCAATCAGGATCGGTCCATCGAGGACGCGATGCAGGCGGATGTGCGTATCGGGCGCCACAAGGCATTTATCGAAAAAGCCGTGACCCTCAGAGAAGCCGCCGGCTTCAAAGACAGCTAAGCGGCTATTCGCCCTGCACCGTAACGATGATCTGCCGCGAATGCGGCGCATGCCGGTGTTCCCAAAGATAGACGCCCTGCCAGGTACCCAGAGCGCAGCTGCCTTGCTCCACCGGTAAATTAAGATCGGATTGCGTCAATACACTGCGCACGTGTGCCGGCATATCGTCCGGGCCTTCCGACGTATGCGTGAACATCGGATCGCCGTCGGGGATACGCCGGGACATGAACGTCTCCAGGTCCTTCATGACGGCGGGGTCGGCATTCTCGCACAACATCAACGATGCACTCGTATGCCGAATGAAGATGTGGCACATACCAGTACTAATTCCCGAACTTGCAACAACCTGCTGCACATCGGCGCTCAGGTCGTAGGTGCCGCGACCATCGGTCTTAACAGTGAGTCGCTCCCGGGCGATCACTGGAGCGGAACATACGGCTCGCCATAACGCAGGCGAATGGTCTTGGTTTTACCGAACCAGGGGATAGAGACAAGATAGATGTTGTCGTATTCGTTCTCACCGATATCCGGCACGTTCTTGCTCGCACCGAGGTTGGCTATCATCACCGGAACAGTGTTGCTGTGACCGACCACCAGGATAATCTCGCCTTTGTGCTCCTTGACGATCCCATCCATTACGTCCTCTGTACCTGCCGCCTCGTAAGACATGATTGGCAAGTCCAGCGCACTGGCGATGGGCTGCGCCGTTTCTTCCGTGCGCCTGTAAGAGGTTGCATAGACGGCATCGATACCTGCGACGACATCCGCATCGGCCAGTTGGCGAGCGAGCTCCGCGGCACGCCGCTGACCGGCTTCGCTGAGCCCGGGGTCGTCACCCTCCACCGCAGCCTTCTCGGCATGCCGGACCAGAATGATCGTTGTCGTTGCCTGAAGTTCGAAAAACCACGCCAGCCCGACGGCAATGGCGGTATAGATGATGGCGACCTGGATTCGCCGCAGACGCCGGCGACGGCGTCTATCGATATCTGACTCGGGTTTGCGCATGGGGTGCGACTTTACTCGTCCTTTTCCTCATCGGCAACGACCCGATACTCACCCTCAATGACGCCGGCCGGCGGGTTGGCGCCTTTTTTCTGTCCTGTTCCGGGTTGGCCCTTCATCTGCCGTCTAAACCACCAGACGCGCAGGCCAACTATCGATGCCATGATCAGAACGATGCAGCCAACAATGACGAAGGCGAAAAAACCCAGAACAATCGACGCGCCGATGGCCAGTGCACCGACGATGATCACCAGAATGTTCGCAATGGGGTTTCCGGCCGGAAAGCTGTTATTACCTGAGAAGTGTTTCAATCCGTTTTCCTAAACTTACGAGCGCATGGGTACAGACTCTGACCAGTAAATATGAGGGTCATTCGCACTATTTTCAATATTCCGCGCTACAACGGCTTGAATCCTCCCGATCCTGCAAGCACAATGCGCTCGCGCTCAAGCTGACACGGAGAGGTGGCAGAGCGGTTGAATGCACTGGTCTTGAAAACCAGCAAGGGTTAATAGCCCTTCGTGGGTTCAAATCCCACCCTCTCCGCCAAACCCGGAAAAGGGGTCAGAGCCCAAGGGGCTCTGACCCCTTTTCCCTCCCGATCGGAAGCTAGACATGGCTACAATTCTCATTACCGGCTGCAACCGCGGCATTGGACTGCAACTCGCGACCCAGCTCAAGGCCCGCGGCGACACCGTTATTGGCGTCTGCCGCAAACCCAGTGACGAAGTGTCCGCGCTTGGCACAGACCTTATCTCCGGCATCGATGTCAGCGAAGCCGGTTCCGTCGCGTCGCTGGCAACAACCCTCAAGGGCAGAACACTGGATGTCCTCATCAACAACGCCGGTATACTGCTGCGCGACGAATTCGGCTCTCTCGACTACGACGAGATGCTCACACAGTTTTCAGTCAATACGCTGGGCCCGCTGCGCGTTACGGAGGCATTGCGGAACAACCTGCAGGAAGGATCCAAAGTCGCCATCGTGTCCAGCCGCGTCGGTTCGATTGCCGACAACGGTTCCGGAGGCTACTACGGCTATCGCGCTTCGAAAACGGCCGTGAACCAGGTCGCGGTTAACTTAATGCACGAGCTAAAGCCCAGAGGCGTCGCCGTTGCGGCCCTGCACCCGGGTCTGGTGGCAACAGAAATGACTAACGGGCAGGGAATTTCGCCCACGGATTCCGCGCAGGGCCTGATTCGCCGCATCGACGAACTCTCTATCGAAAACACCGGCACCTTCTGGCATGCCGAAGGCTATGAATTACCGTGGTAGAATCGCCCCAGTATTACGATCAAAGGAGTAGTCCTAATGCAGAATAATCTGAATTCAACAGCACCGGTATCGAGCCTCGCGGTAGAGGACCGGTCCCAGTTCATCTGGAAGTGCTACGCCCATGTGGTCGGCGCGATCCTGGCGCTGGTCGCGATCGAAACGTATCTGTTTCAATCCGGCGTTGCCTGGCAAATCGCACAACCGATGCTGAGCAGCCCGTTCATTGTCCTGGCGGCGTTTATCGCGCTCAGCTGGGGCGCCAGCCATTTCGCGCATCGTCTTGAATCAAAGACTTCGCAATACGCCGCCTTCGCGGTATTTGTCTTCGTCTGGGCAATCATGTTCGTGCCAATGCTCGCCATGGCACTTACTATGGACGCCAGCGGCAGCATGATAGAAAGTGCAGCCGCGGTTACGGTATTCGGCTGTGTCGCCCTCATCGCGACGGTCATGATTACGCGCAAAGACTTCTCTTTCCTTCGCAGCGTGCTGGTCTGGGGCTTCTTTATCGCGATGGGATTGATCGGCGCTTCGTTTCTGTTTGGCTGGAATCTCGGCACCTGGTTTTCTATCGGCATGATCGGTTTTGCCGGTGTTGCGGTACTGTATGACACGTCAAACATCATGCACCACTACCCGCAGGACAAGTATGTTGCCGCATCGATGGCGTTATTTGCATCAATCGCAATGATGTTCTGGTACGTCCTGCGACTGTTCATGAGTCGCGACTGAAGACCCATGCGAGCAACCTAGACGTCGAAAAGGGCCCGCGAGGGCCCTTTTCTTTAGCTACACGATGAGCTCAAGACCGCCCATATAGGGCTGTAGCACCGCCGGGACGCGAATGCTGCCGTCTTCGTTCTGATAGTTCTCCATCACTGCAATGAGCGCCCTGCCCGCGGCCACACCGGAGCCATTCAGCGTATGAATCAGCTCCGGCTTACCGGTATCAGGGTTACGCCGCCGCGCCTTCATGCGTCGCGCCTGAAAATCGTTGTAATTACTGCACGAAGATATCTCGCGGTACTTTTGCTGGCCGGGTAACCAGACCTCAATGTCGTAAGTCTTGGTTGCACCGAAGCCGACATCGCCGGCGCACAGCGCAACCACCCGGTAGGGCAACTCCAGCTTTTGCAATACGATCTCGGCATGGCCGGTCAGCGCCTCCAGTGCCGCCGCCGACTCGTCGGCCGCAACGAAATGTACCAGTTCCACCTTCTCAAACTGGTGCTGGCGAATCATGCCACGCGTATCCTGCCCGTAAGAACCCGCCTCGGACCGGAAACAGGGTGTATGGGCGGTGAACTTCAGCGGCAATTGATCGGCTTCGAGCAGCGAGTCACGTACCAGGTTGGTGATCGGGACCTCCGCCGTCGGGATCAGGTAAAACGGCGTCTCGCCAGTGGTCTTGAACAGATCTTCTTCGAACTTCGGCAACTGCCCTGTGCCAACCAGCGCATGAGCGTGAACAAGATACGGGACATAGGTCTCTTCGTAACCGTGCTCCAGCGTATGCGTATCCAGCATGAACTGAATCAATGCACGGTGCAGCCTCGCTAACGATCCTTTCATCACCGTGAAGCGTGAACCGGATATACGGCTCGCGGCTTCGAAATCGATCATCCCGAGGCGCTCACCGAGATCGATGTGGTCGCGGGCGCTAAAAGCGCCTGTTGCCGGATCTCCCCAGCTGCGAACCTCGACATTGCTGTCTTCGTCTCTACCCTCGGGAACACTGTCGTCCAGAAGATTAGGCAGATCGAATTCCACCGCGGCAATCGCGGCTTGTAACTCTTGCAGCGTCGACTCGCTCTTTGACAAACGAGCACCGATATCCTCAACAGCGGCGAGCAATGGCGCGATATCTTCGCCCTGTGCCTTCGCCTGGCCAATTCGTTTCGAACTCGCGTTGCGTTCGCTCTGCAGTTGCTGTGTTTCAACCTGTATGGCCTTACGCTGCTCTTCGAGTGCAAGGTACTTATCGGCATCGAAGACATAACCGCGCCGCGCCAGGTTGGCTGCGACGTCGGCAGCAGATTGCCGCAGTAATTTCGGATCTATCATGGTTTCTGTGGGCTCTGTTTATCCTGGTTACGACGCTCGATCTCCTCGAGCTTTTCGCGAATCCGAATCTCCAGTCCGCGAGGCACGGGATGATAATACTTAACCGCGCTCATGTCGTCGGGAAAGTAGCTTTCGCCCGCAGCATGGGCCGCTTCCTCATCGTGCGCGTAGCGATACTCTTGACCATAGCCAAGGTCCTTCATCAGGCGCGTAGGTGCGTTGCGAAGATGCAACGGAACTTCCAGTGAACCGAGTTTGCGAGCGTCTTCCAAAGCCGCCTTGGACGCCGTGTAAACGGCGTTACTCTTTGGCGCGCAGGCGAGATATACGACCGCATGCGCGATCGCCAGCTCACCTTCCGGGCTGCCAAGACGTTCCTGCGCTTCCCAGGCATTGAGCGTCATTTGCAACGCGCGCGGGTCGGCATTTCCGATATCTTCCGACGCGACACGAATCAGACGCCGTGCGATATACAGCGGGTCGCAACCACCGTCGAGCATGCGCATCAGCCAGTACAGCGAAGCATCCGGGTCGGTACCGCGAATCGACTTGTGCAGCGCCGATATCTGATCGTAGAAATACTCGCCCTGTTTATCGAAGCGACGCCGACTGCCCGAGGCCACCTCTTTAACGATGTCTTCGTTGATATTGCCGTCTTCTGCCAGGTCCGCCGCTAACTCCAGCAAATTCAGCGAGCGCCTGGCATCGCCATCGGCTGCTGTGGCAATCAGGTCAATCGACGTATCACTAATCGTGTAGCAAGCGTTCAGCCCACGTTTCTCGTCCTGTAACGCACGTTTAAGAATATCGCGCAGATCCTCTACCTCGAGCATTTTCAAAACGTACACACGCGCTCGAGACAACAACGCATTGTTCAGTTCGAACGACGGATTCTCTGTCGTCGCACCAATGAAAGTCAGAGTGCCGTTTTCGACGAAGGGCAGAAACGCGTCCTGCTGCGACTTGTTGAAGCGGTGCACCTCGTCGAGGAACAGGACCGTACTTCGATTGCCCATCTGTCGATGCTGCTCGGCTTCCGCAACCGCCGCGCGGATATCCTTCACACCCGCCATTACCGCCGACAGCGCGATGAAGTGCGCGTCAGTCGTCGTGGCGATCATGCGGGCGAGCGTTGTTTTGCCGGTGCCCGGCGGTCCCCAGAAAACCATGGAGTGGGCCCGCCCCTGACTTATCGCGCGTTGTAACGGTTTACCCTCGGCCAGCAGGTGACGCTGCCCGTAAAACTCCGCCAGCGTCGCAGGCCGCATGCGATCCGCCAGCGGGCTCTCGATATCGCTCTCGATTGTGAACAAATCAGTCAACGCAAACCCCAATCACCGGTTCGTCAGCCACTTCTCCACACGCAGACACCAGCCACCGAAGCCGGCAGCACCCATTGCAAGGCCGACAACGATACCCGCGGCGTCGGCGCCGACATCCAGCCACTCTGCCGTGCGATAGCCGACCAGTCGCTGGCAAAGCTCGATGATCAGTCCGAACGCCAGCAAGCCGACGGCGATTCGCCAGTAGGCGTTGCTACGGTACAAGCCACTGAACCACAGCGACAAGGCCAGAAAAGTAAGGCCATGTAACCATTTATCGATGCCTTTAAACCAGGTCAGGGCCTGCCCGCGATCTTCCCATAGCCACACTGCCGGCATCAGGGTTGCGCACAACACCAGGAACAGAATCGCCAGGCTGGCGGTCTGCCAGCGTCCTGCGTAACGCAGCGGCAGCATCAGGGCGTCGCAACATCGTCTGTTACGGGAACACCTACCAGATCGACGTCCTCGGGCACTGTAAAACTGAAGCGCTCGTCGTCAATCGGCTCGTTAATTTTGACATCGTGAAGCGCAACCAGCGTTGTCTGCTCCAGGTTGTCGAAGAACACCATACGCCGCAGTTCATTGTCGATAAATCCGAGTTCGACGCCGTCAAAACCGCTGTTCTTGTCCTTGGGCTCCAACCGTACCCAGGTCGTGATTTCCTCAACGTTCGTCCCGCCGAAATCGAACTGCTGCAGCGCATTCTCGGAGCCGCCAAGTAGCAGGGCCGGAGTGTTCGCCAACGCCTCGCCCTGTGGCTTGACGGTGACCTGCTCCAGATCGAGGTCGTAGCTCCAGATATTGACGCCATCGGCAATCAGCCACTGCTCGTAGGGCTCGGTATACGACCAACGAAAACGACCGGGACGCTCAATCTCAAGCGTGCCGCTGGTGCGATCAATCACCGCACCATTCGGGTCGAGCAAAGACTGCTCAAAACGGCTTTCGAGAGTGACGACATTCGTCACAAAGTTGTTAACCAGCCGTTTTCCAAGCTCGTCGTCAGCGTTTCGCTGCGCGTCAGCAGCGCCCGCGGTAAGCACGAGCAGCAGAACTGTCAGGTAGAATTTATTCATCTTTCGCCGGTGTCGGAACCAGAATCTCCCGTGAACCATTCGATTGTAAAGGACCGACCATTCCCGCCGCCTCCATCGACTCAACCATCCTTGCGGCGCGGTTATAGCCTATTTTGAGACGGCGCTGTACGCCGGAAATAGACGCTTTGCGGGTCTCCAGCACAACCTGAACCGCCTGATCGTAAAGCGGATCCTGTTCGGCGTCACCGCCGCTGTCACCCGGTTTATCGATCCCGGTCAGTCCTGGTGTTGGACCGGAGGGACCCTCCAGAATTTCATCAATATAGCGAGGAGCGCCGCTTTGTTTCAGGTGCCTTACAACGGCATGCACCTCATTGTCGTCGACGAACGCGCCGTGGACGCGAACCGGCAGCGAAGTTCCGGGCGGCAAATACAGCATGTCGCCATGACCCAGCAAATTCTCCGCACCCATCTGATCGAGAATCGTGCGCGAGTCGACCTTTGCGGAAACCTGGAAAGCGATGCGCGTCGGCACGTTGGCCTTGATAAGCCCGGTGATGACATCAACCGACGGGCGCTGCGTCGCGAGAATCATGTGAATGCCGGACGCCCGGGCTTTTTGCGCGAGCCGTGCAATCAGTTCTTCGACCTTTTTGCCGACAATCATCATCATGTCCGCAAGCTCGTCGATGATGACAACGATAAACGGCAACGGTGTCAGGGTTGGATGTTCGATCGGCTTGTCTTCGTCGAACAGATCCGGCGGCTTGAAGATCGGATCCTTCAACGGCTCTCCGGCGTCGATTGCGTCGCGAACCTTGCGATTGTAGCCGCCGATATTGCGGACGCCGAGGGCCGACATCAGGCGGTAGCGCCGGTCCATTTCCGCCACGCACCAGCGCAACGAATTCGCCGCTTCCTTCATGTCGGTAACGACCGGTGCCAGCAGATGCGGTATGCCTTCGTAAACCGACAGCTCGAGCATCTTCGGGTCGATCATGATGAGACGCACATGCTCGGGTTGCGTCTTGTAAAGAATACTGAGCACCATCGCATTAATACCGACGGACTTGCCGGACCCGGTAGTACCAGCGATCAGCAAATGTGGCATGCGCGCAAGATCTGCGACCACGGAATGACCGCCGATATCTTTACCCAGCGCCAGCGTCAGCGGTGAAGAGAGATCGTCGTATGCACGCGACTTCAGAATCTCCCCAAGCGTCACCAGCTGACGGTTCTCATTCGGTATCTCCAGGCCGACAAACGACTTGCCCGGAATGACCTCGACGATACGCACGCTGACGACAGACAGCGATCGCGCCAGGTCCTTGGCAAGATTCGCGATCTGGCTAACCTTGACGCCCGGGGCAGGATCCAGTTCGAAACGTGTAATGACCGGTCCCGGCGATACCGATCTCACCTCGACATCGATGCCGAAATCCTTGAGCTTCAATTCGACCAGCCGTGACATCGCCTCCAACGATTCCTTCGAATAACCGGTCTTTTGTTCCGGCGGATCGTCAAGCAGCGACAGCGGCGGCAACTCGCCCGCTGCCGGCGGGTCGAAAAGCGGTACCTGACGTTCTTTTTCGGCGCGAACGCTCGGCTCCAGGGTCGGCAGTACCGGCTCAATCCGCGGCTTGGCACGATTGGCCTTGAGTTTTTGTTCAACCTTTACGATGTCCTGGCGTGCCGCTGCGATGCGGCGGCCTTCGGCCTTGTCGCGCAGCTCATCAATCTTGAGGCAAGCTTTTTCGTACGTGGCCAGCACCCAGCGACCAAGACGATCCATGACACTGATCCAGGATATGCCAAGAAACAGGGAAACAGACGCGATCCATAGACAGAACAACAATGTGCTTGCGCCCAGCAGTTTCATCACCGAAGCCAGCCGCAAGCCAACCTCCTGACCGATGATACCGCCTGCGGTCTCGTTAAATCCTGCGGTAGAAAAATGCAGCGTTGCCAGCGCACAGCTCGTCATCAGCGTTGCCAGGAATCCGGCGAAGCGCAAACCGAAGTCAAGTCGGGTCAGCTCGATCTGCAGCTTTTGCTCGCGATACAGCATCCAGCCAAGGAAAAACACCATGACCGTAAAGAGATAGGCCGGCAGGCCAAAGAAATTGAACAGAAAATCGGCCAGCAGAGCGCCGAAGCGCCCCACCCCATTCTGTACTTCCGCGCTGGTCGTGGCCTGACTGAAGCCCGGATCCGAAGCGTCATAGGTAAACAAGGCAAACCAGACGATCAGCGCCAGCGCGCCGAATACGTACAGCGCGCCCTCGCGCAACGCCCTGTGCACCTGAGACGACAGGCGCAACTCCGGCTGCTTGGCTTTGGTGGCTCTTGCCATAAAGATTCTGTTTTCCCTACACTAGCCCAAGAAACATCATATCCGCATATAGCTTGCCCACATGAGCACTTGAATTTGTTCCTTGAAAACAGACCAAAGGAACACAATCAAGGCCTTCTGCGGGCGATTCTGTGCTTCGTCATTGATTACGGACAAATTATACATGAGTGAATTAAAACATTGCCGGGTTCTGATCCTTGGCTCAGGCCCCGCCGGATATGCTGCGGCAGTCTATGCGGCACGTGCCAACCTCGACCCGGTCATGGTCACCGGCATAGAGCAAGGCGGCCAGCTTATGACCACAACCGACGTCGATAACTGGCCCGGCGATGTGGAAGGGCTGCAGGGACCGGAATTGATGGAACGCATGCTGCGCCACGCGCAGCGCTTCGATACCGAGATCGTCAACGATCATATCCATACGGCAGACCTGTCGCAGCGGCCTTTCAAGCTTGAGGGCGACTACGCCACCTATACCTGCGACGCGCTGATCATCTCGACAGGCGCGACGGCCATGTACCTGGGCTTGCCGTCCGAGGAAGCCTATAAAGGACGCGGTGTGTCCGCCTGTGCGACCTGCGACGGCTTCTTCTATCGCGGCAAACCTGTGGCGGTGATCGGCGGCGGCAATACGGCCGTTGAAGAGGCCTTGTATCTGAGCAACATCGCGTCGAAAGTGACGCTGGTGCATCGTCGTGACGAACTGCGCGCCGAGAAGATTCTGCAGGATCACCTGTTCGAAAAGGAACGCAACGGCAACATCGAGGTTCGCTGGGATAACGTTCTCGAAGAAGTCCTCGGCGATGACGCCGGGGTCACGGGAATGCGCATCCGCAGCACCAAAGACGACGCCAAAACAGAGGATATAGAAGTCGACGGTGTATTTATCGCGATCGGGCACAAGCCGAACACCAGTCTGTTTGATGATCAACTGGAGATGAAAAACGGCTATATCGTCGTCAAATCCGGTATCGGCGGCGATGCTACGGCGACCAGCGTAGCGGGTGTCTATGCCGCCGGTGACGTGGCTGACCAGATTTACCGTCAGGCCATTACGTCTGCCGGTGCCGGTTGCATGGCGGCGCTGGACGCCGAAAAGTACGTGGATGCGCTAGAGAAGGATAATGCTAGTGCCAGTGCAGACAACGCCGCCGCATAAGCCGCGATGCGGGTAAACGTCCACGAGCGGATTGCGGATGTCCCCCGTGACGAATGGAATCGACTCGCGGGCGATGACTATCCATTTCTTCGGCATGAGTTCCTGCACGCCGCCGAACGCCACGGCTGCGTTTCGCCCGAGCAGGGCTGGTCACCGCGCCATTTGACAATCGGCGACGGGAAGCACCTGCGAGCCGCGATGCCGCTCTATGAGAAAGCGCATTCCTGGGGCGAGTTTGTCTTCGACTGGGCGTGGGCCAATGCCTACGAGCAGGCCGGGCTCAGCTACTACCCCAAACTGGTTTCAGCCGTGCCGTTCACCCCCGCACCCAGCCGCCGGCTGCTGTTAAGCGATCCGGCCGACCAGGACGCGGCAAGCGCACTACTGCAAGCCGGAGTCGCTCTCGCGAAGGAAAGCGAATGCTCCTCGCTGCACATTCTCTTTCCGTCAGCCGCCGAAATCCCTCTACTCAGGGACGCCGGCCTGCTAATGCGCAAGGACTGTCAGTTTCACTGGCACAACGATGGTTACCGGTGTTTTGACGACTTTCTTGCCGGTTTCACCTCGGTAAAGCGCAAGAAAGCGAAACGCGACCGACGACGGGTGCGTGAGAACGGCATAGAATTCAGGCGCCTTCACGGTCCGGATATCGACGCCGAAACATGGTCCGTCGTCTATCGGCTGATTAGCCGCACGTTCCTAATCCGCGGCGCAACACCCTACTACAGCGAAGACTTCTTCCGCGAAATCAGCGCGGGACTCCCCGGGAATATTCTCGTTATCCTCGCCGAAATCGACAGCGTAGCGGTCGCCGCTGCTGTCTTTTTCGAGAGCGGACAGCGCCTGTACGGACGCTACTGGGGCTGCGACGGTCATTACGATTCACTGCACTTCGAAACCTGTTACTACCAGGGCATCGACTACTGTATTGAAACGCAAAAGTCGGTATTCGAACCGGGCACCCAGGGCGAACATAAGATCAGCCGGGGATTCTCGCCTGTCTCCACGTGGTCGGCGCACTGGCTCGCACATCCGCAGTTCGCGAACGCGATCGAGCAGTATCTGAACGAGGAAGGCCAACACGTCGACCGTTACATGGATGCCGTCGACTCGCACACCCCCTACAAAGCCCCCGCGGACAAATCGTGAGCAACAATCGTGTCACATGGCTCAGCACGAGCGATCCACCGGACAGTTTCCCACCGGTATCGGCAGCGCTTCGCGAGCCCGACGGACTGCTGGCCGCTGGCGGCAGTCTGCAGATCGAGCGCCTCCTGTACGCGTATCGACACGGGATCTTTCCGTGGTATGAAGACGGCCAGCCGCTGTTATGGTGGTCGCCCGACCCACGCTGCGTGTTTTTGCCCGGCGACTATCATGTGTCGCGAAGACTGCGTCGGGAACTGCGCTGCACCAGTGCCGAAATCCGCGTCAATACGGCGTTCGCAGACGTCATCCGCGCCTGTGCCGGGCCACGACGCTCGGAACAGGGAACCTGGATCACGGCGGACATGATTCGTGCCTATCAGCAGCTGCACGAATCGGGCTGGGCTCATTCGATTGAGGTATGGCGTGCCGGGCAGCTCTGCGGCGGGCTTTACGGTCTGGTAATCGGCAGGGTCTTTTTTGGCGAATCGATGTTCAGCGAAATAGCAAACGCGTCGAAAATGGCACTGCTTTATCTTGCCCGCAGCCTCGACAGCGGCGAAATCGAGATGCTCGACTGCCAGGTCAGTTCAGCCCATCTGCTGAGTCTTGGCGCGCGAATGATACCCCGCAGCGAATTTACCGAGCTGCTGGAAACGGGCTGTAATCCTGTGACACCGCTGCAGAACTGGCCAGGCGGAGCCGTCGGCTGCCCGGACCTATTGCCCGAATGATGAACCACCGCATTGCAATACCCACGGTGTTTCTGCACAATTCGCCAGCCTTTAAACACTAGAGAGAAGTAAGCCCCTTGGCTAAAGAAGAAGCCCTGCAGATGGAAGGCGTCGTTACTGAGACGCTCCCCAACACGACTTTTCGAGTTGAGCTCGAAAACGGGCATGTTGTTACTGCGCACATATCCGGAAAAATGCGCAAGAACTACATCCGCATTCTTACCGGCGACAAGGTCACCGTCGAGCTGACACCCTACGACCTCAGCAAAGGCCGCATCGTCTACCGCGGTCGTTAAAGTCGACCGTTAAAGTCGACCGTTGAAGTCGACTAGTTGTCTTCCGGCAGGTGCTCTAACTCCTTCAGCACCGGCTCAGCATTCAGTTCCAGACCGCCGTCTTTGCCGACGACAATTTTCACGTGCCCGCCATTTGCGAGGCTGCCGAACAGCAGCTCTTCCGCCAACGGTCGCTTGATCTGTTCCTGAATAAGCCGCGCCATCGGCCGCGCACCCATCGTTGGATCATAGCCGCGCTCGGCGATCCAGTCGCGGGCGTCGTCATCCAGTTCCAGCGTTACGTTGTTGTTACCGAGCTTCGCCTCAAGTTCGACGACCAGCTTGTCGACAACGCGTTTGACGGAGTCGATCGTAAGCTCTGCGAACTGGATGATGGCGTCGAGGCGATTGCGGAACTCCGGCGAAAACTGCTTCCTGATGACCGACATGCCATCGGAGCTGTGATCCTGTTCGGTAAAACCGACGGACGCGCGGCTCATTTCCTGCGCACCTGCGTTCGTTGTCATGACCAGAATGACATTGCGGAAATCCGCCCTGCGGCCATTGTTGTCGGTCAGCGTGCCGTGGTCCATGACCTGCAATAACAGATTGAAAACCTCGGGGTGAGCCTTCTCAATTTCATCAAGTAATACAACGGCATGTGGATTCTTGTTAACAGACTCCGTTAACAGTCCGCCCTGATCGAAACCGACGTATCCCGGTGGCGCACCGATCAGTCTCGACACGGTGTGACGCTCCATGTATTCGGACATATCGAAGCGAATCAGCTCGACGCCCATCAACATGGCCAGCTGCCGCGTAACTTCGGTTTTTCCGACACCGGTCGGCCCCGCAAACAGAAATGCGCCGATCGGTTTCTCTTCTTCGCGAAGGCCGGAGCGCGACATCTTGATCGCACCGCTCAGCGCCTCAATCGCCCGATCCTGTCCGAAGATCGTCAACTTCAGGTCGCGTTCCATGGTGCGTAGCGCATCGCGGTCGGAAGATGACACGCTTTTCGCCGGAATTCGCGCCATCTTGGCAACGATAGATTCAATTATAGCGACGGTTACCCGCTTGCCCCGCTCCGCCACCGGCTTGAGCCGCAGATTGGCGCCCGCCTCGTCCATCACATCGATGGCCTTGTCCGGCAGATGGCGGTCATTGATGTGGCGGACCGACAACTCGACAGCCGCTTCCAGCGCCGGGTTGTCGTATTTAATACCGTGGTGCTCCTCAAAGCGGGACTTAAGGCCTTTAAGGATGGCGACGGTCTCCTCGGCGCTCGGCTCCGGCACGTCAATCTTCTGGAAACGCCGCGCCAGCGCATGGTCTTTCTCGAAAATGCCGCGGTATTCCGTATAGGTCGTCGATCCAATGCAGCGCATTTCACCGTTGGCAAGCACCGGTTTGATCAGGTTACTGGCGTCCATAACACCGCCAGAGGCCGCACCAGCGCCAATAACAGTATGAATTTCATCGATAAAAAGAATCGCACCGGGATCGTTTCGCACTTCGGCGATGACGCCTTTGAGGCGTTTCTCGAAGTCGCCCCGGTACTTTGTCCCGGCGACCAGCGTACCCATGTCCAGGGCATAAATCGTGGCGTCCGCGAGCACCTCTGGAACACGTTCCTCGGTGATCATCCGTGCCAGCCCCTCGGCGAGCGCCGTCTTGCCAACGCCCGCTTCACCGACATACAGCGGATTATTCTTGCGTCGCCGGCACAGAATCTGCACGGTACGCTCGATTTCGAGTTCACGACCGATCAATGGGTCGATCTTGCCCTGCATGGCGAGCTCGTTGAGATTGGTGGCGTATTTCTCCAACGGCGAGGATTCCGGTTCTGCTTCGGACTCGAGCTGGGGCTCGCCTTCATCGTCGCCGCCCTCTCCCGGCAACTGCGGCAATCCATGCGAAATGTAGTTGACGACGTCGAGACGCGAGATATCCTGCAGACTCAGAAAATAAACGCCCTGGGATTGTTTCTCGGAAAAAATAGCGACCAGGACATTGCTGCCCGTCACTTCCTTCTTGCCACTTGACTGGACGTGAAAAACCGCGCGCTGCAGAACCCGCTGAAAGCCCAGCGTTGGCTGCACTTCCGTTTCGTCCCCTTCCGCCAGCAGCGGTGTCTGCTCATCGACACACTCGGTCAGCTGACGCCGCAATTCCGGAATATTCGCATCACAGGCCTTCAGAATTTCATACACGGCCGGGATATCCAGCAACGCCAGCAGCAAGTGCTCTACCGTCATGAATTCGTGACGGTGATCACGGGCTCTCTGAAACGCCTCGTTCAAACAGAATTCGAGCTCACTGCTCAGCATATCGGGCCTCATTAGTCATTCAGGACTCTTCCATCGTGCACAGCAACGGATGCTGGTGCTGATTAGCAATCGTCATCACCTGCGCTACCTTGGTCTCGGCTATCTCAAAACTGAAAACGCCGCAAATACCCCTACCCTTGGTGTGCACCTCCAGCATGACCTGGGTCGCACGCGTTCGTTCCATACTGAATATGGACTCCAGAATATCGACGACGAACTCCATTGGCGTAAAGTCGTCATTTAACAAAAGGACGCGGTACAGCGGCGGCGGCTTCACCTTGGGCTCGGCTTCTTCGACCGCGAGGCCAAAACCGTCCTGCCTGTCTACGTCGGTTGGTCGTTCACTCATAAAACTGTCTTAAAGGGCGATATTTCGCTTAAAAGTCAATAATCTGCTTGTTCGTGTCACAGTTCAACCCGTATCATCGGGTCGCTACGTTAATAGGTAAGTCAGGCACCTTTAATAGCTTCTTTGCATATGATTTCAAGAGCCAATTGGCCGAATATTGCCAGCGTAGACGGCGACAGCGCCATCGACGCCGTGAACAGGTTTTTACCGCCCCCGGTAAGCCTGCTGCTTGTCGTTCTCATCGGCTGGCAACTGGCGCGTCTTGTCTGGATGCTGGTGCCCGGGACGACGGCCGGTGTTCCCGTGCCGCTGCCGGCATCGATGTCCGCCACGGAATCGAGCAGCAGTTCCTCGACCAATGTCAACACTATCGCAGACGCCCATATTTTCGGCGTTGCAGACGCCGAATCAGCCCTTCCCGACCCGGTACTGCAGGCCGACGACGATCTTGTCGATACGCGTCGGGTCGACCTGACGCTGAACGGTACGGTCGCCTCCGAAATACCCAACTACTCGGTGGCCATCATTTCCGACGGCGGTCAGGACCAGCAGGTCTATACGATCGGCGACGCCGTCGACTCCGACGCAACCTTGCATGCGGTATACCCCGATCGGGTCGTTCTCAACGAAAAAGGCGTGCTGACAAACCTGAAGCTGCCCAGTGAATTCAAGGATGCCGCAGTCGCAAGCGTCAATCGAACAACGACTATGACTCGCCAGGCAAACCCGATCGGCAGCAGTACGAACAGTATTCAGTCGGTCGTCACGCAAAACCTGAACAAACTGACGGACGTCATCCGCCCCACACCTTACCGAGTGCAGGGAGAACAAGTGGGCTTTCGCGTTTACCCGGGACGGGACCGGCGGCAGTTTGCCGCGCTCGGTCTGCGACCGGGCGACGTTATTAAAGACATTGACGGACAGGCACTTTCTGATGTCAGCCGGGCAATGCAGATTTTTCAATCACTCGGTACCGCAGAGCAAGTGACGGTCACCATTGAACGCAACGGGCAATCGGAGACCCTGACTTTGAAAACCAGCCAACTCGATCTGAATGGCGAAGCAACGAAATGATCCAGGCCATGGACAAGTACGGTTTTGTGCGCCTGACGCTGCTCGCCTTGATCACGTTACCTATTGCATCGACATCCCTCGGGCAGGAACAGGGAATCACCCTTAACTGGAAAGACGCCGATATCCGTACCGTCGTCGAAGCCGTCAGTGAAGCCACCGGCAAGAACTTCATTCTCGATCCGCGCATCACCGGCAAGGTCAATCTGCTGTCGTCGGAGCCCATGTCGAAGGATGCTTTTTACGAGGCGTTTTTGTCGATCCTGCAGGTCCACGGTTACGTCGCCGTCGAAAGCGGTAATCTGACCAAGATTCTCCCCGACGCAACGGCGCGGCAGTTTCCAACGGCCTTCGGTACCGATAATGCAGCGGGGCCGGATGACATGGCCACGCAGGTTGTGCAGGTTCACAATGTCGGTGCGACACAGCTGGTGCCGATACTGCGTCCGCTGATTCCGCAGTACGGGCACCTGGTCGCGCACTCCGGTTCCAATATGTTGATCATTTCCGATCGCGCGGCAAATCTGGCGCGCATGGTCACCATCATTCGCCGCATCGATATGGCCAGCGATGAAGATATCGAAGTGGTGTCGCTGCAAAACGCATCGGCGACGGAAATCGTTCGCATCATGACCGCACTAACACAGACACAACGTGCCGACGGTGCGCCGGTTACCACCAGCCTGGTCGCGGACGCCCGCACCAACAGCGTTCTGATCGGCGGCGATAAATCTGATCGGCTGCGATTGCGCACACTCATTGCGCACCTCGACACACCGCTGGAAGAAGGCGGTGCCAGTCAGGTTCGTTACCTGCGCTACGCCGATGCCGAAGAACTCGCCACCAAGCTGCAGACGCACTTCACCAACCAGGCGACTGCAGTCGGCCAGACCGCAGCCGGGCCCACGGGTGCAGACGGCGTCAGTATCTGGGCGGATACGCAAACCAACGCCATTGTCGTTACCGCACCACCAAAGATGGCGCGCGAATTAATGCAAATCGTCGACAGACTGGATATCCGACGCGCACAGGTCCTGGTTGAAGCCATTATCGTGGAAGTCATTGCCGATGAAGACAATCGGCTCGGCGTCTCCTGGCTTATCGGAGAGGACAGCGGTAATACGCCCATCGCATTGACGGATTTTGCGGATTTACCGGGCGTCGTCGACCTGGCCACCGCTGCCGGTGGCGGCACCGCCGACCCAAGCGGCCTTGTCCGAAGCGGTGTCACGGTCGGTCTGGGACGTATCTCGGATTCAGGCGTCAGCTTCGCTGCAATACTTAGCGCCCTCGAGGGCGATGCCAACACCAATATCATCTCAACGCCGACGATTGTGACAACCGACAACGAGGAAGCGACGCTAAACGTCGGCCAGGAAGTTCCGTTCGTAACCGGGTCGTTCACCAACACCGGCGGTACCGGCGGTTCGGTCAACCCATTTCAGACGATCAATCGCCAACAGATCGGTGTGAAGCTGTCGATCACGCCGCAGATCAGCGAAGGCAACTCAATGGTCCTCGATATCTCGCAGGAAATATCGAGTATCGCGCAATCGGCCGGGGACGCGGTCGACCTGATCACGAATCAGCGCATCGTCGAGACGACGGTGATTGTTGACGACGGAGAAATCCTGGTACTCGGCGGTTTGATCGAGGATACGCTGCTCGAAGGCGACCAATCCGTTCCGATCCTCGGCAAGATACCGCTGCTCGGCGCACTCTTTCGCTCCCGAACGACCAAGAAAACGAAAACCAACCTGATGATTTTCATTCGCGCCGAGATCATGCGCGACAGCGCCGAAACGGCTTTCCAGACCAACGCGAAATACAACCTGATCCGGGATATACAAAAACAGCAGGGAGACGACAGCATACAGTTGATGCCGGGACGCAAGCGGCCGATCATACCTGCGCTGGAAGAAAAGCCAGAGGACAATGGAAGCGAATAGCGAAATCGTCACTGCGACGAAAGAAGAGGGCGCAGTCGAGACGGCACGCCGTGGCCTGCCCTTTTCGTTCGCCAAGCGTCACGGCGTAATCATCCGCGAGCTTGGCAGTGCCGGTGGTGACGCCGTCTATCGTAGCGGCGTATCGCCGTTAAGCCTTGCCGAAGCCCGTCGATTTGCGGGCGTTCCGCTAAAACTCTCGCGGGTTTCCGCTGAGGTTTTCGACACCCTGTTGCAGGAATCCTACGAGCAGGACAGGACGAATGCAGCGCAGATGGTCGACGGCCTCGACGAAGATTTCGATCTCAGTCAGGTTGCACAGGAGCTGGAACCTTCCGATCTGTTAGAGAGCGACGACGATGCGCCGATCATTCGCTTTATCAATGCCGTCCTGACCGAGGCGATCAAGGAAAATGCCTCCGACGTTCATATCGAAACCTACGAAAACCGCCTCAGCGTACGGTTTCGAATCGACGGTGTGATGCGCGAGGTGCTGCAGACGCGCCGCGCACTCGCGCCGCTGGTCGTATCGCGAATAAAGGTCATGTCCCGGCTGGATATCGCTGAAAAACGGCTACCGCAGGATGGCCGTATTTCGCTGAAGATCGCGGGCCGGGCTGTGGACGTACGAGTATCAACATTACCTTCCGGACATGGCGAAAGAGTCGTGCTGCGCCTTCTCGATAAACAGGCGGGGCGCCTCGATCTGAGATCACTCGGCATGGATGACACGTCCATGCGGACCATGGACGAACTCATTCACAAACCGCACGGCATCATTCTCGTTACCGGCCCTACCGGGTCCGGTAAGACGACAACCTTGTATGCCGCGCTCGAACGCATCAATGACAACAGTCGTAACATCATGACGGTCGAAGACCCGATCGAGTACCTCATCGACGGTATCGGCCAGACGCAGGTCAACACGAAAGTTGAAATGACCTTCGCGCGTGGCTTACGCGCGATTCTCCGGCAGGACCCGGACGTCGTCATGGTCGGCGAAATCCGCGACCTCGAAACCGCGGAGATCGCCGTACAGGCCAGCCTGACCGGCCACCTGGTCCTGTCGACGTTGCACACGAATACCGCCAGCGGTGCAGTAACCCGGCTGCGTGACATGGGTGTCGCGCCCTATCTGTTGTCCTCCAGCCTTCTTGGCGTACTGGCACAGCGGCTGGTTCGGGTACTCGACGATGCGACAAAAATTCCGTACACGGCATCTGACTACGAGTGCGAAGTACTGGGCGTCGACCCGGGCAAGCCACCCACACTGTACAAGGCCGGCAGCGGTGGTAACCGCGGATTCGTCGGCCGTACCGGCATCTACGAACTGATCACTGTAGACGACGCCATGCGCGAGATGATCCACGACGGCGTCAGCGAACAGGAACTCGAACGGCACGCACGCGAAAGCAGCCTGAGCATCCGCGCCGACGGTCGCCGCCTCGTAATGCTGGGTCGCACGACGCTGGATGAGGTTCTGCGCGTCACTCGCGAAGACTAGGCCTGGCAGATGGGAGCGTTTGAATACGTCGCGATGGATCAGGCCGGCAAGCAGAAGAAAGGTCTGCTTGAAGGCGATACGCCGAAACACGTACGACAACTATTGCGTGACCGGCAGTTGTTACCGGTCAGCGTCACAGAAGTCGCGCAGCGCGAGGCCCGCCGGCAAAGCAGTTTTTCACTGCGCAAAGGAATCTCGTCCGCGGAACTGGCCCTGGTAACGCGGCAGCTCGCGTCTCTCGCGCAGTCCGGTATGCCACTTGAGGAATCCTTGCTCGCGGTATCGCAGCAAAACGACAATCCGCGTACCAAGAGTATTCTGCTGGGTGTGCGCGCGAAGGTCATGGAGGGCTACACGCTGGCTGACGGACTTAGCGATTTCCCGCAGGCCTTTCCCGAGCTGTACCGCTCGACGGTCGCCGCAGGAGAACAATCAGGTCATCTGGACGTCGTCCTCGAAAGACTGGCCGAGTACACCGAATCACGTCAGGAACTGCGGCAAAATATCACCAACGCGATGGTCTACCCGATAGCGCTTATCGCCATGGCCATCGCCATCATCAGCTTCATGCTGGCAACGGTTGTACCAAAAATCGTCGGCGTATTCGAAAGCACGTCCGGTGAGCTACCGGGACTGACCGTCGGCTTGATAGCCGCCAGCGACTTCCTTCGCGACCACTGGTTTCTTTTGATTCTCGGCATAGCGGCGACCGGCTATGGGCTATGGTGGATACTGCAACGACCGGGGCCGCGCAGCAGCTATCACCGCTTCCTGCTCGGCATGCCCGTTTTCGGCCGCCTGACGCGGGGTATCAATACGGCGCGTTTCACACAGACGCTGAGCATATTGGCTGGCAGCGGTGTACCCATCCTGGAGGCACTGAAGATAGCCGCCGCGGTCATTGAGAACATCCCCATGCGGGACGCGGTCACGGAGGCCACCATACGGGTTCGAGAAGGTGCCTCCATCAGCCAGTCCCTGGCCGTCAGTAAGCTGTTTCCTCCCATGATGATTCACCTGATTTCGAGCGGTGAGGCCGGCGGCAAACTGGAGGAAATGCTCGGCCGTGCTGCGGCCGGACAAGAGCGCGAAGTCAATGGCCTTATTGCCGCATTACTTGGTATATTGCAGCCGTTGGTGATCGTGCTGATGGGCGGTATCGTGCTGACGATTGTTCTGGCAATCCTGTTACCCATTTTCGAGATCAACAACTTGATTCGATAGATATCTTTGATTTGATTTGATTTGATTTGATTTGATTGAGGTGCGTAATGATCGGCGATAATAACGAACCCGATGGCGATATCGAAGAGCCGGAAGTTTCCAATGATGAGGTACTCGAGGAAGATAATGTCGGGGACCTGTCGGTAGAAATAAACGTTGAGGAACTGGTTGCCAAAGTCGAATCGGCTGATGCTGAAGACGTCGCAAACAAAGCAGCCGTTCGCAAAAGGCTCGAGGAAATTCGCGAACAGAAGGACAGCGAACTCGACAGCACTTTCAACATCAACCTTGATGACGACGATATTTAGTCGAGACCAGTTGTGTAAAAGGGGGCAGAGCCCTTTTTGTTACGGCTAGCGAAAATCGCGAGAATGCACGTTTAAGTCGCCGAGCATCTTCGTGTGATCGAGCAGGCGATGCGCGATCACATGAATAACTTTCCCCTCAATTTGCAACTCCCCGGCAATACCGAGCAAGCGGGCATTTAATAGCACCGACCGGTACTGTTCGGCCACTCGCTTCCAGACAATCGCATTGATCTGCCCGGTCTCGTCTTCCAGCGTTACAAATGTAACGCCACTCGCGGTTCCGGGCCGTTGTTTGGTAACGACTACGCCGGCCACGTGAATATGCTGACCATTTTTCATATCCGGCAAGCGCTCTGCGACCACACAATGAAAATGATCCAGACTGCGCCGCAACAAGCACATCGGATGCCGCGCAAGCGTCAAACCGGTGCTTTGATAATCCGCAACGATATTCTGCTCCTCGGTCGGTTTTTTCAGCATCGGTGTTGCTTCGTAACGCTCCATGGATTCGAATAACGGCAACGGCTTCTCCGCACCAGCCACGGCCCAACGCGCACGATGCCGGTCACCCGAGAGCGCGTGCAACGCTCCCGAGGTAGCCAACACACCCAACTCCCGCCGATCGAGACGCGCTCTTTCCAGCAGGCTTTGCACTTTCTGGTACCGACCCTGTTGACGTTCGGCGACGACTCTTTGGCCTGCATCCTCGGACAAGCCCTTCACCATTCGTAAACCGAGACGCAACACGGCAGCGGCGTCATCCCCGGTTTCGAGCGTGCAGTCCCAGCTGCTCTCGTTGATATCCACTGCCCGGACCTCAACACCATGGCGCCGCAGGTCCTGTACCAGCTGCGAGGGCGAATAAAAGCCCATCGGCTGACTGTTTAACAACGCGCAGGTAAATGCCGCAGGTGTATGGCACTTCAACCAGCAAGACACATAAACAAGCAAGGCGAAACTGGCGGAATGCGACTCGGGAAACCCGTAGTCTCCGAAGCCTTCGATCTGGCGGAAAATCTGTCGCGCAAAACCTTCTTCGTAGCCGCGTTCACGCATACCGTCGATCAGTTTTTTCTCAAACGGGCCGAGACCACCCTTTCGTTTCCACGCGGCCATTGCACGCCGCAACTGGTCCGCTTCACCGGGCGTAAAGCCGGCCGCAACAACGGCGAGTTGCATCACCTGTTCCTGAAAAATAGGCACACCAAGCGTACGTTTCAGCACACCTTTGACCGCCTCGCTGGGATAGTCGACTTCCTCCTCGCCATTTCGACGCCGCAGAAAGGGGTGCACCATGTCACCCTGGATCGGTCCCGGGCGAACGATCGCGACTTCGATAACAAGATCGTAGAAATTGCGTGGCTTGAGCCGCGGCAACATCGACATCTGTGCACGCGACTCGATCTGGAACACGCCCATCGTGTCGGCGTCGCAGATCATGTCGTAGACCAACGGGTCTTCCGCAGGCACGGTCGCCAGCGTGTAGTCCTGACCATCGAAGTCGCGGATCAAATCGAAGCTGCGGCGAATGGCCGTCAACATGCCCAGGCTCAGCACGTCGACTTTCAGCAGACCCATTTCCTCCAGGTCGTCTTTCTCCCACTGGATCACTGTGCGGTCAGGCATCGTTGCGTTTTCGACCGGGACGAGTTCGTGCAGCGGCGCATCCGAAATCACGAAACCACCGACGTGCTGCGAGAGGTGCCGTGGAAAACCCAGCAGCTCGCGTACCAGGTACATTAAACGGCGAACGACCGGACTATCGGGATTGAGTCCCGCTTCCAGAATGCGGCTGTCATCGATCTTGTGGCCATCCCACCACTGCATCGACCGCGACAGGCGGCTAAGCTGCAGTTCGCTCAAACCCAGCACTTTGCCAATATCACGCAGGGCACTGCGCGGTCGATAAGTGATGACGGTAGCAGCCAGTGCCGCGCGCTCACGGCCATACTTGGCGTAGATGTACTGGATTACTTCCTCGCGGCGTTCGTGTTCGAAATCGACGTCGATATCGGGCGGCTCGTTGCGTTCTTTCGAGATGAAGCGCTCGACCAGCAACTCCATGCGCCCGGGATCGACCTCGGTGATACCCAAACAAAAACACACGGCCGAGTTCGCGGCTGAACCGCGGCCCTGGCAGAGGATGTGCTGCGAGCGAGCAAAGGCGACGATGTCCTGTACTGTGAGGAAGTAGGATTCGTATTCAAGCTCAGCGATGAGCTTTAGCTCGTGCTCCACGAGATTCCGTACTTTCTTCGGCACCGCTCCCGGCCAGCGCCGCCGTATCCCCTCCTCTGTGAGCTGCCTGAGATAGCTGCCGGCCGTCTCGCCTTTCGGCACCAACTCGTCGGGATAGTCGTAATGCAGCTCGTCCAGCGAAAATTTAACCCTGTTGGCAATGCGCAGCGATTCCAGCAGCAAATCCTCTGGGTAAACGCGCTGCAATACCGGCAGGGATCGCAAATGCCGCTCACCGTTGGCGTACAAGGCAAAACCGGCCTTGTCGATCGTCGTGCCGACACGAATTGCCGTCACGGCGTCTTGCAAAATACGGCGTGCGCGAATGTGCATGTGCACGTCACCGCTGGCGGCCAGGGGTAGCTGTAAACGTCGGCCTTCCTCCCGCAGCCGGGCAAGTTGCTCCCTTTGCCGCCCGTCGGCCAGCAACTCAACCGCAATCCAGAGGCGGTCGCGAAAGCATTCGCAGATCCAGTGATCTTCGGCGGAGAGTGCGAGGTGCTTATCCGGCACCCACAACACGAGGCAGTCAGGCAGACCGTTACCGAACTCGGCCTGCGTCAGTTCATAGTTGCCCTTCTCCGCGGCACGACGTGCCGTGGAAATGAGCTGGCAAAGCATACTGTAACCGTTGAGATTCTGTGCCAGCGCGACGAGTTTCAGGCCGCTTTGCAGACGCAGCTCGGAACCTGCGATGAGTTTTAGTCCGTGCTGTTTGGCCGCCGCATGCGCCCGCACGATGCCCGACATCGAACATTCGTCGGTGATGGCGAGTGCGTCGTAGCCGAGCTCTGCCGCCGTCCCGACCAGCTCTTCGGGGTGAGACGCACCGCGCAGGAACGTGAAGTTGCTGAGTGCGTGTAACTCGGCATAGCGATTAGCCGAAGAGGCCATGCAGATACCACTCCGGGCTGCGTTGCCGGTTTCGAAACACCCAGAGACGATTACCCGCGCCGTTGACGGCGGTGTAGTAGTCGCGGGCAATCCCGTCTTCGTCCCACCACCCGGTCTCAACTCGTTCAGGACCATCCAGCAACGTAAGCCGGCACCCCTTGTGCAACGGGTAACCACGATCGGCCGGCAACAGAGCCGGCTCCGGCAACATCCATAACGGGCGTTTGATGTTATCCCTGGTGGCCAGACTGCTCGTTGACCAGCCTGACAAGGGACTCTGCGCGCGCCAGGCCTGCTCCGGGCGATGCTCCGCCACCATCGACAGCGCATTCACCGACTGATCGCCGATGCGGGCAATAAGCCGCTCAGCCAGTTGCGCGATGGAATAACGTCGTTGTGCACTGCCTTTACTGTGAAAACACAACCGCTCGGTCTCGGCCTGCAACGGCTGTGACAGGCCGCTGCGCAAACGCACGGCAATGACCGGCTCCGGCAGACGCATCGCCTCGAAACGAATTTTTAGCAGGTCGAGCCAGCGCAGCGCAGCGCGATCGGCCAGCGCCGCACCTAGCTGCAACTCCGTCGCCGCGCTTTTCAGGTGGAAGAAGCTAAAACACAGACACTGCGTGCCTAGCTGGCGAGATAGAAGAAATTGTTCATTTAATAACAATAGCTTATGACATATATTTAATAGTAATTCTCGATTTGATTGTTCCTCCGTCATCTCGTAATCGACACAGAATCGCTGCGGCGCGCGCCAGGAATCACGCGGATCCGGCAGGTGACCCAGTGCCCGGTCGAGATCGAGTAAACGCTCCGCGCCGAAGCGCCGGGTAAAACCTTCGCGCGGTAAACGCAGGCAATCGCCAATGTGGGTAACGCCCATGCTCAGCAGCGACTCGCATTGTTCGGCCGGCCAGTCCAGGCAGCCAAGCGGCAAAGCACGCAGTGTGGGTCCAAGGCTTTCCTCAGCACGGATGCAGACGCGGCGACCGGCCCTTGCCAGCCAGGTTGCTGCCAGGGGTGTCGGAGCGATCGCCACGGCGGCCGAGAAGCCCTGCTCCCGGAGGCCTTTCGAGATGCTGCGCCGAAGCTCTCGAAGCCCGCCAAACAATCGCAGGCTGCCGGCAATCTCGAGCAGCAGCACGTCCCTGCCGGCAATGCTGATGAAGGAAGAAAATTGCTCCAGCCAGGCGGCAAGATGCTTGAGCTGTTCCTGCTCACAAACAAGACTGCGTTGTTCAAGTTGCAGTGTGGGCAGTAATGCGAGCGCCGCGTTAGCCGACTGACCGGACATGATGCCCATCGCTGTCGCTGCCGGGTCCGCCTGCAATATCCGGTGTATGCCGTGCTGTTCTTCGACGACAGCGAGCGCTGCATCGGAAGTGCGGCAGGCCTCCAGCGGCAGATTCGGCAAATAGATGCAAAACCACAGGCGCCGAACCGGTGTTGGTGTGACGGAGAACGGCCTGGCCGGCGGTGGCGGCTCGGCGAAGAGCAACAATTGTTGCTGTTGTGGCGATTTTTCAGAGGGAGTCGGGGCGGTGTCCCGTACCGTGACGGGCGATTTCCATGCGCGCGGCATGGTTAAAGAAGACTGTCTAAAACAGCCGGGCGACCACCGCGGCTCTTTAAGATATGAACATGCGTGCCCTGCTGCGTGGACTGCAGTTCCAGGCGCAGAGCTGCAGCCGAGGGCTGTCGGCGCGCGGTAAGTGGACGAAAGGCAATCGCCCAGCTATGGCCTTTCTCGGCCGCCAGCTGCAAACGCCGGCTGGCCTGATCGTCGAGTGTGTCGGGCCATAACAATACGGCGGCACAGGTGCCCGACGACAAAGCCTGCTCGGCCGACCAGAGCAATTCGCTGTCGTCTTTCGGCCGCACGATCAGCATGCGCGACAAATCGATGCCGGACTGCTGCAGTGCCGGTGCATAGGGTTGAAACGGCGGCGAAACCCAGGCGATCCAGCCCGGCTCCATGGGTTCTTCAACCAGGGGTTCGTCGGTGCTGGATGACATGTGCCCGGCACTGAGCTGTGCCAGCGCCGGCATCAGCAAACGCAGTTCGCCGATGCCGTAGTGCCCGGTCAGGATTTCAGTGAGCCCGTGCTGCGGCCAGCCGCCGCCGGGCAGACAGCGATCGAGCCTGGAATAACCGCTGGCCAGTCCGGTTTTCGTATTGAGCTGGCTGCCGCCCCGCCAGACGCGCGGATTCTCCAGTAGTTTCGCAAGGCTCATGACGAAAGCGCATCAATGCAGCGGCAAACCGTCGCGAATAACGCCGACGACAACACCCTCGATGACGAGACTCTGTTCTCTTAAGTCGACTTCGATGGGCTCGAAATCGGCGTTCTCCGGCAACAGCGACACGATCGTTCCTTTTTGCCGATAACGCTTCACTGTCACCTCGTCATCGAGACGCGCGACGATGATCTGCCGGCTGCGAACCTCGGGCGTACGATGCACGGCAACGAGATCGCCGTCGAGTATGCCCGCATCGCGCATACTCATGCCCTCGACACGTAACAGGTAGTGCGGTTTGGGATTGAAAAGCTGCGGGTCGATGCGGTAGTGCGTTTCGATATGTTCCTCTGCGAGGATGGGACTGCCGGCGGCGACCCGACCCACCAGCGGCAGGCCCATCTGATCGCGCAGAGAATCCTTGAGCTGAATGCCGCGCGAGGTGCCCGGCATGAGGTCCAGCACGCCCTTGCGCTGCAGAGCGCGCAGATGCTCCTCCGCGGCGTTGGCCGATTTGAAGCCCAGCTCGGAGGCGATCTCGGCACGCGTTGGGGGCATGCCGGTTTCGTAGATAAAGTCTTGAATGAGTTCGAGAATTTGCTTTTGTCTAGGGGTTAGCTCGCGCATTTAAGCAGTTCCTGTATGTAATCACAGTACATGGGATTATATACAGTAGTTCGAGGAGTGCAAGAGTTGTAGGCGCCTACCCTTCTTTACTCGACGCTTCGATGGTACGGCCCGCTTAAGTCGTATGAGGACTCCTGACGAGGCTCGAAGTCAGTTTGCCGGTAGACTGGAAGCTGAATGTGATTCGACCGTGACGCCTATCGAAAGAGTCGCCCCTCAATACCCAGTTATTGAATCGCCACATCCCATTGAGGGCTTTGCAGTTGTCGCATTTACGATTTCAAAGGCAGGCGATGTATTGGGTGTTGTGCTTGTCGAATCGGGATCGGATTCCGACAGTAAAGCGTTCAAACGCGGATTCGCTATTTCTGCGATGAAAGCAGTATCGAAGTGGGAGTACGCTTCCCGAAATGAGGCATGCCGATCTCAAGTAAAATTAACATTTGTCGTAAGCGACGAGTGACCGCTGCTGGCCTATTTTGTTGAAAAACTCTGTTTTGAAATTCAACAACATTCTATTTGCGATTTGCCGCCAATTTCGTATCGTAGATACGAGGAGATAGTGCAGTTCCTATGAAATCCCCTCCTGGCGCAGCTCAGAACGGCTAACCGATA
>JAJFKU010000067.1 GCA_021773035.1 Woeseiaceae bacterium
GGTGTCCTATCAGTCATTGGGATTCGATGTCGAGGCGACTATTGAGATAGCGATGCCATTCAATGGAGCAGCCAGTGTAAGCAGGGAACTGCTGGCGATGCCCGAAGTTCTGTCCGTCTCGACGACGACTGGAAAAGGGCATCTCGTCGTCCGTTCAATTGCTCTGAACATGGCGCATTTCCGATACCTGGTTGACGAGATTCAACGATTTGGCGAGGTTTCAACCAATATTGTAATGTCGACTACGAAATCACGCCTGCCGCTTTCCGAGCGATTATCGGCTATCAGGCAACAGGTTGACAACATTGACAGCTAGGACACTGGCGCGTTTTACATTCAGGTTCACGTATCGACACTCAATCCAACCAGGTTCGCCGAAGCAGCCAGAATTCTAGGCTCGACACTGACCGAGGCGAAGGCCTCCTCGAGGAACAAACGCAGCAAGGTAACGCTTCGCCGCGACGGCCTTATTTCCGGAGTCGCGGTGACAAGATTTCGCCTATTGGTTCTATAGTTCGTCAGAACCTTTACCAGGCGGCCACAGCGGACAAACGGCTCCGCGAGGAAGACCGGGATCTGGCAGCATCCAATTCCGGCAATTGCGGCTTCCCTCACCTCGAGAAGCGTCGCGGCATCAAAGTGGCATTTCACTCTCACACGGTGCGTGGCGCCGTGCCGCGTAAATTTCCAAATATCATTGTCACGCAGTGATCGTGCCACTACGCACTGTACGTCTCGCAAGTCGTCTGGCCGATTGGGGCAGCCGTTGGACTCAATGAATGCCGGACTCGCGTAAATTGATTGGTTTACCGAAGCAAGCTTTCGTACCTGGGCATCTATCTTCGTCGCCGCCTGCCACGTGATCAGCAGATCGGCCAGGGGCAAATCGCAGTCAATTGTCGAAGCAGAGAGCAGCTGGCGTCGTATTTCAGTATCCGGATTGGACTTTTCGTATGCAATCAGCTTTGGCTGAAGACAACTCTCGACAATGTCGGCCGACGCGGCAACCACGATCGACGCGCTCACGGGAAACTCAAGCTTGGTTGTCGCCCCGTCCGCGACACTATCGACGATCTCCTGGATCTTCACACATTTCTGGAAACACCGCCTGCCGGCCTTAGTAGCGGTCATTTGATTGGGCGACCGTATGAGCAGTGGTGTCCCAAGATAGTCTTCCAGGTTCTTCAGGCGCCGGCTAACGGTTGTTCGCTCCATGCCCAACATGTCAGCACAGCGAGAAATCCCACCGGACTGCACGATATGCGCAAAAAGCATGAGATCAGCTACGTGTTTCAAATCTTGTTGAATAACGTTACCCGGCAACACGGAAGTTCGTTGCCATCTATGATACGACTCGAGAGCAACGCTAGCGTCTCGTTTTCCCCGGAAGTCACCGACTTATCGATCACTTCGTGCAATTTACAGCGTGGAAAAGCTATCGGTATAGGGGCTTGGTCGCGGCGATGTATAAGTCGAAACGCTGATCGCGGCGAAGCCCCGCCAGCAACGGGTCGACTTCATCCCAGGGGTCGTAGCTGCGACCCATCTCCGTTGCACTGTTGAGAATCTCGTAGGCTTTTGGTGTTTGCCCCTGCAATGCGTACCCGACGGCAAGTACACGTAGGGTTTTCGTTGAGTTGTCTTTCTTGTCAATCGTTTCATAGGCCTGCTCAAGTACACTATCGATGATTTGCTGCGCCTGCTCATCCGCGTTTTCAGACAGCAAAACAAAAGCCTGGCCCAGGCGCACATAGCCATCGTCCGGCCACCGTTTTGACATCGCATCGAACCTGGCACGCGCATCGCTCATATCACCGGCAACTATCGAAGAGGCCGCCGCAATTCGCATACAGGTGTAACTTGCAAAGTTCAGCTTCCTGAGGCGATCACATCGATCAATCGCCTTGCCCGTAGCACCATTCATCAGATCGAGCACTGCAAGTTGCGAACTCGCCTTCACACTGTACGGCACCCCTTTGTACGATTTGCTCAACCAGTGGTGGGCACTGTCAAAGTCCCCCATCTCGAAATAGGTCGACCCCAGCACTCGCATTGTGTGATGGTCACCCGGCTCCAGGTCCAGTGCCAGAGTGTAGTATTCCCTTGCTTTTTCAAGATCTCTTCCGAGCTGAAACAGAGCAGCGCTCGATCGCAGTGCTTCGATATGACCAGCGTCGATCGCCAGTGCCTTGGCAAATGATTCAAGGGCTCGTTCACGTTCGGCCGGGTCCATAGAGAGCGCTTCGCCCAGCGCATAGTGTGATTCTGCGCGATCCGGTTCCCGTTCAATAGCCTGTATGGCGGCACTCAGGGCATCACCCCTTCTGCCGCCGTTCCAGTATCGTATCTGCATCGTGAGTGCAGCCGATAGCCCGGCATAAGCCAGTCCGTAGCTGGGGTCGTGTTCCAATGCCGATTCGAACAGCGCGATTGCCCCGAGGTTACTGGCCATCGTGAGTTGTAGAGAACTCTCCACGCCTTTCAAATACAGATCGTAGGCCACGATGCTTGACGTTGCCGGTGCCGGCCTATCGGCTCGACTGAGCAATGGTCCGGGGAGATCCAGTGCACCGACTACTTCCTGGATAATATCCGAAACCATTTCAATTTCGCCGGACGTGTCTACGAAAAACCTGCGCTGCCAACCGTTGCCGAATTTCGATTTGTCGGACATACTGATGTCTATCGAAATCTTGCTGCCTTCCACGTTGATTCGGGAGTCGAGTTGGTGGCTGGCACCGTGTCCACCAGCCCGCATCACGTCCGACGGGTTACCAGCATTAATCACGCGTGCGCCCGCTGCTGCAATTTCATTGCGGAGCTCGATGGTAAGGATGCTCGCCAGCGAATTCACAAACAGCGCGTCCTCGCCGACACCGACGGCTTCCACTACAGTATTTGAAATTTCCAGAGTCCGCTCGGTACCTGAGTAACTCAACGCAAGCGCACAGACGGCGAAAAGAACTGCCGCAGCCGCAGGCCAGGCTTTGCTCTTGCTGCGCGCGACCGAGTTTTCCGGCTTCGTCACCTTAGCGACTATCTTGTAGCCAATTTTCGGGATAGTCTGAATAAAGCGCGGCTGCTTTCGATCGTCTCCGAGGGCACGGCGAATGCTGGAAATACACCGGGCTAGCGCGGCATCGCTCGTGTATCGGCGCTGCCAGAGCGCATCGACGATCTCCTGCTTTGTGACGACATCTCCGCGATGTGACGCAAGATAGACAAGAACCTTCATGACCTGAGGTTCGAGCCTCACAGTCCGCGATCGATTCTTGACCTGGCCGAGTGCAGGCTCAACCAACCAATCGTCAATGAAAAAGCTCTTGGTTTCCATTCGACATTCATTTCTATCCGGAATGAAACTGATTGGACCTGCAAATAGACGTCATGTTCAGCAAAGAATCGATTTTTGCTCGTATTGACTAATCAAATCCCTGTCACGAAAAAAAAACGGGCCTCAATGAGGCCCGCTTCAGGTCTTAACGATTTACAGAACCTACAAGCTGAACTTGATCCGGGCAGAGTAGAACCGGCCAAGGAAATCAAAGGTCGAATTCGTATTCGATGATATGGAAGGAATAAACGGCGGTGCCTCATCCGTCAGGTTCTCTATCCCGAACGAGACCTGGAATCTATCCCAGCTATAGGCCGCGTACAGATCGAAATAGCTGACGGAGTCCGTGTTTGGATCGAGCACACCAACACCGATCTGATCGTCAATGTTCATCTCATCCAGAAAACGCCACGAAGCCGACACATTCCAGTCGTCTCGTTGCAGACCTACCGTAAACGTAGACTTGAGTTCCGGGTAGCCGTTAAACCCACAGACGTCACAGGCGATGTTACCGGTACGATCGTCGACGACACCCGTGTCACTGATCTCGACGTACTCGTCCAGGATGTTCAGCAACCAGTCGGCATTGACCGAACCGAATCCTGTCTCCCAGTTAAAGGCCATATTAACGTCATAGCCGGACGTTTCGATGCTGTTGAGGTTTTCGTTCAGCAGAACAAAGCGGACGACGTCACCCGCCGGGCCACGACCGATACGGTCACAGTCGGGGGTTGCCAATCCCGGTGTGTTGTAGCAGTTGGTAATGACCTGTGCCGCATTCAGCGTACCAATGGCGCTCTTGATTTCGAGATCGTAATAGTCCACCGAAATGCGGGGGCTGCTCCAGATCTCCGGCGTTACGACTACGCCAAACGAGAGATTATCGGAGGTTTCAGGGTTCAAAGCGGAATTACCGCCAGCCGACACTTTCAACTGCGCTGCCGGCTGCACGAACGTCGGGGCCACACCCTCGGCCGCACAGTTGGCTGCGACGATCGGGTTGGCCGCCTGATTCGTTGCATTACAGGGATCGGTTACACCAATAAAGGTATCCGATATACCGCCGAACAGTTCCAGCACATTCGGCGCTCGAAAACCCGTTGATACCTGCGCACGAAGACTCACTGTTTCAACCGGGCTCCAGCGACCGCCAAATTTCCACGTCGTCTCGTCATAGTCATCATAATCCGAGTAGCGCACCGCGGCCTCGATAGCGAGCTCTTCAGCCAGCGGCGCACCCTGAAGCAGCGGCACCTGCGTCTCGACATAGGCTTCCCACAGATTGTAGCCACCGTTGGTAGGCTCGGCGAAGTTGCCTCCACTGTCACCGTTGCCGGTAATGCCTGAGGGCGTTACCGAACCCGATTCGTCACGCCACTCCAGACCCGCAGCAAAACCAACGCCGCCGGCAGGCAATTCGAATAAGTCGGGCGTAGCGATGCTGGCACCCAGATGCAGCATTTGGTATTCGGTTTTATCATGATCATCGAACGTGATGAAATCCTTTTCTTCCTGAGTCTTCGGACCGCGACCGAACGGGTTGAACAGCGGGTCACCATTGGCCTGTTTCGGACAATTCGATAACAGGGCACAAAGCTCCGGAATCACGGCCGCCTGCAGATTACCTACATTGAGCTGTCCGCTGGTGACTTCGGAAAGGCGTGACTGACCCCAGGTTCCCCAGCCATCCACCGTCCATTCGCTGTCACCAATAGTCACATCGCCCGTTACGCCACCGGTGAACTGAATCGTATCGTTGTCGTAGTCGAACAGGCGGTTGCCCAGATCAAGACCGCGATACGCGAGTTGGAACCCGGTCGCGGCAGGATTTGCCGCCAGGACTGTGGGCTGGATAAGCGCCAGCGCATCCGCCGGAATATTTGGATTATTGAACGGAATCTGCACCAAATCCGTGAATCGCCCAGCGGCCCCCTGCACCGGCAACGGCGTAAAGTTCAAGCGGCCTTCACGATGCTGTGCCAGGATATTGGTGTACGCTTTCCAGCCGTCACTGATCTCGGTTTCACCGATGACGCCGATGTTAACAACCTCGGCACCGTTAATCAGACTAACGCCCTCGCCACCGGGCTCGTTGTAGTTAAAGCGATGCCCCGTGTCGAGGACGGATTGAATACTGCCGTCGCCGGCAGAGCCGTTCAGACCGCTGAAACCATAAATGTCGTAGGGCTGGAAGCTGGCCCCGGTCGCCGGATCCGGAATGAAAATGATGTCCGGACCGTCTCCAACTACATGACCCTCCGGAGGGATACCGCTGCCTATGAGACTTTGTGTAACGCCGTTACTATTGACAAACTGACCCAGTATTGGAATGCGCGCCCAGTCACGTTGCTGATAATCGACGTTGTCGGTATTTACATACGTTGCGCCGACAACAAAGCCGCCCTTGTCTCCCTGCACACCGTAGATCAGGCCCATGTTGGAGGCGTCACCACCGTCGTCTTTGGGTGAACCCACGCCCGCGCTAAACTCGAAACCTTCGAAGCCTCCGCGAGTGATCACGTTGACCACGCCGGAAACAGCGTCTGACCCGTAAATAGCAGAGGCACCGTCCGCCAGCACCTCAACCCGATCAATCATGGTCTGCGGGAAAGCCTGAATGTCCACCGCCAGGCCACTGGAGTCGCGAATGGTGCTGACCACGCGACGTCCGTTCATCAGGACGAGCGTACGCACAGCCTGCAGGTTGTGAACCTCAATGAAGTTGGCGCCCCGACCACCGTTCGCATCGTTGCGGCTGGTCGCCTGGTTACCGATAGAAGGCAATTTCCGCAGCAGGTCCAACGTGCTGTAGCTGCCGACTTTCTCAATATCTTCACCGGTGGCGATGGTTATGCCGCCCAGGTAAGATTCCGGATTTCTGGAAATGCGAGAACCCGTAACGACGACTTCTTCGAGCTCGCTTTGCTCTCCTTCCTGGGCGAAAGCGGGTAACGATAAGAAAATCGGCACGAGCAGTGCTGTTGAGGCAATAGCGGCAAGCGCTTTGCCCGGTCTTTTATGAATCATGTACTCCCCCGGTAAAAAATATTTGCGAAGCTAATGAAATTCCGAGTCCGTATTCCCGTTACTGAAATTATTCGGACCCACATGCCATAAAAGCCTATAGGAATCCGTTCGCATCCCTTACTCGTTTGGAGTTCATTCAGTACTCATTTTGGACAAAACGATCATCTTCAAGAAGTCGAACAGGCGTGGCGGTTATTCGCGGTAAGCGGAGCAAAGCAATTGGATTAAGTAGAAAACGCCACTCGAGATGTTTGCCGGGCGGCGCTGACGACAACCATAAAAGTCGTCTCGGCAACGCATCAGGCACAACGCAGCGGCCACGTACAATGACCAAGTATATCTTGACGCCTCGGCTCGAAGAGCACTGTAAGCTACTGCTCAGCCGGCGTTCTCATACCTCAAACAAGTAGGTGAACTTGGCGATGATCTGCTCGCCGGTTTCCCGAAACATGCGATCGAGGCGCTCCGCCTCGTTGCGGTTATAGACGACGTATAGATAAGAGAGTGGCCGGTACTCCCACGAAAGTCGGGCATTCCACGTACTCGTATCGTTCGCGGTATTACGCTGATAGAACGCTGTGAACTGAAGCTGCGGACTGATGGCCATGCGCAGATTCAGGCCGTATAGCTCGGTATCCGCGTTGCGACGCAGAATGCCCAGATCGCGTATGCGATTGAATTCGACGTCGGCGGTCGCTTCGAGATAAGGCGACGGCGCGTATCGCGCGGATAGCGTATAGGTGGAGAGTTCACCGTCGAAATAGTCGCCCGTTTCGACCTCTAAGCTCGCAGCGAGCGACGCGGATTGATCCGATTCGACCTCCAGGCGATAGCGCGTGTAGTCGTAGTCGCCGGGCGCGATTTCGATCCCGACCGGGGAAAATGGATCTGCGAGACGTTGCCAGTTGGGTTCGACGACGGCGCCGATTTGTCCACCGTTCTGGAAGCGCACTCGGATTGGCTCTAGAGGTGCATAACCAAACAGCAAATCCCCGTCATCGGCGCTCTGAAAGATGAATGCTCTGACACTTGGATTGAAGCTGCGCACCCAACCCGGCAGTCTCTCGGAGCGAATGTCAAAACTCACAGCCGGGCTGTGCATCATGTAGTTGGTGTCGAGAATCTCGAGTCCGACCCCGGGGTTGTAATCCTTATTGAAGTACTCGAGCAACCCGACGTAGACGAGGTTATTCTCATAGAATGCCCAGAGCTGGCTACCGATCCCGCTGCCGCTCGCATCGTCGTGTGATGTCGAGACCATCGCCTGCACGCCGTATGACTGCCGTGGACGCCACAGTCCGTCGACCGTGACGGTGACATTGCGGTTCTCATCGATGGTGAGACCGCCCGTTCTCGGGCTACCGTCGTGACGCCAGGTCACCATGCCGCCGAGCCGGCTCTGCCCGGCCAGGTTGCGCGAGTAGCGCGCAACGCCAAAGCTGGAGTCCGCGTTCGATCCCTGCGACGGCTGGTGCATGGCGAGCAAACCGAACTCCCGCTTCGACGAACGGCTGGTCAAGCGCAGCCCGCCGTCGAGCGGCAGCGGGCTGCCGCTATCGTCCAGCCCGATCCGGCGGCTGAAAAACGGCCGGATCCAATTCGTCACGCTGGCGTTGAAAACGTTAGCATTCTCCAGGAAAAACTGGCGCCGCTCCGGAAAGAACACGCTGAAGCGATCGAGATTGACGACCTGCCGATCGGCATCAGCCTGGGCGAAGTCCGTATTGATCGTCAGGTCGAGTACCGTGCTCTGAGAAACGGCCCACTTCACCTCACCGCCGGTCTCGTATTCCGTTGCAGCAATATCGGTTTCGTCGCGCCGTTCAACCAGCACATAAGGATTGATCTGCAGATTGGTCGCCGGTGGCGGCGTTCGTATCCCTTCCAATACGGCTTCGTACGCCATGCGGTAGACCGTGAACGCCCGGGGAACGGCAGGCGCGGAGGTTTTCTCGTTCAGGCTGCGGATATTCCGCGCAAAGATCACACCGAAGCGATCGGCAGCGGGCGGATAGCGCAGGTTGCGCCACGGAATGGCGATCTCAGCGACCCAGTGATCGTCTTCGATCCGGGTCGCGACGCTCCAGCGTGCATCCCAGTCCGGGTTAAACTCGGAGCCGTCAATGACCTCCATGTCGCGCTGACTACCATACGGTGTCGTCTGGAACACGACGGCGTTACGCTTATCCATGAAACCGTCGATGGCGATGCCGAAGAGGTCGTTTTCATCGTAGGAAAAATCGCGCTGCAGGTTCTGCACCCGGGTCGCTTCCCGCGGCTGGTGGCAGATCGCCGCAACGTACAGCGCCGTGTCGTCGTAGGCCACACGAACGACCGTTGGATAGGAAATCGGCCGCCCCTGGTCCGGGTCCTTCTGCACGAATTCTCTAATGGGTTCGGCGCGCTGCCAGACGGACTCGTCAAGTCTGCCGTCGATCACGATCGGTTCCCGCGCCAGAACTGCCCGATAACGTGCTGCCGCATCGGGTGGAGAGAAGACGTCCTGGGCAACCGCAGTCTGTGCGACGACGGCGGGTAGGAACGCACACAACACGAGCCCGGGAGGCCCGGCAGCGCGCCGTTTTTTTCTGCGCGCGTCCAATTCGGAACGGCACTCAGTCATACAGGACCCCCGTGCTGAGGCGCCGGTGCGCCAGCGCCCCGACGATCAGGCTCAACAGGAACAGGAACAGGATGGGCGCTGCGGACTCCGCCGCGATGTCCGCCGCCGTCCGGTCTTCAAATGAAAACTGCTTCAGCGCGTCGAAGTCCGCAAGCGATAACCGGTTTCGGGACACCACGGCCGGCCCTATTGCGGCCGTCAGCCGATCGAGTGCCTCGCGCGCCTGCGCCTGAAAACGATGCTGGCGGTCCAGGTCGGCGCCGGCTGAGGCCACCAGCAAACGCTGCGCGATGATCGCGGGCGACAGGTACTGCGCCCATACCAGCGTTCGCGCCCGGCCAGCGCGCGCGCATTGGTAGGCGTCGAGAATCGGCCGCGTGCTCTCGCGCGCCGCCTGATTCGACAAAAACGCCGCGCGGAAATACGCCGGCACTTCCTCATCACCAGCCGAGAGCTCCGGGTGATCCAGCAAAAAACCCTCAGTCAGGCCCGCCAGGTTTCGATTCGTCTCGCCCTGTGCTTCGCGAACCTCGGACAGGAAAGCAAGCCGCGATGGCGTTGGATAAGCCGCGTCGGTCACTGTCGCAGTCGCCGCCGGAACGGCGAGCACCAGCAGCAGCCACAGGCCGACCATCGCCGCCGCCGTATTCGTAGCAGAGCGGAAACGGGCGACGCAGAACGCGATTGCCGCGAGCCAGAACAGACCGTAGGCCAGGCTGACGCCGAGCCATAGACCGAAGCGCGCATAGCGGTCCCCGCCCGAGTCGTTGACGACCACGAGCACCAGCATCGCAAGCGTGGCGGTCAGCCATAGTATGCCGTTGCGGTACAGGAGGCGTGTCCAGACAAGACGTGTCAACCGTACCGGCGTCGAAAGCACCATCGCCAACGAACCGCGGCTGCGCTCGCCGGCCAGCACGTCGAAGGACACGGCGATCATCAGCATCGGCAGCACCAGGACGATCACCAGCGCAACGTCGAACGCGCTGGCTGCGAGCGTCGACGGGTTGTCGAACTGGTAGCGCCCGAAAACACTCGACAGGTTCCGCCACGGGGAAATCTTACCGCTGGCCGGATGCAGGTCGGCATGGCCGATCGCGAAATCCGCGAGCGACGACGACGGCAGGACCGCGGGGAACGAGATACTCATCGGGTTCGCGGTATACGGCGACGGTTCGCTGCGCGCCGCTTCGACCTCGAGAAGATCGTCGCGCCAGGACTCCAGCGCTTCGGTCTCTTCCACCTCGAACGCCTGCAGACTGCCAGATTGCGCATCCCGCCAGCTGTCGCCACTCCAGCCCGCGTAAGCGATCGCAAGCACAATCAACAGAACCGCAAGCAGCGCCGGGCCACGGGCTACGAAATTCAGGCGCTCGTGATAAAGAATGCCCGCCCTCATGCCGTGGGTACCTCGTGCCGGACCGCGCGACCGACGAGGATGTATGCGAACGCGACGGCGGCGGCGAGCCACGCAAGAAGCACCAGCATATCCGCCAGGTACGCGCCGGCGACGGGGCCGAAGCCAGGTGAGCTGTGATCGAAATCCTCGAACCTCCCCCACAGGTCGGCATCGCCGTTGTACGCCGCGCCGGTGCTGCCGGCATTGAACATGTAGTCCTCGTTCAGGAGCTTGATCATGTCGCGCCGGTGCAGTTCGGCGGCCGCGGTGAACGTGCGCTGGTGCACGCGGTCAGTCCCTGCGATGCCCCGCGACAGGTTGGCCGCCGGGATTGCCGGGCTCAGCGCGGAGAACCAGCGCGCGGCGTTTTCCTGCGCCGTGTAGCGGCGGTCCAGTCCGTCGTACACACGCTCGAACGCCGGTATCGACAATTCCTCGCTCACCTGCAGCGTGTATGCGCCGTAGTTGATCGGCAGTTCTTCGACGGCGGAAACGCCATGCTCTTTCAGCAGCTCGGCTTCGATTTGTTGCTGCAGCTCCTCGTCCGAATAATACGTGTACGATGCCGCGCTCAACTGTTGCGACACTGCTCGTGCATCGGGCTGCGGGAGCATACTGGTGCCTGCATCCGCGGCGAGGCGAGGCACCAGCACCGTCATCAGCACCCAGACACCGGCTAGCGCCAGGAACGCGGCCTGCCGGGTCCGGAACAGCGCCGATACACCGAGCGCCACGGACACACAGATCGCGAGATACACCGAAAATACGCCGAATAGCGCAGCAGTCCGCAACACAGCGTCCGCACCGACCGTGGCCGGCGTCGCTACCAGCGCGAACACGGCGAGTCCCGGGAAAACCAGGGCGAAAGTGACCGCCGTGAGCCGCAGGCCGGCACCGAACTTACCGGCAAAAAATTGTCGGCGATCGACACCGGCCGCCAGCAACTGGCGCAGCGTGCCATCCTCGCGTTCGCCGGCGATGCTCGCATACATGGCCAGGAAAATGAGCAGTGGTGCTGCAGTGAGCACGAGGAACGCCGGCGTCAGCTGTGCGTAGCGGCTCAGCTCGCCGCCGTCCTCGGCGCGCCGGAACACGGCGGGATCCTGGTAATGCGCTTCCATCCATACCGCGAGGCCGGCGAAATCGTTGGTGCCCGGATCGATGAGCGCCAGCGGCGAGGCCGGTCGGAACGCATATCGTGAGAAATGTGCCGCTGAATGCGGATTGCGCTCGCCCTGATTCATCCAGATGTCCTTGTCAGCCTGCTCCGCAGCCGCTTTTTCCTTGTCGAATACCTGCTCGCGCTGCAGGCCAGCCGCAAGACTTGCGATGAGCAGCACGACGGTCACCGCCAACAGGGTTTTCATCAGGGACTCGCGGCGCAGAATCAGCAGGTCCTTCGCGACGATTGCGCCGCTCATGCCGCCCGCTCCGCCGGGTCACCGGCACCGGCCTCGTGCAGATGCGCTAGATAGATCTGTTCGATTTCACGGGCATCGAGCGCGTCCGCGTCCAGCAGACTGACCAGCCGACCCTGCATCATGATGCCGATGCGATTGCCGATCTCCTTGGCGCGGAAAATGTCGTGAGTCGCCATCAGCACCGCACAACCATCGTCGCGAAGCCGGCAAATGAGCTCGCCGAGGCTGTTCGCGGCCGACGGGTCGAGCCCGGACAGCGGCTCGTCCAGCAGCAGCGCCCGCGCCTCCCTGGCCATCGAAATCGCGATGCCGACTTTTTGCCGCATACCCTTCGAGTAGGTCGCTGTGCGCCGCTTGTGCGCTGCATCGGGAAGACCGGCAGCACGCAACAACGCCGACAACTCCGCGGCCGGTCGTTCCCGACCGGCAAGCTTGTCGAAAAAGGCGATGTTCTCGAGCCCGGTCAGCTTCGGGTACAGCGCGACGGACTCGGGAAGATAGGCGAGTCGCTTGCGTGCATCGAACGGCGCCTTGGCAACCTCGATCCCGTCGACGAGGGCAGCGCCTGCGTCGGGTTCGAGAAAACCCAGGAACAAATTGATCGTCGTCGTTTTGCCGGCGCCGTTCGCGCCGAGCAGGCAGACGACCTCGCCGGCCGGAACGGCGAGGTCGAGATTTTCAAGGGCAACGGTGCTGCCAAATTTCTTACCCAGTCCTTTTGCTTCGAGCGTGTATTTTGTTGATGTCATGGTTTTATCTCCATTCGTCCCGGCGCCTAGAAGCGCCAGTGCAAGGTAGCCCTGGCGAGCCTCGGGACACCCGGCGTGACGTTGGTCGCCATCGTTCGAGAGCCCGCGAAAAAGAAGTAGTAGTCCTCGTCCAGCAGGTTCGTAACCGAAATGTCGAACGACAGCGAATCGTTGCCCGGAATATCGATTGACGCGGAAACACCGAGCAAATCGTGACCGCCGGCCGACACACTGTTGGAGAGATCAACGAAGTAATCGTCATACCACTCGTAGGTGAGTCGAGCCGTCAGCCAGTCGGTGAACTGCTGCGCCACCTCGACGTAGACGATGTTCTCGGGCACACCCTGCGGGGTGGCGCCCGAGAAATCCTGGTCGGGTGCGCCGAACGAGCCCGCGATAATGAGGTCATCCCATTCGGGATCGAGATACGTGTAGTTGACGATCGCAGTCGTCCGCTCCGCGGGCCGAAACCGCAGCGAACCCTCGAGACCGCGGCTCGAATACGCCTGGCCGGTCGTCGCCAGCGTGGGCGGTCCGCCCGGATCCGGATTAGGCACGAAGATGCGCCGGTCTTCCTGTTCCAGGTAAAAGATCGCGGTTTCCCACTCTATGAGGCCATCACCGCTGCGTCCTTTCCAGCCGATCTCGAAACTGTCGATGGTCGTCGGCTCTTCGTTCCGGGCATAGCGGTCGGGCTCCCACTGGAACACCGGTCCGAAGTTCGAGTTAAAGCCGCGGCCATAGCTCGTATAGACGATACCGCCGCCGTAGTCGTATGCCAGCGAGGCTTTCGGAGAAAACGCATCGGCATCGCCGGTCGCGCGTTGCTCGACCGGCTGAGTGCCGACAACGTCGAAGTCGACGTCGCGCTCGAACCTGTCGTAACGCAGACCGATCGTCAGCTCGAGGTGCTCGCCCAACTGGATTTCGTCCTGAATGAACGCGCCGTGGAATGTGTTCGTCGTGTCAGCGACGGTGCGCAGCTGGTTACGCACGAAGCAGCTGTTCCCCGGCGTATCGTTCGTCACCTGGCCGGTAGAATAGTCGACAAGAATCGCGTAGAAACGAAAGCCGCAGTCACCGCTGAAAAATGGATCGATCTCGCCGGACCAGCGGTCCGCTTCGTCGAGCGTGGCGCGCTCGCCGCTAATGCCGGCGACAATCGCGTGACGCCCCGTGTTCCAGTTAACGAGTGCTTCGCCAAAGAAGACGACCGCTTCGTTCTCGGACGCGAAACCGTTCACACCCATGATCGAATTGGTCGGGTCGAACTCAAAGAAATCGTAGAAGTTGAGTGCGACGTCGGAGTCGAACGACCGCGCCTGACCGGTAAACTGGACATTCAGCGATTCGAACACCGTGTACTCGTAGCGCGCTGCCGCGATCAAACCCTCGTTGTCATTCTCGGCCGGCAGGTAGCCGAGGAAACTCTCGTTCCCGCCAACGACGTCGACGACGGTGCCATCGCCCAGCGTAGGAATGACACTCGGCACTTCCGCTGCGCGATCGTAATACGTCACCCAGCCCGTCAGGTTGCCGCGATCTCCGATCGGCAAAACACCCTTCGCGAAAACGCTCAGGAGTTCACGCCGGCTGTTGTCACGCCAGCCCTCGAAGTTCTCATACACGGCGCTGAGCATCAGTCCCGCGCCGCCGTCGAAACCGCGTTCGACATGACCCTGGGCGCGAAAGAAATCCTCGCTGCCGGCGCTGACGGAGAGTTCGGCACGATCCTCGCGTAACGGCCGGGTGCGATAGTTGACGGCACCGGCGATCGCGCCGCGGCCGTAGAGTGTCGATACCGGACCGCGGACGATCTCGATAGTATCGACGACCGGATAGGGGACTTCGTAGAGCAGCACCTCCTCGTCCGGGCCCACGAAGGGGATACCGTCTATCAGCGCGAGAAACGTATCGTTGCCGTGGTTGCCGGTCACACCGCGAATCGAGATGAACGGGAACTCCTCACCGTCCCCTTCCCCGCGGCGAAAGAAAACGCCGGGCACGCCGCGAAACTCATCGGTGCCGTAGTTGAAGCCCTTGGCCCGCAGCTCGCCGACGTTCTGCACGGTAACAGACGCGGCAACCTCGAGCAGCGGCTTGCCGCGGCGCGTAGCTGTTACGACGATTTCGTCCAGGGGATCGGCGTCGATCCCGGTAGTGGTCTGCGCGTCCGCGTCCGGGACGGCTGAAAATACTGTGAATGCGGCGGTGGCAGCCATGCCAGCCGCACGCGCAATGCGTGTCGTCATGCTCTTAACCTCGAAATGCAGTGCGTGGCACCGCCAGGTGCCACCAGGGAACGGCGCAGAACGCCGTCATTCAGGCATTTCAGGGTTTAGGGAGAGGCGCGGGACCGATAGTGAGAAAAGCCTTCGGCGCGAACGGCGGCGACGGCTTCGGCAGGGACCGCGAATGACGCGACGGGCAATACAGACATGCCGTCTGCATCAACTATAACGTCGTCGTCACGTTCGAACTGCACGCAAACCGCACAGGTTTCGTCAAGTTCGTTTATCGAATGATCGAACTGATGCAGCGCAAACGATACCTGCGACCAGGCCAACAACACGAGAAGCAACGGCGTGAGCGTTGGTCCGGTCTGTCGGCGATGGCGTCGGTCTATCGGCATGTCTGTCAACTAATTCTATTCAAGCACGAACGAATCGAAGGGCGTGAGTGATAGCATAACCTGGCGGCAAATACAAAAAAGAGTCCCATAGAGGGAGCTGTCGATATCTGACACGCGCCAAAAGAAAAAGTGCCCGGCGCTGTTCGGAATCAATGCCGGAAAACCGGCATAAGGATACTCGTACAGTGCGTAGAAATGCCGAACACCGCCAGCATTTGTATCATCTTCACGGTCTGTTGCAGGGCTACTCTTTGATCTGGTCCGAGGTTGCCCTGGTCTCCTGCAGGAGACCGAGAAAGCCGCCGCGTGCGAGGTCCAGGCCAAACACCACGACGCCGTCAGTCGCGTTGGCCATGTTCTTTGCACTGTCAGTGAAACGGCTGTCGGGCTGGTATGCCAGTTCCTCAACCGTTCCATCGGGAGTAACGCCCAGGTAACCCGCATCCGAGACGATGTTGAATGTACCGACGCGAACGATGGTTTCCCTCGACTGTTCGCCGTTTGCTTTGGTCACGACCGCCCGGAAGCGTACAACCCTGCCCGACTCCACGGTATCGCGCAGCAGTTGGTACCACAGGGCCTCCATATCATTGATCGATGCCAACGCCGTATCGCTCGCGAACCTGACAAGAAACGGCACGCGGCGAGGAAACTGTAGATTGGTCAACGAGGAAGCAAACCGGGCCCGGGTATCTTCGGCAACGGTCTGCAGCACACCGTAAAAAGCCTTTAGCTTGCCCAGCCGTTCGTTCAATTTGGCTTTGGCGGCGGTGATCTGCGCCTCCTGGGTCTCGAACAGATGCTCGAGCCTGGCCTTCTCCGCCTGTTGGCGGGCCAGTCCGTCCCGGGCCTCGTCAAGCAGCAGAACGAATTCCGGCGTACTGTTCTCCTGGGCCACGGCTACGCAGCATCCGAGGATTAGCAGTCCGGCTACGATTGTTGTTTTTAGAAATTTCATTCGGCGTATCCGATTTAGCGTATCGAATCAGTTTCAACTAAGTGTGTACTGCATAGCTTTCTGTGATGTTACTCCAACGCGCGTTCATCGCCGACAAAACACGTGTCGGTATCGGCAGCTGCTCGATAAGGCGCTGGTACTCTCGCGGATGAAAGCCCGAGTGCACAAGATCCAGCTCGGGCAGCCGCGCAAAGCGACGATTCTTACGCGTTGAGAGGTACAAGGTATCCACGAGGGCTTTTTCCGGACTGGCGATCAGGTACGGCAGTCGCGATTCACTCCAGTCGGTGCCTTGCCGCATCAGTTCGGACTTGATCTGGAAGAACTCGAAACGACCGACGGGGGAGTCGAGCAGACGGCCCCGGCCGGTTGTCGCAATCTGTATCGTCTTCGGGATTTGAGAAAGCACGCCGTGCAGGTGCAGCGCCGTCAGAAATGACACGTATCCCTGTTCCTTTCCCAATAAATACGGTACGCAGGACAGCGGATGAAAATACGGATGGGCGGTGTTTGCCCATACGCCCTTGGTAACTTTCGTCAGGCGATCTTTGTCTGCAAGGCGTGCCAGGCGCTTCGCGGCGGCTGACATGGACAGGCCGCCCTGATTCGCAAACTCGCGCGTCGTGAATACAACGAAGTCTTCGCTGTTGAGCAGATCAGGCATTGGCTTCGAGTTCGTTCAATACCTGGCTCTGCAACCGTTCCCAGGTGGGCCGGTCACCGAATTCTTCACGGCTGTCATCGTCCAGGAATTCCACCACCTGTCCCTCGTAGTCGTCCCAGTCCAGGCTCACGAGGCAGTCCAGCGCCTTCGCGTAGCTTCCTTTGCCTAACAATTTCGACCATGGTGCGGGCGGGCTGTGCCCGCCCCGGATCAGGATCGCGAGATCAAATACATCACGCGCCTGGGTGACGGGCCGACCCGCCAGCGCGCGCAGTTTTTGGGCGACGGCGGTGGGGCCGGTGTAGTGCGGACAGCGATACGCCAGTTTGCGATAGGAACGTGCGATCTCCGCATCGATGAGTGCGGTCTCCGACTCGCCGTCTTTACTGTCGTTGCGCCGCGAAAACTCGACTTTAGTCGGCAGGCGGTGGCCGGCCGATGTCACCAGGGCGAAACGAAATCGCTGCGTTGTCTCAGTCTGTTTCGCTTTGGCCGGGTCGTTGATTTCGATGTCGGCAATATCGAGGGAACGCAGACTGCGTCTGAAAGCGCGGTCGTTGAGTATCTTGTAGCCGTTCTTTTTCAGGGTGGCGACGCTTCCGGCCAGCACGTCTATATCCATGTCCTCAGAGTAGCGAGGACTCATGAAGAAAAAGCGCAGATTTACCCCGCCCTTGAGGATGTAAAGGCCCGGGTCCGACAGCTTGAGGAGCCTGTCGAGGAAATAGAGGTGGAAGACCTCTCGAATCTGAGTGTCTGAGAACATGTTTAATTATGCATCTATATTGCCGGATATGTCAATATAGGTGCATAATTAATACGCTTCTCTGCAAATGCTCGAAGAAATGAGCGAATTGGACGGCACAAACGCCCTGCTTCGTGAGGCCGCCCGAATCTTCGAGCTTCTGTTCGAGGAACCGCACAAGGATGGCGAAGACGACTTCAGTACGCTGCGCGCCCACAATGCCCCTGGTCGTAAGCGGCGACGTCCGCGGGAGCGAAGCCATGATGCAGGCAACACAAGACGCGTTAGCGACGATCCAACAGGATTCGGCAGGCACACTGGCCGCCGATCCGCTACCGTCTGTCGAAGAACTTTAGCAAGGCCGGGCACAGCCAGCCTTCGATCGAGTGGTTCTTCAAACTATACCAATTCCATTCCATTTCCTCTCGAACCCACTCGCCGTGCGCTTGATAAGCCGGGAACGGTCCATGCGAAAACAACAGTTTGAAGCCACTATCCGCGTTGGGAAGGTCGGCAACCATAATATCGATGATGTCATCCGCTCCGAACACGAAGGGTTCTTTATCGAGCTCTTTGGATTCATCATCGAACAGATGCGCCCACAAATACGGTGCCGGTCTGCTGAGTCGGCTGAGCGAAGCGTCACGTCTTCGAGACTGACCGAACCCATGCGGTCAAGTTCCGCGGCACCTAAGGCGGCGATTGCGAGCGGTGTATCGAGCAAGGTTTCGCTACGTTTACGGGCGGTGACGACTGCTGTGCCTGTGACAGGACAGACATACAGGCTATCGATAGAGCTGTGGGTAAAGTGATCGTCGCTGATTTCACGGTCGTACCTCCGGAGAAAATCCTTTTTCAGGCTAGTCCCGCGACCAAGAATGTCACAAGTTGGGAAACGTCGATGTCTCAATAGCGGACATTTATAGCCCGGAGCAGGTTCAGCTTGGATGCTTCAGAAAACCGATCCTGGAGTGGCCTTTTGGAAAGTTGTCAAAGCGAGCGAATTCACGATACTCAAGGGTTAGATTTCGAATAGTGATCAAATACATCGGAACGACCCTGTCCGCAGACTGGCAGCCTAGCCGATCCAAACGCGTCATCTAATGAGTAATTATTGAAAGCCAGTCGGTAATATTATCTGCAATCATGCGCGATAAGGTATTGTTTCTATGCCCTTGACTACGTTTGGGGAAGTAACATCGGCCGGGGAAAATACCGCGCTCAATTTGACTGCCTTAAGATTTCCAAGTAATCATCTCGGGTAACTCACTGTTTTAGTCAGTAACGGTAATTCAGCCCCCGCTAGCTGCCTACATTCCGTACCGTTCTCGCAGGTCGAGCCTAAATTATCTGAAACGCCTTGAAGAGCCCCCTATGAACAACCAACAACTCTTTCATATTGAGAGTCATATTCGTATGCTGGTATTTGAAATAGTGGACTCCCTGTTTGCTCCTATGTTGATTGCCCAGCACACTAAAGTTGTACAAGATATCAAGTACGTACTTAAAGTTTTTTTCGCTGACCGTCCCATCTCTTAGGTATTTATTGTATTCAGCTTCAAACTCTTTGATCGTAAGGAGCCACTTCCTTATGTTCGAAAGAATCTGAAATATGGTCTCAATGTCAGGAAGCACCGGAGTTACCTCATCAATGATCTCGTCCCGCATATAATTGGAAAATGCGCGATCCACGAATTTGATCGTCCCCTTTCCGATTATGCTGTTCTCTCTCTCGACACTTTCTGCAGCACAAACCTGAATATACCTAATATAGTCGCGCGGTCGAAGATGCGTGCTTCTTGTTATGTAATCAAATGGGTGCAAATTGTTTTTCTTCCCAACTTTTATATGCTCATGCGTAAATACTTTAGACCAGGCGGCTTCAAATGAAAGGACATCTTCGCCGGGTGGAATATCCCTACTTATTCTAAACGCCAACAGGTCTTTAAGGTTTTTTGGCGTCCATTCGATTTCTACGATGTAGTCGCGCCACTTGTTTTTATCAGCATCCTGTATGATCGAATATATGTCGTCACGTAAAAATACGACCGGCTTAATATTCTTGCCAGTATCTTTAAAGAAGTACTTAACGTCTTGAACTGCCTTGAACAGGCTAGTAAGTAAGTACTTGTATTGAGTAAACGATTCAGGATTGCGAATTACGTCTCGATAGTCCTCATCCAACTCATCAAACACGACCATATAGGTTGAATCATCACAATGCTCGGTAATAATATCTTCCAAGAAATTGAGTTTTTCTATCCACGTGTAGCTCTGATTGGTCGTATCTTTGGCCAATTTGAATCCACCGCCAGTCCCTAGCACCTGCCCACCGAATTCCGCAGAGGTCCAACGAGTAATTGTTCTTGAAAGTGATTTAATTGGGTCCGGAGAATAAATCTCTTTTAGTCTTTCCCGGATGGCTGCGTTTATACCCTCATTCTTGATCATTAGTTTGCAGACAGTGGAGTAGATCAGAAACTTCCAAAGGGTGATGTATTGATTTGGTGGTGTGAAACGGGTGTTGTCCAGGTCGTAGAGTTCGTTAAAGGGAAAGTTCTTGAAGCTCATTTTTTCGGAAAAATGATCATGTCTCCGCACGTTGACTACGTGCTCACAGATCGCCGACTTTCCAGAACCTTTCCTTCCAACAACAAAGCATTTGTCGGAGCTTGCAATGCTATCGACTTCGTCGGAGCTAAAAAAATACTTGGCGTTGTCTTCAAGTTTTGCCTCGAGTTTCCAGTTGTCGGCAATGTTACGTAGGATCTCACTCATTTTCTGCGTCTCCGATTACGCCTATAAGATGGTCAGGATCTCTGTACGCCAATATCGTAATTCGTACGATCACAGCCCGTATGACAGGACTTGCCTGAAAAGCCAACGTCTGCACTAGGCAGTGATAGTCCGCCGAATTGTATCAGGACGAGGCTGCTTTGGGGTGCAAAGCGGCCATTGCAATAGTCAGGGAAGAATTGCGGGACGAGGCGGCCGCGCCGAACGTTAGCCAGCCAGTGCGCTTGGCGAAAGTGGGCGACTACACTGTGGTGATACGAGCGCTTGTCGACACTCTAGGTTCGCAACCAACGATCGAAACGATGACGGACCTCATTGGTCCCTACGAGCTAAAAGCAATACCAGGCAAAAACGATTCCACTCCAGGAGATCAATGTCGAGAGTTGAAAAGCCTTTGCCTCACCTTTAGTCACATGAATTCTCGTACGCTTAGGGAGGCTCACACGATTCAGTCCCACAACGAGTGAGCCAAGATGACCCCGACTGCAAGGTCGGCAGCACGCTGTATGCAACAGGAAAAGAAGGGGGTCTACGAAGAACGATTTCGACAACCTTCGGCAACGTCCCATAGCAAAAGCAACCAATGGCGAGGGCGCTATCGAGCACTTTCATTACCCTGCTCTACTTTGGTCGGCAACACCTGCTGATCTCAGACAAGCCCACTAGACAGCGTGCTCGTCGCGAGCCCCGGCACTACGTTACCACCCGGATACCACCCACGATGCTGCTTCGTCGAGCGGTGGAAGCACGCTCAAAAGCTAGCCCCACCGATCAGCGAATACCTGTCTCAATAACCACCTTGCCATGTGCACGCCTCGGCTCTCTCATGTATCGGCACGCCTCGACATACTCTTCCATCGGATAGACACGATCTACATTCGGTGAAAGATCGCCTGCAGCAAGGGCATTGTTGAGCCACTCAATACCCTTGGCGCACATCTCATCGTCTTCCACATAGTTGAACACTGAATACGCCTGAAACAGTGCATTGGACTGGAAGAGTGCAGCATACGGAATCTGGGGAAACTCGCTGTCGAGCATTCCATAGAAGAAGATTCGGGCATCTTTCGCGAGCGCGCCAACATAATGGTTCATCAATCCCCCACCGATCGCGTCGTATGCTGCATCGATGCCATGTCCATTCGTTAAGGTTTTCAGCTGCTCAACCAGCCCCTCATTTGATGCGTCGGTCAGGACAACATGATCGGCGCCGGCCTCCTCTAAATAGGACCGATTGTATTCGAAGCGGGTCGTGCCGATCATCGTAGCGCCGCACAGTCGCCCGATCTCAAGCGCAGCAGCCCCTGCGGTACTCGTTGCCGCGGTAACGAGGATCACACGCCCGGGCTGCCCTTTGGCCAGTTCCACAACCGGGTAGTAAGCCGTGAGGTACTGCATCCATATGGATGCGCTTTCGACCGCACTCAGACCGGCAGGTGCCTTGGTCAGATAGCGAGCTTTGACAATCAGCGATTCACCACTCGCTCCGCGATTGTCGTAGAAATGCGGCAACGTGCAGTACCGCTCGCCGACTTCAATGTCAGCGACTTCTGGTCCTATAGCATCAACGATGCCGGCCGCCTCCATGCCAATCCTGGCCGGAAAGCTGGAGAAGCTGTACGAGTAGCGATCTTCCATGAGATCCATGTCTCCCCAGTTCAGGGCGAACGCCTCGACTCGGAGTCGGACCTCTCCCGGGCCCGGTTCTTCGTCAGGAAATTGTTCCAGGCTGAGTCCTTCGAACCCGTTGTAACTGTTAATCACCCAAGCTTTATGCATTTTCCTCTACCTCGGCAGACAGCACGATATTCCGGTCTTTGGCGACCTTTAGAATAAAAAGTAAATATACTTAAAATTTTAAGTAATGCAATAAATTTTAGGTTGATTCGATTCGCGGACCACCCAACATCCGGAATGGGCAGCTTTCAATATCACGATCGTCACCGCTAATCCGTGGCGCAAGAGTCAATCGAAAAACCTATATACATCAGAGCTTTGCGAATTCCCGATTAATTAAGGGCGCATATCTGGTAGCTGGAATTAGCGTTCCGACCGGTTGATTACGGTGGGTTTATCAAGATCGCAGATCGCGACACACTTAAGCCCTGAAATGGCGAAAACGGAAGTTGCCCGTGCGGCAATCTGTGTGCTGCTTGCTCACCCCAACGAATTGGTGTTCGGCGCAGGGATGCGGTGGGGACGCCCAATACCGCGTAACGAACCCCACGCGGGGGGAATTGGGTTGCCACCCCCACCCCCCC
>JAJFKU010000068.1 GCA_021773035.1 Woeseiaceae bacterium
TATCGGTTAGCCGTTCTGAGCTGCGCCAGGAGGGGATTTCATAGGAACTGCACTATCTCCTCGTATCTACGATACGAAATTGGCGGCAAATCGCAAATAGAATGTTGTTGAATTTCAAAACAGAGTTTTTCAACAAAATAGACCCAAAGCAGACGCACCAGTAAACTGAACTCAACAGCAACCATGGCTCTTATTGAGAACATATGATCGAACTGCCCGTCCGAATCCCCTGTGATCTCTGTGAAGGAATAGCGGGGCGCGAAGAAAAGTGGGCGATTATCGATGAGTGCAGCCACACGCTGACAGTGATCAATCCGTGGCAGTATGAGATCGGACAATGCTGTGTGATAACTCGCCGCCATGTGGCGACTCTTCTCGACCTTTCTGATGATGAATGTGGCGCGATTATCAGCTCGGCGAAACGAGTTGCACAAGCACTGATTGAGACCTATGAACCTCTGGGACTTCTCACATTTCAGAACAATGGCATCTACAGCGGTCAGGAAACGCCACACTACCACTATCATGTTGTCCCTCGACAGCCGGGAAGTGACTGGGGAATAGGCCCACCCCAATTGGCGACGTTTGAGAATGCCGGGCGTCAAAAGGGGACGAAGCATGATCCCAACGACGATGCCTTGCGCCGCGAGCGCGTCCAAGTCTCTGCTGCAAGCTTGATTGAGACCGCAAGTCTAATTCAATCAAATTTGCCCGCAAAGCGGCCTTAATCTGTGAAGGCACAATGACACCATCTGAGCTCGTACGAATTTGAAATACAAGGTCATACTTCACCTGGCAGTAAAGGCTAATCGGAACCAAACAATGAGGAATCTCTGTTTAGTATTATTTTTTTTATTGAGCGCCTGCTCTGATGACAGTCCCTTCGATGCTGTATCGCCATCTCCCGTTGTATTAGATCCGCAAAATATCTCAACGCCCCAATTTCATGAGAGTGTGAATTATCTAAGTGACGACCTAAAGACCATCATTTTTACGAGGAGCACCAGAGAATTCGACGAATCAGCTATTTATAGTGCAACGTTCGAACAAGGCAAGTGGAATTTGCCGGAGAAACTGCCGTTTTCAAATTCGAACTACGATGCCGGTTTTTCCTTATCTCCGAGCAACACGTCAGCATTTTATACTTCGAAGCGCGACCCGAATGAATCTATGCTGAGTAACGAGTGGAATATTTGGCGGGTTGATTACGGTAGTGATCATAAATGGGGTGAGGCTGTTGTTGTACCACCGCCGTTGAACTCTCAGGGTGAGGAATGCTGTTTGGTTATTAACAAGGACGGTCAAGTTTTCTTTTCGTCAAACCGTGACGGTTCCTGGGATATCTATGAGGCTGAGTTTTCAAGAGCTGGGTTTAGCGATATTAGAAAACTCAGCGCTATCGTTAACTCCGAAAACGGCGAGTGGCCGGCTTTCATAAATGAGAAAGGGAATTTGTTGATATTCAGTTCGATTCGAAAAACAGGACTCGGTGGGGATGACCTATACTTTACTAGAAAATCACAGGGCGCCTGGGACGCACCTATCCTTCTGGACTCGCGAATAAATACACAAAGTTATGAGGACAGCCCGTTACTTTCTAATAATGATGAGTATTTCTTATACTCGAGCTCGCGTGATACCCCATTTTCAAAAGGCGTAAGTAATATCTACGTGGTTCTCGCATCAGATTATATATCGGAATAGTTGACGCAATGATAATTTGAATCATAATACCTTGAACTAATAGGTATTATGGCATATACCTATTAGTTCAAGGTATGTATAATCTTACTTGAAGATTGTCTCCAGGCGGGATACTGGAGGACAGTTCGATGCGAAAACCTGTAATTGTTGGTGCGCCAAGAGAGTCGGATAACGAAATCAACCTGACACCGATGCTGGATATCGTATTCATAATGTTGATATTTTTCATTGTGGCCGCCTCATTTATCAAAGAGGTTGGCATCGATGTAGGCAGGCCCGACGCTCCGCCTGTAGTAAATCCGAGTGATTCAAACATCCAAATCACCATCGGTGAAAAAAATGGAATCTGGATGGGCAGACGGTTGATTGATCCGCGTGCGGTCAGAGCGAACATTGAAAGAATGCATGCGGAAAACCCGGACGCGTCGGTTGTGATACAGCCAGATAGGCGGTCGCTCAACGATACTCTGGTGCAAGTCATGGATGCATCCCGGGAGGCTGGCGTTTACGACATTTCTATCGCCGCTGATTCCGACATTGGAGGTGCACAATGAAAGCCTTGCTCATTGTCGTTTTGCTCATCTTTTCTGCCACTTGCCAATCAACGACCTGGGCACCGTCAACGGTAACTGATCCGATCAGCGGTAAACAATGCCATGTATACAAGGTGGCGAGCTACGGTTCGTACATCTATCAATGGGAGTCAAAATTTGATGGTGTGTACTGGCCCAACACGGATGCACGCTGGCGTTGGGACTGTCGAGAGTCCGGCTACATCAGTTTCGGCAGTGATTTCTCAGACCTAACCGAGGAGGAAGTCGAACGCATTTCGGCCTTCCTTTCGAATACCCCCTCAAGATATGGAGGGCAATTCGAGCGCATGGAAGCAATATACAAACTGAGGAACAAGGACGACAAGTTCTGGGCCTGGTTTTATCGAGTGAAAGCATATTGGCATCACAGCCAGGCTGACGTCGCAAGACGGGAGTCTATCCCGCTGTTGGAAAGCCATACAGAAATGCTGGCGCCAGGTTTCGAGCTTATTCAAGCGTACTTCGTTCTTGGTGAGTACTATCGGCGGATTAACGATGCCGCAAGGGCCGAGGAGAATTTCGCACTCGCGCGATCAGTTCAATGGATCGATGGTGACGGTCTGCATCAGACTGGAAGCGAGTACATAGAGGAATTGATCCAAGAGCGGTTGGATTTGATGCAACGACAGTTGCCGTAGGCAAGGAACCGAGCTGGAGAGCGCATCGCTCCTCAATTGCAGAATTAATTTGTAATCAGTAGGTCTCGTGTTCGAATGCGCCCAAGGCAGAGCAGTCGCGAAGTCGTTCATTTCATATCGTCTGTTCACTATTGCCAATTCTTGCTGTGCCTTACTGGGTAGTAGTACCGCGGAAATTGGCGCCGTACCAGGGTTGACTCCAGACTGCGGTTTGAGACGGATAACATTGATTACGGAGGCAATGGACGGGCGTACCGTACGGTCCGATAAGGTCCACACAGGGTTGCTGCGAACTGGGCTCTCCGAATAATTCGGCCCTTTTTGGTCTTTTTTGGGGTCCAACTCGACCCTTTGGGCCGCCTATGCCTATGATAAGGGCAATTGCGGCGGCGGATGGCGGGTGTTTGAAAACAGCTGAGCAGCATGGGCTAGTTGATGAGTGGTATCACGAGTTTAATGATCGACTCATCGCCTTTCTGAGCCAGGGGGTTCGCGTGCGCGCGGATGTACAGGACCTGGCCCAGGAGATTTACCTGCGCATGCTGCGTGCGAAAAATCCTGAATTGATTGAAGCGCCGCGCGCGTATCTCTATCGGATTGCCATTCACGTGCTGGACGAGTGGCGGACAAAGGAGCGGCGCAGCAACCTGCATTCATCGAAAGGACTGAACGACCTGGTTGCCAATACCGGGGCGTTTGACAATCCGCAGCGCCGCGATGCGGCGATAGACTTACGCGAAGCGCTCGATACGCTGCCGGCAAAATTTGCGACGACGTTGATTCTGCGCTGGCATCACGGCATGGGCTATCGAGAAATTGCCGAACATCTGGACGTGACGGAACGCATGGTAAAACGCTATATAGTTAAAGGATACGCGGAGTTGCGCGTATGTTTGAGCCAGGAGACGACATAACACCGTGAATGACTCGCACACACAAGGACTGCGCGCGATTGCCGAACAGGCGGCCGACTGGTATCTGCGCATCGAAGAGGAGGGTGGCGTACCGCTGACCGTGCGTCAGGCGTTTGTGCATTGGCTCAAAGCATCACCCACCCACATCGAGGAATTCATGCGAGTGCGTGCTACGCACGCGCAGCTGACGGGTATGGACGTAAGTGAGCTGCCGGACGTAGACGCGCTGCTCCAGCAGGCACGCTCGAATGTCATCGCACTCACGCAAGCGCCAGGCGATTCAGCGCTGCACGAAACACGATCGCCGCGCAAGTCAATCCCTTGGGCCACTGCCGCTTCTTTGCTAATTACGGCTCTACTATTGGGCTTGTTTGCTGCGATGCCGCCAGATTCAATCAATGATGAAGCCGTGACAGGCAGTTTCTATGAGACTGCGTTAGGCGAGCAGCGTTCGGTGCTCTTGAGTGATGGCTCGGTCGTGGAGCTAAACACGCTATCCAAGCTTCGTGTGGAGTTTCGCGATGATGCACGTTTGGTGGAGCTCGTCGCAGGCGAGGCCGTGTTTGAGGTGGCCAAGGATCCGATGCGACCATTCCGGGTGGATGCCGGTGCAGCGTTTGTTAAGGCAGTGGGCACGCGGTTTAACGTATATCGCCAGAGCGCTCAGACCATCGTAACGGTGGTCGAGGGTCGCGTTGAAGTCTCACGACCACCAACCGTGCCTACAAGTCCGAACAGCGAGGCCGCAGGGGAAATCGCTCAACTACCGATCGTAGAGCTTGTACCCGGCGACCAGGTGGCGGTGACGGCCGGCGGTTTGATCTCGGCGCCGGCCGTTGTCGACACGAACAAAGCGATCGCCTGGACCGATCGGCGCCTGGTATTCGATGGCGATAATCTCGCGAGCGTTGCGCGGGAACTGAATCGTTACAACCGGGAGCAATTAGTGATTGCCGATCCGGAGTTAGCCGAAGAGCCGATCAGCGGCGTCTTTTACGCCAATGATCCGGATACGCTGTTCGCGTTTCTTGAGGCGGTTGGCGGCATGCGTGTAGAAACCGATGCTAACGGCTGGACACTTTATCCCGCGACAGGAACTGACTGAACGGCCTTTTCTTAAATTTTGTTGTGCCCAGGGGGTCCAACTATCCTCTTTCGGCCGCCCTACCTCATAGCAACCGTAAAAGCGTAGTGAATGGGGGAAACATCATGACGTACAAATTCGGCTTGAGACGATTAGGTTGGGTACTGTTGAGCAGTGCTGCGATGGCACTGCCGGCGCATGCTGACGGAGATACTGCACGGTTTTACAATCTGGAGATTGAGGCGCTGCCGCTGATGGCGGCCGTCAAAACACTCTCGGACGAAACCGGCATTGAAGTGCTGTTCTTTAGCGAAGTGGCTACGGGAGTTACCTCATCACCGGTGCAAGGCGAATTCACGCCGGACGAAGCACTCAAGACAATGTTGGCGAGTACAGGTCTCGAGATCGTGGATCTCAACGAGGAAGGTGCCGTTGCGATTCGTCCAACATCCGAGGATACGGAGCCGGGAAAACAGCAGCCGGCGTCGAAGTTAGTGCTGATGGCACAAAATCAGACGTCGGCATCTCAGCGTCAGACCAGTCAGCCGAATCGAACAGACAGTGACAATGACGCTGCGCCTCTGGAGCAGATTACTGTCACGGGGTCACGTATTGCCCGTTCCGGTGTTGCAACTCCGACGCCAACGGTTATCTTAGGGGGGGCAGAAATAGAAGCCTCTGGTGCCGTTAATATCGGCGACCTGCTTCGGGAACTGCCGGCGATTGGTCCGGGGGTCAATGCGGAAAATACAGCACCGACCTTCTCCGGAGCTGGCCTCAACCTTATCGACCTGCGCTCTCTGGGAACTGCGCGGACGCTCGTTCTTATCAATGGGCGGCGCCACGTCGGTACGCAACCGAGTACGACCGCGGTGGATCTGAATTCAATTCCAACTCCTCTGATCGAACGCGTCGAAATAATCACCGGCGGCGCGTCTGCCGTTTACGGCGCTGATGCTGTCTCGGGTGTCGTCAATATCATCCTCAGGGACGACTTCGAAGGCCTTGACTTCGAAGTGCAGACCGGAATTTCCGATCGTGGTGATGCCGAACGCAATCATATCGGCCTCACGGTAGGCGCGAACTTCGCCGATGACGCGGGCAATATCGCTATGCACGTTTCCTACTCGGACGAAGGAGGGATTGAGTACAACGAGAGGCCCGGCGGCATATCGGGCGCGAACTGGGTTTCAAATCCCGCCAACACCGGGCCCAACGATGGCATCAACGATTTCATAGTTATGAACAATCTAAGACAGCTCGCCGGGCAGCAGGAATCTGCGTTTATTATTGACCGGGGCAACGGCCGGGAAGTTTTTGGTTTCAATCCAGACGGTACACTACGCCCATTTCAACTTGGTCCGTCAGGTCTGATTGGCAACACGCAACTTACGGATGGCGGTGAGGCGGAGCTTGGTTTCGATTCGGAATGCCCGCAAGCGCAGTGCCAGCTCAAGGTGCCCGTTGAGCGTTTCCTGATCAGCGGTGCCGCCAAATACGACGTCGCGGAAAACCTGGAGGTATTTCTCGATGGCAAATTTTCCAGCAACCAGGCGTCTTCGCGTATCGGTTCAGTTTTTGAAATCCCACCGTTTACGAATCAGATACCGATAGACAATCCGTTTGTGACTCAGGAGTTACGTGATCTGCTGATCTCCGCCGGTCAGACTAGCGTCGGTATTTTGCGCAGTGATCAGGAACTTGGACCGCGCGGCACGGACAGTGACCGGCGCCTGTTTCAAATGACGGTGGGCGCGCGAGGTGGAATTGGTGCTAGCGACAACTGGAAATACGAAACGTATTTCCAGTATGGCGATTCCCGGTCAGCACTTATCCGGTTAAACGACTTGTTCCAGAACAGATTTACGCAGGCGCTCGATGCAGTTGTCGATCCCGCCGACGGTGAAATCAAATGTCGATCGGTCGTCGAGGGCACCGCGCAGGATCCAGGATGCATCCCGGTCAACCTGTTTCGTGGAGGAGACGCACTTACTCCGGAGATTCGGAACTTCGTAGAGGTTCCTAGTGCCACGGAAACGGCGCACCTGCAGCAAACGGTTGCGTCGGCTGTCGTCACCGGCGATCTTGCAGACTACTGGGGAGCTGGATCGATTGGTTTGGCTGGTGGTATCGAATGGCGGGAGGAGTCGAGTGACTTCCAAACCACCGCTACTCAACAGGCGGGTCTGGGCTTTTTTAACAGTTTGCGCCCTGTTGTAATCGGCGAATTCGACGTCTTCGAAGTATTCGGCGAGGCTGTTGTCCCGCTTCTGAGAGACGCACCGTTCGCTCAAAGCCTCAATTTCGAGGCTGCGGTTCGGTACGCAGACTATTCGACATCCGGTGGTGCAACCAGTTGGAAACTGGGCGCAGATTGGGCTCCTGTTGGCGACGTACGGTTTCGCGCAGTTCGCGCAGTCGCAGTTCGTGCACCAAATGTTGGTGAGCTGTTTAACCCCGGCGGCCAGGGTTTCGTCACTGTCGACGATCCATGTGACGCCGCATTCGTAAACGGCGGCACGGCCACTCGTGCAGCAAACTGCCAGGCACTGGGAATCGTTCAGCCATTTTCATCGAATGCCCAGACCATCAATATTCGAACACAGACATCCGGAAATCCGAACCTCGATGTTGAGGAAGCGGAGACGCTAACAGTCGGTGCTGTTTTTACGCCCGGGTGGCTTCCGGATTTCTCGTTGACCATCGACTACTTTTCGATAGAGATAGACGATGCCATTAATGTTCTTGGAACACAGCAGGTTCTTGACGCCTGTGTTGATCTGCCAACGACTGCCAACGTTTTTTGCGGATCGGTTAATCGTGATGCGGCAGGGAACATACTTCTTGTACGAAATCAAAATATCAATGTTTCGCAGTTCACGCGTGATGGTATCGACATCGAGGCACGGTACCGATTCGACCTCGGTGCCGGCTCACTCGATTTGAACGGTGTCGCAACACACATCCTTACTTCCGAGACCGTCATCGCTCCCGGCACCGCGACGGGTGGCGGAACGATTGACGGTAATGGAGAAATTGGACAGCCGGACTGGCGGTTCCGCGGCAGCGCACGCTATCTGACCGGACCGTTTTCAGTGAATGCCGCCGTGACCATGCTTTCCGATATGGTGCCGGACAATGATCCGGCAACACCGGAAGACAATCGCGCAACCACCGGAACCGGCACCTTCACATTGGTGGATCTGAGTTTTCAGTACGACTTCAACGAGCAACTGGTGTTCTCGCTCGGCGCTGACAACGTATTCGACGAACAACCCCCGGGCCTGCCCGATACGCGAATGGCAGGAGCCGGAAGTTTTGCCGGCGCAGAGATTTTCCCGACGGTTGGTCGTTATTGGTATCTTGGCGTCCGAATGTCATATTGACCCTGTGCAAGAAACTGATAGCAATTGTCGCTGGGAGTGCCGGTACAATGACAGGAACAAAGCTGGCCTTCGCGTTTGTTATCGGTGCCGTTACGTTGCTGAGTGCCGCCTGCGAACGCGATCAAAATCGTATGCTGGAAGAAAGCTGGCCGAGGGCGTGGCTTGATGATTCCTATGGCGACAGGGCGATGACGTGGGTAAAAACGGAGAATGAGTCGACGCTTAATCGATTCGCGGATGATGGGCGATTTGATCGATACAAGGAACAAGCCGAAACCGTCTTGACGGACCCAAGCCGATTGCCGGAAGCGCGCACCATTGGCGTGATGATGTACAACTATTGGCAAGACGCCGACCATCCGCTCGGTATTTGGCGGAGATCGACCAATGAATCCTACTTTTCCGGAACACCGTCGTGGAATACGGTCCTGGATTTCGACGCACTTGCAGCTTCCGAGGGTCGTACGTGGATATTTGCCGGCGCCAGCTGCCTCGAACAACGGTGCCTTATTTCGTTAGCGGACAATGGCAAAGATGCACACGAAGTTCGCGAGTTCGATCTGGATTCGCGCACATTTGTCCGGGGCGGCTTCGCGCTGCCCGAGGACAAGTCGTCCGTCTGGTGGTATGACAAGAATACACTTCTGGTCGCTACGTCAGCAGGTCATGGCAAGGTCACAGAGTCGCTTCTACCGCGCACGATCCGAGTGTGGCATCGCGATACGTCACTGGGTGACGCTAAAACAGTCTTTGAAATCAGCGAGCGGGATGCGTCGGCTTCGGTCGCACTAGTTCGAGCAGCAAATACTGATGGATTTGTGGCGGTCCGCCGACCGGATTTTTTCACACGAGAGTTTTGGCATGTTGACCTGGAGGGTCGGCGTAAGTCCTTGCCCCTCCCGAAAAGAGTACTCATCAAAGGCGTCCACGATGAGAGCCTGCTACTCAGGCTCAACCAGGACTGGTCTCCAGTCGGCACCGAGGTGGCCTTTCAATCGGGCGCTCTGGTAGCAATTTCCTTGCCTCACCTGCTGAATGAGCAAAGCATCGTCGATGCGGAGTTACTTTATCAACCATCGTCAAACGAGGCAGTAAGAACTGTTATTGCCAGGGGTCGTGATTTTTTTGTGGAACTGCTTCGCGACTATCGCAGTGTAATAGTCAGAATTTCTGCCACTGACGCGGGTTTGGAAACTGAGACACTGACGATAGCCGAGGATCGCTTTGTTTCGTTATTGGACGTACGAGAGAGCGATCTATTTCTAAAGGTTGAAGGTTTGCTGGCACCTGAAAAACTGATCCTCTTTGATTGGAATGAACACTCCCAGAATACACTTTTCACACGGTCGCCGGCGTTCGACAGCGAAGGCATGGTTTCGAGGCTGCTTCACACGACGAGCCGGGACGGCACACAAATCTCATATACGATCATCCATAACCGAACTATGGAAGCAAACGGCAACAACCCAACCCTGGTGTACGGATACGGTGGCTTCGATGTGGCCATTACACCGCGATACGAGCCTCTGTTCGGAAAGCTCTGGCTGGAAAAGGGTGGTGTATATGTGCACGCCTACCTGCGCGGCGGCGGTGAGAGAGGCCCTGACTGGCACCAGTCTGCGATGCTGAAAAACAGACAATTGCCCTACGACGACATGATTGCAATCATCGAGGACCTCCAGCGGAGGCGAATTACGTCACCAGCCAATACAGGGATCATGGGCAGGTCGAATGGCGGTTTGATGGTAGCCAGTGTCATGATGCAGCGCCCTGACTTACTGGAGGCGGTTGTAGTAGGTGGGCCGTTGATCGACATGCTTACCTATCACCTATTGCCACCGGGCGCGACCTGGACCGCCGAGTATGGCGATCCAGAAGATCCTGAGATGCATGAGTTTCTGGAAAGTTATTCTCCGCTGCAACAAATTCAAAATGATCGCGACTATCCGGTACCGCTGATAATCACGTCCACGGATGACGATCGTGTGTTGCCTGGGCATGCTCGCCGCTTTTCAGCCGAACTGGAAGAGTCGGGCCACGAGAGCTTCTATTTTGAAGATGGTCAAGGGGGGCACTACTGGGAATTGGCAGGCGGCCCCGCGCCAGGGGATTGGCGACTGCGCTCTATCGCACGAGCGATTGAATTTAGCTATTTGGCCGATCGCCTTACGCATTGAATCTTTCACCGGTGTAGACAGTGAGAGGATGGATATCGATCCAAAGCGGGTTTTCGGCTGTCAGAAAGTTACAGAAAAATACTCACTACCTCGGTTGCCCGCCGGTCTTTTTCTAAGAACCTACCAGCGTACCGCATAGGTAGGTAGAAAAATCTCCGTGTTTTTCTAAGACGTTCCTGCTGTATGCCGTGTCTCAGTAGGTCCTGAATTCGACTCTTGGCGCCGGCACCAATAATATCAAACGGTTAGCAGGTACCATCAGCGTGCCTGCTGGCTAGACTCGGTCACGGTAGCAAACGACCACGCAGTGGTGTCAGCGCTAACTCCGATACCCTTGATTACGGCTTGCCGCAGATCAGCATTCGTTGCGTTTTCTCGATTCGGATCACCATCCGTGAGCATGGTTCTGCTACGCTGCTATCTATTAGTGGCCGTTCTGGTTTCTCGATGCCCGGTAAAACAACAAGCGTTCCCTGTTCGGTAGCCAATGCCGGCGAAACGCCAGCAAAGAAACGACTCAAGTTCGCGGATGACAATGCGTTCCATATAGAAGTCAAGCGACGCGTCGACCTGCATATGACCAGCAACGGTCGGCGCGAGCGCGATTGTTTGCAGATGTATCTGAAAACAGCCATCATACTGACCGCCTTTGTGGTCTCCTACGTACTCTTGGTATTCGTGGCCTCTACCTGGTTACAGGCGCTTCCACTTGCTGTCTTACTTGCCTTCGCAACGGCAGCGATCGGCTTCAATATCATGCATGATGCCAGCCACCATGCGTACTCCACCAAGGGCTGGGTTAACAGGATTGCCGCGTCGAGTCTGGACCTGATCGGTGGAAGTTCTTTCTTCTGGCATTGGAAGCATGTGGTGTTCCATCACAACTACACGAACATCCATAACTTTGACACAGACATCGATCTGGGCGTGCTGGGACGCTTTGCGCCGCAAGGCAGACGACTGCCCATTCATGCATTTCAACATTGGTATTTTTGGATTCTGTACGGCGTACTCGTCATCAAATGGAATCTATACGACGATTTCCGCGTGCTGATGCGGGGACGAATCGGAGAGCACCGGTACCGGCCTATGCGGGGCAGTGAGCTGGCGATCTTTATTATCGGGAAGGTTTCGTTTTTTACGATCGCCTTCGGAGTTCCGCTGTTGTTCCATTCAGCAGGTGCGGTTGCGTTGTTCTACCTCCTTATCGCGTTCATCACCGGCATCGTTCTGAGCGTCGTGTTTCAACTCGCGCACACAGTGGAAGAGGCAAGCTTTCCGCAACCACAGACGCCGGGGCACATGGACCAAGCGTGGGCGGTTCATCAGGTGGAAACCACTGTCGACTTTGCGCGTAAGAGTTCAGTAGCCTATTGGTTGCTCGGTGGTTTGAACTTCCAGATCGAACATCATCTGTTCCCGCGGATGTGTCACACCAACTATCCATTCATTGCGCCTGTGGTCGAGGAGGCCTGCCGGGATTTCGGCATCAGATACAACGTCCATGACAGTTTTAGGCAGGGGATAATGTCTCACTTCCGTTGGTTGCGTCGGATGGGTGCGGCGAGGGATGCCGCCCCGGCAGTTCAATCTCAGTGCGCTAAGTCAAATTGAAACAGGGAGATAAGTTATGAGCAGAGAACGAAAGAGCAACAAAGAGACCAAGAAAATCCCGGCGATGACCGCTAAAGAGAAGAAGGCCGCGAAGAAAGCGAAGAAGAACGAAAGAGGCCGCATCGGCGAATGATGTGAACTGCTTCGGGGAGGAGTATCTGCCGCCAGGCGCTATTCTTCTGCAATCAAAAAATGCAGTGGGTCCCTGAGGGTTTGCAGCGCCCGATAATAGAAGAGTTGGTTCGGCCGTTTAGTGTCGAACCTGAGTCTTCTTAAGAACGCGAGTTCCTCTTTGGACAGATCGCCACTGAGGACGGAGTCTTGCAGGAATTCGGTGAGCCCCGGCTCGTCCTTGTGGCTACTGTCAATGTCCTTCTCAACAAAAGCAAATTTCTTCGATTCCCCAGGAACGAGTCTTTCATTCAGCGTTATTTCCATATCGAAGGTCGAGAGGTCGATGTTCCAACGTGCAATCAGTGGCTCCAGAAAAGAGACACAGTCTTCATTTGAAACATTGAAGATATCGGTGTCGAGGAATTCCAGAATGATGACCCGCATTTGCTCGTAGCTTTTGTCGCTGAGCTGTGCGACTTTCTGGAGCCAGGCCTGATTGTCCAGCTCCGCTCTCGCAACCCGGCTGACGACGTCCAGTAGTTTCTGTGTTATTAGCCGCTCGAGTTCACCGAACGGCTGCCTTTCGAATATCGACCGAATCTGCAGCTGTCTGGTGGGCACGCACTTGCGCAGTATCAATTCCCGGGTTTCCTTTAGCAGGGCGCCGTGGGGTTCCTCGTAGTCGCGCTTGAGTGCATCCATACGCTGTGCGCGCGCCAGTTTCGCTAACTCTCCGTTTGAGAGCCGCAGAAAACGTCCCATTTTCCCGTAGATGTCTGTTCGATCCGGCGCGGGCGGTAGTTTTTTTCCGGTCAGTAGCTGGGATATGTAGGATTCTGTCACCTCGGCTGCTGCTGCCAGATCCTTCTGCTCCAACCCGAGTTCCCGGAGTCGCGTCCTGATGACGGTACAAACGTCCATTTACAGCCTCTGATAATTTACTTTATTGGTTAATTTTCGAAGAGAATGTCAGACAAGGCTTGACTATTCAAGTGAATTAACTGAATATGGTTAATAGATCAAAAGGGCTCCAGAACAAATCAACTAAATGAGTTATCTGGCGTGCCCTCTTGGCCAATCGCAAGGACGGAGCAAGTCATGTACGCACGTCAAGTATCAATGGAACTGAGATCAGACTGCCGCGACGAATTCACGCAAAAGCTCGAAGCAGAAATTCTTCCCCTGCTTCGCAAGCAGAAGGGCTTCAAGGATGAGATTTCCTTCGTTAGTCCAGAAGGCAAGAACGCGGTTGCGGTCAGCCTGTGGGAGGACAAGAAAAGCGCCGACGCTTATAGCCGTGGACCTTATGCAGAAGTAGCCAAAATTCTGTCGAAGCTGGTTCAGAGAACACCGCGAGTGAAAAACTTCGAGGTTGTGAACTCGACGTTTCACGATATTACGGCGCAGCAACAAGCCGCCTAAAGCCATCAGGTGTTTTTACGGCGGGCGAAGCTTCTTTCGCCTGTTGTCTTCTTATGGTTGCCTCGCGGCCCACAAAACAAAGGACACTACTTGCATGTCATTGCAAACCGGTAACGGCCAAAGCGGCGGTATCAATCCAGGCGCCGAACTCGAGCAACTCGTCTTCTTGAAGGGAATGGATCCCGGCGATCGAGAGAATCAATGAAAGCAACACGATCGAGACTCAGTATATTCGGACACGCACTGGTGTTTCTGACGGTATTCGCCGGCACTGCGGAACTCGTGTTGGCGGAAGGTGTGGGGGCAGCATTACCCGCAAACGCGACGGCGAACAGTTATGGGAGTGGTTGGAAATGCGACAAGGGCTATCTCAGGACGGTTGGCTCCTGTATCGCCGTGGTGTTACCGGCAAATGCATACCTGACAAATTCAAGTCATGGCTCTGGTTGGGCATGCCAGCATGGCTATAAGCAGAGCACCGATACCTGCCTGGCAGTTGCGCTGCCGGTTAACGCCTATCTCAGTGGTATATCAGGTGACAGGTGGTTATGCGACAGAGGCTTTCGGCAACTCAAAGAGACCTGCGAAGCCATACCGGTGCCGGTGAACGGATACCTGACGGAGAGCTCCTGGGGGTCGGGTTGGACTTGCGAGCGGGGATATCGCGCGGCGACTGATACCTGTGCTGCTATCGCGATACCGGAGAACGCCTATCTGGCTTTCACCACCAATAGATCTGGCTGGGAGTGCGCTCGCGGCTACCGCGAAGTCGACGGCGCCTGCGACGCTATCGAACTACCTCCAAACGCATTCCTGTCCGGACGGGCCTATGGACCAGGTTGGGAGTGTGATCGCGGATATCAGGAGATCGAGGCAAGCTGCGTCGCTTTCGAAATTCCAGATAACGCTCATCTGGATTTTTCCGGACACGATTGGGATTGCAATAAGCCCTACCGAAAGCGCAACTTTGCGTGTACATCAGGCGATTGAAATGACTGACGACGACAGACAGGTCATGGATGCCGATCATGGATCGACAAAGCAAACAACCGCTCGCCCGTTGGACACGTCGTTCGTCGGCCCGACCTCAAGTACCGGCAGCAACCGCACCGCCACTGCCGTTGTTTATTGCGAAGGTAACTTTGGCGCACTTGACGGCAAGACAGCAAACGGTCTCGTTCGACACTCGGAGCGCTACAAAATCCTATCGGTTATTGATAGTGAAAAGGCAGGTCTTGACGCGGGCATGGTGCTTGACGACAAAGCCAATTCGATTCCGATTTGTTGCGATCTCGCCGAATCCCTGGCGAAAGCCGCCACGTTGCCCGATCACTTTATCTTCGGCGTGGCACCTTCCAGCGGTATGCTTTCCATCAGGGAGCGAAGCCTGTTGCTTGAGGCCATTAGCCACGGAATGAACATCGTCAACGGGCTTCACGAATTCCTCAATGATGATCCCGTCTTCCAGGCCGCATGCGCAGCGAGCAATGTCGAGATCCTCGATGTGCGCAGACCGCCCGATAAGAAAGATCTACACATATTCACGGGCGATATCGACCGTGTCACGTGCCCGGTAATCGCGGTGCTTGGCACCGACTGCGCGATCGGCAAGCGCACGACCGCGACGATCCTGACCCAGGCGCTCAACGATCGCGGCGTCAGGACGGTAATGATCGGAACCGGACAGACAGGTTTGATCCAGGGAGCCCGCTATGGTGTCGCGCTTGACGCAATACCGTCGCAGTTTTGTGCTGGTGAACTCGAAGCAACGATCGTTGACGCTTTCATGGTCGAAGGCCCCGATGTGATTGTTGTTGAAGGACAAGGAGCCCTGAGCCACCCCGCCTTTTCGTCCTCTACGTTTATCCTTAGAGGTGCTTGTCCCGATGGTGTTGTATTGCAGCATGCGCCGGCGCGCAAGAGCCGCTGTGATTTCGAAGGTATGCGCATGCCGACACCGGCTTCCGAAATAAATCTCATTCAGACGTTCGCCGAAACGACGGTGATCGGTCTCACGATTAACCATGAAAATATGAGCGATGCCGAGGTAGGTTCCGCTATTCTGCGCTATCAGGGCGAGCTCGGCATCCCGGCAACCGACGCACTTAGCCGTTCTCCTGAGCGCCTGGTGGAAATGGTGCTTTCCGCTTTTCCAAAACTGGCGGAGAAGCTGCAGGCGGCCGCGTGATGTCTGCACCGCGCGTGGAGATTGATCTAGGCAAGATACAGCACAATGCCCGTACATTGGTTGAACGACTGGCCAAGCGTGGTATTTCGGTAACCGGCGTGACCAAGGCGATACTCGGTTCACCGGAGGTCGCTCACGCGTTACTGCTGGCTGGCGTACGTGGTTTGGGTGATTCACGTATCGAAAACATCGAAGCAATGCGCAGCTCGCACCTGGCCGCACGGATGTCGCTGATTCGTTCACCGATGCTCAGCCAGGCGAAAAGAGTGGTGAAGAGCACCGAAGTCAGTTTTAACACCGAGATTGAGGTTGTCAGACGGCTATCGCTCGAAGCACGGAAACTGGATCGAACGCATGCAGTAGTGCTCATGGTCGAGCTCGGCGATCTGCGCGAAGGCATCATGCCCGACGACCTGGTAGCCGTCGTGCGCGAGACGCTTAGTTTACCGAACATTGTGCTCAAGGGGCTTGGCACCAATCTGGCGTGTCGAAGCGGTGTGTCGCCTGACGACACGAATATGGGGACGCTGTCCCGGCTTACCGAGTTGATCGAAGCGACCTTCGATATTTCGCTGGAAATCGTATCGGGCGGAAATTCCGCTAACCTGGATTGGGTATTCGGCGGCACACACACAGGTCGCATCAACAATCTGCGTCTTGGCGAATCGATTCTGCTCGGTCGTGAGGCGCTTCATCGACACGTGATAGACGGATTGCACACCGACGCGATTACGCTAGTCGCCGAAGTGATCGAGTCGAAGCTAAAACCGACGCAGCCCACAGGCGAACTGGCACAAAATGCATTCGGAACGTGCCCGACCGTAACAGATCGTGGCACTATCCCGCAGGCCATCCTGGCGATCGGCATTCAAGACGTAGACGTGTGTGGTTTGCGGCCTCCCAAAGGGACCGAGATCCTCGGTGGCAGCAGCGACCACCTTGTCGTAACGTCGCTCACCGATAACTTGATCGTTGGTGCCGAGATGGCATTCCAGCTCGACTACAGCGCACTCCTTCGAGCGATGACGTCGCCATTCGTGATCAAGTCATTCAAATCCGCGGCTAATGTTTCGAGGCTGCGCGAGATCGCTTGATAGAGTGTCTCCCGTGACTTTCCTCGACAAAACTGAAGCGGCATCGTAAGCTTCCCCTTATCTGACACGGGCTGAAGTTGGAGTTTTCTGGCAGGATATTACAGCTAGGAGACGACAATGAAACGAAGCCGATTTACAGAAAGCCAGATCGTATCGATCCTGAAGGAAGCGGACGCCGGGGCAAAGATCAAAGAACTCTGCCGTAAGCATGGCATTAGCGATGCGACCTACTACAACTGGAAAGCAAAATACGGCGGCATGAGCACATCGGATCTGCGGCGCCTGAAGGAAACAGAAGCGGAGCTGTCGCAGTACAAGAAGATGTACGCGGAACTTGCCCACGAGAATTACGCACTGAAGGATCTCATTGAGAAAAAGCTCTGAGGCCGCTGGACAAACGCGAAGCAGCGCAGTACCTGGTGGCCACACACGAATTGAGCAAGACGAAAGCTTGCGCAGCGTTGCAGATGTCGCGCTCGAGTTGGTATCGACAACCGTCTGGGCAGGAAGTACGCGATCAGCCGGTCATCGACGCACTCAACGCGATGATTGAGAAGTATCCGCGTTGGGGCTTTTGGATGTGCTATGACCGGCTGCGCTTGGACGGACATGCGTGGAATCACAAGCGAGTTTATCGGGTGTATAAAGCGATGAAGCTGAATCTGCCGCGGCGCAAGAAGCGCCGGTTACCTCAACGTGTCCAGCAACCGATGGTGGTTGACGCCCAAGCCAACGCGGAATGGTCATTGGATTTTATGAGTGATGCGTTGTATCACGGTCGTCGCTTCCGCACCCTGAATGTACTCGATGAGGGCGTCCGGGAAGCCCTCGATATCGTCATCGATACGTCGATCCCCGGCGCTCGTGTAGTGCGGACTCTCGAGCGGCTCATCGAATGGCGTGGCAAACCGACGGCCATACGGGTCGACAACGGACCGGAATACACATCCTACGTGTTCGAATCGTTACGGCAAGTCAGAGAAATCACGCGTGCCTGGATCATCGAATACAACGAGGAAAGACCACACAGTAGCTTGGGAAAAATACCTCCTGCCATGTTCCGTCGGCAGGTCGAAAACGCCAGAAACTCTACTTTAGAACTGTGTCATTGACGGGGAAGCTTACGGCATACATAGACAAACCAGGAAGCGCACATGACTACCAAATTACACATTGGCAATATGCCGCGTACATCGACAAACAATGAAATCGAAGGTCTGTTTCGGCCGTTTGGACTGGTTTCTTCGGTCATCTTTACGAAAGATCCGGCCACAGGGCTAAACACAGGTTGCGGTACTATCGAGATGGACAACGATGTAGACGCCCAGTCGGCGATCAACCGGCTTAACTTCAGTCAATACTGTGGACGTACGATCGGAGTGAGTCGAGCGCGCAAAACCTAGGGAAATTCGAATGATCCGAGACTGATTCGTAATCAACAGATCCCGAGTTCGACTCTTGGTGCCGGCGCCTGGTAAACACCCAATCGGAGTTCGAGCGCTCCGGCTCTTTCCGTACCTGCTTCCGGAGGCTGTCTGCCCACTGGTGAATCTCGTTTTTTTTCGGTCCTTCGACTGCCACACGGCGATACTGTCAACTGTTATTTGCTCACGTCTGGTTGATCGCAAATTCTAAGGTTTACAAGTCTCAAATTGAACCATTGACGAATCATATGAGGATTTGGGTTGCCCCACTTTCTCAACTGGCAGAGTGCAGCCGGCTAGATCTGGGTTTCGTAGGGATCAAGTCTTATCGGCACCTGTTTTGGTGCACGCAACGGCGGCCTTGTTGCGCATTTCGTACGGAAACTCCGTCTTGACTTTAACCATATACGAAATATTTAGACCAAAAGAAAGAACATTATCGACGAGATTACGGTATATGTTCGATATTTTGATCGGGGCGAGCTTCGCCAGCTGCGCTGGTCAGGCTACCATAGAAACTTCAGGTCCAAAAAACGGAACCGCTTTCCAGCCGCCATTCGAACAGACAATCAATCGCTTATCGGTGAATTTTCACGGAACGCTTCCGGCACCGACAAAGTGGTCGCGCAAAATCCGTTGCTGAGCAGTTTACCGATCGGTGCAAATCCCTCTCCGTGGCGTTTGACAAGCATTCTCAGATATAGAGCATGACCACGACCTAGCACGCGTTGTTATCGGAGTCGTCATGAATACCCACCTGAACGATTTACGAAGAGTTATCCGTTGTCAAAACTCCAGCGAGAGCTGGCGACTGATTGCTCCGATGATCGCAGCCACAATGTTAATGGCTTTCTTTTCTACGGTACATGCCGCCGGAGGTGGTGGTGGACCGCCGCCGACCCCGACCGGACTGAACGGGCCGAGTACCGACAACGATGGCACCTATACGGTTTCCTGGAATACCGTCCCTGGCACAACGTATTACGATTTACAGGAAAAAATCGGCGCCGGTGCCTGGTACACGACCTACAGTTCAGGGCCTACCTCGGTCGTGTTTTCGACGAGGCCTCCAAATACCTACAGCTACCGTGTTCGGGCCTGCCACTACCTCGATGGGTGCAGCAATTACTCCGGCTCGATAGCCGTTGTCGTCGTAGCGCCGCCGCCGACGCCAACCGGGCTGACAGGACCTGCGATCGACAACGACGGTAGTTATACGATCTCGTGGAACGCGGCCAGCACCGCGACGAGCTACACGCTCGAAGAAAAAAAGAACAGCGGCGCGTGGGTTGCAAAATACACCGGTTCATCGCCGAGCAAGGCGATCAGCGGCAACAACAACGGCGCCTACGCCTACCGGGTAAAAGCCTGCAATGCCTCGCCGAACTGCAGCGCCTGGTCGTCGACGCATACGACGACGGTCAGTTTGCCGCCGGCGGTGCCGCCGATACCGACAGGTCTGACCGGACCGTCACACGATACCGACGGTAGCTATACGATCTCGTGGAATGCTGCCAGCGCTGCGGTGAGCTACACGCTCGAGCAAAAACTGAACAGCGGTGCCTGGACCGTCAAGTATTCTGGCGCATCGCTGAGCAAGGCGGTCAGCGGCAACGGCAACGGTGCTTACAGCTACCGCGTAAAGGCCTGCAATGTAACGCCTGCCTGCAGTGGCTGGTCGGCGACCCATGCAACGACGGTCGAACTCCCGCCGACAACGCCGACGGGCCTGACGAGCCCGGGTACCGATTACGATGGCAGCTACACCGTCTCGTGGAACGCGGCCAGCGGTGCGAGCAGCTATACGCTCGAACAGCGGTTGGGTGGTGGTGCGTGGGCGGTTAAATACTCCGGTGCATCGACTAGCGTGGGCATTAGCGGCAACGGCAACGGTACTTACACCTACCGGGTCAGGGGCTGCAATGCGTCTTGCAGCGGCTGGTCGTCGACGTCCGCAACGGTCGTCGAGCCGCCACCGCCGGACCCGCCGCCTGTGCCAGGTGGGTTGTTGGGGCCGGCGACGGATATCGACGGCGAGTATTCGATATCGTGGAACAGCGCACCGCGCGCAACGTACTACGATCTGCAGGAGAAGATTGGAACAGGTGCGTGGTACACGACCTACAGTTCGGGGCCTACCTCGGTTGTGTTTTCGAAATGGAGTATCAGTACCTACAGTTACCGGGTCCGCGCTTGCCACTATCTCGATGGGTGTAGCAATTACTCCAGTTCGATAACCGTGAACGTAACCGGCGGTATCGTATCGCCGGTGGCCGAGGGAACGGTCGGTGCCGTCGGTTCGACACCCTACGGAATCGATGTGGCTACGGACGGCGACGCAACCATCAGCCTACCACTACAGTTTATCCCTGGCGTGGCGGGTTTCGCGCCGTCACTGTCACTGGAATATAACAGTGGGCGAGGTGTGGATCGGCTGGAACGATCTCTGCCGGAAGACACGTTAGGCTACGGTTGGCGGCTGGCCGGTCTGTCGCAGATTCGCCGCTGTGTTGTCGATCAGGTATCCACCGCGTCGATTGCGCTGACGAACAACGACAGTCTGTGCCTCGATGGGATGCCCCTGGTTCTGGCGAGTGGTACGCACCTTACGACGGGCGCAACGTATCGAACGCTGATCGAAAGCTATATCAAGATTGAAGTCAAGAACATCGGCAGCCAGCTGTGGTTTGAAGCAACCTTACCGGACGGCACCGTGCGGGAGTACGCGAACGACATTACGGGTAACGGTAGCCGCGTCAACCAGAACTACGGAGTGGATTATCAGTGGTCGATCAGTAAGGCGACGAGTGTCGATGGTAACGTCGTTAACTACCGCTACTGGTTCGACCCCAGCAAGGGTATCAATTACATCAACTCCATCGAATATACCGATGCGGTAGTCGATTTCGAGTACCTGACACGCACCGATGCATCGGCAGTATCGATAGGAAGCGCCTCGCAGACACAATCGGTATTTCTGCACACCATTCGAGTCAAGTATGACGGTAAGAAGGTGCGCGAGTACCGGCTGCTTGACGAGGTCGTTAGCAGTCGGCGCCGACTCAATAAGGTCCAGCTTTGTGGCTACAACGAAGCGGGGACCACAGCGACTTGTCTTGCGCCATTGGATTTCGACTGGTTGACGCCAGGCTCAACCATGTCCGGCGTGCCCATCCTGGTTGACGGTATGACCGATGGACTGAGTGCTGTTCACTTGATCGAGTACGGCACGATAACCGGCAGCTCGCACCCGTTTCTGTTCACCGAGCGGCCGTTTGGTAACGGCTCTTCGCCGGCTAATACGCAACTACTGTCCGGTAGTGGAGCGCTACGCCATGCGGCGATAAAGCTGCGGCGTGACAACGGCCTCGGCGGTTTTCACGATACGACGTATGCGTATCAGAACAAAGGGTTAAAGAGTACAAAGCACTGGGGGTTCCTGGGGTTTTATGCTCAACGTATGAAGGATGAGCAATCCGGCATTGTGACCTACGCGCAATACCGAATGGATTACCCCTATTTCGGTGAAGTTGCACGACTGCACCAGTTGAACAACACCTACGGTTCGCACACACAAACGCTGACACGCTCGGAAACGGATTTTGCTCAGCAATCCATTAGTCACGGTACCAATAGTTCTGTGTATCCGTATAGGAGCACCACGGTAGACTTTGTTTACGAAGGAGCCACCCAACTCGGTGCGTCGAAAACCAGCAATGCGCTGACATTTGCCAGCGGTTTTGTCAGTCAGATCGTCAGTACGTCACAAACCGGTACCGGCGTTAGCACCGGGTCAGCGGGCGGCAGCTGGGGTGACATACCGACTTACACGTTGAGCAGTCTGAAGAACACGACGAAAGTAACCACCACGTTTACCAACCGCACGACGTCCGGGAAATGGTTGATCAATTTTGCCGATGCCGTCACGAAAGAAAGCTGGCCCGGTGCGGTGAGCGGCCCCGGTATCGTTCAGGACACGACACTGATCCCTCATACAAACTCTCTGAGGGCGATGTGGATCAATAAGTTTCCTCTCGATGCTGATCTGGCGATAGCGACTGCTTTTGGTTACGACATTAAGGGTCGCTCCAACGGTACGACGGTTGGCGGCGCCAATGTGCCTAATCGAGTGACCGGAATCTCAGGCTATGTGCATGATCGCTATCCGGGTGTTGTTACGAACCCCAAAGGCCATACGACAACGTACAGCGACTACGATCTCCGGTTCGGCCTGGTAAAGTTGACGGGGGACCCCAATGGCAGAAACACGTCGTGGGTGAGAGACCCATTCGGCCGCGTAACAAGCACCGAAAATGGCGATGGAGTCATCACGACTACAACCTATACAGACTGCCCCACCGGTTGCGGAATCACTGTCTATGGCATCGCGCCGACATACAAGGTGAGCGCCGATTCTATAGTTACGCCGATTCGGATCGCACCTATTCGTAACACCTATTTCGACAATCTCGGCCGGGTCATCCGGACCGAAACGCAGTCGTTCTACGGAACGTCGTATAGCAAGCGGGATATCAAATACGACACTCAGGGTCGGGTGCAGAAATCCAGTCTTCCGTATTTCAGTGGCACATCGAAAGACGTGATACCGACCTATGATATTCGCAATCGCATCACCAACGTCACCCGACCGGACGGTAGTAGCACTGGTACCGTGTACTCGGTTAGCAGCGGTAAGGCTGTGGCTACGATCACCGAGAATGTCAAAAAGGCGAATGGCACCAGCGACGGTACGCAAGTCAAACGCAACGAATACAGTATTCTTGGCGAGCTCACCAAGACAACAGACGGATACGGTACCAGCGTCAATCCGAACACGGCTTACACCTACGATGCCAACGGCAATATGCTCACGGCGGTTGTCAATGGCGGTGCCGCAGGCAGCACGACTACGACGTTTGAATACGATGCTGCGGGAAATCAGGAGAAGATCATTGGACCGGATATCGGTACAGTAGTTTCGACGTATACCGGGATTGGCGAAGTAAAAACTCGAACCGATAACCTGAGTCAGTTGTCGACGTACACGTATGACGAGTTGGGGCGCCTGAAAACCCTGGTGAACACCGACGGCACCAGCACCTGGGTGTGGGATATAGCTACCAACGGCAAGGGGAAGTTATACACCCGCAGTAACTCCGGTTTTACCGAAACATTTTTCTATGACACCGCCGGTCGGAGTGCCCGTGCGAATACCGACATAACGCCGATCGGCGGGTCGGGTAGCACCCGGCACAGCACTACGCATACCTACGACACCTACGGTCGGTTGGCAACTACGACCTACCCAGGTGGGTTCGTGGTGACGCGGGTGTACAATGCACAGGGTTACCTGTCGCAGTTGAAAGATGGCGCGACTGTGCTCCAGACCTTCAATGGCCGAGACGCTTTTGGCAATAGCACTGATGAAAGCTACGCGAATGGCGTGGACACACTACGAACCTTCGATCCGGAAACAGGTGGTCTCACCGATATCAATACGACGAAGAGCAGTACGGTGTTCCAGAACAACGACTACGCCTGGCGTAGCAACAGCACGCTGGAAAGTCGTGTCGCCAATCCGGCGTATGGGCTGGGTTCAACCCGTAAGGAAAGCTACACCTATGATGTCCTCAATCGGGTGACGGTAGCAGAGACCTACATCAACTCAAGCAATACGCGCGATCTTAGTTACGCCTACAATCAGCTCGGCAACGTTACGAGCAAGGTCAGCACCCTGACGGGTGATACCGACGTCACCGGCTATGCTTACGGTGCGGGTCTTGCCGGGCCGCACGCGGCCACCGGTTTCAGTGTTGACGGCGTTGCACGCACGTTGTTTTATGACCTCAACGGTGCTGTCACGAAGTACGACATCGCCGGTACCAGCGATGACAAATACATTGCATACAACGCCTCCAATCAACCAGCGAAGATCACTATTGGTGACAGCTTGGACGATACGACACCGGTGGCCAGGGACGAGTTCGCCTACGATCCAAACGGTCAACGTTATGCTAGGAAGACGAGCTGGCAAGACGGTGGCAGCACGATAACGGAGGAGGTCAGTTACATTGGTGTTTCTGAAGTCATTGCGGACAGTACCAACAGTCAGATCGTTACCAAGACTCGCGTGAGCGCGAACGTCATGCATGTGAAGATCGTGGGGCCATCAAGGACAGAGGAGTTCTTCGAGTATGCGCATCGCGATCACCTGGGGTCGATCGAAGTAGTGACCGACGAGAATGGCAACAAGCTCGATAACCTCGCGTTTGAGCCATTTGGGTCGAGGAAAAAGAAGGACTGGACGGCTAACATCTCAACGGCAGAACTCGACGTGTTGTTGGATTTGGATTGGGATCATCCGCGAAAGGCGAGGGGGTTCACCGGCCACGAGCACCTCGATCGCACCGGTTTCGTTCACATGAACGGGAGGGTGTACGACCCGGTGTCAGGGCGGTTCTTGAGTCCCGATCCGCTGGTGTCGCTTCCGACGCTTGCCCAAAGCTGGAACCGCTACAGCTACGTCCTGAATAACCCGCTTGGCCTGGTTGATCCGACTGGTTTCAGCCCGGACGGTTGCGGTCTTGACTGCGGCTCCCGTTCTTGGGGATTCAGACTTAACTATCTTGGTTTCATAGACGTATTTGGTCGCTACAGTGATCAGAACCCAGGGTTCATCCCAGCCTGTGACCTCGAACCACAGGGCTGTGGGCCCCGTGATCCGTTTGAGAATGAAGTTAGCCAAACAGGAGGGCGAATCTACAGCTTTTCTGTCGGCGTAGACTCAACCGTTGGCGGAAATCCAGTTCCGATTGGCGGCCCGTTTACGGGCGGCGGTACTAGCGCAGGTTTCAACAGTGCGGGGCAGGCGTACCTAAAATTCAGCAGTAAGGTGGAAGCTGGACTGTGGGCGTTTTTCGGCGTTTCTGCTGTCGGCTCGCTCGGTTCGTCGCAGGGCCCCTTGCAAACCGGAGTTTCAACGCAGGATTCAGTGATTGTCGAGGCCAACGCCGGATGGGGCCCTAATGCTGTCGGAGGCAGTGTGACTACTGACGGAAGCGGGCTGTCCGTTACTCGTTCTTTGAGATATGGAGTTGGTTATGGCGGCGCGCTTTCCGGTGGTATTCAGCGTGATGTGTACATAGCCACACCTCCTCTCGCCCCATACGCAGCTCGTGGTGCTGACTACTACGCGACCGGCGTCAACGCAGGCGCTCGAGCCGTCACGGATTACTCACTACAGTTTTCAGGGCAGCTAGTTGAAGTCAGCAACACCGTGTTAGGCTGGTTCAGCCCCAGTAACTAAAGTATGTTCACTCTAGAACCTGCGTTCTTTCCCCAGAACAATTATGGACAATAATTACCAAACTCTCTTGATGCTTGCGAATCGCGTTATCGGGCCAGTGTTCTTGGTCGTTGGTCTATTGGTGACGGTATTCATGCTTGAAAGTGAAGCCATTCCCTTAGTCAAGGAATCACTGGAGAATGGGATGACACCAGGATTTGGATTCGTTGCGGTTAAGGTGGGTCTTCCGTTGCTTATTGCATATTGTGGTATTTTGCTGATGAAGGTCAAGCGCGTTACACACAAGAAGACCGATAGGGAGCAATGAAGGCAATAAAGTAGTGGGCCCTAGTGAGGATCCAAAATACACTCGGGAGGCCTTTTGGGTTTGGGTAAACCTGTATTCGAATCACTACCCTGTGCGGGAAAGGGTGTCGAATTTACGCGCAGGCTAATCAGTGCGCTCGACCTAGCATCATTGTCCCATCAGGGCACACCTAACAACGCGAGATCAAGAGGTTACGCTATACCAAATCGATGGAGTATGGGACAAGCACTTGGTTCCGTTGCAGTAAAGTACACTTCGAGTACCTGGCTACGAACCAGCCGATCTTCTTCTAAGAATTCGCCTGTGTACCGCATAGACAGGTGGCGAAATGTCGGTACTTTTCTAAGATTTTCATGCTGTATGCCGCGCCACTAGGCGTTCGCGAAAATGATTCGTAATCAGTAGATCCCGAGTTCGACTCTTGGTGCCGACACCATACGTTTCAACGACTTAGCGCCTCCACATTCAGGCACTTTTTCTGACGAAGACGCTGTGCGGACAGTAGAAATTGCAATCGGCTACAAAATACCGCTTGAATCGCGCGCACACTTTGACGTCGACCGCCTTCCAGGAGTAGTATTTTTTCAGCCTTTTCGAGCAATGGTTCGTGCGGCCTTGGCAGCCGCGGAGCCGCCGGGGCACATAGCAGGCGGGTGGCAGATTCGCGTTTCGTTGTGTGTTTGATATTTGGGGAGCCAGTATGAAGACATGCGATAAAAGCAGCCATGCACCCTGGCCTTCCGTGCTTACGGCCATCCTGATTTTGGTGATCGCACAGGGGTGTGGCGGTGGCGGGTCGCCTGCGACATCGTCCGTGCCGCCAACGTCCTCACCACCGTCGCCCCTGGTATTGTTTGATTCGCTATGGGGGCAGTTTGATCTCAAATACTCATTCTTCGAACTGAAGGGGATTGACTGGGAAGACTCCAAGGCGCGATTCCGATCAAGACTTTCGACAACGAGTTCGGACAGCGAGCTCTACGCGGTGCTGTCTGAAATGCTTCTCGAGTTAGAGGACCCGCATGTTCGATTAGACACGCCCATCGGGGTCTCGACGTACACCGGTTGGTATGATCAGTATCCTGCCAATTTCGACGAGACGATCGTCACAGCAACGTACCTGGGACAAGGGGCAATGATGACGCCGAACGCCAACATGGTGTTTGGCCTCGCCGACACGGATATTGGTTACTTCCGTGTGCATAGTCTTGCTGGCTCGGGTCACGGTAGCGACACTGATTTCATGCTCAGCCAGATGGCCGGAATTCGGGGGCTTGTGATTGACCTGCGCGGCAATGGTGGCGGTAATGATCAGAATGGCAGGGAAATCGCCGCCCGTTTCGCGGATACCAACCGACTTTATCGTCGCGTCCGATTTCGGGAAGGCGTAAACCACGGCGATTTCGGTGCATTCATTGATGATTTCATTTCTTCCGGCGGGGCACAGTCCTTCAGTGGTCCAATCGCAGTCCTCACCAATCGGGGCACTATCAGCAGTGCAGAAAGCCTGGTTCTGGCATTCGACGTTCTTCCGAACACGACTTCTTATGGCGATTTCACTGGCGGGGGATCCGCCAATCCGGAACAAATTACGATGGCGAATGGTTGGAAATATACGGTTTCCAGGTGGATTGAATACCGTCCGGATGGCTCAACGTTTGAGGGCGTTGGGATCGCCCCGGATGTTCGCATCGATATTAGTGCGGCAGACAGCGCCGCGTTGAGAGATTCAATTCTGGATTCGGCGATCGCCGGCCTTAAGATCGCGATCGGTTTGTGAAGAATAAAATGAACCGCGTAATTACAAGATCACGAGACTGTTCTAGAGAGGTTTTTAGATCAAGTAGCGGCGCGGCGTACATTGGTAATGAATAGCGATAGAAATTCGAAAGTGCTGTTACGCTCAGGCATAGTTTGTGGCATAGCAGTTGCGATCTTGATCGGCGTTTTTCCAGAGGCCGTTAACAAAAGCCCGGTATTTGGAGTGATCGTCCTGCTGATGCTCATTCCTGCTGCCATCCTGTCTTATTGGCTGCTAAAGAAAGTGTTTGCTGACTAGAGCGTTACGTCTGTCGAGATAGAGTTCTGGCCCTTTCGCATCATACGGCTCTGTAGCTCAGAAGTTGAAAGGGTAGGCAGAGCCTGTCCAAAACGAATCAGAGAGAGGGGTTCGACATAGTAGCTATGCGCTTGCAAGCCTTGCCATTTCTGATCTTGCCTCAGATCCTCTTTGCCGCATTCGCGCAAAGCACGCCTTGTACGTGCGATCGCGATGAATTACTCGCCAACATACGGAGCGCGGAAACCATCTATTACGGCTCGATTCAGGAAGCGAGTATGGAGTCGGGCCAAAGCCACACGATCCAGTTGACGCTCGAAATTCGAGACCCGATAAGAGGTGACAAATCCGGGCCAGTCAAAGTGTCAACGACGCTCCCCCAAGCGTGCGGGGTTTCAGCGACGCTGGGTATGCACTCGCTGTATGTAGTCAGCAATGACTCGGAGCCAGTTACACGTTGTGGTGGGAGCGGGTCACACCACTATCAACAAGGACATGAACTGTACGATCTGCATAACCTGGTATTCGCGCTGATCACGATTGAGCATGCGGACAGTGATGCGCGCATAGTTCGGTCCTGGTTGAATCGGGCTTTCAGCGAGAACCACACGCGCCGAGAGCGTATGGAGAGTTTTTTCGCTCTCATCGGGGAGCTTGATACCGAAACGATAATCACCGTAACGGACAACGAAGTGATCTACCGGAATATAGTCTTCGTATTTACCGACGGTATCTTGATCGACTACTTCTGGAAAGACCAGACTTAGCATGCGCTTCCTTCCACTGATTCTCGTGCTCCTCGCCTGTGATGCATTGGCGTGCAGTTGTGCAGGCTCTGATCTACAGCGTCAATACCAGTCCAGTTCCAACGTCTTTACGGCTGTGGTGACCGGCGCAAGATTCGATGAAGACGGCAACATTGAAGCAGATTTTGAGGTTACGGAAGTCTTCAAGGGCGATATTCCGTTCGACAGGCTGCGTACCACGAGAAGCGGCACAACCTGTGATACGTCTATTGCCGTTGGCCCCGAATACGTTTTCTTCATGGGTGACGAGGGGAGATTCGGAATGTGCTCCGGCAATAAGGCCATAGTGCCAGGCAGGCCGACGCCGTGGCTCGACCTGTTGAGGGCTTACAAGGCCGGAGAAATACCGGATTTATCGTCTCCCTGGAAATATCGTCATTACGATGGTAGCTGCTCGCTGAAAACCGATTTTCGATCGACGGAAGACGCGATCATGAGCTACCTGAATCTGGAATATCGGCACGCGGCTCCTGCGAACCCTGTGTGGACTATCGAGCGGCTGAATGAGGTGGGCTATTCGAGCGCAGTCTTCATGCTGCCGACAAGAAAAGAACCGACGGACGCAACACTGAACCTGAAGACCCACGATCGGGAGTTCATAGCAACGTGGTCTGACGACGCGTTGCCGGGCCGTAGCAGTGGCGCATTTCAATTGAGCGGCGACGATGTCCTCGCGTTCGCGCAGGAGTTATTCCGTTCCGAAGTGGTGCAAGTCGAAGGGTCTTTGGAACGGTACCCGTCATTGGAAGATACGGTGATTCGGACGACAAATGCCGGAAGTGCGATCTCGGATTTCGTCAATTGTGCCATGCAGTGAACGACCGGTAGCGTGCGAAGGCGCAGCATCCAATATCAATCGGGCTACTTCTCCTTTGGTGATTTTCGATTTCCAGCCATAAAACGAAACAGGTTTGGCTGTACTGGTCGGGCCCCCATCCTTGAGAGTAATCGGGCGAATGGCTAGCCAATCCAGTCCACTATCAGCATAGAGTTCCTCCATCTTTGCCAGGTCTGTATGAGATATGGATATATTGCTGCGGTTGAATAAGAGCCTTAATAACCAATGAGTGTGTGCAGAGCTGTCAGTGACGCCTCCGGAGCTAATAGAAATGACCGCCTGGTGGCCTGGCAAAATTTTCTCGAGGACACCATCACTTAAGAATTCTTCGCCTAGTAAAGTGACCCCTTCGGGGGCAACATAAGATGAAGTAGGACGGACCAATGCAGTGACTTCGTGGCCTCGTTTTCGGCCCAGTCTAACGACCCATTGACCGCAACCGCCAGACGCGCCAAGAACTAAAAGTTTCATTGTTTAGGGTTGCCTTTTTCTCTTGTGCTCAATCTACAAAGCCAGAGGCTCGGTGTGATCCATCGCAAAACGGCTTGTTCTTGGATGCACCACAACGACAAAGCGAATACTTATTCTCGCTAGCACCCTTGCACCAGTCCTCGCCAACCAAGGAAACGTTACGCACGTTTAAGGGGCCGCTACTCTCAACATTAACAACGCTGTCCTGTGCGACTTCGTGACGGAGCGGCGTGCCGCTCAGCTGATAGCTGAGTGCACCGGACGGGCACGCGCGAACCACGTCGACTATTTCAGTGACGGCGCCTTGGTTCGGGTCAATCCAGGGATTGCGGGAAGTGTCAAAAACTCTGTTTAGTCGAACGCCGCATTCATGCGCCTTAGAACAGAGTAAGCGACTATATTTGATCGTGATCTCTTTGCCCTCATAACTCAGCAATTCATCCGCCGTGCGATCTGATAGTTTTGCGTCAGAAAAGTTGGCTGAAGTATGCGACCCGTCACAGAAGGGCTTGTTTTTTGAGGCCCCGCACCGACACAAAGCCATCGTTGGTCTTATCGGTATAGATTCGCCATCCGTTCCCATCAAAGAACTCAGACCAGTTACCATTGCTGGGCCGTTCTGGCGCAATTCAATGGAGGGGGAATCTCCAGTTGTTGCAGCCGCTGCGCTACCAAATCGACCGGTGAGGTGCAATCCGTCACGCATGTTCAGTCCCATCAATGTCAGGTTGATTGCGCCAACGAGGAGCTCAATGCCTTGCACCGCAAAAAAAGTAGTATCGAATTCACCTGCGTTTGCTTTCATCGCGAGAAATACTGCGCAGGGCAGTAACACAAGCAAGCCGTTCAATGCGATGAACGGCATCCTTTTCTTCTTTACTAACACTCCTTGATCGGTGCGACCCCGACCGAGCGACATGCCAGATCCACCGGCGATTGCTACGGCAGGGATCAAGATAAGCATCCCCCACAATATGGCGCTCTTAAGCGTTGCGATGGCCTCATGAGACCCCACTAGCTCAGTGAGCAAGGTTGATGTCCAGAACACGGTGATCGTGAGAAATCCTACAACCCCGGCTATAGCATGTATTTTTGTCTTCATTGTCTTGATCTCCAGCAAAATTGCTTTTTTCCCATCGGCGTTCTTCTGCTAATTTCGAATGACGGTATAGAGTGCTGGGTTTGGTGTCAGACCTTCCACTTCTGATATGCTCGGATCCGCTTGCATTACTTTTATAGCTGCCGTAAAGGTTTCAACACTTTCCCATTTTGCGATATTGATCAAGCGAAAACGTGCATCGTCGGCGAGCGACTGGTGCAGGGCAGTGGAAATATATCCGGGTTGTTTTTGCAGAACATTCCTGCCTTGCTCCCAATACAAGATGGATTCTTCCAGCTTATCTGCCGGGACTTCAAAGGCGTTGATCAGAGTGATTGCTTTATCGGTTGTCATTGAATTTTTCCTCGTTCTTGTCTGTTGTTGTCTATTCAAAATGCTCACAAACCATGAGCGGTTGTTCTATTTGGCGATCCCCACTTATTTGGCAAACCACATTCGACCGACTAAGCCGCCCTTCTTAAAGAAATGGTGATAGAGCGCCGCACCTGCATGTAAGACAAACAATGCAATCAAGGCGCGCGCACCGATCCCGTGGGGTGTACGCGGAAGGTAGTCCCAAAAATCGGGGAGTACTGCGGCCTCTGCGCCGAAGATGATTGGCCCGGCACCCGATAGCACCATCATTCCAATTCCGCTCGCTGTCATACCGAGAATTACTACGTAGAACAGGAAGTGCACAGCCCGCGCGGAGCGGTCTTGCCAACTTGGCATGGGCAAGGAGGCCGGTTTCTTATCCGCAAATTACCACCATCCAATGCGCCCCGCGGTCAGCAATAGAATCGTGACGCCGAGTGGAACGTGCAGCTGCAATATCCCCGCCTTGGCGACTGAACCCTCTGTATCCGTCGCACGAAATCCGGAGCCAATCAACATCACGATGAACAACGCGCTCAGCCAGTGAATGGTTACTGCAACGGTGCCGTAGTGTGTAGGTGAGCTTTTTGCCGCCATGGACTTTCCCTTAGTTTGTTTCTGATCGTTTACGTACGGACTGCAACACCCTGAGCGCTTGTTTGAGTTGCCTCTCACTCATGCCTTCTGATAGTTGGTTGAACCATTCAATTTGCGCTGCGCTGACTTTCTCCATCACTCTTCGCCCCTTCTTGCTAATCGCCACAAGCGCGGCGCGTTTGTGATCAAGATTGGGCTCTAGAAGCAGCATGTTGAGCTTTACCAAATCGTTGACGATGCGCTGAACACCTTGACGTGATAGCCCCATACGCCTGGCGATCTGCGCGACGGTCAGTGAGCGGCCTTCAAGATCAATTGCCCCCATGACCTGCCAGCGTGCACTCGTCAAACCGAGTGGTTTCGTGAGCTGATTTCCGGCGGCGATCATTTCGCCGTTCAGTCGAAAGGTTTCCAGAATCAGGTGTGTCAGAGCTTCGCCCTCAGGAGTTAGTTTCTTCATCGGCAGTATATTGCATTAGTGACAATATGTTGTCAATAAGTGAATAGAACTACCTGTTGACGTCTGCTATTGGTGGAAGCCGACGCTCGAAGTTGCAGCGGCAATATTCGCAACGAAACCACTACCATTCGCACGCTTGACGGAAAAAACCGTCCGTTCGTCGTCAAAACCTAGAATGCCCAGGTCCGGAATTCGAATCTAAGCCCGATGACAAGCGCGTTGTCCAGCTGAGGGTTGAGCCCCGGGTTAATAATCCACTGAATGTTGGGCTGCACCGTCACATGATCGGTGAGCTTCGCCCTATAGGTCAGTTCAATCGCAGTTTCGTGCGATTCGATCGGTACTCCGGCATCTGCCCCGGCCTGCCGGAGAGCGGAAGAAGTACCGGCCCAGGCCATCGCAAACCCGACTTCATCGTCTTGCCGGGATTTGAACGGGCGTTGTACATGGATGCCGATGCTGAGGAAACTCGAGAACCCATTGAACTTGCCGTCGGCAATTCCTGCTCTGGCGAACCCGCTTACCCTTGCCTGACGAGCGAATAGTACGGACTCCCCGCGCAGGTACAAACCGGAGTTTCCGCGGCCCGTTGCGTCCGGAAACTGACCGTCTACCGCGGAAACCTCCGCAGAATCAGCGCTATACATCCAGCCGCCCAGCAGCAGTTTAGATCCTTCCGTACTGCGCTCGAGCTCGCCGATGAGGAGCGCACCGTCGGCATCGCTAAGCCTGATTTCAGTGTCGTCCAGGTTCTCAGGATCACCGGGAACGCCGTCCAGTATCGCGACACGATAGCGCCACTTGTCGGACACTTGACTGCTCAGTCGGAGTGCGAGGCTTGTTAATGGAAAGATTGAAGGACCGTTGATGCCCGACTGGCTGATGTCGGCTCCAATGCCGTGCGCGCTCCCTGCAAACAAACCGGAAGACTCAAGAACATCGAATTCGCTGTTCAGATCATACAAACCCAAAAGTACTTCGCCGGAGTTTCCGTAACTCAGATTGACCCAGGCCTCATAAAGCCTCATTGCCTGGACGCCGGTTTCGATATTGCTGGCAACCATGGCATCGCCGACGATGGTTTCCGAGAATCTGGTGCCGTTGTTGTAGAGGCCGTACAGGAATACCTGTGTATTACGCAGCCCCCACAGTTCGTCAGCGTCAATATCGATTTGTAAATCGAGATTGTCCACGTATGCGTCAGCCTGTCTGATGCCGCCTCGAAGATTCGTCAGTACATCGCCGGTGTACGACAGTTGCAACGAGACAGGCTTGTCAGAAGACCTCGCCATCGCCTCGCTTGCAATCACGCAAAGAAGCAGTGTCAGTCGTGCAAAAACGGCGGCGGGGAAGTGTTTCAATTCGTGCATTCCGGGCTCCGGGTAGACAAAGATCGAAGATAACAAGCCGGGATAAACTCTCCGGTTCCTGTCAGGTCATCGTGCGTCTGTTCCGGGTCAGGTGACATTTCCGGGCAGCCCAGGAAACCGTTACTTGATCCGCGATCGACACGATCTGGCCCGCTACCGCAAGCCTTCCAATAGGTATCAACGAATACTGTGAGGGAAGATGCAGACTGCTTGTTACCACCGGAGCCACTGCTTGTGACCCAGATGAACAAATTCGCACCAAGAAGCCACCGTGACGTCATTCGGCTGCTCCGAAAATCTCCAATGGCATGGATTTGGGCTCAGGACAGGAACGGCATGTTCGCGACAGCTGCCCCTGTCTGCCTGCAGCTCGACGGTGATACGCTGATCTCTCTAGTCGGTCATCTGCCACGCTCGAGCAGGCTCGCCCGTGCGCTGACTACGCCCGTGGATACGTTGGCGGTAGTTTCGGGACCAGGAACATATGTCTCGCCGTCATGGTTTAGCAATCGGACACAAGCGCCGAGCTGGAACTATGCGAGCGCGCAGTTCAACTTGCGACTGAGCAGCATGGACGACCCGCTGTTTCTCGATAGACACCTTCGAGAACTTGTCACCCTGATGGAGGAAGGTCGAGAACGACTCTGGAGTGTCGACGAAATGGGTGATCGATATGACAGCTTAAGCAAACGCATCATTGCGTTCGAGGGATCGATCACATCGTGGGATGGCCGCTTCAAGCTCGGTCAGGACGAGCCGGATGGAACTTACGAAGAAATAGTCGCGGCACTGGGAGACTCCGGCGCTGATGACATACTGACGTGGATGAAGGACTTCAACAGTGTCAGGTAGCGACGTATGACCCGTACCCGATGGTTTGTTACCCATCCCGAAGGGCCCGAATCGATCGCGAGCGATAGTGTACCGGCTACTGACAGTTCTGTTTATGACATCAATGCTCAATGAATAGCGATTCGCCCCGGAAGAACGAGCTCGATCCTGAAATTCAGCAGTTTGTTTCGTACCTGCTGACTCGAACATCGCAGCTTGGTTACGATAAGCCGTCGAACTACGGCGAGAGACGTCGGAACGCGGAAGTCGTGCGACAACCGCTGACAGTCGGCGGGCCGGACGTTGAGAAGTCGTTCGATTATCAAGTCCCCGTGGGCGATGGCACCGTCAGGATTCGGGTAGTAAACGCCGCGCCCGGTGATGCGTCACCGGCATTGGTGTATGTGCACGGCGGAGGGTGGATGCTGTTCAGTATCGAAACTCACGGCCGAATCATGCGTGAGCTTGCGTCGCAGGCAGGAATCGCGGTTGTCGGTGTTGAATACAGCCTGTCGCCGGATGCGCGCTACCCGGTGCAGCTCGATGAGATCAGCGCCGTAATCGACTGGCTCCGTGAGAATGAGCAACAAGCAGGGATCGACTCAAACCGCCTTGTGATAGGCGGTGATTCGGCGGGCGCAAATTTGTCGATCGCGACCTGCCTCGCGTTGCGTTCACGATCTGCGCTCGACGGAGTGCTCGGAATGCTTCTCTGCTACGGCGTTTACGACAGCGGTTTGGAAACGGAATCTTATGAGCGCTATGCGCATTCGGGTTACGTTCTGAGCCGGGAAGAAATGCTGGAGTTCTGGAGATGCTACGTTCGATCTCCCGCGGATCTTGACGACCCGTTGGTTTCTCCCCTGCGCGCTGAACTTCGAGGACTGCCTTCGGCATTTCTCGTGATCGCCGAATGCGATGTCTTACACGACGAGAACGTCGAGATGGCGGTCAAACTGACGGAATCGGGCGTCGACGTGCAGGCGACGGTTTATGAGGGGACAACGCATAGCTTCCTGGAGGCCGTTTCCATGGCTGAGGTCAGTCGTCGCGCCCTCTCGGATGCTGCTCACTGGTTGCACAAGCGACTGCATCGAAAGTAGTCAGCGGTCGTCGTGACTTCTATCGTTTGAGAGGTAGTCTGTCGGGGTTGTCCCGAACACGCGGTGGAACATTGCGGTGAAGGCGCTTTGGCTGCTGTAGCCCACGTCGAACGCGACGCGCGTGACGGGCTGGCCTTCGGCCAGCCTCGACGTCGCCTCCAGCAAGCGAACATGCCGTCTCCAGGCAGAGAAACTCATTTCGGTCTCTTTCCGAAACGAGCGCGTGAAGGTTCTTCGGCTGCACCCGGCCATGTCCGCCAGTTCGTCGATCGTATCGCCGCGGGCGGGGTCGTCCAGTATTTTCGCGCATATCCCGATAAGGCGCGGCGACTGCGGCATTGGCACATGCAGTTTGGCGTCAGGAACTGAACATAGTTCATCCAGTATGAGTTCCATAATCCGGCCGTCGCGTCCATCGACGTCATACTCGATCGGCACTGAAGTCGCTTCCAGTATCAATTCCCGTAACATTGGGGGTACGGCAATCACCCTGCAACGTGCAGGTAATTGCGACCGTGCGCTTTCATCGACGTATAAGGTACGCAGCGATACCTTGGTGCGGCAATGCGCCTCGTGGTAAACGCCGCCGGGAATCCAGACGGCGCGCTGCGGCGGGATGACATAGCTTCCCTGGTCGCTGATGACCGAAACGACGCCCGCCGACGCATAGATCAACTGCGCCCTCTCGTGACGATGTTTCGGATCGACGTAGCCCGCCGCATACTCATCTGAAAGCACCGCGACCGCACGCGGAACCTTTTGATAATCAACGCCTCGGGTACTACGCAACATTCCGGTATTCTATTGGAATCCGCGCCCTCCGGCCACAGCGCGAAACTCGCTACGCAGCACTGACTTGTTCTCAACAACGAATGGCCCTATTACGCCAGTCTTTTCAGGTGGGATCGACGACCCTATGTGTGGAAACGTGGCCGCTGGTGGTCAGGGGAGAAAGGTATGTCAAGAATCATTGCAGTGTCGATTGTTTTTACTATTGCAGTGCTACCGCAGCCGTTGCTTGCGCAAGGCAGCGAGGATAACAGCGACGCTCTCGACGAAATCGTTGTGACCGCGCCGGGGTATGTCTCCACGGGTGGGCGCTCCGCAAGCAAGGACGACATTGAGTTGGTTGAGACACCGCAATCGGTGTCGGTGATTTCGCGCGATATGATCGATCTGTTGAATTTCAACAGCCTTAACGAATCGATGCGGTATGTTGCTGGTGGCACAGGCGAGGCATTCGGTCCCGACGAGCGCTACGATTGGTTGAAAGTACGCGGCTTCGATCCAGTGCAGTTCATCGATGGAGTGCGCGCGCCAATCGCTTCGGTCAACAATACCGGCACAGATCTCTATGGTTCCGAGTCTGTCGAGGTACTGAAGGGCCCAACGTCGACGCTTTACGGCGAGGCGCCGCCGGGAGGCATAGTTAACATGACCAGCCGCCGGCCGGAGCACAACTTCAGCGGTGAACTTGAAGCGCAGCTCGGCGAGTACAGCCACAAGCAGATAAACGGCGATATCACCGGCGCGATCAGCGATCGCGTCAGCGCCCGGTTTACGGCCTTGTACAGAGACCGGGAAACGCAAGTCGACTTCCTGACCTCGGAACGGCTCTACGTCGCGCCGGCTGTTACTTTCGATATTTCGGACGCGGCATCCCTGACCTTGCTGGGTATGTACCAGAACGATGACCTGAGGAATCAGAGCACAGGTTTCCTGCCGTCGCAGGGTACGCTGCTGCCGAATCCGCTTGGCGTAGTACCCGTTGGTCGAAATCTCGGTGAGACCGGCGTGAATTTCTTCGACCGGTCGCAATACAGCATCGGTTATGAGTTCGTTTACGAATTTAACGACAACTTCAGCATAGAACAGAACATGAAGTACTTCGATACCGAAGTGCGCTCACGTGCGATATTCGGCTCGGGCCTGCTGGACGCGGATTTCAACGGCGTTCCGGATGATAACCGCACCGTCAATCGCTCCGACTTCCCGTTCAATGAAGATATCAAGTCGACGAATGTCGATACGCGGGCGAGCTTCGTCTTTTCCACGGGAGAACTGGAGCACACGATGCTGGTCGGCGTGGACTATCGACACTACAAAGGGTTTTCCGAATTCGGCTTTGCTGCAGCGCCCGCAATCGATCTGTTTAACCCGGTATATGACGCCGTAATCGGCGACCCGGGCGCGCTGTTTCCCTTCGTGAACGCAAGCGACGATCAACTGGGTATTTACTTTCAGGACCAGATTCGTTCCGGAAACCTGGTTGTCACGTTGGGTGGGCGACAGGATTACCTGGACGCCGAATCCTTCGGTGCCAAGACCGACGACGATGAGTTTTCCTATCGGCTCGGTGTGAACTACGTGTTCGAGAATGGAGTTTCGCCCTACGTGCAAACGTCCCGGTCTTTCCAGCCAATCGGCGGCGCCGATTTCAACGGCAACCGGTTCGTGCCTTCAACCGGAGAACAGATCGAGGGTGGCATAAAATTCGATGGTCGCTCGCTTGACTCGGGACTTGACGTGTTTGGCTCCTTTGCCGTCTACAAGATCGTTCAGGAGAACGTTCTTACGCCCGACCCGGTCAATCTGTTCTTCAACGTCCAGACAGGCGAGGTAGAGGTTTCCGGCATGGAACTTGAAGTCGCTGCGCGTCTCAACGAACAGCTGACGTTCAATTTCGCTTATGCCTATACAGACACGGAAGTGACCCGCGGGAATGGCGGCACACAAGGGCGACAGCTTGTCGCTGTTCCGGACAGCGTGATTTCAGCGCTCGTCGATTACACGTTTCAATCGGGCGGGCTCGCCGGATTGGGTGGCGGAATCGGTGTCCGCTATCGCGGTAAGCAGTACGGTGATGGGCTGAATGCGTGGGAAAGCGACGACGTGACCGTATATGACGCGATCCTCCACTACGATACAGAGAACTGGCGCGTGTCTTTGAATGCCAGTAACTTCACAGACGAGACATTTGTCGATCGCTGTAGCAGTGCCGCCGATTGTTTTTACGGCGTGCGGCGACTGGTCACGGCAAGCATACTGCGTAAATTCTGACGCTTAGCCACTGCACCGGGGCCATCGTCAGGACACCGTTGGGAAACCGAGAAGTGCGGAATTGATAGCAAAAAGCGTAGCGATCCTGCTCCTGGTGCCGGCCCTGACGGCCGCTGCCGGCGAGCTTTCATCCGAGTTGCCGAGGCGACTCGAATTTACTGTTGACGAAGGGACGTGGATGTCGGTCGACATCGATCCGTCGGGGCAGACGATCGTATTCGATCTTCTGGGCGATCTTTATGCCATGCCCGCGAGCGGTGGCGAAGCAACTCGCATTCGCGGCGGTGTAGCGTACGATGCCCAGCCGGTTTATTCGCCGGATGGATTGCGCATAGCGTTTATCAGCGATCAATCCGGCGCCGAGAACCTCTGGGTTGCCGGTTCGGACGGCACGAATCCGCGAATTGTGTCGGACAATACAGCATCGGACCGGTTTTCATCACCCGCGTGGGCCGGCGATGGCCAGTCCGTTTTCGTTTCGCGCCGGCAGGGTCGCTACGGCTCGTTCGAACTGCGGCAATACCACCTGCAAGGGGGAAGCGGGATTTCTGTCGGGGGAGATTCCGGGAGCGAATTAGAGCAGATCGGCCCGGCGGTTTCCGCCGATGGTCGCTACCTTTACACCGCAGCCAAGAGCAGCGGTCCCGCAACGCGATACATTACACCGACCTGGCATATCGCGCGACGCGACATGACAAGCGGCTACACGCAACAGGTCGTGACGGCATCGGTAGCCGTCTTCAAGCCGCAACTCGATCCCGGCGGCCGTTTCCTGTCCTACGCAATGCGGATGGATGGCGAAACCGGAGTCCGCCTGCGGGACCTCGTCAACGGCAAGGATCGCTGGCTTGCGTATCCGGTACAACGCGATAATGCCGATGGCACGTTCAACCGCGATTTCCTGCCTGACTACACGTTTACGCCGGACGGCAAGGCGCTGATCGCGGCGATTGACGGCAAGATTCAGCGTATCGATATTTCCAGTGGCGAAAGAAGCATCCTGCCTTTCACGGCGGACGTTTCGCTGGATCTGGGCCCGCTAAGCGTACAAAACTACGCCGCAGAAAACGGTCCGGTGCGAGCTCGTCTGATTCAACATCCGGCTGTATCGCCGGACGGCAAGACGCTCGCGTTTTCCGCCTTTGCCCGCGTGTTCGCAGCTGACTTGTCGTCAGGGCACGTACGGCAGTTAACGGACGGTACGCATACGGCATTTCAGCCATCGTGGTCCCCAGACGGTCGCTGGATCAGCTACGTTTCCTGGTCGGCGGCCGGTGCCGGACATGTCTGGCGCATACGATCGTCGGGCGGCAGAGCACGCCAGCTCACCGGAAACGCGGCGTACTACAGCGATCCGGCTTTTTTGGCGGATAACGATACGGTCGTTGCATTGAGCTCCAATAACGCTGAGCGTATGAGGCTTCAGGAAGAAGTGACGCCACGTCGTTTCGCGGACCTTGTTCGCATATCAGTGGCTGACGGAACAACGTCGATCATCACACATACGGGAGTCGGCGCGACGGCGCCGCAGGTTTCGAAAGACGGGAACCGCGTCCACTTCACGACTCGCGATGGCGTCAAATCGGTGCTCGCCAGTGCCCGTGACGGACTGGGAGCAGACGAACGCATTCACATACGGGTCGAAGGTCTGCATCCGTGGTCGAATCCGGGACAGCCGTATCCGGTGGGGAGCGCAAAGCTAAGCCCGGACGGAAACTGGATACTTGCGATCTCGTCCGGCCAGGTGTTCGTTTACCGGCTTCCGCCGGCATCGATTGAGCCGCCGTTGGTGGTGCTGGGCGAAGCGTCGCAGTGGCCGGGTGCTCAGGTTTCCGAACTTGGCGCGGACTATGTCGATTGGGCCGACGATGGCAGGACCATTGCGTGGTCATTGGGTGCGACCTTGTTTCGCAGAGAGCTCGTCGCGACGACGACTGATTCGGCGACTAACTCCGATCCGGGCGATCAGTCTGCCATAGGTCTCGGGCCGATCGAGGAAACAGCCATCAAGGTCGAGATGCCGCGCGATGTGCCGCAGTCGTCGCTGCTGATGCGAGGGGCAACGGTTATTGCAATGGACGGCGGCGAGCCAGTTCCGGATGCGGACGTCCTGATCGTCGAAAACAAGATTGCCGGGGTCGGTCCCCGCGGCAGCGTTGCGCTGCCGGACGGTATCGAAGTTCGTGACGTCAGCGGCAAGTTCATCGTTCCGGGATTTGTCGATACGCATGCCCACTGGTACGAAATTCGACACGGCGTGCTGGATCTCGAAAACTGGAGTTTCCTCGCCAACCTGGCATTTGGCATTACGTCCGGGGTGGATGTTCAGGCCATGAACCAGGACATGTTCGCTTATCAGGATTTGATCGATGCCGGCTTGATGATCGGTCCACGTGCCTGGTCCGTTGGACAGGGTATGTTTTCCAATAACAGGGTTGAGTCGCTGGACGATGCCCGCGCGCTTATCCGGCGCTATACGGACTACTACCGGACCCGGAACATCAAGTCATATCTGATTGGCAATCGTGAGCAGCGGCGGTGGATTGCAGAAGCCGCTAACGAGTATGGAGCGATAGTAACAACCGAAGGCAACAGCGATCTAAAGCTCAATATCACGCACGCTATCGACGGCTTCGCCGGTAACGAACACTATTTGCCCGTAGTGCCGGTTTACGAAGACGTTGTTCAGCTATTCGCTAAATCACAAATCTCATACACACCCACCTTAATGATTGTTTCCGAAAACGGCGCGCCTGCCAAAAATCACTATCTCATCTCGCAAGCACCACATGACGATCCGAAAGTCAGGCGATTCATGCCTCATTTCGCCGACGACTTGCGCACGAGTCCGGTTGACTGGGTAAGGCCGGAAGAGCGCATGCTGCCCCGCGTTGCAGAATCCGCAACGAATATTCTTCGAGCCGGCGGCCGGGTCGGCGTCGGCAGTCACGCCGAATTTCAGGGCCTCGCTTTTCACTGGGAAATGCAGGCCCTGGCGGAAGGTGGCATGACGCCAACGGAGATACTGCAGGCCGCGACCATTGGTGGCGCGGACATTATTGGCCGTGCCGACGATGTCGGCAGCATCGAGCCCGGAAAATTCGCGGATTTGCTCATACTGAACAGCGATCCGCTTGCTGACGTTCGTAACACTCGTGACATAGCGCTCGTCATGAAGAACGGCCGGCTATACGAGGACGACACGCTGGACGAAATCTGGCCGCGCAATCGCAAGCTGCCACGTCCCTGGCACCACGAAGCGTTGCCCGGACAGAATACAGATAGACCCCACTAAGGCAGGAATTCAACCCGGATATCTGGAGCATTCACACTTGACTAAGTGTTGAATCGACCATAGAGGGGAACTCGCCTTGGTACGCAAATTACACAAGTACATCAGCTTGTCATTGCTCGCAGTCTGGTTGCTTCAGGCGCTCACTGGCGTAAGCAATGTATTTAGCCGGGAACTCGACGCCTCTTTGATTGAGGGCAGGCGGGCGTCTCTGAATGAAGAACTGCTGCTACAGCGAATCGACCAGTTGCGCCAGGACCGAAAGCCCGGCCGGCTGTCTTCGGTATACGCCAGTGGTGGCGACCCCAATCAATTTGACGTGTTCCTCCATACACCCGACGACGGGCTTCACGTACTGCGCCTGGATGGCGAGGGCAACGTGCTTCGCGAACAGCCCTGGGCGATAGACTTTGCCCGATCCGGGTTCCTGCTGAGCATGCGCCTGATTCACGAGACCCTTTTTCTTGGTGATTACGCGATGCTCTTCATCGGGTTTAGCGGTGTATTTCTATTTTCAAACATTGTATTAGGCCTGGTGCAGGCGTGGCCGGGGAAGGGGCAATGGCGCAGTGCTCTCACTGTGCGTGCAGCGATACGCAGCGACTTAAAGCTTCTTGCCTGGCATCGGGCAGCCGGATTCTGGTTTGCGATTCCGTTGTTACTTGTCGTCGCGTCCGGCGTCGGTGTTGTGTGGACGGAAACAATTGAGTCGGTCATCGGTGAGCCGGTCGCGATGCGGGCTTCGAATTCGGACGCGGCTACCTATCGAGAAGAGAAGCAAATCAAATTGCAGGATGCACTCGGTGCCGCTCGTGAACTTTATCCGGATGCACGCTTATCGATAATCAGCATGCCGGAGAGCGGCCAGCCGTATTTTAAAATTCGCCTGCTGCAAGAACATGAGCTAAGGCGAGTTTTTGGCAAGACTTTCGTTCTGGTCGGTGCTGAGAATGGGGAAGTTCTTGCGAATTTCGACGCCGCCACACGCCCCGTAAGAAACCGGATCGTAGATGCGTTCTATGCGGTTCACACCGGGGAGGCAGCCGGGCTGCCCGGCAGGATTCTTGTGCTTGTGGGCGGAACAGGATTGTTTGCCCTGATCGGATTGGGGCTGTCGCTGTGGGCGAGTCGAAAGCGGCGCGGTGGGCGATCGAAAGCTAGCCCTTAGCTGACTTCGCCATACGACTGAAGTACTCACGGTAGGCTTTGACGGCCTGGTGACCGAACAGCCACAGGATCGGCAGGTTGGCGATCACCATCACACCGGTGCCAATTCCCGAGAGATTGTCGAGGTCAATATCCGACTTGACCCAGCCCAGGGTCGCCACCAGCGGCAGGGTACTGTAGACAATACGATAAGCCTGCACCGCTCGCTCACCTGCTATGAATACGACCCCCTGTTCGCCGTAGTAACACCATGTGACGATCGTAGAGTAGGCAAATAACCAGGCGGCGATTGTTACAAACCACTTGCCAAGGCCCGGTACGACCGAATCGAAGGATTTCGCCGTTAGCGTCGTTCCGACGTAGTTCTTGTAGAGGCCGTTTTCGGCAATCTGCGGCCGGCTTTCACTTTCGACGGTCGGCCACGAGGCAACAAGGCCGGCGGCAGTCTCCTGCGCCCGGCTGCTGACGATAGTATTGGATCGAGGCTGGTCGTCAAAGCTGATAACGATGCTGACTGTTTCGCCCGGGCTCCAGTTCTGCCCGGATAGCCTCGTGTCCTCTATGCGCCAGCCGTCGCCGGTCGCAACGATTGCCGGAGCTTCCTCGAACGACACATCCGGGGCGCGGTTCCAGACACCGGTTGAAAGAATGATCAACGCGGTGAATGTGCTTACGACGAGTGTATCGATGAGTGGCTCCAGGCCGGCGACAATCCCTTCGCGAACCGGCTCATCCGTTCGCGCAGCGCAGTGCGCCATCGGCGATGTGCCAATGCCGACCTCGCTGGAGAAAATCGCACGTTTCATACCGAATAGAAAAGCGGATGCCGCCGTACCGCCAACGAAAGCGCCGGATGCGGTCGTCGGCGCGAACGCACCTTGTACGATCATTGAGAACATTGCCGGAATTTCATCCGCGTTGACAAACAGTACATAGGCTCCCGCGATCAGGTAGATGGCGCACATCGCGGGAACGATCGCAGCGGCCACGCGCCCTATTCGGCGAATACCGCCAATGATCACGGCGGCGACCAGTATTGAGAGTACGAGTCCGCATGCCCACGGAGGAATCGGGAAATAGGCGCCGGTGACCTCGCCGACATTCCATGCCTGAAACATATTGCCGCCGGTACAGGTTGCCGTGAGCAGCGCGAGGCAAAACACGACGGCTACCGCTTTGCCGACGCCGGCCAGTCTTGGGTCCAGTTGGGCAAAAGCCTTGCTCGCAACCCACATTGGGCCACCGTGCGGATTCTCCGGATCGTCGGTGTTTCGGTACATCATGGACAGCGTCACCTCGAGCATCTTGACTGCCATGCCGAGTACTCCGATGACCCACATCCAGAAAATCGCGCCTGGACCCCCAAGCGATATCGCAAGAGCAACACCACCGATGTTGCCAAGTCCGACGGTACCCGACAGGGCTGCCGACAATGCCTGGAAATGCGAGATTGCGCCCGGGTGAGACTTGTCGTCGTAAGCGCCACCGATGACTTTGAGGCCATGAGTCAGCGCGCGATACTGAGAGAAACCGGTCCAGAGCGTAAATACGGCGGCCGTGACGACGATCGTCATTACCCAGGGCTCGGGCCAAAGGAAGGTATTGACCGCTGCCAGAATATCGCTCATGTCATCAGTATCCTTGTGGGATTGCTTACCTGAATTATTCGCGCATGGCGTAGCGATTGTTAGCGAGGGCGGGCCACATCGTGTCGGACGCGGATAGTGACGAATAAGACGGTGCTGCCTCGCCGGCAGCGGCAGTGACGCCCGGCCGAGGTGCCAATTGGCCCGCAACAGGTGGCAGCACCGGCACTACACGTTCAGATTGGTTGGCATCAGGAATAGGCGGAACGCAAAAGGGGACTTTATATGTCTGGAATCAATCGGGAACACTCGCTAACGGCTGGCATTTTCCCTGCTATGTCCGCTATTGCCATTCTCTGCATGAGCGGTAGCCCGGCTGAAGCGTCAGAGGCCGAAGTGAGTGCGCAGCCGAAACCGAATAAAGTGCTCATAGAGATATACAGAATTGCGCCCGGAAAACACGAGGCTTTCCTGAGAAAAATAGCCTCTTATGACGAGGCAAACAGACTGGCCGGTCTGCCGGCGCGCCAGCTGTACGTTCACAGCGACGGCGCCAACTGGGATTTCCTGTTAATTCAGCCAGCTAGTACGCCGGTGGATAAAGCAGAGGCCCTCGACGCCGCCTGGAAGGAGTTGGGTCTTCCGGAAGGTGCAAGATTCTTTCTGGAATTTCGGCAAGACATTGTCGAACACTCAGACACATTCGCACACGGACCGACAAGCGCAGCGCAATACCTGGCGGGGATCGACCAGCCGTCAGGCAGCTGAGAATTGCCGTTTAGAGCGCGGACTCAGATTCGCTCCTTTGGCATGTGCCATTCCGTTGGTAGCGGACCCTGATCGTAAATGATTTCCCGATGTGAACTCCAGGTCGAGATTATGGCTTCACGGGTGCCAATGCCTGCAGATCGCGGGTCGCCGCAGGGACCGAACCAGTGGTTTTGTGGTGCGCCGGTTGTGCGTGCCCTCATTCCGCAATAGGTCACGCCATTTATGGACGCGCCCAGGATTCGGTTTTGAAACTCGACGTCCGCACTAACAACCGCGGCGGTCAGATTGTTGGAAATTTTCTCAAGCAGCATGAGCATCTTGTCGATGTCATCGTCGCCGTAATGCACGATGATCTGAAAAGGACCAAACAACTCGGTGCTCAGGAGATCGGAGTCGGGGCCAAGCATCGCGGTAATCGGGACGCTGATCGCGGTAGCCTGGTAAGCGCCGTAACAGTCAGGTATCGAATGCTTATCCATTGCCGCGCCGCCGAACTCGAGTCTGGCGCCGGGGACGGCGAGGACGCGCTCGACGTGCGCCGCGATCTGTTTATTGCTCCATGACAATACCGGTCCGATCGTGAGGTTTTCCAGGTTTCTGCGGCTTGCGAGTTCAGCCAGTTTTGGTAGCAGCGGCTTAGCCCAATTGTCGTGCACGAATAACAGGCTTTGAGCTGAGCATTTTTGACCTGACGCATTGTAGGCATCTTCGTCGCACTGCCAGGCTACGTAGTCCAGCCATAGTTGCTTGAAATCCGGTCCAATGATCTTCCAGTCGAAACCGGAATCCTCAAGTCGCACCCGCCCATTCAGGGCTTCCGAAATCCGCTCCGCCACATTGCTTGAGCCGGTGAATTGTGCGAGCCGAATGCTGTCGGCTGCCTGTGCGATTACTTCGCCCATTTTCTGGCCGCGACAATGGACCAAATCGATGTCGCGGGGATGCAAGCCGCAATCAATCAGCAACCTGACAAATTGTTCGAAAACCACACTAACTTTAGAGTCGACCTTTACCAACGGCCTGTTGCCCATAAAAAGGGCACCGCAAGCCTGTAGTGCGGGAATTTCGAGCGGAAAGTTGAAGGGCGCAACAACGACGACGGCACCGAACGGCCATCGGTAGCCGCGCGACTCCTGCCCGGCGTGATCACCGGGATTTGAAAAGCCCCGCGCGAGAAAGCGCACGCCATCTCCGGCGAAATTCTCCAGAAAAACGCGTGTCACGACCACTTCGTTTAGACATTGTTGATAGCTCTTCGGCATTACCCGTTGTATAAGCCTGGCGAAATAGTCTTCAACCACGGGCTCCGCCAGCAACGCCGCTGCTTTTGCACACACTCGACCAAGATAGACGTAACGGTGATTGTTTTTCAGTGGGTTGTGCAGTCCGTGTTTTGGACAGCTCGCCAGTTGCTGCATAGCGGCACTAAAATCAACCGTGTCAGGCACGTCCAGAAATCGCTCGCCATTGAGTGGGTCAATGATGTCGTCGCGTATCGCGCCGCTGGTTGACCAGACGCCATCGACAAGGTTTTCGACTCGACCGGGGCTGTCCGGGTTCATTCCGTCAATGGGGTCAACGGTCGCGAATGTCAATTGCTGTTCATTGCTCATAATGTAGCTACCTGTTGGTCGTTCGCAGTTTGAGTTGCGCGATAGATCATGCACTGAATTCCTGAATCGACTTATCTCAAGAAGGTCAAATGCGCGGCTGTTCAGGTCAGGTTTACACCCGGAAATCGCGGCATGGTTCGCGTCGAGACATGCGCATTGTCATTTGCCAGTGAGGTTTTGACCCAATTGCTACATGGAATTGGCAGGAGTACTGTTCTAATAGGGATAATAAATCGCGGGCCGAAACGGCCCTGAGGGAACAGATGAGACTACCCACGCTCGAAGGGTTGCCGAGAGGTTTTTTCGGTGCCGCGTACCTTAGCTTGTTATTTGCCAGTAGCCATGCGTTTGGCACTGAAACACAAGATGTGGCCACAGCGCCGGAGCGCAACGCCTACCGCAGCACCTACACTCCAAAACCGGATGTCGACACCCTGATCGTAAACGCAACGGTTCTTGATGGTAACGGCTCTCGCTTAAACGGCGTTGATGTAAGTTTGAGCGACGGCAAGATCGTCGCAATAGGGCCTGATCTGGTCGTTGAGGAAGGCGTTCGCATGATTGATGCGACGGGGCGATGGGTGACGCCCGGCCTTATAGATGTCCACAGTCACAATGGAACATTCTCGTTGCCGCTAACCGAAGATTCCATTCAGGATATCTCGGAAGTCAGTGCCCCCGTCGTTGCGAACACCTGGATCGAACACGCTGTGAATGTGCAGGACCCGGCGTTTTATCTAGCACTGGCAGGGGGCGTCACAACGCTACAGATACTGCCCGGGTCAGCGCCGCTGATAGGTGGGCGTTCGGTAGTGGTAAAGCCCATTAAAGCGAATACGGTTTTCGACATGAAGTTTCCAGGGGCACCCTACGGCTTGAAAATGGCCTGCGGTGAGAACCCAAAGGGAAATTTCGGTAGCAAGGGCATGGCACCGACGAGTCGGCAGGGCGAGATTGCGATGCTACGCGAAACCTGGTCTCAGGCTCAGGCTTATCTGCATAATTCGCGAAACAAAGGTGGCGACGAAGCGGAGATAAAATCCCGCGACTTCAAAATGGAAACGCTGGCCGGGGTCCTTAGCGGCGAAATTCGTGTTCATTTGCATTGCTACCGTGCGAGCGACATCGCTGTGATGTTCGCGGTGGCGAATGAATTCGACTACAAAATAGCGGCGGTCCATCACGCGGTCGAAGCGTACAAAGTTCCGGAACTGTTTAAAGAAAACGACGCCTGCGCAGCGGTCTGGTCGGACTGGTGGGGGTTCAAGATGGAGGCGCGCGATGCCATTCGGGAAAACGCTGCATTCGTAGATGCTGCCGGCGCCTGTGTGCTGATGCATTCGGATTCTCCATCTGTCGGCCAGCGCCTGAATCTGGAAGCGGCGAAGGCAATGGCTGCCGGGAGAAAGGCGGGACTCAAAATTTCGCCGGAACGAGCCATTGTCTGGATCACTCGGCATCCTGCACGCACGTTGGGCCTGGAAGATCGAATTGGCCAGGTCGCTGTCGGCTACAACGCAGACGTGGTTATCTGGTCCGGCGATCCATTCAGTATTTATAGCAAGGCGGATCAGGTGTTCGTGGACGGTGCTCTGCATTTTGACAGGAGGAACAAGCAGCAGCGGTCTTACTCTGACATAGCGCTTCGATCCGGCAACGCGGGAGGGAGCCATGAGTAGACTGCAATTTCGTACTCTGTTTTTCGGGTTCCTTCTCGCAATGACGCAGATTCCCGCGTTCGCCGAGACAGTTGCGATCGTCGGGGTAACTGCTCACACGAATACGCAGAAAGGTACGTTGTATGACGCGACGGTCTTGATCGACGGCGAGAGGATTCTGGCGGTCGGCACAGATGTTGAGATTCCCGAAGACGCGCGGCTTATTGAGGCAACGGGATCGATCGTCACGCCTGGATTCATGAATTCAGCATCGCACCTCGGGTTGACTGAAGTATCGTCGGTCGATAGTACGAGCGACTATTCTGTCGAGGGTGGTCCTCTCGGCGCGGCTTTCGATGTGCAATATGCCCTGAATGCGAATTCCGAACTCGTGGCTTTGGCAAGATCAGATGGGCTTGCGCGGGCAGTTTCCATCCCGGAGCGTGCTGCTGTCGCACCGTTTGCCGGTCTTGGCGCTCTGCTGCATCTGCGGAGTGGCCCGTCGATTCTCCAGCAACCGAGAATAGGACTGTTCGTCGAGATTGGTGGACAGACATCCGACGAAAGCGGTGGTTCGCGCAGTGCTCAATGGGTGATCTTACGCCGTGCGCTTGATGAGGCAGGCCGGTTGCGCCGAAATTCGAGGTCAATACCAAGCCGAGATTCGTATTTCAGCCGATATGATCTCGAGACACTGCAAGAGGTTTCGGATGGCGAAATGCCATTGATTATCGGTGCAGACCGGGAGTCCGATATACATCAGGCAATTCGGCTAAAGCAGGAATACGGCATCCGCATCGTATTAAGGGGAGGTGCGGAGGCGTGGCTTGTGGCGGATGAGCTTGCGGCGGCGTCGATCCCTGTCGTAATCGATCCCAGCTTTAACCTGCCACAGTATTTCGATCAATTGAATGTCCGCGATGATTCCGCGGCAATTCTGCAAAAAGCCGGGGTTCTGATCAGTTTCAAAGTTAGTAGCATTCACACCAGTTACGATTCGGGTTTTACGCTGCGGGAAGTAGCCGGTATCGCTGTATCCAATGGTCTTGACTACAGCGCCGCACTAAAAGCGCTAACAATAAACGCCGCCGAGACGTGGCAAATATCCGATCACTACGGGACCCTTCAGGCCGGAAAGGACGCGGATGTAGTTATCTGGGACGGGGACCCGCTCGAGCCTTCCACATTGCCTGTAGCGATTTTCGTAAACGGTACCCAGATATCGCAACAGACACGACAGACCAGACTGCGCGATCGATACCATCCAAACAGGAACTAGAAGTTACGCCTCCGCCTCTAAGAAAACATGGCCGAGAGCCCTGCCACCGTGCAGGGCTTTTTCGTAGGCAAAGAGCCGCCAATCGGTCTACGGCACTTCTATCCATTGCGCGAACTCTTTCGACTTCACGAATTCGTTGTACATCGGTTCGGCCTGGAAATCTTCGCGGGCAAAGACGTAACCAAACTCGCTTTCCAGCAGTTGTAAGACGTTCACGCTTTCTCCAAACATCTCTGATTGAACCAGCATCGTTAGCACTGTCCAATGGGCGTCTTCGTTGTCAGGTTCAAGCTGCATAGCCGTTTGAGCGAAGCCGAGTGCGTCATCGATGCGATTTCTCGCCAATTCCACATTCGCCCGGAACATAAAGAGGACCGCATCTGAGCCGTAGGATTGTTCCATCAGGTCGATGATGGACATCGCCGAGTCGAGGTCATTTTCGTAGAAATAGTGATCCAGCAACGTGAACGCGGCCCGCGGGTCGTCTTTGTGATACTTCGCGAGTCGTTGCAGTTCCTTTCGGTACAGGTCCTCGTCCAGCTGAGAGCTGATCTGGAGGGTATTCATGACAATCAGGCGGTGATTGCGGGTGCTCCCCGGCACTTGGTCGAGAACCTCATAGGCTTCTCTGAGCTTGTTCTGCTGGCGAAGTCGACCGATCTTCTGGAAGCGCGAGACCAAATCCCGGTTGACCCCATTTACGCCGAACAGTTTGCCCAGGAACGTTTCGCTGGGAGAGCTCGCTAACTTGGTAGAAATCCCGATGGTCTCGCTCAATAATTCACCGGAAGTCGCATAATACAGGTCGCCGATCCGGGCCCCGCTTCCGCTGCGTGCCGGCCGCACCGGAAGCAGCAGAGCATAGTTGTAGCCGTCACCCACGCTATAGCGAACGAGCGGGCCGCGCATGCCATCAAACTCGTGAACCCGTAGAAACACTGCTGTGCTGCCCTGCCGCTCCAGTTCGACCAACAGGCGTTCATTGATGTTCGGTATCGTTTCTTTAAACGCGCGCAATAGTTCCTGTTTCTCGGCGGCACTGTCACCCGCGATTTCGGCGCACTTTTGCGCGAGATGCCGGGTAGAGATCAGAGCATCGAGTGCATCGGCGTCTAGTTCATTAATTGCCTGCGCGAAGGACTGTCCGAGTTCCACGAGTTCTGCGTTCGAGAACTCGGCGGCAGACACTCCGCTGCTCGCCACAGCGAAGCCGAAAAACAGAGTTGCAACAAACGTTTTCATGGGCGTCTCCACGGATTTCTGCTGTTTGGACTGTGCGATAGTACCGCAGGCAGGTCGGGAACGTGGCTATTGAATGTTGCGATTGCTGACATGACCCAGAGTTCACGCGCAAGCCGGCGTCGAACCTCTGTTATCGGGTCTGTTCCGATTTCGCGGCACGCAAGCCCTCAAGAGGAAGCAAAGGACCTGGAATCTTCATCGTGAGGCGCTTTTTCGTATCTGAATACATCGACACGCGTCCTTCCAGCTTGACCTACACCGTCAGGACTGTTGTATAGTCCGCCAATGCGATCCTTCCATAAATCAATTCATGCTCTCGCCTGTGTCTCATTCCTGGCGATCACGCTGAGTGGATTTCATCTGCACGCCGATATTTGTTCGCACGAAGAATCGGGTTCACATAAACACGAGTTGCACCAAGTAGTTTCACACGACTCGGTGCACGATACCGATCACTTCGATATTTCCGTTTTCGACCCGGCAACGGGTTTCTCGAAGATAGAAGCCTGCCCACCCACCATTACAATACCGATGCAGCTCGCTGAGGTGTTGGTGGATACCCGTTGGTCGAAAGACGCGCCCGACATAATTCCCCGTCGCAGTTTCAGATCGCGACCTGCACTCCGCGCTCCCCCAAATAAAGCCTGAATAGTTCCCTGTTTTGTCTGCTGCGCAGCCGTCTGCTGTGTGCGGACAGGTTTAATTTGAAACCACGCGCCTTGTCGAAAGGTGCTGGGAGAAAAGAACATGTGGGTACGACTCACGAATCTTACGGCTCTGGGCTGCCTGATTCTGGCAAGCGCGATAGCCGCCGAGACACAGCAGAAACCAAGCGAACGCTCGATCGATTTCGAACAGGCTATCGCCAAAACACTGGTATCCAACCCGGCGTTGATCGCGTTCGGATATCAGGTCGACGCGCAACGTGGCCGGATAACGAACGCCAGTGTGCGACCCGGTGTCGAGCTTGGCATTGAAGTTGAAAATGCATTGGGCACGGGCGTATTTTCCGGTGTCGACCGTGCGGAAGCAACGCTCAGCCTTGCCTGGGTACTGGAACGAGGCAAGCGCGAGCGGCGCATGGATGTCGCTCGCAGTGGTTTATCCCTGGTCGAGTCTGAGCGGGAGATGAAGCGCCTGGAGGCTGCCGCCGAAACGGCACGCCTGTTTCTCTTAAGCCTCGCACACCAGGCGCAGCTCGATATCGCTGAAGAGGCCGTAACTCTGGCCACAAACACGGTGGCTGCGGTGCAAAAACGTGTGAGTGCCGGCCGCACGCCGAAGGCAGAGTTGGCGAGGGCCGAAGTCGAGCTGTCCCGAGCGCGACTTGAACGCGAGGACTGGGAGCATCGACTTCGCACGTCGCTACGCACTCTCGCGGCGCAATGGGGCGAGTCCGGCCCGGGTATCGAGCGGGTAGAAGGCGCCCTTGCGAAGCTGCCCGAGCTGCAGAGTTTTGCATTGCTGCTGGCACGCATTGATCAAAACCCGATGTTGCAGCGATACCTCAGCGAGAAACGGCTGCGCCAGGCTGAACTGCGTCACGTAGAAGCCGGGTCGAAACCGGACTGGCGACTGACTGTCGGTATCCGGCAGTTACAGCAAACCGATGACCAGGCCATAGTCGCCGGCATCGAAATTCCTCTGGGTGCAAGCAAGCGAAACGCCGGCCGGATTGCGACAGCAAGGGCGGATCTTGCCCGCTCCGAAGCTGAGCGCGCAGCATCGAGAGTGGAACTGGAAGCCAGGTTGTTTGCCCTCTATGAGGAGCTGAATCACAGCCTGCACCGGGCGCTGACCTTGCGCGACGACATTTTGCCGCGCCTGGAAGGCGTGCTGTCGGAAACGCTGCAGGCCTACCAGGCAGGGCGTTACAGCTACTTCGAGCTGCGGGCCGCCCAGAACGACGCGCTGCGGGCGCGGACCGAGGCAATGGACGCGTTGATCGATGCGCACCTGAACGTTGTCAGAATTGAAACACTAACGGGTATGGCGGTTACTTCGCCGACCCGGGAACAGTGAGAAATATTATGAATTACTTACACAGAATTTTCTTGTTTGCGGTTGTAATGACGACCGCGGCCTGCGGCGGTTCCGATACGGCGGAACGCCATTCACCGACCGACGATCACGGCAGCGCCGCCGAACTCGATCCCGTGAAAGGACCGCATCGCGGTCGAATGTTGATTGACGGTGATTTCGCTATCGAGTTGTCCATCTTCGAAGCTGGTGTGCCTCCCGAATTCAGGGTCTGGCCCAGCATGGCGGGACAAGCCGTTTCTCCGGACGAAGTCGATCTACGAATTACCCTGACGCGGCTGGGCGGTATCCGGGATGACATCGGGTTCGTCGCACAGGGCGAGTATCTGCGAGGCGACACGGTTGTCTACGAGCCTCATTCATTCACCGTCTCGATTCAGGCCGACTACGCGGGCAACAGCTATCGTTGGGAGTACGAGAATTTCGAGGGCCGCACCCACATTGCGGCAGACATCGCCGCCGCCGCCGGCGTAGTCGTCGAGAACGCGGGCCCGGCAACCATTAGCGAGGCTGTCACTGTCTATGGCCGGGTCGTATCGGACCCGGAAAGCGTGAGCCACGTTAGTGCCCGTTTCGATGGTGTTCTTCGCTCTGTGCGTGCGTCCATCGGCGAGAAAGTAGAGAAGGGTCAAACGCTGGCAGTGGTCGAGGCTAACGACAGCTTGAACGACTACGTAATTACGGCCCCGATCTCGGGTACCGTAATCGACCGGCATGCAAACACCGGTGAGACAACGGGCGGCCGATCGCTGTTCACGATTGTCGATACGTCGACCGTGTGGGCGGAGCTGGCGGTATTTCCGTCCGATCGCTCGCGCGTTCAGGTCGGTGCGACGGTTACGGTACGAACGGCAATCGGTGACATTAGCGTCACTGGCGAAGTGGCGTTGTTGAGCCCGGTCGCCGGGTCCAACCAGTCGGTTACCGCACGCGTGCGTCTGGATAACACATCCGGTCTGCTTGCGGCTGGCATGTACCTTACCGGCGAAATCGAAGTTGCCGAATACGCGGTGCCGCTCGCCGTCCGGAGAAGCGGGCTGCAGTCGTTCCGCGACTTCACGGTCGTTTATGCACGCATCGGCGAAGAATACGAAGTTCGTATGCTGGACCTCGGTCGACAGGACGAGACCTGGGTCGAGGTGTTGGGCGGACTGGACATCGGCACTGCCTATGTTACTGAAAACAGTTACCTGGTGAAGGCCGACATTGAAAAGTCCGGCGCATCCCACGACCACTGAGGCTACGATCATGTTGCAATCTATTATCAAGATAGCGCTCGAGCGACGAGGCCTGATTCTCGCGGCCGTCATTGCGTTGGTCGGTCTCGGCGCCTGGAACTTCACTCGCCTTCCGATCGACGCCGTGCCGGACATCACCAATGTGCAGGTCGTCGTCTACACGCACAGCCCCGGCTATACGCCACTCGAGGTTGAGCAGCGAATTACGTTCCCGCTCGAGAACGCGATGGCCGGACTGCCCAGGCTCGAGAATACCCGCTCACTGTCTCGCTACGGCTTGTCGCAGATAACCGTTGTATTTGAGGAAGGCACCGATATCTATTTCGCACGCCAGCAGGTTGCCGAGCGCATGACCGCCGCGACACCGGATCTGCCGCCGGGCTTAACGCCTGCCCTCGGTCCAATAGCGACCGGTCTCGGCGAGATATTCATGTTCACGGTCGATGCGGTGCCGGGTACTTTGAACGACGACGGTTCGGTGCTTACGCCAACGGACCTTCGTACCGTGCATGACTGGATCATTCGTCCGCAGTTGTTACGGGTGCCCGGCGTCGTTGAGGTCAATCCCATCGGCGGTTTCAAGAAAGAAATTCTCGTTGCGCCGGATCCAGCCAGGCTGCTGGCCTACGGCCTGGGTTACGAGGATGTCGTTGTCGCGCTGCAACGCAACAATGACAACCGCGGTGCCGGCTTCATTGAGCACAACGGTGCGCAGTGGCTGATGCGTGTTCCGGGTCAAGCCGAGTCGATGGACGATCTGGGCAGTATCGTCATTGAGGAGAACGATGGGCTTCCCGTTCGCATCCGCGATGTTGCGACGGTTGGGCTGGGCAGGGAGATGCGATCCGGCGCGGCTACGCAAAACGGTCGTGAAGTCGTGATGAGCACGGTCTTCATGCTAATGGGGGAGAATAGCCGAACCGTCGCAAAAGCGGTTGCGGAGAAGCTCGAGGAGATCAAGCTGACTTTGCCGGACGGAGTTACGGCGACGGCGGTATACGATCGCACCCGGCTGGTCGACAAGACGCTCGATACCGTAAGGACCAATCTCCTGGAAGGTGCGTTGCTGGTTATCGTCGTGCTGTTCGTGTTTCTTGGAAACGTTCGCGCGGCAATCCTGACGGCTGCGGTCATCCCGGTTGCGATGCTCATGACAATTACAGGCATGGTGCAGTCAAAGGTGAGTGCCAACCTGATGAGCCTGGGTGCGCTCGATTTCGGGCTCATCGTCGATGGCGCAGTGATCATCGTCGAAAACTGCCTGCGCCGACTGGGAGAAGCAGGCCGCAATGGTCAGCTCGACCTCAGGGAAAGACTTGCCGTCGTGAACGACGCGACGCACGAAGTCCTCCGGCCGGCGCTGTTTGGCGTGTTCATTATTACTGCAGTCTACATACCGATATTCGCCCTGACAGGCATTGAAGGAAAGATGTTTCATCCCATGGCGATAACGGTCGTCATCGCACTTGTGAGTGCGATGATACTGTCAGTTACCTTCGTACCGGCCGGTGTCGCCCTACTTTTTCGCAAGCCGGTTATCGAGAAGGAAAACGCGATCGTCAATGGGGCCCGTAGCCTGTATCGCCCGGTTCTGCTTGCCGCATTGCGGATGCGATGGGGGATCGTTGCCGGGGCCATCGTGCTCGTGGTCGCCAGTGGCCTGGCGGCCACCCGGCTGGGAACGGAGTTTGTGCCTAATCTCGACGAAGGTGACATCGCCATGCACGCGCTTCGTATCCCCGGTACTTCCCTGCAGCAATCCATCAATCAGCAACAGCTGCTCGAGGCAAAAATTAGGGAAATGCCCGAGGTCGCGCGCGTCTTCGGCAAGATCGGCACGCCTGAAGTCGCTACCGAGGCAATGCCGCCGAGTGTTGCAGACAACTTCATTATGTTGAAGCCACGCAGCGAGTGGCCGGACCCGGACAAGAGCAAGCTGGAGGTTGTGCGAGATCTGGAAGCGGTGGTTACACCGATTCCCGGCAACCGCTACGAATTCCTGCAGCCAATCCAGATGCGTTTCAATGAACTGATTGCCGGCGTCCGCGCGGAGCTTGCCGTCAAGGTATTTGGAGACGACTTCGATCAGTTGATCGAACTGGGCGACGCCATTGAGTCCGCGATTGCGAGTGTTCCCGGTGCCGCAGATGTCGCGGTGGAGCAGGCGACGGGGCTGCCGGTGTTAACAGTGATTCCAAATCGCGAAGCGCTCGCACGATACGGCCTGACAATTTCCGAGGTTCAGGACCTGGTAAGCACGTCAATGGGTGGTGAAAAAGCCGGACAGTTATACGAAGGCGATCGGCGCTTCGACATTGTCGTGCGACTTGACGACGAACGACGTGAGAACACCGATGAGCTTCTGAACCTCCCGGTACAATACGGCGCGGACAGCTTTGTGCCCTTACGCGAGCTGGCGCATGTCGACCTGGTGAGCGGATATAATCAGGTGAATCGCGAGAACGGCAAACGGCGTATGGTCATTACTGCCAATGTTCGTGGACGGGATCTGGGCAGCTTTGTGGGTGACGTCCGTGCAGCGATATCCGCACAGGTCGAGATTCCGGCTGGCTATTGGCTCGAATTTGGTGGCACCTTCAAAAACCTTGAATCGGCCGCAGCTCGCCTGAGTTTCGTTGTTCCCGTTACACTGCTGCTGATTGTCGCGTTGCTCGTCTTGGCACTCGGCTCGATTCGCGACGCGCTGGTAATTTTCAGCGGGGTGCCGCTGGCACTGACTGGCGGAATAGCCGCGCTTTGGTTGCGGGATATTCCCTTTTCGATATCGGCGGCCGTCGGCTTTATCGCCCTGTCCGGAATTGCTGTCCTCAACGGCCTGGTGATGGTTTCGTTCTTCAGGGACACCATTGCGCGCGGCGTCGATGTCGCACAAGCCGTCGTCGAAGGCGCGCTTGCACGACTTCGACCGGTACTCATGACGGCCCTGGTGGCCTCGCTGGGGTTCGTCCCGATGGCGCTGAATACCGGCATTGGTTCCGAGGTGCAGCGACCGCTGGCAACCGTCGTCATCGGGGGCATTATCTCGTCGACTATTTTGACGCTGGTCGTCCTGCCGGCGCTGTACAGTATTGTGCATAGCTCAACAGCCGTGAAAAAGGTGGAATCGAGAGCAACGTAAGTGGCTGATTTGTATAAACCAGATGATTTTCTGCCACAAAATTTGGGGGGAAACCGCTGCTCATTCGTTACTCAAAGTTGGGGCTCGAAAAAATACCGCTTATTGAGGACAAGAATTCATGCCGGATTCCGATAGCATCCTGAGCGTCTACCTGTCATTGAGAAAAAGCCTGGCACGCGCAGTAATGACGATTGTGCCGCCCAGGGAAATAGAGGACATCGTTCAGGAAACCTACGTGCGAGTCTGCCAGCTCGAGAAGCAGGATCGTATTACGGCGCCCCGTTCGTTTCTGTTCAAGACGGCTCGCAATCTCGCGCTGGATCACGTCAAGAAGGCAGAAACTCAGTTGACGCATGGCGTCGACGATATCGATTCAGTCGTCGAGTTTGGTAGCAATGATGCGTACGACGAAACTCTGGACAAAGTTGTCAGCAACGAAAGGTTTGGGTGGTTTTGCGAAAGCGTCCGGATGTTGCCAAGAAAATGTCGCCGGGCGTTCGTCCTGAAAAAGGTCTACGGATACTCACATCGGGAAATTGCACGACAAATGAACATCAGTGAGAAAACAGTCGAACGACATATCACAGAGGGAATCAAACGCTGCGCGTATTTCATGATGCAGCAGAAAGCGCCAACGAACGAAAACTCTGTGACTTCGCCGCTGAAAACGAGACGCAGGAGAGTATCGGCGACGGGAGATCGCACGTGACCAAAGTCTACGAATTTCCACAACTCGACAAGCGCTATGAAGAAGCGAGCCATTGGTGTGCCCGCATGGATGAAGGTCTTAGCACGGCTGAGGAGGCGCAGGTGAAGAGTTGGATAGCGGAAAGCGAAGAGAACCGGCAGGTACTGTTTGAGGTCACAAAACTCTGGGACGATATGTCGGCGATGTCGCGGCTTTCAGACCTCATACCTGAGCCGGCACCGCACCCCAGGCGGCACCTGGGAGTTGCGTTGGCGGCGGCCTCAGTCGTACTCGCTGTGATCGTCGGTGGCTGGGTGCTGCTGTCTCCGTCGAACAGGATTACGACCGAACCGACGATCGCAAACAGCCTGCCGAGCAATGTTTACGAAACGCAGATCGGCGAGCAATCTACGGTCGTTTTGCTGGACGGAACGCAGGTTGTCCTGAATACCAACAGCCGGCTCGAAGTGCGCTTCACAACCGAGTATCGACTACTGTTGTTGGATCGCGGCGAGATTCACGTCGATGTAGCTCACGACAAAATTCGGCCGCTTAGCGTATTGGCTGGTGACCGGATCGTGCAGGCCGTTGGCACGGCGTTCAGCGTGCAGATCAAGGACAACGACAAAATCGACCTGATCGTCTCAAAAGGCGAGGTCCGTGTCGGTGTACGCGAGCAATCCGTTCTTACGGCGGCGAAACCGATACCGCGGGTGCTTGCTCCGACATCTGTTGCCGTTGCCGCCGGAGAAGTGCTGTCGCTCGGAGCACCTGTCGAAAACGTGATTCAGGTTTCGCCGGAAGAGATCGATATGCGGTTGTCGTGGCGCGACGGCAACCTGATTTTTCGTGGCGAAACGCTGGAAGAGGCCGTATTGGAGGTTGGTCGATATACGACCGCGGAATTCATCATCCTCGATGACGAAATCAAGGCAAGGCGAGTCGGTGGTCGGTACCGAGCGGGCGACATCGACGAATTTTTGGCGGGATTGAAGGAAAATCTCGGCATCGAATACAAGCGAACGGATGACGGAAAGGTTCTGTTGGCGAAGTTATAGAACATGTAAGCAAAAAAATGCACACGGCTCATTGGGGGATAATGGCTACTCACTCGTTGGTATCTGCAGCACGGCGATTACGTGCGGTTGGGGTTAACGAGTGGATACTTTCGCAACTTATGTTGTTCGTGCTGGTTGCAGTGCTTTCTGCAACGGCAAATGCAGACGACACCTATCAACACAAGAAACTCTCATTCGATATACCTCGGCAACGAGCGGATTTAGCGCTCACCCTGTTTGCTGAACAAGCTGACCTCACGCTGGTTTTTGCGTTCGACGAAGTACAGGCAAAAACCGCGAATCGATTAGTCGGCGAGTACCGCCTTAAGGATGGTATCGAAACTCTTCTTCAGGATACCGGGCTCAACGCAACGATCAGCAATCAGGTTGTTTTAAACATAGCCACCGACACCAGGTCGGAGCCTGAGGGGAACGAAATGAAGGTCAAGACGAAGGCGGGAATTGGGGCATTTCTAGCGGCGGTATTCAGCGTAGGCGAAGTGGATGCGCAGCAGGCAAGTAACAGCAGTGGGGCAGCAGGGGAGGCTGCCTTAGAGGAGATATTGGTCACCGGCAGTCGCATCAAGCGCAAAGACATTACGAGCGTCGGGCCAGCGACGGTGCTCAACGAACAGGACATACTCAATCTCGGCGTGACAAACGCCGAGTTATTGCTGCAGAGATTACCGTCGTCTGCAGGTTTCGCAGGCAACTCAAACGCCGCCTACTGGGTATCCGGCGGATGGGGGACGGCACAGGTCAACCTGAGAGGGCTCGGCGGCAATCGGACTTTGGTGCTGCTCAATGGCCGCCGCGTCGTAGCGGGTGGTACGGGCGCAAACGATTCGGTAGACCTGAACATGATCCCGCTGTCCGCCGTCTCTCGCGTCGAAGTACTAAAAGATGGTGCATCAGCCGTGTACGGTGCGGACGCCGTCGCCGGCGTTGTGAATTTCATTACCAAGGAGAGCTTTGACGGTCTGCAGCTTGACAGCAAATACGGAGTGACCAGTTTCGGTGACGGCGAAGAATACAGCCTGGGGCTGACCTGGGGCGTTTCCGGCGACAAAGGCAACTTCATTTTCGACGCACGCTACCAGGATAACCGGGCAGCAGCGCTTGTCGATCGGGCGCCGTGTGCACTCGCGGATATCAATGGCGATAACACACTGGTCTGTTCTCCGGGCAGTTCGTCGACAGCGGGCGGACGCGCCGCTCTTCCGGACGGTTCCCAGGTGAATTTTACGGGTGGCGATGCGTTCGAACCGTTCAATATTCAGGACCACGGCTTCAATTCCAATCCGTTCTTCAACGCATCGAATCCGGTGGAGCGCGTTTCACTCAGCGCTTTCGGCAACTATGAGCTCAACGATCGCACACGAGTGTTTACCGAGGCCATGTTCAACTGGCGTAGTTCCACGCAGCCCGGGTCACCGGCAACACTGCGCAATATCGCTTTTGACGCAGCGCATCCAAGCAACCCCACGGGTGAGGATATTCTGGTTTTGCGACGTCGAACGGCTGAGTTCGGATCGCGAATATTCGAGCAGGACGTGAACACCTGGAGGCTGGTCACCGGCGTTGAAGGTGATTTTGGCAACGACTGGAGTTACGACATCGCGCTCAATTGGGGCCGCAATTCGGCAGTCGATGCTTTGTTGAACAACATCAACACACAGCGTCTCGGTGAAACTCTGGACACAGCCGTTTGCGGTGCCGGTGGCATCCCGTGCGCAGATATTCTCGGCGAGGGCGATCTGACGGCAGACGTTGGCGACTACATCCTGTTTAACCAGCGCGAGTCGGGCGGCAACGAACAGAAGAGTATTAGCGCGAACATCTCGGGGTTCCTGTTCGATCTGCCGGCGGGATCGGTCGGCGTTGCGGCCGGATTTGAATTTCGCGAAGACAGGGGCTGGCTGAACCCCGACGCGCTTCTGACCGCTGGCGCCGCGTTGGGCAATGCACAGGATCCGATTGACGGCTCAGTCGACGCAACCGAAATTTATGGCGAGGTACATCTGCCGGTGATATCCGGTGTCCGTGGAATCGAGGAGCTAAACGTCGATCTGGCAGTCCGGTTTTCCGACTACGATCTGTTTGGCAGCGACACGAACTACAAGACCGGCGTCAACTGGCAGGTCTCTCCTGCGCTCAAGGTTCGAGGAACCTACTCCACGGCGTTTCGTGCGCCGAGTATCCCGGAATTGTTCTCGGGCGTTCGGGAGGCACAATTACCGACAGCGGACCCGTGCTCTGACTGGGCTGCCATGGATCCCGCCAGCACAATCTACCTCAACTGCCAGGCGGCCGGTGTACCAGCCAACTATGTACAGTTCGGGTCTGTGGTCATCACCGACATTGGCGGAAATCCGGCGCTGAAGCCAGAGGATGCTGAAACCTTTACCGTCGGTGTTGTATTTGAGCCCGGTTTTGTGCCGGGCCTCGCCTTGACGATCGACTACTTCGATATCGACATAGACAACGCCATAAACCAGACGGGTGGTTCTTCAAAACTTAACATTTGCTACACATCGCAGGGGCTGTCACATCCGTTCTGTGGCCCTGAACATCACACGCGCAACTCGTTGACGGGCGACATCGATTTTCTATCCGCGCAGAGTGCCAACACCGGTAATGAAGTGATGTCCGGTATCGATTTCGGCGCCTCGTATGACTTCGATATTGGAGCAGTGCAGCAACGTGTTCAACTCAAAGCGACGCACTTGCAGGAGTATGAAATCGTTGCGTTCGATGGTGACACGCCGATTGTCCGCGATGGTGGTGTGGGCTGTTGTGTCGGCGGGTATCCGAAGTGGCGTGCGAACGGTTCGTGGACTGCATCGACGGATAAATGGTCGGTTGGATACAACATGCAAATGATTGGCTCGGCGACTGACTGGAACGGTGCGCCCGGAGCGATCGGAACCGAGATCGACGCAGTCTTCTACCACAATCTGCAGGGTAGCTACAGACTCAATGACAGCGTCGATCTTCGCATCGGCATCGACAACGTACTGGATGAAGACGCGCCGTATGTTCGATCCTGGACAGACGGGAACACGGATACGATGACCTATTCCTTACTGGGTCGATTCATCTACGCCCGCGCTGTTCTAAGCCTCAATTAGCCGAGCCTGGATAAGGCGATGCGGCAGCTCATGCCGCATCGCCGTCAGCTTTCGTGATTCATCCACCGCAAATACTGAGAGACCTATGAATCCAAGACACATTGGGGTGCGCCTGTGCTTGCCGCTTGTACTTTTGCTTACGGGCAGCACGGCATTCGCACACGGTATTTCCGCTGCGGCCAGGCAGCGGATGATCGATGGCGGAAACCTGGAGTACCTGCGCTTAGGCGCCGAACACATGATCACAGGATACGATCACTTACTGTTCCTGTTTGGCGTCATGTTCTTCCTGTCACGTATCACTGACATCATCAAGTTTGTCAGCGCATTTACAATCGGTCATACGATTACACTGATATTCGCGACCTACTGGCAGATCACGGCCAACTACTATCTTGTTGACGCATTCATCGCCGTCACGGTTGTCTACAAGGGCTTCGAAAATCTCGACGGGTTCAGGAAATACCTGAACACCGCGTCTCCCAGCTTGCTGATAATGGTGTTGTTCTTCGGGCTGGTACACGGTTTCGGTCTTTCGACGCGCCTGCAACAACTGCCGGTCGACGAAGGCGGCGGCATGTTGATGCACATCATTTCGTTCAACGTGGGTGTGGAAATCGGTCAAATTGCCGCACTCGTTCTCATGTGGGCGGTTCTCTATTTCTGGCAACACCGAGCGCATTTCTCTGTGTTCAGCAAAGTTGCGAATAGCGGACTCATAGTCGCCGGCTGTCTGCTGCTTGTAATGCAGTTACATGGCTACCTGCATACGACAGACCCGGACGCATTTCCAATCGGCAGAGACGACCATGCTCACGTTCACGCGGAGATGGAAAGCCATGGCCACGCCCATAACCCGGATGGTTCCCACATGCAGGAAGACGCGCCAAGCGAGCCTGCCAAGAATGTACCGTCACACGACTAAGCGGAGATATCGAAATGAAACTGAAAGGAACGAGATTTACTTTACTCGGAAGCGGAATGTTTGGTGTTCTGGGCCTGCTGAGTATGACGATTGCACAAGCACACCAGACTTACATGATCGCCGACCTGTACGAGCTTCGACCGGGAACGGATAACTATCTGATTCTGCGAAACGGAACCTACTTCGAAAGCGGCTACTCGATTACACGCAAGATGTCCCGCGATATCAGCCTGGTGATGGGGGGGGAGCGCAAGACGCCGCCTGACGACGAGGTTGAGGATGTCGACTCGAATCCCAGCTACAACACGACATACATCAAGGTCTTTGCGGAAAAAGAAGGAACGGGTCTCGCGGGTCTCGCGGCACACCCGGACTACATCGCACTACCGGCGGAGGTTTTCGAAAACTACCTGGTTCACGAGGGACTCGATGACGCTGTCGAAGAGTTCAGAAATACCAATGACCGGCAAACGATCAGGGAACGATACACGAAGCACGCCAAGGGAGTTTTTCAGGTGGGTAAACCCCTGAGTGACGATTTCAAGCATGTGCTTGACTACAAAGCCGAGATCTTCGTTGAGCAAAACCCGGGAAGTGTGAAGGTGGGCGACGACATGTCAATTCAGGTGATGTTCGACGGCAAGCCGCTCGTAAATCAACAGGTCTACGTCAGCAATGCCAGCAAAGACGCACCCGAAGAGGCGTCGATTCCCGAGATCAGCGAGTACGCCCTGCGTACGGATGCAGACGGTCGTGCCAGCTTCGAAATTACCAGTAAGGACAAGTGGTACATCCAGATGATCCACATGCAGAAGATAGACGACGAAGACGCCGACTGGGAATCGAACTGGTCGACCATCACTTTCGAAATCCGATAAGCAAGGGCAGGGAAGAAAATGAAGATTAATCGACTGGCAGGTGGGTACGCGATTCTCACGTTACTGGCGCTCGCGAGCGCGCCCGTAGCGGCACATGAGATGTTTCTAAAACCGGCGAACTCTGAGCAGTTGCCGAACTCGCAGGAAGTCGTTCGTCTGATCAACGGCACGTTCGACAAAAGTGAAAACGCGATAACGCGGGATCGCATGGCCGATGTCAGCATCGTGTCCGGTGAGGGCGTGACAAGACCACGTTCTTCAGACTGGTATGACGATGACAATTCGTCCTATCTCAGATACGATTCCGGCGCCGGCGGGACAAAGGTCATCGGCGTATCGACGAAACCACGTGTCATAACGATGTCGCCGGACGACTTCGTCGCCTATCTGAAACACGACGGCGTACTCGATACGCTGCAGGAGTTCGAAGCCGGGAACACGCTGAAGGAAGTTCGCGAGCGATACTCCAAGCACATCAGGACAGTCGTGCAGGTGGGAGACGAAAAAACGGAATCCTATGCAGCGCAACTTGATTATCCGGTCGAAATAATCCTCGACAGGAACCCGTATGCACTTCGCTTCGGCGATTCCATCGGGTTTCAGGTTTTGTATCGAGGTAAGCCTGCTGCCAGGCAGCTGGTTCGCGCCAGCTACGAAGGGTTTCACGGCCATGACGATTCGGGCGGGCACATAAATTCCTACGACATGCGAACGGACGAAAATGGCCGCGCCACTTTTTTACTGAACAACAAGGCACTCTGGTATATATCGCTGATTCATATGCAAAAGATTGACGATCCCGACGCAGACTACGAATCGAACTGGGCGACCATTACATTCAGGGTGGACTAGCCAATGAGGCTCACACGAATCCTTATACTGGCTTCTGTTCTATCGTTCGCTTATCTCGCAAGCGGTTTTTCAGAGGGGGCGGAGCGTGTCGAATGGTCGATGATACGCCAGGACACAGTGCACGAAGTGAATGGCGATATTCGGGCCGGATTACCAACGGTCGATGTCGGGATCTATTTTCCGGATAACCTGGATGAGGCGTTCACCAATGAGTATTCGCTCGATATCCTGATAAGAGATTTCGTTGACGCCAAGGCGATTTTCGAGGTCGCCGGTGTACAGCTGAATCTGCTCTGGATCAAAACCGGCACTATTGATCCAAGTTTCCTCGAGATTCAGGCAAACACCCTGAATAGCACAACGCCGGGGGGCTTCTACGTCAATATGTACAGGGACAGCGTGCGACAGGACTCGGGACTGACGCGAGAGGCCGGCGAGGCGTTTGACTCGATTATTGAAGTCGATCGAGACAATCATCGCACCGTTTACCTCGTCGTGCTGCAAAGTGTCTTCATGTCGTTCTATGAGCAATTGGACGAACGCACCTGGGAAGCGAGGAACATCACCACCGGCGGCCTGTCTTTTCCTGGCTACAGCTATCCCGACATGCCGCGCCGGCTGCGAGGTGCCATAACCGTCAACAAGACTTACCCGGTCCGATCGGTTGTCGCACATGAACTTGGGCACAAATTGATGAACGTGAGTCACGAGTACCGGGACGTAGACCCTCAACACGAAGTCCGCGCGGAGGGTGGGCTGATGCTCTACGGCAGCGGCACGGATATTCTTTCGGGAGCGGAGGGCCGCTGGCACAGGGAGCGCCTGCATCTTTCGCCATTTGTGTACGTGGAGTCGAGCGATGGCGCTCGTCGCTGGAATCCTGACTATGAGGAAGGCGGCCACTACTACGACCCGATTTACGGAGACAAAGTGGTGCACTTCGGTCCCGGGAATGCGGACTAGAGAGGTGCCTGGATCAGGCCGGGTAGAAATACATGTGATCGTCGGTACTTGATCGGACAGTCACTGTCAGACAATAGCGAGATCGGGTGACCGTTTTGGCCAGCCGACGTAACATTATGGTTGCCGGTGTAGTTCTTAATCCGGTGTTGATCCGGGCGGGGGGGGGGGGGGGGAAAGACCCCCCGCCGCAGCGGGAG
>JAJFKU010000069.1 GCA_021773035.1 Woeseiaceae bacterium
TTTGTATATTTCTCAGCATCAATAGAATTCTGCATCGGATTCGACGACACCAACGTGCCTCGATTAACTAAGAAGAAATATGCCAACGCTAGAGGCGCGGGCTGTCCGAAAACGGTCGTTTTTGGACACTTCGCGCTGACACACAACATAGTTCTCTATATTCCCGACCGTCCGGTTGTAGGTGCGGTTTCAACCGGTCGCCTAGCGCTCGTTAAATGATTGCTGATGGTGAATGCCGACATTCACTAGTGGTAAGAAAGGGTTAGGACTTGCCACTGAAGGTCCGCTACATTGGCGGACCACAGTTCGACGTTCGTTGCCGTTTCCGGAATGGATCTCTCCCTTTTTTTCGGCCATACCGTAACCGCCGTCAACCGCACCTTGTCCATTATTCGATAAACGCAGAAACGATAGCTGGCTGCCAACTAATAATGACCAGCACTATCAGTGTCGTCAACAAGAAGGGTAGTAGAGCGATGAACAGCTTGCCTGGCGACACCTTTGCAGCGGACGATGCGACGAAAAGGCCAGCGCCGACCGGGGGGGTCAACAATCCCAGAACAACGTTAATGCAGACTATTACGCCAAAGTGATAGGGGCTAATTCCGTAGACGCTCTGTGCTACCGGCAACAATATTGGCACCACGAGTATTAACGCGGCTATGCCGTCAATTACCATTCCGACCACGAGCATGAACAGGCTCACCAGCAGTAGAAAGACAAAGGCACTCTCCGTCAGCCCTGTTAGCCACGCCGCAATCGATTGCGGCACTTGTTCGAAGATAATGACCCACCCGAAAACGTTTGCTGCGCCTACTAGGAACAAGACCATGGCAGACGTGCGAACGGTTCTAAGTAGAACTGCTGGTAAGTGGCTGAAATCGAGGTCGCGATATACGTATCGTCCAATCACGAGTGCCGCAACCGATGCTAAAGCGGCTGACTCGGTCGGGGTCGCGATACCTAACAGAATCCCACCAATTATCACGATAGGCACCAAACTTGCTGGCAACCCGCTGATTAGATGGCTGATGACTTCTTCTCGTGAATACCAACGGCCGCTCGGATAATTGTATTTGAAGCCGAGAATAGTTATAGCTACCAGAAAGCCGCTCGCCATCAACAGACCAGGAATGATGCCCGCAACAAACAAGTCGCCGATGCCTATCTGTGCTAGAACGCCAAAAATGACGAAGAGCATTGACGGCGGAATAATGGGTGACAGGAGCCCGCCCGCTGCCGTCGTAGCGGCAGCAAATTCAGGAGCGTAACCGGCCCGGGTCATTTCGGGAACCATCGCGCGTGACATGATTGCTATCTGCGCCGTTCCCGACCCTACAATCGATGCCATCATCATGTTTGAGATAAGGTTTATATAGGCCAAACCGCCCTTGAGTCCTCCCACGAATATTCCCGCAAAAGCTATGAGCCGGCGCGTGATGCCGCCTTCATTCATGAGCTCTCCGGCCAGGATAAATAGGGGAATCGCGAGCAACCCATACCGTTCCAGACCACCGAACAATTGCTGTGGGAGCGAAAAGAATAGAAGGAAATTGTCGGTCAAGAGGATGTACGCGACTGCAGTTAGGCCCAGGGTCAGCGCTATCGGAACGCCAACCAGCAGCAAAACTACGAAGACAACGATTATCATGACTTGGGCGACAAGCTTGTTGAATCCTGCACCAGATTTTTGAGCGCATGCAAGGTCATCGTCAGTGACACAATCGGAACTATCATCCAGACCCAGTACTTCTGAATTCCAATGGTATTTGTGGGCTCTTGATAGATGAAGTTGTAGGTGCCTCCAGCAAATTCGCCTGTATCGAATCCATACCTCGACAACGCGACAAGGTCATACCAAGCCACGCACATTGCGAATAATCCAACCGCAAACGCCAACACAAGTACATCTACGCATACTAGGAGCGCTCTAGCTTTACCTTCAGAGAGCTCGCTGATCAGCAGCGTGACTGAAACATGCCGTCTCTCATGTAGCAAAAGTGAAGCCCCGAGCAGGGTCATCCAAATCATTGTGTAGACTGCGAGCTCGTCGACCCAGAACAAAGCCATATTGAACGCTCGAGTTGCGACGTTTAATAGAATTAAGATCACCAGCGCTGCTACAAGTGCGCAGCAGGCAAAACGCTCCAGTCTCGCGATAGTATCCGACCAAGAATTTAGCCGGCTCTTAATCATGGTTGCGTAGCTCTAGGAGAGAGGGACTTCGCTTGAGCCAGATCGCGTCCCATTGCTCGGCCGTAGAGCCAAAGAACCCAGGGTCGACGTCGATGACGGAAATACTTGATTCTCGAAGTTGCTCCTCATATTTGCCTTCAGCCAAAACATAGGAGTCGATAAGTGCGTTCAATTCGGAGCGCATAAGATCCTGTATGAGATCCCGCTCTGATTCAGACAGACGTACCCAAACTCGTGCTGACACAAGCCCCACCATCGGAAACATCATATGGTTCGAGAGGACTACGGTTTCGCCCAATTCGTGATAACGGAGCTTGACGATTAACTCGAGATCCATATCAATAGCATCAACCTGACCGTTAGCTAGTCCGTCATAGACAGACGCAAGCGGCATTGGCGTCGGCGCCGCGCCAAGCAGATTGTAGAAGTCCCGAATAGGTGCGAACGGTGTGATGCGAATCTTCTTGCCTTGTAGGTCCTCGCGGTTTCTTGTTGGCGATGTTGTCAATATCTGGCGCATGCCGCCCATCCCGTATCCGATGCCGACAACACCGATCTTGCGTGGCAACGAGCCAAGCATCAGATGTGCGTGGTCGGATCGTAGAATATCGGCTGCACCCTCAATATCTTTCACCAAGAAAGGGGCATAGAACACACCAAAGTCAGGGACTCGATTTGACACTTCGGCCACGGTAAGAAACGCCATATCAATCGCGCCCGTTTGCAACTGCTGGAGCATCTGCGCTTCATTTCCGAGTTGTTGCGATGGGTATATCACGACGGTATGGCGGCCATCGCTGGCCGCCGCAAGCGACGCACCGAATGCTTCAGCGGCCCGGGTCCAAGCGTGGTTCGGCGGTGTCAGGACGCCAAGGCGAAACTCTCTTGCGCCGGCAGCCTGCGACATGCACAGCACGACCAGCGAAACTAACGCGGATGCCCAGCGAGTCGACACTACGATGGAATTGGAAGAAGACGTGGATGTGAATCGTCAGTTGAATCAAATGTCATAATTGCACCCAACCCTCCGGCGGCTTGCCTTTGCCAGGATGCAGGTCGCCACAATTCGGGCATGTGCGTGCATCTTGATCGTTGTGGTATGCGTCGTAAATCTTCGGCAGCGCGTCGACAATGCCGCTCGGATCCATTAGCGAAACTTCCACTCTATGAACGCGAGACGTACAGCCGAAGCAATACCACTCGAACCCTTCCTTCATGCCCATCATTCTCGGTGATTCAACAACGATTCCGATGGATCCCTCCTGCGGTCGCTGAGGAGCGTGCACCGTGTGCGCCGGCAGCATAAAAACTTCCCCCTGTCTGATCGGAATATCGTAGATGTCACCGTTTTCCGCGATCTTCAGCATCATGTCGCCCTTGATCTGGTAAAACCATTCATCGACTGGATCATCGTGAAAGTCCATTCGGGTATTGGGGCCGCCGACAACCATTACGATCATTCCTGAGTCATCGTGCAACAAGTGGTTGCCGACAGGTGGTTTCAACATTGCTTGATGCTGATCCACCCAATCTTGAAAATTGAATGCTCGTAATCTTGGGTGTTCCGCCATCTGAATTCTCCATTCACCTACTAACACGCTTGAGTGCTCAATCTGGCTGTGAATCGTAGCGAAAAAGACCGAAGTATGCAAACGTGTGCAAATGCGGCATAATCCACCTGAATAACACTAAAGGCCCGATATGAATTCCGTTGACAACCGTCCATTCAAGCGCTGGCGGAGCATCCCGCTCGTGGCTCTGGCTCTGTTTGCTCCAGCCGTGGCTTTCGCCTCCAGCAGCGTTGACGAGTTGATCAACTCGAGTGTCCAACCCCTAACAGCCTTCGTTTCGAGTGTTATTTTCTTTAGCATCCCGGTATTCGGTGCTGAATTGCCGCTAGTCGTGCTTTGGTTGGTTGGCGGCGCTCTTTTCTTTACGTTCTACTTCGGATTCATCAACCTGCGCGGTTTCAAACACGCGATTGACCTTGTGTCCGGCAAGTACTCCAGCTCGGATCACCCTGGTGAGGTTTCGCACTTTCAGGCACTCGCAACGGCAGTCTCAGGAACGGTTGGAATTAGTAACATTGGCGGCGTCGCCGTCGCGATTTCGGTCGGCGGGCCGGGTGCAACATTTTGGATTATCGTGGCCGGCGTGCTCGGAATGTCCACGAAGTTTGTTGAGTGCGCACTCGGTACTTGGTATCGACGGGAGAACGCCGACGGAAGCGTTTCCGGCGGACCTATGTACTACCTTGAAAGGGGTCTACGAGAGCGCGGCTTGCCGCGGCTTGGCAAGTTTATGTCGAAGTTCTACGCTGCCGGGATAGTGATTGGCTGCATGGGTATCGGCAACATGTTCCAGTCAAACCAAGCTTATGTGCAGTTTGTTAATGTTACCGGGGGCGCCGAGGGCAGCTGGTTCAACGATAAGGGGTGGCTGTTTGGAGTGGCAATCGCTGCAATCGTAGCGATTGTGATTATCGGCGGGATCAAGAGCATCGCCCGCGTCACTGCGAAGATCGTACCATTCATGGCCATTTTCTACGTCGTTTGCGCGCTCGTAATTATCAGCATGAACTACGAGGCGGTACCGTTTGCTTTTGACGCGATTGTTGGTGGTGCTTTTGATCCGGATTCCATCGCCGGAGGCGCACTCGGGGTAATGATTGTTGGATTCCAACGAGCAGTTTTCTCTAATGAGGCTGGAATAGGGTCTGCGGCGATCGCACATTCCGCTGTCAAGACGAATGAGCCTATTACAGAAGGATTTGTGTCGTTGCTCGAGCCGTTCATTGACACTGTTGTTATCTGCACGATGACGGCACTTGTCATTGTGACCACGCTCTACTACGAACCGCAATTTGCCCAGGGTCTCCAAGGTATCGAGATGACATCCTACGCGTTCGCACGCAACATCTCGTGGTCTCCATATACGATCGCGATTGCGGGTATTCTGTTCGCTTTCTCCACGATGATTTCGTGGGCCTACTATGGTCTGAAAGGCTGGACTTATCTTGTCGGAGAATCCCGCGGGGCAGGACTTGGATTCAACATCGTATTCTGTCTTTTTGTGGTGCTTGGATCTTCAATTCAACTCACCGCGGTGTTGGATTTTTCGGACGCTTTAGTGTTCGTCATTTGCGTACCGAATATTCTGGGCCTATACATTCTGGCGCCGACTCTGAAGCGACGCCTGATCCGTTACCAGGATCGGCTTGCGAGCGGAGAATTCCGAAATCTGAAGTAGCTTTCCGATGACTTGATCAGGAGTTTGGGAACCTCGTCGATCGAGAAGATCCGATCGACGACTTGAGCCACCGAACAGCCGCTACGGCAGAACGAATACAAATTACATGTCCTTGATAATTTCAAGATGTTTCTTTACACGCTCAGGGTCCCGGGAATGGTCGATTATGTGGTTGCGAACTTTCCCTGAGAATTCCTCTGCCCATGCATCCCTCTCCTCTTGGGTTTGTAAATGCACAGTAACGTCGAATGCGTTATTTAGGGCTGAATGATAGATCGTCGTCGCTTGCTCGTAGTCAAACGCGAGCCTTTCGGCATCTTTCACTGCTCGCTGAAAGCCTGTTTTCTGCGAATCGGAAAAACTATCCCAAACCTCGCTATTGATCATGAGAGTACGAAAAATGGAATAGAACCCAGGCGAAACTGTGACGAACTTGAACTTGGTATATAGGCGCTGAAGGTGATTAGCTTGAAATACACCGATTGATGTATCCAGTCGTGTCTGATTGTTCAATTCCCCACGCATTATTTTGGAGAATGGCAAACTGTAGAGTTCGGCCGGCTCAATGTCGGCCCACATTGGCTGAAAGGCGTCCAGCCCCTGGTTTATGTGACGTCCGGTAAAGTCATATGGCCACTTCAAAAGTTTGTCCGTCGCGGCAATACCAGCGGTACGAGACACAAGAAAGTGCCCAAGAACTTTGACGTGATGTCGCTCTTCTATACTTGACGAAAAGAGGGCTGCTAACTCAGATGCCGGATATCTTGCGGCCTGTTGTTCATCCTTAAACAAGTAAGGAATCTCGAAGATTTCGAAGCCTTCAATCTCAGGCAATGCGAGTGACGCAATAACCGCTGCCTGGTACTGCTCACCGTTACTTACAATGCCAGGAAGCTCGGACTCGGCAACACCGTCACCTCTGCCGGTGACGATCTCAAGCTCAATCTCGCCGTTGGTTTCGTAAGCGACCAACTTGCTCAGATCATGTAGTGCCTGATTTAGATGGTGGGGCATTTCGCCGTGCTTAGTTGTGCCGTGAACGAAACGAACCTTCACAACTACCGGATCCAAGCCACCAGCAGTTGCTGATAGCAACGAATCTGACAGTCCAAACATGATGGCGACTACTACAAATAATGAGTAGTAGCGTTTCTTAGCCAAGCCCACAATCAATTCTCCTCATTTTCGTGCAGCAGCTTTTCATAGGCGCCTTGCACATTGAGTAGAAACCACGCATCCCAATTTCCAAGATGCTTTTTAAAGCGATCCATTTGCATGCCTTGTTGCGTTTCTTCAAGAGACTTTCCATCCTTAATCGCCTCACCCACCTGATCTGCAAGGGTGCTGATATAGTCGGTAAAGATTTCCAGGTCCCGCCGATTGCCGATTTCGGGATGACCCGACAAGACATGATCGAATTCCAGAGCACTGGCGTCTCGCAATTGACGAATCGTACCTAGCAGTGGGCTAAGCCCTAATGTTTTGTACCCAACTGTCTTTATGTTGGCCGCATCAACAATCATCACCGTGCGATCTTCCACGAACTGGACGGCGGCCAAACTATCGGTATGGCCGCCCGGACCGAGATAGACAAGATTGATAGTTTTTTTTCCAATCTTCAGCGTTAGTTTTTCGGAGAAGGTGACATCTGGCAGGGCAACGTCCCACCGAGTCATTCTTTGCGAATCCTCCTCCCACCAGAGAATCTCCTGCTCTACATTTTCATGGGCGATGATTGTCGCTCCATCATCCTTGAAGGGGTTGCTTCCACCAATATGATCGTAATGGGAGTGCGAGAAGATCACGTACTTCACAGGCTGATCGAAGCGGCTCTTCAGTTCTGCTCTCAACCATTTGCTGGATTCGGGATCCATAGTGTCGGCAACAACAATGCCCTCTTCCGTGACCAGTACGGCGCCGATGTGTGTGCCTCTGGGGCCACCGACGAAAGAATACAGAGACTCAGTGATCGGCGTCAGTGAGTATTCGACTTGTTGTTGCGCCGCCGCCCGCCCAGAAAGAAATACTGCTAGCGCCAGCAGCCACATGAAACTAGTTTTAATCATCGTTGGTCCTCCTTGGCCACAAGTTCGTCAAGCGAATAGATCCGACCATCTCTGATTACGTAGACGATATTGTACAGATCAGTAATTTTCTCGAGCGGATCACCATCTACGATAATGATGTCTGCAAGTTTTCCTGGCTCAATTGTTCCGAGGTGGTCTGCAACTCCGGTTGCCTTGGCGCCGCCAAGTGTCGCTGCTATCAATGCGCCGGCTGTTCCCAATCTGCTTTCCGCGAAGAACGCTGTTTCCCAATTCAAAGTGAATTTGCTGTAGCTACCCCAATCTGTCGCGGAGGCCAGCTCTATGTCATTTTCGACCAGAGTATTTATGGAGCTCAATTCATTTTGGGTGAATGCTTCTTTCGGTTTGAACGCCCACTTCGTAGCATTCGTGAACGTGTTCGCTTGACGTTGAAGGTTTTGCGTCTGTTTGAGCGAAATAGGATCCGGGAACTCGCTCAGATTTCTAATAGCGCCAATAGACGTCGGAACGACCATCATTCCTGAGTGCGCCATGATACCGACAGCATCATTGTAGACCTTTCGCGGGAGCGACATTCGGTCGGAGTACTCCATTTTGTCTCCACTTGATAAATGGTCGACGACGTCGACTCCATACATCGCGGCAGGATAAATCTCGTGTGATGCGACAATCAGTCCGTTTTCGTGGGCATATTGAGTGATTCGTTTTTGATACTGATGCGGCAATCTTTCATAGGTCTTGACGAAGTCGTAATCCATTCGAGTCATTCGCTCAAGTTCAATTTCCACTTGAGCTGGCGAGACGATTGGATCGACCATTGAGTAGTAGAGTCTCGTTCCATCCAGAATGCCTGAGTAAAACTCCCTCGGACCAATTCTGCGACCACTTTCCCACGACTCTCTTTTTTCAAGAGACTCGTATGGATATGCACCTGGATTTCGTACCGATGTAATGCCGTATGCGAGGCGGTCGCGCCCGTAAACCTCAGAGTCGCCTGAAATCCCCTGGTGCATATGTGCTTCCCAAAGGCCGGGCAAGACTGTTTGAGACGACGCATCAATGAATTCAACGTCGTCGTCCCAGCTATCTATGTGGGGATGGATCGCCGTTATCACGTTTCTGTCTATGACGATGTCGACGTCGTGCTGGTACTCGGAACCAGTTGCGTCAAAAAGCCGGCCGGCATGAATAACTTTTCGACCCTTTGGGATCGCGCGTCTCCAGGTTAGATCTAGCGCGACCTCTTCAGTGTGGCCATCCTCCAGATACACTCGTTTCAGCTTGTCAAAAGACTGGTAGACCAGACTCATTGAGTCCCCGGTCCAGCTGGGTGAGTTGGCGGATTCGCCGGTAATACGTTGAGGCGGACCAAGAATCTCGCCTTTAGGGCTTACTGGTACAATCCAGAGCAGACCATCGAACACGTAAGCCATCTTGGATCCATCAGGCGACCAGACAGGGTGCTTTTGAAGGCGATGTGACAGTGATTGCCCGGGATGTGGCGTCGTGTAATAGGACGTTCCGTCGTCGACGTTATGAATGAGGATCTCGTTGGCGCCCATCCGAAAACGATCGGATTTCGGCCTGTAAACCATCATCGCGACATGCTTTCCGTCGGGAGACCAGCTCGCCTGGCCTCGCGTAAACTCGTTGCTGTGGGTTAGCGTCATTTCCCCGGTAGCCACGTCCACCAATTGCAGATTGCTGATATGCCAGTCGCGCGGATCGCCGGTTACGACCGCTATCTTGCTGCCGTCTGGGGACCAGCTAGGCCCGCTCTTGTTCCCACCGCCTGTCGTAACGCGCCGTACGATTTTACTTTCTAGGTCAAGCGTGAACAACTCCTTGACATTGTTGCCGCCCCGGTCAGAAACGAAAGCAATCTGGCGGCCATCTGGAGACCAGGCTGGATCGGCATCGACGAATGAGTCGTTCGTTAATTGTTGTGGCCTCGGATCATCCTCCAACAGCCAAATATCACCAAGTGCCGTGAACACAATACTCTTGCCGTCTGGCGACACAACTGGGCGAACGACCCCGAGAACTTTTCTCGGCTGGTCAGATGTAAACTGGTGATCCTTCAGCTCAAACTTGTGGGGGGCGGCGACCAGGAATTCCGCCTCGAAGTTAATTGTCCCAAGACGTTTCCCGCTCATTGACCGTGTTTGGATCTTCCCATCGGCCGAGTAGATTACTTTCTTGTCCGAAGCCCAGCTAACCCTTCCTGGAAACACATCTTCGCCGTCACCGGACAGTTTTGTGACTTTGCCAGACTCCAGATCGAGGAGATTCGCCGTCACATTGCCATAGGCCTTGGCGGGTGTCGCCGATAGGTAGCTTAATCGATCGCCTTCAGGGTGCCAGTTCGGGTGCCAGATTCGTTCACGAGATTGCAGTACAACGCTCGTATTTGCTGTACCGACCTCGCGTATTGTTAGTCCGGACTCATCACCGATACTAGTTACGTAAGCTAACCGTGATCCATCATCGGACCAGGCCGGGTTAAACTCATCCTGTTCATCATTTGTAAGCTGATTGATATCTTGAGAGGCCAAATCTATCGACCAAATATCAAAGTTCCCACTACGATCTGAGGAGAAGGTTATTTCACTCGTCGTTGGGTGCCACACAGGATCTCGGTCATCATAGATTCCGAAGGTCAATTGCCGTAGCTCAGCCCCATCGTGGCGGACGGTCCAGATATGAAAATTCCCGCCGGTATACATCTGAAACGCAAGGTGCTTTCCATCCGGAGACCACGCGGGCAATCTGGCCTCATCCAGCGGGTCCGTAATTGGCAACGCGTCTCCCCCTTGCAGCGGAAGGACCCAAAGCCGACCCTGCAGGTCGATTGCGAGATGCTGTCCGTTCGGCGAATGGGCAACGGAGTAAGAGGTTCCTTCGCTGACTTTGAAGGACACCATTTCGAGACCTGCGGCGTCCGGGGCTGCCTCGATCGCATTGCAAACACGCATGAACAGCACGAGCACGAAGACGGTTGCGACCATCGAGCTCAGCATCGATGAAGTCCAAGATTCGCGGCCAACAGCCTGTCGGTCGATTTCTGAAATTTTAGCCATTATTTGTTCCCTTCAGACCGCCATTGCAGTCGCATTTTTTGTACGTATCGCCGGTTGTCCTGCCAGGCCTAGTCCAACACAGGTTCCCCAAGAGCGTCCGCCGCGAGCAGATAAATTCCAGACGTTGTGAACGTCCAGATCAGTTTTCGATCCCACTCCACCTGAATAGTCTCTGTCGGCGATTGATATTTCTCAGGCTTACTTGGGTTCTTAACCATTGGAGGCACAAAGTACCCAACAATTTCAGCGTCGGTCGGATCGCTAATATCGAATATTTGATATCCGCCGCTGAAGTACGGGTAGATTGTTACGTTCGGATCTGGAGTGCCAGGCGCATAAGATGGCGATGGTCGTTTCGGTCCGAATTTTCCACGCCTCAGGCAATAGTCCCGAAAGGGTGCCGTGGCCGGTGGCATTGGTCGTGGCAACTTGCCGGTGATTTTGGGGTTTGATGGGTCTCTTACATCGATTACGAATACATCTTTCCACGGTTCATAGCAGTCTTCGTTCATAGGATAACCATTGACTAAAACGAATCCTCGCTCCACCGCTCGCGACGCATCGACGCTATCTCCCTGCACACCGCCAATGGCCACAGGCAGATCGAGGCTGCCCACTGCTGTTGGCAACTTCGGATCCGTTATATCGATGATATGAAACCCTAGGCCGCCCATTACCGTGTATCCGTACCTTCGCTCGCCGATCTGGTTTTCTGGAACAGACATTGGCAGGCGTCCGCCCGTCCAGGATGTACGATTTCCATTCTGGCGCCACGCCTTCCGCTGCTCCTCTTCGCCTCGACGTTGCCCCGGGACCCACCAAGTTGAAATCAGGCGAGGATCGACCGGATCCGCCATGTCGTAAATCATGTGGATCGGCGAATAAATCTGGTTGGGAAATTCCTGACCATCAAATGTATTGTCAGGTGCACCAAGCATATAGGCGTACTTTCCGCCTTTGTAAGTAGGAACGTCGAATCCGCCGGACCCTTCCTGTATGTCTGCGTTAGGGTGAAGTGGATCCATGCTAACTTCAGAAAGCAGCTCCCACTCCGTTGGGCCCAACAACTCGTAGACGCGAAACCCTCGAAGCATCGGCAATTCCTTAATTCGCCGAACTGCCTCCGGGTTCTGGTACTTTTCGCCCTTCATTCCACCGGTTGAGCGAGGTACCTCGAAGGACTGGATCATTATCCACTTCTGAAGCGCCTCATTGAATCCGATCGCTGCTGCTCCGAACCACGTGCCGTCCGTATACTCTTTTTCAAGCACTACCTTTAGATTTAGCGGATCCGTTATGTCGTACACATTGAGGTGTGTCCGATAGTAATGAAACATGTAGCGACCGCCGTCGATATCAACAATGTGTTGCCAAGTGTGGCCGGCCCTGAAGAACACTGGCCATTGCTTGAGCACTTTCACATTTGATGAGTACGTAGCACCATCGTGATAATTCAAACTATCGGGTGTAGGTTTTCCTCCCCTGTACCCTCTGTATGGAGCTTCGCTTGGATGCGTAAACACACCCGTCTTCGAATCAAACCCGTACTCGGAAGTTGTGTCTTGATTTTCAAACTGAGCCGAAACACTCGCCCCCCACAAGAACGCAGTCCCTATCACTAGGAGTCGATGCACAGCTAGATTGTTAGTCATCTTGGTAGTCCAATGAAAATCTCAGGGGCAGCTTATCAGATCGAGATAAAGCTATGCAAACGTTTGCAACATTCGAACTTTTGTGAGAGTATCGACCTGAGATTGACTGGTCGACATTTGTCGTTGTCGCCCGGGCCAGATGACACTATGTGGCTATACGGGCGCTCGGCAGAATGTCTGAATAGCATCCGATGGATGCAAACGTCTGCAATTTGATGATATTTGGAGGGGAGAAAATGAGTAACCGAGGTGTGGGTATTTTGGTGTTGACGGCGGCATTCGTGTTGCTGCCTTTGTTTGGCAGTAAGTCGTATGCCCAGACAGATACCGCCGGTGCGTCGACCAGTTTAGATGAGATTGTGGTATCAGCTCGACGAAGAGACGAGAATCTGCAAGATGTCCCTATGGCCATACAGACGTTTGGCGCCGAAGACCTTGAAAATTCGGGAATCAAGAGTTTTCGGGAGGTCGCAACTCGAATTCCTGGGATGATCTTCAATGACACGGCCGGCAATAGTCAGGAAATATTCATCCGCGGCATAGGCAACACGCTTACAGGTGCCGCTACGGAAAACTCCTTCGGAGTGTTTATTGACGGCGTTGCGATGCCCCGTTCGACGGGGGGCCAGATACCTTTGTTCGATTTGGAAAGGGCGGAGGTCCTAAAGGGTTCGCAGAGTTTGCGCTTCGGAAAGAACATTGTTGGCGGACTGATAAACTATGTCACCAAGAAACCGACCGATGACTTTGAAGGCACGTTCGAGGCTGTGGCTGGCAACTTCGACAATCTGGAGTTTTCCGGGTCAGTTCGAGGTCCGATCAGCGAGACCGTCAAGTACAGCGTTACTGGAATATCTCAGGCGCATGATGGCTATGCAGACAACACGAATAGCGAGAATGATCCGCAAGCGATTGCTCGGCAATCGTTACGTGGCCACTTATTGTTTGAACCACGCGAAAATCTCTCAGTATTGTTGTCCGCCGATTACAACAGGGCACGCAACACCGGTCGGTTCGATCACATCGTTGAATCCGGTGATAGCGCCGGAATTACCTTCATACGCTTTACGACCAATCCAATACCAGAACTGCCTGGCTTCATATTGCCTGATCGAAACGTTCCATTTCTTGACCCCAGCAACAGAGAGGGACCGAGAAATTTTACCGGTTATCAGAATTCCGATATCAGCGGGCTTAGCGCCACCGTCGACTGGGAGAATGACAACGGTTTGTCAGTTAGGTCCGTTACATCTGTAAGAAAATCGGAGCAAAACGCATTAGACGACTCCTGCGGAATTTATTGGGACTTCCCGTTGGTGGATGTTGGCGACGGCATGCTCATTCCCGACCCAGGCGAGGCCATTCGTGCTGCCACTAACGTTCTCGACTTTCTCGCCACAGTGCCAAACTGCTGGTTGATGGTTAGGCGAAACGAAGAAGTTGACAGCATCTCGCAAGAGCTTCGACTCTCAGGAGTAGCCAACGACTCGCTGAGCTGGGCCGTGGGTGTCTATTACCTTGATGAGGACGTATCGTCGTTTAGAGAACAAGCCTTTCTATTTCCTGACGCAACGGTGGTTAAGCAATTCGGTGGTTGCCTGTTCGGTGGACCGCCCTCTGTGTGTGGCCCACCAACCGGAGACTTTGGTCAATTCGGTCCAGGTGGTGGTCTGAATTTCGCGCTTACCGAGTCGGATTCTACAAACCTTGGCGTTTTTGCTGAGATAAACTACTCGATTAGTGACCAGCTAGAGCTGAACGTTGGCGTTCGAGCGGTCCGCGATGACAAGGACTTTTTGGTGCGCCGAGAAGGTGAAGCTCTGGGGCAGGCCAAAATCTGTCAACCCGACCGAACTACGGGCCTTTTACCCGAAGGTTGTGATGCTGCGGGCGTGTTTCGCACCGGCGCCAACGACAGTTGGAATGACGTATTGCCCGAGGTGTCGCTGACCTATTCGATGTCTGACGATGCGATTCTCTATGGCCGCTATGCCGAAGGGTACAAGCCAGGTGGATGGACTGGAGAAAATTCCGGTACGCCTATTGATGCACTTACTGAGTTTCGACCTGAGTATTCGACAACAGCAGAAATCGGCACCAAGCTGTTGTTAGCAGACAGGCGCGTCAGGCTGAATATTGCAGCCCATTATACGGAGTATGAGGACCTGCAAATTCAACAGTTTGTGACTTTTGACGATGGTCGCCCATCTAATATCTTTACCGTCAATGCAAAGGACGGTACGACCGCCTACGGCGTCGAGTTAGACTTGACTGCGGCGGTCACAGAAAACATTACTTTGTTCACAAATTACGCTTACACCAAGTGCGAGTTCTCGGGCTCGATCATTATTGATAGTCGAGGCACCGACATAGATGGCAATAGCTGTCAACGCACACCGGAAAATGGCGTATCCGCTGGGGTGCAATCTAGAGTTCCACTGAACAACAATGTTGACCTGACATTGGGTGCGGATTACCAGTGGAAGGACGAGTTCTATTTTAACAACCTAAACGCACCGACGCACCTGATCAAAGACGAGAGCGTGCTCAATGCGCGAGCTGGATTAAGTTCTTCCGACGATACTTGGGATTTGCAATTGTGGGTGAAGAACGCTACTGACGAAGACAACACACGACATATGTTCGTGCTTTGGGGGTCGACATATAATACGTTCCAGAGACCGCGTACCTATGGCGTAACGTTTCGACGTAGATTCTAGATCTGAGTAGAATTCTCTCGATAGTCAATGCGCCGTGGCGACGAGTCAGCCACGGCGTTTTTACTTCAAAATCAGTATTCGAAAACAGAGGAAACTTGTATGAAGAGTTTGAACATCGTTTTTTGGACAAGCCTATGTTTAGTCGCTTTGTCTTCAACCTGTGCCCTCGCACAAGTTACGGAAAAGGGCACTGGTACCGTTCCGGAATCAGTTCAGGCGGACCTACCCTACGTAGAGGTTGCAAAAACGCTTCCTGGGTCTGGCGCACCCTGGACGATGCACATGGTTCAGACAAAAGACGCCGTCTACATCCCGATTGGCATCCGAACGCCTGACGGCGATGGGCCCTTCCCCCTAATTACGATGGGCTTCGGTGAAGGCCGAGAGGGCGTTGCTAAGATCGAGTTCAGCATGCACCACTACGAGGGCATCATGGACTACATGTTGGATCGGGGCTACGCGGTGGCATTTATCAACTACCGCAATGAGGTTCCTCGCGCCTATAACTCATTCGACCGGCCCGAGTACATGTTTGACTCCATCGGCGGCAATACACGAGCACTACGCTCCTCTGCGACGCTGGACTCGGAAGACTACATCAGCATTATTGGCCACGTGAAGTCTCTACCGTACGTCGATAAAGATGCGGTCGGCTCCATTGGGGTAAGCCATAGTGGAGAAATGATTCTCAAAGGATTGTCTGTAATTGACATCGCAGCCGCGGTGCCTATTGAGCCGGCGGCCCACGAGTACCTGGATATCGATATGCCGTCAGCCCCAAGAGATGAAGACGGACGTGAAGTGCAACTACAGGACGTTGAGTTGGCCAAAGACCTAGCCCGAAGGGGAAATGCGCTGCCGAGGTTACGAAATCTGAACACGCCGCTCCTCATTATGGGTCGCGACAAGGACCACTTGCAGGGTATATTCAGACTGTCTTATGAATGGCTCGCTGACCAGGACAAAGATGTGACTTGGGCATCATTCGATCACCCCGTGCACGGATACCCAATTCTGGTCCGCGACGGCGATAAAAAATACGCGCCCGACAAGATGCAACAGGAGTCTATCGATTTGTATATGGCTTTCTTCGACAAACATCTAAAGAAGAAATAATAGGCGGGTAATTGGGTCATAACTACGCGAACCCGAATGGCGAGGAGTTTTGGTAATGAGTATTAGCCGCCGTAGATTTCTCGCTGCAGCAACGGGAGCATGTGTGCCACTTGCAATCGGGTCGGCGAGCGATGTTGACAGCAGCATCAAACCATTCCGAGTTTCGACGGAAGAGACGTTCGGTATTCCAGAGATTTATGAGGCAACGGCGAAGCTAATACAAGATCATCCCGTCGACGAAGTCGGCCTCGGATTACCGCCGCCCCAGTCGCCATTGGTATCGAAACTGATGGATCTTGGCGAGGGCCGAATTGCCGAGATGGACCGGGCGGGAATTGATATGCAAGTCCTGTCCCTTTGGTCACCCGGCGTCCAGATCTTCGAACCGATTCAGGCGAGTGACCTAGCCCGACTTGCCAATGATCGAATTGCGCAAGCCATCGGCGCTAATCCACAGCGCTTTGCGGGCTTGGTAACGATTGCACCTCAGGACCCCGAAAAAGCAGCTCTGGAAATCGAGCGAGGTATGTCAACTCTCGGCTTGAACGGAGTGTTGATAAACTCTTATACGAACGGTGAATATCTCGACGATACAAAATACTGGCCGATATTTGAGGCTGCACAAGCGCACAACGCGGCCATCTACCTGCACCCGAGAAAGCCACCGCCGCATATGTATGAACCGTTCTCGAAATACTCGATGGATGGTGCAATGTGGGGATTTCACGCCGAGGTTTCGACACACGCAATCAGACTCCTGCTTAGTGGCGTGTTTGATCAATTTCCACGGTTGACGATCGTCCTTGGTCATATGGGAGAAGGATTGCCGTTTTGGATGGATCGATTGGACTCAATTTCAACGCGAGAGGATCTATCGACGATAAAGCGCAAACCGAGTGACTACATTCGGAATAACATCATCATCACGACAAGCGCCATGTTTTGGAACCCAATATTGGACCTGTCTCGCACGGTCCTCGGTTCTGAGCGCATCATGTTCGCGGTCGACTATCCATTTGGATCCAGCGAAGCGGGAGTTGAATGGCTCGACGCAGCATCTTTGCCAAGTAACGAGCGAAGATTGATTTACGCGGAAAACGCAAAGCGCGTCTTTCACATCAAGTGAGAATCTACAAGCGCACTGCAGTCGGACTCTTTCGTATCAAGATGCTGGCGCTGCCGTAGACTTGCGGATAACGAGCTTCGGCCTCAGTCGAAGAATCAGGGACTCTGACCGTTCGTCCTTGAATATCTCCAGCAAAGTCTTCGCTCCCTGAGCACCCATTTCATACTTCGGAACTACAACGGTAGTTAATGCTGGAGTCATTCTGCTAAGAAACGGCATGTCGTTGTGCCCCACGATCGAGATGTCCTTCGGTGCTGTCAATCCCATTTCTTGCATTGCATCGATACAGCCCAATGCAATGAGGTCATTGCTTGCCATAACTGCCGTGAAGTCACTACTGCTCTTAAACAATGCTTTGAACGCTCGGTATCCTTCGGCAACTGTGAACTTTTCGGCCTGCTCGATGCGACTATCATCCAGCCCACGACTACGTAAGTAATTTGTGAACGCCTCACAACGTTCGAATCCGGTCGAGGTATCCAATGGGCCAGCGATATGTGCGATATTCTTGTGGCCTAAGTCAGTCAGGTGATCAAGCGCAGATCGAATTCCGTATTCTTCATCGCCGACTATTGCATTCACCCCATCACGATCGACCGTTCTGTTAACCAAGACAATAGGGATTTCGTTGTCGATACACTCCTCGACAATCGGGTCGCTCCTGCGAGCGGCCGATAGGATAATGCCGTCAATTGATCGACCCATCATCATACGAAGCGCCGACCGTTCTTTGTCTTTCTCGTCGTCCGTATTGGCTGTAATTACTGTGTATCCAGCTGATTCGGCAATATCCTGGATGCCACGAATAATTGGTGGAAAAATCGGGTTAGTCAGATCCGGTACGAGCACGCCGATGGCGAAAGACTGATTGTGCTTCAGCGACGAAGCCATGATATTCCGATTGTAGCCAAGCTTCTCGGCCGCTTTCTCAACACGTCGCACCACCGTGGGTGAAATCTTACTGCGTTCTTGAGGGCTAAGTGCTCGGGAGACGGTGGAGTGATGAACGCCGACCAGATCAGCGACGTCACGAATTGTTATTTTTCTCTTGGCTTTCTTTTTCATGCCGAGCGGACACCATCATCTTTACGCTGAGTCTCCATTATCCCAACAAAACAGTCGGAATAACCAGAGATATCCACGGCACGAATGTAATGAGCATTAGGACACCAAGCAAAACTAGCAACCACGGCAATGCGGCCCTAATCGTATCTTCCAACGTTAGCCTGGCTACCCCGGCGGTAACAAATAGATTGAGACCGACTGGAGGCGTCACAAGCCCGATTTGCATATTGACTACCATGAGCACTCCCAAATGGATAGGATCAATTCCCATTTCCATAGCAATCGGAAATACGATCGGCGTCAGAATCAGGATAACCGACGTAGGCTCCATGAAATTTCCTGCCGCAAGCAACAACAGGTTCAATACGATCAGAAACCCCCAGACAGGGAGGCCGAGGCCAACGATCAACTCGGACGCCGCCTGCGGAATCTGTTCCGTTGTCAAAAGGAAGGCGAACATCGACGCATTCGCGATAATGAACATCAGCATGACCGTAATTTTGCCAGCCTCTATCAGTACTGCGGGAACGTCATTAAGGCCAATGTCCTTGTAGATGAAAGTGGCGATGAAAAAGGCGTAGACGGCCGAAACAGCAGCGGCTTCTGTTGGCGTGAATATGCCCGCGTAGATTCCCCCTAGTATGATAACGATCAGCATCAGACCCCACGACGCATCGCGGAATGCCTTGATGAGGACTTTGAACGAAGCACGTTCCTGCCGGGGTAAGTCTTGCTTTCGTGCAATGACGACGATTGTGATCATCATTGCAATCGTCAGCACAATTCCAGGCAGTATTCCGGCAATAAAAAGGCGGCCGATAGATGATTCTGTGATCGCTCCATAAACGACCATAACCAGTGAGGGCGGAATCAGAATGCCGAGCGTTCCCGCATTGCAAATTACGCCCGCTGCAAATCCCTTCGTGTAACCAGATTTCACCATTCCAACGATCATCACGCTACCTACCGCGACGACAGTTGCCGGCGCCGATCCCGATACGGCTGCAAAAAAAGCGCTGGCCAGTAGCGCAGCCATGGCCAACCCGCCCCTATAGTGACCGACTAACGCATTGGCGAAGTCGACCATGCGCCTGGCCACGCCACCGGTCGTCATGAACGTTCCCGCCAGAATAAAAAACGGCACGGCGAGCAGCGGATATACATGCATCGTGTGGAAGAACTTCTGACTCGAGGAGAGTATTGTCTGATCACCAAACAGCAGCATTGTCAGAATGCTGGCGAGCCCCAGTGATACTGCTATCGGCACGCCGGCGAAAAGAAACAGAAACAACAGACTTATGAGAATTAAAGCGGTCACTTGCCGCCGCTCGATTCTGAATCTCGCTGGTCAATTAGCGTTACTGAAGGATCTTTCACCCCAAGGCTCGCACCTTCATCCCGTCGCCTAAGAATGCGCCATCCTGCCTCAAGAAACCGAAACGTAAGAAGCGCGAATCCGAGCGGCATGATGACCGTCAACAGCCACTTGGGCACGGGTACATCGCGGGCATAGTTTCCTAGAACAAACAATCTTTCAACCAGCAGGCTCGATCCGTAAACCATCAGGAGTGCGTAGCTCAGACAGCAGAAAGACGCAAAAATGGCAACATAGTTGCGAATAGATGGTCGCAGCCGTCGCACTACCAAGTCGACCGCAATATGGGTCTGAGTCCGAACTCCGTAGGACATGCCGACGAGAACAAACGCCGCAAATGAATATGTGGTTGCTTCGAGCGACCACACCCAGCCTGAGTTGAACACGTAACGGAGAAACACCTGCACAAAGGTCAACACAGTCATGAATGCGAGCAGGAACGCCATGACAATCTCTTCAAGTCTGTTGAGTACCTTTCTCAACGGGTTACATCCTCTCTGAGTTAATCAGGCTGGCTGCGCTGGGCTGCACCAATTAATTCGGAACCGATGTCGCGCTCGAATTTTGACCATACTGGCCGCATTGTGGCTCGCCAAAGATCGATTTCCTCAACTCCAAGCTCGACGACTTCCGATGCTCCGGACGCTAGGATCTTGTCGCGCCCTTCACCATTGATCAAAGCCGACTGCTCGTTTGCCCAGGTTGTTACCTCCGCCAAGATCGTTTCAAGTTCGAGGCGAATATCCTCAGGTAGAGAACCCCAGAAGCTTGGGTTAACCGTTACCAAGTAACCGAGGTATCCATGATTGGTTTCAGTAAGGTACGGCTGAACTTCGTAAAACTTCGAGGAGTAGATATTTGACCAAGTGTTTTCCTGAGCGTCCACTGCGCCTGTCTGCAATGCCTGATATACCTCGCCGAATGCCATTTTCTGCGGGTTTCCGCCGATCTGCAGAATCTGCTCTTGCAGCACATCAGACTCCATGATTCTAAACTTAAGACCTTTCGCGTCATCCGGTGATCGCATAGGCACCGGCCCACCAAACTGTTTCATGCCGTTGTGCCAATAACTCAGACCAAGCAGGCCGCGATCGGACATTGAACTAAGTAATGTCAATCCCTCTGGACTAGCTTGAAACCTTTCCACTGCATTAAGATCTTGAAACAGGAATGGTAAATCGAATACCTGAAACTTTTTGGTTAAGCGATCAAACTTCGAAAGAGAAACAGCAATCATCTGTATCTCTCCAAATGCCAAAGCATCTAATGAATCATCGTCATTCATTAATTGCGAAGACGGATAGACTTCGATAATGACACGGCCGCCCAGTCGCTCTGCAACCATCGTTCGGAAACGTTCAGCAGCCTTTCCTTTGGGCGTTGCCGGCGCCGTGACATGGGGAAACTTGATAACTATCGGTCCATCCGATTTATCGCCACTACAACCCGTTACCACCAGTAACAACGTGACTACGATGGCCTTGTTAAGTAATTTCACTTGTCTATTCCTTTATAGAAATCCTGCCTAGTGGGCACTACTCACAAACATCGAGGATGGTTTCTCAATGAGTCCCTTGAAAGTTTGGAGAAACTTCGCACCGAGCGCTCCGTCAACGCAACGATGGTCAACTGAAAGTGTACAGGTCATGACCGTTGCTGTTTTCAAAACGCCTTGTTCGACTACTGGTCTCTGCTCAGCGGCCCCTACAGCGAGAATACATGACTGCGGTGGATTGATAATCGCCGAGAACTCCCGAACTCCGAACATGCCGAGGTTACTGATTGTAAACCCACCGCCTTTGAGTTCCTCTGGCTTCAAGCTTCCTGCCCGTGCTCGTTCCGCCAGATACTTAATCTCCGACGAGAGACCGAGAAGGTCCTTAGTATCGGCCTGTCGAATTACCGGTGTCAGCAACCCTCGTGGTGTATCCACCGCCAAAGAGATATCGACATCGACGTACTGTCTGATCGCTTCATCGGTCCAGCTGGCGTTGACTCGCGGAGTGTCTCGGAGCGCCATCGCCGATGCTCGAACTACGAAGTCATTTAACGACAATCTATAATCCCTTTGTCTGCGTGTCGCCGCGCGATTGAGTTGCCGCCGGATATTCGAGAGCATGTCCACTTCGCAGTCAATAGTGAGATAGAAGTGAGGCACCGATTGTTTTGACTCTGTCAATCGTCTTGCGATTGTTTTGCGCACAGCATCGTTCGGCAACGTCTCATACGATTCTTTAGGTTCAATATCGCCGGACACGATTCTTCCGGCGGGGCCACTCCCGCGAATGCTCGCAATGGAGATACCGAGTTCATGGGCTCTTCTGCGTGCATACGGGCTGCTAAATTGTCGGTCGTTACTTCGCTCAGCCGACATGGTTTTTGACGACATTGGAAGCAAAGATTCCGGGTTGACGCTGCTTTGTGGAAAATCGTCTATTACCTCAGCAGTGGCCATAAAGCCCTGTAGATCCTCAGCCGTTTCACCGTCAAACAACAAGATCGCTATAGGTGTGTTCACTGCCACATCTGCGGTCCCGGCAGCCACTAGAAGCTTACCGATGGTGCCGGTGTCTGCAGCCTCGAATTCGACAACAGCCTTGTCGGTGGAAATTTCGGCGATAACGTCGCCTGCGGTGACGTGATCTCCTTCAACCACGTGCCATTCCTCGAGCGAACCCGATTCGAATTCCGAGGATATTTCAGTGAGTATGACTTTTTTGGGCATCAGTTGTCCGGTTGCGCCGCGTGCCATTGACGCTTTGGAGTATCGTGCTCATATCCCTTACCATCGGGAAAACTCACGAGTTCCAATTGCATGCCCCAGGGCGACAAGAAGTAGATCCAGGTCTGTCCGGCGACAGGCCCCTCCTTGCGGACCACTGGCTCGCCAAGCACGGTCAGCCCCTGTTCCTCGATATACGCAAGTGCTGCATCGAAGTCATCAACGTAGAACGCGAGGTGGTGACCGCCAATATCGCTATTCTTCGGCTGTCGATTGTCCTGGTCCGAGGCCGTGTACTCAAATACCTCGAAGTTCGATCCTTGATGACATCGCAATAAGGCGTTCCGGAAGGATGCCCGCGGATGCACATTGAGTTGATCCAGCATCCAGTCTTCATCAGACAAAACAGGACCAAGACTGTATAGATAGTCGCAGCCAATCACGTTGACAAAAAAGTCGATCGCCTCCTCAAGATTCGGAACCGTGAACCCGATGTGGTCGGTACCGCGAATCCCTGGCAGTGTACTCATCCACCAGCCCCTAAATAGGATCGACCCATATCTGCCACGACCTCACTGAAACCTCTACGAATCTCTTCGTCTCCGACAAACGAAGCCCTTTCCAAGACTTTTGAAACGCTTGGCGACGCTTCACCACCGTGTATGCGTTTGACCGGCTGATCCAAATAGTCGAACAATTGGCGTTGCAGCTCATCCGTTACCATCGCACCGTAGGAAGTGGTCAGCGGGCCCTGCTCCAGTACTACAACGTTGTGTGTCTTCTTGACGCTCGCGGCTATCGTTCCCCAGTCCAGCCCTGCGCGATCGAGAGAGCGAAGATCGATGATCTCTGCGTCGATGCCCATTTCTTCGGCAATTTTGACCGCTGCATCGACCATAGTCAGATAGGTCAACACTGTGAACGCCGTGCCTGAACGAGCCACCCGTGCCTTGCCAAGTTCGATGTAATAATCGAAATCGTCCACGGCTCCCCAGCCTAACGAACTATAGAGATCCACGTGTTCCAATATCATTACCGGATCTTCACAAACCAACGCGCTATTCATTAGTCCGACGTAATCAAATGGTGTGGACGGCGCGATAATGCGCCACCCTGGCCACATTGCAAACATGCCGGCAGGATCCATAGAGTGCTGTGAGCCATATCCTGACCCGAGAGCAACTTTGGTCCTCAAAACCAGCGGCACGTTAGTGTCGCCGCCGAACATATGGCGAGCCTTCGCAATCTGGTTGAAAAGCTGATCGGCGGCCACCAACGAAAAGTCCGGGTACATGAGTTCAACGACGGGCCGGTAGTGGCCGTCAATTGCAACACCGCCGCACAATCCGACGAATCCGTGTTCTGCAATTGGCGTCGGAATACAGCGATCTGGCCAGCGCTCCGGAAGGCCTTTGGTTGCGCCATTAGTTCCTCCGCGTAATTTGTGAACGTCTTCACCCATTACAAAGTATCGATCATCAGTCTCCATACGCCGATTCATGACCGAGGCGATAGAGCCGATGAATTTGCATTTCTGGATTTTGCCGCTGTAAGAATCTTGCTCAACATATTCAATCGCATCGAATTCGGACAGGTCGCCGCGAAGACCCTGATCGCGAAAGTCGGGGTCAGGCCATAATGAGGGCACTACAATGCGCTTGCCATCGGCTAGTTTTGTCACTCTTGCCGCGGCCCTTGCCACTGTGCTGATCGCCGCCTGTTCAATAGTGGCGACGTCAGCGCCAGTCAGCCATTCACGCTCGATCATTGCCGTCGCAACTTGCGCGAGAGGATCGCGGGCGCGTGCTGCTGCCTCTTCCTCCTTGCTGCGATAGCCAAAAGCACTGCCAGGCAATCCGCCCCCATGATGGTAATAGCGATAAACATCCGCCTCGAGTACGGTCGGACCCTTGCCTTTCCGTAACAGACTGAGGACGTGTGCTGTCGCCGCTCGTACGGCGACTGGATTCATCCCGTCAACGCGAAATGATGGGATGCCAAATCCTATACCGCGTGAAGACATGCGGGTTTCCCGAGCCTCTTCGGCCAGTGTTGTCGAGACTGCATACTGGTTGTTCTCAATGAAGAAACAAATGGGGAGATCGTAGAGCGCGGCCAAGTTCAGCGACTCCAAAAAATTGCCAATGTGACATGCGCCGTCACCCAGGAACGTAAACACGACGTCTCCCTTGCCTTGCCTTCGCTTCGACCATGCAGCTCCGTTTGCCAGCGGTACGCCGCCGCCAACAATCGCGTTGGTCCCGATCACACCTGCGTCCTCCCAACGCAAGTGCATCGAGCCGCCTCGCCCTTTGCAGAACCCCGGAGTTAGCCCCATGATCTCGGCCATGGTCCGATACATCAGGGTATCCACCGCCTCGGGCGTCTCGTCAATGCGCGGATCGAAGCCAATCTGGTCAACGAAATTCAGACTCTTGGCGAGGAATAAGTGATGACCACGATGTGGACCGTTGATCGAGTCGCTTGTCTTCAGCAAGGACATTGCTGCTACAACTGCGCCTTCCTGCCCCACACTCACGTGCATTGGCCCATGGGCCAATCCCTCCTTGTCGAGCCTTAATATTTCCTCTTCGAACGCCCGGATCAGGTGCATGTGATTCAGCATTTTTAGGAGCACGACTGGTCCAGCAGCCTCCCAGTCAGTAGTCGTTGCTGCGATCTGGTGCCACGGTGCGGGGGGGCTCAAGGGGGTTAATTCGGGCATTGAATCACCAATCGATCGCGATGTACTTCGTCTCGAGAAACTCGTGGATACCGTCCTGCGATCCCTCTCGACCTATGCCACTTTGCTTCATGCCACCGAATGGTGCGGCCGGATCGGAAACGAATCCGCGATTCACACCGACGACACCCGCATCGATTCTTTGCGCTATGGCAAGAGCGTGCCCGGTGCTGCCAATAACATAGGCGGCAAGTCCGAAAGTCGTATCATTTGCCATGAATATTGCGTCTTCATCATCGTCGAATCCGACGATTGGTGCGACGGGGCCGAAAATCTCGGCCTTGAGGATGTCTGCGTCAGGATCGACATTTACCAGTACTGTGGGCTCGTAGAAAAACCCGGGTCCGTCAGGTCGCTTGCCGCCTGTTAGTGCCTTCGCTCCTTCAGAAACTGCGTCGTTCACTAGTTTCTCGACTTTGTTTCGAGTAGATGCGTTCACCAACGGTCCGATGTCGACTCCGTCTTTAAGACCGGACCCAATTTTGAGGTTCGACATGGCCGCAGCGAACCGCTTTGCAAATTCGTCCTTGATTGAATTGTGCACGTAGAAACGGTTCGCCCCGATACATGATTCGCCGGCATTGCGCAGCTTGGCTATCAAAGCGCTCTCAAGGGCGACATCCATGTCTGCATCGTCAAGCACAACAAACGGAGCGTTACCACCGAGCTCCATCGAACTGATGACGATGCGTTGACTTGCTTTTGCCAACAGGATTCGGCCCACCTCGGTCGAACCGGTGAACGACACCAATTTGACGCGCTCATCATCAAGAATGCTATTCGATATCTCCGCAGATCGATTTGAAGGGAGAACGTTGACAGCTCCTGCGGGTACTCCAGCATCATCCAATAACTGGGCGACTGCTAGCGCAGTTAGAGGTGTCTCGGAGGCAGGCTTTAGAACGACCGTGCATCCAGCGGCCAGAGCCGGTGCAATTTTTCGCGTTGCCATCGCAGCCGGGAAGTTCCATGGTGTGATTAGTAGTGACACACCAACCGGCGAGTGATCAACAATTATGTGGTTGGTGCCCGCAGGTCCACGTCCGAAGTGTCCCTTTATCCTCGGCGCTTCCTCGGCGTACCACCGGAAGAATTCGGCCGCATAAGTGACTTCGCCTAGTGCCTCAGCACGCGTCTTTCCTTCCTCACTACTTATTATTATTGCTAGATCGTCGCGTCTCTCGATCATCAGTTCGAAAGCCCGTCGGAGAACTTCTGCTCGTTCGCGCGGCGCAGTACTCGACCATTGAGATGCAGCTGCTTTCGCAGCGTCAACCGCCCTTATTGCATCGTCAACGTTGCCACTAGAACAAGTTGCGATGACCCGCTCGGTAGCCGGGTCCGTCACATCGATCCGCTCACCACTCTTTGCGGGCGCCCAGACTCCACCAATAAAGAGGTCGGTCGGGGTGCTCTCAAATATGTTGTTCAATTTCTTGGTTCCTGACCGATGCTCAATACTTGTTTGCGACAAACAGTTCCTGGGCGGGAAACTGGGTAATTACTCTGCAGCCGTCTGCTGTGACCACAACTTCCTCCTCGATTCGAGCGGCACCGTTTCCATCGGCCGCTGGGCAATATGTTTCCAAAGCAAAGACCATTCCTTCCTGCAACTCGAACGGATTCTCGAAAGACACAAGTCGACTGATGATGGGTCGCTCGTGCAACGCCAATCCAAGCCCATGCCCAAACTGCAGGCCAAAGGCTTCCATTTCACTATCGAACCCGAACTCCTCAGCTTTCGGCCAAAGAGCGGCGATTTTGTCAGTAGTGACTCCAGGTCGAACCATGTTGATGGCAGCGTCTATCCAATCACGCGCTTGTTTGTATGCGTCGTCTTGTGCGGGTGTTGAGAAGCCCACATTTAGCGTTCGGTAGTAGCATGTCCGGTAGCCCATATAGGACTGAATGATGTCAAAAAATGCTTGATCGCCGGGTCGGTACATTCGGTCCGTAAAATTGTGAGGGTGTGGAGCACACCTTTCACCCGATACTGCATTGATGGCTTCAACGTCGTCCGAGCCGGCTTCGTATAGCACCTTGTTTGCCAGGGCGACCATCTCGTTTTCCCTCGCACCGGGCTTCAAGTTTTCAGCGATCTGTTGGTAGGCTCCGTCGACCATTGCGGCGGAGGTGTTCAACAATACAATCTCATCCATACTCTTGATTTGACGAGCATCCAAAAACACCTGCTGCGCATCGCGTACATCTAGGCCTACTTCAAGTAGGGCGAATAGCATTGGCGGTTCGGCAATGTCGACGCCTAATGGCATGTCAGCTACGCCCTCGGCCTTGAGGAGATCGTATATTTCTCTCGCCGCATTCTTGAAAAGACCTGCGTCTGGCGGAACGGAGCCCCTGAGACCCAACATGCCGGCTTTACAGTGATCCGTTTTCAGCCAGGGGGCATATAGCCTGTGATGAGCAGCTGCAGAACCAAAGTCCCACAGATATGGATTCGAGTTCCCCGTAAACAGGGCATATCGGCAGATTTTGTCACGCGACCACTCCCCGATAACACTGCTCGTCAGGTATCGAATGTTGTTGTTATCGAAGCACAAGACAGCACCGAGCTCTGACGCCTCAAGGGCCTTTTGCGCTCGCGCTACGCGATACTTGTGCAATCGACGAAAATCGACGCGCTCTTCAAAGTCCACATTGGTTCGCCCCGGCGAGGCTATAGGCCTGTCCCATGTCCAACGAGGCTCTATGTCCTCCGGCAAGATGATGGTCGGCTCGGTGCTTTGAATCTGCGCCATGATTATCCTTTTTGGAACGCTTGTGCGGCAAAATTGCAAACGTGTGCAGACATCGTAGTGCAACAACACGAAATTATCAAGCCAAGGGCGATCTAAGGATGCATCGGGTTCACCGGAAATGGTGGCCCCAGTAGCAAGCGATTGTTGTGAAAGTTAATGAATTAAAGGGTTTTGTCGAGAATCCGGACAATCAAAGGTCTCATGCTTGCGGGATTATGATCATTTTGGTATGGTTTGCACACGTCTGCATCAATGCATCTCGCAGTTGAATCTAGAACCGAAAGGAGAAGAGCAAGGTGACAAGGAGTGAAACGCAAGCATTAAGCCTGGGCTGGGTCGGCATGGGCCGCATGGGATTCCCAATGGCGGAGAGGCTGACGTTAGCGGGGTGTAGTGTTTCGGTTTGGAACAGGACACGCATGAAAGCCGAGCCGCTGGCAGAGCGCGGCGCTAAGCTGGCCAGTAACTTAGCCGATCTCGCAAACTGCGACATCGTCTTTACGATGGTTTCGACGCAGGATGTATTGCGCGATGTACTGTTTGGATCCAGTGGTATTTTTTCCGGGAACGCGCGGCCCGCCATGGTGGTCGACTGCTCGAGCATATCGGTTGAGGTATCTGCCGAGATAAGACAGCGGCTTGCCACTTTTGGAACTGAATTCGTTGCAGCTCCTGTAAGCGGCAATGGCAAATGCGTTAAAGGGGGTAAGCTAAGTATCGTCGCATCGGGCCCGAAGAGTTCTTTTGAGAAGGTTCGCAGCTTTTTGGAAACAATTGGACCAATGGGCGTCCAGTACGTCGGTGAAGGGGAGCTCTCTCGAGTTGCAAAGATTTGCCACAACGTATTTCTCGGCGTCGTAACGCAGTCACTGTCTGAATTAACGGTTCTCGCGGAGAAGGCCGGAATTTCGCGAAATGCATTTCATGTATTTATGAACAATAGTGTCATGGGCTCGGTGTTCAGCCGTTACAAAGCACCTGCCTTTGTAAACTTGGACTATACGACTACGTTTACGCCCGCACTCATGCAAAAAGATATGGATCTCGGATTGTCACTAGGACGAAAATTCGAAGTTCCCATGCCTACCGCTTCAGCGACTCGAGACGTGATACAAGCATCAATGGATGACGGAAACGTCGGTGATGTCGATTTTAGCGTTGTCTTCGACTTTGTCGCGAAAAGCGCGGGGCTCGAGCTGAAACCTGAGGACATTCAAGTCAAAACCGGGCTTGAATTGGACGACGCGCCGGTCGATCAAGCTGTCGGGCAATAGAGGCACGGATCCAATGCCAACCTACGTATACGAAACGATCCCTGAGAACTCGGAAAGCCCGCCGAGGCAGTTTGAGGTGTTTCAGCGCATGAGCGAAGAGACGCTAACGCACGACCCGGTTACTGGCGAACCTGTACGGCGAATCATTACGGCTGCTGTCGCCCTGAGACTGCCGGGCCTGAAGCGCAGTACCGTGGTTAACAAGAGAAGCGCTGCTGCCACAGCGTGTGGCTGCGCCTCGGGTAAGCCGCACAAGCACTAATGACGAATATGTAGAACTTGTAACTCGTCGGCCGCGTCAACCTACCGCTTCAATCCACAATTTCCGAAAGCTTCTCGCACCGCCGCTTTCTCTTCGTCGGTAAGCTCAAGCATTGGTGGTCGCACGGGCCCACTGACCTGGCCTAGTAATTCCTGCCAATACTTGCCAAACGCTTGCGGCTTGTCCGCCGGTCGAGATTGTACGATCGCCTCGCGCACCGGATTGAGGCTATCCCGAACTCTTCGGGCCTCCTCAAATTTTCCAGCGAAGGCGAGTCGCGTGTATTCGTCCATTCGTTTGTCGTTCTTTGTCTGCAACTGATAGGGCGGTGACGAACAAAGATAGAGCTTCCAGCCTAGATCCTCGATATTGTCGAGCCACTCATCCTCCGACGATGTTGAGACGTGAATTTTGTCCCCTACCATATGAGTTAGGCGTACGTACATCTCGCGAGGGACGGAGTACTTTACAGCGACGATGTTAGGGAGCTCGGCAATCCGCGCACACTCCTCCGGCTGCATTAGATAACCCGAATCTGAGTGGCTCCACATGGCGATACCGATTGTCAGCTTGTCACATAGCGCTTTGTAGTATTGATACAGCACCTCGCCACGATCGTGCACGAAACTCAATACAGGCGCATGAACCACGACGTAATCTGCGCCGCAGTTTTGTGCGTGAAGGGCGAGTTCTAAAACCGTATCGAAATTTTGATCCGAGACCGAAATGATAACGCCCGCTTTGCCGTCGCACTCGTCAACCGCAATCTCGAAATTACGTTTGCGTTCATCAAGCGACATGGAGAAGAACTCACCCTGCTTTCCAGCGATAAACAGTCCCTGAATATCAAGGTCGTCAATCCAGTGGCGGATATTCGAGCGCAGGCCTGCTTCGTTCAGTGAAAGGTCTTCGTGAAACGGATTGAGTGCAGCGGCCCATATTCCTCGCATGTTCTCGCGAGCATAGTCTTTTGCATCTAGTTTGGAATATTTGATGACATCGCTTCCTGTTGATTAACCTGATTCACGTAGCACCCGAATAAGTACTGGGATTCGAATTTGCCTCGAGACAATACTGGATACTCCAATCGAATGACGTTATCTGGGTATAACAAAAAACGATATCAGGTGCCTTTTGCCATGCGATAATGGAAACACCAGAATGGAGAATTAGATGAAAATTGGAATCATTGGCGAAGGGGCCATTGGGGGCTTCGTTCGGGGTAAGTTACTCGAGAGGGGCCACGAGGTCCCGGCGCTGCTACTGCTCCCCGAGCTTCTGCAACACCGTGGGAAGGAGGAAGGCGGAACGCGTCTAGTGTCATCCGCATCAGACCTGCCGGATGATATCGATCATATGATCGACTGTGCTGGCCACATGGCATTGAAGTTACATGGGCCAGACATTCTGCGACGCGGTATCAATCTGACGACAGTATCTATCGGCGCACTCGCCGACCCGGATCTCTACAATAGTTTGGAGCAGGCTGCAACCGACGGTAATGCAAAGCTACAGCTAGTGAGTGGTGCTATTGGCGCGCTTGATTGTTTGCGGGCGGCCTGTGTCGGCAAATTGGAGAGCGTCGTCTATGTCGGCAGAAAACCGCCGCAAAGCTGGAAAGGATCACCGGCGGAAGAACGCGTGGACCTGGACAATCTTAAAGGCAGCGCCAACATACACTTTGATGGTACAGCTCGTGTCGCGGCCACGGAGTACCCCAAGAACGCTAATGTCGCCGCTGCGGTCGCTCTTGCCGGGATCGGATTCGATAGAACGAAGGTTCAACTAATCGCCGATCCGAACGTAACCGAGAACATCCATGAGATTGAAGCTACAGGCGATTTCGGCCGTTTTTCGTTCGAGATCCGAGGGAATGCACTTCCCGATAATCCACGTAGCTCCGCGCTTGCCGCGATGAGCGTTGTCAGCAAGCTGGAGCAAGAAGCGCAGAGCATCTGCTTCTAGGAGTTTACTTTGGCTACCCGACACACTCGAATAGTCGATCGCGCGATAACTCGACTGAAACTCAAGCAACTCCGACTATTGGTCGCTGTCGGCCGCTACGGCAGCATTCAGAATGCCTCCCGCGAATTGCAAGTTTCGCAGCCGGCCGCAACGAAGCTGATTCAAGATTTAGAGCAAGACTTCGAAGTGAAGCTGTTTGAGCGCACCAATCGCGGCGTGATTCCGACCGATTTTGGGGACGCATTGATCCGCCACGGCAAGCTTATTCTCGCTCAAGTTTCAAATGCCGCACAGGAGCTCGACGATCTGACTGAAGGCAGCAGCGGACGGGTCGTTGTTGGCACGCTATTGGCTGCAGCGCCCGATCTGCTACCGAACGCAATTGAGTCAGTGCTTACTGATCGCCCCAACGTGGCAATCAAAGTGGTTGAGGGAACAAACGACGCGCTGATACCCGCACTCATCTCTGGCGAGATTGACATGATCGTTGGGCGCCTGCCTGCATACAGAACGAGGGCCAAGCTAGTGCAAGAAGAACTATTTGATGAGCGTGTTGTTGCCGTCGTAGGCAAGCAAAACCCGCTAGCTAAAGTCCGAGCAGCCTCCTTCGAGCAAATCAAGCCATTTGGATGGATCCTCCCACCTCTAGAAACAACATTGCGCCGGCAGGTTGATCAATTCTTCGTCGGGCAAGACCAATACATCCCTCCGGTGATTCTCGAATCAGTGTGCTACTTGACGAATCGCTCGCTTCTACAGAAGCGTGACCTAATAGGGCTGATGCCACAGCACGTCGTATCCTATGACATAGCAAATGGCATGCTCGCCAAAGTGGATTGGCAGGTGCCATTCGGAAATGGGCCTGTTGGCGTTTCTCATCGGGGACTCGACAGCCTTTCGCCCGCGAGCGCCGAATTTCTCAATGCGCTTCGTCGCGTGGCAAGAAACACGCGAATATCCTGATATCCCATTTTCCGATACCTGATTTCCTCTGGTTCACCTAAGCGTATGACAGACTCGCTAGATTCTGATTGTTAGACCACTCAAATGGGACATCGGCAATGAGCACTTATCCAGACCTGCACCTCTTTATCAACGGCGAATGGCGCAAGACCGTCGATGACCGTCCCGTCCTCAATCCCGCAACTGAAAAGGAAATCGGCCGTCTACCTCATGCAGAGAAAAGTGACCTGGACGACGCACTTGAGTCGGCCGAGAAAGGGTTCAGGGTCTGGAGCAAAACGGCACCAGTCGAAAGGGCGAACGTGCTGTTAAAGGCCGCTGCACTCATGCGCGAGAGACAAGAGGAAATCGCTACTGCCATTACCGCGGAGCACGGTAAGCCGCTTGGCCAGGCTCGCCTTGAGGTGATCCGAGGTTGTGAGTTTTTGGAGTGGGATGCGGGCGAAGCTACACGTACCTACGGGCGTGTGATCCCAAGTGCTCCCGGCGTCCGGTATGTCGTGCACCACCAACCGATCGGTACCGTGGCGGCATTCTCTCCTTGGAATTTTCCAATGAGTCAGCCTTGTCGGAAGGTCGCGGGTGCGATCGCGTCAGGGTGCTCGATCATTCTCAAGGCGGCCGAAGAGACTCCGGCTGGAGCGCTACACATTGCCAGGGCCCTCCACGACGCCGGTCTTCCTCCCGGCGTATTGAGCTTGGTGTTCGGATCACCAGCCGAAATCTCGGATCACCTTATTCGACAAGACCAAGTACGACTAGTCGCATTCACCGGCTCTACGGAAGTTGGCAGGCATCTAACCACTCTGGCATCTGAGCACATGACGCCGGTATTGATGGAGCTGGGCGGTCACGCGCCAGTCATCGTTTGCGAAGACACTGATATCGACGCAGCGGCAAACACTGGCGCTATACGAAAAATGCGCAACGCAGGCCAAGTCTGCACTTCTCCTACACGTTTCTTCGTACACGAGAGTATTTTCGAGGAGTACGCGGAGAAATTCGTTCGGCGGGCGTCCGCGACGATCGTGGGCAATGGCCTTGATCCGGGGGTTGAAATGGGCCCGCTTGCCAACGAGCGACGACCGGAAGCGCTAGCGGCGCTCGTCGAGGATGCGCGTAAGTGTGGAGCCGAGGTCCGGACTGGAGGCAACCGAATCGGCAGCCGAGGTTACTTCTTCGAACCAACTGTGCTGGTGAACGTTCCTGATTCTGCGCGGGTTATGCAGGAAGAGCCATTCGGGCCGCTGGCCATTATCAACCCTATTGCGTCCTTGGACGACGGTATTGCAAGAGCTAATGCTGTGCCGTTTGGCCTGGCAGCTTACGGCTTTACCAATCGTGCCGACTACGCGGATCGAATGGCCGAGCGCATTGAGGCTGGCAACGTGTCAATAAATACGTTGGAAGCATCGCTACCCGAGACACCTTTCGGCGGCGTGAAATCCAGTGGCTACGGTCGCGAAGGCGGCTCGGAGGGCATACTCAACTATATGACTGTAAAAAACATCTCTCACAGCTTGTCGATTACTTAGCCTGGATCTGAACGACAGCGGCGGGCCGGTGGTGCTTCGCTAAACCGATGTCGCTCGAATACTGGATGGCAACACTACTCTCTTTTCTGGTTGGGAAATTTAAATGTCTTTTCAACAGGCCCTTATGATGTTCCTTAGCTCACTTATGATATCGGCATGCGATTCCAGGCTGCCAACAAGTGCCAATCATGATCCCGACGTGGGTTTCTTTCAATTGATCGAAAAAGAACGACTACAATCACTGATTGACGCCGACATGATGGCAGCGGATCGCTTTCATTCGGATGACTTCGAGTTGGTTAGTCCGAGTGGTCGTGTCTATACGAAAGAACAATATTTGGGCGGGATCTCATCTGGAATATTTGACTACCAGGTCTTCGAACCTGTATCCGATATTCAAGTGAAGGTCCATGTTGGTGCGGCCGTGTTGCGGTACCGGTCAACTATCGAAATTACCGTGGGCGAGCAATCCTACCCACCAGCGAGTTATTGGCATATCAGCTCACTCGAACTTCGAGACGGACAGTGGCAAGTTGTGTGGTCACAATCGACAGCGATCGCCGATTGACCTCGTGCGAATTCCATTATCCCTGGCGTTGGCGGCTTTGACCTGTCACGACGACCGACTCTCGGTCGGAGATGGAACAATCTCAACGCTCAGAATACGGCGCATACACTATCAATGAGTTACGTGCAGAAGTGACGGACTCAGGTTCAGCCGTTCAGAACCCTATCAGCTCTTTAGGTTGTGCGATTTCAATCGCCGTGGTTACGTGCAGCTTGTCGTGCTCGAATCGCGTGCAACGAATTGCGGACACCTATTATTGTCTAAGTGAGCAGCAATGCTTCTGCAATCAATCACATACAAAAAAAGCGGACAGCTATTAATGTTTTCGGACAGTTATTATTGTCGGAAATCATTGTGCAATTAGTCGAGGCAAGAACACAGTAGCTGGCTTGGTCCCAGTGGTGACACCGAAGTCACCATCTTCGTGCTGACACACAACATAGATCTTTCTAATCTTGCTCTACCGACTGTATGTGCAGTTTCAAGCAGTCGCCAAGCGCTCATTGAACGACTGCAGGTAGCGAATGCTGACATTCACGAGTGGTAAGACAGGGTCAGGACTTGCCGCTGCCGGACGGCCGCTATTGGCTGGGTACCGTCTGTCACCGAGGCAGTTAGCGACGTTTCTGACGGTCTGCTTGTAGGCGGAAGCGGACTATCGGAGTGCGCGAATCTGACAACAGCTGTACGCTCAGATCTGAGTTTTCACATCTAGTCGTGAGCGGCCGAAGTCGTCCTTTTACAATGGCACTAGGATTCGTAGAAGCCATCAGCGACAGACTGAGCCCGAGCCGCGAGCTCCGGTGGGGACATCTTCATGTTCGTCGATCCGTGGCGCACGTATGCCTGTTTCGAGTTGAGTAAATAGTTGGGTTCAGGGGACCTCTTTACCGCAAGCGTAACGACAGTGAGCCCATAGAGAACAACCGCCTCGATAGCGAAACATTGATTGTGCCGGAGACCTTCCAGTAATTGTTTGCGAATCGCGGCAGCATAATCGGCCGCGGCTTTCTCGATGTTTCCTCCCCGCTTTTTCACAAGGTCTTTTGCCAATCCCATCACTTCGCCTTCGTCGTTAACACCGATGAAGAGTTGGCCACCACGGCCATTGGCAAACGCGCACACCGTCCGCTCAATCTCTGAAAACTTATGCGTATCTCCCAAATCAACGAAGACCTTGAACTCACAGATTTCCGATTCGCCGCCGTTGATGAGGTCTTCGAGTCGCTCGCTGATTCGCGAGTGATTGCGGTCTGATAGGTACTGGTAGGGCCACTCTGTAGATGACCGATAGTCAATAACCTCGTCGCCCTCCGAGACCAGCCAAAGTTCGACATCCCGTAGGTTCTGAGTGTCGATAACCTGTTCTTCGTCCCCCATCAGTTTGATCGGTGTCTCGCTGTTTAGATGGCCAACCAGGCAGAGCGGCTCCTTCGCATTGGCGATAAACAGGCGATCATTGTCGATACCAATCGCGCCTCGCTGGTCAGTCACCTCGATCGACAGCTCACCCTTTTGACCATCGCTTGCCCCGTGGAATTGCGATAGCCCGAGAAACTCTCTCGTGTACTCCCCCGCTGACAGGTAGTGGGGCATTCCATAGGCAATCAGCTGTCCTTCTGAAAAGTACGCATCGCCGTCGATCCTAGCCGAGTATTTTCGCCTCGGCAGGCCTGTGCCTGTCGCATGACTTGGGACGATCTCCTCGGTCCAACTAACGTTTTGATCCTTGATCTTGATCGGTGGCACCTGAGCTGATAGCTCACATCCGGTGCCCGACAAAACACTTAGAAACTCGCTTATCGGCTGAGCGCCAAGCGATTGTGCGACAAATGCGAAGTCTCGGTACATCTCGTGCCGCTGCTCGAAAGCATCTGTTGCTTCTACGCATCGGCCAGTCACATAGCGCCATTCATCACTACCATGACGCAAGAATACGGCGCGCAAGTCCAGCGCAAATGGGCGGTTATCACAGCGGACAACACTAACGATGCCGCCGAGGTCGTCGCTGGAAATATTACGTCGAGATAAATTCATACGCAGCACCCAAGGTTTGACCGAAGTAATAACAATGAGCGTAGCACTGTCTCAGCACTCTCTTTGCAGAATACGCCTTGAAAGCGCATCGACGGTTACCGCAATCACAGTGATCGCCCGCGCCTCATAAGAGGCCGCGGGACGCGAGTGACACCGACGTGTCACCGCCGATTATGATGTGGTCGAGGACTCGCACGTCGACCAACTCGAGGGCGGCCTTTAGACGCTGCGTGATGCGCTCGTCAGCCTGGCTCGGCTCCGCGACCCCACTTGGATGCTGGTGGGCGAGGACAAGTGCGGCGGCGTTGAGCGTCAAGGCCCTGGCGACGATGACCCGGGGGTACACGCTGGTGCCGTCGATGGTCCCATGGAAGGCGCGATCAAACTTGATTACGCGGTGTCGATTGTCGAGATACAGGCAGCAGAAGATTTCGTTCGGCTCGGTGGCAAGCTCGGCGATCAGAAAGTCTTCCGTGTCTTTCGGGCTGCGAATGGCTTTGCCTTTGCGAAACTTTCGACGCAGTTTGCGGCGAGCGCCCTGCACCACTTCGTCTGTGGTCGCTTCAAGGTAGACGCCGTTGTCGTCTTGGATGTAGAGGATGTTGTTTGATTCGCTCATGGCACGCTCCGCTGGAGTGGGTTGGTGCGCATGGGAAACGTCGTGTGTCGGTGGGATAGATCAGGGCTCGTTGCAAACGGGTGCGGCCCGCAACTTTGAGAGGACACGGGTGCAGTAACGATTCATTTAAGCCTTGATGAAGAACACAACACGGCGATGCTAGGCGTGCTTAAACCACTGCGGAGCGCTGCGCGAATTCCCCTATTCATCCGCACAGCAGACATTTGGGCAACTGCCGAACCGGCAGCTAGAGTGATTGCTTGATCAGTCGAAAAGACCGTCGCGTCGATCGAGCAGCGTTAGCAGCCGATCCACGTAAGCTTGCGTCTCTGGATACGGTGGCACGGTCCGACCGAAGCGCTCAACAGCGTCCTCGCCCGCGTTGTACGCGGCAAGCACGAGTTCCAGTCGGTCGAACTGAACCGCAAGCGTCTTGAGATAGCGAACACCGGCCTCGATATTCTGCTCCGGATCGGTCGCGTCAATGACCCCGAAGCGCTCGGCCGTCGCCGGCATCAACTGCATGAGACCGATCGCACCGGCCTTTGACACCGCGATCGGATCATAGGCCGATTCAACCAGCACAATGGCATGCACCAGATCGGGATCCAGGCCGTGCCGGCGCGCCAATGCGCGAATCATCGGGTCGAACTTCACTCGTCGGGCGATAAGCTCTGCTGCAGACGGCGGACGCCAATGCTCCGACAAACGCTGCCGCTGCAGATGATCCAGACTTCGATGAAAAGAGGATTCAGCGTTCTCGCGATACTGCCATACATCGGCCATTGAGGGCGCCGCCGTACCGGCAATGGCGAGCATTACCGAGATCCGCGGCAGAGATTTCTTCAATAGAAAAAGCGTCCGTCGGAGACGACATTGCCGTCACTGTCCAGAACTCGAATCGGGGAACCGTTTTCGAACAACTGCAAGTAGCGCCTCACCGTTCGGGTTGTAGCCGGATACGTTTCAAACCTCGGCTCGCCCTCGTCCGATTCCGTCGGCTCTATGGAACGGCAGAACGCGACCGACAGCTCCTCGACGCTCTGAAGAAGGAACCCGTCCCGGCAAGGCTCGTAAGTTTCATATCCCACGGCGAACGTAAACTCCGGTGTCGATGCGTAAGTCACCGCACACGAGCCCCACGCCGGTAACGGCGACTTGCCCTTGAGGATACGACGCTCGAAGGCTTTTTTGGCATCGGAACAACCGGCGAGAAAGCCCGTCGGCAAACACAACCAGATGGCGCATTCGTCCTGAGAGGCAGCCACGGCCGGCGGCGCCGGCAAGCTGACAGCCAACAATATGGCCGCCTGGGTAAGTAACAAGGCTCGAATCATTTCATCTCTCCAACAAGATCGTATGCGGTCGGCGCAGCGCGAATCGCTAAATCGACGCGCGGTGAACCACCGCATGTGTGTCCTGTAATCCAGTGCTTGCGCCCGATACACTATGTGATACGATGCACGACATTGCAATCTTAAGCACAGTATTTATGCTTTTTCGGATAATGATTCTTATAAGGACAACGCTGCAATTCGTTAATACCAGCAAGACAGAGGGAACTGAGTGACGGCCGTATTCAACGCCCCGTCGATTGATTCCGCCGAAACCATCTCGCCAAACGCGACTCTCTCGCGTAAAAATGGTGTGGATTCAGGCAGGAAGAGACACACAGACCCGATGGCAGCTAAGCAAAGCGGACTGACGCAGTCCGAACTGCAAGCACTGGTGCGCGCAAATGCAGCGTTCGAACTGGTCGCTCGGTCTTTGAAACGAGACGGAGAGACCTGGTGGACGATTGACATTGTGCTCTCCGATGCCGAGCCGCTTTTTATCAGCAAGGCCCGAAGCAAAGAGGAGCGCAGAGTCTGGAAACAGCTCTCAGCGTTGCAGCGCTTCCTGGCGACAGAAGTGCCCGAGGTTGGGAGGTTGACGGTAGAACTTGAAACCATGCAGCCGAAGGGGCCCAACCATGCCAGCAAGAAGAAAAACCGCTCTCCTACAGGGAAGCGCACTTAGCCTATTTTTTATCGTCGCACTGATTGAGCCCGCCTACGCTCAATCTTTAGAGCCCCTCGAAAATCTCGCCGACTTCATTGTCAACTTTCTTACCGGTCCCATAGCGCGCAGCGCCGCCATCATCGCGGTCGCGGTTCTGGGTTATCTCGGTTTCACCGGCCGCTTGCGCTGGGGCATCGCCGGCTCGGTCGTCGTCGGCATTGCATTGATCTTTGGTGCGGCCACCATTGTTGATGCCATCCAGGGTTCGGTCTGAGTGAATGGCACATTACGAAGACGACGAACCGGTGGCGATCGATCCGCTGTTCTTGGGTTTGACCCGACCCACCATGGCGTTTGGGGTGACGTATACCTATTTCGTTTTGAACGGGCTTGCCACGACCATTGCGTTTCTCGCCTTGAACAGTCCGTGGGCCTGGTTGATTGGGATTCCGGTGCACCTGGTCGGTGTGATTGCGTGCCTGAAGGAGGTGCGCTTTTTTGATCTGTGGCGCGTCCGGCTCTTAACCACACCCAACATTCGCAATCGCCGCCTGTGGCGCGCTAACAGCTACCGACCCTGAGCGGCGCCCGACACAGATGGGAAAGCTTGCCATTAAAACCACGCAGCGCGGCACCGATGCATTGGCGGAGGTGGGTATAGAGCGATTCATCCCCTATACCCATCACGTCGATGAGCACACGCTCGCCACCAAGGACGGTTACCTGCTGCAAATTATTCGCCTTGAGGGCTTCCCGTTCGAAACCGCCGATCAGGCCGAACTCAACTACCGCAAAGTGCTTCGAAATTCCCTGTGGCGCGGCATGGCAAACGCACGATTTGCGATCTACCAACACATCGTTCGCCGGCAGGTCAGCGACTATCCCGATGGCGAGTTCGACGGCGTCAGTCGAGAACTTGATGCGGCGTGGCGACAAAAACTCAGCGACAAACACCTGTTTGCCAACGACCAGTATTTAACGATTGTTCGCCGTCCACTGCGCGGTACGGTCGGCATCATGGAGCAGGTCGCCCGGCTGGTATCGAGCCGCGCCGACAAGGAGGCACAGGCCGCAGAGCGCCTGGCGAATCTAAAGGCGCTCAATGAAGCGACGCGCAACGTCGTTACGACGTTGGCGGGCTACCAGCCACGACGACTCGGTTTCACGAAAACAGCCGACGGCGTATTTTCAGAAGCGCTGTCGTTCTTGAGCTATCTCATCAACCACGAGCCACGACCGGTTCGCGCACCGCGAATGCGCCTAGATCAATACTTGGGATATAAGCGGCCGTTCTTCGGCCCGGAGTCGGTGGAGATTCGCGGTGCGGCTCGAGACGATGTAACGCTCGGCGCGATGGTCTCCATTAAAGAGTACGCGCCGGAATCCGGACCGGGCATGTTAGATGCCCTACTGCGATTGCCGCACGAGTTTGTACTCACGCAGTCGTTCGGTTTTCTGGACCGTCAAAAAGCGTTGAACGAATTAGAACGCGTACAACGCGTCATGGACTCGGCCGAGGATCGCGCCGTCACCTTGATGGAACAACTCTCCGCCGCCACCGATGCCGCTGCGTCCGGTCAAATCGCTTTCGGTGAGCATCACGCGACGGTATTCGTTAAAGCGAAGGATGCACCCGCGCTGGATCAGGCGGTCACGGACGTGACATCGGAGTTAACGCACATCGGACTGATGACGGTGCGCGAGGACGTCAATCAGGAGCCGGCGTTTTGGGCGCAACTGCCAGGTAACTTCGCTTTCATCGCGCGACGCGCGTTGATCTCAACGGCGAACTTCGCAGGCTTTGCCAGTCTGCACAACTTCCCGCAAGGAAAACGTGAGGGCAATCACTGGGGGCCGTGCGTGGCGTTGCTTGAGACCACCTCGGGCACACCCTACGCGTTCAATTTCCATCAAGGCGATCTTGGCAATTTCGTGGTCATCGGCCCGTCGGGCACCGGCAAGACCGTTGTCATGACGTTTCTCATGGCACAGGCGCAGCGCTATCGGCCCTTCTCGGTGTATTTCGACTTTCGGCGCGGCGCCGAGATTTTTATTCGCGCCATCGGCGGCCAGTACAGCGTCATTCAACCGGGCCATCCCACCGGATTCAATCCACTGCAGCTGCAGGACACACCGGTCAATCGTGCGTTCTTAAGAAAATGGTTGACGCAACTGGTACGGCCGCTGGACGGTTCGGCGCTTAACGCCGCTGACAACGCCATCATCGCCGATGCCATTGACGCTAATTTCCAGGCCGCACCCGAGCACCGTCGGCTGAGTGTTTTGCAAGAGCTCTTTCACGGCCATGAACGTCCCTCGGCCGACAGCATTGCCGAACGTTTACGACCATGGTGGGGCAACGGCGAGCGGGCCTGGCTGTTCGACAATGCAACGGACGCGTTGAGTTTCGATCAGCGCACCACCGGCTTTGACCTGACCTTCATCCTGGACGACGCCGTCGGTCGACCGCCGGCACTTATGTATCTTTTCCATCGTGTCGATCAACGACTCGTGGGACAAAAAGCCATCATCTTTATCGATGAAGCGTGGCGCGGTTTGAAAGACCCGGACGTTGCCGAGCGCATCGAAGAATGGGAACGCACGATTCGAAAACGTGAGGGGCTAGTGGGTCTTGGCAGTCAGTCGGCGGACAGCATCATTAACTCGCCGATCGGCAGCGTCATCAACGAGCAATCACCGACGCAAATCTTTATGCCGAACCTCAAGGCTGACGCTGCGGCGTATTGCGACGGTTTTGGTTTGACCCGCGAGGAGCTTCGCATCGTCCGCGAGCTCCCCGACACCAGCCGCTGTTTTCTACTCAAACACGGCGCGCATTCGGTGATCGCTCGCCTGGATCTGAACGGGCTCGACGACTTACTCGCCGTCCTGTCTGGCCGCGACGACACCGTCACCCTACTCGACCAAGTTCGCAAGCAGTTTGGCGACAACCCCGCCGACTGGTTGCCGGTTTTTCATCAACGGAGATCACGATGACTTCACTACGCATAATCAGCACCGTTATTGCGCTAACGCTTATCTGTCCGGGCGCGGCCCGCGCGGGCGGCATCCCCGTCATTGACGTGGCAAACGTCGCTGAGAGTATTCGCCAACTGGTGCAAATGCAGCAAGCCTACCAACGGCAGTTCGAGGAGCTGCAGCAGTCCATTAAACAGGTCGAGGCCTTAACCGGCTCACGCGGCATGGGCGATTTATTGAATTCACCGGCGTTTCGCGACTCACGCCGCTACACACCGACCACCTGGGAGGACACCTTGCGTATTCTCGAGGCCGGTGGCCTACCGGGATCGGCCGCCGATACGCGCGCCATCTACGAGACCCATGCCGAAACGTTTCAGGTCGGCAGCGGCGCCGACATCGACCGACGCGATGAGACCAGCCCCAATGCACTCGCGCACGAACGCCGACGCGACACCGCCTACGCCAGCATGGCCGTCGCGGAACGCTCATTCGATGAAGCCTCGCAACGCACCGTCAACTACGAATCGCTGATGGCCCGCATTGACGCATCGCCGGACAGTAAAGCGAGCACCGATCTCAACGCCCGCGTCGTGGCTGAGAACGGCATGGCGTTGAACGATCTGGTGCGCCTGTCGACGATTCAGTTGCAGCAACAAGCCGCCGCCGACAATCAAGCGCTGGTCGACGCGACCAACATGGCCGCCATGTTGCGTTATCAGACCTTTCGCCTCGAAGACATTCCCACGGAGTAGCCACAATGAAATTTAGACGCAATCGCACACTTTCTCTGTTACTAATCGGCGCCGTCTTAACGGCAAGCTGCGCGCATCGCGATCTGAAAGCACCGTGCACAAATACGCTCAACCTCACTGATGCGGCTATCGTGCCTTGCGATCAGCGCGAACCGGTGAATGGTGTGCCCTCACATTGGAATCCATCACCATGAAACGCCTGCTTGTCGTGGCGATGCTTGGCCTGTTTGCGTGCAGCGAGGATTCTGAGCTGCCGCCGTCGCCGCTGGCCGAATTCGAAAAAGCCCGCTTGTACTTGCTGGTCAAGGCCGGCGGTGGTGTCAAGCCGATCTGCAAAGATTACTTCGCTGATCCGCAGTCGGCCCAGACCACACCCTATGCGACTGAGTGCCTGGGTTGGCAAACACTCATGGCCGATCACCTAACGCTGAATGGCATTCAAAATCTCGATCCCCGACACCTGCAAGCGCAAAATTTCTGGCAGTGGTGGAGTAGTGAAATTACCGAGATCACCGCCTGTCGCGCCGACGTGCAACGACAGGACGCGGCGCGGCGCGAGAAAAAGGAGCCGGGCTGGAGAACACCTGACATGGCGGCCTTTCGCGATTGTGACCCCTACGATCGCGCCATCCAGAGCGAAGGCAAAACACTCGAAGAACTCGGCATTCGCCGCCGCGTACTCGGATCACTCGAGGGAGACCACTAGCCCGTGCTGGAATCCATCCTCGATGCCACGGATGCCGCGGTCGGCACCTTCGTGTTTGACGCGTGGAACGCCTTCAACGCGGTAGCCAATGACTGGATCACAGCCATGATGATTCTGTTCGTGACTGTGATGGGCTACTTGATCTTGATTGGTCGTCTGAATCTCGCCTTAAGCGATCTTTTTCCGCGCGTGTTCAAGCTCGGTTTTATCTACGTACTTATTACCAACGTAGGATTGCTGATCACGCTGGTGTTTCGCTTGTTCACCGACGTCCCCGAATCGGTGGCCACGGCGTTACTGGTTACCGCCGGCGGCGACAGCGACGGCATCAACGCCTCGGTCGGTTTGATTTATGATCGCGGCCTACAGTCGGCCGCACTCCTTTGGAATAACGGCGGTCTGACCAACGTCGGGCCGATTCTGCTCGCCGGCGTCGTCTGGTTAGTGACTTTGCTGACCGTCGGCTACGTCACCTTCCTGTTGATGCTCGCCAAACTCGCCGTCGCGGTGCTGCTCGCGTTGGCACCGTTTTTTATCGTCCTGTATCTGTTCGATGCCACCCGACCGATCTTCGAAGGCTGGGTGCGACAGACACTGTCGTTCGCGTTGATTCCGGTATTCACCTACTCGATGTTGTTACTCATCATCTCCATATTGGATACGGCCTCCGCGCCCTTAATCAACGCGGCGACTGCCGGCACCGCATCGCTAACGCAAATCGCACCGTTCGCGCTCGTTATGGCGGCGGCTTTTTTGCTGTCACAACAAATCATGGGCTGGGCGGCCGGCGTTGCCGGTGGCTTCTCCTTATCGAGCTTCAGTGCCTACGGCCGCACACTAAGCGGCGCGGCCGGACTCGCTGGCAAGGGCGCCAACCGCGCCTACTCTTCGCTCGCCGAGCGACTACGCCGACGCAATCGCCCGGATCTTGCGGCCGACAAGGACAACGCAACACCAACCAAAGCCGCTTCGTCTTCTACCCGCCGTGCCGGGCTGACCGGACCCGCCGGTGACGGCTGGAATGCGCGCACCGTCCGAGAAGAGGCGCGATCACCATGAGCGATCCGACTGCCGAATATTTCAAGGACGGCGAGACCTGGGATCACGAAGTCTACGGGCGACTCAAACAATCGCGGGCGCGCGCCTGGGTCATCGCGGCGATCTCAGCCTCGGTTGCCCTACTCTCCTTGCTCGCACTGGTGTTAGTGCTACCGCTAAAAGAATTTGCTCCCTACGTCGTTACGCTGGACAAACAAACGGGGCATCTGGAAGTGACTCAAGGGTTACAGCCGGGTGATCTATCCGACGACGAAGCGGTGACGATGGCGAATCTGGTTAAGTACGTGATCGCGCGCGAAACCTACGATCCGGCCGACCTGAAAGAGAACTTTCGTACTGTGACACTGCACTCGGATGACACGGCCCTGGCCGATTATCGAAACCTCTACGATCGTGGCAACGCCGAGCGCCCTACTGAAGTGTACGCCTACCACACGACACTCGAAGTCACGATCAAGAACGTCTCGTTCCTAAATCAATACACCGCCGCCGTTCGCTATCGAACCGACGCGCAAGCCGGCGATCGCGAACCGACAACTGACCACTGGATCGCGATCTTGAGTTTCAAGTACGTGCAAACGCCAACGCGATTGGAGGACCGCTTCGAAAACCCCTTGGGTTTTAAGGTCACAAGTTATCGCTCCGATCAAGAAATACTCTCCGAATAACAAAGGCGGCTCCAATGAAAAAACACCTTGCCTGCATCCTATCCTTAATCCTCGTTTGTCTGGCGCATGCTGCACACGCGGAACAAATCACTAGACCCGGCAGCACCGACGCGCGTGTGCGCACGGTCGTCTACAACCCGCGTGACGTCGTCAAGATCACCGGTCACTATGGTTTTCAAACGCTGATTCAATTCGCCGACTACGAGCGCATCGAGAATATTTCGATTGGTGACTCGCTGTCCTGGCAGGTGGTGCCGAATGACCAGCGGAACCTGCTGTTCGTGAAACCCATCGAGGAGAACGCCGAGACCAATCTGACCATTGTCACGGCGCTGCCGGCAACCGCAACCCAAACCAGCCCACAACGCATCTATACCTTCGCCCTCGAAGCGAGGGAATCCACTCGGCATCGCGACGACAACATGACCTGGACGCTGAAGTTTCATTACCCGCAAGACGATGCCGAACTGCTCGCCGTACAGCGCGGCCTCTCGGAACAAACCCGCGGCGCATTGGTGCACCCCGACTCGACCGGTTCCCGTCCGCAGGACTGGAACTTCAATTATAGTTTTGCCGGCGATAAATCCCACGTGCCGATCCGCATTTTCGACAACGGCCAATTTACCTACCTCGAGTTCGATCCTCGCACCGACACGCCCGCGATCTTCCTCGTCGACAACCAACAGAACGAATCGCTGGTGAACTACCAGGTGGAAGGTAAATACGTGGTCGTGCATCGCATCGGTCGACAGTTCACACTCCGAAACGGCTCGACCGTCACCTGCATTTTTAACGATGCCTACAGCGGTGAGCCGGCGCTCGACATGAACTCGCCGCGCGATCGCGACGAAGACGCCTAGTCGTGGCCGGCGAGGACCAACGACCGCCTGAAGGCGAGAACGTCGAGACGCGACTTGAGGATCGCAGCATCCCGCAAGTGGCGGCACCGGCACGCCAAAACAATTGGCTGGTGCTGGTCTTTGGCGTCGCCATCATTGCCTTACTGCTGTGGTTCATCAATAAGCCCGACGAGACGGTCGAACCGGAGCTCACCGCACAAACGCCCGAGCCCTTCCGGGCGCGCACGCCCAATGAAACGCCGCGCTTGCCGAATCCGAAGCCCACCCCCGAACCGGTGGCGGTCAATCCTGTGCAACGTGAAGATCCCTACCGGCGCGAGATCGAGGCCGAGCTGCAGCGCCAGGCACTTCGCGAAGCCGAGGCGGCACGCCAATTGGCCGCGCAGCGACGGCGCTCGCCGATACTCGTTTTCGATCGTTCGACTGGGAATGCCCCAAACGCGTTACCCACCAGCACAGCCGGCGGCAGCTTGTTGGGCAGTAGCGGCGATTCGGAGACGGCCCTTCGTTCCGAAGAGGCTTTCGCGGCGCGCGCGTCAAACGAAACGGTCGAAACCATGCGGGCGAACCGGCTGAACAATGCCTCGACCGTGCTGGCCCAAGGCACACTCATTCGAGGTGTGTTGGAAACCGCCATTCAAAGCGATCTCGCCGGACTGACGCGTGCCGAAGTCGCCAGTGACGTGTATTCCTTTGACGGCACGCGCTTGCTCATTCCCAAAGGCTCGCGCCTCGTCGGCCGCTACCAATCCGGTATTGTGCGTGGACAGACGCGCGTGTTCGTCATTTGGACGCGCCTGTTGCGGCCCGACGGCGCCTCCATCCTGATCGGTTCACCGGGTACCGACCTGCTCGGTCGTGCCGGTCTTGCCGGCGACGTCGACCGGCATTTCTTCCAGATGTTTGGTTCGTCAATCTTGCTAACGCTCATTGACGGTGCAGTGCAGGTCGCCGTGGCCGACGCCTCCAACAACACGCAGTCCACCACCATCAGTCAAAGCGGCAGCAACTTAAGTCGCGCGGCCGAAATTGCACTCGAGAACTCAATAAACATCCCGCCGACGATCCACGTCGATCAAGGCACGCCGATACAAGTCTTTGTCGCCAAGGATCTGGATTTCATTGACGTTGAAATGACGCCGCGATGACGGCGACCCTCCCAGACGGGATCTATCTGAAGAAATTCCTAAGCCCTTTGAGCGAGTGGTTGAATCGAGACGATGTCTCGGAAGTCTGCATTAATGAGCCGGGGTCCGTGTGGGTGGAAGAACAGGGCAAGCTCGGCATGCAGCGGTATACGGTCGATGCACTGACGGAGACACACATTCAGCAGCTCGCACGCCAGGTCGCCGGTCATTCCAAACAAGCGGTTAGCGGAGCGACACCGCTGCTCTCGGCTGCACTGCCGAGTGGCGAGCGCGTTCAAGTGGTACTGCCGCCGGTCGCGCCACACGGCGGCGCAGTGGCAATTAGAAAACAAACTGTGAAAAACATGACGCTGGATGATCTGGTGGCCGCGGGGTCCTTCGCTGATGCGGTCGTGACGGACACGAATCATTCGCAAGCGATCGATCAGGAACTCAATGCCCTCCTCTCAGACAATGACATACCCGCTTTTGTTACCAAAGCGGTTCGCGGTCGCAAGAACATTATCGTCTCCGGCGGTACCACCACCGGCAAGACGACGTTTCTCAACGCCATCGCCAAGGAAGTTGCATTGCACGAACGTTTGATCACAATTGAGGACACACCCGAAGTCTCATTGCCGCACGAGAACACACTGACCTTGATCGCTTCAAAAGGCGGTCAAGGCGAAGCGGACGTCAACATTCAAGGCCTGCTGGAAGCATCCTTACGCTTACGGCCCGATCGCATTCTCTTAGGCGAGCTCCGCGGCGCCGAGGCCTATACCTTCCTACGTGCGGTCAACACAGGGCATCCGGGCAGCATTACCACCTTGCATGCTGACTCACCGCGCGGTGCATTCGAGCAACTCGCACTGATGGTCTTACAAGCGAACTTAGGGCTCGGTCGTGCCGAGATCATGGCCTACGTCACCGCCGTGATCGATGTGGTCATTCAACTCAAACGTCTGGATGACGGTCGGCGCATCGTCTCCGAAGTGTATTTCGCCCGTGCGGATTAGGCTCAGTGGTTCGACCATTGTAGCAATCGTGTTGGCCCTCGCGATTTTCCTGTTCGCTTGGAGCATCGCGTTCTATCTGTTACTCGGTTTTAACATCAACGGCGTTCGCCCCTGGTCGGTCGTCGAGTTCCTATTGGCTTATGGAATATTCGGCGCACACGCGAACGCATTGGCACTGTCGTTTGCGATTGCGCTCGGGCTAACACTCTCGGTGGGATTGGGTCTTTACCTAACGCGACCAAAACACTATTACGGCGACGCACGTTGGGCGACGAAGACCCAACTGTATAACGCGAATCTTCTCGATAAAGGCGGCATCTTGCTCGGCCGCTTCGGTCGTAAATACCTCAGGAACGATGAGCCCGGGCACACCTTCATGGCCGCGCCGACACGCTCCGGTAAGGGCGTTGGTGTGGTGATTCCCAACCTGTTGTCCTGGCCCGGCTCGGTGGTCGTGCTCGACATCAAACACGAAAACCATGCGATCACGTCGGGTTTTCGAGAAGTACACGGCAGTGCCGTCTTTAAGTGGTCGCCAGCGGATGAAGACGCACGTTCACACCGCTTCAACCCACTCGACAGTATTCGATCGGATATCAACCATCGTGTCTCAGACGTGCAACGCCTCGCGCAAATCCTCTTGCCCACCCATCGCGGCGAGGACTCCATGTGGCAGGACGAAGCGCGTGATCTGTTCTTAGGAATAGTGCTTTACGTGCTGGATACAACCGATGTTCCCTCCACGCTCGGCGAGGTGTACCGGACGTTAAAAACGGATGCCGACTTGGCCGATGTCATCGGCCACATTCTCGACACGCGCGAGGATCTTGATCCGAATTGCGCGATGTCGCTATCGAACTTCGCTCACAAGGCATTAAAGGAGCGTTCCGGCGTGAAATCGAACCTCACCGCCGCCCTCAATCTCTGGGCGAACCCGGTGATCGATGCCGCCACCTCGGCCAGTGATTTTGATCTCTCGGAGTTGCGAAAAAAACCCATGAGCATCTACGTCGCCGTGACGCTGAACCAGCTCGCGAGCCTCTCACGGCTTCTGAACCTATTTTTTCAGCAAACGATCGACGTGTTGAGTCGAGCAATGCCGGATGAGACAGAGCGCTATCCGGTGTTGTTACTCATCGATGAGTTCGCCTCCCTGGGGCGCATGGATATCGCGACCAAGGCGATGGCCTTCCTCGCCGGCTTCAACGTGCGCATGCTCAACATCGTGCAAGGCCTTGGCCAGCTCGACGAGCACTACGGCATCGCAGGACGTGAGAACATTCTTCAGAATCATTCGGTACAGATCTACTACTCAGCGAACGACAGCTCCACCGCCGAATACATTTCAAAGCGTCTGGGCACCAAAACCATTCGCACCCACAGCCAAACGGACCCGGGCGGGTTTCGCTGGGGCTCGAAGTCCCGCTCCTACGCGCCCCGCGAACTGATGAAACCCGAGGAAGTCCGGCAACTCAGTAATCGAAAGGAGATCCTGTTCAAAGAATCCCAACGCCCGGTGTTGGCTCACAAGATTGTGTATTACAAAGACAAAATATTTAGGCGCCGACTGTTGTCGCCGGCGGACGTTCCTTTACTCAATGTGAAGCCCGCGGCGCCGCGACACTTCGAGTTGCCAGAGGATAACGGGTCACTGCCCCCAGCCAGCGATCGCACTGCCCCGGACCCGCCCTCAGAGCGGGCCGGCGCAATGGAGACGACGGACGATCTTCGCGACAGTGAGCACCTGGGCCTCGCCGGTCAACTGCAGAGCCTGTTCGCTGCTGAGGCAGAGGAAAGCAGCGATGTCGCCGTGAGTACAGCAGCCAAACGGCTCAAGGACACGCTTGGCCCCGACCCCACTGACTGAAGCGTCACTATGCGATGATCGATAACCATGGAGCATCAGCAACAGACTTTCTGTGCGAACCCGCGCTGCGCCCTGCACGTCTCGCCCGGTGACGACAACGTCGTCGGCCACGGCGACTGGGCGACGCTACCGAACGGGCGAACGTTTGCGCGTTTACAGGTGGACGGTCGCTTCTTTTGTCACGTCTGCGCCGAGGATCCCGATAACGCGCCGCAACTCGATCTATTCAGCAATCCGACTTAGCGCTCGAGCTCCTCGCCGCGATCACGTGCACGCTGTCGCACGCGCGGTCGCTTGACGGTTTTTTGTATTTCCGCTGACCGGGCTTTGATCTGCTCAGTCAAGGCCAACGCCTTCGCCCGACGTTCAGGATCCTTGATGTTCGCCACAGCGTCTGCACTCGCCGCCACTGCCCTGTCAACGGCTTGCACCGTGCCGCGCTTTGATCCCACTGCCATGGCCAATCCTCACTCGTTGTCGTGGTGATAGTTTACCGCTCCGGGCCGTCCCGATCACGCTCGCGTTGACGTTTTCTTTGCCGCGGTACGACGGCGTCCAAATCACGGTTGATCGCTTGCACGCGCTTAGTCTCTCTACCGGAATTGAATGACGCCAATTGGCGGCGAATACGACGCGCCGTGTCCTCAACCACCGGCGTCGCTTCCCGCGCGCCCGGCTTGGGCGTTTTCCGTCTCGCGGCCTTGCCTAGCTCCTCGAAGAGCAACTCGTCGCGCGAGCTCGGCCGCGGCATCTCGACCGCAAACCGGGCGAGTGAGGCCGCCATCTCGAACGCGGCCAGTCGGTCCGCCTTACGCGGCAGTGAGTCCGCTTCCTTCACTACGATCGCCGCCGCCTTCGCGTACGTGACTCGTTCCCGATGGTTCGTCACACGCATCGCCACCTCGCCGGGATGGGCCCGACGTCGGCCAGCACGAGCCGCCTTGATGGCGTCGGCTGCAGCCAGGTCATCGACCTCCGCCACTTTATCGCGTTCCCTGACTTTCTGGATCTCGCGTTTGGTCGCGCGCCGGCCAACGCCGCGCGCATAGCGTGGACTCGCATCAAGATGAATACCGTGCGTTTTTGCGCATGCTACGTAGGCTTCTCGCCAGTGGCGAAGATCGGCCTTGTCGGTCACCAGCTGCTTACCGTCGTGACCGCGCATCTTAATCACCGCATGCACATGAAAGTGGTCTTTGTCATCGTGGCCGGCAAACGCGTAAGCATGATTTGCGCTGAAAACGTCCTCGAGAAAATCTCGAACGCTCGCAACCGCAGCGTCCTTGTCAGTACCCGGTGGCAGTGATACCACGACGCTCATGCCGTCGCGCGAGTTCTTTCGCCGTGCGAAATCCTTGGCCCAATGATCGACGAACTCATCGATCTCATCGGGGTTTTCCAACAACAACCCCTCATCCGTTTCTAGCGGCAACTCACCGTCACGCGAAATGTAGTGCAGTCGAGCCGCCACTTGTTTGCGACCACGGTTATGGCTCGTGATTTTAACCACGGCCTGCGGCAATCGCCGCGCGACGCGAACCCGCTGTTTGAGAGTGCCTGCCCAACCGCGCGTTTTAACGCCCTTCGCCCTGCCCGCCTTCGCACGAGCCTCGGTTGATTTTCGGCCGCGCCGATCCTCCTCGAGGATTCCCTTTAGCTTACTCACCCTGGGCCTTAATCCGTGTCATCTGAGTAACCCGCCGCGCCCTCACTCGAGCGACCGTCGATCCGTATTGCTCGGCAAGGCGCTCTAACTGAGCCGCCAACGCTTCAAGATCCGGCGCGATATCCCCGGGCACCAACGCCTCGCCACGATGAGCAAGTTTCGTCAGCTGGTTCAGGTTTCGACCGACGGCTGCGAGCTGACGATGTGTCTCCCGAATCTCGGCCAAGCCATCGTCGAAATAGTCCGGGTCACCGCTGACCGCTTCTCGAATCAGCCGTCGAATCACACGGCTGGGTGGTTGCCTAACGCGTTTAGCAAGCCTGAGAAGCGCCTGCTTTTCCGCATTCACCAGGCGCACGTGAACCGTTTCCGAACGCGGATTTATCGCTGGTGGGCGGCTCATTCGTGCGCGTCTCGTGTGGCTTAGGGGGTCTAGGACCGCGAGCGCTTGGCGCCTCGTCGGCAGGCGGACACACCGTGTCCAGGGGTTTTTGTATCACAAAACCCGTATCCTGCCTAGACCCCATTCTTTCCGCTCCACCATAGCCGGAAAATCTCAATGATCGGCTGGGTTTAGCGTACCAAATCGGACCCTATGGGTCCTCCGTTTACCGCCGACCCAATGGTCGGCAAAAAATTGTCTGGCACGAAGTGGCCCTGCCTTGCCCATCGAACTAATGGAGCGCGACGTTAACAGCCGTGGCTACCACCAAGTCTTTGTAGCTGCCTCCCCCGAGTTTCTACTCATCATCGCCGACTAGCTGCCATCAACCGTCCATGAAGAAACAGCCCAGCTTCGTACGTCTTGCAGTCGCGAGCCTAGAATTAGACTCACTTGATCCCGGCATGGACCACGAGCGGCTCTTTTCAGGAAGCGCTAATCGCATTACCGGTGCGCCGGCCTACTGCCGCACTTCATGACAAAGCGCCACCATACCGCTGTCGTAGGCCTTTACCTCCACAAGGTGCAGCGATACGTCCTTGTCGAGCCCCTCGAAGAATGAAATTCCCTCACCTATGAGGACGGGCATTAACGAATAGCGAACCTCGTCTGCCAGCCCGAGGCGAAGGCATTCACCGCAAGCGACTCCACCACCAACGAACCAAATACTCGGGAAAGCAAGCTTCAATCGTTCATTCACCAGACGCGCAAGGTCGCCTGAGTAAAATTCGACAGTATCTCTGGTCTTCTTCAGCTCGCGACTAGTAAGAACGAAGGTCGGCTTGTCGCCATAGGACCAGCCAAACCCTTTCGCCTCGAAGTCCAGTGCGGTTTCGTAGGTTCGCGATCCCATCACGTAGCAGTCGATCGTCTTGAGGAACTCTTCCACGAGCTCTGGGGTCAGGGTGTCCCCGTCTTCGAATTTGTCGGAGGTCTCGAGCCAGTCGACACTTCCGTCCCGTCGAGCGATGAAGCCGTCGAGACTCGCCACCATGTGGATGGTTACGCGAGAGTTCGTGTTCGCCATTGTCGTGCCACCGGTCTATGTCCTCGTGGGCTCAAGTGCCGCCTGTCGCTATTCTATCAAGCGACCGTCCGCGATGACTCGAATCATAGCATCCGAACGGCTGGTTTTCGGCACGTACACGACGTCAGGATCAGACCGATTCTGACAATGTCTATAAGAACGAGTCTGGGTTATCACAATTAACATCCCTCACCCACCAAGCGATTTGTCAATTCGAAACGAGGCAACAAACGGCAAGTGATCGGACACATCCCGTCGAAATCGTTCTCGCCCGATATTCATTGTCCAGTGCATCGGAAACAGTCGTAGACTGCCGCGTATGTATTCAGTACTGAACCGCCGGCTAATCGCGAAACCATCAAGAAGGTTCGCCCGCCCCGCCTCCAAAATGTGCGAGAAGCGATCTTGCAAATCCCACGACGAAACAAAATTCATCAAGTCGTCGCCACCCAAATGATGGAAGTTGCTCACGTCCTCACCAGGGATCATATTGAAGTCGCCCATCAACAAAACGTCCTCGCGATTATTGTCGAGAAAATTGGTAATGAATGCACCAATGACTTTGCACTGATCATCCCGAATCTTCTGTTCCGCCGAGCCCCTCCCGGATTTCAGATGCACCGCAATAAGAATGAAATCGAACTTGCCCACTTTCATGTCGACAACAAGGGCCTTGCGGCGAGTGGCATCATTGAGGTCTGAACCATCAATGAATCGAGGATTGCTCGCCACGACACCTTGTTTGAACAACACGCCGATGTTCAGATCACTGTTCTGCGGTAAGATCACGCTGTCATAAACGCAACCCTTGTCGGCGAGTCCTTGCTTTAGTGTGTCCAGCAACCCGACCGGATTGACCTCGACCAGTGTCACCACCTCAGCATCCAGAAGTGCGAGGCCATCTATCTGCCGTTCAATTCTTTCCGCATTCGGTGCGTTAAAGCCCGCCAGGTTCCACGCTGCTATCTTTGCGGTTGTGTGGCCAAATTCGCTCATGGTGTTTGCTCCCTATTGAAACGCTCGGATTTAGAAATTCGTTACCCCAAGTCTCTGCAGGACTCCTTCAAGAATATCCAAATCGTGGTACGAAATTGTGAGGCTCCCCTCCCTCGTATTAAGCGTTGTTTTACACCCGATCGCCTCACTGATTGTCGATTCCAGCCGGCGTGTATCTGGATCCGTCGCCGCACCGCCAGGGTCGGGCGCCGCCGGCGCAGGTATCCTCGCCCCGCTTCGCCGCTCCCGCGCTAACGATTCCACCTCGCGCACAGACAATTTCTGGTCTATGGCCCGTTTCGCCAACAGCAACTGAGCGTCCCTTCGTTTGACTGAAAGCAGTGCCCGCCCATGGCCGGCGCTGAGGCGCCCGCTTCGAACCATTTCCTGAATGGCAACAGGTAGCTTGAGGAGGCGCAGCGAGTGTGAAATGTACGTGCGCTGATGGCCCGTTAGATAGGCCAGTTTCGCGACGGCTCTGTGCCGATTTGCCCCAGCGTTCATTTCTTCCAGCTGATCGCCCAAGAACTCGGCCTCATCAATCGCATCGATCGCGTAGCCGGTGGATTCAGCCGCGACGATGTCGGCGGCGTCCTGGTCCGATACATCGGTCAAGATGTGAATTGGCACACGCTCCAATCTCAGTCGCTGAGCGGCCATCCAGACCGCGACATTACCAAGGATCTCGTACTCGCCACTGCCCACCTGCCGGACGACAACGGGTTCCAGCGCGCCGTGATTGCGCACCAATTCCAGCAAGCGCGTTGAGAGCCGTGGCAGCGGGCCTGGGGGCCGGAACGGGCACAAGCGCAGCTGTTCTATGTAAGCGGTTGTCGTCACAGCCCGATAATAGGCCAAAAGTGTGTCACGTGGCACACTTTTATGTTGGACCTGGATATTTACACCGTCATGCGCTCGTTATGCTCCTGTCGGTCGGCACTGTGCTCGATATTCTTGCCGGCTGCAGCAACCTGTTTTTGACACATCGACAACGACGCAGGATGGTTGCTGTTGATTTTCAATCAGTTACGCTTAATAACAGCAGTTTGACACATCTGCATCTGCTCTCCCAGCAAAACACTGTCTTAGTAACACCTTGAAATATAGGGAATTTTTCGCAAAACAATGCTGAAAATACTATACATGCTAGCGAAAACGCCCCTTTTCGCTTATCACGGCGCGCCGATCGGCAATCGTCAGTAACGAGGTGTGACTAAATTAAGAATTTCGCTTGGTGGCCAATGTTTTGAGGACATCGCCAATTGAACTTGGACCTTCGCTGCGCTTGTTTTCAGCGCCAGCAGGCCGTGCTCGAGCGGGTTTAAAAGACGGCACTGCGCTAGCCGCTCCCGGCTTTTTCGCCGCGCGCGGTTGATCCTTCTTAGCCAGCGCAAACTTGCTCGTGGTCCCCAGATGCGGATCGCTGGTACGCGCTGATGCCACCAATTTGTTTTGAGACACATCCAAAGCCAGGACATATCCTGGTATTAAGGTCATTGGATAATCGGCATCAGGAATTGACTCATAGCAGGGATCTTCCACCATCCGCTCAAGACCGTTTCGAAATCGTACGAATGGAATGCTCGGATGCGCCTCGCGGTGAACGCGTTCCAACGGAAACTCGGTTGGCTCGTGTTTGTGTTGAACATGGGTCCGACACCATTGATAGACCAGCTGATCGAACTCCCGATACTTGCCTTGAATAAATTCCTTGTGGAGTGTCAACGATCGCTCCATATCCGTCAGCACCGGCGTGAAAGCTGGGTGAAAGGTAATGGCGATCATTTCGGGGGTCTTGCCATGAGCGGACACAGAACTGATCACTTCCAAGTCCGAAATAAAACTCATGTATTTGTCGCGCTCTAGCAGCCCGCCCTTTCGCAGTCTTCGCAGCACATTGTATCGGTCATCGGTCAATTGCCACTCGGATGACCGAAACCGCCGCAGCCGATTGAACGTCTGGCGTTTGTTGTTCGCGTTGGGATTCTTGAACCCGAGCAATCCGCAGATATCCGTCATCGACATCATGAACACCGGATGACTGGGAGCGGATTCCCCGAGGTGGGGAAGCTGGTCGCGTGCCAAGGTCCACGCCACGACCAGGGGCCGCAGGTCTTGCACGTTGGGTATTCGGTGCCCAGTTAAGGCTCTAACGGTCACTTCGAATGAGCGCGTGCCATGCCATAACCGAGTGGTCTTGCTGGTCACTTCCTGTCGTCCCACGTTCATTGCCGGCGCAAGTGTGAACACCGATAAGCGCTCGCCTTTAAACGTCGTTTTCTCGGCCGCCTTCGGCATACAGGTCACGGAGTCCGGACGGCGGAACATCTCAAGCAGCGCATCTTTTTCTTCGCGCTTTGCCATGTCGGCATCGGCTATGTCGAGGATGTGATCGTCAAACAGGTCGGGCAGATCCGCGTCCGTCGGTAACACACTGGCTGCGGCGTCCAGCTGGTAGAGCACGACCCGTCGTCGTTTGCTATCCGGTCGAACCTCGCTGCGAGTGAGTATCCCGAGCTCTTCTAGCTTGGTGAGGTTCGCGAGCAATCCGGACCGAGTAATGTCCAAAAAATCGCACAAGGTATTGCGATCAACCAGACCGTCGTCCGAGTCAGCACACAGTCCAAATATCGCTTCGAGTATTTGCCCAAGTCGGCGCCGGGATTTATGGCGCCTAATGGTTTGAAGAAAATGGGGGAGGGCATCGCTTGGCACTGCGCCCAAGCTAAATAGACTCCCGCCCTTTGTGCGCTGATCGCCCATCATCTCGTCCTATTATTCAGTGCGTGCTGTCCCAGCTGGGACAAGTCACACCAAATGTAATAACCTATTGTTTAATATACATTTTCTAGATCAATGGGTTTTCGAAAAACCCCCTGTAAAATGCCTACCCCACAAACCATGAGTTCCCTTGCGGCGAAATATAACATAAAATGCTATACATGCTTAAGAATGATGAATCACTAACTATGTGTAGCATAACAGGCCGCCCCCTATGAAGGTACTCACCGTTACTAACCGCAAAGGTGGCGTCGGCAAGACCACCCAGACTCGCACGTTGTGCGAGTACTTCAGCGTCACGCGGCGCATGTCGACTCTAGCGATCGACTTGGATAGCCAATGCTCGCTGAGCCACTTGTTCCTGGATATGGATGTCTCACAAGCGGGCGAGCAGGGTACGCGTCCACCTATTCATCCGGACTACAATTCGGAGGATCCGGACTACGCGGACTGGAACGGCCGCAGTAGTAGCGCGGACATCTTCTTTCACGGTGAGATTTTCCCTTACCGGGTCCAGTACCCTGACGGCGCCGACACTCTCGACATTCTACCCGCTAACAAGCAACAGCTAACAACGGTTGAAGAACAGGACCAGCCGTCGCTAATCGAGCGGGTCGAGAATCGCCTAAGGGAGTTCTTGTCCTTGCCGGATGTCCAAGAGGCATATGACCTGGTGATTATTGACACCGGTCCGGGAGAGAGCCCGTTGGCTCGATCCGCACTTAGAGCGTGCACGCACGTCCTCATACCCATCGAACTTGAACCGCAGTGTGTTCGAGCATTGTCAGAAATGATTTCAGAAATTCGTCATGAAGATATGCGCCGGACGCTGGAGACGCAGGTGCAAGTGGTCGGGATTCAACCGAACAAATTCAAGGTTCGCCGCACGCTGCATAAGAGCCTACTTAATACCGTCCAAAAAGAATTCAAACAATACGTCTCACCCGTGGTGCTGCCCGATCTGTCCGGATTCGCTGAGCGCGATGCTGATTTGGCCGTGCCCCGTAGCCTGTTCCACTTACCGCCGTCCAATAAGGCCAAGATAAAGGCGGTAGAGTTCTGCGAGTTCGTCGACAGCAAACTATTTGGAGAGACGGCCCATGCCAAGCAAGCTTAAGCGATTTGGTGGTGCGAGCGATCGCATGGAACAGCTCGGAAAAGTTAAGGGGCTGACCCAGGCGGCCAACGCTCTAGACGCACCGATCAGCGCCGACAGTGGCGAGATGCGTTTGGTCCCCATTGATGAGGTCCGCGTCGACCCGAACAATCCGCGGCGGCTAGAGCTCGACTGGACTGTCGTGCAGCAAAGCCCAGAAGACATCGAAGACCCACGCAAGCGAAGAGAGGTCGAAGACATTCTCGGGCTCTCACTAACCTTTAAGCAAGTGGGTCAACGATCACCCTGCGAAGTCGTCAGGGATGGCGCCGTGTATCGTATTGTGTTTGGCGAACGCCGATATTGGGCGGCGCGCCTCGCCGAGCTCTCGACGCTGAAGGTCATTGCACTCCATTCTCAGCCCGCGAACGTTCCGCTGGTTCAGTTGATCGAGAACATTCAGCACAAACATATGCCCCTGTACGAGACCATTTTAAATATACGGTCGGTGATTGGCAGAGAAGCAGAGCTGGGCGAGCCCGTCAGAGACGCAACAGACCTAATACAACGCACAGGCCTGCCGCGAACCTCCGCCTATCGGTACTGGAAGTACGTTGAGCTGCCGCCAGATGTGGATCAGTCCCTAGAAACAGCGGCTATCGGAACGCACGAGGAACTGACAGCGCTCTTAAAGCACACGACGGTGAAAGCTCGCAAAGCAGCGCTAACGCGCTTCGCCGCCGGCGGAACATTGGAAGGCACGGACGATACTGAAGCAACTGCGAAACCAAAGCGCCGCAGGGGAGGGCGACCACGCACCTCTATCTCCTTCGGATCAACGAAAAACGCGAGCGTCGCGAAACTTTTGTTTTCCACCCTGGACCCCGACGGGCATCACGATGCAATTGATTGGAACGATGCTACGGCAGTAACGAATGCCTGGAAGTCGATTCTGGAAGGGCTAGAACAGCGTGCCACAAGAGAAGGGTAGCCGGTCCGGCAAACCGTTTGCAGCTCGGTCGAACGCGTCGCCGGCGGTTGCTACTGATCGTCCAACGCGAAAAATAGGGACTTCGTTGCGCTTACCGATTGCGCTTAACGACGACGTTATCGAATCCATGGAACGCGACGGGTATTCACCAAAGAAGAAAAGTGCCTGGATAGAAGAGTCACTCTTCGCAATGGCGCGACTTGATCCCGACCTCAGCGAGAGCATTGTGGGTGACAAAGCTCAGGGAGCGAACGAAAAACAGGTGGTTGTCGCTTTGTCGATGGCGGCTCGGCGCGAACTGAAGGATTTAATCATTCGGTTGCGACTTCAAATGCCGACGATAGAAGGTGTTCAATCATTGGTGCTTCGTTCTGCTATGCGATTTCGTATTCGTCACCCTGACGTTTTTCCCGCTCGTGAATAGCGGTGTCAGTAATGGCGGTTCCTTTTTCTTTCTTTGAGAAAGCGCGATAGCGAGTCTTTTTGTAGGAAAGTAAAGGGGTAAAAGAGTAGGCAGCAACGTTGTTAATTAAATCAAGCAATTACATCAAAAATTGACGTGTGTCGATAATTTCCAGCGATCTGTCAAAAATCTACGATGATTTGTCGATAACAAACCACGATGTGTCAATGGTGTATAAAGCTGTGTCAGTAATTGCCGGCGTGTTGATAACTCTGTGTCAATAACGAACTGTTGCTGCGTACGAATTGGAAACTCACAGTGTTAGTAGTCATCTATCGTTTCGTGCTGTTCTTCAGGCAGCAGCGCAGCTCGGTCAGCGTTCTCTTGCCACAGCAGCAACAGTCGTAGACAACGTTCGGATTGGATCCGTAGTTCATCGTTCGACAAAGCACGAGAATCCTTGCCGTCGGCCGTACTTAAATGCTGAGAGAGTTTGTCACGGCAAAATTCCCAAGCCCGGGCAGCCTGATCGGTCGATAAGCCACTGCGCTCTGCCAACCACTCGTAGGATGCGCCGTCCAGGAATTGCCGACCCACGCGAAAACATTCCGATTCGCTGAGTTCGTTTGCATCGGCTTCCATTGCTAAGAGTGTACCGGCTTTTCGTGAATGTCTGCATCGACGGATCAGCTCTAGCCATAGCATCTGCGCGGCGTCCGACGCAGAGAAACCGGGGAGGGTCGGGCATTCGATACAGATCGAAATAGAGGCTGTATCAGAATTCGCAGCAACTACGGCTTGTAACTCTCTACCATCAATTGTTGCTGACACAACTCATATGCGCATGGAAACCATGCGAAGAATTTGCCCTCGAAAGGCTAGCTAAGCGATTAGAGCATCTTGGTACTATTACCAATATTGGTGGCTCACAGGCCGTTACCGACACTCGTCTTTTTGGTTGCCGCTACCGGCCGAACCTGAATAAGATGATCGTTGCCCGGCCAGAAGTCGAATCGCAAATCGATTGTTCCGTCAGCATTCCGAGTACCGCTGCCTATTTTAGTCCAACGATGCTCCTTACTCTTGCCAAGATTGACACCAGCGAATACATCCACGGCGTATTTCTGGTTTCGGCAATTCTCGGGTGTCTTCATATCGGCAGTATCTCGGACGAAGGAACAGCGGGCGTGAGAAAGACAAGTTCGCTATGTGATATTGGTAGGTACGACATTCGCACTGAAGCCTTGGGCATAGCATTCTGTGAGCCGCAACCGAGCGTCGTATTTGTCGACGCTAGCGGTCCGCCCGGTCAAGACTCCTTCAATTGGCCACCTGCCATAATGAAACCCTAGCAGGGTCGATATTCGATATACTGGAATAACTTCGATTTAGTGTCTACCGGAATATTACCGCTATGGCTAGTAAAAAGCGTACGCGCAACAAGCGGCCACCCGATCTCGGGCCGAAATTGAAGGCTCTGCGCCTTGAAAATAGGCTGACCCTGGATCAATTAGCCGAGCGCTCTGGTCTGTCGAAGTCAATGCTCTCGCAGATCGAGCGTGGCCAGACAAATGCGACTTTTGCGACGCTTTGGAACGTGACCAGCGCCCTGCACATCGATTTATCGGACCTCATCGGACCCGGGAAAAGCGATGAGAGCGGTCCATTGGAACATGTGGCCGCGCACCTGACACCGGCAATGAAAAGTGCGGACGGGCTCTGCACCTTGCGTATTTTGAGTCCCGCCAAGTTGGCCGGCATCACCGAGTGGTATGAGATCGAGGTGCTGGCCAAGGGGCGCCTTGAGAGCGCGCCGCACGGAAAGGGTTGCACCGAGCACTTGACGTGTTTGTCCGGACAGTTGGTGGCGACCAGCAACGGCGAATCCACGGCTCGACTGAAAGTCGGCGATACGGTGCGATACCGAGCGGACGTTCAGCACGCTATTGAAAACCCCACCGGCCGTACGGCCCGCGCTCTGCTCATTTTGACGTTCTAGAAACACGCGGTGCCGTGCGGGCAACCAACATCACAAATAGCTAGCCAAAGCCTTGTCCTCTATAGTGGAAGGCGATACAGTATTCCGAACACTCACGAACCGTCAACCCAATGATCACGGACCACTTCAAAACACAGGTTCACGGAAAGCTCGAGGCGCTGAAGCGCGACGGGCTGTACAAAACCGAGCGCAACATCGAATCGCCGCAGGCAAGTTCGGTGCGGGTAGCCGGACACGCCGACTCGCGGGTGAATTTTTGTGCCAACAATTACCTGGGGCTTACTGATCACCCCGAGTTAATAGCGGTGGCGGCCGAGGCCGTGGAACGTTACGGCTAGGGCATGGCGTCGGTGCGCTTTATTTGTGGCACGCAAACGGTGCACACGGAACTGGAGCGCGCGATCAGCAGCTACCTCGGTGTTGAGGACACTATTATGTTCCCGTCGTGCTTCGATGCGAACGCCGGCTTGTTCGAAGTGCTGCTGGACCAATACGATGCAATCGTTTCTGACCAGCTGAATCACGCCTCGATCATCGACGGCGTGCGTTTGTGCAAAGCGCGGCGCTTTACCTACGCCAACAATCACATGGGCGATCTCGAACGAGCCTTGCGAGCGGCCGATATTGAGGGTACACGTCACGTGCTGATTGTTACTGATGGTGTGTTCTCGATGGACGGCACCGTCGCAAATCTAAAAGAGATCTGTGAGCTCGCGGAATTTCAAGGTGCTATGGTTATGGTGGATGACAGTCACGCCACCGGCGTGTTGGGTGAGCACGGTCGCGGCACGCCCGCGCACTGCGGCGTTGAAGGTCGCGTCGATATTGTCACCAGCACGCTTGGCAAAGCGCTTGGCGGTGGTGCCGGCGGTTTTGTCGCCGCTAACGCCGATATCGTAGCGCTGCTGCGCCAACGCGCCCGACCGTATTTGTTTTCAAATACCATGCTGCCGCTCGCAGCGGCCGTGGCGAAACGCGCCATCGAACTGGTGGCCGACGGCGAGATTCTGCGCGAGCAACTTCGAGCCAACGCGGCTCGATTGCGAGCGGGCCTTGTCGCGTTGGGTTACGAGCTGGTGCCCGGCGAGCATCCCATCATTCCAGTCATGGTGGGCGATGCGAACATGTCGAAGCGTTTGGCCGAGCACCTATTTGCGAGTGGCATCTTTGTGACGAGTTTTTCCTATCCGGTGGTGCCCAAGGGCAGAGCCCGCATCCGGCTGCAGGTCTCAGCGACCCACACGGAAGCGGAGATTGATCATGCTTTACTCGCGTTTGCCAATGCCCGCGAATTAGTGAGCCTCGAGCGTACAGCCGTGGAGTTGATAGGGTGAAGGCGCTGGTGAAAGCACAAGCGGCACCGGGTTTGTGGTTGCAGGACGTTGACACACCGACGATAGGGGCGAGCGATGTCCTTATTCGCATCAATAAGACCGCTATTTGTGGCACTGACGTGCACATCTACGGCTGGGATGCGTGGGCCGCTGAGACCGTACCTGTGCCGATGGTGGTGGGGCATGAGTTTAGTGGCGAGATCGTGGAGCTGGGCTCCGTCGTTAAGAATCTGTCCATCGGCCAACGCGTTTCCGGCGAGGGCCATGTCGTAACGCAAGGCTCGAGGAACAGTCGGGCAGGGCGCTTTCATCTCGATCCCGCCACGCGCGGCATTGGCGTGAATCTTCCCGGCGCGTTTGCCGAGTACCTGGCATTGCCGGCCTTTAACGTGATTCCGTTGCCCGAAAGCATTGATGACGAGCTGGGCGCACTGCTGGATCCGCTCGGCAACGCCGTACACACAGCCTTGGCGTTTGATCTGGTGGGTGAGGATGTATTGATTACCGGCGCCGGCCCGATTGGCATTATGGCTGCGGCGGTCGCGCGTCATGTCGGTGCGCGCCGTATTGTCGTGACGGACGTGAACGACTATCGACTCGCGCTCTTGGGGCGGGTGTGTGATGTGCGCCCCGTAAATGTCCAAAACGAATCGCTCCAAGAGGTGATGGCCGCAGAGGGTATTCGCGAGGGATTTGATGTGGCGCTCGAGATGAGTGGCGTTGCCGCCGCCATGGCGCAAGCGGTCGATCACTTGAACATGGGCGGGCGCCTGGCACTGCTCGGTATCCCAAGCCAACCCGTCGAGACGGACTGGTCGAAAATTATCTTGAAGGCACTGCAGCTGAAGGGAATCCACGGCCGGGAAATGTTTGAGACCTGGTACAAGATGCTCGCCATGCTGGAGTCGGGTCTTGGTCTCGGCGAGATCATTACCCACCGCTACCCGGCCATGGAGTTTCAGGCCGCCTTTGATACGGTGTGCTCGGGTCAGGCGGGCAAGGTGATTCTGGACTGGGACGACTCGCCGAGCGCGATGCCGGTGGTGGCAGAGTGCATGAGCCCGCGTGCAACAAGATAAGCGACGGGTCTCAGCAATGTACGTTAGTTGTTTCGACTTTTTCAAAGTGGGTATCGGCCCGTCAAGCTCCCACACGATAGGCCCAATGGTAGCCGCACGTCGTTTTGCCGAAGACCACAAACATCAAGGACTGCTTAGCGAGGTGGCGCGCGTCAAGACTGCGTTACTCGCATCGCTCGCTCATACCGACAAAGGTCAGGGTATGGATCGTGCGGTGGATCCAGGCTGCTTGTTGCTCGCCGGCGACAAATGTATCGACTTTGATGCGGACCATGACCTGGTCTTCGACACTGAGACCCCAACACCAGAGCACCCCAATACACTCACGTTTACGGCCTTTGATGCCGTCGATCGCACGCTGATCTCGGCGCGGTATTATTCAATTGGTGGCGGCTTTGTTCTCGATGAGGATGAATTTGACCGTCCCGACGTGGTGACGGACGTGCGCCGCGTGCCGTATCCGTTTTCATCTTGTGTTGAGTTGGAAGCGCACTGCGCGCGAGCAAACAAACCCATACACGAGATCTTGCTCGAGAACGAAATGGCGCAGCGTTCACGAGAGATGGTGGAAAGTGAGTTGCGCCGTATTTGGGGTGTTATGAGTGCCTGTATTGAGGCCGGGTGCGCAACGGAAGGTTTGCTGCCGGGCGGTCTTTCGGTCGTACGCCGGGCACCGGCGGTGTACGCATATTACGAGCAATACTATTCGACAACCCGGGACGACGGTTTACTGGCGTTCTTTCTAACAGCCACCTCCGTTGCGAGTCTCTTTAAGAAAAACGCCTCGATCTCCGGCGCAGAGGTCAGTTGCCAGGGGGAAGTGGGGGTGGCGAGCTCGATGGCGGCGGCCGGGCTCACGGCCGCGCTAGGTGGCTCGGTGCAACACGTGGAAAACGCTGCCGAGATTGCCATGGAGCACAGTCTGGGGCTCACTTGCGATCCGGTTGGTGGCTTGATGCAGATTCCCTGCATCGAACGAAACGCCATTGGTGCGGTGAAAGTGGTGGACGCATCGCGACTTGCGCTCAAGGGTGACGGCCGTCATCGGGCGAGCCTGGATCAGGCGATCAACACCATGCAACAAACCGGCGCCGACATGCAATCGATCTACAAAGAAACCTCATTCGGCGGTCTCGCCGTGAATGTCATCGAATGTTGAATTCAATCAAAAACTCAGGAGAGCCTCGTGGCGCTAAGCTCACTAAAGCTTCTCGCCAATGACTAATACTTCGCTGCGGATAACTGCCGCCGCTTCGTTTTAACCTGTGATGAGCGGAGAAATGATGACGGGTTACTTCGGTGCGACGCGGATGTACTCTGTTCATCAGTTAGATCGAATGAAGGCCTCGGGGCACGAGTCTTGTGATTAACCAGGGACTGCAGCTAAGCAGTCGAGCGCCCTGGTCGCCTATCTCTCCCCCAGATCAATAGGCACCCTGGGGCCGGAGTTTTTCCGATCAATTATTCAGAGCGCTATTGGGCGATTGATCGATGCTCGGCATTCACATCAATAGAATACGTGTGTCAGCCGCGCTGAAATCGCTTTTCCTACTGCACAATATGCCGCGATTTATGCTTTCCGTTTATAGAAGTGGGGCAAGCGATACCATTGATTGGTCGCGCCAAACTGACATTCAATTCGGCTGATTTATGTCGCGAATGCGAGGCGAAGTTGCTTCAGGCCTTCCATGATGTGCTTTTCGACCATGCTCGTGGTGACTCGCATCTGCAAGGCGATTTCTTTGTGGGAATGGCCGTCGAGACGGTGCAGCAAGAAGGCCTTCTTGGTATTGGGTTTTAGCTTGTCCAGGGTACGGCTTAGTTTTGCCAAATCTTCTTGCCCCTGGAGCACCCTGACCGGGTCGCTGGTTTCTGCGGCCAACTCCACGTTGTCAATTGTTGTGGTGAGTTTCGCGGCCTTAGTGTACGACCGACGGTTGCGGTCTTTTAGGAGATTGGCGGCAACAATAAAGACAAAGGCCTTGGTGGATTCGACTGTCGACAGATTCGGGTAGTTCATGACGCGAATGAACACATCCTGCAACAGGTCTTCGACGTCGTGCGGTGAGCGAAGCCAACGCGACAGGTAAGTGCGCAGGCTCGGACCATATTCCTCCACAATATTGATGATAAGTTGGTCGTCGACTGGCGCAGGATCGGCAGTCGACGCCGTCCTACGCCTTCGACAAGGTGCCAAGTCTTCATAAACCTCGACTGCAGATGCGACCATCCGAATTCCCCCTTTTCTTCCTTATTCAGCGACCGCCCCCGCGGTCGCTGCCGATGTATCAACTCAGCAACAGACAATCTTTGTGTTGCCTACGGACTTATACAGGTCCGTATAAGTGTTGATACTTATACATGTCTGTTTAAGTGATGTAAAGGGGGGGGCAGTAGAATTGTTCGAAACAAGGAAAGATGTTGCTTGCTTACAACATCGAGCTAGGCTGCTGAGGAAGCGGCGCGCCGATTCGTGCAGATTGAGCCTAAGGGCGCGGCCATAACGAGAATTCGTTCATGTTGGGGCCAAAAACCGCCTATCCGCATCGGCTCGGCATAACAGAGATTTTCAATAACGCGCTAATGGATGCGTAGAGAAAGCGTACCGATCAAGGGCCGCTAGGGAGTGCTGCGTCGCCGAGTAGTGGTCGTCGGTTTTAAACAGGTGCGAGGGGCCAGTCCGGATTCAGCGGCCCAAAAGAACATCGAGATACACCGGAGCGAGCTCCCGCCGCCGACGCCGGCTTTCGCCCAAGCCCAGTGCCAGGTAACCGACTTGGTGAAAATAGGCGACTCGGGCACGCACCAAGGCGACATCATCTTTGTAGCCTAAATCCTGAAATATCTGCTCTAGAACACCGATGCGTTTTCGGTCAACCTGTCGAACTGTTTTGGCAATTTTTTTGTCAGTGCGCGCCCAGTCCCGCACGGCGGCATCGTAGTCTGGGTTAAAGGTGCTCTCTTCGAGCCACATATTGTTGATAAAAGCCAGTTCCGCCTCGCCATTGTCGTGATCAAGATTCAACGCCGCATTGTAGGCTTGGCTATTGGTCGTCGCCCAGTGCTTCAACAGTTCTTGCAGCAGCGCGTCGCGCCCCTTGAAATGATGGTAAAAACTACCACGCTCGGCCTTCAGCGCTTTTGCCAAGCGTCCAATCTTCAGCGCTTCGATGCCGCCATCAACCAGCGCATCGCGCGCCGCGAGAATCCAGGCATCACGACCTAATCGTCGTCCTCGTAACGGTGTTTTTTTTCTTGCGTTCAAAATTCTGCCTTGTAAGCGACGCTGTGCTGCGACAAAACAGCCTGCGGTCAACAGGTGGCAGTGTCAACCTAAAACCTAGCAGGCTTGAGGAACACAGCGGCTTTAGCGTCTTCATGAGCAACTAAAACGAAAGTTGTCCAATTCACATGCAGCGTTACTCTTTCCTAAGGCACGTTGGGCACGCGCTGCGTGGCCATCGGCATTGGCAACCCGCTTGGCAAACGGCCGAACCCAAGAAACAATATGATGTCGTGATTATTGGCGGCGGCGGCCACGGCCTTGCTACCGCGTATTACCTGGCAACCCGCTACGGTATTAAGAATGTTGCTGTACTGGAAAAGGGCTATATCGGCGGTGGTAACACAGGCCGAAATACACAAGTGGTGCGATCCAATTATTTCTTTCCTGAGAGCGCCGCATTCTTTGACCATTCGCTGACGCTTTTCGAAACACTGTCAAAGGAACTCAACTTTAACCTCATGTTTAGCCAGTGCGGACACATTGTACTGGCACACAGCGAACATGAACTTGAGCAGCAGCGTCGCACGGTGAACTCCATTCGACTAAATGGTGTTGACGCAGAGCATCTATCACCGCAGCAGTTGAAAAAGCGCGTGCCGTTACTGAATCTCGATGCACGATTTCCCGTGCTGGGGGGGTTCGTGCAACCTCGCGGTGGCTGTATTCGACATGACGCATTGGTCTGGGGTTTGGCGCGCGCTGCAGACAGCGCCGGCGTTGATATCATTCAGAATTGTGAGGTGACAGGACTTCAACTGCAAGGCGACAAAGTGGTGGGCGTAGACACGTCGCTGGGCGGCATCGCCGCGGACCGCGCGGCGATTGCCGTTGCCGGGCACACCAGCGAGCTAGCGCGAATGGCTGGGTTTCGAGTACCCATTACCAGCATGGCATTACAGGCCCTGGTGACCGAGCCTGTCAAACCGATCATTAGCACGATGGTCATTTCGCCCACGATCCACATGTACATCAGCCAAACCGATCATGGTGAGGTCCTGTTGGGTGCCGGTGCGGATGTCTACAACTCGTACGCGCAGCGCGGTGGAATTCCGGCCATCGAAGAGACGGTTGCGGCTGCGCTTGAGTTGTTTCCGAGCCTGTCGCGATTGCGGTTGATGCGACAGTGGTCTGGCACCACCGACATTACGCCGGATACAACGCCGATCATGGGGAAGACGCCGGTGCAAAACCTGTATTTGAGCGGTGGATGGGGTACGGGGGGGTTTAAGGCTATCCCGGCCGGTGGCGATACCATGGCTTACACAATAGCAAACGACGAATCGCACCCACTCATTGCCAAGTTTGGTCTGGAGCGGTTCACGATCGGCGCATTGATCGACGAGGGCGCGGCATCCGGAGTATCGCACTGATGTTGCAGATACCCTGTCCCTATTGCGGTACCCGAGACGAGGCCGAATTCCATTTCGGTGGCGAGGCGCATATTACGCGACCGGGGCCAGAAGTCAGCGATGAGGAGTGGTCGGATTACCTTTTTAATCGCGAGAATCCCAAGGGAACGCACTTTGAGCGCTGGTGCCACAATTTCGGCTGTGGTCAATGGTTCAACGTTGCGCGTGACACCGTGACCCATGAGATCGATGCCGTGTATCGAATGGGCGAGCGCAAACCGACACCCGAGAATGTCCTAACAGAAAACAAACGGCGATTGGCATGAGTCACGCGCAAACCTTTCGCCGGCCGCAGGGCGGGCGCATCGATCGTTCCAACGCGATTAACTTCCGCTTTAACGGCAAGACCTATCAAGGTTATGCCGGGGACACACTGGCCTCGGCGTTACTCGCGAACGGCGTTCGTGTGGTTAGCCGCAGTTTCAAATTCCATCGTCCTCGCGGCATTTTGTCGGCGGGCGTGGAGGAACCGAACGCCTTGTTAGGTGTCGATGTTGGCAACGGCATGATACCGGTGGTGAGGGCGACGCTGATGCCGCTCATCGAGGGTCTCAACGCGGAGAGTCAAAGCGGCTTTCCATCGCTTAACTTCGATCTTGGTCGAATCCTCGATCTGACCCGACCACTATGGCCCGCGGGGTTTTATAACAAATCCTTCAAATGGCCGAGCTGGCACACGTTTGAGTGGGCCATACGACGCGCGGCGGGCCTTGGCCGGCTGCCAGCGGGGACGGATACGACGCAGTACCGGCACCTGAATACCCATTGCGACGTGCTCGTCGTGGGTGCGGGTCCTTCGGGGCTTAAGGCCGCACTGGATGCGGCTCGTCGTGGCGACGATGTGTTGCTGGTCGAGCAGGATGTCGAGGCGGGCGGCTCGTTGCTGTTTGATTCGATGGGGATTGACAGTGGCCCTTCCGACAAATGGCTGACGGCAACACTCGCCGAACTTGCAGGCATGGACAACGTTCGAATCTTGCTTTGCGCCACAGTGGCCGGTTATTTCGATCACAATGTGCTCACGATTCACGATCGTTCAGCGGCCCATCGGGGTTCGAACGCCGTAGAAACATTCTGGAAAGTGCGTGCAGGAAATGTGGTGCTTGCCACCGGCGCGATAGAACAACCGCTAATGTTCGGCAACAATGATTTACCCGGCGTCATGTTGGCGGGCGCAATGCATCAGTACGCCTCGCGCTACGGTGTCGATTGCGGTCAGCGGATAGTCGGGATCATTAACAATGACGTTGGCTGGCGGACCATGCTGGCGATGGCAGACACGGGCAGCCCAGTTTCCGCCATCATTGATGTGCGCGAGGACCCAGAGGACGGTCTATTGCAGGCGGCCAAGACGCGCAACATTGCCACGCACACAGGTGCAACACCGTTACTCGCGCGCGGCTCATCGGCGGTCAAGGCGTTTCGCTTTGCATCGAAGAGCGGCGACACGCAGGAAATCCAATGCGATGCAATTGCGATGTCTGGAGGCCTCAATCCGACCGCGCATTTGTACTCGCAGGCCGGCGGCCGCTTGCGCTACGACGAGCCTCTGGCGTGTTTCGTACCGCAGGAGTGTCGCCAACGGGTTCGAGTGATCGGTGCCGCCAACGGCGAATTTGCAGCGGCGAACGCATACAACATTGCCAAGCGCCAGTCAGCGCCGCTCAAGAGCAACGCGCAGTGGGTTGATTATCTGCACGATGTCACGGTGTCCGACATTGAGCTCGCCGTGCGCGAAAACTACACCTCGGTCGAGCACCTGAAACGCTATACGACCACCGGTATGGCGGTGGACCAGGGCAAAACCAGCAATCTTAATGCGATGACGGTGCTAGGACAGCTAACCGAGCGGGCGCTTGCCGAAGTCGGTACTACGACCTTCAGGCCACAGTTCATGCCCGTGACGATGGGTGCCATCGCTGGCAATCGACGCGGGGATTTCTACGCGCCACCGCGCTTGCTCGCGGCGCACGACTGGCACCGTGCCAACGGCGCGGTGTTTGATGACTACGGCGGCTGGAAACGCCCGGCGTTCTACGGAAAAGACCGTGCGGCAAGCATCGCCGCCGAAGCACGCAAGGTGCGTGAGTCGGCGGCGCTGTTCGATGGCTCGCCGCTGGGTAAGATCGAGGTTAAAGGACCGGATGCGGCAGAATTCTTGAATCGAATGTACGTCAATACGGTGCCAACGCTAAAGCCGGGTAAGGTCCGCTACGGACTGATGCTGACGGAGAACGGCATCGTCATGGACGATGGCGTGTTCGTTCGACTGGCGGAAGATCATTTCCTCGTCAACACCACGTCGGGCAATGCGGATCGAATTGCCGGGTGGTTTGAGGAATGGCACCAATGCGAATGGCCAGAGCTTGAGGTTATTTTCAGTCCGGTGACGGCACATTGGTCCGTGGCGACGGTGGCGGGGCCCAACTCGCGCGCAATACTAGCGGCACTGCCAGGCATGATCGATCTCACGACAGGCGCCTTTCCGCACATGAGTTTTGCGAGCGGTGAGTTTGCCGACGGCACACCCTATCGGCTTCAACGCGTCAGCTTCTCGGGTGAGCTCAGCTACGAGCTGAGCGTTCCCGCCAATCGTACCGCGGCGACGTTTCAGCGCATCTGGGATGAAGGCCAGGTGCACGGCATCGGCCTGTTTGGTATCGAAGCTCTGATGGTTTTGCGCACAGAAAAAGGCTTCTTGCACGTCGGTGTCGACACCGACGGCACCACCAACCCCTTCGATGTGGGTTTTGGTGGCATCGTCGCCAACAAGAAAGGTGACTATGTTGGCGCCCGCTCATTGCAACGCGCCCACGATCAGTCCGCGGATCGTCGGCAGTTGGTTGGTTTCGAGCTTGTGAACGGAGGCTCGGTGCTCGCCGGCGCGCACTTTGTGGTGCGGTGCGGCAAAGATAGGCGTTCGGAAGGGTTCGTGACGTCGGCGGTTTTTAGTCCAATATTGGGCAAGACCATCGGCCTCGGCCTCATAGAGCGGGGGTTTGATCGTAAAGGCGAGGCCGTGCAGATCCACGACAACAACACACAGATTACGGCAACGCTGGTCGGTCCGTGTTTCTTCGACCCGGACGGGGAGCGTATGCGTGCTTAATCTCGGCAGTTCGGAAACGATGATTGAGCGTGTTGAAAACATAGCCATCGTTTCACTCAAGGTAGGGAATACGGCGGTGGATGAAGCCATCGAGCGTCTGTCGTTGGCGTCGCCCTTGCATGCCGAAGGTTCGGAGCCGCAAAGCCTCTGGATCAGCCCGAATCAATGGCAGTTGGTCAGTCGTTCGCAAAGCTCGCGTTCGCTGATCGACGTCTGCAATAAGCAATTGTCTGGACTGTTGTTCAATGCCGTCGATCAATCGACCGGGCTTGCCGCATTCCGCATTGCCGGCGACGGCTCGCGAGAGTTGCTCGCATCTGGCTGCGGCATTGATGTCAGAGCGAGCCAACTCAAGCTTGGCGACTGTTGTCGAACGCGACTTGCCCATATCCTGGCCATCGTCGTCGCAAACGGAGACGATCAATTTGAGCTCCTCGTTGACCAAAGCTACGCGAATTATTTCATGGATTGGCTCTTGAATGCTGCGCGTCATGTTCATGTAGCGGCCGCCGGCAAGGGGTGGCCAATGGAGTTGAAACGCAACACCGATCTGACTGAATCACAGCCGTGATATATAACTATCAAACACGGTAGTGCGCCGCAAAGAGATTGCTACTCGTGTGCATGCGCCAAAAATTCCGGACTGACTGCTCGGTAAGTGCGGCGGACCAGCCGGTTATCAAGGGTGTTGTGTGCGAGGACGGTGCGCAGCTCGGTCGACACTGGCTTTCGCACTTAGCTACATCAACACAAGATTGCAGTCAGTACAGCGTGAAGTCAGCAAGGAACTGAGGTTTGCGCCGCTCATTACGTCTTAACGCTAAACAACGCTGACAACTTGCACTTCGGGAAAATTTGACGCGCTTTTCATTAATGGCGTATCACGACCATGCGATTCTCGGAGGCGCGACTTATCGGCGCTGGCAGGGTTTGGTTCGACCGGAATTTGTTGCTCGATTGTTCGCACATACTACTCAACGTATCAAGGCACGGTATTAGTCTACGAAAACTACGTCGACTGGAAACACTGGGTTGATCATGTAGGAAGACGGTCCTGCCGAGGTGAAAAGCCGACACTATGAAACTAGAAGATAGAGTATTTATTATCACAGTATATGCGTCTGGTTTGGGCCTGGCGACCTCAGAGCACATGATTGCAACGAAAGAGCGGTCCAGAGATACTCAATTGTGAGCCAGAGCGAATTCTCGCAGTCTTTAAGGTCGATAGTCGGTCGCCGCAACGTCATTGTCGATGAACGTAAGACAAAGTCTTATCGAACAGGATTTCGGTCAGGGACAGGGACCGCACTGGCCGTCGTGCTTCCTTCCACCCTACTGAGTTTATGGCAAGTATTGCAGGTGTGTGTCGCGAACAACAAAATAATCATAATGCAGGCGGCAAATACTGGTTTGACCAAGGGTTCAACCCCAAGTGGCGATAGATATGAACGAGATATCGTTATTGTGAATACAATGACGATGAGCAAAATCATCGTCTTGCAAAAGGGCGAGCAGGTCATCAGTTTTCCCGGCGCGACCTTGCATTCATTGGAAAAACGTCTGGAGCCGTTGAATCGTTCACCACACTCAGAAACTGGTTCTACTTGTATTGGAGCCTCGATTGTCGGTGGCATTGCAAACAATTCTGGAGGAGCGCTGCTGAAGCGTGGCCCCGCGTATACAGAGTTGGCGTTGTTTGCGCAGTTGAACGTTCATGGGCAACTGGAATTGGTCGACCACCTGGGAATAGACGGGCTGGGGGAGTCTGCAGACGAGATTCTGATCAACTTAGAGAAAGAGAGGTTCGCCGATGGAAACATTCGGTTCACCAACAAGGTTGCCTCGGATCACAATTATACTTCAATCGTTCGCGCCGTCGACGCAGATAGTCCATCACGCTACAACGGCAATAGAGCCAGCCTATACGAGGCTAGCGGGTGTGCCGGGAAATTGGCGGTGTTCGCGGTTCGACTGGATACGTTTCCAAAGCCAAGAAAAGAGACGGTATTTTATGTCGGCACAAATGATCCGAAGCAATTTACGAGTCTGCGGCGAGACATGCTATCAAAATTTACGAACCTGCCAGACGCCGCCGAGTATCTTCATCGAGACTGTTTTGATGTCGCGGAATACTATGGAAAAGACACGTTTATGCTTATTCAACACTTAGGCACAGCGTTCATGCCTAGACTGTTTGCAATTAAGCGTGCGATTGATACAACTCTCAACAGAATGTCGTGGTTGCCGTGCAATTTTCTTGACCATGTATTGCAATTCATCGCTCGATTGTGTCCTCAACATCTGCCGCAACGGCTACTGGAATTCCGCAGTCTTTACGAACACCACCTAATACTGAAAACGGGAGACGCGGGCATTGCGGAAGCGCTGGAGTATTTAGAAGAGACGTTTTCAAGAGCGGGGCACGAGGAGAATAGCGGGTTTTTTGTTTGTACAGACGATGAAGCGAACAAAGTATATCTTCATCGCTTTGCTGCAGCAGGCGCTGCGATTCGCTATCAAATTATTCATCAGAGAGAAGTGGGCGACGTTTTAGCTTTGGATGTTGCATTGAAACGCAATGACAAGGAGTGGCTAGAGAGGTTGCCGCCATCGATTCAAAACAACATAGTCAAATCGTTTTACTATGGCCATTTTTTTTGTCATGTTTTTCATCAGGACTACATACTAAAAAAGGGGGCGGATACCGCCGCTGTTAAGGATGCAATGCTGAAAATTCTTGACAACCGGGGGGCCAAATATCCAGCTGAGCACAATGTTGGCCATGATTATCATGCGGAAGAAGATCTGGCGAGGTTTTACAGACGTTTAGATCCCACGAACTCATTCAATCCAGGCGTTGGCAAAACAAGCAGGAAGTACATGTGGTAGTGGATGTTGCAGAATATCAAGTGAAATGCGCCATCAATGCAGGAGGGCTCGAAAGATGTCGAACATACATGTCGTCGTAAGTGTTGATTGGGAGGGTCGCAGTCTATTGGATGAAAATGTACATGCAATGAAGGCGTTTAGGGCCGCTCACCCCGACGTACCAATGCAGCAGTTCCTTAACGCGGCTTACTACACGAAGGAAGATGCAGACATTCCGTCGACCACAAACAAGATACTAAGTACGTTGTTGCCGGAAGACGAGCACGCCCTACACCTGCATGCGTGGAATTCTCTGTTTGAACTAGCCGGGGTAGTAGCAAGAAAGCAACCCTCGATGTTAGAAATGTCGGAGCAACGCCAGTCAAAGATAAAGTTGAAAAACCGCGAGGATTGGGAATTCTATAAGAACGATTGGGGATACGATGTTCCGATAAATAAATATAGCGCTATCGAGTTGTTCAAAGTGATACAAACGAGCAACAAAATATTAATGTCCCATGGGTTTCGCCAACCTCGTAGCTTTAGAGCGGGCGGTGGCATGGGAGGGGGAAATTTGTTGGAGGCGCTGACGCAGAGCCAGTTCACTGTTGATGCGTCAGCCTCGAATATTCGCTTCTTCAGGCAGCGCTTTGGGAATATCCCGTTAATAGAGTGGATGGGCGAATTGTGGGCTCACATTCATGACTGTAGCCAACCGTATAAGGAGAGTACCGCTAATGGTGATATCTGGCAGGTGCCAAGTAATGGTTGTGTAGCTGACTACACAACCGAGGATGATATTATCGATGTCTTCAAAAAAAATGTAGTTGTTTGGGAGCACTCAAAAGGCGAGGATGTTTTTGTATCAATTGGGTTTCATCAAGAAACGGCTGCCAGATTTTTAGATAGGATAAACAAAGCAATTGTCGAGATAAGAAAGATATCATCGAGACAAGGGCTCCCAGTTGTCTTTACGGCGAGTCCAATAAAGCACCTCAGTGCGCCCTAGAATCAGGGCGGCGATCACGCAACGCACCGTGCTCAATGACATAGAGACTAAGAACCTGTCGATTCGTGTTTTGGGATGGGTTATGTGGAGCATGTCGAGGAGCTGTGTAGCATCTGCGTTTCCACAGCGACGGTATCAACGCCTTTACCTATTTGTATAGGCTATTCGCTGAAACACCAAGTCGCGCGAAATACTTGGCTACCGATTATCCGCGATCGGCGATGACAGACCGGGTGTTCAGCAGCTCCCGCTACTGTACGGCCCTGATTCTAGGGAGTGGCGAGGTGCCCAACTCTTGATCCTCCGGCGCAGATCTCGCACTGTTCATCGGGTGCTCTCTTGTGTTCGAGTAGTAGCCCAGAATTGTCGTCAGAATCATGATCAGGCCAACCATATTGACGCAGTGGCGCCGAACCAGGAAAAATTATTGAGGAAGCCAATGCGATTTGTACGGTGTCGTTGAGGATGCTCTTGTTGATCGCGTCTTAACCATACGTAATCTCAATTACGTATGGTTGAGCCTGTTTATTTCTCACAATTGTTGGACTTGCATGCGCGCCGCAATAGAGAAAATAGAGAAGCGTCCGATTTAACTCACTCTGAGGGGGGGGGCATCATGTCCACTAACATATTTATGAAGTTCGGATTACTAACGGCCTTATCATGTCTTTCAATTGATATGAGTAGCCTAGCACTGGCTGACGAAGAGGCCGTATTGCTGGATGAAATTGTTGTAACAGCGCAAAAGCGCGGTGAACAGAGTCTTCAGGATGTTCCAATTTCAATTTCTGTACTTGGGGGCAACCACCTTGATGCCGGCCGATTTCAGGGTGTAGTTGAAGCATTGGGCGAGGTAGCCGGAGTTAGTCAATTCACGCCAGGCTTCGGTGGCGGATCCAACGTCAACATCCGGGGCGTAGCAGCATCGAGCGCAGTTCTTTCTGGAGGTAGCACGGTCGGATATTATTTGGATGATGCGCCGTTCGGTTTCGTGACACACGCAATATCGCCCGACGCAAGTGCTTACGACATTGAGCGTGTTGAGGTATTGCGCGGCCCGCAAGGAACCCTGTACGGCGCAAGTGCGCTCAATGGTGTGGTGCGGGTTCTGACCAATGGAGCGAACCTCGATGAATACGAGTTTAAGGCGCGTACATCAATATCAAATACAGAAAATGGCGGTGAAAATTTCAGGGGTGATCTTGCGTTCAATGTACCTTTAGTAGACGGCAAGCTAGCCCTACGTGGCGTCGTTGGTTACAATGACTTAAGCGGATGGATAGACAAGTCCAATGCGAAGGACTTCAATGATGCAGAACTGCAAAATTACCGATTGAAGATCAACGCCAGACCCAGCGATAGTCTTTTCGTCGAGCTCAGTTTGTGGAATTCACATTCCAAATTCGGTGGGCCTTCAGTTGAGGCGGACAGTGGAATAAACACCTCCGTCGGAGTAGAACCGATTGAAACTGAATATGACGTGTACGGCCTCAAGATTGCTTATGACTTTTCGAGTTTCACGGTGTCCAGTTCAACGAGTTACCTCGAGTACAATAATAGCAGCACTCTGGACTTACTCGGCAATGGCGCCCTTGACTTAGACACGATATTTTCTGCCGAAACATTCTCACAAGAGATCCATCTGTTTTCAACGAACTCTGGTTCTTGGCAGTGGTCGGTGGGTGGGTTATACCGCGATGCGGAGGATGATCTTGTACAAGCGCTGCCAATCTTTGCTGTTCCGGTTGATTTCGCCAATGAATCGAAATCCTACGCAGTATTCGGTGAGCTGAACTGGAGTTTTCTAGATGGAAAAATCGATCTAACTGGTGGGTTGCGCTACTTCGAAGACGAGGTATCACAACGGGAAAATCAACGGTTTTTTGATGACGGCCAACCTTTATTTAACGCAACAAGCAAGTTTGACAGCCTAACGCCACGAGCGGTGCTCACATGGCACGCGAGCGATGGCACGACAGCGTACGCCTCGTACTCTCAAGGCTTCCGAAGCGGTTTTTCCCAGAACGTTCTTGTAGATTCAGTAGCCCCTGGCTTCCCACCGGTGATGGAAGATACACTTATAAATTATGAACTCGGCGCAAAGGGAAGCCTGTCGAACGACCGAATAAACTACAACGTCGCGCTTTACTATATCGACTGGCAAGATGTGCAGCAGATCATAGCTGTAGCATTTCAGGGTGTAACAGTAGCAGCTCCAGTTAACGGAGAGGCCGCAAGTGGGTTTGGACTCGATGTTGGAGTAAACTTTCTGCCTACTGATAACCTGCAATTGGGTTTAACCTTCTCGCGAAATGACCTAACTATGGATTCTGAAGTACGGTCAGACGGGTTGGTGTTATTCGAAAAAGGAGAGCGCCTAAACAACTCCGCAGAGTTCACCGCCGGCATAAATGGTTCGTATACTTTTGCCGTTGGTAATAGCGGTTTTGAAGGGCGAATATCTGGATCCGCTTCCTATGTTAGTGAATTGAAATCGTCAACTGTGTCAGCGGGAGCGTTTTTCTCAGAAGAAACCGATGACCTTACGACGGCACGATTAAGCTTCTCTGTTGTCTCGCCTCAGAAGAAATGGAGCACCATGGTTTTCGTGGATAACGCATTCGACGAAAGTGGAGCGACCTCTGTGGAGCCTACCGTCCCAGATCGGCTGACACGCCTGCGCCCACGAACAGTTGGTATACAAGTGGCGTACCAGTACTGATGTTTCGCACGCGCCATTTCGCACTGCAAGAATCCCGTGGTGGTCATATCAAACGTGTTACTACGCGGAAGAAGTGAATACGGAAAGATAGAATATGAGAATTGTTAGGGTTGATATTTACAAGCTGAATATTCCGTTCCTCACCCCGCTAAAAGTCGCACTTGGTGTAATTGAAGGCGCGAAAAACGTCGCCATTCGAATCGTTACTGACTCTGAAATCGTTGGCTGGGGTGAGGCAAGTCCGTTTCCGGCTATTACCGGAGATAGCCAAGAGGGCAGCTATCTAATGTCCCGGCGACTAGCCGTCGAAATAGTTGGTAAAGATCCTTTGGCCATTGAAGATAGGATTCGCGAGATCAATATGATCACCGTATCTGAGCCGTCGATCCGATCGGCGTTCGATATGGCGCTCTACGATATATTAGCTAAAGCGGCGAAACTGCCTTTGTATCAACTATTCGGTGGAGGAAAACGAACGATTCGTACGAGCCTTACAATTGGACTGCAGGACACGGTGGAACAGACGGTGGCTCGAGCAGAAAACATTCTGACTCTAGGATTTGAGGCTTTGAAACTCAAGGTGGGACGACCCGGTCTGGAGGATGTCGCCCATGTGAAAGCTGTGCGCGAACTGGCGGGCCCGGATGTTCAACTCAAAATTGATAGCAATCAAGGTTGGGATTATCCAACTGCTGTAGCAAATATTCGAGCAATGACGTCCTTCAACCTTCAATATTCGGAACAACCCATTGCCGCATGGGACCTAGAAAACCTCAAACGCTTGAGAGACAAAGTCCGGATACCGATTTGCGCGGACGAATCCATGTTTGACGATAAGGATGCTCTAAAGCTCATGGCTATCGGTGCTGCAGACTACTTAAATATCAAATTAGGTAAAGCTGGGGGTTTACATACAGCCCTCAAAATCAATGCCATTGCCGAGGCCGCGGGTTGCAAGTGCATGGTAGGTTGTTTTGGAGAATCTCGTTTGGCTCTAAGCGCGGCTACTCATTTGACGATGGCGCGGCCTAACATTTGTTTTCACGATTTGGATTCTGCGTTCCTCCTCAAAGATGATCCGGTTGAGGGCGGTATGAGCTACGACAAAGAAACAGGTGGACTGATTCAACTCAGCGATGATCCGGGGCACGGCGCAGCATTTGATGAAAGCTATCTGGAGGGACGGGTCAGTGTTGAATCTTAAGCGGGAAGATTTCTGTCCCGAGCTCTTGTGAGATGGAATCATGTCCACGTAAGCTGGTAGGTAGGGTCGGCATTAGTAGGCTTCTTGTATGGGGCGGATATTTGACAAATGGTTGGATGAAAATAGGTAGTAGTAATGTCGAGAGCAGATTACCTCAAAAGGGCTGTTTCGGTGGCAATGTCGGTTCTTTGCTTACAAGTCGCGCGAGGAAATTTCGAAAAGAACATTGCCCCTTCACCGACAGGTATTGAACAGGCAATTGACTATCTTTGCCATCGGGCCAAAGCGATTGGCGAAAATTACAAGCGTCTTAGTCGATTCGATAACTTCGGGACGGGTCATGCGCAAGTGTACGGGGTGATTTGGCGACGATAACTCTCTCTTAACGGAGTTTTTCGGCGGCAAGTATGAAGGCGCAACCAAAGGCCGGACAATTTGGAACACAGCGTGTACGAGACGTCGTTTACCATTAGTTTTGTTTGAGCCCTAGTTTACTTGTAGTGTTGTTCCGCACGGAAGTGAAGTGAAAATGGGTACTAACGGTGCCCGCACGTAAAGGTAATAGATGAATGAACGGTATCTCGAAGAGAACCAGCAGTATAGTAAACGAAGCGATTATAGTGGATGTAACGGTACCGATGTTGCCGGTGCATTTCTACAATCCTGCAGCGGAGAACACGAACTTCCAGAAGTTTATTGATGAATATATTGATGCAGGAGTAACTTGGATATCGCTAACAGCGTCTCTCGATGGCGTCAATTCAATAGGAACGGCCGTGAAAGCCATTGCTGCCACTCGAAATTATATCTTGCGCCGATCCGATAGGTTCTTACTTGTCCAGACGGTTCAAGATGTCCACCGGGCGAAAACCGAGGGCAAGCTTGGAATCAATTTTAACCTCCAAGGCACAAACGCTCTACTGGGAGACTTGAATCTAGTCGAAACCTATCGTCATCTTGGCGTCGGCCATATGCTTATGGCATACAATCAAGCGAATATGGCTGGAGACGGTTGTCACGAAAAGACGAACGGCGGGCTTACTCAGTTTGGCGAGCGATTGATAGCCGAGATGAACCGTGTGGGCATGATAGTTGATGCGACTCATACAGGCTATCGTACGACGTTGGATATGTGTGAGGTTTCGAGTGCACCGGTTATCTTCTCCCATTCCAATGCTCGTGCTTTGGTTGATCATGAACGCAATATTTCGGATGAGCAGATTAGAGCCTGTGCGAAGACGGGGGGTATTATCGGAATAGTGGGCTTGGGTCTTTTTCTGACTGACGAGCGCGAAAACGTATCGGCAGAAGCAATAATCCATCATATCGATCATGTGGTTAACCTGGTTGGCCCAACGCATGTTGGTCTGGGTCTAGACTACGTGGGCACTTTTACACCAGAACAAGATCAGGCGCATTTGGAATTCTATCGTGCACATCCAGAGACATATCCAGTATCGCAGCGCTACGTCGATGGGCCTCTGAGGTTTGCCCGACCTAGAGTTATCCCTGAGATTGCCGAGCAATTGCTGAATAAGGGTTATACGGAAGGCCACGTGCGTGGAATATTGGGAGAGAATTTTTTGCGCGTCTGCGGTGAAGTATGGACGTAGGTAACAAAGATTTTCGGATACTTCTATTGGCAGTGAATACTGCCTTGTTCCTACGTGTGTCGGAAAATCACTTGGACGGTGGAGCGGTGCGGAGTAGTCGGCGTGAATGATATTTCTCACAGAACAGAAAACTATCAAATTGATATCATGCCATTTATTGAAGGCGAGTTCGTCCAATCAAGTAGCGATGCGGTTGTTGAGCTATTCGATCCGGCAACTGGACGAAAATCAGTTGAAGTGCCTATAGGGGCAGAGATCGATATAGAAAAGGCTGTCAGTTCGGCGCGAGCCGCGTACGAGGATGGCCGTTGGTGCGGCAGGCCCCCTTCACAACGACGGGAGGTGCTCCTAAAGTTTGCCAATATGATTGAAGCAGCAGCGACCGAATTGGACACGCTTGACGCTCTGGATATGGGCAAGCCAATTAGCCTGCCAATGGGCGCAGTTTATGCTGCAGAATACTTGCGATACGCTGCAACAGCAATCGACAAGGTGTTCGGAGATGTCTACCAAAGCGATGAGACTACACTTGTTACGCAGCGACGTATTCCCCAGGGCGTGGTGGCTGCAGTAGTTCCATGGAACTTTCCGACTACCAATGCTGTAATAAAGCTTGCGCCAGCGCTAGCTGCAGGTAACTGCGTTGTTCTAAAGCCATCCGAAAGTTCGCCGCGGTCTTCCTTGCGGCTGGCCCAAATGGCGATTGAGGCCGGCGTAGCGCCCGGTGTACTAAATGTCGTACCCGGCGTCGGAAGTACTGTAGGCAGAGCACTGGCACTGCACATGGACGTCGACATGCTTACCTTCACTGGATCCCCGGCTGTAGGCAAACTGATGTTGCAATACTCGGGTCAATCAAATATGAAGCTCGTTCATGCGGAGTGTGGTGGAAAATCGCCCCAAGTTGTGTTTGCTGATTTCGAAAATTTAGATACGGTAGCGGACAATGTTGCTCAGAATTTGCTTATCAATCAAGGACAGTTGTGCGTTGCCGGGACACGTCTTTTAGTACAAAAAGAGATTGAGGCCGCGCTAGTTGAAAAGGTTGCGGAACGATTTGAGTCGGTTGTTGCTGGCGACCCGCTCGAGGCTGACACTACTTTTGGGCCGTTAGTGAACCAAAAGCAAATGGAAAAAGTGCTGACGTACATCGATGAAGGCAATCAATGCGGCGCGCAGCTCGTATGTGGCGGCGGCCGACTGCGAGAGGAAAGTGGGGGCTTTTTTGTTGCACCAACACTGTTTAGGCAGGTTCCTCCTAGCTCAACGATTGCACAAGACGAGATTTTCGGTCCGGTGCTATCTGTCTCTGCTTTTTCGACAATGGAAGAAGCAATTCATCTCGCGAACTCCACTATATACGGCCTATTCGCAACTATTTGGACAACACAGTTATCAACGGGAATGAAAATGGCCAAGGGCGTACGTTCAAACGTTGTTGTAAACGCTTGTTGCCCAGTTGGCGAGGGACCAGGTTTTGCACTCAGCACCGAGCCTTACGGTCAGTCGGGCGTTGGGGTGGAAAGCGGTTTGACAGGTCTAGAATCATATTTGCGTCGCCAACTAGTCTGGTTCAACCATGGCTGAGGTTGCCTAATATTGTCGCCCGTTACAGAATTCAATGGAGAGTGTGTCCTTGCCGAATAAGGACGTGACTGTAGCGCAACAGGTCATTTACGCAACGCCGACGAGCTTAACGTGGTTTTTGGGTGCGCCGATTCTTTTCGTGCTGCCCGGCATGTATGCAAAGCACTTTGGTTTAGCATTGACCAGTATTGCGACAGTGATCCTAATTTCTCGTCTGTTTGATGCGATCACCGATCCGATCATTGGCTACATTTCCGATAAACTTAGGCAAAGAACAGGTACCCGCAAGGTAATAATTGCGGCTGGCGTGGTTTGTTTACTCGTTGGCTCCTATTTGTTGTTCGTACCCCTAGTGGAGGTAACGGCAACCTATTATCTACTGTCCCACCTCGTTTTCTATATGGGCTGGACGCTGTTTGAAGTGCCGCATCTTGCTTGGGGAGGCGAGTTAGCACGCGACTACCAGAGCAAAACTCGCTTATACAAAATACGTTGGTTGTTCGCGTCCTCTGGCGTTTTGTTGTTTTATTCCATACCGCTGATGGGCATTTTTAAGTCTACTGAATTTACACTAGACATGTTGGAGTGGTCGGTAATCTTATGCGCTATTTTGGCCGTGCCAACCCTAATTCTTTGTATAAAGATGGTGCCGAATGGATATGCGATCGAAGCATCGAAAAGAGACTCATTTCGTTCGCTAGCATCCTCAATTCTAAGAAATAGTCCGCTGTTAATTTTTCTTGCCGCATTCATGGTCTTGAGCATTGGCATGGGAATGTGGGTTGGAACAACGTTCATTTATATCGATGCGTACCTGGGACTGGGCGAATCAATGGCCCTTGTTCTTGCTGTGATGACGTTAACGTCAATTATTTCTATAGAAGTCTGGTCGAGAATCGCAATTCGATATGGCAAGAAATGGGCATGGGGCCTTGGGATGATTGTAGGTGCGGCCGGTCTCGCGAGTTTGGGGTTTCTTGAGTCAGGCGGGAACGCAATATTTCATCTAATGATATCGATGAGTGCCGTTTATTGCTCATTTGCATGCACACAAACGATCGCTCCTTCTGTTCTGTCAGACATCGTTGACTACAGTACGCTGAAGTTCGGCAATAATCGTGGCGGCGCCTTTTTTTCAGTCTACCTAATCGTCACAAAGGCAAGCATGAGTGTCGGTACAGCGTTGAGTTTAGCAATAGCAGGCTGGTACCAAATGGATCCGACAGAAACGTCCCATTCGGAACAAAGTTTGTTTGGGCTATTCCTGTCCATATCCTATATTCCTGCGTTACTTTTGCTGCTTTCCATTGCACTGATCAACCATTTGCCAATCGATGTGCGTCGCCATGAAATAATTCGACGTCGTCTTGATTCGTTAAACGACAGACGCTGCGAATAATCAAGTCGGTACATGACGCACATAAAGACACTATTATATTCTGCGAGGTAACAACTAGTGACGAACTACGACGAGGAAAATACGGTATTTAATGGACACTATGAAGTGGAAGTGATCATTGATCGGCCCGTTGCGGGTGTTTGGACTCAATATCTAGATATAGGGTCCTGGGTCACGAGTCACGACATAGAGAATGTTTATGGTACGCCCGGCACTGTGGGTTCAATTACGCGTGTATCTTTCAAAAAAGCGAAAGAGATGGATATGCCGCCTACGCATCATCACTATTGTAAAATAGTAGAAATGGAGAGAGAAAAGTACTATCTACTCAAGACTTACTCTGAAAAAGGTGGTAGCTATGGCGTCAATTTGACGGCGTTCGACGATGCGAAATTCAGTAGCTGCAATGGCAAGACGAAAATCGTTTTTTCTGTATACCTTGAAATGGTCGCAGAATCAATTGCCAATGAGACAGACCCTATCAACCTCGATGTTAGTCGCGATGGCATGATTCAAAACCTGGAAAACCTAAAGCGGATTTGTGAACGTAACTTGCCATCGTGCATTGAGAATGAATCATGACATACGAAGCGCCAAATAGGCCGCGATCGGCAATAACGTTCGTAGCATTATTGGTGTTAGCGTCTTGCCAGGCGGCTTGTATTTCGCCAAGAATAGATGCAGAAGTTGGAAACAACGCGCAGCCGCAATTCGTGACGTTCGACCAACTCCTCCATATACATTTCACTCTAGAATATCCTATTGCACAAGTATGGCCTTATGTAATAGGTATAGAAAGCTGGATCAAAGCAAACCCTATAGAATCAATTGCGGGCGTACGTGGAGAAACTGGTGAAATTATCAAAATTTCGGTCTTGACCAACGACAACAAGAAACACGAGTATTTCGCCGAAGTGATACAAGTGCTACCGAGGCAAAAGTTGGTCATGAAGTACCTTCCCGTGAAATCGACGTCAGGTGTTATTGAAGGTTTGTATGGTTACGATGTTTATGAGCTCGAAGAGATTAATGGAATTACTCAGGTTTCGTTCCAGACCTATCAAGAATACGGTACCAGCAAGATGTCCGGAGAGGAATTTCGGGCGATTATGGAGTTGGGAATGGAGGCAAGTGAAAAAAGGTGGCTCGAGGAATACATACCAACGCTAAGGGCATTGTTGCGAACGGACTTGAATTAGAGTGGCGTTCATAGTCAAGATAGTCACCAGCGGCCGGACCACAATGTATGTTCGGCGAGTGCAATTGCGCATCAAGCACGTAGTGATTGGTGCGAGATCTGTAGTTAGCGCACTAATCAATTCTTGCGGTAATTTCCACTACGGACGACTGAATATTCGACTGCCGTCTCTTTCTGGCTTCCTAATTCGTGGGCTGGAGTATTTCTGGCCGCTATCGTGCGGTATCCCGTTAGCATTACTTAGTGTGACAGTTAGCGCTGCTGATGCTGACGATACGGGGCTATTTAGGAAACAGATACTTGACTGGCGAACTGCGCAAATAAGCAGTGTCAGTTCAGTTGTATCACCTAACCCGCGAATCGAGAGTATAGATGGTAGAAGTTGTGTGGTTTCTTCACTAATTAACGTTGACGTTGCAGATGAGTACGCCTTTGACATCGACGAAATTGTAGCGGTGACAATAGAATTCGATTTGGAGGGAAGCGGTAGGGATATAGTGGTTCGATATGACAAGAATGGTGAGTTTGCGGGAGTGAAGAGACTGCGGCTTCCGGCTAGAGAAGAAAGCCGATGGTATTCGCACTCTTTCTATTTCGAGCGGGCACGATTTTCAGGAAAGCACATAGGCTCGGAAATCGGCGCTATCGGCAATTTGATAAATGGCGACTTCTATTTGGAAAGCGATAGAGAGATGGTTGTATGTGACATCAAATTGGTGAGGAACTACACTACACCCCAAGACACGGCATTTGGATACCTTGCTCTTGACTTGATCGACGAGCACGGTAATTTTGCTCCAGGTCGAGTGGGAATCTACAATGCTTCAGGACGCATGCCATTGCCGTCGCTGGAGGCCCTTCCGATTACCTATGCGACTGGCGTATCCCGTGTAGTTACTCTGAATTCCGCAAGCATAACGTGGCCAGAAAGTAATCGACAGGCATTCTACGTGGACGGAAGCTACCGCGCACGACTACCGGTGGGACACTACGATATTGTCGCGGCCCGTGGGCATGAGTACGGGATTGTGCAAGATGAGTTTGTTGTCGAAGCAGAGAAAAAGACCAGCCTTACGATAAGTATACCTCGATGGGAAAATATGGCAGCGAGAGGTTGGTATTCTGGTGATGCTCATATTCATGTCAATCGACAGCAGGATGAGGACCACGCGATTTTTCGTACGGTGAGTTCAGCAGAAAACCTCAATGTATCGAACCTATTGCCTGTGGACCCGGAGATAACGTTCGACGGCGACGGTACGTATTTAGGCAAATATTCGAACAGTCAAAATAGTTGGGGCCCAAAATCTCGGTTTGGCGATGCACCCTTTACCCTCGTAACCGGCCAGGAAAGCCCAGCCACCTTGCGCGGCCACGTATTAATGTTAAACATCCCTCAACCCATCCTTAGTGGAGATCAGTACTTTCTCTACCATGAGTTGTTCGAGGAGTCGCACAAACAGGGTGGATTGAATGGTTATGCTCATGCTTTTGATAGCGCGTTCTGGTCGTCAGTAACCGGCGCCGGAATGGCGCTTGATGTGCCTTACGGTTTGGTCGATTTCGTTGAAATACTGCAGTTAGGCAGCGCTAATTTAGAGATTTGGTTCGACTTTCTTAACTTGGGTTACAAGATAGCGCCGGTGGCGGGCACTGATTTTCCCGTTCTCGATGTTCCTGGTGCGGTACGTAACTATGTTCATGTTGGCGAATCTTTCTCAACGCAGGGCTGGTTTGACGGGTTAAAGGCGGGCAGAACCTTTGTTACGAATGGACCGATGCTGGAGTTTAATATTAATGGAGCCGGAATGGGTTCTGAAATCCATGTTGGGCCAGGAACATATCTGACGATAGAGGCAAGCGCGAAAATTGGTGCTGATTTCGCTCCACTCCAGAGCATTCAGCTGTTCCGACAAGGACGTTTGATAGCGGAGGGCTCAGCAAATAATGGCACTACCAAGTTGAGCCTAAGGCAGAATATTGCCGCAGAGCGCGGAGGTTGGTTTGTACTCAAGGCGCAAGGTGAGAAAGTAGGCTCGACTGAGAAAGTCGTTGCAGTGAGTGCACCGATTTATGTCTATTCGGGCATTAGCGGTTTTTGCAACCCCGTTGAGATACCGACAATCGTTGCGAGATTGAGGAAACGGCTATCAGAAATGTTGGCCAGACCGTACGATGATAATCACTGGCATGACAATTTGGTGGCATTGCAAGAGCGCGTAAAAGATGTCAATAGGAAGTACGATAATTTGATTTCATTGGCGCTCCAACAGCGGTGCATAGGAGGTTATATGGGTACCCTCGATTGACGGTTTCAATTTGGACTCGGTGTAGTTCAACCCACTGAGAGCGACTGCTCGGATTTCTGTGTCGACCCGATGTTGCATCGATCATGAGACCAATGATCGAGTCCGACATCAATTTGGATAGGGGTGGTGAGAATATGTCACCTTGCGGAACACTCTCGCAGGCCGCGCGCGACAGGCCTCGGTTAATATGCGTGGCTTTGATCATTCGCCGGGTGAGGTAGAGGATCAGTCGACCACAGGTATTTTCTACGGCGAACTTCATATCGGTGCCAAATCTGTTCCTTTTGATCGAAGATGGACAGTGCAACGAAATCGCCGATTTTCGCGGGGATTTCACCACCACTCAACCTAGCAATCTGTCTTTCGCGACTAAACCGCGTTTACCCACGCATACAAACCTACATCGATACGCCAGTTCGCTCCGCAACCTGCCGACCGAACAACACTTTTCGATGGCCTCACGAAACGCGTCGTCATTGAATTGTGGTGTGCGGCAGTGACCCGCCCATATGACTTTCCGCTGTGGTCATACAATGGCGTAGAGTTATCTACTGAAGCCGGGGCAGCCCATCTACGGCAGGTTAGCGTCTAGAATAATGGGGGCAGTTCAACGTCGGTGACGGGATTGCAATCATCGGTTTCGCAACTAGAGCCTGCTAGAGTATCGGGCAGCCGAAAGTTGCCATTGAGGAAGTGCGCGTTGGGGGCGTCTTAAATAGAGTGGTGGTTTCAGGCCGCTGTACCAGCAATCATCGCAATTTCTTACTAGTGGTTGTCTACATATAGCCAGTTGTCAAAATAGCAACCAATGTTGATCGTGCGAGAAGTCGAATCAGCGTTATTGCACCGAGTCAGTTTCATGCCCGATCAAAATCATTCCCCGTATGACCGCGGTCTTGACAAGAATGCCGCGAATTACATGGCTTTATCCCCAATTTCTTTTCTCAAGCGGGCAGCCCTTGTTTACCCCGATCACACTTCGGTCATCCATGGGGACATTCGATTCACCTGGGCAGAGACTTTTTCCCGAGCTCGGTGCTTAGCTGCGGCGCTCTCGGCGGTGGGCGTTACGCGTGGTGACACGGTGTCGCTGATGCTTCCTAACGTCCCGGCCTTTGTTGACGCTAGTTTTGGCGTTCTAGCAACGGGGGGAGTACTAAATTCTCTTAATACTCGTCTTGACTCCGACATGTTGGCCTTCATTTTCGATCATGCGAATACGAAGGTACTCATCGTTGATACTCAGTTTAGTGCGGTGATTAGAGACGCGCTCGGTAAGTGCAAAGCAAAGCCCTTGGTGATTGATGTCGAGGACACGTTGACCAAAGCGGGAGAGCGATTAAGTGACTTGGAGTATGAAAGCTTTATCGCCCATGGTGATCCTGATTTTCGGTGGGAATTGCCATCGGATGAGTGGGACGCCGCAACATTAAGTTATACCTCCGGCACTACAGGTAATCCAAAGGGGGTTGTTGCTCATCATCGCGGGCTTTACTTACTGGCAATCGGCGCAGCTATTGCCTCGGAGATGCTACAGCACCCTAACTATCTCTGGACTCTGCCGATGTTCCACGGGAACGGCTGGTGTTATCCTTACACACTCGCCATGCTCGCTGGAACGAATATTTGTCTGCGAAGTATCGACTGCGGCGCCATATATCAGGCGATAGAAGACCACAACGTCACCTTCTTCTGTGCCGCACCAACCGTTTTGAACATGATTTTGAATTCCGATGAATTTCATCGAAGATCATTGCCTCACACAGTGCGCGTAATGACCGGTGGCGCTGCGCCGTCATCGACGATTTTGAAGCGATTCGAAGAGCTGGGATTCGACTTGATTCATGTTTATGGACTAACGGAGGTGCTCGGTGCCGATACCTACTGCGCATGGAAGCCCGAGTGGGACCTCCTGACCGATGAAGAGCGAATGAAGAAAAAGATTCGCCAAGGTGTCGGTTACGTAACAACAGAAGATACCATCGTGGCCGATCCTCATTCTTGCGAGGCAGTACCTCGAGATGGGGATACGATAGGCGAAGTGTTAAAGCGTGGGCATTCCGTGATGCGCGGTTACCTCAAAAACCCCGAAGCGACAGAAGAAGCCTTTGCCGGTGGTTGGTTTCATACGGGCGATCTCGCCGTGTGGCATCAAGATGGATATATTGAAGTTCGTGATCGGTCTAAGGACATTATTATTTCTGGTGGGGAAAATATACCGACGATCGAAATTGAAGACTTGATCCACAGCCATCCTGATGTTGCCGAAATTGCGGTCGTAGCGAAACCTGACGAGCACTGGGGTGAGGTTCCCTGTGCGTTTGTCACCGTGAAAAAGGGACGCGATGTCAGCGAGCAGGCAATAATTGACTATTGTCGTAGTCGTATAGCACATTTTAAGTGCCCTAAACGCGTTGTATTTTCCGAACTTCCAAAAACCGCAACGGGAAAAATCCAAAAATTTCGTTTGCGCGATCTAGCGAAAGATCTATAGGCCATCGGTGGGGAGCAAACACTACTGTGAATATAGAGAATAAGGTTGTGGTTATTACGGGCGGTGCCTCTGGACTTGGTTTGGAGGCGGCACGGTACCTTGTGAGCGATAAAGGGGCGAAAGTCGCACTGTTCGACCTCAATGAAAAGTCCGGCAAGACGATCGTTACACAGCTGGGCGAAGGAAACGCAATTTTTTGTAAAACGAATGTCGACGAGGAAAGCGCTGTCGAAAGATCGATTGAGTGCACAATAAAGAGATTCGGCGCCATTCACATTGTAATTAATGCCGCAGCGACACCAACATCATTCAGAATTCTCGACAGGGACGGACGTGCTAGAAATCTGGACCAATTTTTGGCAACGATCAACACCAATCTCGTAGGTACTTTTTGTGTATTGAGCAAATGCGTTGAATATATGGCAAACAATATCCCGGAGAACGGTGAAAGAGGAGTGATTATTAATACCTCTTCAATCGCGGCATTCGAAGGACAAATTGGGACAAGTGCTTACAGCGCTTCGAAAGCGGGTATAAATGGCATGAATATTCCCATCGCTCGAGAATTAGGTCCGTTTGGCATTCGGATCAACTCAATAGCGCCGGGCCTTTTCGACACACCTATGGCCAATCTACTTGATGAAAATGTAAAGACGAAGTTACTAAAAATATGTGAGGCGCCAAAGCGAATGGGCAATCCTGAAGAGTACGCCCATGCTTGCGCGTTTCTAATTGAGAACGGCTATATGAACGGCCGCGTCCTACGACTCGACGGTGCGTCAGTGATGTCCAGTTTATGACTTATCTACAACAATGGCTTTGGCATCATCTCCGGTTGCGTAAGAATGGCTGACAAAGTGTTACTCCATACAAAAGTTAATCAAGCTGCCTGGTTAACTTTAAATCGTCCAGAATGCATGAACGCACTAAATCTTGAGTTGTCGTCCAGTCTACTTGCGAAACTGCTCGAGATTGAATTAGACGATAGCATTCGCGTTCTGGTTATTACAGGCAGTGCACCCGCGTTTTGCGCGGGCGCCGATTTAAATGAAGTCATGGCCGACCCAGCGCCAGGAGAAGATGCTCTTATTGATGTAATCGTAAGTGCTCTTGGTCGAGTCCGACATTTTAAGAAGCCCGTAATTGCAGCGGTTAATGGGATTACGTTGGCAGGTGGGCTTGAACTACTAATGTGCTGCGATCTCGTGTACGCGTCGGACGAAGCAATGATCGGCGACGGCCACGCCAACTACGGACTATTTCCTGCCGCTGGCGGTGCGGTAATTCTGCCGCGATTAATTCCTATGTGTGAAGCCAAGAAACTATTATTCACCGGCGAATACATAGATGTAAAACATTTCAAGAAATGGGGGTTGGTTAACGATACTTTTCCCCCTAATTTCCTCTACAAGGAAGTGCAGAACATTGCCGATCGTCTATCCAAAACCAGCCCTCTTGTTATCAGTCGAATGAAAAGAGTAATCAACGATACGGATGGAGAGACCCGTGAGGCGGCACTCCATCATGAGTTTCTGGAGTTTGAGAGTCACTATCGTTCTTATGATATGAGCGAAGGAGTTAAGGCATTTAAAGGCAAAAGGAAGCCTAAGTTCAAGGGCGCCTAGATTGGTCTTTATCGAAGAAAATACGTGTCGACTAATGTGTAGGTGAACAGTTACGAGAAGTGAAGATTGTCCGAGAGTTAGTAGCGTTAAAGGCCATGGGGAAAAGAGGAGCGCGGGTTAAGGACTGAGAGTTCTTACCAACCAGCTTCTCGCGATTGTTTTGGAAACATACGATTACCGTTCAGAGCACCTTTGGTGACATGTTGTTCGGCATGCGCAGCTGAAGCGCTGCAAATAGTGAAAACCCTTTCAAGGGGAGGGGCTTAGATGAGCGTGTATTACATCGTCGGCGTTGGCATGACAAAGTTCGGTAGACATAGCGACAGAACGCTGAGCCAGATGACTCAATGTGCGCTGGATATAGCGCTAGACGACGCGCAGTGCCAGCTAGAGAGCCTGCAATCCGTATTTTATTCTGGCTCTACAAACGGCTACCTACAGGGCCAAGAATTTGTTTCTGGCCAAATAATATTGAACAGCGCGGGTCTGCAAGGAGTCCCTGTAGTAAATGTCGAGAACGGCTGTGCATCAGGCGGCACTGCCTTCAACTTAGCATTGCAAAGCGTTAAGTCCGGTAGTTGTGACATTGCTCTGGCGATCGGTGCTGAGAAAATGAACATTGCGGATAGGGCAAAGATGTTCGCGGTGTTTGACGGTGCTTGGGATGTCGGAAATTCCACCGGAAATAGACAACGATTGATCGAGTTGGGTGAGGGGCCCCCGGTCGTAGTACGTAGGGGGCAGGAATTCTCGCAATACGGTACCGACCCATCAAGGTTTGATGTCGTTGGACGGATGTACCGGGCCGGAGTACGCGTCGAGTTCTAGCGAGTAACATTGGGATAGCGCGTTTGGCCCCGATCCTCATGTACGCTTCTGGCTCGCGCTCTGAAAGAGTGAATGTTATATAAAATCGCGACCACAAAGACCTCTTAAGACCGGTGGTCGGCAGGTGTCATCTAACAGTATGGAGTAAAAAATATCATCAGAATCCGCAAGACGCTCGCAATATTCTTAGTTATGGTGGTGTGTTCATCGCTCCGTGCGGCCGACACCTGTGAGACTCTCAGCGACCTCAAGCTGGAGAATACAACTATCACGATGGCCAAGACCGTCACTTCGCTAGGTCATCCTAAGGATAATGCGAATATTGGCGTGAAGTCATTCACATCCGAAGCGTTTTGCCGGGTCACCGCAACTATTAAGTCTGGCGAAAACTCGAATATCAATATGGAAGTGTGGCTGCCGACCCGCTCAAGCTGGAACGGCAAGTTCTTGGGAACAGGTACGGGCGGAGCCGGCGGCAGCATATTTCATGACTACTTGGTAGCGGGCCTCCGAAAAGGTTACGCAACGGCCAATACGGACCTCGGTACGTCGATCAATGGCGAACCTCCCCCAAACTTTGATTTTGGAATTGGCAACCCTGAGAAACAAATAGATTGGGCATACCGATCGACTCACCTGATGACAACTATTTCAAAACAGATCATCAAATCCTACTACGGCGAAAATGCGAAGCTCGCGTACTTCAAGGGATGTTCTTCCGGTGGTTTGCAGGCCGTGGCAGAGGCGACCAAATTCCCTCACGACTATGATGGCATTATCGCTGAGGCGCCAGGCAACAATCGAACCAATATTCATATGAACATATTATGGGCTCACCAGGCGGTGCACAAAGAGGCTGGTAGTTATTTTTCACCTGCAAAAATTTCCTTGATACACAAAGCAGTACTCAACGCTTGCGACGGGATAGACGGCATTGTCGATGGAGTAATTGATGAGCCTCGTCGGTGCAGGTTTGATCCAGCACTGTTGCTATGTGCCGATAAGGAAGATGACGCTTGTTTGACTGAGCCTCAAGTCGAGGCGATGCAGAAAATCTATGCCGGCCCAAGTAATCCACGTACTGGCGAGCAGTACTTTCCCGGGCTACCGCGTGGTGCGGAAGCCAGTCCAATGGGCCTTAAACGTATTCTCGATAATGGACGTCCGAACCTTGCGGAGCTTGTAATAGGGCTGCTGGCGTGGTCACCTAACTCGACTTGGAATGGGCAGCCGATGGATTTTGACTTCGATGTGCATGCAGAAGCAGTGAATAAAGAGTTGGGCCATCTTAATGCCACAGACAGTGACCTTTCAGTTTTCAAAGATAACGGTGGAAAGATCATTTTTTGGTCGGGGACGGCAGACGGTATTCCACATTCTGAAGATCTAATCAATTATTACGAGTCCGTTCAAGACACTATGGGTGGACCACAGAGTACGAAAGATTTTGCGCGCCTCTTCATGGCGCCCGGTGTACACCATTGTGGTGGGGGCCCCGGACCCAATCACTTCGATTTGATCGATGCGCTTGATACATGGGTTGTCAACAAGAAAGCACCGCAGAGAATTGTCGCGACGAAATTCACTAATGATGATCCCAGACAGTCCGTCCTTAGAACTAGACCGCTGTGCCCTTACCCAGAGGTAGCCCGATGGAATGGGTCCGGGAACATTGATGACGCATCGAATTTCGTTTGCAGCCTCCCGGCTCTGCAGTAATCAAAATGCCTATTTATTCAACAGGTCATTTGATGTCCGTTTTTGCTTATGCGAATTGAGGGCAGCCAAAGCCGATTGATACCGTTGATCCTTGGCCCCGCTTTGGCGGGGCTGGTTTATTTTGCAATGACTGGCACTGGCTGGGCCCCTGCCCCGGCCTTTACCGCCGGCATTACCGTTCTATGCGCGCTATGGTGGATGACCGAAGCGATCCCCATTCCAGCCACCTCATTGATTCCTTTGGCGTTGTTTCCACTGGTTGGCATATTGGATAGGGCGCAGGTGGCGAGCGCCTTTGGCAATCCGATCAATTTTCTACTGTTAGGTGGATTCATATTGTCCTTGGCCATGGCCAGTAGTGGCGCCCATACGCGCATCGCCATGGGTGTACTGGGATTGATTAAGACGCACAACAGTCGTTACGTTGTGTACGCCTTTATGGCCTCATCAGCCTTTCTAAGTCTTTGGATATCGAATGCTGCGACGACGATGATGCTATTGCCCGTAGCGCTGGCCGTGTTGGACAGGGCGAAGCAAAAAGAACATCTAACGGTTCCACTCTTGCTTGGTATTTGTTACGCAGCGAGCATTGGCGGCATGGGCACGCCCATTGGTACGCCGCCAAACCTTATCTTCATGGAAATGTACAGCCAGTACACTGAGAGTGAGGTCACGTTTCTCCAGTGGATGAAATGGGCATTACCGGTGGTAATAGGCTTGCTACCGATTGTTGCGTGGCGAATTACGCGTAAATTGAAAACGACCGAACGTATAGAGGTTGTGACGCAAGGGCCTTGGAAACCCGCAGAGCGGCGGGTCCTGATTATCTTTGTTGTAACAGCGCTGCTATGGATGACGCGTAAAGATCCGTTTGGTGGTTGGAGCATCCTCTTGGATTGGCCAAATGCACACGATGGTTATGTTGCACTCATCGCGGCCGTTGCGGTATTTATCATTCCAGGCGGCGATGGCAGACCACTCTTAACCTGGGAGGCCACGGCCAAACTACCGTGGGGTATCGTGCTTCTGGTTGCTGGAGGGCTCACATTGTCCGCGGCCCTGAAGCAGACAGGGCTTACCGACGATCTGGCACAGCACCTTGGTGCTTTGTCCGGTATGCCACCCATGTTGTTAGTCCTGTCGATTTGTATAGCCGTTACTTTCTTAACCGAGCTGACCAGCAATAGTGCTAGTACCGCATTATTGATGCCAATCCTGGCAACCGCTGCTATCGCCGCCAAGATTGATCCGCTGCTATTAATGTTGCCAGCCGCTTTGAGCGCCAGTTGCGCGTTTATGCTACCTATGGCCACTGCGCCAAATGCAATCATTTTCGGCAGCAACTTAGTTTCGATACGCGACATGATGCGTCATGGGATTGTGCTTAATGTACTTTGCGCGCTTGCTCTATCAACAATTTTTTTCACTGTAATTTGGTAATTTGAGACAGTAGGAATACGAGAACATGCGACGAACAACCGAGTTCCGAAAACTAGTCGAGTCATCGGACATTCTGATGTTGCCCGGTGCGCACGATGTTCTGTCGGGTCGTATTGCCGAGCAGATAGGGTTTAAAGCCATCATTTGCGGCGGTTATTCAATTAGCGCTACGTTATTAGGTGCACCCGACACCTCGCAGCTATCTCAAACAGAAATGGCCGACCACTATCGCCGAATGTGTGATCAGGTCAGCATACCGGTCTTCGGTGACGGCGACACCGGGTTCGGCGGCATCATCAATGTGGCGCGTACGGTTCGACTGTACGAAGGCGCCGGACTGGCCGGCATGTTCCTGGAAGATCAAGTGTTTCCTAAGCGTTGCGGGCATATGCAAGGTAAAGACGTGATTTCCGCTGACGAAATGGCTGCTAAAATCAATGCGGCCCTTGATGCTCGTGTGGATTCGGATTTTGTCATCATGGCGCGGACTGACGCCCTTGCGGTTCATGGATTGGACGCTGCTATTGATCGTATGTCGTTATGCCGCGAACTGGGCGCCGATTTGTTGTTCGTAGAAGCACCGAGGAGTGTCGATGATATGCAACGCATTTGTGCGGAGCTCGATGGTCCCTGTTTTGCCAATATGATCGAGGGCGGCCTTACGCCGGTCTTGCCATCACCGGAACTGGCAGGTCTGGGATTTGCTGTTGCCGCATTCGCTCTGGGCACGACCTATGTTGTCGCAAAAGCGGTTCAGGACTATATGAACCATCTTATGGATCACAAAACATCGGCTGGGTATGAAAATGCGATGTTGGATTTTGATGAATTCAATGAAATGATCGGTCTTCAACAGCTGAGGGAGTTCGAAATGAAATATGGGCCATAGTCACCTATTCGGAGGTAGGCCGAAAACTCCAGAGTCACGATCTTTGACGGTGCTCATGAAAGCATCCCTGGCGCAGCACTTGCGTGGTTCGACGAGTATCCTGGACACTAGAAGCGAATTATCTATTTTCAATATCTGTCGGTGTGGTGAGCTCGCGCTACCAAGAAATGCACCATCATATTTTTCCAACGCGCCTAGTTCGCATATAGAAGTACAGGGGGCATCTAGTTTTGTTCGTCGACACTACTAGGACAATGGCTAGGGAGCGATACCGTTGTGGCTAAGAATAATCCCTTCATTTCAGCGAGTTCCGTAGGGGATCGCAAAGTCATCGTGCCTGACTCTGCCACCGACGACATTACCTATGACGATGTGGCATCAACATACGATGGACCGCTAACAGAGCTCCGTGAGGAAGATCGGCGTGGCGCATTGTGTGGCGCCCAAATTCTTGCCAAATCTCTGCAATCTGAGGGCGTAGATGTTCTGTTCGGTTACCCGATATGCTGAAGTTATCTCCACTACTAAGCGACTCGACTCGTTCCTCGATGGATTCCCAACGCATTCTTCACCCTTGGGTGGATGCCGCTGGACACCTTCCGAACAGCAAACAACGACAAATTTTTCACATTGTAGATACTCAAAACTTTTACCACACTCCGAATCACTACGCGGATATTGTACACCCGCTGATCTCACAACCTATTATCGAATTGTGTCTGCAAATTCCTTCGTATGTATTGTCTTACGGTGGTGTAGATCGAGCATTAGTGCGCGATGCGTTTGATGGATTGGTGCCTAGAGATATTCTGCGACGCACATCGAAAGGCACGACGACGGGGTATCACAGTAGTCTACTGTTAAAGAATCTCACGAAAATTCGTGAGTTAGTCTTGGATGGCCTCCTGGTGTCAGAAGGACTGCTTGACAAACAGAGGACGGAGTCCGCGCTGACTGAGTCCTCGCTCATTCGTGATGCACACATGCTCAAACACTTGTTCGACGTGGTCAGGGCGGAAACCTGGCTGAATGCTTGGAATTCAGCTGAATCGGGATATAGTCCGCGTTTCTGAGTCCAACGCTTACAAATCGTACCCAATTTCATACCGCGAACGGCGGAAGGGGACGAGCGGTTCCTTGCGCAGATTGCAGCTGCCTACTCTGGAATGAAACTCGTTGAGACGCCGCTTGGCGCCGGCAACCAGACGCTCAAAAGCATGTTTGTTCCGACCGAGGTCGCAACACCAGTGCAAACGACGCTTGCATCGTCAAGCCACGCGGCGAGAGATGCATTGATGGGGTTCTTGGCCCTAACCGCCGATTTGCTGCAGTAGCATCGTGCAGTCATTAGCCCGAATTCGAAGTCAGCACTCCTCCAAAGCATTCTGTATCAATAGATTCGGTCGGTTACTCGATCCCACCGTGTTCCTGACCGACCGAACATTGCCACTTT
>JAJFKU010000070.1 GCA_021773035.1 Woeseiaceae bacterium
CGACCGAGATCTGAATGACATTTTTTGTCAGGTCGACCCCGACTGTTGTTGAATACGACATGTATGGACTCCGTTCTGGTTTTGGTCGACCTTCCAACCTAAGAAATTAGGTTGGAGGAGTCCATACATAGGGTCAGTAGCAACCTATCAGCATCATATCAGACGAGCGGTTGGTAACCGGTGCAAAGCCGTCTCTGACTGCGTTGGACCGAAGTACTCTCTCGCGTACGTGAACGATGCCGATTATTTCGTGAAATCAGGTGATCGCGGCCAGATTGATCCTTTGCAGGCGACCGCTCGACAAAGTCATCATGATCGCGTGAAGAACGTAAGCAACAAGGAATGTAGCGACGTTGAGTTACTCGCTGCAGTGATCGACGCAGGCCGCGCGCCCGGACAGGGCGTCGCGGTTCTGCTTTTGCAACGCTTCGGCAGCCTGCGAACGTTACTGCACGCCAACAACGCCGACCTGCTGGCCTGCGCCGGCATCGGCCGAGTCAGGTTGCGGCGGCTGCGCGCACTGCCCGAACTCGCACGCCGTTATTTCGAGGAATCGCTACCCTGCGGTACGACTATCCGCAGCCCGGCCGACACCGAGTCCTTCTTAAAGGCCCGCATGCAGCACCTCGACCACGAGCTGTTCTGCTGCCTGTATCTCGACAACCGCCACCGGGTGCTACGCTTCGACGAGCTGTTCCGCGGCACAATCGACGGCACCTCGTTAATGCAACCAAAATTTGTCGAAAAAATTAGCTGTATGCCATGGAAGACCAACATTTTCTCACTTTTTTCCGATTCGAGACAGGAATACGCCTAATATTTTTGGACTACATCTTTTTGACTTCCTGATCGCGCCGTAAGCAACCAGTTGGCAGTTGGACTACAGCTGTGAAGGTCCGCCCAGGTCTTCAATTGAGATCTAGATAACGTAATGCCTCGTCACGTGCCGCCTCCCAGAGATCAGAGCCCTCCGGGCGGTAGAACCTCAGCTGGAGAAAAATCGTGGCGGACGGCAGACTGTCGGCCCGCACAAGCGCACGAACACGGTGATCTTCGGCCCGCTGGACCGAAATAACGTCTAGTTTCATTTCTTCCATAGCTCGGATTTTCGCTGGCAAACCTGGTCACATCAACATCAATATCTGGTTCGATTAAATAGAAATGCGCGCAATCTTGGATGCTCCGTGTTGGTCGATCGGAGACAGGATCTCACGTAAACTAGATTGTTGGAGGTCGAACGACAAGATGATTGATAAGGAATTAGCCCTGCGAAATGTGATCGCCGCACACGCGCTAGAAGGTCTAATCATGACGGATGAAGAAATCGAGCGAGGACGACAGATCGTCGATGGCGAGCTTTCGATCGACGAGGGCATTGCAGAAATCCATCGTGAGCTGGCAGCCGACAAATTAGCCAACCCGAATCTGTACAGCGACGCCGAATAGCCGGGCAACGCACACCTCAAGGAGGCGAACACAATGAACAGTAACGAACTAGAGCAACTACGCCTCGCCTTGCTTGAACAGGGAGTCACGCCTGGTCAATGGGACAACGCGACGGAGACTCTAAACGTCCGAAAAAAACCACGCTACAAAACTTGGGAAGAGTACTTCGATAATCGCGAACCGGTTGATGATGAGACGAAGCGCGAATTCGAACGTTTTCTCGAGGAGAGAGCCGAAGAAAACACCGCTCATGTTGCCGCCGTTAAGCAGGTCTATGAACGTCGCCGCCTAAAGGACGCAACGTAGGCCAGCTCAAAACAACACACAGCGCGTCAGCCTTCGGCAAGCAGAGAAAGATGACGAACGTTGGTTAGTCAATCATCCCACTCTTTTTCATATCGGTTAGCATTTCGGCAATCGACCTACTGGGTCGCGGGCGATATAGATCTTCAAAAAACTCGTGAAGCATATCTTCGTCTTCGCGCGTACCACTCGGACCCAGGATACTGCCACGTATATGGTTCCGCTGTTTGGCATCCAAATCGATATGAATATCACTGAGTAATTGTTCCAGACAATCAACACCAGCGTGCGTCAGATGCCCTAGCCGAGCGCGTTCCTTTAGTCGATCAACCATTCTCGATGCCCCTTAGTCCCAATGACCGAACGAATACTAAGGATTCCTTAGTATCTGAGCAATTCGAATACTAAGAGTCTCTTAGCTGGATTCAGTTTACGGTTGAGAGATGTGGGTAAGAAAAACGAAGCGCCGTCGCCGGTCGCACGACGACTTCGTGAAGCCAGAGAAGAAGCGGGACTATCGCAAAAACAACTCGGGATCGCTGCTGGCATCGATCAGTTCTCAGCCAGCCCGCGCATCAACCAATACGAACAAGGCAAACATCAACCTGACTTTGGCACGGTGAAGCGGCTCGCGGCAGTGCTAAAGGTTCCGCCGCCGTTCTTCTATACCGAAGACGATAAGCTTGCGGAAATAATCCAGACCTTCCAATCCAAAAAGACACGCCACTAGCGTTGCAGTTCTGCAGCGAGACTTGCTTAGACTCTTGGTGTCGAGCATGCATCAAGATGATCTAGCTCGTCACCAAGTCGCTCTGCACACAGACAATCGCGGCTGAGAGACTATTGCGGAACATCTGCGGGATTGGCAACGAGAGGACAAGGTATTCCGAAAATGAATCTGACACCTTTTCTCTGCACTGCGGGAGATTTGCTCGTATTCGATCAGGTCGCATATCAATTCAACGGTAATACGTGAATCCATGTCAGACAGCGTCCAGATTGGCTGGTGATACACTGATCAACCAATAGTAACCACGTTCATGTCGAGGTTGACTGTATGACGGCAGAGATTGCAATTATGAGCCGCAGCGCGGTAGCGCTCGCCGCCGACAGCGCGGCAACTATAATTCGGTACACCGCCGGCGGCAAAGAAGAAAAACGGGTATTGAAGGGCGCAAACAAGATGTTCGCCTTATCGCGCTCTGAACCAGTAGCGGTCATGATTTTCGGCGACGCTTCATTTATGGGGGTGCCCTGGGAAACATTGGTGAAAATGTATCGAGCAGCGAGGAAAACAACTTCATTTCCAACTTTGGTTGAGTACGCCAGAGACTTCTTCAAGTTTTTGGAAGAACATCCGACCTTGTTTCCTGATGAAGCGCAAGACCAGGAGGCAAAAACTCGTATGAGGTCTTACGCCTATATGGTTCTCGGGCAAGCACACAACAAGCAAGCGAATGCTGGAAAAGTCGGGAAGCGGGCGGCGAACAAGTATATAGGGGAAGAAATCGACGCAGAGCTGAAATTCTTGGATAAGTGCAAATTCATGGGTGGTTTCAACCAAACACGACTCGACGCGCTAATTGATAAATACGAGGCCGATCTCGACTCTATTATTTCAGATGAATTCGGTGAATTTCGGATTGCAAAGGACCGCTTGGCACGGCTTAGGCCGATTCTAGTTTCAGCTATCTGCAAGCTATGGTTCGTTGAAGCCAGCGCTGGAATCGTGTTTTCCGGGTTCGGAACTGCTGACCACTTTCCTAAATTGGTTGGATATCGGTGTAGAGGCATATTTGAGAACGTACTCCTACGATTCAGGAAGGAACAACACGAGATTACAAACGCCGCTCCGGCTGCAATAGTGCCGTTCGCCCAGACAGAGATGGTAAAGACGTTTCTCTACGGAATAGATCCAGATATCAATATGGCGGTTACGTCTTTCTTGAACGAGTCGTTCAAGGAAATAAATAAGGAAATTCGGGCAGCGGCGCCTGGCGCGGCACCTGGTATTGCGACAACTGCGAAGAAGATTCGGGACCAGTTCGATAAAGATTTTGTTCAGTATATTGGGGCCAACCACGTGCAACCACTTTATCGAATAGTTGATGTGCTAGCGAAGGAAGAGTTGGCTGAGTTGGCCGAGACGCTCATAAATATGGAATCACTCAAGAAGCGAATAACACAGCCAATCGAATCGGTTGGCGGGCCTGTAGATGTTGCTGTAATATCCAAGGCCGAAGGGGTGATTTGGATCAAGCGGAAACACTACTTCACCCCAGGCTTGAACCAAGACTATTTTTCTCGGGTTGGCAGATAAAACGCACATATGTCACAGAATTTTACAAGTTCCTACGATGTAAAGATGGAACACCGTAAGACGAAAAAGTCTACCGGCAGTAGTTCGGACAAATTCCGAAATGTATCGCCGGCTGAATTCGGGCGAGCTGTAGTTCGTGAAGCGGTTAAACCACCACCTCAGTCTCCCCCAAATCCTCCTCGCCCTCGGAAGAAATAGCTACATCGGCTCGATTTAGAGACAGACCGCTCCGAACAGATTCCACGAAGCGACGACAAACGAATCCGGACATCCCAACTACGTGTGGACGATCACATGGCAACTATCTGGGTCGTTCAGCGAGCAACTATGTCATCAACCACTCAGGACCCGGATCATTTGCGTGACCTGTTGTTCTGAAACGAAGGCCAATTCTTAGTTCCATTCATGATTGGCTGCTATTTCCAAAAGCAGTCGTTCGAATGCCTCGATTTTGGGCTGTGCGACGGACGACTTTCGGCCAATACTTACCGCTGGCGGCTCCTGGCAATTCTTAAAACTGGGCGCTGGATAATGTCTGCTTCACTCCAAGAGCAGTCGTTCAAATGCTATTATTGAGCGAATTGGAAACGGCTGCTACTGACTGCGGTTTCAACCGGTGGACGCAACACATTCATTAAACTTCTCGGCCGGTGAGTAGAATTGTAACGTTTCTCGCGGTCGTTCGTTAAGTCTTCTTGCAACCGCATTGAGTCTGTTCTGATGAACGTTGGAGAGGTC
>JAJFKU010000008.1 GCA_021773035.1 Woeseiaceae bacterium
TTCTCCCAGCGATCCCAGACCTCTGACATCTCTGTCTGAGTGAAATATCTTCGCGGTCTTTGTTTCATTGATGACACCTCCTGTTCTATAGTTAGAGCTTAGGTGTTGCATTGACCGGTTGAAACCGCAACCCAAAGCAGATGTTTCCAGGAATCGCGGAGATCGCGAGTGCTTTCGCTTATCGGCAGGCGCTAAAACAGTAGTTAAAAATCATGCGACAGTTTGTTCCCAAGACAACGTACCTGCATAGATTAGTCGTCCTTGCAGTGTTCGTCTCTGCGCTGCTATTGGGGTCGTCTCAAGTTAGCGATGACGATACTGGGCCTTTCGAACCGCAATGCGTAATTGAATCGCTCGAGACTATTACAGTGAATTACCCGGCGGAAAGCGTCGAAATCGATGTCGAATTCGCGCTGCCCCAACGAGAATCCGATGTCTCACAGATGCTCGCAGGATTGGAATTACAGCCGTTCGCGCTCTCTTTGCTGCGTGGTGACGATGCAATCCAGGTCGGTGGTTCTGTTCGGTCCATCGAACATGCCATTGATGCGACCCAGATACTCGACGCAGAAGTGGTCGAGCCTTGCTTGTCGGAGGCCAGCGCTAATAACCTGCAAAACCAAAGAGTCAACGAACACAGCTGCGAGATCCGCATAACGCGATTGAAGTTACGCGGACCAGCAAGTGCTGCGCTCGCTTTTCGGGATATGGCCGACTCTGTTGCCACAACGTCCAGAATACCTTCGGATGATGAGGTCATTCGTCTTATAAAGGCACTGTCCAGGTATCCCGGCGAACCGAACGCGAAAGCTCTCAACTGTGCCTAAAGTTATTGGCAGTCATTGGAATAGCCTGATATTGCTTAGTTCCTAACGACTGCTTTCGGCCTATTCTGTTGAAAAACTCCTGCTGATAATACATTGATGAGATAATGCTTGCGTGTTGATTGCCGGAGTGATGTCCGATGATGGGCAGCAGCGACAAGCCGCAGGACGAGTTGTTTTACGCGTTTAATCTCGACGATGTTGTGCCGCAGGATCACCTGCTTCGCGACATTGATCGTCTCCTGGACTTCACCGAACTTCGCGAGCATCTCGCTCCGTACTACAGCCACACTGGCCGGCCCTCCGTTGATCCCGAGCTGATGATTCGCATGCTGCTGATTGGCTACTGCTGCGGCATCCGCTCTGAGCGACAGCTCTGCTACGAGGTGACCATGAACCTGGCGTACCGTTGGTTCTGCAAGTTGAGCATTACTGACAAGGTACCGGATCACTCGACCTTCTCTAAGAACCGGCATGGCCGTTTCCGCGAAGCGGAAGCGTTCCGCTTTGTGTTCGAGCAAGTCCTGCAGCGCTGCATGGATGAAGGTCTTATTGGTGGTGAAGGTTTTGCCGTGGATGCCAGCGTGGTGAAGGCCGATGCCAGCAGGCAAAAGCATCACGAGGACGATGATGACGACTGGGGCGACGGAAGCCGCGCCATCAACGAGTACCTGGATGCCTTGAAGGAAGACGGCTCTTCGATCCCGCCGGCAAAGAAGGTCTCGCAGACCGATCCGATGGCACAGTGGACCGCCGCACCCGGCGGTCCTGCTTACTACGCTTACTCAACCAATTACCTTGTGGATACTCAGGCCGGCATCATTGTGGATGTCGAGGCGACGCCGGCATTGCGCACGCCGGAGGTGTGGTCAACCAAGACCATGATCGAACGAGTTAAGGACCGCTTCGGTCTGGAAACCAAGAAGCTCATTGGCGATACCGCTTACGGTACTGCCGAGTTCCTGAACTGGATGGTGAATGAGGCGAACATCGAACCGCACGTGCCAGTGTGGGACCGCGGCGAAGGCAAAGACGATCGCTTCGGTCGTTCTGACTTTAGTTACAACGAAGAGACTGACCGATACACGTGTCCGAACGGCAAAGAGCTCCTCAAATCACGACGCAATTACAAGACACCAAGGCCGACGCCGAAGAACGGCTTCATCAACTATCGGGCAAGCAAGGCGGACTGCGGACCATGCCCGCTCAAAGAGCAGTGTTGTCCGAAGTCAGCAGCGAAGAAGCTGTTGCGCTCGATCTACGAAAAGGAAAGAGATGTCGCTCGCGAAGTGGCAAAGACACCGGCTTATCAAACGACACGGCGGCAACGTAAACAGGTAGAAATGCTGTTTGCACACATGAAGCGCATCTTGAAAATGGATCGCTTGCGATTACGTGGCTTAACTGGCGCCAGAGACGAGTTCCTTCTTACGGCGACGGCGCAAAACCTCAGGCGCATGGCAAAATACTTAGGGACAGGTCCGCCTGCAGCACGTGCATCGCCGATGTTTTGAGTAAAAAGAGGCAAATGAACGCACTGAAACAGCATTAGAAAACAAAAATCCGGCAACGCCGGATCAGAAAGCTCAAGTCGACAAAATCGCGACTATAATGTCAGCTTCAACAACGAGTTTTTCAACAGAATAGGCCGTTAGCCGCCCTTGGAATTCTTGAAACTTCGATGGTCTGAACGACTACTATGGGAGAAAGCAGTCACTGCCCATGTCAGGCGTGCGAAAAGTGAGCGCGCGCAGACTTAGCCCGTGCGTTGTCGTTCCATACACTTTTCGGTAATGATTACGTCTTAGAACCACAAGTCCCGCAGCCTATGGGATCTGACCGCCTCCACCTCCGCCTCCGCCGCCACTTGGAGCTGTTTCACAGTCGGTTTTATCTACAGTTTCGTAAATAACCCAATCTGGAGGATTATTGGGGTTGCTCTCATCGTTGCGAAATGACCGAATTCTAAAATCTCCACAATACTTGCATCCTGCGGAAATCGGAGAGTGCGAAGCTCTAGTATGACATTGAATTGTTTCATTGAGTACTCGGTGACAAGAATTGGAGTTGCCGCTAAGACTGATATCAATAACGTCATCCACATAAAGGGATGCGCTGACATCGACCCTCTCCATCTCGTCAACGATGTAGCTAATACCGGTAACGTTTGCACGAACCTCATTGTGAACGGTCGAAATATACACTCCGTAAGTGTAATAGAGATCCGCAGATGCAGCTTGCACTGCAAAGAGTAAGAACACACCGATTGCTGATTTGATGGAGATGTGTTTCATAATTCAAGTACCTCCAGACTGAGAGTTCATTCTCTGGCACAATTTTTGAAGCCTTTGATTGCCGTCTCTACCGGTCCGACGCGAGAGTTCCCTGTGATCTGTTTTCGAGTACCCAATGTTGTGCTTCTGATTTTCGACCCATGCTTCAAGTCGGTCGGCGACATCCGCGTCGATTTGAGACTTAACGCGCACATAGTGGGATTCAGCAATTGCGTCTCGCGCATCGCCCATTTGCTCGAATGCAACATACGTGTTCTCATCGTAGACACGCGGAACACCCGATACACAACCTATTTCTTTCGTGCTCGCTTGAATATCGGTCTCGATTTCATAAGCCGCCTCATGAAAAAGGCCAATTAGTTCCTCGGCTTCCATCTCATCAACAGCAAAATGTTCCTGAACCCACGCTTTGCCAAAGTCCGAATCGCCCTCGATCAGTCCCAACAAGTTAGTTATTGACAAGCTAAATGCCAGTCCGTCCGGTATATCTGGGGTGGTTTCTTTTGCCGCAGTAAGCGTTGAACTTTGTTCCGTTGAGTTTGTATCCTGAGCGTCGGATGCCGACCAAGAGACCAACAATATGCCTGCAGACATGAATAGAATAGGTCTGAGCATGATTTGTACTCCAATTATTTGTACCGTACTTATACGAAACTGTCCCAGTATTGTCAGCCTACCTGAATAGGTGGGTTATTAGCCGCACTTTTGGTCCAATGCTATTGACAACCAGGCCGTCGCAGCATTCAGATCATCAATCACCCCACCTTCCCATAGCTCCTGAACTTCATCAGCGAGCCTCTCATCGACCAGTAGTGCTTCAATATAGAGTCGGCATTGACGTTACCCCCGTAAACCGCTCCAAGAACTCACTAGGATTTCCCGATATTATTGGCCCTTGGGAGGTCCGAGATGAAGCGCAAGAGATTTACGGAAGAACAGATCATCAAGATACTGCAAGCCCACGAAGCGGGCGT
>JAJFKU010000071.1 GCA_021773035.1 Woeseiaceae bacterium
GGGCCGATGCCGTCGCCTGTGGCTCGTGAAGACGGCATCGGCCCTCCCGGATCAACACCGGATTAAGAACTACACCGTTAATTATACTGTTACGTCGGCCGCCTGAATCCACAGACCAATACGGTCACTCGATCTCGCTATTGCCTGACAGTGTCTGTCCGATCAAGATCCGACTATCACACCTGAGCACCGGTCAAATCAGTTGTTCAGATACTCCTGAAGTGAAATCTGTCCGTCACGATCTTCGTCGAATGCCGCAAACATCAGGCGATCGAACTCCATATCGCCTTCCAGGAGAAACGCGTCTTCCGACGCATAGCCCTCCTCGACGATGAGCTCGGGCATACCGACAGCCTCGACACAGGCTTCGCTCAAAGAAATACTCTCCGTAACATAGGCAGTTTCCAGTTCATCGCGGGAAAGTGCGCCGTCGCCGTTCTTATCCATGGACATGAACTCGGCCTGGGTGTCCTCGGTAATCCGGGTACGAAACTCATCGAAACTGATCTCGGTGTTGGCATCAACATCGAAGCGACTGAACTCCTGACTCTGTTCCGTCCCGAAGTCAGCCCCCGTGAATTCTTCACCCAGATCTGCCAGCTCCCCGGCACATACTTCCGGGAATGGTTCCTCGCCATTTGGAAACTCGACGACAAATTCGTCACCCAGCGGCCTGTCAAATTCTTCGCGGCTGATGACGCCATCCTCATTCCGGTCCAGATCGGCGAACGCGACGCGAACCGTTGCCTGCGCCATGGCGGGCTGTTGATAAAAACCTGAAGCGACGACACCCAGTACCGCGACTGCGGTGGCCGCTATTGCAGTTTGTTTGAGAGCACCCGCTTTATTAGCCATGTTCCGATTCCTGTGATTCGATGTGGACGGTGTGGCAACGGACAATTCCTGCTCGATAACACTGCGTATCGTCTCACTGATCGACTCACCGCTTCTCGCGCTGTGCGCGCTCAGGCGTTCTTTCAGCTCCGGCGATACCCGCAGTTCGATTTTTTCCGTCTTTTTGGACATTTCGGCCCTGATTCGTAACCACTGCACACAGGCTCGGTGCATACCGGGATAATATCAACAGCTTTCGTATCATGACATCCCGGGTTTCGTGTCATGACAGCGTCTACATCGGCAGTGTCGCTTCCATGATATCGCCATCGGCCTTTGCGGGGCTGCCGATACGACGGTCAAACTCCCTCAGGACCGCAGTGGATTCGGCAATAGCCATAGAAAGACGGCTCCGGGAGGCGCTCAGTTCCTGTTGCAACGATTCCGCATCGGCGGCGATGCCCGAAGTCGCCGCCTCGCCTGCCGGGCCCTGGATTCTGTTGCCGGGGAATGGCACGAGGTTGTTTGACTTAAGATAGCTGTGAAACTCGGCCCGAGCTGTCCTGATGGCCTCTGCTGCCCTCTCAAGCGTAGTCCCCTGTTGTTCGAGCTGCGCCTGAAGCGCCTTGTTGAGCTTCTCGTACTCGGTCACGGCACCCTGCAGCGTTTCTATGCGCTTCGCGTCGGCGGCTCTTTCTTCCGTGAGCCCGGTGTGTCGCGCCAGCAAGCGACTGTAGCGATCACGCTCGATAACGACGTTCTTCTCCGCCTCACAGAGGCGGCTGATCGTCCGGCTTCGCTCAAGTTCGTCGATTGCCATATCGAAGTCCGGTCGCGAACCTGGCCGTCGGGCTGCTGTCGCGGAGCCATGCGCCCCGCTGGCCGTCTCAAACCCATCCAGTTGCCGCAGCGCGTTTCCCGAGCGCCTCGACGATTCCATGGTCAGCCGGGCAACTTCTTTTCTGGCCTGTTCAAGCGATACTTTGAAATACTTCTGGGTGTCTTTCGGGTTAGATAATTCGATCGGTGACGGCAGCGGTCGCAGGCGTTCGCTTTCATCGCCACCAGACGCATCGGCGGTCCCGCGCGATCGATCCGCATTATGTTCGCTATCCATAGCAGTGCCTGAGCAGAGTCTTTCGACCGATGATGTTCTTAATACACGATGAAAAAGCCGTCGACAATGTCTCAAGATTGCGACGGACTAATTTTCGCTGACTATGTTCAACGAATCCTCGCTCGACCGGCTGTAGCCGTTCGGCGACAAAAATACCTGCCCACCATCGTTAGCGTTTTGTGATCGATATCACCGCAAACTTTGTGAACCAGTTCCACAATTGCGTCCACATTGATGGATGCCCGTTCGGACATCCTTTATTCAGGGAGCAGGAAATGAGCAATCCGTATGATAAGTCCACGATTACGCATTCGTCCGTGTTAGGCCCCACGCTGAAGTTCAAAGGTGAGTTGACCGCAAACGAAAACCTGTTGATACAAGGGCAGGTAGACGGTTCGATCAAACACTCGTCCCTGCTCACTATCGGCAAGGAAGGAAAACTGAAAGCCGACGTCAGTGCCGAGTACATTGCGATCGACGGTAAAGTCGTTGGCGATCTCTCCGGCACCACATCCGTGGTCGTCAATGAGGGTGCAGATGTCAAGGGCAACATAAACAGCCCGAAAGTCACGCTGCGCGATGGCGCGGTCTTCAACGGCAGCATCGATATGACCGGCAAAGAGCAGTCGAAGACGTCGGCCCCGGACAAGGACGTAAAGGCCAGTGAAACGCGGCGGAAAAAGGCAGCCGACGACGGCGACAGAGTCGATTTAGCCAATAAGAAATCGGCCAGCGCCTGAACCGAAAAAGGAGAGCAATTATGAGTGATACCGAGATTATGAAAACTCCGAACTGGCAGAACGACACAAAGATGACTGACTCGCAGGTTATTCAGTTCAAGGACGTACCCGATTCAGTGCGTAAGGAGCCTATCGTTTCAGTGATCGGCGAGTCGCTGCATTTCAAGGGAGAACTGTCGGCCGGTGAAGACCTGATCATCGAGGGTACCGTTGAGGGTACGATCGACCAGGGTTCCTGCTGCCTGACTCTGAAGCCAAACGGCAGGATACTGGCTGACGTCAACGCCACGAAGATATTCATCGAAGGTGATGTCAAGGGAGACCTGCATGCGACGGTAAGCGTCACGGTACGAGAATCCGGGACGGTGAGCGGAAACATCGTTGCACCCACGGTGGCCATCAACGAAGGCGCAACCTTCAACGGCTGCATCGAAATGCGCGCTCCCGGCGATGCGCCGAGAAAGAAGAAATAGCACGGCCAGAAAAACAGCGGCACCCACCTCATGTGTGGGTGTCGTTTCTCTCTAATTAGTTGAGATTCTTTGCTTTATAGACTTTGAGTTTGACAGCGGACTATAATATGACTTCGAATGCAAAACTCGTAGTCCTCGATGAAATCGTCCGAACTCAAGACCCTCCTGACCGCCTTTCGAACCGCCACCGCGGACTTTGAAACCGACACCGTTCGCGCCGCACTGTCAGGGCTGTTTACCCCCGACGCAACAATTCATCTCTGCCACCCATTTGGCACACTGGATGGAGCGGACGCCTATTTAGACGCCTGCCTGGCTCCCCTGCATGCCGCCATGCCCGATCTCGAGCGGCGTGACATGATCCTCCTGGCCGGCACTACGGCCGAAGGACAGGACTGGATAGGTGCCATGGGGAATTACATGGGCACCTTCCTTTCACCCCTGCTCGATATCCCGCCAAGCGGACAACTGGCGCATATGCGCTACCACGAGTATTTCCGGGTCGAGGACGGCAAGGTCACTCAAATGCAGGCCATCTGGGACCTGCCCGAACTGATGATGCAGGCGCAGGCCTGGCCGATGGCACCGCAGCTTGGCGCCTTTACCTGCACGCCGGCGCCGATGAGCGGCGATGGGCTCACCGCATCCGGCGACGGGCAGGCGGCGCTGGATCACGTGCTGGCCATGGTGGGCGCCCTGGGCCACCACCCGAGCAATCCGGATCCGGCGGTAATGCAGCTCGACAAGTACTGGCACCCACGCTTTAACTGGTACGGCCCGGCAGGCGTCGGCACGGCTCGCGGCATTGCCGGCTTTCGAAACTGGCACCAGATTCCGTTCCTGCACGCCATGCCGGACCGCGGTCTCGACGAGAAAGTCGACCTCAAGTCCCACTGGATCGGCGAAGGCGACTATGTCTGCGAAACCGGATGGCCCAACATGAGCATGACGCTGTCGGACGATGGTTGGATGGGCATCGCACCCGCCGGTAAGAAGGTGGATCTACGCAGTCTCGATTTCTGGCGCCTGGAACGTGGCCTTATCCGCGAAAACTGGGTGTTGATCGACCTCCTGGACCTTTACCGCCAGCTTGGCGTCGACGTACTGGGCCGACTTCGTGAATTCAACAAGGCGCGCAGCATTGGCGCGATAACGCTGCCTGACGGCATGACGGTGTAGCCATGCCCCGCAGCATTTCTTCCTGGCAATGAACGAGCCGCTGCTTTTGTTACCCGGGATGATGTGCGATGCGCGTTTGTTCACGCCGCAGATTGCCCGGTTTTCCGCGAACCGCCCGGTGATGGTGGCGCCACTAACGGGACGAAGCTCGTTTCAGGAACTGACTGAGGACATCCTCATGCGCGCTCCGCCGCATTTCGCACTCGCGGGCTTGTCGATGGGCGGTATCGCCGCCATGGAGATCATCCGACGAGCCCCCCAGCGCGTTACCCGACTGGCCCTGATGGATACAAACCCGCATGCCGAGCCGGCTGATCGCGCAGCGAAGCGCGATTTACAAATCGAACGTGTACTCAACGGCGGTTTACGATCGGTGATGCGCGACGAGATGAAACCGAACTACCTGAGCGATGGCCCGAACACCGCTCGTGTTCTCGACCTGTGCATGGCGATGGCCGAAGACCTGGGCGCGAACGTTTTTGCCGATCAGTCGCGTGCGCTGCAGTGTCGCCCGGAGCAAAGCGAGAACCTCGGCAATATCAGGGTGCCCGCGCTGATCCTCTGCGGCGAAGACGACACCCTCTGCCCGATCCTGCAACACGAACTCATGCGCGACCTTATTCCGGGCGCGCGCCTGGCCGTTATTCCCGGAGCCGGTCACCTGCCGACGCTGGAACAACCCGAACGCAGCAACGAAGAACTCGAACTATGGATGAACAGCTGATACCCGACGATTTACTTGCCCTGTTGCAGAAAGTGGACACACCCACCGTCTGCAACGCCATCGAGGTAGCGCAAGGTCACCGCGGCTTCGACCGCTTCACAAAGGGAACCATGCAACATTCCAAACCCGGCGACCCTCCGATTGTCGGCTTCGCACGGACAGCGAAAATTGCCGGTCGTCTGCCGCCGGCCGAAGACGCGGCCGTGATTAGCGCGCGCAGAATGGACTACTTCCGGTCCATAGCCGATGGCCCGCGCCCGTCTGCTGCCGTTGTTGAGGATATCGATTATCCCGATTGCGTCGCCGGATGGTGGGGTGAGGTCCATGTCGCGGTTCACAAGGGACTTGGTCTCAGCGGCGCCGTCACTAACGGCGTGATGCGCGACCTCGATGTAATGGACGAAGGATTCCCGGTGCTGGCCGGGTCGATTGGCGTCAGTCATGGCTTCGTTCATGTCGTGGAAATTGGCTCGCCCGTTAACGTATTCGGCATCACCGTGTCGCAGGGTGAACTGCTTCATGCGGACCGGCACGGCGCGCTGGTCATCCCGAGAGACCTTATTCCGGACCTCAAGGCGGCTATCGATACAGTGATCGCCAATGAGGCGATCGTCATCGGGCCCGCGCGCAGGCCGGGTTTCGATATCGACGAACTCGAACACGCGTGGGCCAGGTTCGAAGCGGCAAGGACCTGAGCAGCACGTTCGCGGGGTGCCGCAACTTCAGGCCGGCAGGTCCACGTCGACGACGATGCGTCGCAGCCGTTGATTGAGCCTGAAGGGCGGTGCATATTTGCGCGTGATCGGGGCGTGCTGATTCTCGCCGCAGCGAATACCGGAATTGGCAGCGTAGATCGGCCACATTTGTCGAAGCTCTACTTCAGCGAGCGTCCGGTCATCGACAGACAGTTGCGCAATCGCAGACGTCTCCCCGGTTTTCCTGATGCGCACTCCCAGCTTGTGCAGTCCCGGCCCGATTCGCTCCGTCGCAGCGACGTAATAAGCCTCGTTGCGCGTATATACGTAGGCAAAATTCACATAGCCATCGTCGATAAACCACTCGTAACCGCAGCTACTGTCTCCCGATGCGAGCAGAACGCCGTTTACCGCCGAGTCGTCAACTTCGATTTCGGCCGAAAATTGCGAATCATGCGAATAAATATCGGGCGCACTGAGACGATCAAGCCGTGTCATACGCGGGTAAAAAACGTAGGTTGCACGCGGCGCAGGAACGGCATTCTGATACAACTTCAATGCATCGTCTTCCAGTGGCAACACGTTGTAGCGCTCGGCCTCGTCGCGCCAAAGCCCGATCATTCGTCGTAAGCGTTCCGGATCGGCATCAGCCAGGTTGTGAACTTCCGAAAAATCTTCGGAAGCACGATAAAGCTCCCACACGTCATCGCCATAGTCAGTTCCGGGCGTATGACGCGCGACGGCTTTCCAGCCGTCGGCCCAAACCGCACGGTCACCGAGGGTTTCGAAGTACTGCACCGTTTTGTTTGTTGCCGCCTGCGGATTGTCGAACGAATAGGCGAAACTCAAGCCCTGTAGCGACAGCGGCGCATTACCGCAAAACTCCCGTGGCATACCGGTATCGATCATTGTCAGCAGCGTCGGTACAAGGTCGATCGCATGATGGTACTGCGAGTTGATAATGTTCGAAGGAATCTCTCCTCGCGGCCAGTTGACGATCAGCGGTGAACGGATACCCCCCTCGTAGGTGTCGGACTTATACCATTTCAGCGGCGTGTTGCTGACCTGCGCCCAACCGCGTGCCGTTCCACAGTAGGACGCGTCACTCCCCAACAGATCGAGGTTGGCGATCGAATCAGCCAGTGAGGCGGTACCGAGATAAGCATCGCGTCGCACATCGACACTGCCGTAGACGGCGCCGCCGGGTGCTGCGCCATTGTCAGATAAAACGACCAGTATCGTATCGTCAAACTGCTGTTCCGATTTCAGAAAGCCCAACAGTCTTTCCAGCTGCCGGTCGGTGTGCTCCAGGAATGCCGCATAGACCTCCTGACTGCGAGTCGCGAGCTGCCTCTCGGCATCGCTCAGCTCGTTCCAGTCCGGCACGTCGGGATTGAGCGGCAAATCGGTATCCGGTGGTACCACACCCATGGCGACCTGTTTGTCGAACCTTCTTTGACGAACCGCATCCCAACCGCCGTCATACCTGCCACGATGCCGTTTGATATCGTCTTGTGGCGCGTGCAGCGGAAAGTGCATTGCACCGAATGCCAGGTAAAGGAAGAACGGGTTATCGGGTGAAGCGGCGACGTGATCGGCGATATAGTCAATGGAGCGGTCGACCAGGTCGTTACTCAGATGGTAATCGTCAGATTTATCCGGATAGGCCGGCGACGTGTTCTCGAACATCTCCGGATGCCAGTGATCCATGGCATTGCCATGAAAACCGTACCAGCGATCGAAGCCACGACTCGTCGGCCAGTGATCGAACGGGCCCGTTGCATTCTGGTCATCGAGCGATGACAGGTGCCATTTTCCAACGGCGAATGTCGAGTAACCATCGGTTTTCAGAATTTCCGGCAGCGTCATTGCGTCCTGCCGAATCCAGCCGTGATAGCCCGGATGATCGGCCCGGCCCCACTCCGCAATATTGCCGACACCGACCGCGTGCGCATTGCGCCCGGTCAGGAGACAGGCCCGCGTCGGCGCACATAGCGCAGTGACATGGAAATTGTTGAACCGGACACCGCTCGCGGCAAGACCGTCGATCGCCGGTGTCTTTAGCTCAGACCCGTAGCAACCCAGGTCGGCGAAACCGACATCGTCCAATACTGCAACCACGATATTCGGTTTGCGATCGAGCCTGCGCGGCTGCCAGCCCGGATCGGTGGTTGAATGCCCTGAACTTGGCGCTGTATCCGCCGCCATCGCGTAGGGCATGGCGCCGGCACTCGCGGTCGCCGCGAGAAACTTCCGCCGGGTGATTGTCATTACAAGGTCCTGATTGGTCAATAGGCGTTTGCCCAAAAGAGTAAGGGGACCGAAGTCCCCTCACACCGCACCCTTAGTGCTGGGGGAACTACTAGTTAAATCGCGCTTTGAACTTTACGCCATAATTACGTGGGTAAAGATACGATGTCTGCACGATGTCGTCGCTGTTGTTGTTGCCACGCGCCAGTACATCGGCGTCTTCCATGTTCTCGATAAACGCCTCGATAGCATATTTCTCATCCGGGGAATCCCAGATCAGGCGGAAATCGGTTTTCGAATACGAGTCCTGATCGTGAGCAGGATCGGTCGCCAGCAGGTTCGAGGTGTTGTAGCCATCCGAATAGTAAGTCTGCAAATACGGCGTCAAAGTACCTCTGCTCGCCATATCGACTCGATAGGCCGCACTCGCACCCAACGTCAATTCCGGCGACCACGGTGTGGTCTGCCCTGCCTGATCGATGAACGATTGCGGTACACCGTTGTACAACTGGTAGGGATTGCCCTGCCCGAAGGTGCCGAATTCCGAATCGAGGTAGGCAAATGTACCGGAGAACGTCAACTCATCGGTAGGCAGCCAGACCGCGTCCAGCTCAACACCGAACGCATCGATATCGCCGCCGTTATTGGAGAATGTGAGCGCGATCCCGGTATTCGGATCGATGCGCTGCAGTTGTGTCAGAAGATTCGTGTACTCGGTGAAATGCACGGCACCGTTGAACTGCAGCGTGTTATCCAGAATCACACTGCGGAACCCGACCTCAATGACCTGCGATTCCTGCTCGTCCGTGGTCGTGGTTGTACTGGCCGAGCCCGACAGGTAACCGGTTGAAGCCGTCAGATACAGCATCACATTGTCACCCATGTCGTATTCCGCACCGGCACGCCAGGTCACGTTGTCGTAGCTTCCCGTGTTTTCCGTACCGAGAAAATTATTCGCACTGGTGACCGCATCCAATGCGCCGCAATTGTAGGTAAACAGATCCCTTGCGTTGTTTGGCAGGATGAATGGCGATGTGCCATCTACTCCGGGAAGAACATTGACAACCCGATCGACGGTGCCGTCGTTATTCTCGTCGCCAGTGAAGTTTGAGCCGCCGCAGGACGCCGATTTCTGCTCGTCGTTATAGCGCAGACCGCCAATCAGGCGAAATACATCGTTAATTGAATATTCTACTTGCCCGAAGATACCGTAGTACTCGGTATCGACCTGTACCGCATTTGCGAAGAAGTTATTGAGCACGGTCGCGTCGGAAAGGATGTCCGTACCCGACAGTACGGTAAAGTCTGTCGGTACACCGTCAACATCGATCGTCACTGTCGGACGCACGGAATTAGGTTCGCGTACGGTCTGATCGTAAACATAGAAGCTGTTGAAATCTTCCAGATCCGAATAGAAAGCGCCGGCCGTCCATTGCAGGCGGCTATCGGAGTTAGACGTCAGTACAAACTCCTGAGAGAAGCCTTTGGATTCCTCGAAGTAACCGCCGTTCTGTGTCGGTGTCTCGCTGAAATCAAAGTCGAAATTGATATCATTGTCGAAGTCGTTCGTCGACGTGATCGACTTCAGCGTCAGGCTGTCGAAGTCGTAGGTGACCGTCAGGGAAAACTCCTCATCCTGCAGATCCACCGGCTCGACATAGTTTTGGCTGGTCAGCCAGGGGTCGCCGCCCGGGCCGTTCGAGGCAATTCCCCGACCGCCCGAACCCCGTACCGGGTTCGCACAATTTCTTACGCTACCAAACGGGTCAGTCAATCCGTCGGGCGTTTCGTTACGGCAGTTGAAGGTATGACCAAACAATCCCGCCTCATTACCGTCCTCGGTGACACGCGTGTAACGAGCGATAATTTCGGAGCGGTCACTGGGGGTCCACAAGGCAGAGACGCGAAAACCATTGTCATCCTGTGCGCCGAGGTCCGGGCCCGCCAGATTCTGTATATAGCCGTCGCTCTTGTCGAAGAAACCCGCAAAGCGAACCGCGAACGTATCGCTTATCGGCAGGTTGAAGTGACCTTCGCCACGTTTGCGGTCAAAACGCTGGTGGCTGAGGCTGATGCCGCCGCTGACTTGTTCGGTATCCGGCGTATGCGTGTAGACGTTCAATGCGCCTGCAAACGTATTACGCCCGTACAAGGTACCCTGCGGTCCACGCAGAAATTCGACGCCTCTAACGTCGAAGAAAGCCCGCGTCTGCTGCGAAGCTCGCGCCTTGTAGACGCCGTCAACAAAAGCGCCGACGATCGAGCTGTTGTCGCCAAACGTATTGGTCGAGTTTGCACCGCGCACGTTGAATTTGGCGTCATTACCGGCGAAAGCATAGTTCAGCCCGGGAACCAGTAGTTCCAGCCGCGAGACGTCGTCGATACCGCCCAGCCGCAACATCTCTTCGCTGAATGCCGTGACGGAAATACTGACGTCCTGAATACTCTCTTCGCGCTTTTGAGCGGTGACCACAATCTCTTCGATTTGTGCCTCCACCGCAGGTGCGAAAAACAGCAGTGCGCCTGCGATCGCAAGCGACGGTAAACCAGCAACCATGAACTGCGTAACCTTAATATTCACAAAACCCCCTTCAGACGAGTAGGCCTTAGGAATCTGAGTCCTTGTCAGCCATACGTATAAACCGTAGTCGCAGTTTGCAATAGAATGTACTTCGAATGCAAGACAATATCGAGTGAATTGGCAATCTACTTAATATCAGCATTATTAATCAATAGCTTAGCGTTGTTTTTCGTTGCATTCGCAGCTAATTCTAGTGCCACTATCGATACACCTACTCGCGATTCGGATCAACCTGCCGTGCAAAGAATGCCGCGTCCCGATCGGCGGCGACCACCATGTCCTCATCGCTGAACAAATGCCGATCGCCGGGAAAACTCCAGAACCGGTAGGTTTTACCGCGCATGTACAGCTCCTTCGCAAGCTGCTCGGACCACTTATACGCCGCACCGCGGTCGCCGATCGAATGCTGGATGATCAGCGGCGTTTCGAGATCGTCCAGGTAGCGGTAGGGCTCGACCGAAGCGGCATCGAAGCCACCGTCCAGGTGCGCAATTCGATCGCGTAACTGCGTGATAGCGTGCTTGTCCGTATCGTTGCTGTCGGCTGCCGCCGGCTCCGAATATCGCGAGTAATAGTAGGCCTGATCCCAGATATCCCCGCCGACACTGGACCACATCGACGCCGCTTTGATCCTGTCCGTCGCCAGCAGGGCTCGTAACGTCACCTCGCCGCCCATCGAATGCCCCCACATGAAAAGCCGCTCGGGATCGATGCCGTCGAGCGTATCGAGGCCGGCGATAAGATTCAGCACATCCTCCGTGTAGTACGCAGACTCCAGCATCCCTTCGGTGAACTCGAAACCCTCGGAATTGTTGTGGCCCCGATAGTCGGGCATAACGACGAGGTAACCGTGTGCCACGAACAGTGCCGGTATGCGCCGATAGTAATCGCCCGGGCGATGGTTTTTACCGTCAGCCGTAATACCGTATTTCTGCGGTTCGGGGTGATGCCCGTGGTTGGCAATCAGAACAGGCCAACCGCCTTTCGGAGCGGGTGCTGCCGGTCGTGCAACCAGCGCATGAACCCGGAGTCCTGCAGACTGATATCGATACAGTTTCGCCGAGTAGCCCTGCCCGCCTGCAACGTCGGCGACTTCAAGCAGTGCCACATTTCGTTCCGCCGCGCGCAGCGCCGCAATGGATTTCGGCGCAGGTTTCGCACAGGCGGCGGCGGGCAACGCAACGAAAATCAATACAGCGATCGCGGTGCGCATCCCGTCGTTCAAATCAGAGTCTGGAACAGGAACAGGAACAACAGCGTCGCTGCGAAGAAAACCAGCAATCCATAGCTGCCCTTGTCGATCTTGCCCGGCACTCGATACCAGCCGTCCTGTTTCTGCTCAAGGCCCTCGGACTCAAACCGTCGAATTTGACCCTTGATGGTGTAAGGAGAGTAGTCCTCGCTTTTCCCGTCGATGAGTACGCTTGCAATAATTGTAATGACGATATTCGTCGTCGCACCGACCAGGCAGAACCAGGGCCAGCTCACGTCGGTATAGTTTGCCATGTACCAGACGATGATAAAGCCGAACAAGGTACCGACCAGCACGCCCTTTTCCGTTGCCTGTTTGGAGAAGAATCCAACCGCAAACATGCCAAGCTGCGCACCGACAAAGTAGGAACCGATACTGCTAAGGATCTGCAGTATCGAACCGCTACTGCCGGTCAGCATAATGGCCGGAATCACAACGATAACGGCGAGTACGAGTGTGAACCAACGCGACACGACCAACATGTGTTCCGGAGTTGCGTCCGGTTTCACGTATTTCTGATAGAAATCGATCGTCGCCACGGTTGACATTGAATTGAACGCCGAATCCAGACTCGACATCGATGCGGCCATTACCGCCGCTGCTATCAAGCCCATCAAACCCGGCAGACCGTAGTCCGCAGCAAACTGCAGAATAATCGTATTGCTGTTTTCGAACTCGACGCCGCCGTAGTAGCTGTAGAACAACACGCCGAGAAAGATGAACAGGAAGTAAATGAAGAACGCCGAGTAACCCATCATCAGGTAGGACTTCTTGGCGTCGCCGATGGTTTTCGAGGCCAGCGTCCGCTGCACCATCATCTGATTCGTGCCGTATACCGTGATGTGGTAAAGCGTCATTGCGATGATGCCGGACCAGGCCGTCGTCGCCTGACTGAGGTCGAAGCTGAACTCCAGAGGATTCAGTTTACCCTCTGCCTTGAGTGCCACCAGCGTGTCACCGATCGGCATCGCCATTTTGTCGATCAGTGCGACCAGGATGATGACCGCACCGATCAGCAGTATCGCGGCCTGCGCGACATCGGTCCAAATGACCGCGGTGATACCGCCGAGTGCTGTGTATATCAGCGCAATGACTGTCACGATAATGATTGCATGCACGACGTCGATACCGGTGATGAACTCAAGCACCAGTGATGTCGCATACAAAATGGCAGCCGATGTCATGGTCTGGGAAACCAGCCAGATGGCGGAAATCAAGGAGCGCGCACGCGGACCGAAACGCCGTTCCTGGTACTCGTAAATCGATGCTACCCCGCTGTTGTAGAAGAACGGCAGGAAAAGGCTGATAACGATAAAGATGACTAAAGGATAATTTGCGTGCAGTGCAATAACGGAGAAGCCGTCCGTATACGCCCATGACGGCGCGCCAAGAAACGACAGTGCGCTGACGTACGTCGCCACGACTGAAATACCAATTGCCCACCAGGGCGTAGTCCGGTTGCCGAGGTAGAAGTCCTCAGCCGTGCTGATGCGCTTGCTCAGGTACCAACCGAGCAGCAGATTGGCGACGATATAGACGATCAGGATCGACCAGTTGAGTGTGCCAAATTCTGCCATCGGAATTCCCCTTGCTATTGATACTTATTGGGCGGTCCAACCGCCGTCGATTTTCAGGCTGTGCCCGGTAACCATTCCCGCATCCGCAGAGACCAGGTACATGACGGCGGCGACGACATCGTCGATCGAAGCCAGCCTGCCCAGCGGAATCATGCCGAACACGAACTCGCGAAACTCCGGGTCGTCGAGCATCGGCTTGGTCAACGGCGTCTCTACGAAGGTCGGCGCGACGGAGTTCACGCGAATACCGTTCGCAGCGAGTTCGACGGCCATCGCCTTGGTCAGCCCCTCGATCGCATGCTTGGTCATGCAGTACACCGTGCGCTTCGGTGAGCCGACATGACCCATTTGTGACGACATATGCACGATGTTGCCACGCGTCCCCGATGCCAGCATGGAGCGAACGGCCGCCTGCGCAACACGAAAAGCGGCGCGCACATTCAGGTCGAGCACGAAATCGAGAGACTCGGGATCGACGTCCACAAACGCCTGCGGTCGATTGCCACCGGCGTTGTTGACCAGGATACTGAGATCCGGCAGCGCCTCGATCCGCGCCCACAAGCCATCGTCCGTGACGTCGGCCGGCCATGCCTCAATACGGCCCGACTCGTGCGCCGCAAGCGCCGCCAGATCGCTTTCCGATCGAGCCACGGCAACCACCCGTGCGCCAGCCGCCGCCAGCCCTTCGGCACAAGCTCGACCGATGCCGCGACCTGCCCCTGTTACCAGAGCGAGCTGTCCGCTAAGCTGCGTTGTCATTAAGGTCTCCGGTTTGCATGCGAATGCAATACTGCCTAGTATCAACGCTAATTGAAAGCCGACCTGCAGGAGGTAACGGTGGCAAATCACGTAAAACTCGCAAAAGGAAACGCTGACAGACCCGCCAGGAAGCGCGCCACTTCCTACGATGTCGCCGAATTGGCCGGCGTCTCGCAATCGGCGGTATCGAGGGTTTTCCAAGCCGGGGCCAGTGCGTCGAAGGATATGCGCGACCGCGTATTATCCGCAGCAAACAAGCTTGGCTATCGGCCGAACGCCATCGCGCGCGGTCTGATTACACAGCGCTCCAATATGGTCGCTGTCGTGATATCGCGGCAGACAAATCTCTACTACCCGGAAGTCCTGGTGCAGCTCACACAGCGCTTTTCCGAACACGGTATACGGGTGCTGCTGTTTACGCTGGAGCACGAACGCGACATCGACGGCGTCATCGAACAGGTCCTGCAATACCAGGTCGACGGCGTCATCACCGCCGCCATTCTCAACGACGCACAGCTTGATACGGTGGAGAACGCCGGTATCCCGGTCATTTTCTACAATCGCACCTTGCCGGAACGCCTCGTCAATTCAGTGCGCTGCGACCAGGAGGAAGGCGAGCGCTGGCTGGTCAGCCAGCTCGCGGCTGCAGGCCACAAGCGATTTGCGATTGTCTCCGGCCCGGACGATTCCTCGGTCAGCATGGAACGAACCCAGGGCGCGCTGCAGAAACTTCGGGAGCTCAGCATCGCCGACGTGCTAATTGTGAGCGGCGACTACGGCTACGCCAGTGGCCGAGCGGCGTTTTCGGAGATCATGCAGCGCATGGGGGGCGTGCCCGATGCCGTCATTGCCGCCAATGACGTAATGGCAATCGGTTGCGTGGATGAAGCGCGCGAGACCAACTACCTGCGGGTGCCGGAGGATGTTTCGATCGTAGGCTTCGACGGCGTGGGCCCGGCGCGCTACGCCGCGTACGATCTCAGTACCGTTCGCCAGCCGGTCGGTCGGATGAGCGAGGCGGCCGTGTCGATGCTGATTGAGAGAATTGAGAGCCCCGGACTGTCTCCGGAAAAGCGCGTTTTCTCAGGTGATCGCATTATTGGCGGCTCCGCCCTGCTCGCCGACAGTAATTCTTAATCATGACCCGGTATGTCTGCGCTCTCTTGAAGCGACCACGCGAACCAGGACCCAGTTATGCAAACCAGTCAGAACCGAATTCTTACAACACACGTCGGTAGCCTGCCGCGGTCGTCAGCCGTCACCGACGTAGTATTCGCCTGCGAAAAAGGTGAACGCCCGGACGACACGAGCGACGTTATCCGTGCCGCAGTCGACGATGTCGTTTCTCGACAGGTAGCGAACGGTATCGACCTCGTCAGCGACGGGGAAATGAGCAAGATCAGCTACGCTACCTACATAAAGGATCGCATCACCGGTTTTGACGGCGACAGCGATCGATCGCCGCCAAGCGACCTCGAGGATTTCCCGGGTTTTCTCCGGCGGCAGGCCAGTTCCGGCGGAACTCCGACCTATCGCCGGCCTTGCTGTGTGGGCGACATCGAGGTCAAGGACATGGCGCCGGTGCAGGAGGACATCGACAACCTGCTCACCGCTGTCGCCACGCACAAGCCGGTCGAGAGTTTTATGAATGCAGCGTCGCCTGGCGTCATTGCACTGTTTCAGCCGAACAGGCACTACGCAACACAGGCGGAGTATCTCGAAGCTCTCGCTGCGGCGATGGCACACGAATACCGGGCGATCGTCAACGCCGGCATCGTTTTGCAACTCGACTCGCCCGATCTGGGCCTTGGTCGTCATATGCTGTTCAAAGACAAAAGCGACGCCGAGTACCAGGCGCAGGCCAACCTGCATGTCGATGCGCTAAACCATGCGCTCGCCGGTATTCCCAAAGAGATGGTTCGCCTGCACGTTTGCTGGGGAAATTACGAGGGCCCGCACCATCACGACGCGCCAATGGAAATGGTTTTGCCGATCGCCCTGCGCGCCAATATCGGCGCACTGCTGTTCGAATCGTCGAATCCACGCCATGCGCATGAGTGGCAGACTTTCGCAAATACGGATTTGCCGGATGACCTCGTCCTGATACCCGGAGTCATCGATTCGACGACCAATTTCATCGAGCACCCAAAACTGGTCGCAGAGCGTATTTGCCGCTTTGCAGACATTGTCGGCCGCGACCGGGTCGTTGCCGGCAGCGACTGCGGCTTTTCGACATTTGCAGGATTCGGCGCCGTCGATCAGGACATCGTGTATGCAAAACTCGGCGCAATGGCAGAAGGCGCGGATATCGCAAGTCAGAAACTCTGGGGATAGACATGGGTGAACGCTGCGAAACATTTCGGAACCGACTGATCGCCGGGAACCACGTCATCGGTACGTTTCTGAAAACGCCATCGCCGATCGTTGCGGAAGTCATGAGTCTGTCGGCGCTGGACGTATTCTGCATCGACACTGAGCACGCACCGTTCGGCCGCCTGGAGACGGACCAGTGTATCGCCGCGTTTCGTGCCGCCGATGCACCCACGCTGGTTCGTATTGCGGATGACAGCAGCACGGAAATTCGAAACGCGCTCGACTGCGGCGCGACCGGCATTCTCGTGCCGCACGTCACGTCACCGGAGCAGGCGCAAGCCATTGCGAAGTCGGCGCACTATGGCGATGGCGGTCGCGGCTTCGCAGGCTCCACCCGCGCATCGAACTACACGACACGCTCGATATCGGAGCATCTTTCAGCCAGCGAGGCCCAGACAACGGTCATCGTACAAATTGAAGATCTTGCGGCACTCGACAACGTCGCCGAAATTGCCGCTGTACCGGGTATCGACGCGATTTTCGTCGGTAGAATCGACCTCGCTGTCTCTATGAATCAATCGCCGATGGATGAGCAGCTTATTGCTACGGTGCGACGAATCTGCGAAACGGCCCGCGATGTGGATGTTGCCGTCGGAATGTTCACGCCGGACACTACCGAGATCCCGATGTGGAACGACTGCGGCGCCAGTTTTTACCTGCTGGGGTCCGACCAGGGCATGATTCTGAATGGCGCCAACGCGCTGGCACAATTGCACGGCTAGCCGAGCCGGTAGAAGCGCTCTGCTGTCCCGGCAAACAGCATCGCCTGTTCCTCGTCGCTGTACTGTGACGCGACGATTTCGTAGGCACCCCAGATTTCGTCGTAAGACTTGTGCAATTTGTCGACAGGAAAATTCGACCCGAACATGCAGCGTTGCGGCGAGAAAATTTCGACACAGGATTCGATAACCGGGCGTATCCTGTCGACAGTCCACTGGTGATCAAACATCGCCAGCCCGGATATTTTGCAGAATGTATCGGGGTTCCTGGCAAGCCGTTCTAATCCGGCACGCCAACTCGCCAGGCCACTCACCGTCTGGTCCCAGGGAGAGCCGCAGTGACACAGCGCAACCCGCAGCCCCGGTGTACGCCGCAGTAGATCAGCGGCTCGCCCGGCCTGCTTTGGGATCAACTGCAGATCGAAACTGAACTGCCAGTCGCGCAGCGTTGCGAGATTCTTCGCCCACACGGGATTGTCGAGCAGCGCATCGCTGCCGGTATTCGCATCCTCTCCCGCGGAGCGACCGACTATCTGGCGCACGCCTCTTACGCGATCGATAGCCGCCTGGCGCTCAAGCGTTTGCCGGGTGTCGGCGGCAGACAGATCGCAGAACGCAACGAGTGCCGATGGCAAACCGGTTTCGACAGCCGACGCATCGAGCCATCGTGATTCCTCTACTTCATCGCCATCAGCAACCCCGACCTGGATATGAACCGAGGCCGCGATTTCATAAGCGCTCGCATCCTGGCGCAACTCATCGACCAGGTAATTTCGCTGTATCGGCGCCGGATCGCCGAAAAACCGCACGACGCCCTCCTCCATCAGCCAGGGATAGTGACAGGCACCAAGATCCCAGAGATGGTGATGCGCATCGACGATGCGCCGTTTACCGCTCATCGCTACAGCAACTGTGCGAGGACACCAAGACTGTCGAACACCGTCCACTCGACGGCGGTGCGTCCGTTGACGACGCGCCGATGCGTCACGCCCATGATATAGACCGGTTTTCCGCCGGCCCTGGCGCCCAGGTAATCGCCTCGATGCGTACCGCAGGCAGACCAGCGGACGGCAATGTGCTCCGCGTCCTGTCCCGCATTCTGCGAGCAGACGTGATCGACGTTCACAGCGTCGATGGCAAAGGCTGCGCGTAGACGCGCGTAGTGACCGGCAATCGCAGATCCGCCGGAGACGATCTCAACCGGCGAGCGATGCATGACGCTGTAGTGCGAGTATGCCGAATCCATAACGGAGTCATCGCCCGACATCCACAGTGCAACAAGCAACTCCTGAAGATCGACCTCAAGGGCTGTCGCGACCGCCGGCGTTGCCGCAGCCCGCTGCAGACGCGCTGACTCATCCGAAAACCAGCTACGCAGTTCGTCACTGCATCGCTCCGCGATCAGCGCCGCGGAGTCCCGGACGTCGAAACCCAGCTGCCGCACCAGCGCAAGGTTGTCGCGGGCGAGCCATTCCTCCACGATAACGCCTTCGTCGATCACGCAGTCCGCCATGTTCATGATGCGAACCTGTTTCTGCGTTGCCGGTCCGAACATCGACTGGCCGGTGTTGGTCATCGGACTGAGTACCCGGTGTGACGAGTAACCCTTGTGGACATCGCCCCGACCGATGACGTCGTCACCCAACAACAGGCGATCCGGAAATGCAGCGAGCATCGCATTCGTGCCGTCAATCGCAGCACCCGCACCACGCGTTATCCCGTCGAGCGCATAGACCACCGTCTCCGCGCCGTAGTACTGCTCGATCAGATCGACAGCTCCCTCTTCCCAGATCTCGTAGGTGATACCGAGAATGTAATCAACGAGGCTGTTGTCCGCGGAATACGCGCCGGCGGTCGTGGTTGTCATAGGTCTTGATTCCTTGCTGGGTTTATCAGGGCGGGATTGTACTTCGAATGCAGGCAAAAATACCAAGTAAATGTACGAAATTCCGAGATTTAGTCATCGAAAACATATTGAGTGTTGAATTTGATTTGCATTCGAAGTACATTCGTCAGCTTCGAGCTACCACCAAGTCCGCGACGGGAAAGCATAACAATGGACCAGGCCAAGCGCCCATACACACCGCTGCAGGAGCTGCAATCGAAGCGCCTCGTGCGCTATGCCGACCTGAAGCCGTGCACGACCGCCTTCATCGACACGCGCACACCGGGTCGCCAACAGAAAGAGAATTTCACGATTATCGGCCCGGGAGTCGCCGAGAATCCGGACCAGTTTGTGCACATTGACGAGGCACATGGCTTCAATATCGGGGGCGCGAGGCAACCGCCCGGGTGCATCAACTCCCAACACAGCCATGAAACTGCGGAAGTATTCATTATTCATTCGGGTACCTGGGCTTTCTATCTTGGCCCTGAGTGCGAGGATGGCGAAGTGGTCCTCGGCCCCGGCGATACGATCTCGATTCCGGTGCATGTTTTTCGTGGCTTCAAAAACGTCGGCGACGACGTCGGCTACATGTTCGCCATACTGGGTGGCAACGATCCGGGGCACGTTACCTGGGCGCCGTACGTGTTCGAATCCGCTGCGGAGTACGGGCTGATTCTGCTCGAGGATGGCAGCCTTGTGGATACAACCAGGGGCGAAGAAATACCGGACGGCAAAAAAGCCATGGCGGCGACAACCGCTGACGATGTTTCCCGGGCGTGCCGCATGACGGCCGGCGCGATGAGTGGCTGCGTTGTTCTGCAGCACGAACTGGAGTCAGAAAACGGGAGTTTTACGCTCTCGAATGGCCTCCGGGAGTTTCCGATCATCGGCGTCGCCTCGGAGGAAGAAGGAATCGGCGCAGGCAAGATGGAGTGGCCGCACGGTTTCCAGCTTCGCCACGTTGCCGTTGAACCTGGTGTCGAATCAAAACAGCATGCACGCGCAGAGGAAGAAGTCATTCTGCTTCAGGAAGGCCAGCTATCCGTGCGGTTTGACGAAGGCAATGTCGAACTCTCGCCGGGCGACGTCCTGACAGTCCCGATTGGCAAACCCCATTCGTTGGCAAACGCGGGCAGCACGCAGGTTAAAGCATATATCGTTCGAGGCGGCGACCATCCGGAGCCGCCCCGACAGACCGACTAAAATCAGAGGCACAGATCGTGATCAAAGTAATCAAGGCCGGCATCGACGCAGATATCGCGGCCGATATGGACGCAAAAGTCAGAACAACCGTCGAGGCGACGCTGAAAGATATCGAAACCCGTGGCGACGCGGCAGTGCGTGAGCTATCCGAGAAATTCGACCGATGGTCCCCGGAGTCTTTTCGACTGAGCGACGACGAAATCCAGGCTGCGATGTCGCGACTACCGGAGCAAACGATCGACGATATCAAATTCGCCCAGAACCAAATCAGGAAGTTCGCCGAAATACAGCGGGCGGCACTGGTCGACGTCGAGGAAGAAACGTTTCCTGGCGTGACCCTTGGACACAAGAATATTCCGGTCGATAGCGTTGGCTGTTACATCCCGGGCGGCAAGTACCCGATGGTCGCGAGTGCGCACATGAGCGTTTTAACAGCGAAAGTTGCCGGCGTTAAGCGCGTCATTGCCTGCGCACCGCCGCATTCAGGTGGTCCGAACGACGCGATCGTTACAGCGATGCACCTTGCAGGCGCTGACGAAATCTACTGCCTTGGCGGTATCCAGGCGGTCGGCTCGATGGCATTGGGCACCGAGTCGATAGCGCCAGTTGATATGCTCGTCGGCCCCGGCAACGCGTTCGTCGCTGAAGCCAAGCGGCAGTTGTATGGGCGTGTCGGCATCGATCTGTTCGCCGGACCGACCGAAACGCTCGTTATCGCCGACGACAGCTGTGACGGTGAAATATGCGCTACGGACCTGCTCGGACAGGCGGAACACGGCATCAATTCGCCTGCGGTATTGCTGACGAATTCACAGACTATCGTTGACGACACACTGACTGAAATTGAAAAACAACTGCAGACGCTGGCGACTGCCGAAGTCGCCGGTCAGGCCTGGCGGGACTACGGTCAGATAATCCTGTGTGACACCTACGAGGAAATGCTTGAAGAGGCCGATCGTATTGCCAGTGAACACGTGCAGGTTATGACCAGGGATCCGGACTACTTCCTGAACAACATGACGAACTACGGTGCCTTGTTCCTGGGCAAGGAGACGAACGTTTCTTACGGCGACAAAGTCATTGGCACGAATCACACCTTGCCGACAAAGAAAGCGGCGCGCTATACGGGCGGCCTTTGGGTCGGGAAATTCATCAAGACCTGCACCTACCAGCGTGTGACGCCGGAAGCCAGCGCGACCATTGGCGAATACTGCTCGCGATTGTGCGAACTGGAAGGTTTTGCCGGACATAAGGCGCAGGCCGATATTCGAGTTGCACGCTACAAGGGCAAGGAAGAAGCTGCCTGACCGATCGCGCAGATATTACATTCGAAGCCAGATCAAATACTATATAGCGCAATGGACACGACACGACTGCAACGCGCGAAGAAAGTGGTGCGAGAATTTCACGCCGCATTCGATTCCGCTCCCGATGATCAGCTGAGCAATGTCCTCGCCGCACACACGCAGGACGACTATTTCTGGCGCGGCATGCACCCGTTCAACGAGCAACGCGGTGCACGGGCAGTAGCGGAGGAGTTCTGGCTGCCGTTGCGGCACTCATTTTCGTCGCTGCAACGCCGCGAAGATGTGTTCATGGCCGGCTACAACGTAGTCGACGAAGGCGAGACAATCTGGGTGACGAACATGGGCCATATGGTAGGTCTGTTCGACAATGACTGGCTCGGCATCCCGGCAAACCGCAGAATGACATTTCTGAGATTTGCTGAATTCCACCGCGTCGAAAACGACACGATCGCCGAATCGGCATTCTTCTGCGATGTGTTGAGCATCATGCATCAGGCCGGTTGCTACCCACTCCCCCCGCCTACCGCTGCCACCGTTATTCAACCGGGACCACGCACGCACGACGGACTGCTCTTCGATACACAACCGGCAGAAGAAAGCAGCAAGACCATCGCACTGGTCAATGAGATGATCGCGGACCTGAGTGCATTGAACCAGTCAGCCGATGATCGTTGCACGCCAGGTTTACTCAGAAAAACCTGGCACGATGACATGATCTGGTATGGGCCGACCGGTATCGGAACAACGTATACCATCCCGCGCTACCAGGAACAGCACCAGTATCCGTTCAGGACACAATTGAAAGACAAGGTGTTCAACGGTCACATCGCGCGATTCGCCGAGGGCAGCTATGCCGGGTTCTTCGGTTGGGCAAACCTGACGAATACGCCAAGCGGCGGCTTTCTCGGATTACCCGGAAATGACACGCGGGCCGACATGCGTGTCGTCGACATTTATCGACGTGATGGAGACAGGCTGGCCGAGAACTGGGTCTTTATCGACCTGTTGCACTGGCTTGCGATGCAGGGCCTGGATGTTCTCAAACGCCTGCGAGAATCGGGCAATTCCGTGTAGCTCGGCGCCTGCTGGAAGTTCTAGTTTAGCGGCTCGACTTCATTATTGCCCGCTACAACGAAAGACCACCAGCCATCATCGTCGTCACTGCTCAGAACAGTCTGCCAATACCATGAGGACACATCGGTCCAGGAGTCACGGTCGTCCGCAGCGCCAGCCTCAACAATATATTCGCAAACCCGCAGTGACGGTGAATCCCCGGATGCCAGGAAACAGCCCATCGCCACGTCCTCGAAATTGTACTGCATGGGCAGCGGAGTCACCGTGTATCCAACACCCTTGAAGCAATCTGCAGCGGGATGTAACCATCGGGTCGGCGATTCGACCCAGCGAACAATGATCTCGCGTGTACCGTCTGAAAAGCGCCCCACCTCTCCGGGGAAGCCCCGTACAAAGATACGTTCTCTCTCCGTAAGATCAAGCTTGGTAAGTGGCTTGCCGTCGTAGTATCCAGGCCAGCCGGGAAAACCGCTGGTTGCCTGGCCCGGTGTCTTGCTGCTCGCGAACAGGCCCGGAGCCGCGGCAGCAAAAACCGTCGCGACAAGCAGCAGCAACAAATTCCTTATACTACGGATGATGCGTTCAGCCTCTTCAATGTCACCAGTAAGCCAACGGCCGTGACAACAAATGCAATCACTCCCACCGCATCGTGCCACCACGCCGCCGGCGCAGGAAACAGTTCCGTTTCCAGGTAAAACAGGCTGCCGGCCCGCACAACGTTACCGACCAGGATAAACAGCCCGCAAACTATGAGTGCGACTGAGGTTCTCAGCACCGTTAGTTTCTGCAGATAGGCGAAAAACAAAGTCAGCAGGATACCTGCCCAGAGCATAGTAACCCCACTGCACGGTGCGTCGAACTGGATCATTTTGTCCTGCCACACAAGATAGGTTCCCTCGCGATGCACGGATAGTCCGTTCATTCTCAGCAGTGGCACCGTCAGGCTCGCGGAAATCAGCCTTGCCGGATACCCGAGATAGAACTGCAGCGAAGGTAAAATCGGTAACGCAAATAGAATCATCCCCCAATAGGCTACCGGCGGATGGCGACCGAAAACGGCATATTGCAGCGTTAGAAAAAGGCAGACGCTCGCGATAGCGACCCTCAGGATCGACGGTGTCGGCAATAGATAAGACGCGCCGTAAATCAGCATCAGAACCACAATCGGAAGCAGCGAAAAGCGAGAAATGCATCGCTTGTCGGCAACTGTTCTCACGGCCAGGTAAGCAATCATCCCGATGACCGCGATCATCCCAACAACGTCACCTGCGGAGTGAATCGCCCGTCGGTATAACCACGCCCACGCATCCCAGAACGCCACCAACTGGCACAGCGTAACTGCCGCCAGCCAGATGAAACTCTCCGAGACTAAGGAACGCGCGCTGTTCGGTGCGGAGAATTTCGCCGCATCATCCATAGCATCATCCCCAAGACTATCAGGGCCAGTATCCACTGTTCCGGCTCCGGAATAGTGGGTACTGAGTTGGCGTTGACCGGGTTTAAGTCATTCTCTTCATATTGGCCGGCATTCTCGAGCACAACAGCACCGCTGATGGTGGTCACCAGCTGGAATCTTGCCGCCATTGCGATCGCCTGATCCCGGTAGTTTTCAGGCTTCAGCTTCAGCAGTTTATGAACTTCATCGCGTGCCCACAGTCGAGCGATATGGCTGGACCCCTTGGGAGCGTCAGCGCCTGCCGCGGAACCACGCTGGTACCGGTATTGCAGAGTTGCCGTCAGCGCCGCGGCGAAGTAGTCGGCGAGATCGTGTTCCGGGCCGTCGACTCTCGGAACAGTCCGTGACGACAGCTCCCAGTCGCCGTTGTCCAGCAACACGTTAGGGCCTGGTTGCAGACTGTACAGCGCAGTCTCGGGCAGCCGGGACAATCGCGTCAACGCTTGCTCAAAGGCGGTCGAGCTGTCACCAAACTCGATGGGCTGCGGCAGGTGTATCCAGAGCAACTGGCCGTTTTCGTACTGTTCGAGCTGACGGAAAGCTCTGGTCAGCGCAGGCGCATTGTCCTGACCACCCACGAAGTCGTTCGACGCCATCATTTGCAAGACGGTTTCCCGTTGAGACGATGTCCACTCGGCAATGGGCAACACGTTCTCATTCTCACCAGCGATGATCATGCCAACGCGGGAACCGTCTGGAATGTGTTCCAGCGCACTTGAAATTTCGTCGGCGAACCCGGCCGTGTTTACCGACCCGTCCAGCACAATCACCAAAGCGTCCGCGGGTTCTCGAAGTTGCCTGACGACTTTCTGCGTGACGGGCGGCTGGCCGTCGACCTGCGCCCAGCGCGCGACCGGCGAACCCTCGCGAGGCGTCGTTATGACTTGTCTTAAGCGCGACAAATCGGCGGCGTCGACACTGGCCGTTACCCGGTATTGCGACGCCGCGACTTGTTCAACGTCCGATTGCGGCAAAGTCGTCTGCAGAGGCTGCTGACCCTCCACCCATACCATGTGCCTGACTTTACTGCCAATAACGAAATTCCGGTCGACGATAGTCGGCAACACCAGGCGCAACATGCCCTCCGTTTGGATTTCCAGTGGTGCCGTGAAACCCAAGCGGAACTTTATCGTGCCACCGTTGCGCGGCAGTGGAAATGCCTGAGCCTGCAATCGATCGCTGCCTCGAGTTGTAACAAGAAGCGGATCTCGTTGCCGCCGGACAACACTTTGGTAGGCCTGGGTCGCCTGGGCCCGCCCGGCAAACGCCGCTTCACGCTCTTCGCCGTTCACCCACAGGGTCGCGCGCGAAGTAACGCTTTGTGGCGGCAGCGCGAGCTGCAACCTGACTTCCCGCTCTCGAGAAGAGTCGTTACGAAACTCGAGCGTCCACTCAAGGTAAGCGACGCCGTCGTCAGCCGATACAGATCCGTCGATCCGGGAGGACGTCAGGTGTAAACCCTTAATTCGGCCGCCGACTTCGGTACCGCCCTGGTCACCGTCAAACTCGAAGCCGCTCATCCGGTCCCACTGGCCACCGGAATACGGCGGTGGCCGGCTGTTGAAGGGTTCGCCGGTCACGCGGAAAAAAGTTTCGCGAACCTTGCTTGTCGGGACGTGCGTGTTACCGGAGTCAATGAAGGACATTGCGAGACCCAGCGGCCCCGACGCCCGTCCCCCCTGGTCGTAACACCGCCGCAGTAGAATATCCTCGTCTCCGAAGCTTCGCAGCAATTGCACACCACGCAGACTCACCTGCTGCGATTCGCTGGCCGCCCACTGAATGCCCTGGTGCGCTGCTATCGATGGAATATCGAGCATGAAAAGCGTGAGGATAGCGGTGACTGCGCCCTTCCAGCCAGCAACCGGTACTTGTTCCCGGATCACAATGGCCGAGCGGAAGCGCCGGTACAGCACGATCGCGACTACCAGCGAAACCAACGGTGCCAGCGGCAATAAGCCGATGCCAAAGTATATGATTCCAACCAGCGCGAGTGGGGTCAGTGGCAGAAAGATGAGTGTGTAACAGGCGGCGACGCCGATTGACAGGGCCGAAAAGAAACTCAGTGTCCTGACGTAGCCTTGCATATTGCCGCGCAGATGCTGCCAAAGCAGAAAGTTCGTTAGCGGAACAGCCGCGATCAGAATCCCGTGAAACACCGATGGCATGGGGTCGAAAAAGGCCTCAGCGCACCACTCCTGGATCAGCTCAAACCCGATAACGCCCGCGGGATAGACCACCCCTGTTGCGAACAGCAGCCAGCCAGGTCTCTTTACATCGTTCATGAACCCCCTCCCCAGACGTCACGATAGTAATACGCTGGTATCGAGTGCGTCTATGACTGCCACAATTGATCATAGCTTGAACACCAACTGCCACAATCATGCGATGAGCGGATGGGCCTTTTAAAGAGCTGATATGACGCCAGCAACAATTATCAGCGTTAGCCTGCTGGCGCTATGCGGTGCTGGTAATATAAGAAACTCCTCGAATAGATCAGAAATACCACCGAAGGCCGACGTGTGAAGACCGCGACTTCTCGCCGATATCGGTTTCTAACACCAACTGCGTCGCCTCGGTCATCTTCACTTCAGTGCCGAAACGCCACAGGACCTCACTCCTTAGTTTCGCGCCGGTGAGTTCGTAGCTGGACCTGTCGCGATAACGCAGTTGAAGATCCAGTCCGAGACGTTCCGCCGCCTGCCAGCTAATGCCGGTGGCAACGGTTATCCCGGCATCGTTTTCCGCCAACGCTCCCCGGTGATCGAACTGCGCGCCTCCGGACGGAAGCACCATCAGAAAGCTGTCGGGCTCAAACCAGCTTCTTGAATACCCGACAGACACTTTGAGCACCGCATTCGACCACAAATCGGCGCGATAACCGATGTCGAAATCGACAACGCGCTGGTCCAGATCAAAACGACCTGTTGCAAGTTCGTCGTCCAGACGTAGCTCTACCCTGAGGTCTCCTGTAGTTTGTTGGTAGCTGCCGCGAACGAACCACCCGCTGTCTTCGAAACCTGTCGAGCAGCCGAGTTGAAAACCAGCGCCCGTCGTCGAATCCAGCTGCAGTGAAACTGCCGGTATGGGATCGAAGCTGACGCCAGTGTGGGTGTGCATACGCGCAGCGCCGACGCTACATTCACGAACCGGTGTGTCCTCATCCCCGGCGACACAAACCTGGCTCAGCAACATGATGGGGGGCAATCACGGAAACCACGGTCCGATTGATGCGCGATATTCTAGGTGCCAACATTTTCATACTCCGCTCCGAATCGCCCCTTGCCTGACGTAGACAAGCGGGTCTGTTTGGTACAAGCCAGGTAGATCTGCTCGATATGCCGATGATCGGTACCACAGCAGCCACCCAGTACGTTAATCCAGGGAAAGCTGCGTCTAAGCTCTGCGTATTGTTGGCCTAGCTCGTAGGGGTTGCCGTCATCAAGATCGGTGCTTTCGTCCAACTCCGCATGACTACATGCCGATGCGTTCGCGCGAACGCCTCTCAACCGCTTTGTCCATAAATCGGCATCCAAAACGCTCCGGAAATGGGTCGGATGCGCGCAGTTGATCATGTAGTACGCCGGCCCGTTGTCGGTTATTGCGTCAACCTGTTCAATTGCATCGCGCAGTCGCTGACCGCTTGGAAGCGTTCCGTCGGTTTCCACGGTGAACGAGATAACCGATGGAATACCCGCGTCTTTCGCAGCGTCTGCTACGCCGATCGCCTCCGGCGCGTTCGTCAATGTCATGGCGGTCACGATATCCGCGGACGTTCTCGCGAACGTTTCGATTTGCACCGAGTGATAGTCCTGTGCCTCGCTCACGGACATCAACTCGCCAGGATCGTAACCATCGCCACGGGGGCCAATACAGCCGCTGATTACCATTGGCGACGAGCTGGTTTCGTACTGTTCCCGAATTTCTACCAGGAGCTCGATCGCTGCTTCATTCGCCCTTGACAACTCCGCAGCTGTGTACCCGAGTTGCCGACCCCAGTCTGCGCTCGCACGCCACGTCGCGCTCTCGAGGACGAATCCGGTTGAGAAACTACGGGCAAGACCTGCGTAAGTGGCGAAGTAGCGGTGAAGCAGATCACGCCCTACGGCGTCTTTAAGCAAATGAAATGCGGCAAACAAGGGTAGGTCAACACCGTCATGAAACAACAACGTGGTTTCAATCCCTCCATCTGTCAAAAACAGTTCATTGTTAAGCTGAGGCAGCTGCATTCGGTATTTGCTGGCGAAATCAGGCTGGCGCACCAGACCCGGATTGGCTGGTCGAATCATGGCGCGCTCCCAACAGACACGGAGTCGAGCGATTTCTTCTTCGGCGCGGATACATCCCTGATTAGCGGCAGGTACGACGATAAGAAGAAATAGAGGGTGAATGAGCCCAGTGCACGCGGCATCCGGCCACCCACTTTCGGCAGATTCCTGCCAGGCGCAAGCGCCTCCCAGCGCATTAGCGCGCCGTACAGGGCGAGGAACCCCAATGAGACAGGGTCAAACAGAATTTCTATCGGATCAGGCAAGGGTGTTTCTCCCGGGTTTGTGGTCTTCTGGAGATCAGTATTAAACCGACCAGTTGGTACGGAATATGCTAGGGAGACGACGGTTTCCGGTCTAGTAGACGATCGGTACTTTTTCCGAACTTTTTTGTGAATATTTTGTGAATTAGTAGCTTGCATAGGTTTTCTTACACCTATTTCCGCCGGAACGGATAAGATGTCGTCAAGAACCAAACGGTAGGTTTAGTAAACGGCTGCGAAAGCAGAATAGACTCGCGAACATATCCTCGCCTCGGCCGAGGAGATCATTCTGCAGCGAGATTATTCAGGCACGTCCATCGAGCAGATCGGCGCCAGGGCGGGGATCACCAAAGGTGGTTTCTTCTGTCATCCCGGCGGCAAGTCGGAGCTCGCGAAGGGGCTGATCGTCCGTTACCTGAAGCAGGACCCGGTGTCACCTATTTCGACCACCACCCTGTTCAATACTGATCGCCCATTCCTGACCAGCTGCAACACCATACTTATTCCTGAAACTCCCGCTATTAATCGCAAGCCCGATAGCCCTCAGCGAGTCGGAGTACAGTAGCGGTTCACCAACGTCAACGAAGCCGAAAGAATTCGCATAGGGGATGTCCTTGTCGAATACGACAGTCTCGCCATGCGTCACCCGGACATGTACGATCTCATTGTCCTCGTCGAACATACCCTGCGATTCGAGGAGTTCGGTCGGAATGTTCGTCACGATATTTCCGAACGGCGTTTCAACGTGGATCAGGTTCCCGACAACTGTACCGTCGTCAAGAACACTCGGCTTTTGATAGTCCAGCCGCACTACCGTCGGTTCCAGCGCTGGCCCAACGCCTTCGAAATCAATAACACCGGAAGCCAACCTGGCCCCGGTGTACGCGTAGACGTCGCGACCGTGAAATGTGTGCAAATCCCCTGTACCGGGTCGCCGGTTCACTGCTTCATCGATTTCCCGCATCGCAACGATACCGTGCGTGTCCGCTACCAGTGTCAGGGAACCGTTGTCGGGAGTGACAATAAAATGACCGGCTGCAGTCTCGGCCACAACCGATTTGCGTGCCGTTCCAACGCCTGGGTCGATGACCGAAACGAACACCGTTCCCTTCGGCCAATACTCGATAGTGCCATTGAGTATGAATGATGCCTGCCATATGTTATGCGGCTCTACGTGATGCGTCAGATCATGAACCTGAAGATGGGGATCGACCCCCAACGCGACGCCTTTCATGCTGGCTACAAAACGTTCTGTAGTCCCGAAATCGGAAAATAGCACCAGCGGTCGACGTGATTCGTCTGCCAATGACGGCGTTGCTGACGAAAGTAGCAGAGCGGTTATAGACGACAGAAAAATCATTCGAAACATAGAGCACCTCCGTGACAGGTTTGCCAAGCGCACTAACGACGCTGCCGATGGGCAAAATCGTCTGCAGTTGCGTTTCGTATCAGGTCCAGCAGACCCTTGATGGTCAGCCGGCCTATCGTGTTTCGTTGACGCGAAAAAGGCTTGTCATGACCGACGAAAACAGTCAGTCCCTCCAATGATGCAGAGACAATGAGCGCGAGCTGTTTAGTTTGTTGCTTTGTCAGTCCCGGATTTATTTCGGTAATCAGGCCTTCGAACTCGAACCGTGCCTTACGATACAGCTCGTGCATATTTTCACTGGCAAAATCGTCGTGGTTCGACAATGCCCAAAGCTCCGGGAAAAACAGCGTTGTTTCTTTGCTTCCGATGTCGTCGACGATGAAACTCAGCAGGGCTTCGAGCTGCGCTTCCGGAGACTGCTCGCTTTGCGCCCGGATCTCATGAAAATCATCGAGATACGTTGCGATAACCATTTCGAGCAGGTCTTTGAGCAAGTCCGACTTGCTGCGGTAGTAGTAGTTAAGATTGCCGACCGTTACACCCGCTTCCGCGGCGACCGCACGCATCGTCAAACCGTTATAGCCATCACCCATCAACACCGTTCGCGCCGCTGTCAAAATCTCGCGAATGCGTTCGTTTCCCTTGGCATAGATACCCGTACCAGGTCGGTGTTTGGTTTTTAGTTTATTCAAAGTGGCCGCACCGTATCACAAATTAGGACAGACACACAATATTGTGCTAACGTCCCGAAACAAACAGAACTTCGGAGTTGTGTCCAACTCTAAGAAGCCTTGTAACCACTGGAGACATCATGAGCGAGAACAACACTAAGGGTATTCGGCGTGGCCGTTTCGTAATGCTGGCACTGGCCCTGTCCGGCCTGGCTTTCAGTGCGGCGGGCAACGCATCAGATCCGCTGGTTCTGCAATCTGACTTCGGTGTCAAGGATGCCGCGGTTGCGTCGATGAAAGGGGTTGCCGTTGGCGTATCGCGGGATATCGATATCTACGATCTGACTCATGAAGTTCCGACCTTCAATATCTGGGAGGCGTCGTTGCGGCTGGCACAGACAGCCGCCTACTGGCCGGAGGGTACGGTATTCGTTTCGGTGGTTGATCCCGGAGTGGGTACCGAGCGGAAATCGGTGGTACTGAAAACGAAGACCGGACAGTTCTTCGTTTCTCCCGACAACGGGAGTCTGACTGCCATCGCCGAACAATTTGGTATCGAAGCGGTACGGGAAATTGATGAAGCGGTGAATCGACTCGCCGATTCCGAGAAGTCTTACACGTTCCACGGTCGCGACGTCTACGCGTATACCGGGGCCAGGTTGGCTGCCGGCGTTATTTCGTTTGAACAGGTCGGGCGAAAACTGCCGGATGAGGTGATGATGATTCCTTATCAGAAACCCAGCTTCGAGAACGGTCGTATCATCGGAAACATTGAAATACTGGACCCTCAGTACGGTAATATCTGGACGAATATCGATCGCTCGACATTCAGGAAGCTGCAGCTCGAACCCGGCGACCGCGTGACTATCAGGATTTCCAATGGCGACGAAATGATTTTGAAACAGACACTGCCCTACTTCCAGAGCTTCGGGCGTGTGGAACTCGGGGAACCACTGCTTTATCTGAACAGTCTGAACAATATTGCACTGGCTTTAAACCAGGGCAACTACTCGGAGAAATTCCACATTCTGTCCGGCGCAAGCTGGAGTATTGAGATATCCAAATGACTAACATCAAAACTCGTATCATGATTCTCGGCGCTGCTTCGGCAGCGGCAATCGGTTCCGGCAACGCTGCTTTGGCGCAGGACGCGGAAGCACCCACCGAAGAGGTTGTCGTCATCGGTACACGCGGCGATGCACGAAATCCTCTCGAAAGCGCGGTACCGATCGACGTTATAGGCGCCGACGAAATCGCCTCGGCACATTCGTTTGGCGGGGAACTGGGTGAGCTACTGCAGGCACTTGCGCCCTCCTTCAATTTTCCGCGGCAGTCCAATTCAGGCCTCGGCGATCACGTGCGCTCAGCGCAGTTACGTGGCATGAGCCCGGATCATATTCTGGTCCTGGTCAACGGCAAGCGACAGCACACCGCCTCTGTCGTTTCACTGGAATCCAAGATCGGCCTTGGAACCAATCCGTTCGACTTCAATACGATCCCGTTGATTGCCATCAAACGAATCGAAATACTGCGGGACGGCTCGGGCGCGCAATATGGGTCCGACGCGATCGCCGGAGTTGTGAACATCGTGCTCAAGGATGCTGCGGAAGGCGGCACGCTGACCGCATCATACGGTGGGCACCGAACGGACTTCGACCCTGTCAACCAGGATATAAGCGATGGCCAGACGTTTTCCGTCGCCGCCGACTACGGTTTCTCCGTTGGCAACGACGGTAGCTTTCGGTTCGGCGGTGAATATCGAAGCCGCAACGCTACCAACCGCTCCGGTATAGGCGTGTTGCCATTCTTCGAGGACCAGACACCGGCTAACCTGGCGCTGGACCCCGCGCGCGTATTCGCAGCAGGTGATGGCGAAACTGACGATATCTACGTTTACTACAACACCAGTATTCCGACAGGCGATCTTGAGTTCTACTCTTACGGGCGGTATTCCAATCGCGATACCGAAGGCACCGGTTTCTTTCGCTATCCCGATGGGTTCACGAGCCTCCCCAGCGTCTATCCGAACGGCTTCCGCCCGATTACCTTAGGTGACAACACCGATCTGTCGTTTTCCGCCGGCTTAAGAGGCACAAACTTCGGCTCCGACTGGGACATCAGCGCAACAATCGGCAAGAACGACTTTGAGTCCAGCGTAAAGGATTCGGCTAACCCGTCTTTCGGACCCACCAGTCCAACCACGTTCAATCTTGGCGGCTTTGAGTTTCTGCAGACCACGATCAATGCCGACGTCGTCCGGGATGTTGACGTTGCGGCGTTCGCCGGGGCCCTGACACTCGCGTACGGAGCAGAAGTTCGTTTTGAAGACTATAAAACAACGGCCGGCGACCCGGCGTCTTACGAAGCCGGTACGTTCGTTGCGGACGTGGGTGCTCAGGCAGGACCGGGCCTGCCCGCAGACAGCGTTGCCGATCTCGATAGAACGGTGTTTTCCCTTTATGCCGATCTTGAGGCTGATGTAACGGACCGCTTCATGGTTGGTGCCGCAGTTCGCTACGAAGACTACGACGATTTCGGCGATGCCCTGACCGGGAAATTGTCGGCGCGCTTTCAGATTAGCGACGCATTGGCAGTACGTGCTGCCACTGGCACCAGTTTTCGTGCTCCATCACTGGCGCAAACCGGCTATGAGCGTTCAACGACCAATTTCGGCGATTCCGGAATGCTGGAGTTGTTCCGGCTATTGCCGGTATCGAATCCTGTCGCCATCGCCAACGGTGCCGTGCAGCTCAAGGAAGAGGAGTCACAGAACTTCAGCGCAGGCATAGTCGTGACGCCGGATGACAGCTTCAGCCTGACCGTCGATTACTTTCAAATCGATGTCGATGATCGGATCACGCTCGTCAATGCGGGAAACAACATCCAGTACTTTTCAAATCGTGTCGATACGGAAACGACCGGATTCGACATCGTCTTCTCCGGCGCACTTGATCTGTACGGTGGAGTTTTCGACTGGAGCGCCTCATACAATCAGTCGGAAACGGACGTCAAGAATCCAGCTGTGCTGGGTGTGGAAGACCTGAACACCATTGAAACCGCGCCGCCGGAAGACAAGCTGATTTTGTCGGGAAGCTGGACCGTCGATCGCTGGTCTTCATCGCTAAGACTATCCCAGTTCGGCGAGGCAACGCGTATCTTCGACTTCGGTGGAGGGTTTGAACCTGCCCAGACCTACGATTCCGTATGGTCCGTGGACGCTGAACTGGCAACCCGGATTACAGACGAATGGACGCTGGCCGTTGGGGCGGACAATCTGCTCGATGAGTATCCAGACCTGTCCAGTGACGATATCAACTACTTCGGGCACCTCCCCTACGACGTACTGTCGCCGATAGGCATGAACGGCAGATATCTGTATGTTCGTACCCAATACGACTTTTAGCCTGTAGTCACCGCGCCGGCGTCACACGATTTAGCAGTAAAGACAACTATAAACGTGTGATTGCCCGGCCTATGACTACCGCTAAGTCCGGCTGGGAGCAACCCCGTCGGGTTCGCAGCGCCGCTGCTCGTAATCGTAACTCCCTCCGCTGTCGAGGCAATCGTCAGCCTCTGCCCAACCGAGAAAGAGCGTTACCGCCCAGAACGCAAAGAGAAGCAGCGTAGCAGCCAGTAAAAAACCGAGCAGCAGAACCAGTTTTCGCTCCCAAACCGGCGACGGCTGCTTTTCGTAAGTCTTGATCATTCTTCGTGATGGCACTTCGAGTGATGCATTCTTAACAGCCTTGCTGTTTCGCGTTTTTCCGCCGTACTTATCGTGTGATCGAATTTTGCGTTAGCCCGCCGCTTCATTTCTGCCAGGTGTGGCGGACCGAGGCCCCAATCGCTACCGGCTTGTCTCGGTACTACATGCAGGTGAAAATGAGGTACTTCCTGACCGCTTCCGACGCCGTTATTCTGGTACAGCAGAATTCCGGTGGGCTCGAACACCGCCATCATGTTCTGCGCCGCCCGTTTTGCCGCTGTCATTATCGCAGCGGCTTCCCGATCGCCCAGTTCGAAAATGGTCGGCATGTGGCGCTTCGGCACTACGATCGACTGTCCGGCTTCAAACTGGCGCCCGTTCAACATTGTCAGCGTTAGCTCATCTTCTGCCCAGACCAGGTAATGCTCTTCTGTCGCAGCAAGGATATCGCAGAAATAGCAGGAATCGGTTTGTGGTAGCTCGAGCGTCATGCGTCAATTCTAGCACCCGGCTCCTGCGTGGCAGCATCTGATTCTCACGATGCCTCGCTCCACTTGATAGAGCAACCCATACTCGGGTGCTGTACTTCAGGTCCTGCACTCGTGGCAGCAATCTGCCGCATTGCTTCAAGCAGTTCGGGTTTACGATCGTCCGAATCGCCCATGCGCGCGTCGTCCAGACGACCGCGGTACTGCAAGCTGCCATCCGCATTGAATCCAAAAAAATCAGGCGTACAAACCGCATCGTAGGCACGGCCCACCGACTGGTCTTCATCAACGAGATAAGGGAAGCTGAAATCGTGCTGGGCGGCGAATTGCTTCATCATCGCCGGGCTGTCTGCGGGGACACGATGATAGTCATTGGAATTAATGGCGACCACATTGATGCCCTCGCTCTGCAGCAGTTTCGCATCCGCTGCAAACCGGTCTGCAATGGCCTGGACATACGGGCAATGATTACAGATGAAGGCAATCAGTAAGCCGTTCTCGCCCTGCAGATCGGCCAACCTGTACTCGCGGCCGTCCGGGTCTGACAGAGTGAAGCGCTGCGCCTGCCAACCGGTTTGTACTTCGGGTGTACCGAGTAACATGTTGTGTTCTCCTGAAATGGTTCTGGTTTGACGATATGGTACTGTTTCCAGCTGTCATCCTCACGTTTCGGAGATCTGACAGGACATGTGGATGGCGCCAGGTAACGCAGGCACTCAGGAGACACAAAATTGGTCGCTGCCAGACTGAGCAATCGGATTCGGGTTGTCGGGCTGTTTTTGCTCACCTCGCTGCAAACCGCTTCGGGCATCGCCGATGAGACCGAACCAGCTGCGCCAACGCTTCTTGAACTGCATATAGGCCAGCATGTCGACGGCACACCGACTGAGCGATGGCTTGACGCGGCTCGCAGATTTAACGATGACGAGAGTATTCAGGACCTGAAGTCTGTACGCCGACCGTTCACTGCTGACGAGGCCGGCTGGCTGGACCTGATCGTCAGTCGCCTGCATGAGTGGCAAGAGATGACCCCGGATCTGCAGCGACCGTTTACTGAACTGCAGCCACCGGCTCTCGTCGACGTGCTTGTCGGCAACGTCGCTGCCTCGGATGCATTTGCCCCGGACCGGACGACGATTGCCTTCGACCTCGGTCGATTGCAGAAAGTCTATGGCGCTGCAGATCTCACCGTGAATACCGACAGGATCGATCGTTTTTTTGCCCACGAATACACGCACGTCTTGCACAAGGTATGGCGGGAGGAGCGCGGACTAGTACTGAAATCACCGCTTGAACGGGCGCTGTGGGTATGCCTCAAAGAGGGCGTTGGCAATCTGCGATCGCTTTCCACCCGCTGGCGTGATTCGGACGGCAGCCTGTCGCAACACGCCGAGCAGGTACTCGATCGTCTTGCGCCAGTTTTCGTCAGCCGCCTCCACGCAATCGAATCCGCCACCGCAGACGAAGCCGCAGAACTCATGCAGGGCCTGTCGATGGGTCCGTTTGAGCAAAAATGGGGAGCACTGCCAGTCGCTCTCTGGCTGGCTGCGGAAACGGCAGACGATGAAGCAGCGCTATCGATCTGGATAGAGCGGGGCCCCTGGGGAGTAATCGAACTTGCGCAGCGCCATCTGTCGAAGGAACTGGCGGCACAGCTGCCAGCTCCGCCGGAGTCAGCTGCCAGGCGGTAACAAATCTCCTATACAGCGATTGCCCGGAGTCCATGTACTGTTCGCCGAACGTTGTCGAATGAGCGCTTGAAGGGAATTTGCAATGAGGCCCGCAATGATCGAGTTTTCCTACGAATCACCGTTTGGAACATGGCAGGTCAAGAGCATAGAACCTCCACCGCACCTGGCTCAGTTCATAGAAACGTTTTGGGAGACCAGCGGAAACGTCAGTTACGGGTATGAGAAACTATTACCCGGAGGCTGTGCCGATTTCATGATTAACCTCGGGCCGCCACAGATGGTTCTTGACCGCGCCGGTGGCAATATTGCCAGGACGCACACAAAAGCGTGGCTTTCGGGAATTCACAGCGCCCCCCTTTTCGCCGCCCCTGCTCACAGCGCCGGAGTATTCAGGACGCATTTCGTCGGCGCCAGTCTTCGTCCGCAAGGCGTAAAAGGGATTTTCGGCATTGATGCAATCGATGTCGCCAATAGAGTTTTCGATGTCGAGGACATTCTTGGCCCAGGCGTCGTCTCAATCAGAGATCGCGTGGGTGAATCGCTCACGACGATGGAGAGATTCAGACTAATGGCTGATTTCCTGATGTCTGTGAGCGAGGAACACTCCCGCCCTGTCGCTCAGGGCGCGATATGGGCGATGGAACAAACTCTGGCACGGTCTGGCGACGTGCAGGTTGCGCAGCTGTGCAAAGACTTGGGCGTTAGCCGTAAACATCTAAACAGCATGTACAAGTCATGCACCGGCTTGTCGCCCAAACTGTACGCGCGTCTTATCCGTTTCAAGTCCTTGATTGACGACATTCAAAACCCGGAAAAGAGCTGGGTACACCTTGCTGCGGTCAGGGGGTACTTCGATCAGTCGCATCTGATCAGGGACTTCAAGGAGTTTGCCGGCGAACCTCCGGTATCTCTCATCGAAAGTTGTAGCCCGGACGGAAAGGGCGTCAACTACGACGAGTTCCCGAAGTCGAAATAGCTCGGCCAGGTAACAAATATCCAATCGCTGTAATTCTCGTTCCAGTAGGCTGCGCTCGACGATCGTCAACTGAGAGAGCTCATGAACAAACGCCTTGCAACGCTCATCGTTCTCCTGTTTGCAACAGGAGCCGCCGACCCGAAGACGGCGAACGCCGATACCGCGGAGGAATTGCGAACTGAACTTTCAGCGCTGCAATTCCTCGTCGGCTTCTGCTGGCAAGGGCCGTTTCCCGATGAAGCACACCTCGACACGCATTGTTATGAGCCGGTATTTGACGGCCTGCACCTGAGAGATCGCCACAAAGTTACAGGTGGAAACGAAATCTATCGCGGTGAAACGATCTTCTCCTGGAGCGATAGTACGAACGAAGTTTCCTATATCTACTGGAACTCTTACGGCAACGTCACCCGCGGTACGGCGCTACCCGGCGAGAGCGGAATTTCGTTCCCGGATGAGACCTACACATCGCCGGACGGTATCGAGTACAAGATCGTCTCAAGCTGGGAGAACATCAGCGACGACAGTTACGAATCGGTCGTGACCCAGATTGACGCAGACGGTAACGAGGTCACGCGCAGGAGCAAATTCGAAAAGGTCTCAGTGCAATCCCATATCTGCAGTTCGAAAAAAAAAGCGGCCCGCGAATTCACTGGAAAACGCGGGCCGCCGTTGCTTTTCTGTAGCCTCTTTCACGCCCGTAAGCAACAACAAACACGAACAGCTACCGATCCTTCGTAAAAGCAACATCAACAAGCACGGTGGTAGAGACCGCGCCTGTCGAATGTGGTCCCGACCGGCGGACGATCATAGCACTCGTCCTGAATAACGTGAGTGAACTCTGAGTTCGCTGAGAGATCACTAAACGGCATCGCGAAAAAAGAAGCCGGCGCCCATCTGACGATGAGCACCGGCCACTAGAGACGTCTTCGCATTAGCATTGAAAACGGCATTGTCACTGCTGAATTTATTGACTGCGCCCGCCTGTAACCTTGCCTCAGCGCATAGCATAAGGGATATGCACTTACATAGAGTGTTCCGCGCAATATTTTGGCTACTGTTAATAACGAAGATGCACTCAACGAGTGCCTGGAATCAGTCTCCCTTCGACCGATAGACAACCGAGTGCCCCAGGTGCTGGTCATCGGAGATTCGTCGGCTATCGCCGGTTTCCAGATCGTAGAGCCAGACCGCATTTCGAGCCGCGCTGTCGAAACGCGTACGCACTGATTCGCTCAGCACGAGCAGACCTTGGTCATCAAGATAGCTGACCGCTCTGAACCGGTTCTCGGTCGGGAGTTCCAGCTCACGGCTAACCTGACCGTCGATCGAGACCAGTCTATAAGCCGGCTTGGAAGCCGATGTCTGCGGTGACTGGCAAAGCAACTGTCGGCGGTCTCCTATCCATAGGGCACCGCGGAGGCGGCACTCATCCGATATGCGTGGCAGGGCTGTCGATTCCTGAGTACTCAGGTTGAATTGCCGAATCTGATTGCTATCGCCAAGCATGGACTCGAAAAGGATCAGACCGTCGCCAGTACTCAGGTATGACGGGGCGATACGGTGTGAGTGTGTGTAAATCGTGGCCGGTTTGCGCGCCCTGCTTCGCCGTAGAAACCACAGCAGCGCAAGACCATCGTCGTATAGTATGGCCTGAGAATCAGGCAGATAGCGTGCCGCCGTCCCATTCAATGTGAAGTGAGACTGTTGACTGTCGAGATTGAAGCGCAACACGTGAAACCGGTTGCGCGTTTCCTTCGTCGACATAATCGACACCAGCAACTCGTCGTCGCTCAGTCCGCTGAGGTGTGTGATCTCAACCTCGCCGAGGTTTGCGATCGGGTAGCTCGCGCCGCTTGCGAGGTCAAATTCACCGATGTAATAGCCGGCTCCAAAATACAGTGACCCACTCGCCGTGGGTCCTGTGCCGTTCTCGCAGGATGCCAGCAGGCCGGCAATCGTGGCCAATGCCAGATATCGCGTCATTCTTGCCATGGGAGGAAAGTAACCTTCAAATAGGAACTGTCAGTACATCTTCTCTAGAGCTCTTTCGCCGATGAAACGGCTACTGTTATCGCGACTACTGCCCTGACCGAGGCACCCGCCAGAACATCCGGTCGGCTACCAGCCCGCTGTCGTAGATCATACCATCGGGAGTCTCGGAAAGGCGCAGCGTTGACAATGGAGTATTGCCGTCTGAGTTAATGGAGCCTCTGTGCATCGAGTACCGGCTCGCAACTTCACGACCGAAGAAAACGGATACGAATTCAGCATCCCCGGAAACCAGTGCCTGCGGTAAATCGAGCGGCACGGAATCACCGACCTCTTCTGCACTGATACCTATGACGCCATTGTCGAACGAGAGCTGAGCCGATACCCGGTGCGGATTACTCGACGCGGAAACGGAGAAATCGATCTCGGCTGGAACAACCTTGTAACCCAATTCAGTCAGAACCGGAACGCTGGCAGCATCTGCTATCGCCCAGGGGACGTCGAACCATCCATCTTCCGGGATGCTGGTTACCACCAACGGAACACTGTCTGCAGTCACGGCTATTTGCTGGAATGCGAACTGCAGCGGCCGGCGAAAAGTACCTGCGAGTCCACACTGCAGCACAGCAAGCTGAACTTCTCCTTGCCCGTCGCGATCATCGTCCCGAACGCTCAGGTTCGGACCGACGACGTCCTGCAACGACGCGATATCGACCGACCAGCTTACCGTTATCCGGTTGCATGGCCCGGCAAGCCGGGAATCGAGTTGGCCGCTGTCGACATCGGCAACGCTGGCGCAGCCTGAAACCCCAGCAACAAGAATAAGCAGACATGACAACTTTCGCACTGAACGCCCCTGCCTCGTACGCCGTGAAAATATCTATAAATAGTGTATCTCACCCTATTGCGAGAACCTATAGCAGCGAAACCACCGACGTAGCCGCACTACCTTCACCGACCAGATGTGGTGTGGCATATTGTCGGTGATGAATATCGTATTCACGAAAACGTCCGACGTGAAACACACGGTGGCGGTAACACGCAGCAACGGAAGTTCGGACCGGGTCGAGTTGAACTCCCGCAGCTTTCTGCGCCACGATCTGGCGCACTTCGCAGTCGAGTCGGAAATTCCGATTAAGCGCGGGTTCTGGGGTTGTGTCGCTGCCGGAGCATCGCTTAATGGTGACGGAGTAGATGGCGCCGAGATCTGGTTGGCCGAATCTCTGGCCGGGTCCGTGCAAACCCTCATGCGGGTTAACGGCGAGATTGAGCGCTACCTGGAAGTACTTGAGCGGCTGTGCCCGGATCTTGCCGACAACAAACTCGCGGCGCGTATTCATGAACGCGTCCGGCAGCTTCGGGGGCAGTGGAAGGCGACACCGTATCGTCGTGATATGCGGCTCATCTGGCCAGAGTAGCCGTGAATGGCAATAACGCCGGGCAGGAAGTCCCTCAAGCGATGCTTTCGATCGTCATTCCCTGCCGTCGCTGCCATTCGAGCCTTGCGCAAGGAAAGTCGTCACGGTAGTGCGAACCGCGACTTTCCTCGCGCCGGAGGGCGGCTAACGTAACGAGCCTGGCAACGAGCAGAACATTGCCTGCTTCGCTCCAGCGGATAAATTCATCGAGGGAAGCGCTTCCGGTTTCGGATAGTTGCTCGTGTAGTTCCGAAAATCTCGAGACCGCCCGTTCAAGGCCTTTAGCGGAACGCGATATGCCGACTGACTCCGACATCAGCTTTCGAACTTCGGCGGAAACAGACGACGGTTCGAGAGTGTTGGGCTGCGGCGAAAACTGCGGTTGCTCTGGTGTGAATACGGAAGCAGGCCGCGACGGTCTTCGCCGGGTAGCGACGTCGTTGGCAACACGCCGGGCGTAAACCAGCCCTTCCAACAAGGAATTGCTGGCAAGCCTGTTGGCACCGTGAATACCGGTCGTCGCAACCTCACCGCAAGCCCACAGCCCATCTACAGACGTTCTTCCCCGCCGATCAGTTTTCACACCGCCCATGTGATAGTGCGCGGCAGGCGTTACCGGCAAGGGGTCGATTTGCGGATCGAACCCTGCTTTCGTTGCGGCCTCCATAGCCCTCGGGAACAGGGCAGTCTTACCGGCAGCGATGACGGGGCGCAGGTCGAGGAACACGCCTTGACCTGCCGTAATGCGATCGTGTATCGCTCTTGCGATTACATCCCGGGGGGCTAACTCAGCGCTCGGATGTTCTTCGAGCATGAATCGGTATCCCGTCTCATCGATCAACTGCGCACCTGCACCGCGCAGCGCTTCGGTCAGGAGCGGCAGGCTTGCACCACTGCTCGATCCCGTTTGCGCCAGAGCTGTTGGGTGAAATTGCATAAACTCAAGATCGGTCAGTGTCGCGCCCGCCCTCGCCGCCATAGCCAGGCCATCCCCGGTTGACTCCTCAGGATTGGTGGTGCTCCACCAGGCCATACCGATGCCGCCCGTCGCCAGGACGATGTTAGCCGAGCGATGGAATACGAAACCCTCAGCCGCGCTGATCGTCATCAAGCCTTCTATTCCCGAAGCGCCTACGGCGAAATCGCACGCGAAAGTATCTTCGAGCACCCGAACTGTCGGGCAACTCTGGATTCGCCGAATCAGCGCCGAAACCACAAGCTCGCCGGTCGCATCGCCTCCCGCATGCACGACTCTCGCATGTTTGTGGGCCGCTTCGCGGGCAAGCTCCAGTGTTCCGTCCAGCGCTCGATCGAATAGCACGCCCTCGTCTATCAGCAATTGCAGACTTTCGATGCCGTCCTCTGCCAGGGACAGGGCCTGCGCCGGATCGCTCAGACCGGCGCCGGCAGCCAGCGTATCGCGTGCATGTTCCTGCGCTGAATCATCACGACCGAGAGCTGCAGCTATGCCGCCTTTAGCCCAGAAACTGGAGCCCCCGGCTAAACCCGGCGTCTTCGTTATCAACGTAACCGAGCGCGGGGCCAGCGACAATGCGCAGACCAGACCCGCAATGCCGGAGCCGACGACAATGATGTCATCGTCCTGCACACTGACAGTGTCTACGGCAGCCATTTCCAATTTAGCTACCGACCGCGAGCATCCTTTCGACGGCGGCGCGGGCTCTTTCCGCTACTTCCGGAGCGATTTCAACGGCTGGTTCTAGCGTCTCCAACGATTGCTGAATGTTCGCCAACGTAATACGTTTCATGTGCGGACAGAGATTACACGGGCGAATGAATTCGACGTCGCGGATATCTGCTGCAATGTTATCGCTCATCGAGCATTCGGTGACCATGAGAACCTTTGACGGTCGCTTCGTCATTACGTAGTTCTGCATCTGCGCCGTTGAACCGACAAAATCGGCGGCACCGAGAACATCGGGCGGACACTCCGGGTGCGCGATGATCGTCAGACCCTCGTGGCCACTTCTGAAAGCATCCAGTTCGCCGGCAGTAAAGCGCTCGTGCACTTCGCAATGGCCCTGCCAGGGAATGATCTCCACATCGGTCTGCTCGGCCACATAGGACGCGAGGTACTCATCGGGAATGAAGATCACTTTGTCTGTCCCGAGCGACTCGACGACTTCTACCGCATTGCCGGATGTGCAACAGATATCGGACTCGGCTTTTACTTCCGCCGACGTGTTCACGTAGGTCACGACCGGAATGCCCGGGTGTTCGCGACGCATGGCGCGCACGTCCGCAGCCGTAATCGACTCAGCCAGCGAGCAGCCTGCCCGCACATCCGGGATCAGCACGGTCTTGTCCGGATTGAGTAGTTTGGCCGTCTCCGCCATGAAATGAACGCCTGCCAGAACGATCACGTCGGCGCCAGTGTCCACTGCCCGTCTGGCAAGGGCGAGCGAATCGCCGGTGATGTCGGCGACACAGTGGAATATCTCAGGTGTTTGGTAATTGTGCGCGAGAATCACCGCATTGCGCTTCGCCTTCAGTTCGTTGATCGCGACGATATACGGCGCGTGAACGGGCCATTCGATATCCGGAATGACGTTTTTTACGCGCTCGTAGAGCGGCGCTACTTTGGCGAGCTCAGTCGCGTCCTGGGGATTGATAGCCATAAGGCACCTCTGCAGTTTCGTCGCCACCCGCAACGGGTGACCCAGCTATATACTCAGTTCGAGCATATTGATTATACTCACAAAGAGCATATAGTGTGTCAAGCTCAAATCGCCCGGGCCTTACCGCAATCCAATGAAACCGCATACCGTCGTCAATCTGCTCGGAGTTATCGTCGCGGTAACCGACGAGATACCGCGCATACTCGTCGTCGATCACGACACCGGCTGTGCGTTGCCCAACGGCCCGTTCGACCCGACGCAACACGCGAGCCTTGAGGACGGGCTGCGTAATCTGATCGAGACACAGACCGGGCTCGACCTGTACTACGTCGAACAGCTTTATACATTTGGCAACAGAAACCGCGACCCGGTCGAATTGGAAGGCGGACCGAGAGTTATCTCGGTCGCGTATATTGCGCTGACGCATGAGGATCCAATACGTGCCGGGAATGCCCGCTGGGCGGATTGGTACCAGTTTCTGCCCTGGGAAGACTGGCGAGACGGGCGGCCGGAAGTTATTGGCGATACCATTGAGCCGGCGCTGCAGCGCTGGGTACAGCAGCCGCGCGGATCGCAGCGGCGAAAGATCCGGCAGGAACGGTGCAATGTGACATTTGGCGAACACAATTCCGCCGAAATGGACGCCGTGCTGTCATTGGAACGATTTGAGCTCCTGTATGAGGTCGCGCTGGTTGCCGAGGCGTCAAGAGATGCGCACGCCTTTTCGCAGGAAGCAGTTGCAACTGCGGTCGTCACATCGGAAGGTGAAATGGGAACACCGATGGCACTCGACCATCGCCGCGTCCTGGCGACGGCGCTGGGACGATTGCGCGGCAAATTGGCCTACCGGCCGGTTGTGTTTGAGTTACTGCCCGGCGAGTTTACCTTGCTGCAGTTACAACGTGTCGCAGAAGCGCTAAGCGGCGCGAAGCTGCACAAACAGAACTTCAGGCGGCTGGTGATCAATGCAGATCTGGTCGAAGCTGTCGGGCGAACAACAGCCGTTGGCCGCGGCCGTCCAGCGGAGCTGTATCGATTCCGCCGTGAAGTGCTGGGTGAAAAACTCACCGTGGGATTATCACGCCCGATCATGCGAAACGAAAAAGGGCCTGCATAGCAGGCCCTTCTACCAACAGGAACCCTTGCTTTGATTAGTTGCCAAAGTACAAACGTGCGCCCAATCCATAAGACGTCACATCGTCACCGGCGTTAGCCGTCAGCCCCAGGGCGAACTGCTCCGACAGGTTGTACCAGGCGGATCCACCAACGGAAGTGTCACTGCCAAAATCACCGATGTCCGCATACGTCACTGCGGCAGCCAGTTCCACCTCGTTGCTAAGCATGGAACGAACGCCGACGGACGCGGCGTAACCATTGTCGTCTACGGATACTCCGGCGGCGCTGATATCCGCACTCGCGAAACCGACCTCAGCGACAAAGTCTGTCGACGGCGAAATTGCTGTATGGAAACCGACACCGGCCGAAATCTCATCGAGCTCTACACCGAAGTCGAAGTCACTCAGACCATAACCTGCGAACAAGAACCAGGATTCACCGACTTCGAACGAACCGCCGATAGCGAATCGGTCACCGTCGATATCGAGCCCAAAGCCATTATCCAGGTCAATACGCTGGTAGCCGCCAACGACATAGTTGTAACTAATATCTTCGGCCATAGCCGTTACACTGAAGAAAACCGCGGCTACACCTGCTGCGAACCGTAACATCATCTGTTCTCCTATCTGGAAGAGTTTAAAAAAAAATTTCTGGCGCGCGAACACGTTGAAGCGCACGAGTACCGAATCGGTAGCCGCGAACTTACTTGCTGTTTTCTGGTGACGTGCCCAAGCGTCAGGCGTGAATTATACCAACGACGGTGAATCTATCTGTAAACACAGTGTTCGCTATCGAATCAAAATAAAAGATATCCATAAGATTTCGAGCACGGGCCGCAGCGCCAACAAGTCCTGGCCATCAGTACGACGACCAGGACTTGATACCGGCTATAAAGGCTTGCCCTCAGCACTTAACTCAACAATCTCGTAACCCAGACCTTCGAGACCGGGAAGAATGGACTGCTTGTCCCCTACCACTACGATCACCATGTCATCCATTGACAGGTATTCCTGCGCCAGGGCATCAATCTCCGCGGCGCTAATGCTGTCGAGAATTTCGTTTTGCTCCGTTACGAAGCTCGAATCCAGGTCGTAGCGCATGATAGTCGACAGGAAACCGAGCTTTTGCCGCGGTGTCTCGTATTTTCGGGCGTCGCGCTGGCCGATGGAATTGCGCGTGAACAACAGCTCCGATTCGCTGATACCGTCCGTGACATAGCGCTCTATCTCACGCTCGAACTCAACGATGGATTCGGCGGTAACATTGCTGCGTACACCGGCAGACGCGGTGAATACTCCATAGTCTTCCGCTGCGTTAAAGCCGGTTCTTGCACCGTAAGTGTAGCCCTTGTCTTCGCGAAGATTCAGATTAATACGACTGTTAAACGCTCCGCCCAGTGCGAAGTTCATCAATCCCGCCCGGTAATACTCCCCGGTCGCATCGAATATCATTGAGCGCTTGCCGATGCGTATTTCCGACTGTGCCGCATCCGGCTTGTCGACCAAATAGAGTGCCCTTTTCGTTGAACTCGGAAACGGCTTCAATTCCGCCGCCGGTACGGCAGGACCGTCCCAGACCTTAAACACCCCGAGCTTGCCGAGCAAAACGGCGCGCTCCATGTCGCTAACCGCAATAATACTGCCGGCCGACGGCGAGTAGTGCGTCCGGTAAAACTTCCGAACATCTTCGACGGTGAGTTCCTGCACCGTTTCTGTTATGCCGATATCGGCATAGGCGATAGCATTGTCTTCACCAAGCAGCAGTTTTTGATAAACCACATTTGCCGTTACCTGCGCTTGTTTTCTCGAGCGCTCTATCCCCTGCAATGTCTGGCTCTTGAGTCGCGAGAAATCCTGCTCATCGAACTTCGGACTCAGCAGTTTTTCTGCGGCGATCGCCAGCGTCTCATCGAGATTCTGGCTGAGACTGCGCACTGTTAGTACGGTTTCATTGTTACCCGACGCGAAGGAGACACTCGAGCCAAGCTTCTGCAGGCGGTTACTGAGTTCCTCATTGCTGGAGCTCAGAGTCGCCTCATTCATCATAGCTGCGGTCAATGCTGCAAGACCCAGTTTTTCCAGCGACTCATGACGCTGCCCTGCCTTGATACGTAAACTGATTGCGGTCGTCGGCGTCTCGTTGTTCACCGCACCCAGTACTTTGACCCCGTTTTCGAGCGAGTCGCGCCAGATTGGCGGCAGCTCAATTCCCGGATTCGCGTTGGCGTTCGGCATGATGCTGCGATCGAAATCGTCCCGCGGAATACGCAACTCCAGATCGCTGTCGGTCAACATCACATAGTCAGGCAAATCACGTTCGACACGCTCCCAGGTATCGGTCTTCGCAATCTCCTCACCCTGCCCCAGCGGCACCACCCGCATGATCACTGCTGGCTGCCCCTTTATATACTGGCGATATACACGCATGACGTCTTCCTTGGTCACGCCGTCGTAACGCGCGATGTCGTCACCAATGTAATTCGGGTTACCGGTGAAGGTCTCGTTACTGGCTAGCTGGCCCACCTTGCCGGCGACACTTTCCAGACCGTATATCATGCCCGACGTAATACCGACCTTAACGCGCGTCAGGTCGTCATCGAGCACGCCACGCTCTTCGAATTCGAGCAGCGAATCGCGTACGATTTTTTCGAGGTCGGCAAGCGTTGCACCCGACTGCGGATTGGGTAGCGCCGCAACGCTGAAAGTACACGACAACTCAGCGCAGCCGTGACCGGCCTGGGCCTGCACCGCGATATCGCCCTTGATCATGTTTTTATACAGTAACGATGTTTTACCCTGCCCCAGAATGGACATCAGAACATCCAGCGGTGCCTCATCCACATGCCGCGCGTATACCGTCGGGATAGCCATGTAGAGCAGCGGCAAAGCAACGTTATCCTCCATCGAAATGTAGCGGTCGGACGCCAGCGTCACGACAGGCTTCTCGGGCATCGCCACGGCCGGACCAGATGGAATAGAAGCGAAATACCTGAGCACCCAGTTCAGGGTTTCGGTGGTATCGAAATGGCCGCCGATCGTCAGGATCGCGTTGTTCGGACCGTACCATCGTAGAAAAAATTTCTTAAGATCGTTCACATTGACGCGATCGAGGTCAACCATATGTCCGATGGTCGGCCATGAATAGGGATGTGCCTGCGGGTATAGCGCCTCGCTAACCCGTTCGTTCAATCGTCCATAGGGTTGATTGTCTATACGCTGGCCACGCTCATTCTTGACCGTCTCGCGCTGCACCTCAAATTTCTCCTGAGTAACCGCATCGAGCAGAAAACCCATACGATCGGCTTCGAGCCAGAGCATTTTCTCCAGCTGATTCGCCGGCACCGTCTCGAAGTAGTTCGTGCGATCGGCATTGGTGGTGCCGTTCAGCGTACCACCGGCTTCCGAAATGATTTTGAAGTGCTCCTCATCGGCGACGTTCTCCGAACCCTGGAACATCATGTGTTCGAACAGGTGTGCGAAGCCCGATTTGCCGATTTCCTCACGAGCGGATCCAACGTGATAGGTGACATCGACGTGTACCAACGGATCAGATCTGTCCTCGTGCAGAATCACGGTGAGGCCATTGTCCAGACGGTACTTTGTGTACGGAATCACCACAGCATCACCAGCGCTATCGTGTCGCTCAACAGACTCGAGCAATGTCACGCCGGATGGCAGCTCGTTTGCTGCCGACTGCTCAACCGCTTCCTTGTCAGCGCTGCCGCAACCGGTGAGCGCAATGAGGGTAACCAGGGCGCAGTATGCCGTTCGTTGAAATCTCATTGATGTTTTCCTGTGCTTGGTTTCGGGAAATGAAACGTTAGTAAGTGTATGAGTACGGCTGTGGCCAAAATGGCCACCTCAATTTTCGGCGTTTACCTGTTCTCGAAGCGCCTCGGCGTTTGCCGGTTTGAATTCCGAGCAGTACTCCGGTGCGTAGACACGCACATCATGCCTTGTCGAAAACACTTGAGGAACAACAGACGCAGAGCCGTCACGGAAACAGCGACGCTCGCCGGTATTTGGCGGCCAAGGGGTCTTTCGTACATCCGACGCGCTCGCTCCAGGTTTCAGGTCCGTTCGATAGTACTCAATGGACCCAAATCATGCAGCGAAAGTTCGCAGAATAGTCGGTCTGCCCTACCTCGGGCGAAACAGCGCCGGGAACCGCCGTTTGTCACGTCCTGCTTCGGTGAGTTTGCTCTGGATGACGTGTTTTAGTGGCGGCAGATTATTCGCCACTCTCAGCACCGTTCGACGTGCCAGTTTTGCAACGGCCCGGTCATCGGTAAACAGTTTCACCAGTCCGTTGGTGCCATGGAACATCGGTTTGGTCGCCCGCATATGCCTTCGCTGGTAGCGTTGCAGTAATGTCGTCGAGCCAATATCTGTGTGCGCAGCTGATGCGGCGATGATTTCCCTCGCGAGAATCTCCTGGCCGCTGAGGCCCAGGTTATAGCCATGCGCGGTGACGGGGTGCATGCCGACCGCTGCATCGCCGATAAGCGCGACACGGTTCGCGTAGAACTTGGAAGCATGAACGCCGATCAACGGATAGGCGAAACGCTTGCTGGAAAGCTGCATCTTGCCGTAGCGGCAATTGAATCGGTTTTCGATATCGTGGCTGAACGCCTCGTCACTTAGTGCCATTATTGAGTCGCGTTCGTTGATCGGTGCCGTTACGACGATTGATGAACAATGGCTGTCCAGGGGCAATACCGCCAGTGTCCTGCCGTAATGGAAACACTCGTAGGCTGTTTCGTCATGTGCCTTGCTGTGCCCCATGCGGCAGACGATGCAAACGCGACCAAAGTCGTGCATGGATGCCGGGATGCCTGCCATCCGGCGCGTGTCGGAGTGGCGGCTGTCTGCTGCTACGACGAGCCGGGACCTTATTCGTTGCCCATCCGACAGGGTCAGCGTGGCTTCGCGGGCATCTGTTGCGACTGATATCACAGTCAGGTCCGTGTGGATTTCGACGTCGTCGAGGGCATGCACTTCGTCGTAAAGCGCCTTGCGAATAACGTTGTTGGACACGATGAAACCAAGCGCATCGTGCGGCTCCGAATTGCCACCAAAACTGAGACTGTATGGGGATGTGCCATCCATGACCTTTGCCGCCCGAATAGGAGGCCTGTCGGGGGCGGCGATCCGCGACCAGACTCCGATCTCTTGCAGGATTCGCACGGATTGGTGCGTCAGTGCGATGTCTCGCCCATCGAACTCGGGTGCGGCGAGCCGGGTTTCGGGCTGTTTTTCGATCAGCGCAATCGTGAGGCCCTTATTCGCAATCGTACGGGCGAAACTCAAACCAGCCGGGCCAGCGCCGACAATCACAATGTCATAGGTCATTTTGGGACGAATACCGAACGGAGATCTGTTTATGCATCGTGGGGATTTGCGGAGCGACCCACAATACGCAGATACCGTACTGGACCGGTCGAATAGTGCAACAATGAGAGAAATATCCTATCATTAGTAATTGTTATTTAGATATTTACGTAATAAACGATAAAAAATGATTGTTCTTTATCTTTCCAAAATAGCTCATTTACGATAGTATTTAACCCAATTAGAACTTTTTTAATCATAGATGATCGAATGAAAATTGACCGCCTGACAACCGATAAGGAAATCCTGCGCGAGCTCGGACAACGCCTCACCCGCATTCGCAAGCAACAGGGCTACATCCAGGAAGCGCTTGCGAAAAAAGCCGGCATCGGCGTCGCGACGCTGCGGCGTATCGAACACGGCCAGGACAGTCAGATGGAGTCGTGGTTCAAGCTCCTCAGGGCACTTGAGCTCACGCAGTCCATCGAACAGCTGCTGCCCGAGAACTTCGACTCCCCGATGGCCGAAGCGCTCGCCGCCAAGAAACGCCGTCGAAAAACGTCGCAGCTGCCAGCGACGGCATGGGGCGATGAAGCACCGTGACAACCGCGACGGTAAGCCTGTGGAATACCACCGTTGGCTACGTATCGATGAGCCACGAAGAACGCTTCGCACGATTCGAATACGACCCCGACTTCGTCGACAGAGGCGTCGAACTCGCACCGCTGACCATGCCGCTGCGCGCGCGCCGCATCTACCAGTTCCCCGAACTACAGCCGCGCAGCTTCCACGGACTGCCGGGGCTGCTGTCCGACAGCCTCCCCGACAAATACGGCAATCGGCTGATCGATGTCTGGCTTGCACGTCACGGGCGTAGTGCATCGACATTCAATGCCGTTGACCGGCTCTGCTACACCGGCCGCCGCGGCATGGGCGCCCTCGAATACGAGCCGGCCGCCGATGTAATCACCGGCAACGACAAACTGCTCGAGGTGGAGCAACTGGTCGAACTGGCTTCGCTCGCCTTCACCAGTAAGGCCGCACTCGACACCCGGCTCAGCGATGACAGTACCGAACAGGGCTTGCTCGATATCCTCAGCGTTGGCACATCTGCCGGCGGCGCACGCGCCAAGGCCGTCATTGCTTTCAACCCGCGGACACAACAGGTACGTTCCGGCCAGTTGAACCTGCCCGCCGGATTCGAGCACTGGCTGATCAAATTCGACGGCGTTGAATTCAGTGGCGACTGGGGCGTAGCCGACCCGGCCGGCTACGGCCTGCTCGAATACAGCTACTACGAAATGGCCAGGGCCTGTGGCATCGATATGATGGAAAGCCGTCTTCTGACCGAGGGTGGCCGAAATCATTTCATGACACGCCGTTTCGACAGAGACACCGAGGGCAAAAAACACTTCATGCAAACACTCGGCGCACTCGCCCACTACGATTACTGGGAAAGCGGTCAGTACTCGTATGAACAAGTATTCATGATCATGAAAGAACTGGGCCTGCCGCAAGCGGATATAGAGGAGCAGTTTCGACGCACCGTCTTCAATATCGTTAGCAGCAACCAGGACGATCACGTTAAAAACATCGCTTTCACGATGGATAGACTCGGCCGCTGGCGCCTGTCGCCTGCCTACGATGTATGCCACGCCGAAGGTAGCGATTTCACACGCTTTCACCAGCTGAGCGTCAACGGCAAGACCGGTGACTTTGTGCTCGCGGACCTCAAACACCTCGCCGAATACGCAGGCCTGCCGCGAAATCGCGAGCGGGCGGTCCTGGAGCGAACGGTCTCGGCGTTTTCCGGTTGGTCCGAACGTGCCCGCCAACTGGGCGTTCCGACATCGCTTCGCGAGCATGTCAGCCGAACATTGCGAATGAACTGGTAGTTATGTAACGAGCCTCAATTTATGTCAAAGGCAAAACCCGGCCAACAGCATATTTTCGAACGCTGTGTTTGATTGCTATTTATCTTTCCTTGCGACATCAATCACGTCTCTGTTCGCCGACAAGAACTACTTTAAGGGGCGAATCAGCAAACCTTGAAGGGCTCGACATTATGTTACGAAACATTTTGGGCGGTGGCATTGCGCTCGCTTTAGTGGCGACGCTGGTGTTCTTAGTTCTTCAATCGAGAACCGTCAACGAAGATTATTACCTGTCGCACGCGGCACGCATCAACCTGTTGCAGAATGCCGATGCCGATCGTAGCGCCGCACTCCAGGGCCTGCAAAGCGCGCTCGACGACGGGCGGCCGGTTGCGGAACCGGTACTCCACGCACTGAACCGATTGCTCGAGGGCCAGACGTCGCTGCAACAATCATTCAACGACAACATCGTCGAAGAGGGTATTGCAGACAGAACGCAGATTTATGCGTCGGCGGTAGAACAGTTCGTTGCGACCAGCAATACCTTCGTCGCACACCAGGAAAGCGTGTCCAGCGCCCTGGCCACCCTGCAATACGAGTCACCGGAAGTCGTCAAGGCGCTGCGCCGCTTCCGGCTGGACATCGAAGCACAGAACGCCTTCTCGCTCACGCTGGATGTAATCGACTATGCCGCCGGAAACACCCGGGTTCGGGATGCAAACCTGCGCCGCAACATTGCGGCATTCCGAAACGATACGACTGTGGACGCACAGATGGCCGGACGCATGGATACTTTCCTTAGTGCCGCGAGCACAGTTGTTGCTGAGCGCACGCATGCCAAAGCAGCAATTAAGCAGATCAACGACGTCGAGACGGCGGCGGCAACCCGCAATCTCCTGAATGCCCTGCAAGCCACGAACCGGCTGACGGTTGGGCGCGCCGAACGCGCACGCATGTTGTTGGCATTGCTCAGTGTGTTCCTGCTCGGTGGCGTGGCCTTCGTCGGTTTTCGCCTGCGACAGAGCTATCACGCGCTGAACGATAGTAACGAAGCACTTGAGAGCATGAACAGCGGCCTCGAAGAGCGCGTTGCCTCCCGCACCGAAGAACTGTCCGAAGCTTTCCACGAACTCAAGGAATCTCAGGTACAGCTTGTGCAGGCCGAGAAGATGTCCTCGCTGGGCTCCCTGGTAGCCGGCATCAGCCATGAGATTAATACGCCACTGTGGTACCTGATCAGCAACGCGACAACCATTCAGGAACGGCTTGGAACGGTGAAGGAGCTGTCCGCAGTCAGCAAGGGCATGCTCGAAAAAGTTCGCAGCCGGGAAAATCCGCGCCAGGCATTGTCCGAGGGTCTCAATGCGTTGAACAAGCTGTACCACGATGGTCTTGACGATGACATAGAGGAAGCCGGCGATCTGCTTGAAGACTGTATCGACGGTCTTAACGATCTTACGGAAATGGCGCAAAGCCTCAAGGACTTCAGCCGCCTCGACAGAGCTCCGGTCGGTGAATTCGATGTGAATGACGGCCTCGATAAAACTCTGCTGATCGCGAAAAACAAACTCAAGGACAAAGTCACTGTTCACAAGGAATACGGCGATGTTCCCGCTGTCGTATGCTCCCCCTCACAGATCAATCAGATATTCCTGAACCTGATTACGAACGCCGCCGACGCGATTGAGTCCAGCGGTGAAGTTACGCTCAGCACCCGTGCAGAAGGTAACAAGGTCCTGATCAGCGTGAGCGATACCGGTGGCGGTATTCCAGATGACATACTGTCCAAGATTCACGACCCGTTTTTCACCACCAAAGAAGTTGGCAGCGGCACCGGACTCGGCCTGTCGATCGTTGACAAGATCATAAAATCCCATCATGGCAGCCTGCAGGTGGAATCCACGGTCGGCGAAGGCACGACGTTTACCGTCGTCCTGCCGGTCGAGGCACCAACGGCCGACAGCAGCGGCGAAGAAACACAGGAGCCCGAAGAGCTGGAGAACATCGATCCTGCTGACACGGTGGTCATTGAGCGGATGCCCAGTACGGTATCAGTGAATCCTGGCACAGAACTTGGAGCACCCGCTACGTGAGCGACAAAGCACGCATTCTTTTTGTCGACGATGAGAAACGCGTGCTGAACGCGATGCGCGGCCTGTTTCGCCGTGAATTTGAACTCTTCCTGACAACCGACGGTGCCGAAGCGGTGAAGATCGCCGAACGCGAATCCATCGACGTCCTGGTCGCCGATCAACGCATGCCGGGAATGACCGGGGTCGAGGTACTGGGCCAGGTAAAATCGGTGTCGCCGCATACGGTTCGTATCCTCCTGACGGGCTATGCTGATCTCGACGCCATCGAAGGTTCCATTAACATCGGCGAGGTGTTTCGCTTCCTGAGCAAACCCTGCCCGCCGGCACTGCTGCGCGAAACACTGGCGCAGGCGGTAAGTACGGCTCGCGCCAGCGCTGCGGCGGCCACGGCCGCTGCGAAAGCCACACCCATCCCACCGCTTAGCGAGCCAGCCCAGGCGACAGAAACAACGAAAACCACCGAGGCCGCCAAAGCGACCGAGGACACCGGTGCAACGACAACCAGTCAGATCATCCCGTTCCCCGCACCGGCCGAGAAAGCCGCAGAAAAACCGGCAGCTGCCGCCGAGAAAGAGAACGATGATGGCTTCGACACCGAGATCGTACTGTCGGGGGAGTCCATCTCCGAGACCCGACAACCTGCTGCTGAGGACGACAACGTCTGGGAGGTAGGTGTTGCGATATTCAGTATCGACCCGGGTTTCGCAGAAACCACGGTGAGGGCCCTATCCCCGGGTCGCGAAGTAAACCTCGCAACCAATCTTGTACGGGTGCTGGAGGTACTTGAACAGCAACGCGCCGGTGTTCTGATTACGGACTTCACGAACGACGTGAACATGCTGCGTAACATGATCGGCTCCTTAAAACAGGTGCTCCCGGAACTGGTGACCATAGTGGTCAGCGAAAATCGCGACGCCAGCGAGATGATAGACCTGATCAACTACGGCCAGGTGTTTCGCTATGTGGACAAGCCGCTGGAACTGCCGCGCTTCCTGAATGACGTAAACGCGGCTGTCCTGAAGCATGTGCAGCTCCTCAACCATCCGGAACTCGTGCAGCGCCATGCCGTGGTTGAACAACAAGGCGGCAGCAAAAACGATACCGGATTGACGCAGTTTGTTGGCCGTATCAAACAGCTGGGCAAACCCTGGCGCCGTGTGAATCGCTAGCATGAATACCGATAAGAAAACCGATAGTTCGTACAATGCGTTGATCGCCTACGCCGCTGTTGCTTTACTGAGCATCGCCGCGGTCTGGGGCTACCTGGAGTATCGCGACACGACGGCGAGCACACCCGACCCGGTTGCTGCTCCGCGGCCGGCGACAGTCTTGTCGGATGAGATCGCCCCGGTAGCAAACCAACATATCGGCACCAGCCTCAACAAAGCCCGCCTCGCCGCGGAAGCCAACATGCTGGTAAGCCCGGCCGGTGAGAACGCGCTGTACTTTTACGGCCTCGTACTCAGCGAAGACCGGTCTCATGCCGAGGCCAACGAAGAACTCGACAGCCTGTTGAATCAGCTGCTAATACGTGTTCAAGAACATATCGCGGCCGCAGAGTTCGTTGCAGCGAATCGGATCGCGGAACAGGTTTCCTACATCAGGCCGGAGCACTCTCTTGTAAGCGATGCCGAGCAAGCCTGGCAACAACATCAGGATGAACTGCGAGCTGAGGAATCGGCGGCCAGCGAGGCGGCGCGCCTTGCGGCCGAGCAACGCGCACGAACACAGGCAGCCGCAGCAGCGGCCGCTGCCAGGGCACTGGAGACTCCGGAGTGGCTGGAGCAGGCACGTGCAGCGCTTGCCGAAGAGCGGCTCATTGAGCCGGCGGGTGACAACGCTCGGGACTACCTGGCGCTTGGAAACGGCGACAAAGCCGACCAGTTTCGTGCGCAGCTGATATCCACGCTGGTCGCAAAAAGCGAAGGTGCAATAAACGACGACGATGTCTCCGGTGCGACAACATGGCTCGATGCCGCCGCCAAACTCGACCCGAACGATGAGCGACTCGACAATATCGCGGCAGAGATAAAGCAGGCACGTGTAGAAGCGCTGGCCGCCGAACCGATTTCACCGCGGCAGCTTAAGAGGCTTAACCGGGTGGCAGCCGTTTACCCGCGCAATGCCGAGCGCCGCGGTACCTCGGGATGGGTCGATATGGCGTTTACGGTAACTACGGACGGCACTACAACGAACATCGAAATCCTGCAGTCAGAGCCCGGCACCCTGTTTGACCAGGCGGCTATCCGTGCCGCCAGCCAGTGGCTGTTCGAACCGCATGAAATCGAGGGCATCCAGGTCAATCAGCGCGTTATGACACGCATGAGTTTTCAGATAGAAGGTGACTAAAGCGGCGTTCTGCCAGCTGTAGTAACCCAGACCCGACCTTACAGACAGTGTCGGAGTTGATCGAATTCGAACGATGGGCTTCCTTGAGGACTCAAGGGATCGATGTAACACAGGCACTGGATCCTTACACCGGTGTTTCACCGTACAACGCAGCAAAGATTGTTAAACGAATTGATGTTCGGCGCAGGGATGCGGCGGATACGCCAAAGACCACTTCACGACACACAGGCGAGGTCATTGGCGTATCCGCCGCATCCCGACAGTCGGGCATGTATTTCAGTTAAGGGTCGCCGTGCTGAACAGGTGTTGATCCGGGAGGGCCCCGATCAGGTACCGACTATCACAGCTAGCGGTCGTTTTTTTGTAAGGGCGCCCACCGATCAGTCTCACCGAGATTGTTGAGGCAGTTTACGACAAAGTCCACAAACACCTTCACCTTCGCCGGCGGCCTCGCCTGCGGATAGACGGCAAATACACCGAGTTCCTCGCCAACGACACCCTCGAGTTCGATTTCCTTCAGGCGACCCAGGCGAATTTCGCTTTCGATCAACACCCGCGGCGCATAAAGAATGCCATGCCCCAGGCAGGTAGCGAGAATCAGGGCCAGATCGTTGTTCGCGGCAAATGCTGTCTTCAGAACAACCTCCGCAGGTGCGTCTTCACCGGCGAAAGCCCACGTCATCTTCTCCTCCGCTCGAAAACCAAGGCCAAGACAGGCGTGCCGTGTCAGGTCCTTGATACGCTTTGGCGCACCGTGGCGCTTCAGGTATTCAGGCGAAGCCACAAGCACTCTGCGAGTCGTAATCAGCCGCCTCGCTGTCAATCGCGAATCTGGCAACTTCTGTGCACATCGAATCACCGCATCAAACGCCTTGCCGACAACATCGACCTGCTGCTCGCGAAAATCCAGGCTCATTGTGAGTTCCGGCCATACTCGCAAAAAATCGCCAACGAGTGCCGGCATCAGAGCAGCGCCGAGACTTGACGGCATACTGACACGAAGGCGCCCCATCGGCGTTTGATCGGCGCCTCGCACCGCGGCAAGCGCCTCGCCAATGTCCAGAGCAATCGTTTGCCAGTGTTGATACAGCGTGCGACCGGCATCGGTCAGACTGATACGTCGCGTGCTGCGATTGAACAGCGTTACACCAAGCTCTTTTTCCAACTGTCCAATGCGGGTACTAACAGATGACCGCGCCATCCGCATCTGGTTCGCAGCTTGCTGAAAACTTTCCGCCTCTGCGACACGGGCGAAGATACGAAGGTCCGGTAAATCAGTCTGCATGGTTTTTCTTCAATCAAAAGGCGGCCTATCATTAGGTCCACCGTGCGACGAGTCAACGCATAATACTTGGAATAAAGCGCTTTGACGGCTGTGTTTTGTGAGATTTCGCTCAATCGATGACTATGTCAAATATGGTGCGCTCGTTTCACTCCTGCGTAGTGTGATCGCCCACGACCCGCCTTGTGAACGCCTGCACACCGCAGTGTTTGTCGAGTGTTTCGCCCGCCATAACAATGAATCTGACGGCACACTCTACATGCTGTAACGGTAACGTGCGAATGGCGGCCGGCAGCGCGCCCACCGTTATGTTATCTGTCCAGAGGTCAGCACCAATAAGCTGCTGCATCTCCTCATACAGCAACTGACAGGATCGCGGGATGTCTTCAGGCCGCAACGGAGTGAGTGCGATAACTGCATTTAGCAAACGCTCCTTTGGCGTACGACTCGCTTTCGTCAGTTCCGAACACGCATGTGAAAAACGCGCGCGGGCAAACGCGTACGGCGTGAGGTTGACGTTCTGCATGTCGGCCCTCCGTTTTGTCGACAAATAGCTACCCAGCACCAAGTCTGCCAAGTAGCACTACGGCAGGACAGAACGGAGGTCACAGTCAGCCCGTGAACACTGTGGTCGGTGGTGGCAGCGGCGAACTCGCCGCGCAGTAGTCAGGAAAGGTCCTCAAGTGATGTAAACCCGTCCATTAGCGTCTAAAGAGACGTGGGATGCCACCTGGCGGTCACAACCGAAGTTTAACAACGCACAGCAGACGAGCAGCGCAGCCATGAAAAATCCGCACGAACAGTACCCACCCGGGCGGTGGGCAGCCGCGTATATCAGCGAGCTACACAAGCACCTGCGAGGGCGGCTTGCCGGCGGCGAAGATGCACAGGACATCGCGCAGGAAGCTTGCCTGAAGCTGCTGCAGACAAAGCATTCAGAATCTATCCGAAATCCGAAAGCCTATCTCTATAGAATTGCGCATAACCTGCTCTACCAGCACTACAATCAGGCGCCAGCCAGGCACTCGGAATTCGAAGTGGAGCAACTCCGCGCAGCTGACCCATCACCTGAAGAACAGGCGATCGTTGATACACGGCGTGCGCAAATCGATCGCGCCCTGGCTGAGCTGCCCGACAAATGCCGCATCGTACTGCTGCTGCGATGGCGCGATGGACTAAGGGTTGCCGAAATCGCCGCACGGATGCAGCTGTCGCGCGCAATGGTCAAGAAGTACCTGGCAGCCGGCCTGGCGCATTTCCGGAAACGGCTGAACCGATTTGCCCTTGCTGACCGTGCTTAGCTCCGGGTCAAACCCGCCGGGCCGCCTGATTCAATCACAATACTGAAACTCGCCGCCACCCGGCAGCTCCCAATCCCTCGCTTCGAAATCCGAATCGCCGTGGGCGTCGCTTACCTCATACGGTTGCCAGCCCGTACGTCGCTCGTCGGTTGTGGGTAGCTGTTGACCACCGAACCGCCCCCTGGTGCATTGCTCGCTCATACGCTGAGAGTAAGTGATACCTGCGGCCCGTGCCGAAACACAGTGTCCGGTATCCTAATCAGTCGGCAGCGGACCAATCCGAACCTGAGTGAGGTTCGTTGGCCACAGGGACAAATCCAGATCGAAGGAGCCGTCAGGGTTTTTCGCGCCGACACCGATTTGCGACCAACTACTGCCACTCCCGGTATCCAGACCGTACTGCACTCGACCATATACGCCTATTCGATCGTGATCGCTCAAGCTTTGCTTTCCTTTCACCCAAAAAACTCCCGATTCGCGGTTCCGCATTCTGTTGCCTGCATTAGTCTAGAGTGTTGCAGCGCCGTTTTTGGCCCCTGTTATTTTTGCCCGCGAGCGCTATTAACCCTGCCGCATGATGATGCGATGATCAGGCACGTATACCGGCGCCTGCACTTTGAGTTTGCTGCAAAGCGTCTTTGCCAGTTCGCGCTCCGGCTCCGCGAGAACGATCTTACACTCGGAAAGCAAAGCCAGAACGACCTCGCGTGCTCGCTGAAGCTGACTCGCGCCCTCCCCTGTCAGCTCGAGCGTCGCCGCGCGACGATCCGCGGGAACTGATCTGCGTTGCAGCCAGCCGTTCATTTCCAAAGTCGCCACATAGCGGGAAACCGATCCCATCCGGCATCCGAAAATACCCGCTACTTCAGTTGCAGACATCGGCTGCCGATGCAGATTCTCCATCAGGTCCCAGAGCTCGCGATTCAGGCGCAGTGGCTTCAACACTCTGTCGATACGTCGTAACAGCTGCCGCATCACCCGCGTATAGAGCAGCCAATCATCCAGTTCGTCGATATTCATCTCGCTGTTGCCTCTTGAAGACGCTGTGTTGTTACAACGTTCATAGTGAATTCAGGTCGGTTCGGAAAATTGTTAGCGGCATCGGCTCACGAGATCGTCTAGTGCGGCCGCCGGCTAAATTCGCGATCGAAAAAAGGCGGCACAACAGAGGCGGTGCACGTCGCATCAAGAGCACTGCTTCTCGTTTCGATGTAACACTCCACAAGATCGGCAATGACCGCCTCGGCCGTCGGCCAGCAGCCAGTACCGACGCCACTGACCTGGTGCGTGACCCCGAACAAGTCGACAATCTCCAGCCGACACTCGTGGTTGTTGCCGCCACCCAGATAGGAGGTCAACGAAAGTAGTTGTGGCGCGACGCTTCCGTTTCCGTCCGCATCGATGTCGACTACCTGGTGAACCTGCCCGCTGTTCCCACGCGCCGCATCCAGGAGAGCGGTCCCGGCGGTATCGATGCCGCGAACGTCGATCGATAAAGGAATCGCTCCAAAGGCCTCGAATGCAAGAACCCGCAATTGTTCCGCCGCAGCAGACGCGTCCCTGTCGAACTCTGTCGCAAGTACAGCGCGCAAACGCCGGATGCCGGAGTGCGCGGCAACCCTCTGCACCGCCTCCAGCAGCGGCGCGGCACCACCCACCGCGGCTGAATGCACAAACCTGGCGTGCCGCCTCCCCGCCAGTGCTCGCAAAGCTGCCTGCCGCAACGAGAGCAACGTCCTGTCCGCCGTCACAACGGTCGCCCGCTTATTCAGGCTGTGGCGTGTCACCCGCTCGGCGAAGACCGTATCTCCTGTCAGCTCTACGAGCACGTCATAGGGTTCGCGCAGCAACGCGTCAATGTCATCGCTAAGTCTTGCAACGGGCGGCGAAACCGGGCGCGATTTGTTGATGTCTTTTACGCCTATACCGACAACATCAAACGCCTGCGGCATGCGCTGCAAGGCTGAATACACGCACTGTCCAATCTTCCCAAAACCCAGCATCAGCACTTTCATGGGCGCCACACAAGGCGCGTCGCGGACGTAAGTTTCGCCATTGCCAATGGTGGTTCCGGATTGATGCAGCATCGCTGCTACCTGGGCGCTGCCACGGGTCTCGCGCAAAAACTCTGTCGCTTTGGGCTGCACCAGGACACTCGACACACGTAGCGCATCTTCATAGCTCACGTGACCGTAGCGATGTGGCGATTCTTCCTGATCGTCACCGCTGCCGACCGCAGGGTCGCACTCGTAAATGCCGTCAACGTCTTTCAGCAGTCGGCATTCATCAGCACGCAGCGCATGGGCAAGATAGACGGCGCTCAGGTCCGATCCACCACGTCCGGTCAGGCCGACACCACCATCGCGATGCCGGGCAGCAAAACCGGGTACCACGATTACCGGCGTTTTCTTGAGCGCATTGCGGATCAGGGCGTCATCGACGCCGACAAAATCGCCGTCAAGGCGCTCGTTCTCGATCATCAGGTCCATACTGGCCGCATCGAGACAAGTCGCGGGCAAGCCCGCCCGGCACAGCGCCATCGTCAACAAAGCAGCCGACTGGGTCTCGCCCGTTGCCAGCAGCAACGCCATCGCCTCGTCCGCTGAGGCCGGCGAAGCGATTACCTCGGCACGATCCAGCAAGGCATTGGTCTGGGATCCAATCGCCGAAACCACCGCGATCACGCCGCGGCCCTGCCGGTACGCGCGATACACCTCATGCACTGCGACCGGTAACTGCGAATCGTTCGACAACACCGAACTACCGAACTTCAAAACCACCAGCGTCTGTTCCAAACGAGCCGCCCCACTGCCGTTTCCGGCGATGTCACACCCATCACGATGCGAAAAAAAAACCTGCGCCACTAAGAGCGGCTGCAGGCTTTGCTGCTCGCTTTAGCGGAATTTTTAGTGCGCCCGCAAGCTGATAAATTGATCAAATCGGCGCAGAAATGACGGTATGACAGAATTGCAATTCTGTCAATCGTTTTTGGAATTTTGGATTAACAACACGGCATTTTCGTCGTATCGTGCGCCAAAGTCGTGCTCTCACCGCTCAGGCGGTGCCTAAACGACCCGCACGGTCAGTCTTCGACGACCTGGGTAGCCACGGTGAAACGCTCAACCTCGGGTACGGTCGACTGCAGAAAGCGGTGCACGGCCGACAGTTGTTTCCACACCCGACGCCGGCCCTTTTCGCGCGTTTTGCTAAGCGTCAAGCGCTCGCCGTTCGCCAGCACGATGTTCAGTACCCAACCCGGTTCGGCACTGTCGTTGACCGGAGTGGCCACCAGCTCGAACACCGCGCGAGCTCTTACCAATCCTTGTAGTTGCGCCTGATCCAGCGCCTGGGTATCTGCTGTCATAAGCCCTCATGATCTGTCATTCCGAGGGGACTCAAGCCAGCCGGCGCGCGCCGTCCGGCCTCGGACACGGTTTCAAGCTTCTGCGGGGTCCCTTAACAAGATGTCTGTCTGTCGCAGACTGATCTCGCCCCGGCATTTCGCATTCGTTGCACGAAATGTAGAAGTTGTCGGTCGTTTCTTAAAGTCTGTGCATGCTAGCACAGAACCGGTTCGATCAGCGCGGCGAATCCCACTGACGGTGCAAGTGTCGCTCAATGCCGACAATAGTGAATAAAAACAGGCATTTTCATTGCAGCGCCGTGCGGATTGGGAAATAATGCGCCTGCTGATTTAGCTAACTATTCAAGGATCATCCAAAATGAAAAAGACCGCACTCAGAGCTGGCGGACTCGCACTTTTCGTCGCAATGGCCGCCGGCTGCGCAACAACCGGGTTGGACGAAGTTAAAGAAACGGCTGATCGTGCCGCTGCCGATGCCGCTGCTGCAGCTTCAGCTGCCGAAGCTGCTCGTGCCGCTGCTGACCGCGCTTCTCAGGCTGCTTCTGCGGCCCAAAGCACGGCTGATCAGGCATTGTCTGCTGCAACGGAATCTCAGGCATGCTGCGAAGCAAACCGCGAAAGCATGGAACGCATGTTCCAGAAATCGATGTCTAAGTAGAACGACTACTTAACAACATCTATTCGAACGCCGCGCTTGTCGCGGCGTTTTTTATACTGATGCCCACGGTTTCGGGTATCCCGTCCGAACGCCTGACGAGATTCTCAACCAGGTCCCAGTCCAACTGGCCAGCCCGGTCCGCAGTCGTGGCAATGAACTGCTCGGTGATATGCGTGAGCGGATCCTTGCTCAGCGACTCGACTTCCGGCAACTCCGTATCCGCGTCGAGTGCTTCAATATGTTCCGGCGTTTCTTCCGTCAGACGTTGCGGCACTTCCAGTAAGGGATGCACTTCTGCAATCAGCGATTCGCCGTCCCATCCGACCTTCGCCGGTACATCAATGATTCGAACGGGCGTCTTGACCCGAATCCTGTCAAAGAGAAACTCGACGTCTTCCGGAAACATGCGAATACAACCGTGCGATACCCGCATCCCGACACCTGCCGGTCGATTGGTGCCGTGAATGAGGTAGCCCGGAATTCCCAGACGTAATGCGCGGGTTCCCAGCGGATTCTCCGACCCCGGCGGTACCACACGCGGCAACGGATCGCCGTCAGCGGCATGTTCATCACGCACCGACTGCGGCGGATACCAGGCGGGGTTCTTAGCCATCGCAACGATTTGTGTCCGACCTAACGGCGTATCCCAATCCATACGGCCGATACTCATCGGATAGGTATGTACCTTCGCTGTTTCTCCGGCTGCCGGCTCCGGGAAATAATACATCCGATACTCGGCGAGATTCAGAATCAGGCCACTGCGAGGGCCCGGCGGCAGGACGAACCGGTTCGGCAATACGATCTCGGTACCGGCACCCGGTAGCCAAACGTTAACACCCGGGTTTGCGCGGACGATGTCGTGATAGCCCAGGCCATGACGCCGGGCTATGTCGACGAGTGTATCGTCATAGCTCGCGACAACCGTTGAAATTGCGCCGATGACGTCGTGGCCTTCGGGCGGCAATTCGTAGATTGCGGCGAAAGCCGGAGCGAAGTTGAACAGTGATATGGTCGCGGTAGCGATTAAGCGGAAACGTCTGCTCACTGACCTGTTTCTTCTCTGTCAATCACTTCCGTTTCACACTCGGCTGCCGCGAGCCATTCCTGCATTGCCTCACTTTCGAGCAGCCGTTGCGGATAAAAGCTGGCGGATCGCGAGAGATTAATTCCATAGGTTCTGAAGCGCAGCACCACAGGTGCGAACATCGCGTCGGCGACGGAAAATTCGCCGAACAACCATCCCCCCCTGTCACCGTACTGACGATGACACTCTGACCAGATAGCGATAATCCGGTCAATGTCTGCTCCCAGCTCATCCGATAATGCGATCTTGCGGCCCATCGCGCGGCAGTTCATCGGCATCTCCGCTCGCAAGACGGCGAACGAGGCATGCATCTCAGCGCAAATAGAGCGTGCGTGTGCCCGTGCACCACTATCCAATGGCCACAGGTTCTTCTCGGGCCAGCGCTCGGCGGCGGTTTCGGCAATCGCCATAGTGTCCCAGACAGTCACGTCATCGAGCTGCAAAATCGGCACCGTGCCCGCTTTGGAAAAAGCCTGAATCTCACGAGTCGAATCCGGTGTGTCGAGCGCTATGCGATGCTCGTCGAAGTCAATACCCGCTTCCCGCAGCAGCAGCCAGGCTCGAAGCGACCAGGAAGAATAATTCTTGTTGCCGATTATGAGTTTGGTTTTCATTGACCTCTTCTAAAGACGCATCAACACCGATCCCCAGGTAAAACCGCCACCGAAAGCTTCCATCAGAATCAGCTGGCCGGGTTTAAGCCGGCCGTCGCGGATGCCGACGTCAAGCGCCATCGGTACCGATGCAGCGGACGTGTTGCCGTGATCCTGCACCGTCAGTATGACTTTTTCCATCGGCATATCCAGTCGTTTCGCCATCGCCTGAATAATACGGATGTTCGCCTGATGCGGAACCAGCCAGTCAAGCTCATCTTTGCTTACACCGGCATCTTCCAGAGTCTTCGATGCGATCTGCCCAAGTGTCTTGACCGCGACTTTGAATACTTCGTTGCCGGTCATCATGATCTTCGCATCTGCGGTTCCAGCTCTCGCCAGGTCCTTCGACGCACCAACCGGGTAATACAGCAGGTCTTTGTACTGTCCATCAGCGCCGAGATGGCAGGAAATGATGCCTGGCTCCTCCGACGGTTTCAGAATCACGGCGCCGGCACCATCGCCGAACAATACGCAGGTATTGCGATCGCTCCAATCGACCAGCTTGGTGATGCACTCCGCACCCATTACCAACGCACATTTTGCTTCGCCGGCTTTAATGAATTTGTCCGCCGTGCTGAGGGCGTAGATGAATCCGGTACAGGCAGCCTCCAGGCTGAAAGCCGTACAGGCCGGTATACCGAGTTTGTGTTGAATAATCGTCGATACATTGGGGAAAACCAGATCCGGTGTCGTGGTTCCCGTGATAACCATATCAATATCGGATACGTCGATACCGGCGTCTTCTATCGCGACCTTGGCCGCTTCGATACACATATCGGATACGGTCTGATCGTCCGCGCAAATATGACGGCGCTCGACGCCCGTCCGGGTACGAATCCACTCATCGCTGGTATCGACTATCGTTTCGAGCTCGGCGTTCGTCATGATGCGTTCGGGAAGATAGCGCCCGGTCCCAACGATTCGCGAATAAGTCATACGGCTTCCTCTTGCAGCAACATGCCGATCTGCTGTGGTAACTGATTCCTGACCTCAACAATAGCGGTATCTATGGCATGCTGAAACGCAACAGAATCCGCCCCGCCGTGGCTCTTTACAACGATACCATTCAAGCCCACCAGAGTCGCACCATTGTAGTGGCGCGAGTCCATTTCTGCGGCCAGCTTGTTGAGAACACGACTCGCCAGCACGGCCTGCAGCCTTGACAGCCAGTTTCGCGTAAATGCGCGTTTCAGGAAATGCGTCACCAGACCAACAGCGCCCTCGATAGTTTTGAGTGCAACGTTACCCGTGAAACCGTCAGTCACCACGACATCGGCTTTACCCGAAAACAGGTCATTGCCTTCGATGAAACCGACGTAGTTCAGCTTGCTTTCATGCAACAGGGTCGCCGCTTCACGAACAGTGCCATTGCCCTTAATGTCTTCTGCACCGATGTTTAGCAATGCAACGCGTGGTCGATCGATGCCGGTAATATCCGAACTGACGATGGAACCCATCATCGCGTATTGAAACAGTTGCTCAGCCCCGGCTTCTGTATTCGCACCGAGATCCAGCATGTGCAGGGATCCGCCTTTGGCAGGCAGTTCGGCTATAAACGCCGGCCGATCGATGCCGGGCACTGTCTTGAGAACAAACTTCGACGTCGCCATCAAGGCACCGGTATTCCCGGAGCTGACACAAGCATGCGCAGCACCGTCTTTGACAAGGTTTATGGCAATGCGCATGGACGAGTCTTTTTTCTTGCGCAAGGCATCGGCCGGCGGTTCAGACATTGCAACGACTTCGGAGGCATGCACGATGTGCAGGCGCGGGTTTTCACCGACGATGCGAGTCACCAGATCCTGCAGTTCCGATTGATCTCCAACCAGCTGCAGTTCGATGTTGGTGTACTTCTCAAGCGTTGCGGCAGCCGCACGCACGACAACCTCGGCGCCGAGGTCACCGCTCATTGCATCCAGGGAGAGGGTTGAGTGTGTTCCCACGAAATCAGGCCGGAATCAATACCGGCCAGGCAGGGAAACTACTCGTCTTCTACTTCTATCTCAGGCTGCTTTACAACCTGAACGCCGCGGTAGAAACCATCGGGCGTGACACGATGTCGCAGATGCGTTTCGCCCGACGTCGGATCTACTGATAGTGCTGCACTCTTGAGCTTGTCGTGTGAGCGACGCGCACCGCGAGTTGCCGGGGTCCTGCGGCTTTTTTGAACGGCCATAATCTTCTCCAATAAAACCCGGCTACGAGTCCGGGTCTTCTTCAATTTGTTTCATTTGCGATGCCAGGGCAGCAAATGGTCGTCTCATTTTGGATGACACATCGCTCGTCGTCGAGAGCGCTTTGCAATCCGCCATGTTGTCGTGCTTTGCCGAAAACGGCAGCGCCATGATCAACAGTTCTTCTACGATGTCCTGCGGTCGTAGCGTTCGTTCGTCGAGTTCCCAGACTTCGAAATCCTCGAACAGGTCAGTCGCTTCCTGCTCATTCAAAAGCAGCAGCCGTGGCTCGATACTCAAGCCCAGCCGAAACGGCTCCAGGCAACGCTGACAAACCGAATCCACCTCTACCGCCGCTCGTCCCGTAACTGCCGGAAAACGCGCCTCAGAATCAGCGAAGCCGAATTGTAGCTCACCAGTAACCGTTCTGGCACGCCATGACACCGGAATTATGTCGGAGTCGAGCGCAGCCAGATCCGCCTCGACAATCTCCGCCAACTGATTGAACGAGCCGATATCTTCAGCTATTTCAATAACTTGACCGTTTGACGCTAACTCAGCGGCAGAACAGCGATCTCGCAGCGGATTGCCCATGGCGCGCGCATGATAAGGACCCCGGCAGCTGCTGTCAAAGGCTCTGGCCGCCAACTCCTGATAAAAGCTTCTGCAAACGGCAGCAAACCGGGTAAACTTTCAGTCGATTCTCATAACAGCCTGATTCTTTATGCAAAATCCGTCCGCACCGACGATCTTCCTGGCTTCGTCCTCGCCTTACAGGCGCGGCCTGCTGGACCGTTTTCTCGACAGCTACGAAGCGGTGTCCCCTGACGTCGATGAATCGAACGAGCAAGGTCTGAGTCCTGCCGAACTGGCGACCTATCTTGCCAGAAAAAAGGCGGAGGCTATCGCGATCAACGCCCGTCAGGCCCTGATCATCGGTGCCGATCAGCTGGCGGTCCTGGATGGCCAGGTTCTTGGCAAGCCCGGCGATCATCAGAAAGCAGTAGAACAGCTGCTGGCGGCTTCCGGTAAGGCTGTCACATTCCTGACCGCCGTGTGCATACTCGACCCTGTCGGGCGCGCTCGCTACGAACATACGGACAAGACTACGGTCCGTTTCAGGCAATTCGACCGACGGCTGGCCGATGCCTATTTACATCACGACGAGCCCTACGATTGCGCCGGCAGTTTCAAACTGGAAGGAGCGGGTTTCGTTCTGTTCGAGTCCGTGGAGACGGACGATCCGACCGCACTGATCGGCCTGCCGATGATCTGGCTAGCGGATCGACTTCTGCAACTCGGTTATCTAGCCCCCTGACGCACAAACGTAGTTGCGTCTTGCGTTCGCAGATCGATACTGTCGCCTTCCTGTTGAAACAAACCCGTCAGACGGTCCATCCCATCCAGGACCCCAGCCAGTGGTTCCGGTCGATGTACGATGAAACCCTGCACGAAATGCACGCCCGCCTGTTTTAGCCAGGCCTGTACCATGGGATTCTCTACATGCTCCGCAACCGTCTGTGCACCGATAACGTCGGCGATACTAACCACGGAATTGACGATCGCCTTCGATAAATCGTTTTCCAGAATATCGCGGACGAATGAACCATCGATCTTCAGAAAATTGACCGGCAGTGTTTTCAGGTAGGCAAAAGAACTGTATCCCGTGCCAAAGTCATCCAACGCGACCTGGCAACCCAGTCGTTGCAAGCGATGGACGAAACGCTGCGCCTTGTCAATGTAGCGAACCAGCGATGTCTCCGTCAGCTCAAAACACAAGGTGTCGGGAGGCACTCCGCTTTCCGCTATTCGTGCCTCGACGAAGTCGACAAACGAATCATCCTGTAGCGACTGCGCGGAGACATTAATACAAAAAGTCGCCAGACTGACTTCCAGGGTATTGTCTGCATCCGCAATACTGCTTAATGCGGAGTTGATCACCCAGCGGTCCAATGCAGCCATGAGTTGATAGCGTTCCGCAGCCGACAGAAACTGCGCCGGGCTACTGTCGCTGCTGTTGTCGATATCCTGAAATAGCGCGCACTGGTTCCCGCCGCGCTCTTTGGCCCCACGCGCTGCGACTTCCGCCAGCACAAGCATGTCCTCGGCGCCCTTGCAGGCGGCAACCGTATCGACAACACCGGCACTCGCCGACAAATTGATGGACTTGGAACCGTCTTCGATGGACTCCTGCATCAGAGACCGGAGTACTTGAGCAGCCTTCGCCACCGCCGTGTCACCGGATGCTCCCGGCAGGAACATGGCGAACCGGTCACTGCCGAGATGCGCAACCGCATCATTCGCGCCAGTACTGTCAAACAATATGTGTCGAAACACCGCCAAAGCACGATCACCTCCAGAGTAGCCAAAAGCATCGTTAATGGTATGCACCCTGTCCGTGTCGAAGTAAATCAGACTGTGTGCCAACGTAGTCTGAGTGCCCAGCGTGCCGCCGATCTTCGCAACCAGTTCGAAGCGGTTCAGCATTTTGGCCTGCGAAGGTTCGGCTTTATGAATCTTCGCAGCCTTGTTGGCCAGTAAACGAATGAGCTTCGAATGAGACGGCTCGATATTAGCTGTAACAAGTACGGCCATACCGTCGAGCGATCGCTACTTACGCCCTATAGGTGCGCAAACCACATGACACTTTCTGCCGTCCAGCAACGTGATTCGCGCCACTATCACGCGGCGCTTTTTTTGCAGCGGTTCGTGCAGGCGAACAACCATGTCGCTAATTGATTTTTCTACAAAACCCTCATGACAGGCAATCGCCATTATACGATTCGCAGGAACAACGACGGCGACACACCCGGCGTAGCATAAGTCCACGATGCTCTGCATCGATGAAGCCATTGACTCGTTCGGCGAAGGTTCTTCCAGAGCCTGATTCAGGGGCGGCGGCGGAGCAATGTTCCCGGTATCGATTGTCGCTGTGTTCAGCGTAACGTCGACGTCAATCTGCCGCGCAATACATTTCAACAGTGGCCCTGTCCGATAGCCGACTGAAGTCAGGCTGGGTGGATCGAGCGTGTACACGACCAGCGTGAGAACACAGTTTCGGGCATTGGCGCACGACAGTGGAAAATCGAAGGCGAAATTGCCGTTACCCAGGGCTCTTTTGGAAGGCGCCGTCAACGCATCGCAGGCATCCGGTGCACAGTCGCCGGGTTTCGGCGCACCGCGCTGGTACGTCTCATGCCAGATGGACTGGCCGCCGTGATCATAAATGCAAATCGGCAGACTTCCGGGCGCCTTTAGTAGCAAGGTCTAGCGACCTCCTCGTCCGCGCCTGGCATCGATTACTCCCGCGGACAGGAAGCGCTCCAGATCGCCGGCCAGCGGTGCCGTGAAATGCAGGTCATTGCCGCTGTCGTCGGCAAATGCAATCGACTGCGCGTGCAGAAAAAGTCGTCGCAGGCCGAACTTCCTTGCCTTACGGTTGGCGTCATCGTCTCCATAGCGCTCGTCACCCAGAATCGGATGCTCGGCGTGGTCCAGATGAACTCGAATCTGGTGTGTCCGGCCCGTTATCGGCGCGCATGACAGCAGGCTGTACTTGCCGTAGGTTCGTGACAAACTCACCCGGGTCTGCGCTGACTTGCCGTATTTACCACTCACGACGACATGCCGTTCGCCGTTGCTGCGGTTTTGCACGTGCAGCGGCGCATCGATCAGCTGCTCCCCGAGCTGCCAGTCCCCAACCACCAGGGCGAGGTAGTTTTTCTCCACCTTTCCCTCGCGAAACCGCGCGTGCAGGTCGCGAAGCGCGCTGCGCCGTTTCGCCATCACGAGACAACCCGACGTCTCACGGTCGATGCGATGCACCAGCGCGAGGTCTTTCAGATCGGGGCGCGCATGACGTAACAGCTCGATCACGCCGTGGCTGATGCCGCTGCCACCATGAACCGCAACGCCGGTGGGCTTGTCCAGTACCAGCAGACGCTTGTCCTCGTAAATCACCCGGTCCAGCATATCGGTTGCCATCTTCTCAGACGGCGGCGCGCCTTCAGCACGGATTCTCGCCGGTGGAATGCGAACCTCGTCGCCATCCGCCAACTTGTACTCCGCACGCACCCGCCCGCCATTGACGCGAACCTCACCACGTCGCAAAAGCCGATATAAACGACCTTTCGGTACGCCCGGCAGCTCCCCGCGCAGAAAATTGTCAATCCGCTGACCGGCACGCTCAGCGTCAATTGCGACCTTGCGCACGCTCGTCGCCCGGGTCGCGGCAGGAATATCGGCGTTTGGCGGCTTTTCTTGCATGATCAGTCACTTGAAGTGGACTTCTGGTGTGTTATATTACCGCCGTGTTGCGCTCCTAGATACTGGCGCAGGCACATCAAACGATTTTTTTTGGTCCCGCAGTCTGCGGGACCTGATTTCAGACGGCAGCAACACCGGATTCCGGCTCGCACCGCAGCGGCAAAGCCGCAGGGAAATCATGCTGATTTTTTTGTGGGTACTGGCGATTTTGCGCCAGACCCAAACTGAACTAACGAAGATCTTCGACGGCGCAATTCGGCGCCAGGTTCCTTTGCGTGAGACACCCTGCGCCCGCCAGGCGCTAAGCCCCGTACGGCTGCCCTCCACTCTTCAAGTAGGGCAATATGAAAAGAATGCTAATCAATGCAACTCAGGAAGAAGAGTTGCGCATGGCGATGGTCGACGGACAACTTCTGTACGACCTCAATATCGAAGCACCGGCTAGCGAACGCAAAAAAGCCAACATTTACAAAGGAAAAATTACGCGCATCGAGCCCAGTCTCGAAGCCGCGTTCGTCGATTACGGCGCCGACCGCCACGGCTTCCTGCCGCTCAAAGAGATTTCCAGCGAGTATTTTGTCAAGCAGGCGAAGGCCGGCGGCAAGATCAATATCAAAGACGTTCTCAAAGAAGGCCAGGACATTGTTGTCCAGGTGGACAAGGAAGAGCGCGGCAACAAAGGCGCAGCGTTAACGACCTTCGTGAGCCTCGCCGGACGCTTTATCGTCCTGAAGCCTAACAAGGACCGCTCCGGGGGCGTCTCACGTCGCATTACCGGCGAAGACCGCGATCTCGCGCGACAGGCGCTGAACGAGATCGAAATGCCGGAAAACATGAGTGTCATCCTGAGAACGGCTGGCATCGACCGCAGCGCGGAAGAACTCGCCTGGGACCTCGAAAACCTGATCACGGTCTGGACCGCCATTTTGAATGTCGTGCTGGAACGCCAATCACCGTTTCTGATCTACCGCGAAAGCGATTCGGTTGTGCGGGCGCTGCGCGACTACCTGACGAATGATATCGGTGAGATATTGATCGACGACGAGGCAACCTACAAGGACGCCTACGAGCACGTCGAACAAACGATGCCGCATAATCTTCGCAAACTGAAACACTACGTCGATCCGGTGCCGTTGTTTACTCGCTTTCAGATCGAGTCGCAGATCGAGTCGGCGTTCGCGCACAACGTCAACCTGCCGTCCGGCGGCAGCATCGTCATCGATCACACCGAGGCAATGGTCTCGATAGACATCAACTCAGCCCGTGCGACCAAGGGCGGCGATATCGAAGCCACGGCGTACAACACCAACCTCGAAGCCGCCGACGAGATCGCGCGCCAGCTGCGTATTCGGGATCTCGGTGGCCTCATCGTTATCGATTTCATCGACATGGGCCCGCAGAAGCACCAGCGGGAGGTCGAAAACCGACTGCGCGATGCTGTACGTCAGGATCGTGCACGCGTGCAGATTGGCAAGATCAGCCGTTTCGGTCTGCTGGAAATGTCGCGACAGCGATTGCGTCCATCCATCGGCGAATCGGCCTACAAGACCTGCCCGCGCTGCACCGGGTTCGGCACCATTCGCGGTACCGAGTCGTTAGCGCTTGCGATCCTGCGAATTATCGGCGAGGAAGCCCGTAAGGAACGCACGTCGAAAGTCATCGCGCAGCTGCCCGTCGAAGTTGCGACTTATCTTCTAAACGAAAAACGTGATTGGGTACAAAACCTCGAGGATCGAAATGAAACTCAGGTCGTGCTGGTCGCGAACCCGCATCTCGAAACGCCGCATTATGAAGTGCGCCGCGTTCGTGATGACCAGATGGATCTGCCGGAGAATGCCGGTGTGAGTTTCGCACTGGCCAGCGCGCCGGTCGAACCGGAGTCTCCGCAGGCAATTCTGGAACGCAAAGGAGCGGAAACTGCTGCCGTCGGCACACTTAAGCCGTCGACCCCCGCACCAAAACGTAAAGAGCCCGAAGGCGAGAGTCTCTGGGCAAAGATCGTTGCTTTCTTTAGTGGCGGCGAGGACGACAAGAAGAAATCGCAGCCACGCCGCGGCAGCGGCAAAAGCAACCGGGGCCGCCGTTCGCAACAGCAGTCGCGGCGCCGCAACGAACCTCGCCAGGGCGGCGAGAAGCGTGGTAATCAGCGCAAGAAACAGCAGAAGAAGAAGGCGCCTTCCAGAAATCAGAATCAGAAACAGGGAGCGAAGGATTCTGCGCAGAAACCGAAAGACGGGCAGCAGAAGCCGAAGCAGGATCAGGATAAGAGCGGCCAGTCGGACGAGGCAAACACCGAGCAGAAACGGACCCGCAGCCGTCGCAGCCGTGGCGGACGCCGCCGGCGCCGTGGTGGTGAAAAGGCAGCAGAGCAGACGACTGAGAATCAACAGCAGACCGACGCTCAAGCGGCGCAGGACCAGAAGCCTCAGCAGGCCAAGCCGCAAACGGAACAAGCCAAGACCGGACAGCCTGAGACTGCTGCGACGGCGAAAAACGAGCAGACTCAGGCCCGGAAGCCAAGGGCAACCAGACCTGATGCTGAGAAACCTGCCGCTGAGAAGTCTTCTAATGAGAAACCGGTCGCTGAGAGAGCAGCCACAGAGAAACCGGCTTCGAAAGAGCCTGCCGCAGAGAAACCAGCGCCTGAAAAGCGCGCCGCGGAGAAACCAGCCGCTGAACAAGCAGCCGGTGAAAAGCCAGCTGCGGAAAAACCTAAGGCAGCCAGAGCACCCCGCAAGCCGAAAGCCGATGGGCCGCCAAAGGTACGTACCGATGCCGAGCGCGCGAACGATACGGCGAAACTTGAGGACACTGCTTCACACAGGATTCCACCAGCGGCCCTGGCTGCTGAGAAAGCTGCAGCGGTAGCTGCGCCGAAACCGAAAGCCGTACCCAAATCGGAACCGCGGGTTGAGGCCAAAGCCGAAGCAACCGCGGCACCTAAGGCTGAGGTTAAGCCGCCCATGGCTGATAAGGTAGCACCGGCACCGAAACCCGCGGCGAAACTACTGCCGTGGGATAGCCAGGACTAGCGACGTTTGGACGAGAGCGTCTCGAGCAAACCTCGGGACGCTTCTTCGACCAGATCCAACACCCGCTCAAAACCGGCAACCCCACCGTAGTACGGGTCTGGTACTTCCAACTCGTCAGTCGACGCATAGCTCAGGAACAAACTGACCTTTGAGCGATGCTCATCCGGCGCCTTATCCAGCAGCCGCGACTGGTTGTCTTCGTCCATCGCGATGATGTAGTCGAAGCGCTCGAAGTCTTCGTCCTTGACACGGCGCGCAAAAATGTCTGCCAGAGAAATGCCACGGCGCTCCGCCGCGGCAACAGCCCTGTGGTCGGGTGGCTCGCCGACGTGGTATGCATGCGTACCAGCCGAGTCGATTTCGAACCAATCCGCGTTGCCTGCTTCGTTAACGTGATGCCGGAAGGCGCCTTCCGCGGTTGGGGATCGGCAGATATTGCCCATGCAGATGAATAAGACACTAGTTTTTTCTTTAATTTCAGTCACTTATATCTATTTTACATGCCTTTTATTTACGCCACGAAGTATCGTTAGGTACCTGTTTTCATTGAGGTACAGTATGCGATAAGAGGCAGTATTCGATGCCTGTCAGGCACGCAATTCTACAGACTACCGCGAGTTTCGAAAGTGCGCGTGCTAACTCGAGCTTGCCAGGTTCGGTAAGCAGCCAGTCGTAACCCTCCCGACGGGATGCGTTTCGTCACATATCCAATTCCGGATCGCGGGTTGCCGCAGGCATTTTGCTTCGCGCAACGCTCGAACCTCAGGAAGCCTTCCTGCACGTATCAAAGAAACGCGGAGTGGATGTTCCTGATACGGAAGAGCAGCGCGACTGGCTCTGCGATAACTATGTTGAGATTGTACGCAACTGATCGATCGTCATTTGACCGAAAATCAGATGATTTCTGAAGGAAATTTCGAAATCTATTGAGCTTAAAAGATGCTCCTGCCCCATAAGATTGTTCGGCTGGTACAGTAAGCGCTTATTCTGATTGAGTATGCTGAGACTCAATGGGACAAAATTCGTGGTACCCAATCGCCCGCCTAAAGCGCTCAGAAGTAGTGAATGGACTGGACTCAGCGTCCCGCAGATTCAACAAACGTATCGACTTCCGCCCGAGTCGGTGGTGAACACCCAACACGCGAAACATTGATCGCCGCAGCGGCACACGCGAAATCCAATGCGTCACCCAACATGGCGGGGTCAACGTCTCGAAATGATTTACCGATCGTGCCACTTCGGCACAGTGAGGCCAGGAATGCCGCGTGGAAGGTATCTCCTGCGCCAACAGTGTCTTCCACCTTCGCGATCGGATAAGCGTTTTTTTCGATTACGCCACTCTCGGTATACAGCAAAGCACCACCCTGCCCCTCTGTCAGCACCAGCATTCCGGAACCCATTTCATCGAACAACATCTCGGCACTTCTCCGCGCGTCATCGTGCAATCGCAGTGCTGCGAGGTCCTCGTCACTTGCTTTTACAATATCCGCTTGGGACAGCAGTGACCTCACTCCATCCAGGTACGCCTCCTCATCAACGCTGGCTCGTAAGCGGATGTTGATATCGACGCTGACGACAACACTGCGCGCATGCATCAGGTCGAAAAGCTTGCGTATCTTGGGCAGCTGACTTGGCGTGATCGCCAGCGAGCCCGTATGAAAAACGCGCAGGTCATCCGGCAAACTCGCTTCAATCTCTTCGAATGAGGCGTCTTTGTCCGCGATACCCTCGCGATAAAGCCGGTAAGTTGGCAGACCGTCTTTATCAATCGTTACGAGCGCCAGGGATGTTGGCCACAGGGACCGTCGCGAGTCCGGCACAACCACGCCCTCCTTGAGCAGAGAGACTCGCAGCTGCTCGCCAAACGTATCGTCTGAAAATGGCGAAAGATAACTAACCTCGACACCTTGCCGGGCAAGGCCAATGGCGACGTTGTACGGCGAGCCTCCCGGATGCGGCCGGTAAGCGCCGTCGTCGCCGACAATGAAGTCGATCAATGCTTCGCCGAGGACAGCGATAGTCACTGCGCTCGCCGCTCAACGAGCTCAGCTTCAACCCGGTTCAGGGTACTGCGGTCGATCCGATAGAAAAACATCAGTAGGCCGCCTGCCAGGAAAAACATCGCGGGCAGTAAATTGAACATCAGGCGAATTCCGGTGATCGCCGACTCGCTCTGAGCTTCGTTCGCTACGAATCCGAACCAGGCCAACATGAAACCCGGTAGAGCACCGCCGACCGCCGATCCGAACTTGAGCGAAAACATCGACGCCGATACGGTCAGGCCCGCAGTATTTTTGCCGGTGCGCCATTCACCATATTCTGCGCAATCTGTATACATTGAAAACAATAGTGTAATGATGACGCCAAAGGTCAGGATGCCCAGACTGTGCACAATGACTATCAACGCATACTGTTCGGCCGGTATAACAAAGCAGATCGCAAGCAACACCGCATGCAGTACGTTCATTCCGATCACGAGATGATGTTTTTCAAGCTTCGACGCGAGCCACGGCGTTATCAGCGCGCCCATCAGTTGCCCTAGCAGGCCGCAGGACGTGAGAAATGCAGTTCGATCGAAGATCAGGAAAATCCGAGAACCATCGTCCAGCATGTAGTACTTGAGGTAGTAGACGATTGATGCGAATCGCGCGACTAACCCGACAACGACCAGAATTCCGCAAATAACCAGGATTCTCCACGACCAGTTTTTTAACAAGGCGGAAAGGTCGTCTCGAACACTTGAGTTATGTTGTTTGGGTTGAACACGCTCGCGTGTCGTGGCAAACGTGATCCAGAATATCAGCACAGAAAGAATCGCAAAAAGTATGATCGTCAAGCGAAAACCCAGAACTTCGTCATCGCCACCGAACCAGCGCACCAGTGGCGTCGCAAACGCGCCGACGCACAAGGTTCCGAGCGATGCGAATACAAAACGAAATTGCGTCGCCTTGGTGCGTTCCTCCGCAACCGGCGAGATGACAGCTAAAAGCGCAGAGTAAGGCACGTTAATCGCTGTATAGGCCAGCATTACAAGGGTGTATGTAACGTAGGCATAAATCAATTTTCCGGTATCGGAAAACTGCGGCCCAAGAAACAGCAGGTAGCCAAGCAGCGCGTAAGGAATGGCAACCCACAACAAGTACGGTCGATACTTGCCCCACCTCGAGGTCGTGCGGTCTGCGATCAACCCCATTGCAGGATCGCTAATCGCGTCGACGACTTTTGTGACCAGAAGCATCGTCGCGGCAGCGGCCGGTGAAATTCCGAAAACATCGGTGTAGTAGTACAGCAGGAACAGACCGAAAAAACCCATGTAGAAATTCGACGCCATATCGCCGAGGCCGTAACCGACCTTTTCGCCGAACGACAGCGGCGCCGTAGCAGACTTTTGGTTCATCCTTTTCGCTCCATTTCGCTGCCTGTCTCGGTCGCGGCTTCTTTCAAGAGGTTCTTGTCGATAACGTAGCGGCGGGCCCCATCCGAGGTTGAAACATCGATAGTAGCGCGCCTGTCCGCAAGCTCGACACGCAATTCTGCATATGAATCGTCGCTATCCCACCTTAGTACGAGCTGATCGCTCGGACTCGCTGGTATCGAAAACGTCCCGCCAAACACAGGTTCCTCGTTCCTCAGGCGTATCAGTTGCATAAGTTGCACAACGACAGGACGATTCAGGGCCGTGCGAACTTCGTCCGGCGTAAAGTAATGCCGGTTGATGTCGCGGCCTACTCCGGTTTGTTCTACGAGATCGACATCGTTCGTGCCGGCCAACAACCCGACGTAGTAGAGTTGCGGTGTTCCCGGAGCAAAAAACTGAATCGCTCGCGCGACTAAATAGTCACAGTCATTTCGGCCAAGTGCATCGTAGTAAGTACTGTTAACCTGGTAGATGTCGAGGTTCGACGCGGCGTGGCCACTTGCCCTGCGGCTACTACCGCCCGCATTTGCATGAATGGTTTCGACCAGCTTATCTATTTCATTGTCAGCCAGAAGCCCTTCGAGATCGCCCTCCCGTGCCACATCCATTATTCCGATGCCATCGTGGGTATCAAGGACGGTTACACAGTTTCGCGGGGCGATCTCCAACCATTTCTTGATGGCGTCCGCGTCGTTATTGTATAGCGTGTGCAGCACCAAAGGCGGAAGCGCAAAATCGTAGACACGGCCCACCTGTGAAGCAATCGCTTTTTGCGTCTGATAGAAGGAATGTATTTCAACCAGCGCCTCCATGCCGAGCGCGTGCGCTTTTTCTGACAATGACCTGATGAATTCGAATGTTTCGGGCAACATGAAACACGGCGTTCCCCGGCGTTTAATCGCATAACCGGCCGCGTCCAGGCGAATTTCACGAATGCCGGCCTCCGCGAATCTTTCCAGGATCGACGTGAGGTAAGTTTGACCAACAGAGCCCTCTACGTTGATATCCAGCTGCCTTGCACTAAACGTCGTCCAGAAATTGAACTCGCTGCCGTCATCGAGCTGAATCGGAGTAAATGGTGCTCCCGGGCGGGGGCGATAGATTCGCCCAACCTCTGCCGATGACTCTAAATCGCTGGCAGGGAATATGTCCGTCATGCGCAAGAACAAATCCCAATATCGCGACTCCACTCCGTGTCTTTGAACGTCGGCAAATTGAAGTGACTCGGACGACACGTGATTGACTATAAGGTCCGCCATAACCGAGTAATCCTGGGCGAGATCAGCGACATCGTTCCAGTCCCCGAGCCGAGGATCAACACAGGTGTGATCTCTGGGATCAAATCCCGCATCCGCACCATCTATTGGATCAAAAAAAGGCAGGATGTGAACGCCTGAGAACAGACCGTGAAGCTCATTGTCGAGTAGCGACCTGAGGCTGGCCAAATCACCGGCTAGACGGTCAGCGTAAGTGATAAGTTGAACGGCATTACGCACGACGTACCCTCTGGTGGCGTGACAGTTTAGCGCAGGGACAATCTCGTCCCTGCGCCGACTGCATATTGGCGTTCTCTAGGAGTGAGACTAGAAGTTGTACGTGACGCCGATCGAGGTTGATGTACCGCTAAGCGCGCGAGCCCGGACAATGTCTCCGATATTCCCTGAACCTTCCTCGGACTCGGTAATCACGAACTCATCGGTAAGGTTATTAACGTTCAGATTCAATGACAAATCGTCTGTGATATACCAAACACCGTATAGGTGAATCAGGTTGTAAACGTCTTGCTTCAGGCTGTTGTTGTCTTGCACGAAGTAGTCGGTCGAGCCCTGTAGTGTCGCGCCGACGGAGAAGTTATCCATACTGAAATCAGGATTAATTGTCCAGATAAAGTCCGCTTGCCGACGTGGCGTGTTGCCGACCACACCTGGATTGGTCAGGTCACTGGAAATTTCCGCATCACTCCACGTCGCGTTACCGCTAACGCTAAAGTTGTCAGTGATTGACCAGTCACCTTCGAACTCAATTCCATTGGCCTCGTATTCGCGAACGAATGTCAGACCACTCGTGATCTCTGAATTTGTTTCCTCGACTTGTGTGTTGAAGTATGTCGCAAACAAAGACCAGTCACTGCCGAGGTATTTGTATCCAATTTCAAGTTGCGTGACTTCGTCATAACCGTCAGTAGTGCTGGTTAGGGAGCCGTCAGAATTCAATGAACCAGCCACCTGAGTCAGGCGGTCGCCGATAGCGCGACCACCATCACTGTAACGAGCAAAAACCGATGAATCATCGTTGAGTATGAACGCGCCACCAAGGGAAAACGCGGTGTTATCGGCATCATAGTTGACGTTAGTTACAGCGGCATTGTTCTCGTTCAGACTTCGGACACCGCCGCTGATAAACCCCGCCGATGTTGCGCCAGAGTTTTCAAGCAGTGCATCGCTATCCAGACGCGTAATGACACCGCCGACAACGGCGAACTGTCCAATCATACCATCGCCATTCAGATCAGTTGAGACGTTTCCGCCGCAGCAGCCATCAAGACGACGTCCGCGAGCCTCGACTGAATCGCGACGCACACTGGCATCAATCGTCAGACGGTCGCCGATATCGAAACCGACGTTCAGATACGGAGCGAAAGTGGTGTACTCAAGGTCCCAGTCCCAAGCGAGGAAGCTCTGGGTCAATGCTCCGTTGTTGGCGAGAACGACGTCAACAGGTGCACCGTTCTCATCGATACCCGCTCCGATCGCTACGTAGTTGATGTTCTGCGAGTTCGTTCCGCTGAGTGTCTGCATGCGTGTGTGCCAGCTATTCCAGGAAATATCGATGTTCTGCTTGGAGTAGTAAACGCCACCCGTTACCGAAACGTTACTCAATTGTTTCGTAATCTTAAAATCGTTTACCAGCAAACCGACATCGTCGAAAGTCGTGTCGAATGTAAGGTTTGTATACGCGAGTTGATTCGGGTCAGCTGCTTGACCATTGATTGTTGCAGCAACACCACTAGAGCAATCCAGGCTTACACCGCCAACGCTCGCATCAGCACATAGCGCAGCGCCCTTATTGGCGATGGTGTCAGTGCCACCGGCAAATCCGTCGGTAAAGGGGGAAATGAATCCGCCGGTGACACTGGACGTGCGAAACTTGTTATTGATCGTCAACGTATCGTCGATGTCCTTATCGAACTCAAAGCCGAACGCGGTGACTTTGGACTCAATGCCATCGGAGGCAGCTCGGTCAACAGGGTTGCCGAACTGATCGAAGCTCGTGAGATTGTTGGTTGGCTGCGAGTGCGTTGTTTGCGAACTTGCGTCGTAGCCATCAACGGGGCCAAAACTACCGCTACCGGTGACGCGAATGGGAGACGGCAAGTAGGTCGTAACTTTGTCGTCGAGCAACTTCGCGTAAAAGCGCAGGAAGCCGTCGTCAAAATCTTTGGTGATGTTGAATTTGATCTGCCCACCACTATCACCATTGAACCCGGTGTCTCTAACGCCTTCACCGTCGCGGAAGAAACCGCCGATGTGGTAACTGAGATCGTCAGCAATTATTCCACCGTATTGGAAGTCTGTGCGGAACTCATCGTAGTCCGCGCCAAAGCTCAGGCCGATACTGCCTTCGTCATTGCCACCCGTTCTGCTGATTATGTTGATAATGCCGCCGGGAGAGTTACTTGCGAAAGTTGAAGCCGAACCACCGCGAATGGACTCAATGCGGTCTACTGAGGAATCAAAACGCACAAAATTGTCTGTATTGGCAAAGTTGATGTCGCCGAACTCCAGTACCGGCAGGCCGTCTTCCTGAATTTGCATGTATTTGGAGCCGCCCGTTGCCAGCGGAATGCCGCGTATCGTCAGGTTGGCGTTACCGCCGCCGCCCGATGACTCGGCGCGTATGCCCGGCAGACTTCGGAAAACTTCTGCTACAGACCGTGGCGCGAGCTTACCGACGTCTTCATTCGGCACCGCGCTGACAGAAACACTTGCTTCCAACTTCGTTGCACCGCCTCGTGGCACACCGGTGACGAATATTTCCTCCATGACTTCCTCTTCCTGGGCAACTGCCGGACCAGAAAGGCAAGTGATGGCGCTCGCGATAATAAGAAATCCGCCTGCGGATCGTTTTGAATTTGTGGTTTTCATTCTGAGTTAACCCCCCGGTTAAAAAATCGACCCACTTTGGGCATTTGTTCGATGCATGCAGGCTAAATCAAAATACAATCGATTGTCTAATTTTACGAATACAATCGATTGTACATCGTCCTAACTTTCTGTAATAATTGACAATTCCAGATTCGCTACGAGACACTCTAGTATTGTATTTGCGCAAATCCACAACGATTGGGCACACAATGTCCTGGACACGACTATGAGCCCACGGGGACCGAAGACGCCGATAACAATGCAGGACCTCGCGGATCTTGCCGGCGTCACTCGTGGAACGATATCCAGGGCACTCAACGACAGTCCTCGTGTTAAAGAAAAGACGAAAGCCCGCATCCGGGATCTGGCCAAGAAACACAATTATCGAGTCAACGTAAAAGCACGGAACTTTCGATTGCGCAGGTCCGGCGTGATTGCTGTGGTCTTCATGCTCAATATCAAATCGGAACAACACATGTCCGATCCGTTTTTTCTCGAGATGCTCGGTGGAATTGCTGATTGCCTAGCCGAGCATGACCTGGATTTGTTCCTGGCTCACGCGCCCATCGCGGATGTTCTGGCACATCAGGACAGTCGGGTCTTTCAGAATTCCGACGGCGTAATTTTTATTGGCCAAGGCGAGCAACACAGTGAGCTAAATGAAATTGCTATGTCCGGCGCGCCCATTGTCGTATGGGGCGCGCAATTGCCCGACCAACAGTATTGCCGGGTTGGCGGCGACAACGTCGCTGGCGGTTACATGGCGGCGAAACACTTGCTCGAGAATGGTCGGCGTCGGATCGCATTTTTTGGCGATGTTAACCTGCCTGAAATCGCACAGAGGTTCTCGGGTTACAAGAAGGCATTGGAAGAGCATGGGGTGAAGTTCGACCCGGCGCTGCAGATAGATGTTCCATTCGAAATGTCGCACGCTCGCGAAACGATCAACGAGCTCCTGTCGAGCGATACCCGATTCGATTCAGCATTGTGCAGCAGCGATGTCATGGCACTTAGTGCGATCGCCACAATAACCGAATTCGGTTTGAGCGTGCCTGACGATATAGCGATTGTTGGCTATGATGACATCGGACTGGCAAGCTACGGCAGCCCGGCTCTAACGACGGTGCGGCAAAACATTCGCTGGGCGGGGCGCGTGCTCGTCGAAAGTCTTCTTAGCATACTGAATGGCCAGGAGGTCGCCGATACGACGCTGTCGAGCGAGCTGGTAGTGCGTCAGTCGAGTGGAGTAACGGCTCCGAACTGACGTTTATGGTCGATCTGGAGGTACTGAAAAATTAACACCCAGGCTTAAGCAATTATCCAAGAACGCGTTAGCCATGCGGCGGCGGCTCAGGTTGAAGCGATGATAAAGCCAAACGCCGTTAAGTTAATGGTATGGACCCACCCCCTTCTACCGAGGCTTCAAATGAGCCAGCATGAAGACGTTACTTCAATCATGCGAACAGAAGAGGATGGGCCCACTTATGAACATTACGACAGTTGGTATTGACCTGGCAAAGAACGTTTTTCACGTGCATGGAGTCACCGCGAACGGAAACGTGGTGCTGCAGAAGCGCCTGTCTCGACAGCGAGTCCTGGAATGGGCCATCAAGCTGCCACCTTGTCGAATCGGGATGGAAGCCTGTTCCGGCGCCAACTACTGGGCACGGGTATTGGGTGCCCATGGGCATGACGTGCGAATGATGAGCCCGCAGTTCGTCAAGCCGTACGTGAAGTCGAACAAGAACGATCGCAATGATGCTGAAGCGACCTGCGAGGCGGTCAGCCGACCGAGCATGCGTTTTGTGCGACCCAAGTCGGTGGAGCAGCAGGATATCCAGTCACTGCACCGCATTCGGAGTCGTCTGGTTGGACAACGTACGGCGTTGGTGAATCAGATTCGCGGATTGCTGAACGAGTACGGGATCGTATTGCCGCAGGGCATACGTCATGTGAGAAGTTGCTTACCAGAACTGTTAGAGGATGCAGAGAACACACTGACGATGCTCGCTCGAGAGTCGTTTGCCGGACTCTATGAGGAGCTTCGATGTACCGACGAACGCATCGCGGACCTGGAACGAAAGATTCAATGCCTGTTCAGGCACAGCGAGCTTTGTCAGCGTATTGCACGAGTCGAAGGTATCGGCCCAATCACCGCGACGGCATTGGTGGCGACGGTCGGTGACGCAGGCGCATTTCACAACGGTCGGGAGATGGCCGCCTGGCTGGGCCTGGTGCCGCGACAAAACTCAACGGGCGGACGGTCACGCTTGCTCGGTATTAGTAAACGAGGCGATCGTTACTTGCGAACGCTGCTGATCCACGGAGCACGTGCTGCGGTTCGAGTCGCAGATCGCAAAACCGATGCACGCAGTATCTGGATTACTGCACTGAAAGCTCGTCGTGGCAACAACGTTGCAAGCGTTGCCGTGGCGAACAAAAACGTCCGGATTATCTGGGCGCTGATGGCTCGGGGTGAGGACTATAGGTCCGCCGCGTAGGCAATACGACCAGGAACGAAAGGGTATCGAAAGTAGCAGAGGCGTTTTTTATTGGAGGTAATCGATCCGAACTACACAGTTGCATTGGTTGACTTTACGAATGGCAAAACAGGTCAGACCGGCGCTTTCTCAACCTGAGTACTGACAGGGCCTACGAGGCCGCTAAGTTGATGAGGTGAAGGCGCGCGGATGTCCATTGGGGCCCGGAGAAATCTACTCAAATCTCCACACAGAGGCCGGATACATGACTGCAACTGA
>JAJFKU010000072.1 GCA_021773035.1 Woeseiaceae bacterium
GACCTCTCCAACGTTCATCAGAACAGACTCAATGCGGTTGCAAGAAGACTTAACGAACGACCGCGAGAAACGTTACAATTCTACTCACCGGCCGAGAAGTTTAATGAATGTGTTGCGTCCACCGGTTGAAACCGCAGTCAGCAGCGGCCTGTCAAACTATACCACCTGGGCGGCTGCTTTCCGACGAAAAGCAGCCGCTCGCTCGTCGTTTCTAGGCTAGACCGATCCGGCCCTAATTAGACTGTCTTCGAATTGGAACTACTGCAGCGGGCTCGGAAGGTTTGCTGCAGTAGTTCGCCCAGTCAGCCATCAAGCGGGCCCGTTTCTCGAACAGGTCGCCACGACGATATGCTGCTTCAGTCTTGTCTTGGACCGTGTGCGCAAGTGCCATCTCTGCCACGTGACTGGGGTAGTTCGTGGACTCGGCGCACCAGTCTCGAAAAGTTGAACGAAAACCATGGACGGTTATGTCAGTGCGATCCAGACGCTTTAGAACTTGTAGCATGGCTCCGTTGGACAAATGCGTGCTTCGCTTGTGGCCGGGAAATACGTAAGTCTTATCAAAGTCCTTCAGCGCCATGAGTAAGGCGACGGCGGGTGCCGAGAGGGGCACCCGATGCTTGTGCTTTGACTTCATGCATTTGGCGGGAACAATCCATGTGCTTCGCGGCAGGTCGAATTCTGACCATTCGGCTTTGATCACCTCGCTGGTTTTAGCCGCCGTCAAAATGACAATCTCAAGCGCCCGTGATGCGACACCGCGGTCTAGTCGTAGTTGCTGCATGAACGTCCCGATTGATGTAAACGGAAGTGCAGGGTGGTGTTTGACTCGGGCGACCTTGCTAGGGCGGGGTAAGATCATATCCAGATGTCCGCGCCAGCGTGCCGGGTTGTCGCCTTTGCGATAGCCTCGCACAGTCGACCAGTCGAGGACCGATTCAATGCGTCCACGCAAGCGGCTGGCGGTCTCTGTCTTGGTTGTCCAGATCGGTTCGAGGCAACGAATGACGAGACCTGTATCGACCTGATCGACCGGCAGGTGGCCGATGGTCGGGCCAGCGAACGTTGTCAGCGTGTTGCGCCATTGTTCTACATGCTTTGGGTTGCTCCATCCTGGTGCCTGTGAATCAACGTAGCGTGTTGCGCATTCGGCGAAAGTCAGCATGTTTTCGCGTGCTTTTCGGGCCGTGATTTGGCGGGCACGCTTCTCAGCTAATGGATCAATACCTTGTCGAAGTTTTCGACGTCCCTCGGTTGCGAGGTCGCGCGCTTCTGCGAGCGTAACTTCCGGATAAGTGCCAAGCCCCATCCAGCTCTCCTTGCCGAAACGCATGTATCGAAAAAACCAGTATTTGCTCAATTGGTGCATTGCTGTTTTTCGTTTTGCTGGACGTACCCGTAGAACGAGGTTGCCACCGTCGGCGTATTTGCCGGGACGTTTGATGTGTTTCACAAACAAAGCGGTCATTTTCTCCGCCATACTCAGCTCCTTGAATTAGATCGCAACCCGACCTCTAAGAGGGTCCCATTTCAAACGCGGCTTTGGCCGGATTTCATCGGATCACCCTAAACCAAGAAGTTAGCTAAGTGCAAGATAGTAAAGGAATTTTGGACTTCCTAGGACATCGCTGGAAATCACTTTTTTGTCGCCCTCTCCGCCATAATTTTTGTAATTCATTGATTTTAATAGAATATTTGACCTAGGACTTGATTTCAACCCATACCTGAGTCCACTCGTTGAACTTGCTTAAACCGGCATGCCTTTGGTTGCACCGCAGCATTTCGGTGACGTGTCTTCGACGGGTGTTACGAAAACAATGGTAGATCAAGGGTTTCAGCACCAACCGAGGATGAGCCGCGAACTCCATCGACGGCTATCGCAACTATGCCAACACTCTTAGGCGGAGGAAGTCTCCGCCTGACTAGCCGGTTAATAGCTTACCGTTTGGCGGTGAAACACTTGGGTCACCGGTCGTTGACGATGGCGTGACGTGTCGGGGAAACAATGTCTCAGTTCCGAGCTGTGGAACACCTGCTGTGTTTTCCTTCCGCGACAATTGCATTGGCAACGGCTTCACTGGTGCAAGTCATTGTTCGGTGCGGTTTTATGACCTGAGATACAGATGGGGATACAACGGCTACTCGTTTGTCGCTTGTGATATTAGCGATAAGGGCGATTATCGGTCCCAGCAAAGTTCTATAATTATTCGAACCTCGCTAGTATCAAATTCTCGCATTCTGTAATTGGACACCAATCGATGCTGAAAACCGCAATTGTAGTCTCCGTTTCGCTGGCGACCTTCTTTGTTCTTCTCAATACAGCAGATGCTTCACGTCGGCAACCAGCTGCCGTTGATCGAAAAGGTACCGTTACGGTCTGTAGCGGACCTTTCTCGACAAAGGAGTGGAGTTACCGCTACAACAAGACGATTGGTGATATCACTGGCCAACGCCGGTATACCTTGAGGGACATCACTTATATTGATCCTTTTCATCAGTGCAACAACAAACAGACACAAAAGTTTCGCGTTGTCCCCAACGAGTACGCCTTGAATTACGAAGGTGATGTTCGGGTAGTAGGCGATCTGTGTGCCGCAGAACCCACGATCGTCTTTGGGGAGTTGCGAGCCAATCCAGTATTCTCGGTCGACAATGTCAATAGTTATAGCGGAAGAGCCGCATCCTCGAATGTTCTCCGCAATTTACCAACAGCAATCTACTTGCTCGGTGAAGCCAGTCGATACAATCAATGGCACAAACTGCAACTAAGAATGCAGTTGCTGAGAGACATTACGCTGAAGCAGTGTGGTGCCACACCGGAGACGATGAAACTCAAAGTACGGACGGACTTTACGCCCGCTATGGAGGGAGTCACCAATCGGCGGAAAATTATTCCCGGGACTTACTCCTACCGTGAAGTGTATTCAGGATCATTTAGACCGCATGACTCCAAAGTACCGTTCGGTCACGATGACCCTAAACAGGTTGTATTCTACGAACTGATTGCCGGTAAGCATCAACAGTACCTGAATCGCGCCTATCAATACGATCCAGAAAAAGCGGCCCAAGGTTTGGCTCTAATCGCCCTATTCATGCTCGCCGCCCAAGACGGCAAGGCCGATAAGGCGGACATCAACCCCGCTTGCCTCAATTTCGCAATACCGTACGTTGAGCGACAAGCCTTGGGTTGTTAACCCATCGCTGCCTTGATCATATCCAGAATTGATTACGACCAGTCGAGTTGCGAGTAGAGTTTACGACACGCGGCTAAGTCTCCGTCGCTGAGGCCCCGACGGGGCCCGAGCAGTTGCCCGTCGATTCTTGAGATGGTCTTCGTGCCGGCCGTGTTCATGCCAGACGCCGACTACATGGCCGGGCTCGTGGATGGCCCACCCGACGGTTGTCCCTCGCACCAGCCACGCGGTCTGTTTGTCTCCTTGTCTTCCAACCGGTGACTGGCTAATGGGACCTGGCTCGAACGAGACATAGTCGAAATCTCCGGCGCGTGCTTCAAAGCGCAGCGGTGTCTTCGCGTGCCAATGGTCAATAGCGCGTTGCAGTAAGGCGTCGACATCCCCGTGGACTACGTAAGGAATGACACCGCCCGGCCAAAGAAAGCTATCGTCTGCAACCCCATGACCAAAGGTGATGGCATTCCAGACGCGACCTGTAAGCCCAATGGCCGGTGCTTCGCGGACAACTATGTCACCCTCGATACGCAGCACACTATTGTCCTCATCGCATTCGAGTTCCTGTACGCTGCCCGATAGCAATGGTGTTTCTACCCGTTTGGTCACCGGTGTGCCCGACATCTGAAAGTCCGGCATCGAAAAGTCATTCAGCGGATCGGCCACCAGCTACTCCGTCGGGCAGACGAACCCCCCCCGTTATTGAGTATCGCGGCACAGTTCTCAAGCTTGTTCAACTTCTGCAGGGTTTCTAACTCCGCGACACGATCCTTCATGGCCTGCAGGCTTTCACCGTCGGACGACGACTTCGCCGAAGTGTAGGCGTCATTGATTGTATTTAGCCCACCAACGATTCCTTCGCCACGGGCGCTCGACGTCCAACACGAACTGTGTCTTTCGACCAAACCCATCTAAGCTCATTGAGACGCTGCGCTCACCGCCGAAACCAACCGAGAGATCGAGGTAACTCAACTCACTCCATGGTGGCGCGGATCAATTTAAACGTTTTGTTGTGGAAGAATGGAGACCCTTTGTCGAGGGGAGGTAGAACGGCATTGGCAAGAGAATCTTGATAGGCCATTCGTTCGGAGGCTCTTTTGCCCTTTATTCGATGATGACAGACATCGGTTTTTTCGACGCCTACATTGCCATCGGATCAAATCCCCACCCAGAGTGGCAATTGGCGCAATATCAATAATGTTCACAAACCTGCCCATACATAATGCCCGCGAGCAACAAGTGACACGAGAGGCAAGGCAGATGGGCGAAGGAATCGGGGGAACGAAATCCGACGTGCAGACAGATAGGGACCTTTTCAAGGCAACCCTGCCGTTCAGTGTTGAGTCCGAAAAAACCAGCTGGAGGGTCGTTGGCTCGACTTTCCTGATGTTGCTCACGTCGCTATTTAGTGCCGCCCTCGCACCCGCGTGGCCATTACGTCTGTTGTTCTCTATTTTGTCGGCCCTGTTAATGGTGCGCGCATTCATCACGTACCACGACTATATGCACAACGCGATTTTGTCGCGGTCTCGACCCGCATGGTGGTTGTTCCGCCTATACGCCGCACTTGCGCTCACACCGCCGCGATCGTGGAAAAACAGTCACAACTATCATCATGGTCATGTAGGCAAGATTGATGCCGCCAGTGTTGGCGCCTTTGCGATGATGACCACTGACATGTGGCGCGATGCTTCTCTCGCGGCGCGTATAGCCTACCGGATCGAGCGTCATCCGCTGACCATTCTGGCCGGGTACTTCACGATCTTTTTCCTCAGTGTCACGGTGCTGCCACTTTTAAGGAATCCAGCCCGGCACTGGGATTCGCTGCTTGTACTGCTCGGTCACGGTGCGCTAATTGCGGTGTTGTGGATAATCGGTGGTTTCGATGTCGCGTTTTTCGTCGTCTTGTTGCCAATGACAATTGCTTCGATGATCGGAAGCTACTTGTTCTTCGCTCAACACAGCTTCGAGAACATGCGAGTCTTGCCAACGGAGACATGGACAAGTCGTCGAGCTGCGATGGAGTCCTCCAGCTACCTGAAGCTGAATAAAGTCATGCGTTGGATTACCGGCAACATTGGTTATCATCATATTCATCACCTGAATGTAGGTATCCCGTTCTATCGACTTCCCGAGGTGATGGAGGCAATTCCAGAGCTTCAATCGCCCGTGACGATAACGCTCTCGCTAAAGGACATCAGGGCATGCTTCCGATGTTGCCTGTGGGACGAGGGGCTGCAGCGAATGGTCTCGTATCGGGAGTTCGCCAGAGCGGCACCGGCTGGGTGACTCCTGGCCCGCCGCAGAGCGCGGTTCGCTCAGGACTCGCTGCACCACCATTTCACGGGCTGAGCCGGACCTGACCAGACCCGTAAAACCAGTAAATACAACTGTTCCAGAATGATGCCCGTCATCGGCGGTAAGTAAAAAAATAACGGATACTCAATCGCTTGCAAGCTATGATTGCCCTCTTGCTCGTTCGTGGAAGCTGTACTTTAGGGGGAATCGTGAGCTCAGACTCGACATCGCTTATACAAAAGATTGCACAAGGCAGCCTGGTCCTGCAGATCGTCGTCGGTATCGTCGCCGGTGTAATACTAGCGCTCGCTTGGCCGGAAGGGGGGAGTGCCGCCGGACTCCTCGGTGATCTGTTCGTCTCGGCCTTGAAAGCGGTCGCGCCGGTGCTGGTCCTGGTACTGGTGGCCTCGGCTATCGCCAATCGCAAGGCCAGCCACAGTGCACAGATGCGGCCCATCGTAGCGATGTACCTGGTCGGTACCTTCGCCGCGGCATTGCTGGCGGTTGCGATGAGCACCCTGTTTCCGACAACGCTGCTGCTGGACACGGCCGCCGAAAGCGTAACGGCCCCGCAGGGTATTACCGAAGTGCTGCGCGTGCTGTTGACCAAGATCATCGACAACCCCGTAAACGCGATTCTACAGGGCAATTTCATCGGCATCCTCGTATGGGGCGTGTTGCTGGGTGTATTCCTGCACCGCTCGGCGGATAGCACGCGGCAAACCCTGCACGATCTCGCCGATGCGGTGACGCAGATCGTTCGCATTGTTATTCGACTCGCGCCGCTGGGTATCTTCGGCCTTGTCGCAAGTCAACTGGCCGCAGGCGGTCTTGCCGCGCTTGGCGGGTATGCGCATATCCTGAGTGTCCTGATTAGTGCGATGCTGATCATGGCCTTGTTAATCAACCCGCTTATCGTCTGGGTCAAGACGCGACGCAATCCCTATCCGATCGTCCTGCTTGCTCTGCGCGAAAGTGGCGTGACGGCGTTTTTCACGCGTAGTTCCGCCGCCAATATTCCGGTCAACCTGGCGCTGTGCGAGCGACTTGATCTGGAAGAAGATACCTATGCGGTATCCATCCCGCTCGGTGCGACGATCAACATGGGCGGTGCTGCAATCACAATCACCGTACTGACACTTGCGGCCGTGCATACGCTCAACATCGATGTCGATCTGCCGACGGCAGTCTTGTTGAGCGTTGTTGCCGCGTTGTCCGCATGCGGCGCGTCCGGTGTTGCAGGTGGTTCTCTGTTACTGATTCCTTTGGCGTGCGGCTTGTTCGGCATCGGCAACGACGTAGCGATGCAGGTGGTCGCCGTCGGATTTGTGATCAGTGTCCTGCAGGACTCGGCGGAGACGGCACTGAACAGTTCGACGGACGTCGTGTTTACGGCTGCGGTTGCAGCAAAACGGGAGTGAAAGTCTCGTCCGGCAGGGCTGGCTGTATACCGAAGCTTTCTACGCACTATTCCCTATTCAGATATTGATCGATTGGGCTAAAAATCAGGTAAATTGATACGTTGCGACTACGGCGGGGAACTATGACAGACGGCAAAGCGAGCAAGGATAATGTTCTCAATATCACCGGAAGTGAAGGGTCACAGGAGGTCGATAGCCAGCCGGCAGAACCGATCTTCAGCGACCGGCAGCACAGCCCGGATCAAATCCTGGACCTGTTCCGAAGTGGCAAATATCCCTACGAAACCAAAATCAAAAAGGCCGCTTACGAGGCCCACAAGGAGCAGCTGCAGGTCGAGCTCCTGAAAGTACAGAACTGGGTCAAACAGACCGGGCAGAAGATCGTCGTTATTTGCGAGGGCAGGGACGCGGCCGGCAAGGGTGGCACCATCAAGCGTTTCATGGAACATCTGAATCCTCGCGCCGCCCGCGTCGCAGCGCTGGAAAAGCCCACCGACCACGAGCGCGGGCAATGGTATTTCCAGCGCTACATCAAGCATTTGCCGACCGCAGGCGAAATGGTTTTTTTCGACCGCTCCTGGTACAACCGAGCCGGCGTCGAGCGAGTGATGGGCTTTTGTGATTCGTTGCAATACCTGGAGTTTATGCGCCAGGTTCCGGACCTGGAGCGCATGCTGGTCCGCTCCGGCATCCACCTCTTCAAGTACTGGTTTTCCGTGACCGAGGCGGAGCAGGCACGGCGTTTTGCCGCACGCTCAGAAGATCCGCTGAAGCAGTGGAAGCTGAGCCCGGTGGATGAGGCCTCACGCGACAAGTGGGGGGAGTACACCGAAGCGAAGGAGGCGATGTTCTTCTACACGGACACGGCAGATGCACGCTGGACCATTATCAAGTCGGATGACAAAAAACGCGCCCGGCTCAATTGCATGCAGCATTTCCTCGCCGGGCTGGATTATCCGGATAAGGACGAGCAGGTTGTACGAGGGCCGGATCCGCTGATCGTCGGCCTCTCTTCGCAGGTCATCGAGAAGGACAGCCACCTCTGGAATTAGTGCTCGGTCAGTAGTTCGTATCCCGGGACAAACGGGACAGCATTCTTACGCGGAGAGCATTTCCTCGGACCCGGCTTTAGGGCCGGCGGAGCGGTCTATTGGTGGTGCCGGAGCGCCGTTTCTGCTGTAGAATCGCGCCACGACCCAAATTGTATACTCAGGACCGAAGAGGCTAATGTGAGCAAATCAGACCAACTTCAGAAAATCAAAACTGCGCCGGGATTCATTGCTGCCCTGGACCAAAGCGGCGGTAGTACGCCTAAAGCGCTGGGCTTGTACGGCGTCATGCCCGATGCGTGGTCAAATGACGAAGAGATGTTTGATGTTGTTCATGCGATGCGCTCGCGCATCATGACGAGTCCGTCGTTCGGCGGAGATCGAATTCTCGGTGCGATCCTGTTCGAGAATACGATGGATCGCGACGTTGAAGGTCAATCGACCGCGTCGTACCTTTGGAAGGTCAAGAATGTCGCGCCGTTTCTGAAGGTCGACAAGGGTCTGGCCGACGTGGTCGACGGGGTGCAGTTGATGAATCCGATGCCGGGTCTCGACGACCTGCTTGCCAAGGCAAATGCCGCCGGCATCTTCGGTACGAAGATGCGGTCGGTCATTAAAGAAGCGAACGCAGCCGGAATCAATGCCGTTGTAGATCAGCAATTCGAGATCGGCCGGCGAATCGTTGCTGCCGGCCTCGTGCCGATCATCGAGCCCGAAGTCGATATCCATTGTCCGGACAAAGTTGCAGCGGAAGACATCCTGCATGATGCGATCATGGCGCAACTGAACAGCCTCGGCGATGATGAAACAGTCATGCTCAAGCTGACCTTGCCGGAGACGGACGGGATCTACGCCGACTGTATCGCGCACCCGAATGTCGCGAGGGTGGTTGCTCTCTCCGGTGGATATTCACGAGAGGAAGCGAACGACAGACTTTCGCGGCAAAACGGAATGGTTGCCAGCTTTTCGCGTGCACTGTCGGAGGGATTGAGCGCACAGCAGTCCGACGATGAGTTCAATTCAACGCTTGATGGTTCGATTGCCAGCATCGCCGCCGCATCGGCGACATAGAACCGCCGTTTCGGTTTCCGCATGGGGTTTGTGTCCGGGCCGAGAAGCGGCGATAATCGCGCCCGGCCCGTGTCGGCTTCCCCGCGACGGTCAGCCGTAAACTCCGCCAGGCCCGGAAGGGAGCAACGGTAGCGGTGACACCGGGTGCCGGGGAGCAGCTGGCACGGGCCACTTAAGTTACACTAGACCATTCCCGTAATGTGTCCTGATTAGTGAGTGATTTTCCTTGAGTTACCTCGTCCTCGCCCGCAAATGGCGGCCCAAGAATTTCTCGGATACGGTCGGCCAGGAGCATGTATTGCGGGCGTTGATGAACGCGCTCGAAACCGGCCGGCTGCACCATGCCTATCTGTTCACCGGCACGCGCGGTGTTGGCAAGACGACGATTGCGCGCATTCTGGCGAAAGCGCTGAACTGCGAAGCCGGAGTGACCGCGGAGCCCTGCGGCGAGTGCAGCGCCTGCCAGGAGATCGACGAAGGGCGATTCGTCGACCTTATCGAGGTCGACGCGGCCTCCAAGACCAAGGTCGACGATACGCGCGATCTGCTCGATAACGTGCAGTACGCAGCCGCTCGTGGCCGCTACAAGGTGTACCTGATCGATGAGGTACACATGCTGTCCAAAAGCTCGTTCAACGCGCTGCTGAAGACGCTTGAGGAGCCGCCGGAGCATGTCAAATTCCTGTTGGCTACTACCGATCCGCAAAAGCTGCCGGTTACGGTGTTATCCCGTTGCCTGCAATTCAACTTAAAACGCATGACGCCGCGTTTGATCACGGATCGCCTGACGCACATCTGCGAGGCGGAGGGTATCGAGGTCGAGGCGGCCGCGATGGCGCTGCTCGCACGCGCGGCCGACGGCAGTATGCGCGATGCGCTGAGTCTGCTCGATCAGGCGATCGCCTATTGCGGCGGGAAGATCGAGGAAGGGCCGACAGCGACGATGCTGGGGACCATCGATCGTGACCACGTCATGCGCCTGATGAAGCTGCTGGCTGATGGCGATGCCAGGGGTATTATCGATGTGGTTCGGGAAATTGATGAGCAGTTTCCGGACTATGCGCGCTTGCTTGACGATATTGCGCGGGATTTGCAGCGCATCGCGGTCTATCAGGTGGTAGGAACCTGCGATACTGAGGACGACCTGTCCGAAAAGGAAATTGCTGCGCTCGCTGAGCTCATGCCAACCGCGGACGTTCAGCTCTACTACCAGATCGCGATTATGGGACGCCGCGACCTGCACCTGGCACCGGACCCGCGCGGCGGCGCTGAAATGACATTGCTGCGTATGCTGGCCTTCAGGCCCGCCGCTGCCGTCGATGCGGGTTCTACTGGCGGTACTACCGGCAAGGCGGCCCCGGCGGCGCGGGCGAGTGCCGCGAAGACGGAGCCGGTGCCGGCGCGCTCGGCCGAACCGGCAAGTGCCGCGCATACGCAAACGGTTGCGTGGGCGGAGCCGGACTGGAAGCAACTCGTCAGTGACCTGAAGCTCTCAGGTGCTCTGCGTTTGCTGGCCAGCAATTGCGCCTACTTAAAGCGTGATGCCAATACCGTATACCTCGGCCTGGACCCACGTTCTGAGGCCATGTTGACAAAACAGAGGAAGGACGCGATTGCGGATCGGCTGAGCGAACACTTTGGCGAGCAACTGATCGTCGATATTTCGATGCAAGCTACGACCGTGGAGACGCCGCTGCAGCAGGAAAGCCGCATGGCCGATGAGCGCCTCGAAGAGGCTCGCCAGACACTTGAGGCGGATCCGAACGTGCAGACCCTGAAGACGATGTTTGGTGCCGAGCTGAAAACCGACACGATAGAGATTATTCCGGGAGACAAAGGATGAAGGGTGGTATCGGCCAGCTGATGAAGCAGGCGCAGGAAATGCAGGCCAACATGAAAAAGGCGCAGGAGGAAATGGCGTCGATAACGGTCATCGGAGAGTCCGGTGCCGGCATGGTGAAAATTACGATGACCTGCCAACACCAGGTGAAAGCGGTCGAAATTGATGATTCCCTTATCGGCGACGACAAGGACATGCTGGAAGATCTGACGGTTGCCGCGTTCAACGATGCTATTCGCAAGGTCGAAACGACGGTTCAGGAGAAGTTTGCCGGCATGGCTTCAGGGATGGGGTTACCGCCTGGCATGAAGCTTCCTTTCTGAGCGATGTCGTATTCCCCGTTACTGGTTCGTCTTATCGACGGTCTGCGTTGCATGCCGGGTGTCGGTCAGAAATCGGCGCAGCGTATTGCCTTTCATCTGTTGGAGAGGGATCGCGATGGCGCGAATGGACTGTCGTCGGCGTTGGCTGATGCGGTAGCCGGTATCGGGCATTGCAGTCGTTGCCGGATGTTTACCGAGCATGAGTTGTGCTCGATCTGTTCAGCAAGCGGCCGGGATGCGACGCAGCTGTGCGTGGTCGAGTCCCCCGCGGATGTCATGGCACTGGAGGACGCGACCGGCTTTCGCGGACTGTACTTCGTTCTTATGGGACACCTGTCACCGCTGGATGGCATTGGTCCGGACGAACTCGGACTGAGCAAGCTGGAGGAATGGATGGGCGGGGGTGAAGTGAAGGAACTGATCATTGCCACGAATCCAACGGTTGAGGGCGATGCTACCGCGCACTACCTGGCAGACCTTGCTGCGCGTTACAGTGTAGCGGCGAGTCGCATCGCCCACGGTGTGCCCCTGGGTGGCGAGCTTGAGTTTGTCGACGGCGGCACCTTGTCGCACGCGTTTTATGGCCGCCGGGCCATCGATCAGGAGTAAACGGATGACAGCTGCAAACCCGGATTGCCTGTTCTGCAAAATCCTTGCCGGAGAAATCCCGGCCGAGATAGTTTATGAATCGGACACGGCTATCGCGTTTCGCGACATTAATCCCCAGGCGCCCACGCACGTGGTGGTCATTCCGCGCAAACACATTGCGACAATCAACGATGTAACGCCTGACGATGAGGCCGTTGTCGGCAGCCTGTATTCCGCCGCCGGGGCGATTGCAGTGGCTGAGGGATTTGCCGATGAAGGTTATCGGGTCGTCATGAACTGCAACGCGGCGGCAGGGCAGACGGTGTTTCACATTCACCTGCACTTGCTTGGCGGTAGGACGCTGACCTGGCCACCGGGCTAGTAACGACCTTCCGATAACTGTTCTGTGAGATTGACGACGCGCTTGAAGCTTTCGTAGCGACGATAGCTGATGGTGTCGTTTTCAACGCCGTCTTTCACCGCGCATCCCGGTTCGCGTAGATGACGGCAATTGGCGAACTTACAGGACTGCGCCGCGGCGGCGATTTCCCGAAATCCCAAGGCGGCGTCGCTCACGTCGGCCAGCGCGGGCGCATAGTCACGAACACCGGGCGAATCGATAACCGCACCGCCGCCATTGAGCGGAATCATGACCGAGTTCACCGTAGTATGCCGGCCCTCGCCGGTTTTTCTTGAGATGTCGGCGGTACGCTGATTCGAGTCCGCAACAAGCTCATTGATTAAACTGGATTTGCCCACACCGGATTGACCGACGACGATGGCACATTGAGCGCTTAGCGATTCTCGCAGCTCATCGATACCCCGGCCTGTTTCAGCGCTGCACTCGAGCACCGGCAGCCCGATATCGCGATAATCCTGCAGTTCGTCTATCTCGATGTCATGACCGATTAAAAGATCGACCTTGTTGAAAACCAGTACGGCATTGACGCCCATCAGCTCTGCGGCACAAAGATAGCGGTCGACGATGTACCAGTCCGGCAGCGGCGAGACAGCCGCCACGACGACCAGGGCATCGAGATTGGCTGCCAGGACTTCGATCCGGCCACGCATGTTCGGCCGGGTTAGTTCGTTACGACGTTCGTCGATGCCGGTAATCAGCCAGTCTGTTTCATTCTCGATGGGTTCGACCTGCACGGTATCGCCGCATACCGGCTTGAGTCGCTTGCCCTTGATTCGCGCAGAGACAAGCGCGCCGTTCTGCAGTCGCAGGTCCATGCGGCGGCTGTAGGTTGCAATGACGGTCGCGGATTCGTGGCTCATCGGCGAAGTATGCCGCCATGCAGGCAGCCTTGCACTCCCAAGGCATGTAAACTGTCGAATCCGACAGCCGAGGTTTGAGAAACATGCCCGACACAGAGCCGGACCGATCGACGAATCTGATCTGGATCGACCTGGAAATGACCGGTCTATGTACACAGAGCGACACGATCATCGAGATTGCGACGATCGTAACCGACAAGCACCTGAATGAACTCGCTGAAGGCCCTGTAATGGCGGTCGGGCAGGCAGCAGCGGTCATGGAGGGTATGGATGAATGGAATACCCGCCAGCATGGCAGGTCCGGCTTGGCGGCCAGGGTCCTGGAGAGCGATACCACCGCAGCAGAGGCAGAGCGGGCGACGTTGATGTTCCTGCAGGAGTGGGTTGAAGAGGGCGCGTCGCCGATGTGCGGCAACAGTATCTGTCAGGATCGTCGTTTTCTGGCTCGCGAAATGCCTGCACTCGAGAAGTACTTCCATTACCGCAACCTCGACGTCTCGACGTTGAAGATTCTGGCCACGCTGTGGGCACCTGAAGTTGCGAAGGGTTTTGAAAAAGATTCTGCACATCTGGCGCTATCCGACATCCGTGATTCAATCGAAGAGCTCAATTGGTATCGTGACCATCTGCTCGACACCACAGCTTTGGCAGGCAATGCCGTAAATGACTGAAAAACCATTCGCTGAATATGCGGAGCGCAATGGTGGGCCGATACTCGATATCTTGCGCAACGAGTTTTCCGATCGCTCCAGGGTCCTTGAGATAGGGTCCGGAACCGGCCAGCACGCGGCGCGCTTTGCGGCGGGACTGCCGGGGCTCAAGTGGCAAACCAGCGATGTCGATGAGAATCATCTGGGTATCAACGCGTGGGTCAGTAGTTCCAGGCTGGACAACCTGTTGCCACCGTTGTCACTTAATGTGCTTGGCGCCGATTTGCCGGTGGCATCCTACGATGCGGTTTTCTCATCCAACACCGCGCATATCATGAGCATCGAGGCAGTAGAGAAAATGTTCAGGCTGGTCGGCAGAACGCTGCTCGAGGATGGCGTGTTCTGTTTGTATGGGCCGTTTCGGCAAAACGGCGAATTCAATACGCCGAGCAACGCGGCCTTCGACGAGTCGCTTCGTTCACGCGATCCGTCGATGGGAATTCGCGATCTCGAAGTCCTCGATCAGCTGGGCGAGGCGAACCAGCTTTCCCGGGTGCGGCTTTACGCGATGCCGGCCAATAATCATATTGCGGTTTGGCACAAGCGCCCGCGATGACGATGGTCAAACACAGAGGGGGTTGTCACTGCGGTCGGGTCAGTTTTGAAGTCGATGCCCCGGCGGCAATTGCGGCTTCGCGCTGCAATTGCAGTATCTGCACTATGTGTGGTTTCCTGCATTTGTTTGTTTCGAAGGAGAATTTCCGTCTGCTGCAGGGCAACGAGGATATCACCACCTATACCTTCAACACCGGAGTGGCGCAGCATTATTTCTGCAAGCACTGCGGTATCAAGTCCTTCTACCTGCCACGCTCCCATCCGGACGGGCTCAGTATTAACGTCAACTGCCTCGATCCGGCAACGATCGAGTCTATTCAGGAAGCACCTTTTGACGGTCGAAACTGGGAACAGAATATTGCCGAACTGTCGCCGACAAGCGACTGATTTGACTAATCTTTGACTGGCGACAGCGGAGCCCTTGTCTTATAGTTGCGAAATGATGAAAACGATATTCCAAACAATACTTTTACTGTTCATATTGTCGCTGCCACTGGCACATGCCGCGCCCGCCTGGGTCAGCGACGAGTTCGAAATTACGCTGCGTTCCGGGCCGAGTACAAGCAATGCTATCCAGTTGATGGTTGGCAGCGGCATGCAGCTGGAGGTCCTGGAGCGGGACGCGGATTCCGGCTACTCGCGAGTACAGACTCCCGGCGGCACCGAGGGTTGGGTGTTGACGCGTTACCTGATGAACGAGCGTAGTGCCCGTGAACAGCTGCAAACACTGACCCGTGAGCTGACCAATGCTCAATCCAGCGGCTCGTCGATGGGTACTCAGCTGGCGGCGATCAAGAGCGAATACGATACCGCCAACCGCCGCATCGCGGCGCTCGAGAATGAGAAAACGACCCTCGAAACAGAGCTTGCCGAAATCAGGCGAACGGCTGCGAATGTACTTGGGATCAACCAGCAAAACAGAACGCTGATGGATGACCTTGCGACGGCCCAGATTCGGGCAGACACGCTGGAGCAGGAGAATCGCCAGTTATCGAGTAAGACAACGCGGTACTGGTTCATGTCCGGAGCCCTGGTGTTGTTGGTCGGGATTATTCTCGGTATCTGGCTGCCGCGAATTCGCTGGCAGCGACGTTCGGGCTACGATCGCTTCTGACTTCGTTCAGACGCTTTCGCCGGCGAGGAACATCCAGGTCTCGATAACGGTATCGGGATTCAGGGACATGCTTTCTATGCCCTGGTCCAGCAACCAGCGCGCCAGGTCCGGGTAATCGGACGGCCCCTGGCCACAGATGCCAACGTATTTCTTTTGCGCCTTGCAGGCGGAAATCGTCATCGCCAGCAAAGCCTTCACCGCGTCGTCGCGCTCGTCGAAGGTATCTGCGACTAACGCGGAATCGCGGTCCAGGCCAAGAGTGAGTTGCGTCATATCGTTGGAACCGATCGACATACCGTCAAAATGCTCCAGATACTGCTCCGCCAGCAGAGCGTTGGTCGGCAGCTCCGACATCATTATGATTCTTAGATCGTCTTTGCCGCGCTCCAGGCCGTTTTTAGCCATTGCGGCAATGACATCCTTCGCCTGCTGCACGGTGCGTACGAACGGAATCATGATCTCCACGTTCTTCAGTCCCATCTCGTTACGCACGCGTTTGAGTGCCCGGCACTCGAGATCGAAACACGGCTTGAAGCTTTCCGATACATAGCGGGCGGCACCGCGAAAGCCCAGCATAGGGTTCTCTTCGTTGGGCTCGTAGGCCTCGCCACCGATCAGATTGGCGTACTCGTTGGACTTGAAGTCCGACATCCGTACGATGACCGGTTCCGGTGCAAAGGCGGCCGCGATGGTTGCGATACCCTCGGCGAGTTTGTCGACGAAAAACTCAACGGGGTCCGGATAGCCGGCCATCTGTTCATCGACCGCGGCTTTGGTGTCGCTATCGAGGGCGCTGTAGTCGAGTAGCGCCTGCGGATGAACGCCGATCATCCGGTTGATAATAAACTCGAGCCGGGCGAGGCCAACACCGTGATTAGGAATAGTGGCGAAATCGAAAGCCCTGTCCGGATTGCCGACATTCATCATGATCTTCACCGGTATCTCCGGCAGGGAATCGAGCTCGATCTGCGTTTGTTCAAATTCGAGGTTGCCCTCGTAGACGAAGCCCTCGTCGCCTTCGGCGCAACTGACGGTAACTTCCACGCCGTCGCTGATCTTTGTCGTGGCATCGCCACAGCCCACCACAGCGGGGATGCCGAGTTCCCTGGCGATGATTGCCGCGTGGCAGGTTCGTCCGCCACGGTTGGTTACAATCGCTGATGCGCGCTTCATGACGGGTTCCCAGTCGGGATCCGTCATATCGGATACCAGCACGTCACCGGGCTGTACCCGGTCCATTTCGCTCACATCGCGAATGACCTTCGCGGTACCCGCCCCGATTTTCTGTCCAATGCTGCGGCCGGTCGTAACGACATCAGAGCGGTTCTTCAAGCGGTAGCGCTGGATAACCCGGCCGCTGCGGCTTTGTACCGTTTCGGGCCGCGCCTGCAATATGTACAGCTTGCCGTCATTACCGTCCTTGCCCCACTCGATGTCCATCGGGCGTTGATAGTGCTCTTCGATAGTAACGGCCATCTTCGCCAACTCGATGATGTCGTCGTCGCTCAGGGAGAAAGTGCAGCTTTCCGCTTCGTCGACATCTACCGTGGCAACCGTTTCGCCCGGTTTGGAGTTATCGCTGTAGACCATCTTGATCGCCTTGCTGCCAAGGTTCTTGCGCAGGATCGGGCGATTGCCGGCTGCCAGCGCCGGTTTGTAAACGTAGAATTCATCGGGGTTAACGGCACCCTGAACGACGGTTTCCCCAAGACCGTAGGATGCGGTAATGAAGACGGCGTCGCGGAAGCCGGATTCTGTGTCGAGCGTGAACATGACGCCGGCGGAGCCGACGTCACTGCGGACCATGGTCTGGATACCGGCGGACAGCGCGACAAGGCTGTGGTCGAATCCCTGGTGCACGCGATAGGCGATGGCGCGATCGTTAAACAGCGAAGCAAAGACCTGGTGCATGGCCTCGATGACATTATCGAGGCCGCGTATGTTGAGAAAGGTCTCCTGCTGGCCGGCGAACGACGCGTCCGGCAAATCTTCGGCTGTCGCAGATGAGCGCACTGCGACGGTGATATCGTGACCCTCACGCATTTCGTCCCAGGCTGTGACGATGTCGCTCATCAGCCTTTCTGGCAGCGGTGCATCGAGAATCCAGCCGCGAATCCGGCTGCCGGCAGCGGTCAGGGCGGCGATATCGTCGACGTCCAGCTCGTTAAGGACGGCGTTGATTCGCTCATCCAGACCGTCAACCCGCAGAAACTCGCGATACGCTGCAGCAGTCGTCGCGAAGCCCCCCGGAACCGTGACGCCGAGATTGCTCAGATTGCCGATCATCTCCCCAAGTGAAGCGTTCTTCCCACCAACGGTCTCAACATCGTTCATGCCAAGCTCATTGAGCTTGATAACGTATGGCTCCAAAACTAACTCCCTTGTTTTCCGTGACAGGAAAGGCACAATCGGACGGATGGTAGAACGTACGGTATTTTTTCTCTCTGATCAGACCGGTGTCACGGCGGAAACGCTTGGACACAGCCTGATTACGCAATTTTCGGCCAAGAATTTTCGGCAGATGACTTTGCCATTTATCGATACCGAAGACAAGGCGAGGGAAGCAGTGCGTACCATAAACGCGGTACAGGAGCAGGGCGCGCCGCGACCGATCGTCTTTTCCACCTTGGTGCAGGGCGAATACCGGGCCATTCTCAAGGAGGCCAACGGCCTGCATCTCGATATTTTCGACGTTTTTCTGGAGCCTCTGGCCCGCGAGCTGGATGAGGAGCCGAGCTTCGAGCCTGGTCGGGCGCATGGGATGAGCGATATCGACGCCTATATGAAGCGCATAGAGGCGACTAATTTCGCGCTGGCTAACGACGATGGCGGTATGAGCCGGAATTACGATGTTGCCGATGTGATTCTTGTCGGTGTGTCCCGTTCCGGGAAGACGCCGACATGCTTGTATCTCGCCCTGCAGTACGGCGTTTATGCCGCTAACTATCCGTTAACGGACGAAGAATTCGAGAGCGGCAAATTGCCGGATTTTCTGGTGAAGCAGAAAGAGAAGTTGTTCGGCCTGTCGATTGACCCGGATCGGTTGCGGCAAATTCGAAAGGAGCGACGTCCGATGGGTAAATATTCATCGGCGCAGCAAGTACGATTTGAGCTGCGCGAAACGGGTAAGATATTTCGTCGCTACGGGATACCGAACGTCGATACGACGAAGTTTTCCATCGAGGAGATTTCGAGCAGAATCCTCGATAGTACAGGTGTTGAGCGCCGAGTTCGACCCTGATATTCACGCTCGGCTGCTGTTATATTGGCGGCATGTTACTCGACTCCCAACTGGTTCCGGAAACAGTAATCAGGCCGAAAAGCTTCGTCGGCCTGATGGCTCTTTATGAAAGTAATTTTCTGCGCCTGCTACGGATTATTCCGGAGATCGACCGTCTGGACGGATGCTTTCGATCACGCGTAGCCGGTGACTGCGACCTGCACGTAGAGGTCATCGAACGCAGCCGGCATACGGTGACCTTATCGCTGACCTACCATCTGCCGACCGATGAAGGCCTGCTCGTCGATCCGGATATGATGGTGCGCCTGTATCTCGATGGTCAGCTTGCCGAGGTGCTCGCGATCGGTGAGAGCCAGCGGCACGCAGCCCTGCGTCGGCTGGTGTTCGAGCATCGCGAGGAACTCGACCGGCGCTGGCGTTGCAACATCATCCTCAACAAATGGCTGGAGTACCTCTCCGACCAGGGACACTTGATTCTCGATCGCTAAGCACTTGTTGCCAGTATCAAAACTGTCGATTCTGTCAGCGCCTCACAAGTCCTCAATTGTCATCATTGGCGCCTGGAAAGCGTCGCCTGTGTTTGGCGGGGCTGGATTATGTAAAGCGAGTCTGCAGTGTCAAGCCTGACAGGATTATTTAGGCCCGAGCCGGAGGAAACGCAGGACAAGGATAAGCTTGTCGACCTGTTCCGTAACCGTGCGGAACTCAAAAAGGAGTTTGCCGCGCTTCGTAACGAGAAGTACCAGTTACAGGACCGCATCAAACAACACCAGGGCGCCACAGCGCGTGTGCAGCAGAAGATGGATCATCTGGAAAATCTGCTGCTGGATCGTGAGTGGGTGCACAATGTCGTTGCGTTTTATCAGCTGCGGCGCCTGGCGGCACACTGTAACGCCAAGTTGCTCCGATTCGCCGAACAGCTGAAGCAGCAGCATGAGCAGCGTATCCTTGATAAGGCGGTCGGTGCCTGGAATGAGCGTCGCGGCGAAAGGATTTCCAATCTGGAGTCTGAAATCGGGGCACATCGTTTACAGGTGCAGGTGCTCGAAGGCGAACTGCAGGCGAAGCGCCACAAGTTGATGGCGATGGGCGGCGTAACGAAGATGTTTCGGGGCAAAAACCTCGATGAAGAGATAGCGGCAGTTTCGGCGCAAATCGTGGCCGGTCAGGCCAAAGAAGGCAAGTTGCTGCTTGGTCTCGAAGATCTGCAGAAACTCAGTCCGCCGGATCACGAAGGCCTCGATATCGCAACCAAGCGTTCGATCAATTTCATGATCCTGGCGTTCTTGCAACAGCTTTATCTTCATTTCGCAGAAGACGGTTTGGCGACCATGGCGAAGGAGGCGAGCGAAAAAAGCGTCGGTGCCATTAATTACGGAACGAAAGCCGAATGCGATGAGATTATCGAGCGTATCGAGAAGCGCTGGGACTCACTGGAGAGCGTGGCCGGTTTTGCCGAGATCATGCAGCAGCGCGCTAAGCTCATCGCCGAGCACGCCTTGTTCAGGCACGATGACGACGTCGTACCGGCAGCCGGAACGGTTGCCACGGTCTTTATGATCGATGCCAACGGCGTTATCAGGCAAAAAGACGTTAGCCTGTTGGGCGACAATTACTTTGGAGTGGCGAAGGTGCTGAGCCGTTAGGCTAGATATCGCGTCGATACATCTGCTTTTTATACCGCGACAGATCGTCGCTGGAAACACCCGGTAGCCGGGTATTCATATCCGTGGCAGGCGGTGGCAGCTCATCACCGTTTTTCAGCGGTAGTTTCGATTGCGGTTCTGTGCCGGCCATAGGGGGCGTGGCCGCGATTTCGGTTAAACCGACACGGGTCGTCAGCGCGGGTTGTTCTTTGCTGCTTACACTGAATGCCTCACGGATGGCAGCTTCCGCCCGGGGCGCCAGCAGGCTGACAGAAACCGTCTCGATCTCAATGTCTCGGGTTGCGCTGATATTGGCACTGACACTTTCCGTAATCACGATTGTCGTTACAAAATTCGCAGCCGGGACGTCGAGGGTAGCCTCAGCGGTGTAGGGGCATGGGATTTCGTCGGTGACGGTCGCGAGGGCCGGAACGGCCAGAAAGGCAGCCGCGGTGAACAGCGCTGCCCGGGCAACGACGGTTCGCGCTTTGTACGGCAATGTGTGCCGGTCTGCCATGGCCCCTCCTGTCGGTGTTATAGTCGAGTATAACACCGCGAAAAAGACGCGCAAGTTCGATTAAGTCAAAGTCAGGGTCGAATCTGCGCGGTCTGTGCCGGTGTGGAGCGTACCTCCCGCATTGTCGCCATATCCGTTACGATTTTTGCGGCCTGGTCGAGCTGTACGTCCGGAACGTCCTCTTCGTCGATATCGTCAAGACTCTCTATCGGCTCAAGTTGCAGCGCGGTACGCCGGGCGTTTTCGCGTTGCAGTGCCGCCTCGAGGTTCGCTTCCCGCTCGGTACGTCGCGTATCGATGTTAAGCGACACGGTCTTCTGGTCTCGTATCTCCTTGCCGGCTTCAATTCGGTCCAGCTGATAGCGAAAATTCGGGTCGTCTCGTGAGCGTTCGACGTGGTTTGCTGCCAGCAGTTCGATGGTGCTGTCCAACGGTGTGCCGGCCCTGAATCTTGTCGTCTCGACCGTATCCCAGGGCAGGGCGTTCTTGCGCGCGCTTTCGCCGACAACCTCGACGTCGATGTTCGACGGCAGCGTGATATCCGGATAAACACCACGGTGCTGGGTACTCTCACCGGTTACACGGTAGTACTTGCCGATGGTCAGCGTCAGCTGCCCGAAACCCTTGTCATCCTCACGCCTGAAATACTGGTCGAGCGAATACAGGTTCTGCACCGTACCTTTGCCGAAAGTCTGTTGTCCGATAATGATGCCGCGCTCATAGTCCTGAATAGCGCCAGCGAAAATCTCGGAGGCTGACGCGCTGAATCTATCGACCAGAACTGCCAGCGGTCCGTTGTAGGCAACGCGTGAAACAGGATCGGGGTCATCCAGACGTTGCGGAGGACTGCGGCTGACGTCGACCGAGTTTCGTAGCTGCACGATCGGGCCGTTGTCAATGAAAAGGCCGGAGAGTGCTGTTGCTTCGGTCAGATGGCCGCCGCCATTACCACGCATATCGACGACCAGGCCATCGATACCCTGTTCCTCGAGTTCTCCTATCAGACGTTTTACGTCCTTGGTCACGCTGGTGTAGTTCGCATCGCCGTTGCTCAACGCCCGATAGTCGCGATAGAAACCAGGAACCTCGATGACGCCGATTGTCCATTCGCGCCCCTCCCGGGGAATTTTGACGGTGCTGCTTTTTGCAGCCTGTTCCTCGAGTTTCACTGCTCCTCGAGTCAGAGAGATAACTTCCCGCGGGCTGCCGGGCAGGGAGTTGGCAGGAATGACCTGCAGGCGGACTACCGATTCCTTGGGGCCGCGAATCAGATCTACAACATCGTCGAGCCGCCAGCCGATAACATCGACAAATTCTCCCTCCTGGCCCTGCGAGACGGCAGTGATCTTGTCGTCACGCTTTAACGTGCCGTCGAAGTCAGCGGGCCCGCCGCGAATAATGTTGACGATTCGAACGAAATCGTCCTCGGTTTGCAGCGTTGCACCGATACCGACGTAGGAAAGACTCATCGCGATTCGATACTCGTCGGCATTGCGCGGAGAAAGATAGCTGGAGTGAGGATCGACCGCATGCACGACCATATTCATGAAGCGTTCGAAAACGTCGTCACTGTTTACCTGGTCGAGGCGCTTGATAAACCCGGTGTAACGCTTCGTCAAGACGTCGTGAATTTTCTCCCATGGCTCGTCTTCGAGCGCCATCGATAGCGCGTCGTTAACAACACGGGCACGCCATATCTTGTCCAGCGTCTCGGCGTCCGCGGCCCACGGTTCTTCGGTGCGATCAAACTGATAGTTGGTGTCCGACGTGTAATCAGGTTCGACTTCGAGCATCGCCAGGGCGAAGTTCAAGCGCTCGCGGACGCGGGTCTGGTAGACCTCAAACATCTCGTAGACGGGGTCGAGCGGTTTGCTTTTGATCATGTCATCGAGCTGATAGCGATAGCGCTCAAAGTACTCGATATCGCTAGCCAGTAAATACATACGGTTGCGGTCAAGGTTCTCCACGTAGAAATCGAGAACCCGCGACGATAACTCGTCGTCCACGGCGACCTGGTTGTAGTGCGATTTCCGAATGAACTGCGCGACCAGTTCACCGATGCTCTCGTGCCGTTGATCGGGGAAGAGAACGCCGTATTCTTCGATAGTCGAGGAGGCACTGTCAGTATTGCTCAAAGCGGGCAGGGATAGCAGTGCCAGCAGCGCAATGGCCAGTCCGCGGGTTCGGCGTCGTTCAAAAATCGTCAAAGTTGTCTCCATGCGTCCATGCGACTGTTTTGCAATCGCTACAATTCGGCTAGGCTAGATGGCTCAGGCCCTGCGATCAAGGGCGTATTCGCCATATTTCACTCATCACACGGTCTAATTAGACCGTATTGGAAAATTTTCGATGCAACCGTTGGCCGTCGTCACCCTGATTATCCTCGGAAGTTCGTTCGCTATCATGGTCAGCCTTGCTGCCGTAATCATTATCGTATTGATCCTCGGCGATGAGTACCCACGGCTGCAACACGAGTTCGGCCAGCTGCTCAGCTATTTCGGCATCTTTGTTGCTATGACCGCAATATCGGCGGCGAGTTTCTACGGTCTTTGGAAAAAGCACGCGGCGCGCTACTGGGGGCAAGCGGCCATGTGGAGCGGGTTGCTGGCTATTGGCTGGTCTTTCTGGCCGGATTAACGGAAAAGCGGCGTTTTCGTGGCCCGTTTGCGCCGCCGCCGCATGCGGTTTTGCAGCTCGCCGCGGCGCTCCTCAAGCCAACCGTCGCGACTCACCGTGGCGCTCAAACCCCGCTCTTCGACCAGCCGTTCACGATAGTCACAGAAGTCCCGATAGGCTTCAATTTCGTGTTTCAGCTCCCTGACAACGAGCTCGATCATAATCGCGTCGTCTAGAAAACCAAGCCCCGGTATGTGATCCGGAATAAGGTCTTCGGGCTCGGCAAAATAGGCCAGCGCGTTAAGGACTCGAGTCGCTTCACGATGCGGCAGCCGCCATTCGATGTCGGACAACATCCGGATCATCATTTTGAGGTTGCGCAACCGGTTGAGGACAAAACCGGGCGCGGTGGATTCCTCGACCTGCGACATTAGTTCCTCTGCCGCCGCAACTATATCTTCGGGCGGTAATCGCGACGCTACCTGCCTGGCTTCCTGCATGATCAATCGGAAGTGCTTCAGGTCGTTTTCGTCGAGCTCGAATGAGATTCGCAGTGACAAGGCTAACTCCGCCAGGCAGGGCAGCGCAGGTTATCACGAAGGATTTGGCGAAGGAATTAACGCGCGGGTTTACTTGCGATGAAAGCGGTTGTTCCAGTTTTTTGAGCGATCGAAACTTCCCGTATTGTAGGGATCGATGCCGGGTTCCTCGCCGGAGTCTACGATCGAATCGTCAAGAATTTTCAGGGTCTCGTGTGTCCCGGTGTCCTCGCGGAGGTACTTGTTGCGAATCAACACGTTTTCCCCCGGGCCGGTGTTCTCAATGGCTGGCTTCGAAGGCTGTTGCGTCACAGTAGATCTCGCCGCCGGCTTGGCCGGACTCGGTTTGGGCCGCGCGATCGTGTGCGCAGCGGTTCTATGGGATTCACTCTCAGGGAGTTCATCCTCGTAAAAACGCGTTTTCAACCAGTTTTTTGTCTTCTCAAACATCCGCAGTGTCGCAATCCAACGTCAGCCGTTATTCTACAAAGTGACGAGGGGGTAAATGGAAGCAGTTTCCAGAAGTGTGATTCAGGTCACATTTCTTTATATCGCTTGCAACACCTTATGAGGACTGTGTCGCCCGACCTGCCACTTTCCAGCCAAGTATTGCCAGCCTCAGGACCTGCCAGCCCAGATACGGCGACAGTACCAGGAACCAGGCAACGATATCCCCGTGGCGAATTTTTGCGCTCAACGTTGCGTAGAAATCGCCGTAGCCGACACCGCCATAGGTGCCGAAAACAGCATCTCCTACCTGATAGATGATAATCGGCATGATGGCCAAGCCGAAAAACAGGAAGCCGGTGAGCAATGCTGTTTCCCGAGCGGCCGCTTGTCGGAATCCAGGCGCTCTTGGTGGTTTGTTCATTGAGGATTATCTGCTGCAATAACGGCGAGAGAGTACGCTATCCTTGCTTACCTCAGGATAGACGTCAAGATTGCTCTGTATTCTCCAAGTCTGCAGGTCGCTTGTTACGGCGGCGATAAACGCTGATGCTCAGGTGCAGGCATGCCGCAGAAAACAGCAAATAATGGGGCAATACCCAGAACCATTCGTTTATATAGACGGTAGCAAAAAAGGCGGCGATGCCAGAGAGCAGATAGAAACAGGGCAGCGCATTATATAGCAGCTTCGGTAGCCAGATTTTTCGTCTGGCGAGACTGCCGTTCCTGCGGGCGACCTGCTGAGTTTCCGATAGTGACTCTGTTTTCGGTGCAGCGGTACCAATCATTGGCGGGGTTCACAGTCCATTGCGATTACCCGAACCATATACGATGCCGGGCCTGGAGACCGTGAATGCTCTCACATTTTCGTACAGCCGCTCAGGTATCGCGTTTCCTGCGCTGTTCATAGCGAAAACTGGCATTGCCGATCATTACGATGTCGCCGTGCGCCAGTGCGTGCTCTTCCACTTTCTCCGAGTTCACGACGACGCCGTTCTTGCTGCCCCAGTCAATGATCCTCGTGGTATCTCCATCCGTCTCAATGACGGCATGACGGCGGCTCACGTAGGCCGCTTTGAGCTGAATATCGTTGTCGTTGGTCCGGCCGATAGTCAGGCGATCCTTGAACAGCGGAAAGCGCAGAATCTGATCGTCGACGGTGCCCATCAGTACCCGGCTGACCCGCTCGGTGCTCGGTGCGCGCTCAAGTTCGCCATTCTTGAAGCTCCGTTCGGACATTCGCTCGTCGATATCCTGAATAACGTTCTCGATTTCACTGATCGACTCTATCTGCTCGGTCTTTTTCGCCAGTTCGGCCAGCAAGGCTGTTATCGCTTCACTCTTGGTGGTGAGTTTGTGTTCGTACTCGGCGTTGCTGCGTGAGAGTGTCTTGATTTCTTTTTGCATCTCCGCAATACGTTCAGCGGAACTGCTCTCGGTATCGGCGAGTGTTTGCTGCAGACCGTCCTTAACACTTCGCGCTTCCATAAGATCGGACGCGAGCTGGCTTTTCAGCTCCTCGGATTCGACAACGGTATCCTGCGCTGCGCCGAGTTCGAAGCGCAGTGTCCGAATCTCCTCTTCGTGCTGCTGCTCGACGCTATCGAGCTTTAACTGCATCTCCTCGGTATTCGCACTCATCTCCGTCAAATCACTTGTGAGTTGCCGGTTCTCGTCTGTGATCTGCGCCAACGAGGCCGATACGGTATCGAACTCACGACTCGCTGCTGCTTCGGCTTCGATGAAATCCTGCAGTTGTCTGCGAATCGAGTCCGCGTATTCTTCGGACCGATCGAGCCGCAATCGCAGCTCGTTCGTATCGAATTGGCTTTCCGATACGGTGAGTGCTGCCTCCAGCCGTTCCGATTCACGATGCAGGTCGCCCAACGACCTGCTCGCGTCATCGAATTGTGTCGATAGCGCACGGTAGTCCTCGTCGCGCTGGCGTATCTCCGACTTCAGCGTTTTGATTTTACGGTCGCGTTTTGCGATGAGTGCATCTTTCCTCGCAACGTTGTCACGTTGCGTCGACAGATCGGTACTTAGCTGTTCGGTCTGCGACTCGCGGGCACCGATTTCCGCTTCGAGCCCAACCCATCTGGCGTGAAGTTGCTGAATGTCATACTGAAGCCGGCTGATAGTTTTTTTGCGCGACTTGAGGTCGGACTCCAGTTCAGAAACCGAAGCGCTTTTTGTATCCTGCGTCGTGTCGTCGTCGTTGCGGTCGAACGTCTTCGCATCAGCTTCGGCGCTTGCCAGCCGGAAGCTGGGCAGTTCGAGTTCAACGGTTGGATCATCGTCGTCGACTAACTCATTGATATTGTTGTTTTCATTAGCCATAGAAGTAGTCTAGCACGGCAGCATGGCGCTGCCACCGTGACGCCGGCTTTTTCTCCCGAATTACGTCAAATCAGGGTCAGTCGCAGGAAACGGTGCGGCCTTTCGCCCAGTGGCGCATGGCGGAGATTTTTTCATCCATGACCACGGCAAGCGGCTTGGTCTGCGCGACTTCGGTTTCGATATGCTTCGTTGACAGTGGTTGTTTTTTGGCATGTGCGGTGTACAGGGCTGCCACTACGGCTTGTTCGATCTCAGCACCCGAGAAACCCTGCATCGCGCTGGCCAGCGATTCGATATCGAAGTTACCCAGTGCCTGATCGCGACGAGTTAAGTGGATTGCCAGAATTGTCGCGCGAATCTTGGCGTTCGGCAGATCGACGAAGAATATTTCATCAAAACGGCCCTTGCGAACCAGTTCAGGTGGCAAGGTGCTGATGTCATTGGCGGTTGCGACGACGAATACATGGCTTTGTTTCTCGGCCATCCAGGTCAGGAATGTTCCAAGTACACGCTGCGTCGTTCCGGTTTCGCCCCCGCGTCCGGCGATTCCTTTTTCGATCTCATCGATCCACAATACGCATGGCGCCATAACGTCGGCTGTCTTCAATGACTCACGGAGTTTACGCTCGGTTTCGCCATGGTATTTATCGTAGATGGCGCCGAAATCAAGTCGCAGCAGGGGCACACCAAATGCCGCCGCAGAGGCTTTCGCAGCCAGGCTTTTGCCGCAACCCTGGATACCCAGCAACAAAATGCCTTTGGGCGCATCGAGGTGCGCTGCATCCTCGTCGCGTCTGAAAGCGGGGCGTCGCTGGGATAACCAGGTCTTGAGTCTTGTCAGTCCGCCGACATCGCCGAAACTGGCTGTTTCATACTCGAACTGCAGCGCGCCGCCGCGATTCAGGAGTTCATACTTGGCCTGCATGACCTGCGGAAGATCGCTTTTCGTTAATGCCCCGTCGATACAAACGGCATTTCGGGCCAGCCGGTCGGTGTCGGCGTAGCTCAGGCCGGCAAGGTTTTGTATCAGCAGGTCATGTGCTTTCGGGTCGATCTGTACTTTTCCGCCCGGGTTTTCATTACGGTACTCATCGATAGCTTTCTGCACGATGCGGTGTCGTTCCTGTTCGCTGGGCAGCGCCATATCGAAGCGCGCGCAGAATCCCTCGAGTTCCTCCGGTACGGTTACTTTGTGGCTGATCAAAACGATCTGCCGCTCGATATCGTGAAACTGGATGCAAATATCCTTGAGCAGCCGGACATGAACCGGGTCGTCGAGAAACGGATGGAAGTCCAGCAATACATAGAAGCCGGGTTTCTGTACCGCGCGTATGTGTTTAAGAACGTCGGTGGGCTCGGAATTCAGTGCCTGTGGCTCCAACGAGATGTCCACGCGTTGCAGACCATCGGTTATGGTCCAGCGAAACAGCGGCAGGTAACTGGTCGCCGCCCGGCGCATGACTATCGATTGCAGCAGTTCGAGCATTCTTGCTTCGTCCTGAGATTCGATAAGCACAATCGGTGTTCGAGATCGAAGTATGAGTTCGAGGTCGTGGTTTCCGTCCATGGTTTACCTCAGGCCTCCGGCAATAGTGCGAACTTCTGACAACCGGGAAGATTGTCGTCACGTAGCGTAGCAGGCGATTCGCCAAGAAGCTCGGCTGCCGCGGCGCGCAGTTCGGCGAGTGCGGTTTCGGTGCCGGAACCGGAAAGGCGTGCCACGAGATTGTCCAGGCTGAAGCTGCCTTTCGACTTGCTGCGGATTTCTCTGTCGAGATCTCGAAAAATGGTGACAGACAGTGCGGTTGTAGCACCGCTTGAGTCCACGCCGCAGAGCGTGCCTGATTCGAGCGCCCATTGCTCCTGGCTTTCGAGAGCGCGATTGTAACGCCGCGTCGTGATGGCACCGCCGCGCTGCAGCAGTTCAAGGCTGTAGTACTCAGCAAGGCCTTCGACGATCCAGTCGAATCCCTCGGCAGCCTTGATATCGAAGGCCACATGAACGACCTCATGCACCAGGGTACTGGTAGCATTTTCGCTGATCAGCGGGCGGTCGGCATGAATGAATATGGACGAGGGTGCAGACAGTCCGCCGCGCCACATCGGGTCGCCGGCACTGATGATCGTCAGGCGCGAGAGCGCGTCCGGCAGAACCGAAATCAGTTCCGGCAGGGTCCAGTTAAGCAGTGCCAGCATATCCATGCGCCGCACGGCCTGGCCCTGCGGTGCTGCGACCGTGATACGTGTACCGGCAATCGTTTCCCGACGTACGCCGAGTTCGCCCACCGCTATCCAGCCTTGCGGCTGGTCGAACCGCCGCGCCGGAATCACGACTTCCATGGGATCGTTGATCGATGAATATTCGGAAATGGCCGACCAGCCGGAAGGCAGGTCGAAACGCATTCGGGTAATGCTGTTGGCATCTTTCAGCGTGCGGGCCCGAGCTCTAGGGATAATGTCTTCCGCACGAAAAATTCCCCACTGCTTATTCAGCAGAGCGTCGTAGCCGCCGTCGTTGCGCTTGTTCGACGGGCGGACATGCCAGCGGAGCTTGCCGCCAGTGGTATCAGGTTGCCAGTATACGGTGTTGTCTCGGACATCGAGCATGCCATCGGCTTCGAACTGCGAGATTTTGCTTGCGTCGAATTCGAACGACAGTTCGCGAAGCTGGCCGCGCGTCTGTTCAACATCCATGCCCACGGCGACGGCGGTGGAGCCAGGGTCCGGCGCGATAGTGTAGAGAACAGCATAGTCCGGCGATGTTGTGCCGGCATCGGTTCCGGCGGCAGGTGCCTCGCATGCCGTGCAGGCGATCATTGTCAGGCAAGTCAGTAACATCGATCCTGAGATGCAGTTCATACCGTATTCAGGCCTAGTGGCGTATGGTTGTCGGATGATAACGCAGTCGGTTCGCAAAATTCGTAGTTTTGCCTTAACAATCACTGTGTTGGGCTTGATCTCTGCGTGCGGGTCGCAACCTGTTGACAGGACTGATAAACGGGTGGCCGAGCGTCCGGTAACAACGCCCGTTGCCCGTTCCGTGCCTACCGGCGAAAAAGCGGCAGCCGTCGCGCTGCAACAGGTAGGCGTACCGTATCGTTATGGTGGCTCGACGCGCAGCGGTTTCGACTGCAGCGGCCTGGTGCAGTATTCCTATCGGCAGGCTGGCAAGAACCTGCCGCGTACGACGGGCCAGCTGTGGTCATCGACATCAACCGTGGCGCGCAGCGATTTGCTGGCTGGAGACCTGCTGTTTTTCAGTATTGAAGGCAAGATGTCGCATGTCGGCTTGTACCTCGGCGGACAGCGTTTCGTGCACGCGCCATCGTCCGGGCGCCAGGTCAGTGTAGAGCATTTGAACTCGCCGTTTTATGCGGCTGCGCTTATGCGCGCGGGACGGCCGAAATAAGCCTAGATGGCCTCGTCGCTGACAATAAAGGACTTGAGTTGCGTCGCAAGTCCGTTGCACGCTTTCGATTGCGTTCGGGCGATTAGCGGTATCGGGACCACGAGCGCCGGTAAAAACGAGGTACCGTTATAGTCCGCCGTTACTGTTCCAGCGTTCTCCGAGTCGTCGAGATCCCAGATAGAGGCTTCATAGTCGGCGTTGTCCTGCCACCAGGCAAAACCAAAGCAACCACCACCACCCGGTCCGGCCGCGCAGGAGAGGCTGCCGCCCTGCGTGACCCGTGAGGTTCCGCCGTCGAGCCAGACGATATACCGGACACCCATGTTCCTGACGGCCTCCGGCACGCCCGGTCTGGCCATGAGTGATACGAGGCCCTTCGTGTCCGCCGGCGCCGTGCGGGGTTCAAACCATGGGAAAAGATTATCAATGAAGTTCTGGTTGTGGATTACGCTGAGTGCGCCTTTTCCGCGTCCCAGTGCTTTTTCGACGCAGCGGATGTAGTCGGCTTCCGTTTCATTACCCTGATGGTAGCTCTTCGCCATCACCACGACGGTTTCGCCGGCGAGCAGACCGGTCGTTTCTTCTCGCGCGTTCTCAACTCGTGCCGTTATGCAACCCTCGAGAGAGAAGGCCGCGAGGCTTATCATCAGGACTTTATTCGCCGTTATCATCGATACCTCCAATCGCGAAGATGCCGACGGTACCTGCGCTACCGCCGAGAGATTCGTTGTCGGCCGCCGCCAGTGTCTCCAATTCGCTGATGTCTATCGGGCCGTCTGCCAATGCGGCGATCTTGGTCGCTTTGTTCATCTGCAGGAGAATGAGGGCGGCGGCATCGCGCATGGCTAATACTGCAGCGCGCTGCAGGGATTTGGAGCCACCGAGCCCCTCTTTTTGACTTTTTCCGTAAGCGCTGACCGTCCACGTTGAGGCGCTGTTGCCGGCGCTATCGTAGATCTGCATCCGGTAGCGAATCCAGACGGCAAAAGCATCCGTCTTACTCTGATTGGGAACGGAGAATTCGAAACCTTCTATCTGTGGTTCGATTAAGGCGTCGAATGTGTAGTCCTTAGCGTTGTCGTCCGGACCCAGCACCGTGACATTGTCGAACATGTAGCCGAACAGCTGCGTGAAAAACGCGGCGTTTGCTGCTCCGAGGCTGATCGTCCAGGTTTCCCGGCCCAGTACGTTTTCTTCGTGGACGAAGTCGTGGAATTCGGCGGGGATTCGCACCGCCACGTCGAGTGGCAGCTTTTCGACATGCGGTTCGGGAATGGTGGGATTTTCAACGGTGACGTTTGATGCACACCCCGCCACAAGCAGCGAGAACAGGGTGGCGCCGGACCTTAATTGTTTTTTTGAGATCAAATGGTCGAAATCCGCGCAATTGATTGAGGTAGTACTGCTATATGAGAGCACCTCCGCACGGCATAGTTCCGCGGAAATACCTTAAATGCAGGCCTTGACCACTTTAGTTCGGGCGACTGGCGAGTGCAAATGAAAATCGGGTTCAAGATGGCGGCTTCTGTAGGTATAAAGGCCCATTCCGATGCGCCGATCCACAGACCCGGTTGTTGTTATGGCCAGACCAAAAATTCTCGTATTTCAGCACGTTCCGTATGAACCGCTCGGAACTTTGAACCCGTTGTTGAAAGAGGCAGGATTCCGGATTCGCTACGTTAATTTCGGTCGCGAACCGGATGCCCGACCGAGTCTCGACGGCTACGAAGCGCTGATTATTCTGGGCGGTCCGATGAATACCGACGAAATCGACGCCTTTCCCAATTTGTTAACCGAAGTAGCGGTTATTCGAGAGGCTGTTGATCGCGGCAAGTCCGTACTGGGCATTTGTCTGGGAGCCCAGCTGCTGGCGAAGGCGCTTGGCGGCTCGGTTGCCAGAAACGTTACGCGCGAAATCGGTTGGTACGATGTTTGTCTGACGGACGATGGACGGAAGGACCCTGTACTGTCGACATTTACTGCCGAGCAGAAGGTCTTCCAATGGCACGAGGACGGCATTCAGTTGCCGCCGGGTGCTGTTCATCTTGCGGAATCCGAGCTAAGTGCCGTGCAGGCGTTTCGCCACGGAGAACAGGCTTACGGGTTTCAGTTTCACCTGGAGGTGGATCGCTCGCTCATCGAGCGTTGGCTGACTGTGCCGGCGAATCAGGCGACCCTGCAGGATGAAGCGGGACGTATCGATCCAGATGAGATCAGAAAGCAGATAGCGGCATCGATCGACGACCTGCAGCGCTTGAGTCGCGATACTTTCTCACGCTGGATTCAGCGCTTTGAGATCAGTCCCCGCCGGCGTCGCTTACCGTCGCGTTAGTTAGAAATCTCGCCACTCGAGCGGTGCTTCCTGCATCAGCGCTACCTGCTCACGCAATGCTAGGACGTGATCGTCCCAGTAGCGCGCACTGTCAAACCAGGGGAACGCGACCTTAAACGCCGGATCTTCCCAGCGGCGCGCGAGCCAGGCAGCGTAGTGCATGATGCGCAGGCTGCGCAGCGCCTCCAGCAAGTGTAGTTCTCGCGCATCGAAGCGGCGGAACGATTGATAGCCTTGCAGCAGCGCTTCGAGCTGTGGCGTTTGCTCCGCGCGGTCCCCCGATAGAAACATCCAGAGATCCTGAACCGCAGGGCCATGACGGCAATCATCCAGATCGACAATGTGCAGCCTGTCCTCGTTTACCAGCACGTTGCCAGGATGAAAGTCACCATGCAGCCGGATTTCGCGTGCGTTGCCGGCGCGCTCGAAACAGGCTTCGACACCATCGAGGACAAGTTCGGCAACGCTCTCGTAGGCGTCGCAGTTTTCGAACGGTATGAACTCGTTGTCGAGCAGGTAATCCATCGACTCGACCCCGTAGCTGTCGATATCGATACGCGGCCGGTGTTTAAAAGACGAGAGCTCGCCTTCGAGATGAATGCGCCCGATTAGTCGCCCGAGTTGCGTGAGTAATTCGTAGTTGTCGAGGTCGGGCGCGCGGCCACCGCGGCAGGGGAAAACCGCGAGACGATAATGTCCGGCATGCTGTAAAGTGCTGCCGCCAATTTCCATAGGTGGGACGACGGGGATGTCCTGGCTGGCGAGGTCGAGCGAAAAAACGTGCTCCTCAACGATCGATTCGTCGGACCAGCGATCGGGGCGGTAGAACTTGGCCACCACAGGTTTGTCGTCTTCGATACCGATCTGATAGACGCGGTTTTCATAGCTGTTGAGTGCTAAAAATCGGCCATCGCAGGCGAAGCCCATGTCATCCAGCGTCGCAACGATGTCCTCGGGCTGCAGGTCGGCAAAAGCCAGTGTTGCCGCGTCTCCGGTCACGATGCTTTTTGTCGTGAGTCTCTTTTTCGTTCGACTTCGGTGAGAAACTTCTTTCTGAGTCGCAGGTTCGACGGTGTCACTTCGAGCAGTTCATCGTCGTCGAGAAATTCGAGTGACTGTTCCAGCGAATAGCGCAGCGGCGGCGTCAGAATGAGGTTCTCGTCGGTGCCGGCCGCGCGCACGTTGGTGAGCTGTTTCGCTTTCGTCGGATTCACGACCAGGTCGTTCTGGCGCTTGTGAATACCGATAATCATGCCTTCGTAAACCGGCGCACCGTGGCCAATGAAGAGCTTGCCGCGCTCCTGCAGGTTGAACAGCGCGTACGCCAGCGCTTTGCCATGCACCATGGAGACGAGTGTGCCGTTTGAGCGTTGTGCGATCGTTCCGGGGACGCGCGGCGCATACTGATCGAGTACGTGGTAGATCAGTCCCGTTCCGGAGGTTGCAGTCATGTACTCGGTTCGAAAGCCGATAAGCCCCCGGGTTGGAATCTTATAGTCGAGACGCATGCGTCCCTTACCGTCGGGCTGCATGTTCTGCAGTTCGCCTTTGCGGTCGGCCAGGCGGGTCATGACAGCACCCTGATAGGCCTCGTCGAAATCCACGGTGAGTTGTTCCCAGGGTTCGTGCTCGGCGCCGTCGACGTCATGCATGATGACTTCCGGGCGGGAAACGGCGAGCTCGAAACCTTCACGACGCATTGTTTCCACGAGTACCGATAAATGCAGTTCGCCGCGGCCGGAAACTCTGAATTTGTCCGGATCGCTGGTGTTATCGACGCGCAGTGCAACGTTGTGTTTGAGCTCCTGGTCAAGCCGTTCGCGAATCTGACGACTGGTGAGGAACTTGCCATCCTGTCCGGCGAATGGCGACTTGTTGACCTGGAAGGTCATGTTGACGGTCGGCTCATCGACACTGAGGGGCGGTAATGCTTCCTCGTGGTCACGGTCACACAGTGTGTCCGAGATGCCGAGTTTTTCGATACCGCTGAATACCACGATATCGCCGGCGGACGCCGATTCCACGCGTTGCCGCTTCAGTCCGTCAAAACCGAACAGTTCGAGTACCCGGCCGCGACGCGATGTGGAGTCGGGGGCGACGATGCTCACAGGCGCGTTCGCTTTTATGCTGCCGCGGCTGATGCGCCCGATACCGAGTACGCCAACGTAAGTATCGTAGTCAAGGCTGGATACCTGTAGCTGCAGAGGCCCATCGGGATCGACGTCCGGGTGTGGCACATGTTTGACGATAGTCTCGAACAACGGATCCATATTGCCGTCGCGAACGTCCGAATTCTCGCTGGCATAACCCTCCAGCGCCGACGCGTAGATGATCGGAAAGTCGAGCTGCTCATCGGTAGCGCCGAGGCGGTCGAACAGATCGAATGTCTGGTTGATAACCCAATCCGGGCGAGCGCCGTCGCGATCGACCTTGTTGATGACAACAACGGGTACAAGGCCCTGCGCAAAGGCTTTTTCGGTCACAAACCGGGTTTGTGGCATCGGGCCTTCGACCGCGTCGACCAATAGCAGGACGCTGTCCACCATCGACAAAACACGTTCGACTTCGCCACCGAAATCGGCGTGGCCCGGTGTATCGACAATATTGATGAGGTAGTCATTCCATTTGACCGAGGTGTTCTTCGCCAGAATCGTGATGCCGCGTTCTCGTTCGAGGTCGCTCGAGTCCATGAGGCGATCGGGTACGGCAGCTCGCGGCCCGAGCGTGCCGGACTGTTGCAGCATCTGGTCGACGAGCGTGGTCTTGCCATGATCGACGTGCGCGATGATCGCGATATTTCGTAGTTTATTGAGTTGCGACATTAGGGTGGGCTCTCTAAGCAGGCGCGGATTATAGTGACCCATTACGAGAATTGATATGGCACACTACGATCCATGCGAAATCGACGATTGGTAAGGCTTTCAGCGGTTCTGGCTGCCCTGATACTGGGCGGCTGCAACCAGAGTGGCGCAAGTTTCGACTCGACAGCTCATGTGAGTGAGGTTATCGAGTGGCGTGCAGGGCGGTTAGAGCGACTGCTGGCGGCAACCGGCTACCTGAACCAGATCGGTCTCTACTGGCTGGAGCCGGGTACCTACAGCTTCGGTTCCGATGCGTCGAATGACATTGTTTTTGACGCCGATAGCGCTGCGCAGATTGGCGTTTTTACGGTCGCCGCCGCCGGCGTTTCCATGACGGTCAATGCCGGCGTTGACGTGCACAGTGATGGCCAGCCCGTCGACGAACTCGCGATCGCGTCCGATGTTACCGAGCAGCCGACTATGCTGACGCACCGAAACCTGGCCTGGACTGTCGTTGAGCGCGAAGGGCGCTACGGCGTGCGCTTGCGTGATTTCGAGCATCCTTTTGTCAAGAGCTTCGGTCCGCTGGAGTATTTCGATATCGATCCGGCGTTTCGGGTGCAGGCGACATTGAAACGTTATCCGGAACCAGTAACGGCGAACGTGCAGACGGTTATCGAGGGGCTTGACTATCGTCCGGCCTCACCCGGTGTCGTCGAGTTCGAAATCGCCGGGCAACGCTTCGAGCTTGAGGCGTATACGGTGGGTGACCAGCTGTTTTACGTTTTCGGTGATCAGACGAATCGCGATGCAACCTATGGAGCAGGGCGCTTTCTTTACTCGACGGCGCCTGGGGAGGACGGCCTGACGGTGCTGGACTTCAATAAAGCCTACAGCCCGCCTTGCGCATTCAACGACTTTTCGACCTGCCCGGTCGCATCACCTCGAAACAGGCTGGCGCTTAGAGTTGAGGCCGGAGAGCTGTACGACGAGAACCTGCACTACTCTCCGGGCCACTAATCACGTAGCTCGAATGTGAGGCCGGCATTGTCACGCAGCCGATTGATCAGCGGCTCTGCCATGACAGCGGCCGGCGTCCAGACACCGCCGCCGGTTTTGATATCGTCCTTTGCGAGACATACGGCACATTCGCTGAGCATTTTGCTGGTTGAACCGTAGCCCGGGTCCTGGTCACCGGTGATACGGCTGTGCAGTGCCGTGCCATCTGCTAGGACACCGATCTGCATCAGGTTGAAGAACCCTTCCTGCTGCAGTTTGGCGTCGGGTCCTTCACCGGGTTTGGCGAGTACGAATCGCTGCAGCAGCTTTCGAGTCGGTGTGAATGACGCCAGGAATACAATCATGCCGAGTCCCGCCGTCATCAGGGTGCCCTTGAGCCAGCCTCCGAACCCTCGACCGGTTGCGACGGATTCGTCGTAGCGGAAGTCTTTCCCGTACGGATAGCCGGCGAGTGCGTGGCTGCGCCTGACGACTTTCGTGTTGACTCCGGCCATGACGAACGGGGCAGTCCAAGATTTCGCATCCTCTCGATACACTACCTTCTTCTGATCGCGGCTGTCCGGACCGTCGCGCTCACCTTCCGGGTTGAGGCTGTAGGGGTGTATCAGTGTTCTGGCGATACTGCGGTCTTTTCGGGCTTCTTTGATGATGTTCATCATGCTTGCCAGCGTACCGCCGCTAGCGGTGCCTTTGGTCGCCTTTACGAACATGCTGATTGATTTGCAATAGCTGCCGGTTTTCCTGAACGCGGTGTCCTGCAGGAACCAGACGCCGATATCCATGGGTACAGAGTCGAAGCCGCAGCAATGCACGATGCGAGCTCCGGACGCCTTGGCCGCGTCGTGATGAAGGTCGATCATTCGGCGTATCCAGTGCACTTCTCCGGCGAGGTCGCAGTAGTGCGTTCCTGACTTCACGCAGGCCTCGACGAGATCGGATCCATACAATGCATAGGGCCCAACCGTGGTGACTACAACGCGTGTTCGCGCCGCAAGAGACTCCAGCGCCTGTTTATCGAAACTGTCGGCGACAATGCAATTGAGATCAGCTGCGCCCGGCCCGAGTGTTTGCCGCAGTTCGAGGAGTTTCTTTTCACTGCGCCCGGCGATGGCCCAGCGGAGCTGCCCGTTACGGCCGTATTGTCTCAGTAAATACTCCGCGACCAACAAACCGGTGAAACCGGTAGCGCCCTGGACAATTACGTCGAACTCCCGGTCCTGCTTTTCCGTATCGCTCACAGTTTTTTCTCCAAAAACGCGACTTCCTTGGCACCGCCCTCGGCTTCCTGCGAGCCGACCTGCCGGAATCCGAGGCGCTGGTGAAACTTCATCGAGCCTTCGTTGGCCGGCCGGGTATTCACTTCGCAGGTCATTCTCGGTACCGGTGATTGTGTACGGTTGAAGTCGTCGTAGAGCGCGTCGGCCACGCCTCGACGCCTTGCCCATTCCGAAACAGCGACCCGGTCGATATAGGCGAAGTCTTCGTAGTTTTGACAAAACCAGCGGTAATTCGGGCTCTGGTAGCTGGTTCCCGGACGGAGTCCGATCAGAAAGCCGGCCATTTTCTGCTCAATTTTCGCGACGCGTACATAGGCAGCATTGTCGGCAAACCAGCGCAATTCCTGGGCGCCGATGCGGCTTACGTGAGGGATGGAGTCCTCGTTCAGCGCGAGTACCGGTTCAAAATCGCTTTCTTCGATGTCGGAAATTTCCATGGACACAGTGTAGAGCTATGGTATGGTAACTCCAAGACGGCACGCGGTCCGATTCACTATCACCGCAACATAAAGACCGTCAGCAATCGCTACTTTACTCGTCTTCGACACTGAAATGATGTCCGCAGCCATTGGTTGCGGAATCGTTCGTTTGTGATCGACACCACTGTTTGCAGTCGTCACTTGCGTAAAAATTCGCTGCACATCAATTGGGACTAGTAAGTATGAACAGATTCTCTATGAATACATTTCTTGGACGCGTTGTTGCCGTTGTTTCGTTGTTTTCGGTTTCGACCTTGTACGCGGCCTCCGGTAATTCCTCAGACGTGCTGAAGTACATCCCGGCCGATACGCCTTATGCCTTCGCTTCAACCGAAGCAATGCCTGACAAGCTGGCGGACAAACTCGAGCCAAAGATGGACGAGATACTGAAGGCGTATCAGCGTGTGTTGCGTCACGTTATGGCGGAACAACTCGTCAAAATGTCGTCGGAGGAAGGTGGGGCGGAAGATGCGGAACAGTTCCGCGCCGCTACCGAAGAATTGCTCAATCTGATGAGCCTCGAGGGGGTTCGTGGTGCCGGTATCGATAGCGATTCGGCTTTTGCCCTGTATGGCAACGGCCTGCTCCCGGTAATGCGTATCGAACTGACGGATCCGGACTTGTTTGACGCCGCGCTCGAGAGAGTTGAAGAGAAAGCCGGAGAGGCTCTGCCGATCGGCGAGACCGACGGTGAGGCCTACAAGTACATCAGCGCCGGCGCGCTCAACCTGATCATCGCTACGGTGGACGAGCAGCTCGTGGTTACGGCTGTGCCGGCCTCCTACGACGAGTCGCAGGTAGCGTTGGCGATTGGCGTGAAGCAACCGCGGAGAAGCCTCAAGAAGAGCAAATCACTTCGGAGCATCCAGAAAGAGTATGGGTATTCAGCCTATTTCACCGGCTTCGTCGATCATAAGCGGATCGCCGAGACGTTTACCGGCGGCGCATCCGATATGGACAGGCAGCTGTTTGCCGCCATCGAGTTTCAGCCGCCTGAGTTGACCGATACCTGTACTGCTGAGGTCATGCAGATGGCCGATGTCGCACCGCGAATGGTGTTCGGCTACACGACTGTTTCTGCCGATGTCATCGAGAGCTCGATGATTGTGGAGGTGCGAGAGGACATCGCCGCAGGGTTGGCATCGATTCCCGCCGTCGTACCCGGGCTTGGAACGGACCCGGGCGGTTTCATGTCGATCGGCTTTGGGCTTGATCCGCTGGCGCTCAGAAAATTCTATGAAGTACAGCTCGACGCCATGGAGGCCGATCCGTATGAGTGCGAGCTGTTTGCAGACTTGCAGGCGGGCGTCGCTTCCGGACGTGAAGCCCTGAATCAGCCGATTCCCCCGGTCGTTTACAGCTTTCGTGGTTTCGTCGCGAACATTGTCAATATCGATGGCGTGGACTTCGATAAAGGAACCTTGCCCGAGTCGCTTGACGCAAGCCTGCTGGTTGCCGTCGAAAACGCGGAGTCTCTGATAGCGATGGTGGCAATGATGGACCCGCAGATTGCGGCGCTCAATCTTCTTCCGGATGGCAAGCCGGTCAAACTGGAGCTGGCGCAGCTGGCGGGAATCGCCGACGAAGCATTTGCGGCGTTGTCGAATAACGCGCTGGCTGTTTCACTGGGCGAGGGTGCGGAGTCTAACTCGGCCGACATGCTGGTCGCTGACGGCGTAGAGCCGGCACCGTTCATGAGCATGAATATGGATGCGGCGCGCTACTACGCGATGATCGGCGAGTCGATGGCGAGCGAGAGTATGGAGACAGACGGCGGCGAGCCGATGCCGAAAGCCGTCAGTAAAGCGCTCAGTGACTTGATGGTAGTATCCGGAAGCATGTACGAACGGATGTCCGTCGACGTTCGATTTACGGGTCGTGGTGTCGAAATAGACGGTCGCATGTTATTGAGTGAGTGATATGAAACGTCTTTTTTTTGTTGGGATGGCAGCGGCACTGCTCAGCGGCGCCGCTTTTTCTGCGGATTCGGAAGCAGAGCTTAAAGTTGATCTGCGCGACGTCGTTGCGTCTGGTGTTGTAGAGCCGGTGGACGGAATGTCGACAGCTGGCCAGCCGGACAGGGCTGCGCTGAAAGTATTTGCGGACAGTGGCTACACAACGGTCATCGATCTCAGGGCGGCCGCAGAGAATCGCGGCCTCAATGAGGGTGCAGTTGTAGAAGAGCTTGGCATGAGCTATGTCACGCTGCCGATCACCGGTGCCGGCGCCATAAACTTCGAGAATGCGGCGAAGCTGGATGCGCTGATCGATGCTTCTTCGGGTCCGGTCCTGGTGCATTGCGGCAGCAGTAATCGGGTCGGGGCTTTGCTTGCGCTGGGCAAGAGTCTCGAAGGCGCCGAGGACAATGCGGCACTGGCTTTCGGGAAGGAAGCCGGAATGACGTCGCTTGAAGGCCGGGTGGAGGAAGTACTTGGCGGTGAGTAAGAGCGGCGTTTAGAACGAAAAAGACCACCTTGCGGTGGTCTTTGTGAATTGGTGGAGGTGGTGGGAATCGAACCCACGTCCGCAAGCCCTACGCTACGAGCTCTACATGCTTATTCCGTCTTTAATCTCACTGCAGGCTACCCGACGGGCAGGGAAAACTCACAGCCAGTTCAGTAAGGATTTAACGGATTGAGCCCTGAACATGCCCGCACCGCGGTCCTGTGTAGGTGACTCCTGGGATCCGGACGCACAGGCACGTACCGGGCAGAAGACTCTAAAACTGGTTTTTAAGCAGCTAGAGCGTAGTTGTCTTCGTTGGCAACTATAAGTTTTACAGGTGGATTAACGAGGTTATCTGTCCCTCGGCATGCACTCGGAGTTTCGCGACCCACGTCGAAGCCATGTCACCCCCCGTGTCGTACTAGTGTAGGGGCAGTGCGCCCGATTACAAGCTAATTCGTCCGTCTTATAGCTGTTTCCCCGGGCATAAAGCGACAGTCTATTTCTTCAGGATACGGGCTCTTTGCCGTTGCCAGTCCTGGTCTTTCTTGTCGGCACGCTTGTCGTGCTGTTTTTTACCCTTGCCAAGGCCGATGTCCAGTTTCGCTCTGCCTTTGTGCCAGTGAAGATTCAGCGGTACGAGCGCATAACCCTTACGCTCAACGGCACCCGTCAGACGATCGAGTTCGTAGCGATTCAGCAGCAGTTTACGCGATCTTGTCGGGTCGGCCTTGACGTGAGTGGAGGTGGTGTTCAGCGGCGATAAATGCGCGCCCACAAGCCACGCTTCACCCTGTTTCAGGTTCACATAAGCCTCTGTAATCTGCGCGCGCCCCTCGCGCATACTCTTGACCTCCCAGCCCTCGAGAGCGAGGCCAGCTTCGAATTTGTCCTCGATGAAGTAGTCGTGACGCGCCCGGCGATTGACGGCGATTACGTTATTGGAGGGCTTTTTTGCTTTCTTCTTGCTCATAATTCGTTCGGCGTGGCGTTGCCCCGGGTGGATCAGAGGCGGATTATAGAGCCTAAGCGTTGTCAGGCACTCGGTTTTGTATAAGAATCCCGGCAGTCACAGCCGATATGAGAAGAATAACAATGCTAAGCAATCAAGCCGGCGACGGGAAGAGAACCTCATTACACGGGCACTGGTCGTCGCGGATGGCCTTTATTCTGGCCGTCACAGGGTCGGCGGTTGGGCTGGGTAACATCTGGAAATTTCCGTATGTCGTTGGCGAAAACGGCGGTGGAGCATTTGTATTGGTGTACCTGGTCTGCGTGTTTGCCATCGGCATGCCGGTCATGATGTCGGAAATCCTGATAGGCCGGCGCGGCCGTCGCAACCCGGTCGCGACCATGGAGTTGCTCGGCAGGGAGGAGGGCAGCTCTGCAAACTGGCGATGGCTCGGAATGCTCGGCGTCGCTGCGGGTATTCTCATACTTTCTTATTACAGCGTGATAGCGGGCTGGACGCTGGCTTACGTCGTCAAGAGTGCGACCGGTACCTTTGTTGGTGCGACGGCTGCCCAGGTGGTTGCCGATCACGAAGCCTTCAAACTGAATACAGGGATGACGTCACTGGTTCATACGCTGTTCATGGGTCTGACGATTTTCGTCGTTGCGCGCGGTGTGGAACGCGGCCTTGAGCAGGCGGTTCGTTTTATGGTGCCGGCATTACTGTTAATGATGATTGTGTTGCTCGGATACTCGATCAATTCCGGTTACTTTGCGACCGGCGTGGAGTTCATGTTTACGCCCGATTTCAGCAAGCTGGGCTGGAACAGTGTTCTTGCCGCGATGGGGCAGGCGTTCTTCACATTGTCGCTCGGCATGGGCGCGATTATGGCCTACGGAGCTTACCTGCCCGAGGAAACGTCAATTACAGGCGCCTCGACAACAGTCGTGATCGCGGACACTTCGATCGCAATCCTGGCCGGGCTTGTTATTTTTCCGCTGGTATTTGGCAACGGTCTGCAGGTCGATGCCGGTCCCGGTCTTGTGTTCCAGACTTTGCCGCTTGCGCTGGGGCAGATGCCGGGCGGAGCGTTTTTCTCGACAATATTCTTCGTTTTACTGGCTTTCGCGGCATGGACCTCGGCACTCGGTCTGATGGAGCCGGCCGTTGCCTGGCTGGTTGAGCACCACAACCGGACTCGTGGGCAGGCGGCGATCATTGTCGGCTGCCTGATCTGGCTGGTTGGGTTCGGTACCGTGTTCTCATTCAATATCCTGTCCGACGTAGAATTTCTCGCCGGCACGATCTACAACAATGTCGATTACCTGACGAGCAATATCATGCTGCCGCTAGGCGGTCTGTTGATTGCTGTTTTCGCGGGCTGGGTGATGTGCAGAAACTCGACGGCCGATGAACTCGGCGGTGCGGGTAATTCCTACAAAGCCTGGCGTTTGCTGGCAAGATTCGTTGCGCCGATCGGAATTCTGTTTGTGCTGATCAACGCTGTCACCTGACCGGAGTCTCGTGCGAAACGTCAGTCGCAGTGCCCTGGTGCCTTACTCCGCGGCACAGATGTATGCGCTGGTGGCTGACGTTCGCGCATATCCGGAGTTTTTGCCGCGCTGCACGGGTGCAACGCTGCACCATCAGGACGAGCAGCTTATCGAAGCATCACTGGAGTTCCAGCTCAGCTCGCTAAAAAAGACGTTTCGTACACGAAACCGGGTTAACCCGGGTTTGTCGATGGACATCAGGATGGTCGATGGTCCTTTTCGGCATCTGTCGGGTGGCTGGACTTTTGAACAACTCGGTGCGGATGGCAGCAAGGTGTCTTTGAGCCTTGAATTCGAATTCGCCAACGCTATTACGGATTCCTTGTTTGGGCGTTATATCGAAGACACCTGTAACACGCTGATCGATTCGTTTATTCGCCGCGCTGACGACATATACGGCTGAAGATTGTCGATGAACGAAATAAGTGTTGAGCTTGTGTTTGCGTTGCCGGAGAAGCAGTTGTTGTTATCGACCAGCGTACCGGCAGGTACCGTTGTCCACGAGCTTCTTCAGGTGGAAGAGTTGCGGCAGTCGTTTCCCGACTATTCCGTTACTGGCCTGGCGGTGGGTATCTGGGGCTGCGAAGTCGCTGGCGATCGCGTCCTGAAAGACGGCGACCGCGTCGAGATTTACCGGCCGCTCGAACTCGATCCGAGAGAGGCACGGCGACAGCTCGCGCTGGTCGGAAAGACCATGAGTGGTGCCGAAACGGACTAGAGGTCCGGCGACAGCTCCTGATCTTTGCGGATTTCGCTGACCTTGTCGTCTTCGAAGTAGACCGAAACCCAGCGTTTTCTGACCGCGTCGTTGCGACCAATGGTCAGGTAGTAAACGTAGTCCCAACGCTCGCGCGTAAACGGATCGTCGATCATCGGCGTTCCCAGCAGGAACCGAACCTGCGTCCTTGTCATGCCGACTTCGGCTTGATTCAGGTCTTCCTGTTTGATCAGGTTTCCCTGCGAAATAGCCGCCCGATAAACACAGCCGCTGGTCGCGGCGAGGCAGAAGAAAGCGAGAAACAATAGGAGGCTTTTACGCATAGTCATATCGGTCTGAACGTTTCAGGCTGAAAATGTTCAGCCACATTGTCATAATAGGCGCGCATCATACCTGTGAGAGCTCATTCATGCAGCAAAGAAAAGAACTTCGCCAGGCCGGCCTCAAGATCACCCTGCCACGGCTCAAGATACTGGAGATTCTCGAGGACTCCAAATTGCGCCATATGAGCGCTGAGGACATCTACAAGCAGCTACTGCAGGAGGGCGAGGATATCGGGCTGGCGACGGTTTACCGCGTTCTGACGCAGTTTGAAACGGCGGGCTTGGTGACGCGCCACAATTTCGAGGGCGGCCACTCAATTTTCGAGCTCGACGATGGGGAGCACCACGATCATATGGTCGTGGTCGATTCCGGTGAAGTCGTCGAATTCGTCAGCGAGGAGATCGAGAGAATTCAGCACGAAATCGCGGACAAACATGGTTTTGAGCTGATCGATCACAGCCTGGTGTTATACGTAAAGGCTAAAAAGGACGGCGCGGGCAGTTAGGGGCCCGTTCAGGGCCTGGTTCAGGCGCGCCGCTGTCGCCCACCGGCGAGCATCTCGGCGGCATGGTCGAGCGTTTTCTTTGTGATTTCCACGCCCCCCAGCATCCTGGCCAGTTCCTCGACGCGTTCTTCCTTGCCGAGCATCTGCAGGCCTGTCCGCGTTGATTTACCGTCGCTGACCTTGCTGACACGAAAATGCCGGTCCGCAAGACTTGCCACCTGCGGAAGGTGAGTGACGCACAGTACCTGGCGGGTATCGCCAAGCTGCTGCAGCCGCCGGCCAACCATTTCGGCCACCCCGCCGCCGACTCCACTGTCGACTTCGTCGAAGACCATTGTCGGTATCGAGCTGCCGTCGCTTGCGATGACCTGGATGGACAGACTCATTCTCGACAGTTCGCCGCCGGACGCGATTTTCGCCAGCGGTTGCGGTTTCTGTCCCGGGTTCGCGCTGATCATGAAATCGACGTCGTCGATACCCCAGGGTCGTGCGGAATCGTCGCCAAGGCGTGACAGGGCAACGTCGAATTTTCCGTCGGGCATGCCAAGGCCGGACATCGCATCCGTCACGGCTGCAGAAAAGGCCCTGGCCGCTTTACTACGTTCGGCCGACAGGGCTTTCGCCGCAGACATGAACTCTTCGCGCAGCTTGCCGACCTGGATTTCGAGTTCTCTGCCGCGTTCTTCGGCATTGTTGAGTTCGTCGAACTCGTCCTGCAACCGGCTCTGCAAACCGGCCAGCTCGTCGTTGGTTACGCGGTGTTTGCGGGCAACTGCCTGTATCGCGTCGAGTCTTTCCTCGACCCAGTCCCGGCGCCGGGGATCCATATCGAGGCCCTCGCCGTAGCGTCGCAGGGTTTCCGTTGTTTCCGATACCTGAATGCTGGCGGTGTCGAGTAACTCGAGCAGCGGCTTGAGTGCATCGTCGTAGTCGGCGATTGCCCGCAGCGAGCGACTCGCATCGGCTATAAGCTTGTTGGCATTGCTGCTCTCATTGTCGTCCAGCGCGTCCAGCGTGGCGGAAACCCCGTCAGCGAGGCGGCCGCTGTTTTGCAGTTTCTGTCGTTCGGTATTGAGTTCCTGGGTCTCCCCGTCGGTCAAACCCAGCGATACGAGTTCCTGGAGCTGGAATGCCAGCAGGTCCAGGCGTGATGCCCGGTCCGAGTCTGCGCTCAGCAGTGATTGCAGCCGTTCGGCAACGGTCATCCATTCGGTGTAGCGAGTGGCTGTTGCGGCGCGCTGCTCCAGGAGCCCGCCGAAGTGATCCAGCAAATCCCGCTGCACGGGTCTGCGCCCCAGTGACTGGTGAAAATGCTGGCCATGGATGTCGAGCAGTAACTCGCCGAGGCTTTTAAGCTGCGATAACGACACGGCGTTGCCGTTGACGAAAGCACGAGACCGGCCGTCCGCGTTTATGACGCGTCGCAGCAGGCAATCGCCCTCGAGGTCCAGGGCTTGTTCCTCAAGCCAGTTGGCGACGTTTGCAAGCCCGGATACATCGAACTCTGCGGCGAATTCCGCACGTTTCGCGCCATCCCGAACCAGCTGGGCGCTGCCGCGCTCACCGAGTACCAGCCCGAGCGCATCGACAAGAATCGACTTGCCGGCGCCGGTTTCGCCGGTGAGCACCGTCATGCCATGCTCGAACTCAATATCGATTCTCTCAACGATCGCGAAATCGCGGACTTGCAGATTCATTAACATGTCAGGTTCCCAGCGCTTCAGACTTCCCGAGTGCGGTTATCGCGGCCCCAAAACAGCTTGGAGCGCAGTATGCCGTAGAAATCATAGCCGGGCGGGTGCACGAGTGTAACCCGTTTGTTTGCAGCGGAAATTCTCAGATTGTCATCGGGCTCGATACCGCCCATGGAAAATCCATCGACCGTTATTTCGGCTTTGGTGTTATCTCGTTGCAGCAAGGTGATGTCGACCGGTTCATCGGCCGAAATCACTATGGGCCGGTCTGTCAGCGTATGCGGGCAGATCGGTACGACAACGACGGCATCCAGTTGCGGCTCGATAATAGGTCCGCCGCAACTCAGCGCATAGGCCGTGGACCCTGTCGGCGTTGCGACAATCAGGCCGTCACCCGAATGGGTGTTGACGTAGCGCCCGGATATGCGGGTTTCGAAGTCCACCATGCGCCCGGTTTCGCGCCGCTGCAGAACGACGTCATTCAGGGCGAACGCGAGTTCTTCTCCACCGGAATGGCGCTGCAGGCGAGCCTCCAGGAGCAAACGGGAGTCTGTCGAATACTCGCCTCGTAAGACGCGGTCAACGCTGGCAATCATCTCGTCAGGTGTGACATCTGCAAGAAAGCCGAGCCGCCCGCGGTTGATACCCAGGATGGGCGTACCCGTTTCCCGCACCAGCCGGCTGGCATAAAGCATCGTGCCGTCGCCGCCTATGGCAATAACCAGATCGGCGCTGGCGGCGTCATCGACGCTGACCAGCTGTATTCCGGCTTTAGTCAAATGCGAGCTCAGGAGCTCAAGCGGCTCGATAACCCGCAAATCGTGCCGATGGCCGACGATAGCAATATTCTGAAACGGTGTGCTCATGGGGCGATTGTGGCAAACCCTTGACCCACCGCCAAGGCATTGCTAGCGTTTCCTTTGAATGTCAGCTGAAGCTACGAACCCGGTACCCAATGATCGCGGTCAACATCTGTTGCGTGTGTTGATCCAGCGCTACATACGCGATGGTCAGCCCGTTGGCTCCCGAACGCTATCCAAAGACGCCGGACTAGACCTCAGCCCGGCAACGATCCGCAATGTCATGTCCGATCTTGAGGAAATGGGCCTGGTATCGGCTCCGCATACCTCCGCCGGACGGATACCGACACCCAAGGGATATCGCTTGTTTGTCGATACGCTGGTGCGCTACCGGCAGCCGGGCGACGGTGATATTCAGAAGATTCGGGCGCAGATACGCTACGAGTCGGACAATCCTGACGGACTGGTCGGTGCGGTGTCGAGTATGTTGTCGGAGTTCACCAGCATGGCGGGTGTGGTCACCGTACCGCGAGCACCTCAGATCACTCTGCGACAGATCGAGTTCCTGCCGCTGTCCGAGAACCGGATTCTGGTGATTCTGGTGGTCAACGACCGCGAGGTTCAGAACCGGATTCTGCATACGGACCGCGAATACACGGCTTCCGAGCTGCAGCAGGCGCAGAATTTCATTAATGAGCACTACGGCGGCAGTGACCTGGAGCAGGTGCGCGCAAGATTGCTCGAAGAGCTCGATTCGACTCGTGATTCCATGAATCAGACGATGCACGAGATCATTTCCGTCGCACAGTCGGCGATGGTTGGTGCGGACGACCCGGATAATAAATATGTGGTCGCCGGTGAAACCAATTTGATGGATTTCGCGGAGTTGTCCGACGTTGACACCTTGCGGCGACTGTTTGACGCATTTTCGCGCAAACGCGTCATCCTTGACCTGCTGGACCGAAGCATCAACGCCAACGGTGTGCAGATATTTATCGGCGAGGAGTCCGGTTATCGCATATTCGACGGCTGTAGCGTGATCACAGCGCCGTATCACGTCGATGACGACACTATCGGCGTTCTGGGCGTCATTGGCCCGACAAGAATGGCGTATGACCGGGTTGTGCCGATTGTCGACGTTACTGCCCGCCTGCTCGAGTCTGCGCTGAGCCAAAACGGCTGATTGACAACGAATTTCGGCAATTTTGTTGGGCTGGCTCTTGATATTTTTTCTCCGACCCCCAAACTGCGAACGTCATTTACGCATCGATCGTCCGTTGGGCGTCCGTTGCACAGTCTCTGGAGCAGGAATACATGAACGGACAGGCGGAGCGCCCGGACGAAGAAATCGAGGAATTGTTGGCGGCTGAGGAAGCTACGGCAGGCGATACCGAGGCTGCGGAGACGGCCTCTGGGCTCGAGGAGGCGCGGGCGAAAGCCGAGGAAAACTGGGATCGCTATCTGCGTACGGCGGCCGAGCTGGAAAACGTTCGCAAGCGAACCGCCAGGGACGTCGAGAATGCCCACCGTTTTGCGCTTGAGCGCTTCGGTAAGGAACTGCTCGCTGTCAGGGACAGCCTCGAAATGGGCCTGGCTTCGGCGGACAGCGCGAGCGCAGAGAGTCTGCTGGAGGGCAGCGCGGCGACGCTCAAGTTGCTGGGAGCGACGATGCAACAATTCGGCATCGAAGAAGTCGAGCCGGCCGGCGAGCCGTTCGACCCAGAGTTCCACGAGGCGATCAGCATGCAGCCCTCCGATGACGTCGAGCCGGGCTCGGTTGTTGCGGTTGTACAGAAGGGATATACGTTGAACGGTCGGCTTCTGAGGCCCGCCATGGTGATTGTTGCCGCGGAATAAAGGTCAATCGGTCAATTTATTGGCCGGATTGCTTGAAACAGCAGGTGCTGGCCCCACCTAGACAGCCAGTTTGATTAATTACTAATTTGGAGCGTAAACATGGGTAAAGTTATTGGTATCGACCTTGGTACCACGAACTCCTGCGTTGCAGTCATGGAGGGCGATGCCCCCAAGGTTATCGAGAACAGCGAAGGCGATCGCACGACACCGTCGATTGTCGCGTTCAGCAAGGACGATCAGGTTTTGGTGGGTCAGTCCGCGAAGCGCCAGGCCGTCACAAATCCCACCAACACACTGTTTGCCGTAAAGCGGCTCATCGGGCGCAAGTTTGATGATGATGTCGTGCAACGTGATATCGGCATGGTGCCGTATACGATTGCGAAGGCTGACAACGGCGATGCCTGGGTCGAGGCTAATGGCAAGAAGATGGCGCCGCCCGAGATTTCAGCCCGTGTTCTGATGAAGATGAAGAAAACGGCTGAAGATTATCTCGGCGAAGACGTTACCGAAGCCGTCGTTACTGTTCCGGCCTACTTCAACGATTCGCAGCGCCAGGCAACGAAAGATGCCGGGAAAATCGCGGGCCTCGACGTTAAACGCATCATCAACGAGCCGACAGCGGCTGCGTTGGCCTACGGCATGGACAAGAAGCGTGGCGATGCCAAGATAGCAGTATTTGACCTCGGCGGCGGAACCTTCGACGTCTCTATTATCGAAATCGCGGAAGTTGACGGAGAGCACCAGTTTGAAGTGCTTGCCACCAATGGCGATACCTTCCTCGGTGGTGAGGACTTCGATATGCGCGTCATCGAGTACTTGTCGTCTGAATTCCAGCGCGAAAGCGGTGTGGACATCACGGCAGATCCTCTGGCCATGCAGCGCCTGAAAGAGGCTGCTGAAAAAGCGAAGATCGAGCTCAGTACTCAGCAGCAGACGGAAGTTAATCTGCCTTACATTACAGCAGATGCCAGCGGACCGAAGCACCTCAATATCAAGCTGACGCGGGCAAAACTCGAATCACTCGTCGACGAGCTAATCGCACGCACGATCGAGCCGTGTAAGGTCGCGCTGAAGGACGCCGGACTGAAGGTCAATGAAATCGATGACGTCATCCTCGTTGGCGGCCAGATTCGTATGCCCAAGGTTCAGGAGGAGGTGCAGAACTTCTTCGGTAAGGAGCCGCGCCGGGACGTCAACCCGGACGAGGCGGTTGCACTGGGTGCTGCGATTCAGGGCGGTGTTCTGGCCGGCGACGTCAAGGACGTGTTGCTGCTGGACGTGACGCCGTTGTCGCTGGGTATCGAAACGCTGGGTGGTGTCCTGACCAAGCTGATCGACAAAAATACGACGATTCCCGCGAACGCCGAGCAGGTGTTTTCGACAGCGGACGATAACCAGACCGCTGTGACTATTCATGTGCTGCAGGGTGAACGCGAACGTGCTGTGGATAACAAGTCCCTGGGGCGTTTCGATCTCGCCGATATTCCGCCGTCACCGCGTGGCCTGCCGCAGATTGAGGTGACCTTCGATATCGATGCAAACGGTATCCTCAATGTGTCCGCCAAAGACAAGGCGACCGGCAAGAGCCAGAACATCGTGATCAAGGCCTCCAGTGGTTTGTCGGACGAGGAGATTGAGACGATGGTTTCGGATGCGGAAAGTCATGCCGAAGACGATCGCAAGTTCCGCGAACTGGTCGATACACGTAATCAGGCGGATGGATTGATTCACGCTGCCGAGAAGACGCTCGGTGAGCTGGGCGAAAAAGCAACGGCTGAAGAGCGGCTCGCTGTTGAGAATGCAGTCTCGGATTTGAAGACGGCGCTCGAGGGCGACGACAAGGATACTATCGAAGCCAAGACGGCTGCACTGGGCGAGGCTTCGGCCGGCCTGGCGCAGAAACTGTATGCTGAGCAGCCGGCCGATGCCGGTACGGATGGGGCGGCCGAAGGTGATCAGCCTGCAGACGACGTTGTCGATGCGGAGTTTGAGGAAGTGGACAAGGACGATAAGTCCAAGTCTGAGTGAACGATCTTCGTATCAGGTTTGTTGTAATAATCGGGCGCTGAAAGGCGCCCGAAACTTAAAAGAAAGCTATGGCTAAACGCGATTACTACGAAATACTGGGCGTCTCGAAATCGGCAACCGCCGACGAGATTAAGAAGTCCTACCGCCGACTCGCCATGAAGCATCATCCCGATCGCAACAAGGACGGCGACGACTCATCCGAGAAGAAATTCAAGGAAGCGAAAGAAGCCTACGAAGTTCTGAAGGATGCTGGAAAACGGACTACCTACGATCAGTTCGGCCATGACGGCCTGCGCGCCGGTGCTGGTGGCGGGCGCGGTGCAGAGGGCTTCGGCGATATCTTTGGCGATGTATTCGGCGATATCTTTGGTGGCGGGCGTCGCGGCGGCGGCCAGCAGGTTTTTCGCGGTGCCGACCTTGGTTACGAACTAAAACTCGATCTGGAGAAAGCGGTCAACGGCGACACCGTCGAGATCGACGTTCCGACTCAGGTGAGTTGCGATACCTGCAATGGCTCAGGCGCGAAGAAGGGCACATCGCCCGAAACCTGCTCGACCTGCGGCGGCGTCGGACAGGTGCGCATGCAACAGGGGTTTTTCTCGGTCCAGCAAACCTGCCCGGCGTGCAAAGGTGCGGGTACTACCATCAGCGATCCCTGCGAGGATTGTCACGGTCGTGGGCGCAAGCGCAAAACGCGAACTCTGTCGGTGAAAGTGCCGGCAGGAGTCGATGATGGCGATCGCATTCGATTGTCGGGTGAAGGCGAAGCCGGACGCAATGGCGGGCCGGCAGGCGACCTGTATGTCGAGTTGCGAGTTGCGGAACATAAGATATTCGAACGCGACGGAGCCAATCTGACGTGCGAAGTCCCGGTCAGTATCGCCGTGGCGACGCTGGGTGGTGAGGTGGAGTTACCGACGCTGGACGGCCATGTTTCGCTCAAGGTCCCGGCCGGCACCCAATCAGGGAAAATCTTTCGCCTGCGCGGCAAGGGTGTAACGACCGTAAGGGATCCTCGCCAGGGTGATTTGTTTGCACAAGTCTCTGTCGAAACGCCGATTAATCTGACGTCGCAGCAGCAGGAGCTGTTGCGCAAGTTCGACGAGGCGGTGAAAAAAGGTGGCGATAAACACAGCCCGCGTGCGGATAGCTGGCTCGATACGGTAAGACGGTTTTTTGATCGAATAAGCTAACGTAGTATCGACGATTCCTAAGAGGAGTACGTCATCAATTCCAGTAAAACGGCTATCGTAGTGGCGGGCGCCGGACGTATGGGGCGCGCGCTCGCCGACAGCATCGAACAGCAGGACGATCTTCGGCTGGCGGGAATCTGGCGCCGTGGCGACGATATCGACATGCTTCTGTCGGACGCCGACGTCATTATCGACTTCAGTTTGCCTGAGGGCACTGAAGAGGTTCTGCAGGCAGCTGTAGCAATGGGTAAGCCACTCGTCTGCGGCGTTAGTGGGCTCAGCACTGAACAGATGGGCCGCCTGGCGATGGCAGCGCAGCAGGTTGCGGTGGTTTACGATCGCAATATGAGTCTCGGTATCGCTGTGCTTGAGCGCTCTGTGCGCGAAGCGGCGGCTTCGCTTGGCGCGAACTTCGAGATTGAGATAGCTGAGGTCCACCACGCCCATAAGAAAGACTCACCATCAGGGACAGCGCTGAAGCTTGGCGAAGCGATTGCAAGGTCCAGAGGGGTGACTGGAACCGAGGGTATCCGTTTCGAGGCAGAACGGCGCGGTGAAGTCCCCGGCGATCATCGGGTAAGTATGCGGACGGCGACGGAAGAGCTGACCTTCGCCCATAGCGTCACAACTCGCCAGGTCTTCGTCGACGGGGCGCTGAGGGCCGCGCGCTGGGTCGGCGGTCAGCCACCTGGGCGGTATTCGATGCAGGATGTCCTCTTTAGCGATCACTGAGGCGCCGACAGCCGTCAATCGCGAAAAAAAACCGCTTTCAGTCTGGCGCGGGCAGCCACCCTTCAGTAAACTACGCCGGATCGCTGGGCGGTCAGCGAAGTCGCAAGCGGAAGGCACAGTCCTTCCGCTTTTGTGCATCTGCAACCTGCAGATAAGCGACGATCTGGTCCTCAAGTGGTCTGCATCGGATTTGGCTATTGAGGGTCCCAATGAGCACGCCGGCGATACTTGCACTACAGGATGGCACCGTATTCTACGGCACGTCGATTGGCGCCGAAGGGCAGACCATTGGTGAAGTCGTTTTCAACACCGCGATGACGGGCTATCAGGAGATTCTGACCGATCCGTCCTACTGCCGACAGATCGTCACTCTGACATACCCGCATATCGGCAATACCGGAACCAACAGCGACGATATGGAGTCCGAAAAAATCCACGCGTCCGGGCTGGTCGTGCGGGACAGTACTATGCTGACGAGCAGCTGGCGCTCAGAGCGCACTTTTTCGGGTTTTCTCAGACAGGCCGGCACGGTGGCGATTGCCGATATCGATACCCGCAAACTTACACGCATCATCCGCAGAACCGGCGCGCAGTCGGGCTGCATCATGACTGGCGAGCAGGCGGTCGAAACCGCCGTCAAGCACGCGACGAAGTTTCCCGGGATCGCGGGCATGGACCTCGCAAAATTCGTGACGACCGGTGAGCGCTACCAATGGTGTCACGGCAGTACTTTCGGTCGCAAGCCGAGGGTCATGAGCCGGCGTATAGCGCCATATCATGTCGTTGCTTACGACTTCGGTGTAAAGCGGAATATTCTGCGCCTGCTGTCCGATCTCGATTGTCGTATGACGGTTGTTCCGGCGACGACGAGTGCAGAAGATGCGCTGGCATTACGTCCGGACGGCATTTTCCTCTCGAACGGGCCTGGTGATCCGGAACCCTGTGACTACGCAATTGCGGCAATCCGGTCATTCCTCGAATCCGGGGTCCCGCTGTTCGGAATTTGCCTGGGGCATCAGCTGCTGGCACTCGCCGCCGGCGCGAAAACCGAGAAGATGAAATTCGGTCATCATGGTGCGAATCATCCAGTGCAGGATTTAGAGACCGGACAGGTGATGATAACGAGCCAGAACCATGGTTTCTCCGTCGATGAATCGACCTTGTCCGACACCGTCGTTGCAACCCATCGCTCATTGTTCGATGGCACGTTGCAGGGAATCGCGTTCACGGAGAAACCCGCCTTTAGTTTTCAGGGTCACCCGGAGGCGAGCCCGGGGCCGCACGATTTACTACCGCTTTTCGAGCGTTTTATCGAACAGATGGAAGAACAGAAGAGGCGGGGCTTCAAAGCTGTATTGATGTCATAGGTCGTATATAAATCAATATCTTATGGTTGATACTTAATCTCAATTATCTCGGCAGGGCGCAAGACTGACACATGCCAAAACGTACTGACATAGACAGCATTCTGATTATCGGCGCTGGCCCGATCGTTATCGGTCAGGCCTGTGAGTTCGATTACTCCGGTGCGCAGGCCTGCAAGGCGCTGCGCGAAGAGGGTTACCGAGTCATTCTGGTCAACTCGAATCCGGCGACAATCATGACCGACCCCGAGATGGCGGACGCGACATATATCGAGCCGGTGCAATGGGCGACCGTCGAGCGAATCATCGAAAAGGAACGACCGGATGCGTTGCTGCCGACGATGGGCGGTCAAACGGCCCTGAACTGTGCGCTGGATCTGGCACGGGAGGGTGTACTCGAAAAATACGGTGTTGAGCTGATCGCCGCATCGCGAACCGCGATCGATATGGCCGAAGATCGTGATCTTTTCCGCCAGGCAATGAGTGAGATCGGCCTCGAAAGCCCGAGAGCAGAAATCGCCCACACGATCGATGAGGCGCTCGAAAAACAACAGGGAATCGGCTTTCCGACAATTATTCGGCCGTCCTTCACACTCGGTGGAACCGGTGGCGGGATTGCCTATAACCGGGAAGAGTTCGAGCGCATCGTGACGCACGGTCTTGAAATGTCTCCGACGACCGAAGTTCTGCTCGAAGAATCGGTCATCGGCTGGAAAGAATTCGAGATGGAGGTGGTGCGGGACAAGAATGACAATTGCATCATTGTCTGTGCGATTGAGAACTTCGACCCGATGGGTGTCCACACCGGCGATTCCATCACTGTGGCACCTGCCCAGACCCTCACCGATAAGGAGTATCAGCGACTGCGTAATGCGTCGATCGAGGTGCTGCGAAAGATTGGCGTCGAAACCGGAGGTTCGAACGTGCAGTTCGCGATCTGCCCGAATACGGGCCGCGTCCTGATTATCGAAATGAACCCGCGGGTGTCGAGATCGTCAGCGCTGGCATCAAAGGCCACCGGTTTTCCGATCGCAAAGATTGCTGCAAAACTTGCGGTCGGCTACACGCTGGACGAACTCAGAAACGATATCACCGGGGGTGCTACGCCTGCATCCTTCGAGCCGACGGTCGACTACGTCGTGACGAAGATTCCGCGTTTCACGTTCGAGAAATTTCCGGGCGCGAATGACCGTTTGACGACGCAGATGAAGTCAGTCGGTGAAGTCATGGCCATGGGACGCAATTTCCAGGAGTCGTTGCAGAAGGCGTTGCGAGGTCTCGAAACCGGGATTGACGGTCTCGACGAAGTATCGGGGCCGATCGCGACGGATATCGACCGCGATCGTCTGCGCCACGAACTCAGAATGCCGGGGCCCGAGCGCTTGTTGCATGTCGCCGACGCGTTGCGCCATGGGTATTCGTTCGAGGACGTTACCAAACTCACCGGCATCGACCCCTGGTTCGTTGTGCAGATTGCGGATATTGTGAATGCGGAAGCCCGCATTCGGGAAGCGGGGTTTGCGCAAGTGGACGCCGACCTGATGCGTGCTTTGAAGCGTAAGGGTTTTTCCGATGCGCGGCTGGCCACCGTGCTGAACGTCGATGAGGCGGCGGTTCGCAAGCGGCGCCTGGAGTTTGGCATCCGGCCCGTTTACAAACGTGTCGATACCTGTGGCGCGGAGTTTGCGACAACGACCGCCTATCTCTACTCGAGCTACGAAGAAGAGTGCGAAGCCGAGCCGACCGACAATCCGAAGATAATGATTCTTGGTGGTGGCCCGAATCGCATCGGACAAGGTATCGAGTTCGACTATTGCTGTGTACACGCGGCGATGGCGCTCAAAGAATCCGGCTATGAGACGATCATGGTTAACTGCAATCCGGAAACCGTTTCGACGGACTACGACACCTCGGATCGTCTCTATTTCGAATCGCTGACATTTGAGGATGTCATGGAGATTATCGACAAGGAGAAGCCGAAGGGGGTCATCGTTCAATACGGTGGTCAGACACCGCTCAAACTTGCGAGAGCACTCGAGGCGGCCGGTGCTCCGATTGTTGGCACGTCACCGGACTCAATTGACCTTGCTGAGGACCGCGAGCGTTTTCAGCAATTGGTTGAGAAACTGGGCCTCAAACAACCTCCCAACTGCACGGCGCGAAGTAAGGAAGAAGCCCTGCGACTGGGGGCGGAGGTTGGGTTTCCGTTGATCGTTCGGCCTTCCTATGTTCTGGGCGGCAGAGCAATGGAGGTCGTGCACAACGAAGAAGACCTCGGTCTCTACATGGACGCTGCCATCAATGTATCGAACGACAGTCCGGTGTTGCTCGATCGGTTTCTCGATCTTGCGACGGAGGTCGACGTCGACTGTATCTGTGACGGTGAGCGACTGCTTATCGGCGGCATCATGGAGCACATCGAGCAGGCAGGGGTGCATTCCGGTGACTCAGGGTGCTCATTACCGCCGTTCAGTCTGTCGGCCGAAGTTCAGAAGGAACTGGAAGAGCAGGTCACGAAGCTCGCAATGGGGCTCAATGTCATTGGTTTGATGAACACGCAGTTCGCGATACAGGGCGATGTTGTGTATTTGCTGGAAGTCAATCCGCGCGCGTCCCGAACTGCGCCGTTCGTATCCAAGGCAACGGGGCTGCCCTTGGCAAAAATTGCCGCCAAGGCGATGGTTGGCGAATCGCTGGCCGCGCAGGGTTTCGTCAATCAGCGGGTACCGGAATACTATTCTGTCAAGGAAGCGGTGTTCCCGTTTATCAAGTTCCCCGGCAGTGACCCGATTCTCGGTCCTGAGATGAAGTCCACCGGCGAAGTTATGGGCGTCGGGCGAACTTTTGGCGAAGCCTATGCCAAGGCGCAGCTGGCGTCCGGTGTTATTCTGCCGCGCCAGGGCGCGGCTTTGTTGTCGGTACGTGATCGAGACAAGGAAGGGGCGACCGAACTTGCGAACCTGCTGCTCGACATGGGCTTTGATATTGTCGCGACGCACGGGACTGCGGAGAGCCTGGCCCGCGCTGGTGTATCATGTCGACGCGCGAACAAGGTGCGGGAAGGACGACCGCACATTGTCGATATGATCAAGAACGGCGAGATTGATTTCATCGTCAATACGACCGAGGGTAAACAGGCAATCGTTGAGTCGCTGTCGATTCGGGCGGAGGCCGTGCGCCGTGGTGTAACGTATTACACGACACTGGGTGCAGCGATCGCGACGTGTCGCGCCATCGAACATCTCGATGACAGTGATGTCAATCGACTACAGGATTTGCACAATGAGGTGCTGGCATGAATAAAGAGCCAATGACTGTGCGGGGCCACGAGCTGCTGCAGCAAGAACTCAAAAAGCTGAAGAGCAATGACAGGCCTGCCGTCATCAAGGCGATCGCGGAAGCTCGCGAGCACGGCGACCTGAAGGAAAACGCCGAATACCACGCGGCCAAGGAACAACAGGGCTTTATCGAGGGTCGAATAAAGGAGCTCGAGGGTAAGCTCTCGCATGTTCAGGTGATTGACGTGACTGAAATCGATGCGGGTGGCAAGGTAATTTTTGGTTCAACGGTTCGGCTGCTTGACGATGACACCGAGAAGGAAATTACCTATACGATCGTTGGTCAGGATGAGGCTGATATCAAGACCGGTCTTATTTCGTATACGTCGCCTATTGCGCGTGCGCTGATTAGCAAGAATGAAGGGGACGTGGTCGAATTTATCGCTCCGGACGGTGAGAAAGCCTACGAAGTTATTGAAGTTCGCTACGAATAAGCCCGGTCGGCGAGGCACTCAGGCCGAGGGGATTCGGAGTCTTTTTTCGGCTTTCTTATCGTGGTTGGCGCGATACAGCAGGGCGACGTTACCGATTCTCTGGACGAGGGTCGCAAAGTGGTCCTTACACAGTTTTTCGATCATCGCATCGCGGGCGTTGCGGTCGCCCGTACGTACTTTGACTTTGATCAGTTCGTGATGCGCCAATGTCGACTCGAACTCAGCCAGAAGCGACTCCGACAGCCCGGCGTCGCCAACCATAATCAGAGGTTTGAGCTGATGGCCGCGGCCACGCAGGTATTTCTTTTGGGGTTCGCTGAGCTTCATAGCGCGGAGTGTAGCAGTGTGTTGAACTTGAGTCCGCTGACATGAAGGAAACGGAATGAGTAAACCGCGGCGATCCGGCGGCAGCTGGCGCGATCGACAGGAACGCGATCCTTACGTTCAGCGCGCCCGTCGTGACGGCTGGCGTTCGCGTGCGGTCTACAAGCTTGAGCAAATCGATCAAAAGGAGCGCTTTGTACGCCCGGATATGGTCTGCGTGGACCTGGGCGCGGCTCCGGGTAGCTGGAGTCAGTTCGTCAGCCGGAAGTTAAAGGGCAGGGCACGTATCGTCGCGGTCGACCTGCTGAGCATGGACGCCTTGCCCGAGGTCGAATTCATACAGGGTGATTTCGAAGACGACGGCATTTTTGAGCAGATGCTCCAGGCTGTCGGTAGCGGCGGGGCGGACCTTGTAATGAGCGATATGGCCCCCAATATCACCGGAATCAAAGGTGTAGACCAGCCACGATCAATGAATCTGGTCGACCTGGCGCTCGATATGGCGCGCAAGGTCCTGAAGCCGGGTGGAAACTTTGTTTGCAAGGTCTTCCAGGGTGAGGGATTTGACGCATTTGTCGTTGACGCCAGACGCTCTTTCGAACGGGTGAAGGTTATGAAGCCCAAGGCCTCGCGGGCAGGTAGCCGCGAGGTGTACTTGGTAGCGAGAAATTATCAATTGTAGTAGTGTCGAAACGTGAATGATTTAACCAAAAACATATTAGTATTCGTCGTCATCATCGTCGTTCTTTTGTCGGTGGTGCAGGGTTTGCAAGGGACGACCGCCGGTACACCGCAGAAGCGGGAGTACTCGGAGTTTCTGGCTCAGGTTCGTGACGGCAAAGTCGCTTACGCCGAGATCGGGGAAGACCGTATCCGCTACGGTGGTTCGGACATGAAGTTCTACGCGCTCAGCCCGGAGACGGATAACAACACGATCATCGGTTTGCTGGATGAAAGCGGTGTGAAATTCTCTGCGGCGCCAAAGGAAACTCAGGGCGTTATCAGTCAACTCCTGATCGGCTCCTTCCCGATCTTGCTACTGATCGGTGTCTGGATCTACTTCATGCGCCAGATGCAGGGCGGCGGTGGCGGCCGCGGTGCCATGTCGTTTGGCAAGAGCAAAGCGCGGTTGCTGGGCGAAGATCAGGTCGGCGTTACTTTCGCTGACGTTTCCGGCATCGAAGAGGCGAAAAACGAGGTTGAGGAAGTTGTCGAGTTCCTGAAAGACCCGAGTAAATTTCAGCGCCTGGGTGGCAAGATTCCGAAAGGTGTTTTGATGGTTGGCCCGCCGGGCACCGGTAAGACCTTGCTGGCGAGAGCCATCGCCGGCGAGGCGAAAGTTCCGTTCTTTACTATTTCCGGCTCGGACTTTGTCGAAATGTTCGTTGGTGTTGGTGCGTCGCGGGTGCGCGACATGTTTGACCAGGCCAAGAAGCAGGCGCCGTGCATCATCTTTTTCGATGAGCTTGATGCAGTCGGACGTCATCGCGGCGCGGGCCTCGGCGGTGGTCACGATGAGCGCGAGCAGACGCTGAACCAGATGCTGGTCGAGATGGACGGCTTTGAAGGCAGCGAAGGCATTATCGTCATTGCGGCAACGAACCGCCCGGACGTGCTCGACCCTGCATTGCTGCGTCCCGGACGATTTGATCGACAGGTTGTCGTGCCGTTGCCCGACATACGCGGTCGTGAGGGCATCCTCAAAGTTCATATGCGAAAAGTGCCGCTGGATGACGATGTAAAACCCAACCTTATTGCGCGGGGCACGCCCGGATTCTCCGGCGCGGACCTGGCTAATCTCGTTAACGAGGCTGCGCTGTTTGCAGCACGTTCCAATAAACGTGTTGTCAGTATGGATGAGTTCGAGAAGGCTAAAGACAAGATCATGATGGGTGCCGAGCGGCGTTCTATGGTGATGAGCGAGGAAGAGAAGCTCAATACCGCATACCACGAGGCTGGCCACGCGATTGTCGGCTACCTGGTGCCGGAACATGATCCTGTTTATAAAGTCACCATCATTCCGCGTGGTCGGGCGTTGGGAGTGACGATGTATCTGCCTGAGGAGGATCGCTACAGCACGTCGAAGCAGCGCCTCGAAAGCCATATCTCGAGCCTGTACGGTGGCCGGATTGCCGAGGAAATGATCAATGGCCCGGAGGGTGTGACGACCGGTGCCTCGAACGATATCGAGCGAGCGACAGAAATTGCCCGCAATATGGTGACCAAGTGGGGGCTGTCTGACCGGCTGGGACCGCAGACCTACAGTGAAGACGATGGCGAAGTGTTTCTAGGCCGCTCCGTGACCCAGCACAAGCAGGTCTCTGACGACACAGCGCACACGATCGATGAAGAAGTTCGTAAGATTATCGATTCCAATTACCAGCGCGCGGACACCATTCTTAAAGAGAACGTCGACAAGCTGCATGCCATGGCGAAGGCGCTCATGAAGTACGAGACCATCGACTATGTTCAGATCAAGAACATCATGGAAGGCCGCGAGCCGGGTGTTCCCAAGGACTGGGACGACGGCGTCGATCCCAGGCGTCCCGATGACGGCTCCGCGACGGCAGAAGCAAAAGATGCGGCCGGCACGATTGGTGGTCCCGCTCCAGAACACTAGTCATTTGCTGCAACGCGGATCTCTGATTTTCCAGCACCCATCGGTGATGGGTATTCTCAATGTGACGCCGGACTCGTTTTCCGACGGCGGGCGTTTCGTTGATCCGGATGCCGCTCGACGGCAGGCTGAAGCGCTGGCGGCGGACGGCGCAGCGATTATCGATATCGGTGGCGAGTCAACGAGACCGGGCGCTGAGGCCGTTGACGAGGCCCAGGAACTGGATCGGGTCATACCGATAATCGAAGCTGTTCGCGCCGCGGTCGATTTACCTGTCTCGATCGATACCAGCAAAGCGGCAGTGATGCGCGAGGGCGTCGCTGCAGGTGCTGTGATGATCAACGATGTGCTGGCGCTGCGTGAACCGGGCGCTCTTGTGGCGGCAGCGGAACTGGGTGTAACGGTCTGCCTGATGCACATGCAGGGGCGACCGAGGACGATGCAGCACCAACCGGAGTACACCGACGTCACGGCAGACGTCACGGCGTTCCTCGAGCAGAGGGCCGCTGCGTGCGTGGCGGCCGGGATTTCACGCGAGCGGCTGGTGGTCGATCCGGGCTTTGGCTTCGGTAAGAGTCACGCACATAATGTCGAGTTGCTGGCAAATCTGCGACAATTACAGCTTCTTGGGTTGCCGGTATTGGTAGGCCTGTCGCGAAAGTCGACGTTGGGTGAATTGACGGACAGAAATGTCGGGGAACGCCTGTCGGCAAGCGTTGCCGCGGCGGTGATCGCCGTCATGCGAGGTGCGCAGATAGTGCGTGCGCATGACGTCAGGGAGACGGTAGATGCGCTGCGGGTAGCGGGCGCGGTATTGGAAGCAGGGATATGAGTAAACAGTTTTTTGGGACAGACGGTGTGCGCGGGACGGTCGGAAACGACCCGATGACGGCGGATTTCGCAATGCGCCTGGCTAGCGCGGCGGCGCAGGTACTGGTGCCGGCCGGTGGTACCGTGGTTATCGGCAAAGATACCCGGCTGTCCGGGTATATGTTCGAGTCGGCGCTGGAGGCGGGATTTGTCGCCGCGGGAGCCGATGTGTTGCTGATCGGGCCACTGCCGACGCCGGGTATTGCGCGCCTGACCCAGGAGTTCGATGCTGACCTCGGTGTCGTGATTAGTGCTTCTCACAACGCCTATTTCGACAACGGCATCAAATTCTTCGACCGGTTCGGTGCGAAGTTGACGGACGAAATCGAGGAACAGATCGAAGAGCACCTGCAGAATCCGGCAATCACGCTTGAATCGCAATTGCTGGGTAAAGCAAAACGAATCGATACGGCTCGTATCCGGTATCAGGACTTTTGTGCGGCCAGCGTATCGGGCGAAGACAGTCTCGAGGGCATAAAGATCGTTTTTGACGGCGCAAATGGTGCCGGATACAAGGTCGGACCCCGAACATTGGGTCAGCTCGGGGCAGATGTGATACCGATCGGATGCTCGCCCAATGGCAAGAATATCAACCATGGTTGCGGTTCCACCGAGCCCGGGTTGCTGCAGCTGACCGTGCCAGCCCTGCATGCCGATGTCGGCGTCGCCCTGGACGGTGATGGTGATCGCCTGGTTATGGCCGATGAAAGCGGTAATCTCGTCGACGGCGACCAGTTGCTCTACATACTCGCCAGCGAGAGACACCGGGCAGGTGTTTTGAAGGGGCCGGTTGTGGGTACGGTGATGAGTAATCTTGGGCTGGAGCATGCGCTGAAGGAGCAGGGTATCGAGTTTCTACGGGCGAAGGTCGGCGACCGCTATGTCCTGGAGAAACTCCGGGAAACGGGGGGTAGCGTTGGCGGCGAAACCTCCGGGCATATGCTGGTGCTGGACAAGACCACTACCGGTGATGGCCTGATCTGCGCATTACAGGTACTTGCCATCATGAAAGAGTCCGGAAAACCACTGTCTGAACTTGCTGCCGGTATGCGCAAGTACCCTCAGACGATGGTAAACGTACGCACGGAAAACCGTATGGATCCCGGCTCCTCCGCCGAGATTCAGGCGGCGGTAGAGGCTGCTGAGCAGGAACTGGCCGAAACCGGACGAGTGGTGCTGCGGGCTTCAGGCACTGAACCGGTTATCCGTGTCATGGTTGAGGGTGAAAACAACGAGCAGGTCGTCGGCATCGCTAATCGCCTGGCCGCGATTGTAGCTGCCGCGGCCTGAGGGCCGGCAATAGCAAGATTTCGCGTTGATTTGCCGTCCTTGCCCCGGTATCCTTGCGCGCCTTTTAAGCCTTCGGAAACTTAAGCGATGCGTGAATTTCTAATTGCCGGCAATTGGAAAATGAACGGCGGCAATGAGGCCAATGCTGAGCTGGTCTCCGGCATTATTGCCGGTGTCCCGGACGGCGACGGTTTTCGTCTGCTGGTGTGCCCGCCGTTTCCGTATCTGGCCGCCGTAGCCGCTCAGCTGGCGGGCAGTAAGGTTGCGCTGGGAGCGCAGAGCGTGTCGGAGCATAGTGCCGGTGCTTTTACGGGTGAGACGGCGCCGTCGATGTTGCGTGATGTCGGTTGTGAGTACGTAATTGTCGGGCATTCGGAACGACGTGCGCTGTTTGGCGAGAGCAGTGAACAGGTGGCGGAGAAGTTCAAGGCGGCGCAGGCGGCTGGCCTGACTCCGATTTTGTGTGTCGGCGAAACGCTGGAAGAGCGCGAGGCGGGTGCCACGGAGAAGGTGATCGACGAACAGCTTGACGCTGTTTTGAGTGCGGTCGGAGCGGCAGCTTTTGCGACCGGCGTTATAGCCTACGAGCCGGTTTGGGCCATCGGTACCGGGATGACGGCATCGCCGGAACAGGCACAGGACGTGCATTGCCATATCCGGGAACGATTGGCGCAGCACGACGCGGAATTGGCTGCTGACGTACAGATACTGTACGGCGGCAGCATGAAGGGGGAGAATGCACCCGGCCTGTTGTCCATGCCTGATATCGATGGTGGACTGATCGGCGGTGCGTCGCTGAAGGCGAGCGATTTTCTCGCGATCGCCAGGGCTGCGGCAGAGATTTGAGCGCCTGGCTTTAGACGCCCGGCTTTAGACGATTGTGAGAACTTAATGGACACTATTCAGAAAGCGGTACTTATCGGCCACACATTGATCGCATTGTTGATCATCGTGCTGGTATTACTGCAGCGCGGCAAGGGCGCTGACGCGGGCGCTGCATTTGGCGCAGGCGCCTCCGGTACGGTGTTTGGCGCAAGGGGGTCGGGCAGCTTCTTTTCCAGGGCGACCGCGGTCTGTGCGACAGCTTTTTTCGTCAGCAGTTTGACGCTCGCGTACCTCAGCAGTCAGAACTCTTCGGCTCCGAGCAGCAGCGTGGTTGAAGATGCCTCGGCGGTTGAGGAATCGCTGGAAGAGCTGGCACCTGAAATGCCGGCTATTGACTCCGGTGACGAGTCGGCGGGCGATCTGCCGGAAGACGCTGCCGACATGCCGGCCCTCGAAGATAGCGGCGAAGAGCCAGATGATGGCTCAGGTAGTTAATCGGCTGCAGCGTTTAGCCGTATAATAGTTCGGAAACCGCTCTGGTGGTGGAATTGGTAGACACGCTGTCTTGAGGGGGCAGTGGCGCGAGCCGTGCGAGTTCGAGTCTCGCCCAGAGCACCAAATGAGAATTTCGGCCTGTTGGCGCATGATGTGCCCAGGCCGATTTTCGTTACGGCAACTAGGTATCTTCCTAAGCCAAAAAGGGTGTGTTCAACGACACATAGACTGATACAATGCCGCGCTGATTCCGGAGCGAAACAGGTCGCCAAAAGTTCAAGGCAAGCCAGATACCCATGTTGCAAGAATACCTTCCCATACTGATCTTCCTCGGCATAGCAGCCGGAATTGGCATGTTGCTGCTGGGGCTGGGGTTTTTGATAGGCAGCGGCGGGAAAGACGGGGAAAAACTGTCGCCCTACGAGTGCGGATTCGAGCCCTTCGATGACTCGCGTATGAAGTTCGACGTACGGTACTACCTGGTCGCCATCCTGTTCATTATTTTCGATCTGGAGATCGCTTTTCTGTTTCCCTGGGCGGTGTCTCTGGACACGGTCGGTAAGTTCGGACTACTCGCGATGGCACTCTTTCTGGCGATTTTGGTGGTTGGCTTTATTTACGAATGGAAGAAAGGGGCACTGGAGTGGGATTAGCCAAAACAGCTGAGGTTGCGGCGCCTGTTGGCGATGCAGAAGCGGCGGGCGGCAGTCTGCAGAAAAAGGGTTTCGTCGTGACCGGGGTCGATACAGTGATGAACTGGGCTCGTACCGGATCGCTTTGGCCGATGACCTTCGGTCTCGCATGTTGCGCGGTTGAAATGATGCAGGCGGGAGCAGCGCGCTACGATCTGGACCGCTTCGGTATTATTTTCCGCCCGAGTCCGCGGCAGTCTGACTGCATGATTGTCGCCGGAACGCTGACGAACAAGATGGCCCCGGCACTACGCAAGGTTTACGATCAGATGCCGGAACCTCGTTGGGTGGTGTCGATGGGTTCGTGTGCTAACGGCGGCGGCTACTACCATTATTCGTATTCTGTCGTTCGCGGCTGCGATCGTGTGGTGCCGGTCGACGTGTACGTACCAGGGTGTCCGCCGACTGCAGAGGCTTTGATCTACGGGCTTATGCAGCTACAAAACAAGATTCGTAGAACGAGCACGATTGCCCGGTAAGAATGCCAGATAAGAAATGACTAGCCCCTACGAAACACTGGCCGCACGAATTGATGCACGCTTTGGCGAGCAGATGCAACGCGTTGCATCGTCGTGCCGCGAGTTGACCTACGAACTCGACAAAGACGACCTGATTGCCGTTGCCACGGCGCTGCGTAATGAGTCGCACTTCGGGTTTGAAATGTTGGTCGATGTTTGTGGCGTCGACTATCTGGACTACGGTAGCGACGAATGGACGACCAACAGCGCCACGGGAACCGGGTTCAGCCGAGGCGTCGAACGCGCTTCCGTTATTCTGGATGAGGCCGATGAATTCGACGCGCGGCGTTTTGCAGTCGTCTATCACCTGCTGTCCATCCAGAACAATCTGCGCCTGCGCTTGCGAGTGTATACAGGAACGAGTAACCCACCGATCGTCCGGTCGGTCGTTGATATCTGGAACGGCGCGAACTGGTTTGAACGTGAAGCCTTCGATTTGTATGGCATTCTCTTTGAGGGCCACCCGGACTTAAGGCGTATTCTGACCGATTACGGCTTTATTGGTCATCCGTTCCGTAAGGACTTTCCGCTGATGGGGAATGTAGAGGTTAGCTACGATGCCGACGAAGGCCGGGTTGTTTATAAACCGGTGAGCATCGAGCCGCGAACTCTGGTGCCGCGCGTTATTCGTGACGATAACCGCTATTCCGCCGATCTCAAGGATGGGAACGGAGATGGCTGAGATACAAAGTTACACGATGAACTTCGGCCCGCAGCACCCTGCGGCTCACGGAGTCTTACGTCTGGTTCTCGAGATCGAGGGCGAGACGATTCAAAAAGCGGACCCACACGTCGGTCTGCTGCATCGTGCTACGGAAAAACTTGCCGAGAGCAAGCCCTTTAATCAAAGCATCGGCTACATGGATCGACTCGATTACGTGTCGATGATGTGCAACGAGCACGGCTACGTCATGGCGATCGAGAAACTGCTCGGTCTGGAAGTGCCGACGCGTGCGCAGTATATCCGGGTCATGTTTGACGAGATGACACGCGTACTCAATCACCTGATGTGGTTGGGCGCGCACGGCCTCGATATCGGCGCGATGACGATGTTCCTGTATTGTTTCCGCGAACGCGAGGACCTGATGGACTGCTACGAGGCGGTTTCAGGCACCCGGATGCATGCTACTTATTACCGGCCGGGCGGCGTGTATCGCGATCTGCCCGAGACGATGCCGAAGTACGCTGAATCCAGGTTTCGCAGCAAGAAAGAACTGGATGGAATGAACTCGGTTCGTGAGGGTTCGATGCTGGATTTCATCGAGGACTTTACCGTGCGTTTCCCCGCCTGTGTCGATGAGTACGAAACCCTGCTCACGGACAATCGTATCTGGAAGCAGCGAACCGTGAATATCGCCGTAGTATCGCCGGAACGGGCGATGCAGCTTGGTTTCACCGGGCCGATGTTGCGCGGCTCCGGCGTTGAGTGGGACCTGCGCAAGAAGCAGCCTTATGAGGTCTACGACCAGATGGATTTCGATATCCCGGTCGGTGTGAACGGTGATTGCTACGATCGTTACCTGGTGCGTGTTGAGGAAATGCGGCAATCGAACCGGATCATGAAGCAGTGCATTGACTGGTTGAGAGACAATCCGGGTCCGGTGATCGCCGACGATCATAAGATCGCGCCGCCGACCCGTGTTGAGATGAAAGACGATATGGAATCGCTTATTCATCACTTCAAACTGTTCACTGAAGGATATTGCGTACCTGAAGGTGAGGCATATGCGGCTATTGAACACCCGAAAGGTGAGTTCGGCGTTTACATCGTTTCTGACGGCGCAAACAAACCGTATCGTGTAAAAATTCGCGCGCCGGGATTCGCACACTTGTCTGCTATGTCTGAAATGGTTGAAGGTCACATGCTCGCCGACGTCGTTGCGGTCATTGGTACGCAAGATATCGTTTTCGGTGAGGTTGACCGATGAGTTACGAACTTTCCAGCCATGTTAAGGAAGAGATTGAGCACTGGAAGGCGCGCTTTCCGGAAGACCGGCAACGCTCGGCAGTGATCAGTGCATTGCATGCGGTGCAGCACGAAAATCACGGCTACATAACGGCCGAGCAAATGAACGCCGTCGCGGAGTATCTCGAACTGCCGACAATCCAGGTTTACGAAGTCGCAACCTTTTATTCGATGTTCCAGACGAAAGAGGTTGGTCGCAACGAGGTTGCGATCTGTACCAACGTCTCCTGCATGTTGCGCGGTGCCGACGATATTGTCGATCACGTCGAAACCAGGCTGGGCGTGAAGCTCGGCGAGAGCACGGCCGATGGACGGATATTTCTCAAGCAGGAAGAAGAGTGCATCGCGGCCTGCTGTGGCGCTCCGGCCATGATGGTAAACCACAAATATCACGAGAACCTGACCAAGGCCGAGGTCGACGAAATACTGGACGGGCTTGACTGATGGCCTACGAACAAAACCTCGTTTGTTTTAATACCTTCGGTGCCGATGAGTCATGGTCGATGGCGACTTACGAGAAGCATGACGGCTACAAAGCGTGGCGCCGAGTGCTCGCAGGCGAACTTACCGCCGAACAGATCATCGAGGAAGTTAAGGCGTCCGGTCTGCGTGGCCGGGGCGGCGCCGGATTTCCAACCGGACTGAAGTGGAGCTTCATGCCGCGCAACGCCGATGTACAAAAGTACCTGGTTTGCAATTCGGACGAGAGCGAGCCCGGCACCTGTCATGATCGCGAAGTACTCCGCTACAATCCGCATGCGCTGGTCGAGGGCATGGCGATCGCCGCGTATGCAATGGGTGCCAGCGTTGCGTACAACTATATTCGTGGCGAGTTTCTGGACGAGCCGGTGCCGCGTTTCGAGGCTGCTGTGAAAGAAGCTTACGACGCCGGTTTGCTGGGCAAGAACATCCAGGGGTCCGGCATCGATTTCGATCTGAACACCTTCGTTGGCGCAGGTGCGTATATTTGCGGCGAGGAAACCGCGCTGCTGGAATCACTGGAAGGCAAGCAGGGGCGCCCGCGATTCAAACCGCCGTTCCCGGCCAACTTCGGTTTGTACGGTAAGCCAACGACAATCAACAACACACAAAGCCTCGCCAGCGTGCCGGCGATCATTCGCAACGGTGCTACATGGTTTGCGGCTCTTGGTCCGGAAGGTTCTGGCGGCACGGCGCTGTTTTCGGTTTCCGGGCATGTTGAAAAGCCGGGTAACTATGAATTACCAATGGGCATTCCGTTCAAGGACCTGCTTGATGATATCTGCGGTGGCATGCTCGGTGGCCGCAAGTTGAAGGCCGTTATCCCTGGCGGCTCGTCGTGCAAGGTTCTGCCTGCCGAGATAATCATGGATTGCACGATGGACTACAACTCGCTGCAGCAGGCCGGTTCGTCTTTTGGCACGGGTGCTGTCATGGTCATGGACGAGACGACCTGCATGGTCAAGGTGCTGCGGAGAATATCGCGCTTCTATATGGCGGAGTCCTGCGGGCAATGTACGCCATGCCGCGAAGGCACCGGCTGGCTGTATCGCATGTTAAACCGCATCGTCGAGGGTAAGGGCGAAGAGGCCGATCTCGAAAAGCTCGTTGACGTTGCCAATAAGATCGAAGGCCACACGATCTGCGCTCTGGGTGACGCCGCGGCATGGCCGGTGCAGAGCTTTCTGAATCACTACTATCATGAATTCGAATATATGGTTCGAAACAATGGCCGCAGTATTGTTGACGCTACTGAAGAGGCTGCCGCGTAGCCGCTATGAGTGACGATATTGTAAACATCGAAGTAGACGGCAAACCAGTCGAGGCGCGCAAGGGTCAGATGGTCATTGAAGTGACCGATAACATCGGTGCGTACGTGCCGCGATTCTGCTACCACGAGAAGCTGAGCATCGCGGCGAATTGCCGCATGTGTCTGGTCGACATTGAGGGCGCGCCGAAACCGATTCCCGCATGTGCCCAGCCAATTACCGAAGGCATGAAGGTCTTCACCAAGTCGCCGCGCGCCATAGCCGCGCAGAAAGCCACGATGGAATTCCTGCTTATTAACCACCCGCTGGATTGCCCGATCTGCGATCAGGGCGGCGAGTGCGAACTACAGGATCTCGCGATGGGCTATGGGCGCGACATTTCGCGCTACAACGACGGCAAACGTGTCGTAAAAGACAAGGACATAGGCCCGCTGATATCCACCGACATGACGCGCTGCATTCACTGTACGCGCTGTGTGCGATTTGGTGAGGAAATTCAGGGCAACCCGCAGCTCGGTACTGTCGAGCGTGGTGAAGACGTCAAGATATCCACTTACGTCGAACAAAACGTCGACCACGAGTTGTCGGCAAATATTATCGACCTGTGTCCGGTTGGCGCCTTGAATAACAAGCCCTATCGATACAGTGCTCGTGCCTGGGAAATGGTGCAGCATGCGACGGTATCGCCACACGACTGCGTCGGCTCGAATCTCTTCGCACATACTCTGCGCGGGACTATTAAACGCATCGTTCCGCGTGAGAATGAATCGATCAATGAAACATGGATTTCGGATCGTGACCGCTACAGCTATGAGGCTATCTATAGCTCGGACCGCCTGACTGTTCCCAGGGTCAAGGAGAACGGCGAGTGGCGCGATATCAGCTGGAGTGACGCGTTGTCATTGGCAGCCGAGGCATTGGGTGCCGCGGACGCTGGCAAACTGGGTCTGATCGCGTCATCCGCTGCGACCGTTGAGGAGAGCTATCTGCTGTCGCAGCTGTCGGCTCATCTCGGCACCTCGAATATCGATCATCGAACAGGGCGGCGCGATATCTCGGGTCAGGACGACGATCCGGTGTTTGCAGGGCTTGGATGTGCGATCGCCGAGATTGAGAATCAGGGCGCAGTTCTGGTCGCCGGATCGAACCTCAGGAGCGAGGCGCCTATCATCGCGCATCGTCTGCGCAAGGCAGCCCAGAGCGGTGCGCAGGTCAGTTTTGCGAACGCACAGGAGTATGAATACTTTTTTGACGTCGCCGACTACCTTTCCGGCAAGGGGCTGTGCGAACTTCTGGCCGGTGTCGTCGTTGCCGCGGCTGACGGTGCCGCGTTACCGAAGGCGGTTGCCGGCCTCTGCGATGGCGTTTCGGCATCGAAGGCCGATAAGCGCATCGCGACGTCGCTGCAAGCAGCTGACGATGCTTTGTTGTTGCTCGGCACTATCGCGGGACGACATGCCGCTTACTCGGCGGTCAGGGCGCTGGCGGCGGCCATAGCCGATCTGACAGGTGCGAAACTTGGTTTTGTCAGCGAAGGCCCGAACGCCACAGGGGCGCATCTTGCCGGCGTCACACCGCATCGCGGGATTGGCGGCGTGCAGAGAAAAACCCCGGGCCTGGGTGTTACGGCAATGCTCGATAGCGAGCTTGATGCGATCCTGCTCATGAACGTCGAACCCGATACCGATATCCATGCGACTGCTGCTGCCGAGGACAAGCTCGCACGGCAGAAGTACGTTATATCGCTGACGCCGTTTGTGTCCGACAGCCTGCTGGAATGCGCTGATTTACTGCTGCCCGTCGGCACTTTTGCAGAAACCTCCGGCACCTACATAAATGCAGCCGGAACGTGGCAGAGTTTCGGCGGTGTTGCAAACCCCGTTGGCGAGTCCCGGCCATCCTGGAAAGTGTTGCGAGTCCTTGGCAATCTGCTCGACGCCGAAGGCTTCGACTATGTGACCAGCGAAGATGTGTTGGCGGAGTTTAAGGAGGCGCTGGGAGATGTGGCGGCAGGCAGCTACTCGCCGCGGGCGAAACTTACGAAGCCAAATGGAGCTGATGCGCCTTCCGAGGAAATTGATATCCCGTTGTATTCGATTGACGGGCTGGTGCGCCGCGCGCATGCGCTGCAACAGACCCTGTCGGCAAAACGAGCGAGTGAGCGCTGATGTTTGAGAGTGCTCTCAACTGGGTTATGGGCGTTTTCTACTCGCTGCCGGAGTGGCTGCAGTATCTGACCATCACGACCTGGAAAATCCTGTTCGTTGTTATCGCCGTGATTCTGATCGTTGCGTTTTCGACCTATTTCGAGCGCAAGGTTATCGGCAGCATGCAATCGCGGGTTGGACCAAATCGGGTAGGTCCACTAGGGCTCGGTCAGCCGTTCGCCGATGTCATCAAGCTGCTCATTAAAGAAGTTATTGTTCCGTCGCAATCCAGCAAATTCCTGTTCGTGATTGCGCCGCTGCTGTCGCTGACTCCTGCGCTGGCGGCATGGGCGGTTATTCCGCTCAATGACTGGTACGTCATTGCGGATATCAATGCCGGCCTTCTCTACGTACTGGCGCTCACTTCGGTAGGTGTCTATGGCGTAATCCTTGCCGGATGGGCCACAAACTCCAAGTATGCGTTGCTTGGTGCAATGCGTTCAGCAGCACAGATCGTCGCTTATGAGATCGCAATGGGATTTGCGCTGGTTGGCGTTTTGATGGCCAGCGGTAGCCTGAATCTCGGCGATATCGTGCGTGCTCAGGATGGTGGTTTTAGTCAGTGGTTTCTGATCCCGCTGTTCCCGTTGTTCATCGTCTATTGGATTTCAGGCGTCGCGGAAACCAATCGTGCACCGTTCGATGTCGCGGAAGGCGAGTCGGAGATCGTCGCGGGTTTCCACGTCGAATACTCGGGCGTTGCATTCGCGCTGTTTTTCCTCGCGGAATACGCCAACATGGTGCTGATCTCCACGTTGACCGCGATCTTCTTCCTCGGCGGCTGGGCATCGCCGTTCGGAGGCTGGACTTTCCTGAATGACATTTCCTGGCTTTCCTGGCTGACCGCCGGCGGATTGCACTGGTTGTTTCTGAAGATGTGTCTCTTCATGTACACATTCTTCTGGTTCCGCGCGACCTTTCCGCGTTACCGCTACGACCAGATCATGCGCCTGGGCTGGAAGGTATTTATTCCTGTAACGATCATCTGGATCGCCGTGGAAGGCGTTATGGCCTGGTTCCAGGTTGGACCATGGTCGGGGTTGGGTGCATGAACCGCTTAGTCAGTTATATAAAAACCTTCGCGCTCTGGGAATTACTCCAGGGGCTTTCTGTCACTCTTCGTCAGTACTTCAAGAAGAGCGTGACGCTTGAGTACCCGGAAGAGAAGACGCCGCAATCGCATCGTTTTCGCGGTTTGCACGCATTACGACGCTATCCGAATGGCGAAGAGCGCTGCATTGCCTGCAAGCTCTGCGAGGCGGTATGCCCGGCGCTGGCGATTACGATCGAATCGGACGTCAGTGACGACGGTACACGTCGTACTTCGCGCTATGACATCGATTTATTCAAATGCATCTATTGCGGTTTCTGCGAAGAAGCCTGCCCGGTAGACGCTATTGTTGAAACCCGCATCCATGAATATCACATGGAAGCTCCCGGCGAAAACATCATGACTAAAGACAAGTTACTGGCGATCGGTGACAAATACGACGCCATGATTTCCGCCGACAAAGCTGCAGACGCAAAGTATCGATAGGTCACACGACGATGTTGCACTCGATTTTGTTTTATATGTTCGCATTCATCATGCTCGGTGCTGCGGCCGGCGTTGTGTTCTCGCGCAACCCGGTGCACTCAGTGATGTTCCTGGTGCTGACATTTTTCCAGAGCGCCATTCTCTGGTTGATGGTCGAGGCCGAGTTCCTCGCAATCGTGCTGGTGCTGGTCTACGTGGGCGCCGTTATGGTGTTGTTCCTGTTCGTCGTCATGATGCTCGAAGTGAACATTGAAGCTGCAAAACGCGGGCTCACGCGTTACGCGCCGTTCGCAATCGGCGTCGCGTTGTTGATGGCGGTAGAACTGATACAACTCATCTGGCTGCGTGGCCACGGGGGAAGCAGCGCCGGTGGATTTGCGCCAACACCTGAAGGCTATAGCAACACCAAGGCGTTAGGCTCCGTCCTCTATACAGAGCATGTCTATGCATTTGAGATTGCTGCGGTGATTCTGTTGCTTGCAATCGTCGCGGCGATTACGTTGACGATGCGTAAACGGCCCGGCCTCAAGGTCCAGAACATCGCGGCTCAGGTTGCGGTACGCGCCAAGGACCGTGTCCGTATCGTGAAGATGGACGCGGAGAAAAAACAATGATCGGGCTTGAGCACTATCTGACGCTCGCAGCGATGTTATTTGTGCTGAGTATCGCTGGCATCATCGTGAATCGTCGTAATCTGATCCTGCTTCTGATGTGCGTCGAGTTGATGCTACTTGCCGTTAATTTTAACTTTATTGCCTTCTCACGATACCTTGGCGACGAGACAGGCCAGGTATTCGTATTCTTTATCCTGACGGTTGCGGCTGCGGAAGCTGCAATCGGCCTCGCAATCCTGGTCGTACTGTTTCGCAATAGACGCTCGATTGCGGTGCAAGAGCTGAATACGTTGAAGGGTTGATATGTACAACTATTACCTGACAATCGTATTGGCGCCGCTTGCAGCGGCTATCATTGCCGGTCTGGCTGGCAAGCAGATAGGGCGCGCCGGGTCGCACTGGATTACGATTCTTGGCGTCGGTACTTCCTGCGCGTTATCCATGCTTGTCTTGATGAATATGTTCTGGGGCGGCGCGGTAGCCGAGAATATCAGCGTCTATACCTGGGCGGTCACCGACGGCTTACGTATGGAAGTCGGTTTTCTTGTCGATCGTCTTACCGCACTGATGATGTGTGTGGTGACCTTCGTATCCCTGATGGTGCACATTTACACCATTGGTTACATGCGTGAAGATCCCGGTTACCAGCGCTTCTTCAGCTACATATCGCTGTTTACGTTTGCCATGCTGATGTTGGTCATGTCCAACAACTTCCTGCAGCTGTTTTTCGGCTGGGAAGCGGTCGGGCTGGTGTCATATTTGCTGATCGGGTTCTGGTACAAGAAAGAGACTGCGATTTTTGCAAACCTCAAGGCCTTCCTGGTTAATCGCGTCGGTGACTTCGGCTTTATCCTCGGCATCGCCGCGGTCGTCATGTTCACTGGTTCGCTGGATTACGCAGAAGTGTTTTCGCAGGCAGACAGTGTTGCGACGCAGAATATCGAAGTGTTTTCCGGCACGCCGTGGAATGCGATGACGCTTATTTGCATCCTGTTGTTCATCGGAGCCATGGGTAAGTCGGCGCAGGCGCCGTTGCATGTCTGGCTGCCGGACTCGATGGAAGGCCCGACACCGATATCGGCACTGATCCACGCAGCGACAATGGTCACGGCGGGTATCTTCATGGTGGCCAGGATGTCGCCGCTGTTCGAGCTGTCGACTACCGCGCTGGCGGTGGTTATTGTGGTTGGTTCGTTTACCGCCTTTTTCATGGGGCTGCTGGGTATCGTGCAAAACGACATCAAGCGTGTCGTCGCGTATTCCACTTTGTCACAGCTCGGCTACATGACGGTTGCGCTGGGTGCTTCGGCTTACAGCGCGGCAATATTCCATCTGATGACGCATGCGTTCTTCAAGGCGCTGCTGTTCCTCGCCGCCGGCTCCGTGATCATTGCGATGCACCATGAGCAGGATATCCGCAAGATGGGCGGCATCAGGAAATACATGCCGATTACTTACTGGACATCACTGATTGGTTCGCTGGCACTAATTGGCTTTCCGGGTTCGTCAGGCTTCTTCTCGAAGGATCTGCTTATCGAAGCGGTCAAGGAGTCTCACTGGCACGGGCAGGGACTGGTGTACTGGATCGCCTATCTCAGTGTTCTGCTGGGCGTTTTTGTGACGGCCCTGTATTCATTCCGTATGTTCTTTCTCGTTTTTCACGGTAAGGAACGCATGGACGCAGAAACGAAATCGCACCTCCATGAAACACCGGCTGTCGTAACGGTGCCCTTGATCCTGCTGGCGATTCCGTCTGCGGTTATCGGCTGGTATACCGTTGGCCCGGTGCTGTTTGGCGACTATTTCGGCGATGCGATATTCGTTAAGGATACTCAGGACGTTATCGCGCACATGACATCGGGATGGCATGGCAGTCTTGCTCTGCTGCTACACGCAGTCATGACACCGGTTTTCTGGCTGGCTGCCGCCGGCGTATTCGCCGCATGGTTCCTGTACCTGTATCGCTCGGACATTCCCGCGAAGATCAAGGACCGTATGTCCGGCGTTTACAATCTTCTCGACAGAAAGTACTACTTCGACGATCTGTGGATCAACGGCTTCGCGGCAGGAGGACGAGCGTTGGGTCAGCTGCTGTGGAAGAAAGGTGACGAACTGATCATCGACGGTCTTTTGGTTAACGGCACGGCGAGAACCGTAGGTCGTATAGCTGCCGCGGTGCGCCAGCTGCAAACGGGTTATCTCTATACCTATGCCTTCGCAATGATTATTGGGCTGACCGTGTTACTCGGTTGGCTGATCTGGCTGCGGTAGCGACGAATATGGAATTTTCAGCGCATTTATTAAGTATTCTGATCTGGCTGCCGATCCTTGGCGGTGCTGCCCTGGTCGCTATCGGCGACGGCAACGACGCGGGTTCTTCTCGCGCTCGCCTGATGCGTATGGCCGCGCTTGGCATTTCTGTGCTTACGTTCCTGCTCAGCATCGGTTTGTATGCGGGCTTCGATAACACAGCGACAGGCATGCAGTTCAATGAGCAGATCCCCTGGGTTGCTTCATTGAACGTGTTTTACGCCCTCGGCGTGGACGGCATTTCCGCTCCGCTGATTCTGCTGACAACCTTCATTACACCGCTGGTCGTCATAGCCAGCTGGGACACGATCAAGAGCAGGCCCGCTCAGTACTTCGCGGCGTTCCTGATACTCGAAGGCCTGATGATCGGCGTGTTCTCCGCGCTGGACGCGCTGTTGTTCTATGTCTTCTGGGAAGCGATGTTGATACCGATGTTCCTGATCATCGGTGTCTGGGGTGGCGCGAGACGTGTTTATGCGACCTTGAAGTTCTTCCTCTATACCTTCCTCGGCTCGGTGTTGATGCTGGTAGCCTTTATCTACCTGTACGGACAAACCGGCGGCTTCGACCTGTTTGGATTCATGGCGGCGCCGTTGTCGCTGACGGCGCAGAAACTGATTTTCGTTGCGTTCCTTATCGCGTTCGCCGTGAAGGTGCCGATGTGGCCGGTCCATACCTGGTTGCCGGACGCTCACGTCGAGGCGCCGACCGGCGGCTCCGTCATCCTGGCAGCCATCATGCTGAAGATGGGTGGCTACGGCTTCATCCGCCTGTCGCTGCCGATCGTTCCTGATGGCAGTGAGTACTTCGCGGGCATGATGATTGCCCTTTCGCTGATTGCCGTGGTGTACATCGGCTTTGTCGCGCTCATGCAGAAAGACATGAAGAAGCTGATCGCCTATTCGTCAATCGCTCACATGGGCTTTGTGACGCTTGGCTTCTTTATTCTGTGGTCGTTCGATGGCGGAACGGGCGCGGGACTCGGTATCACCGGCGGCATGGTGCAGATGATTTCGCACGGGCTCATTTCCGGCGCGATGTTCCTGTGTGTCGGTGTCTTGTATGACCGCGTTCACAGCCGGGAGATCGCGGACTACGGCGGGGTGGCGAACACCATGCCGGTCTTTGCCGCGTTTATGGTGTTGTTCGCGATGGCTAATGCCGGGCTACCGGGTACTTCTGGCTTTGTTGGTGAGTTCATGGTGATTATCGCCAGCTTCAAAGCGAATTTCTGGTTTGCATTTCTGGCTGCCACTACACTGATTTTGGGCGCGGCCTATACGCTGTGGATGATCAAGCGCGTGATCTATGGCGAGGTTGCGAACGATAACGTCGCCGCGCTGAAGGACCTTAACGGACGCGAATTTCTGGTGCTCGCCATTCTGGCCGTCAGCGTGCTGATCGTCGGGTTGTGGCCGGCACCGCTGGTTGACATGATGAACGTCACTATCGAAAAACTTATTGAACAGGTCGGGCAGACGAAGCTCTGACAGGTCATTTTATGGACATATTGGATTATCTTGTTGCAGCACCTGAAATCACCCTGTTGGGGCTGATCTGCGTCGTGCTGATTGCGGATTTGTTCATAGACGATGAAAATCGTGTACGGACGTTCTGGCTGAGCATGCTGGCGCTTGTTGTCATGCTGGTGGTCCTGGATTCCACCGGGCCGGTTGCGAGAACGGTTATTTTCAGCGGCAGTTACGTCAGCGACGGCTTGTCGCATATCCTCAAACTGTCGGCCGTGATCTTCGTCGGTATCGCGTTCCTGTACTCGCGCGATTACCTGCGCGCAAACGAAATTCACCGCGGCGAGTTTTACCTGCTTGGATTGATCGGTCTGCTTGGCATGATGATCATGATGTCGGCCAACAGCCTGTTGACGATGTATCTCGGGCTCGAAACGCTGGCGCTGTCACTGTATGCACTGGTCGCGATTGACCGCAACAACGTGACTTCGGCGGAATCGGCGATGAAGTACTTCATCCTCGGCGCTATCGCGTCGGGCTGCCTGCTGTACGGTATTTCATGGATCTACGGCGTTACCGGCAGTCTGCAGTTCCACGAGATTGCCGCGGCCATCGGTTCCGACCCGTCGTTGAACGATTTGCCGCTGTGGTTCGGCCTCGCTTTCCTGATCGTCGGTATCGGCTTCAAGTTCGGTGCGGTGCCGTTTCACATGTGGCTGCCTGACGTCTATCAGGGCGCGCGTACACCGGTGACGCTGTACATTGCGTCGGCACCGAAGCTTGCGGCGCTGGCGCTGTTCCTGCGAATTCTGGTGGACGGTCTTGGCAACCTGCATGAGACCTGGGCACCGATGATCATGGTTATCGCGGTGCTGTCTTTGCTGGTTGGCAATTTCGTCGCGATTGCGCAGACCAACATCAAGCGCATGCTCGGTTATTCGGCGATAGCGCATGTCGGTTTTATCCTGCTGGCACTGTTCTGCGGAACGGAGCAGGGGAATGCGGCGGCGCTGTTCTACACCCTGACCTACGTCGTTGCCGCGGCCGGTGCCTTCGGCATGGTTATCCTGCTGAGCCGGCGCGGCTACGATGCCGAAAATCTTTCCGATTTCAAAGGACTGAATGCGCGCAGTCCGTGGTTCGCCCTGATGATGATGTTCCTGATGTTCAGCATGGCAGGCGTGCCGCCGTTCGTCGGGTTCTTCGCGAAGTTGAACGTCATCAGCGCGGTTGTCGACTCCGGTTATACCGGTCTGGCGGTCCTGATGGTGCTGGCCTCGGTAGTAGGCGCGTACTACTACCTCAGGGTCATCTGGTACATGTATTTCGAAGAGGCCGAAGACAAGGCAGTGCTGCAGGCCAATCGCGATACGCGGCTGGTTTTGAGCCTCAATTCGGTGGCGGTTCTGGCGCTTGGAATCGTGCCCGGATGGCTGCTTGCACTTTGTATCCAGATTCTGGGCTGAAGCCCTTGTAAACCGCGTGTCACCTGCGTACTATCGCGTTCGCCGATGCGGGGTGGAGCAGTCTGGCAGCTCGTCGGGCTCATAACCCGAAGGTCGCAGGTTCAAATCCTGCCCCCGCTACCAAATACGCATAGGAAAGCCCCGTAACCTCAAGAGCTTACGGGGCTTTTTCTTTGTCGGTTTGGTGTATGGCAAGTTCAAATCGCCTCGACAGTCTGCCTTTGCGTCTTGGAACCGTGCAGCTGCCTCATAACCGAATCCGGGTCACAATTTCCGTCGAAACCAGGAATCAACGCGTCAGTGCCGCCAGCAAGACTACCGAACTTCGGAGCTGCCGTGGCGATCGTCTTCTACGAACCGGTTTCGCGCGGGCATTTCGACCAGGTGCAGGGTATCGGCATTGACAACAAAATCGCCGGAGATAATGTCGTTCTTGAAAAGCAGGAATGCGACCACCCCATAAACCTCATCAGAGGTCAGTGATCCAGGCGCATCCTGAGGCATCGCTCGATTTGTGTAGTCAAATAATGTCGACGCGTACGGCCAGTAGGTTCCGATTGTCTTTTTGGACAGAGAAGAATATGACCGCCCGAACGGAAAGTCCGCGCCGACCTCTCGACCAACGAGTCGATCAGCAACGCCACCTTCACCGTCGGCGCCGTGACATGCAGCGCATTTGGAAGCGTAGGTCTTTGCGCCAGATGTCGCTGTTCCACTCCCTTCCGGAAGTCCTTGCCCGTCGGGGTTGACGTCAATGTCCCAGGCGACAATCTCAGATCTTGTTGCTTTTCGGCCGATGTCGAATGATGCAGGCCATGATGTCGCCGGAATGTCGCTGGCCCGACCTGGGTTTATGCTTTCGGGTTGACTGTCGCAAGCAAGTAAACTGACGGGCAAAATTACGAGCACGAAAAAGATAGACCATCGCCTGCGCGTGCATGCAGCGAAACCAGCAAGTCGACTAAAACCGCTCATACGACTTCCGTGAGACCAAAGGTCACCTCACCCTGGCGATTGACTTTCCATGGCCGAATACAATTTGTGTGATAGATCGTTCCCGGTCCACGTGCCGCGATGAACTGCTGCAGTGTCGGCTGTACGTAGCCGGTTTCATCGATGGCCCTGCTCATAAGGAATGTCTCTTCGCCCGTCCAGTTCCAGAGATGCCTGAATCGCGTCGTGCATTTCGAAAGGACTGGCCGCTGCAACTGGGCTGGCTGCCAGGTTTTACCTTTGTCCGTGCTGATTTCAACCGCCGTGATCGACCCCCGTCCGCTCCACGCCAGGCCGCTGATTTCCCACCACCCTTTGTTTGGCAGACGATTCGGGTACGCGGGAAACGTAATGATTGATTTCGCGTCCATCTCGAAGCTGAAGATACGCGCGGTGTCGTCTGGAAGCGGGTCCGTATAATGGGACGTTTCCTCTCTACTCATGAAGGGCCTGTCTGCGAACTCCATTCGACGCAGCCACTTGATCTGCATCGCCCCTTCCCATCCAGGCAGCAGCAGCCGGGCGGGATAACCTTGTTCCGGGCGAATTGCTTCGCCATTTTGGCAATAGGCAATCATTGCATCATCCCAGCCCTTCGAGCACGGGACGCTTCTCGTCATAACCGCAGCGTCCCCACCTTCCGCAAGAAACCAGCTGGCCTTCGCCTTGATACCCACCTCTCTAAATAGTGTCGACAACGCGACACCGACCCACTCGCTGGTACTCAGCAACCCATCGATCTGACCTGGCGTTACCTTGTCAGGGATGTTTGACCGATCCAGTCCTATGTCTCCGTTACCCGCACATTCAATAAAGCAGGTTCTGGTGGTTGCCGGAAATCGTTTCAAATCTGCAAGACTGAACGCCATTGGCCGCTCAACCATTCCGTGAATCAGCAACTTGTAGTTGTCGGGATCGATATTCGGAATGCCTGCGTGGTGTCTTTCAAAATGTAAATCCGCCGGTGTCAGATTGCCGTTCAACGCCTCCAGGGGTGTTCGGGACGATCCCGATAACGCTGGTGTCTTAAGTATTCGCCCTGGGTTTTCGAATGCCGATCGTTGTCCTAACGCGCTGGGCAGGCGACCCGGGACTTTCGTCGGATCCGCGGATGCGACGCCACCGGCCGAGGGCGTGGTTTCCGCGTCAGCGGCTGATTTGAACACTGTGCTGCCAAACGCCGCAAGAGAACCGAACAAGACACTGCGCCTGCTTAACTTCTTTGCTTTCGTCCGGATATCTGGCATGAGCGCGCTACGATTGCAGTTTCCGGCGCGCACGCCGGTACCCCAGATAGACACCGGTGATGCTGAATGCCAGCCCGAGGCACAGTAAGGACACAATGAGAAGATTCCACAGCAGTTTGCTTTGAGTAAGCCCTGGAAAATCCAGGCTGTGCAGCCCATTGAATAGCCACCGATTCAGACGTCGGCTACGGTCCATTATCGATATGATCTGACCAGACGCCGAATCAACGTGCACCCATGTCGAACTTTCATCATCAAGAGTGAGTCGTAGGGCAGACTCCGGCAGTCTCGAATTTCTCAGCCGCGTATAGGTGTCGTTCGCATCGACCCCCTGTACTGACACAACGTCATTCGTCGACCAGGCGCGTCGGGCTGCATCGACGATTATAGACTCTGGAAGTACTGCTAAGTCGTTCAGCCGCGATTCAACAGGAGAATAGATACGTGTCTCGCCGCCAGTGTTCGTAACTGCGTAAGGCGTGCCTGCTACCGCATTGACTTTCAATTCACGAAAATTTCCCAGGCTTTGAATGAACCCGATGTCCATACTCGCCGCTGCAGTGGATATCGAGATGCCGCGAAACCGGTCGATCTGACTGGGCTGTGGGTCGGGAATCGACATCAGTCGCCCGTGGTCCATCGATAACCAACCACTCAGCATCCAGGTAAGAACGAAAAGTCCGGCAAAAACACCGAGTATGTGGTGCCAGCGCATCCAGCCGCGATATAAGAAGATGCTGCCTTTGTTGGCACGCATTGCGAGGCGCATCCGGTCAATTCCCAACCAGATACCAAACACCGACACGATAACGCCGACCAGGGATAGCCACCATACGACCTGATCCCAAACTGCCCAGTGTCGCCGTAGTACCGTCGGGTAGATCCAGTGCACTACGGCACCAAAGTAGTTCCACGTACGCTCAACTCGGCGAGTTCTCTGCACGACTTCGCCTGATCGCTGTGAGACATAAAGTTCGGTGCCTGCTTCATCATCCAGAAGAACCTTGTAGAAAGGCCGTTGATCGTCGAATGACTGGTGCACCACCCACTGATCGAAGTCAATAGGACCCTCAACCAAACGAATCGGCACATCGCTAAACTCGCGCGCAATGCTTCTTGCATCGTCAACACCTGACACCGTCGCGAGACTCCCTGAATCTGCCCATATCGCCACCGCAGCTTTTTCGCGACTATGGATCACGTACAGCGGGCGACCGCTTCTTGCAATCAGCCTGAAGCTGTCGGCAGCAGACTCGATACCGGCGGTAACAGTGGCAGGGGAGACTCCAATTTCGTTTAGTGGAACATCCGTTCGATTCGCAATTCTCTCCGCGACTGCCAACGAGGGGAACGGTACATAAATCAGTATGATACCGCTCACAAACCAGCCAGCTATGAACAAGCAGAGCACAACGCCAAGCCACCGATGCAGTACGACCAGTTTCTGTGTGATACCCAGTTTCATGTTTGCAGCAACACGCCAGCGCGTAGTCTAGCAATTAGAATTTTGTGTGCAGGCTGATTTCATAGGTGCGCGGGCTGCCTAATACAATCTGGTTCGGGTAGAACACATCCGCCCAGGGTGCAAACTCTTCGTCCGTCGCGTTTCGTACTCGCACCATTAGTCTCGACTGGCCGAATACGTAGGCGGCAAACGCGTCAATCAGCGTGTAATCAAGTAGCTTGTTGACGTTGGCCGTATTGGCGAAACGGTCGCCGACATAACGTGCACCACCACCGACCTCAATCGGAAAACCACCTATATCACTAACGCTGGTCCACAGGTTTACCGTCCACTCGGGAACATTCGGCGGGCGATTGCCACTGGCATCTATTCCAAAGTCTGGATCGAAGAATTGTCCGTACTCGGAGTCGATGTATGCAGCATTACCGCCGATCCGCCACTTGTCGGTCGCATCGGTAGAAAACGAGAACTCCAGGCCACTGGATGTTTGGCTGCCGATGTTGCTGACTTCAGTCTGCGAAATCTGCGTAAGGATGTTGTCTCTCTCGATATCATAGATGGAGACCGTGATCTCTGTTTTGCCGACACCGGTGAACCCATCGAGTTGGGCCTTGAAGCCAAGTTCCCATTGCGTTGCATCGCTGAGACCGAAGTTACGATTGGCGTTAACCAGGAAAATATTTGCCGAACTGGGCGGGTCCTGTGCAGTGCTGTATTGGGCATAGACAACCATGTTTGGATTGAATTCATACACGGTTCCCAAACGCCAACTGAAGGGTTTGAAGTTTCGCGTAAAACTCTGCGCGGGAATAAAACTTCCATCGACACCGAAGTTGTCACGGGTCAGATCAATATCGTCGTATCTGAGGCCGCTGACGATACTAAGCGTATCGGTGATCTTCAGCTGATTTTCGAGAAAAAAAGCAACCGTGTCGATTTCCGTTGGTGATAGTCGACTGTCCAGTGGGCCGAAAAGGCCCGGTGCAGGGTTCAGCACATCAACGCTATCGCCATCCGGGAAACCCCTCGAACGCTCGAAATCAAGATTGCTGAAGTCGACGCCCACTACGAACGTATTCTCCCTGTTCCCCAGGTGCGTATGGGCGACCAGGTCGAGTCTATTACCGAATAGTTCCTGATCGTGAAGCACGAAGAATCGGTCTCGGTCAACCAACTGCGTTGTCTCATTGAACGGATACTGCTCGGCGTTTATCCATTGCCTGTCCGCCGTAAAGTAGTAGGCCTGGTTGCGAAACGTCAGATTTTCGTTGATGTCCCAGATGGCCTGAAAACGGCCCCAGAAATGATCGGACTCGGATACGTGGTCTTCAACGTTGTAATTTTGGAAACGCGTCCTTCTGTCGATGGTCCGTCCGTCCGAGGAGCTGACGACTCCCGTCATCGCGTTACTTCCCGCAAAACTTTCGCTGACGAACGGAGTGCCCCAGTACGACGGTAGATCGTCATCCAGAAAGTCACCGGTGAACAACAGCTCGAGATCGGATCTGGGAACCCACAGCAAGGCTGCAGTCACGTTCGTCGAACGAGAATCCGCACGGTTGACCCAACCATCCGATGCTGCCGAACTCGCGTCTATCCGAAATGCCGAGTTCTCGCCAACCGGACCCTCGACACCGACACCTGCCTCCCACGTGCTGTAGCGACCAAACGAAAACAGCGTCTCGCCTTCGAAATCATCGCGCAACTTCGGCTTCTTGGTCACCATGTTGACGGTTCCGGCCACGGCACCTTCCCCGTATAGCACGGACGCAGGGCCCTTTAGAATTTCGACCCGCTGGAGGTTGAAGGTATTCTGTGGACGCATCGTCATATTGGCGGGGCCGGCCCGAAGCCCGTCTCGCAATACCGTAATCTGATTTTGCTGAAAGCCGCGCATTGAAAAGCTCGAGGGTTCCCCCGGAGCCTCACCGGATAGAACACCGACCAGGCTCTCGGCAGCCTCTGTGACACTCTTTAAACCACGCATGCGCATGGTCTCTGCATCGATAATATCCACCGACGCCGGCGTCTCGAAGCCGCTCAGACCCAATCTGCTTCCGGTATCGGTTATCGCTGCAAGATCGAGGTTTTGTACCGCCTTGCCGGTCGTAATAATCTCCTCGATAGTACCGTTGTCGCCAGGGTTGTTGTTGGCGTTGTCGTCGCCTGGGTTTACTTGCGATCCACTTGATTGTGCAGCTTGTTGCAACTGCGCCAGCATCGTACTGCCAGTCGGTCGATTCTGAGCCATCAAACGGGAGCTTGGTGCTTGATCGACACGAACGATCACGAAGTCGTCCTCCATGAAGGCGTAGTCGAGTTCTGTGCCTTCGAGTATTTTTTCGAGCGCACGCTCTGCTGAATGCACTCCGAAGACGCCACCGGACGTGGTTTTCTTGGCTTCTGCGGGTGAAAATGTGATCTGCAACCCGGCCAGCTCAGCAAATTGCAACAACGCGGTATCTGTTGGCTGAGTCGCTATTTGGTAATCCAGATCCTCGGCTGCTGCGGTAGCGAATGATAAAACAAGCAGCATCGCCGAGATGTTCATCATGCGCCTGGACGTATCTGCTAACTTGCCACCGATCAATGTGGCGGTACTCATATTTGTGTTAAGCAATTGTCTGTCTCCCCCTGCAATGATGCGCGTTGTTTCGAAAAAAATTCGCGCCATTGCTATGTAGAAACGCACACCCGGTGAAAAACCTCAATCAACTGCACAAATCGCCAGGAGTTTTGATGGAATGGTCAGGTGCATTGCTATCGGCACTGGTTCTTGCCGTTCAGGTTACTCACGCCGCAGGGCTTGAGTTCCCACTATTGTAGTACCGTCGAAATGCCGCGTTATTTCAATCGGGTTCACAGCTTCCAGGCCTGTAAGTATCTTATCGACGTCGTCCAGGCTGAAGATCCCGCTGATCGGCATATCCATAATTCGCTTATCGTCGATCGATATTTTCGTGGTCGAGTAGCGATTCAGTTCACCAATCACTTCGTAAAGAGGATCCTTATCAAATCGGATAAAGCCGAAGCGCCAGCTTTGCAGGTCGTCCAGCCGAGCCGCGTAGTTCTTGTCGATTGACCCGAGCTCTTCCGAGAATACGGCGATAGAACCAGATTCGAGCAGCACCTCAGACTTGGCAACAATCTCTGCGTCCGATTGTGCGCCAAGGTCCGAAGTATCTGCCTCTCCGTTGATCGTTTGCGAACTTGGTCGCACGGCGACAAGACCCTCTACCACCGCGATCGTCACATCCGGGCCGGACCAATGTACGTTAAATTTCGTACCCAGAACTTTGACCTGGCGGCTACCTGCCTGTAAATACAATGGCCGATTCACATCTTTGCGAATATCGAAAAACGCCTCACCGTATTCCAGTGTCACGTCACGTCTGTCACTTCGAAAGCGAACCCGGACACGGGAATTAGTGTTGAGTGTGACTTCGCTACCATCGGATAAAGTGATCGATCGGCGCTCGCCGATGCGCGTTTCATGGATGGTCTCCGGAAAATAGCCGATTCGATCGAGAAGTGGTGCGTCGGTAAAAAAACCTGCGAACACCGCCACCAGAATACTTGCGGCCAACACTACTCCCGCCTTTCTCGAGATACCGGTCCAAGAAGACCTAGACTGCTGTCGACGAACGATCTTTCGCATCTCTGGCCGATGAGACAGGTTTTCCATTGCGTCCCACGCATTGAGGCATCGTTCGTATTCATCGCGGTTCGCCTCGTCGGCATCGAGCCAGTCCTCAATCTGTTCTGCATCTGATGCTGACATATTCCCGGAATAAAGGCGCGCAACCACGTCGCTGGCCGACTTGATCCAGGCGAAACTTTTTCCACTTTTTTGCGTTTTCATATTCGTGATTCTTGATTAGAGGCGTTTCGAATATCCAGAAGCGCAGCCGATATATGCTTCTCGACCATGCTGCACGAAACACCCATTTTCTCAGCTATCTCACGATAGCTCATTCCCTGGAAGCGATTCATTATGAACGCGCTGCTGCGCTTCCTGGGCATGCGGTCGATAATACGCAGGGCGATTTCAAGATCTTGCGACACCTCCACCTGATCCTCTATTGACTGCGTTTTATCCAGGAACGTCTGGTCGTCAAAATCCTCGTGGTAATCTGATTGCCGAACTACGGCTCTGCGCCGCATATCGCGTATTAGATTTGTCGCCACAGTAAACAGATAGGCTCGAGTGCTCTCGACTCCGGCCGAGAGCTTGTCTTCGAGATCTTTCTGCCGACACAGACGAAGAAATACTTCCTGCGCGATCTCCTCTCTATCACTTTCATTCGCAAGGCGAATGCGCAGAAATCGCCTGAGTGGAATCTCATGCTCGTCCACAACACGCGCAAGTACATGCCGTTGCCGACTGTCGTCCGCAGCCAGCATGTATACAACGTTTGAGAGACTCCGCTTTGTTGACAAAAAACCACCCTCTACACTGGTAAACGCAATCCGTACAGTTTTCCTCAATGGTCTTTTCGGATCACCGGATAAACTGCCAAGCTTGCGAGTGCCATAGTATCATCGCGTCTGGCAACGCTCATTGTTGTTCTATCGACGCACACTCAGGAACACGATTTCGACTAGTTGGAGGCAATCGATGCATACGCACGATCTCGGCTTATGGCAACACGACCACGTATTCAATCAGGACAAACGACGCCCCGGCGAGCGACGCACGCTGTGGGTCGTATTGTTAACCGCCATCATGATGGTCATCGAAATTACGACTGGCGTGATCTATGGCTCGATGGCGCTGCTCGCAGACGGTTTACACATGGCCTCTCACACGACAGCACTCGGCATTACGGTATTCGCATACGTCATAGCGCGGCGCCTTGCCTCGGACCGACGATTTGCGTTTGGCGTCGGTAAGATAAATAGCCTGGCGGGGTTTGCCAGTGCAGTGCTGCTGCTTGGTTTTGCAGTGATAATGGTCTCCGAGAGTGTAGATCGTCTTATGAACCCGGTCGCCATTGGCTTTGATCAAGCGCTCATCGTGGCCGTCGTTGGTTTGCTCGTGAACGGGTTCAGTGCATGGCTGTTAATGTCGACTCCGCACGATCACCACCATGACCATGAGCATGACTCATCTCATCATCATGATCACAATCTCAGAGCGGCATACTTGCATGTGTTGGCAGATGCGCTGACGTCACTGCTCGCGATAGTGGCACTGCTGGCGGGCAAATATTGGGGCGCGAGTTGGCTGGATCCGACGATGGGGATTGTCGGTGCGATACTCGTTGCTCGCTGGTCGCTGGGATTGATAAAGGCCTCATCCCGCGTTCTGCTCGATTGGCAGGTCGATGCGGAAACCGCTTGAGCATTGCGAGCAACGATTGAACGAAACACGACAGACCGTGTTACGGACTTGCATGCATGGAGTATAGGGCATGGTATTTACAGTGTTGAACTGGCCGTAGTCACGCATGAGCCCAGACCACCGGAGTACTATAAGTCTATGCTGAAAAAGGAACTCAACGTTGTTCATGCAACGGTAGAAGTACACAACTGCACTTCCAGGTACCAGCCGGCCTGAGATGATTACACGACCGAAAGATTACTTGCAGAGAATTGTGCTCACGATCCTCTTTGCTTGCGGCTCTGCCTGTGTGACCACATCTGTGGCCATCAACGAGAACTGGAGTGTTTCCGCGACGGATACCTGTGACGCGGTTACTGTAGGCTGGCCGGTCGCAATTGATCTTCTCCAGGAAATAGTTGGGGCGAACTTCAGACCAAGGAGTTCAGCAAACGATGAGATCGGTACCCTGTTTCTTGCGATAACTCGATGCCATGACTCATCAATCTCTGGTTTATCGGTTGGACCGTTTACCGTGGCCAACGTCGTTGTGCCGTTGGACGCATCTGTAATGCCCAGGGTAATTTCCGGATTGTCGGAGCGCGGAATGACTTCACAGCCGCTTACCGTTGGCGATCCGTCGGGTGAAATTTTTCGGCTTTTTTCCAGATACGGATTCACGGTAATGCCGGGTGAATCGACATTGGTGGTAAATGCAGATTCGGGAAAATATGACGTTCAAGGTACCGTGACGCTAGGTCAGGGGGTAATAAGAGTTTCCTTTACCGCTGACAGCCCAAGCCATCAGGTGAACCAGACGATTGCCACAGTGGGTACAGGCGTTGATTTGTATAACGCGCTCTCTGGCCAAGTCGAAAGTCGCCGCATCGGCAGCGGTCGTGCGTCCGTAGCGATGGTAGGAATGACACCATTGTCGGATTTGGCGCTCGCGGAGGAGCCAGCCACAGCTTGGTTGGATATCGGGCTGGCTTGGGATTTTACGTTTTGGTGCGATGCGCTGTCGCCAGACAAGCCGTTCCCGTCCCTGAAGTGCGAACGCTAGTGTTTTTCTTGAACGTTATGAATAAGATCTCAGTCTGGAGGTTCGGCGGCTATATCTATAGCTGTCATCAGCTGTAAACAGCGACTAAAGCCTGCTCCCGCTACCACTCAGAGAGAACTCGGCCTCGCGCCGTTTTTTTTTTTAGCTTATCAGATGCTCTTTCCACGGCTTTTCTGTCGCCTACATATCTCGCTCGAGAGCGCTTCATAAAACCAAATTGCAACCATTGCATTGTGTTTTGGCGTGCAGTTCACTAAGGTATACGCAACCATCAGGTTGCATAATGAATCAATCAGACCAAGAGCAAGATCGAATCGAGAAGATCGTCGACCTCGCAGCGCCCGTTTCGCGAGTCTGGCGTGCGCTTACGGACCACGAAGAATTTGGGCAATGGTTTAGAGTTCGACTTGGTGGCCCGTTCAAGGTGGGTGAGACGACGACGGGCAATATCACCTACCCTGGCTATGAGCACATGACGTGGGAGTCTGTGACCGAGCGCATGGAGCACGAGCGGCTGTTCGTTTTTTCCTGGCCTCCCAGCGCCATTGATCCCGATACGACCTACGGCGACGATGCCAAAGTAGTGGTTGAGTTTCGCCTACAGGCAACAGAAAACGGCACGCGCCTGACGATCACCGAGACGGGCTTTCTGCAGTTCCCGGAATCGAAACGACTAGAGGTACTTCGATCAAACAAAGAGGGCTGGGACATACAGGCCAGGAATGTTGCCGAATATGTCGCGGGTTAGGGCTCGAAGCAAGGAACCGGCACCCGTCTTTGCCGCCTTGGGCTGTGCCACGCGCCTTGAGCTGATATCGCGCCTCAGTGACGGTGGTGATTATTCGATTACCGAACTGACCGACGGTCTCGATCTAACCCGCCAGGCAGTTACCAAGCACCTGCAGGTGTTGCTACGCGCCGGCATTGTCAACAGCCGGCGTGTTGGCAGAGAGAGCCGTTTCACCATCCGGCCCGGCCCGATTACGCAAGCTAAGGAATACCTCACACGGGTTTCGGATCAATGGGACAAGTCGATTGCGAGGTTGCGGGCAACGGTTGAGCAGTAGATCGGCAACCCACCACTAGCCAGGCCGCAAGCAGTGGAATCTCAAGTATGGCGAGTGGCTCTCGGGACGTTGCCAACGTACAAAGCGCGCCCCCGCTACCATCTTCATATGCAAGGGCCTCGTTTCGGCGAGGTTTTTTGCGTTCGCGGATCGGCGCGCCGATTCGACGATCTGCTTCGGAACCGACAGCCGCTAGTGCCTGACTGAATTCCGGTAGGAAATCACCGATCGCCGCCAGCAAAAGGGCCACCTGTCAGTCCAGTCTTAACGTTTTCCCGCGCTATCAATCTTGTTAGCCAATAACGACACTTGTAACTCTACTCGCTTAATTTCACGCTTAATGGATAGCCGGTTCAATTCCATAAAGAACCAAAGGCGTAGCACAGTGACGACAACGAACGCCAATAAGGCACCGCCAAACCAGTTCAGTTTCACCGCAATATCATTCGCGTACACGAAATTGATAGCGCAATACACGCCAATTCCGACGAAAATAAAAATCAGGGCGAAGGCGGCAAACACCGCCCACTTGAATTGTCCTCAACTCCGCACTCTATGTCAGCATCAACTGCGGAATCCGGGTTGTCGCCTGATACTTCACGTTTGCGACGTCGGATTTCCTTGCGTTGATAGTCGACGCCGCGCCTGTGCAGTATCCGGTACGCCCACTTTGGGAAAGCGATTGGGTCCTTGAGCCGTCCGATTTGCTTTGCCACCGTGAGGCACGCGTCCTGTACCACGTCTTTCGCTGCCTCCCGATCACGCAGTTGATACGTCGAGTATCGTAGAAACTCGGGGTACCAAAGTCTTAGCAATTGATCCAGGGCGGTCGTCTTCCCGCTCTGTGCGGTCAAGACCAGCCACTCGGTCAATACGCGTTCACTGTTTCTTCGCATTTGTTGTTTAGGTCGCTTCCCGGGCCCGTCTGGTTCAGTCCAATTCCGGTTAGCCTGTGATTTTGTACCCGGAGTAGGGACTACGGCAATAGAGTAAGAAAGCAGCTACGGAGTTGCGCAGGCATCCATTTGAGCGCAGTGCTCGCCTACCTATCAACCGTGATTTACTCAGCGGAAATCACTTATTTCTTGGAAAACCCGTAAACGTTCGGATGAACATATAGGAGGGTAGGCGATTTTGCGAGTACGTTGAACTTCTCTCGATGCATGAATGAACGGAAACAATTTGTAACAAACTTAATCGTTTCAGAAATCGTCTCGAAACAGCACTGACCGACACTAATCCTCATAGATCGCCCCTCTCTGCAAATGCTTGGCGCAGACGTTTTCGAGATAGGGATTAGTAATCGTGTGACATGAGGAGAACAGGCAATGAAATTCAGAACAGCAACCAGCATTGTGGTCGCATCGACCCTCGCTTTTATAGCTATACCGAGTCTTGCCGGGCAAGGACAACACGGTGCAAGCACTGACCGTGCCCAACAGGTGGACCGTGACCGCACGTATGATCGTGACCGAATGTCCGACAGGGATCGCACCTATGATCGGGATCGTACACAGGATCGTGATCGCATTGATGTGCCTGACCAGGATCGGGATCGAGACCGTGACCGCACAGATACCCCTGAGCAAGACCGGGATCGGGATCGCATTCATGATCCTGCCAATCTCCGGGACCAGGACATCTACGGGAATGACTTCATGACCTCGGCTGAGCGTGATCAGTATCGCAAGAAGCTTGGTAGTGCGACGACACAGGAAGCACGGCAGGAATATCAGGCGCGGCATGAAGAAATGATACAGAAGCGCGCTATGAAGCAAGGTCAAGACCTCGTCCCTCCGGGCCAGGGGCCCATTTATGGCGGCGAGTTCATGAGCGTGCAGGAACGCAATGAATACCGTGAGCAACTGCGTTTATTCGATTCTGAAGCGGAGCGTCAGCAGTTTCAGGCGCAACATCGCGAACTGATGCGTGAGAGAGCTCGTGTGCTAAATCTCGAAATTGAGGAAGCTGAGTAACCCCCCCCCACTACCAGCGTCCTCTGTGTTGGGGCCGGATTCGATCCGGCCCCGTTTTCTCCCTGAAGCGGTTCCCGATACCGGAGTTTCGAGCGGTTGACGGGTCGCTTCATTAGTCAGGACAGAACAATGAAAGTGAAACTAGTTCAGATTGTACCGTTGCTTGGCTGCGCGATTATGCTGCAAGGTGTGACGGCGGCGGCCCAGGACATCGATCCAAAGTTCACACTGTCGACCGGTGTCGACTTCGCCAGTGGCACCTATGGTGGTGATGTGGATATCGAAGATACCTACGTTCCGCTGACCGCGACCGTCGACTATGGGCGTTTCGCGTTTCGTCTGACAGTGCCATACCTGAGTGTAAAGGCGCCAGAAGGTACGATCTTTGATCCGGGTGGTGAGCCCTTGCCCGGCTCCGGTGCCTTGACCACTGAGAGTGGCTTAGGCGACATCATCGGCAGCGTCACGCTCTATGACGTCATAAATAATCAGCAGCTGGGCCTCGCAATGGATTTGACCGGCAAAGTCAAATTTGCGACGGCCGATGAAGACAAGGGACTGGGCACCGGCGAAAACGATTATTCGGTGCAGGCGGACCTCTACAAGTTTATAGACGATTTCACATTGCTGAGTTCCGTGGGCTATAAGTTTCGTGGCGATCCAGGTGGGCTTGATCTCAACGACGTATTCATGGCTTCTCTGGGCGGTACTTATAAGTTCACACCGGATGTGAACGGTGGCCTGTTCCTCGACTACCGCGAGTCGGCAATCAGCGGCAGCGACTCTGTTCAGGAATTGAGTGCGTTCGTGTCACGTCGCATCTCCGAAGATTGGAGAATTCAGGTCTATGCACTGACTGGTTTTACAGACGGCAGCCCTGATTGGGGTGCCGGATTGAAGGTCAAGAGAATCCTGAGCCGATAGACGAAACATGGCGATTAAGTCCGGTCACAATCGTTGAGCAATTGGCAACCGCACGCTTGCCACTGTTCCACCGCCTTCTCGTGGCAGAAGTTTGATCGTCCAGCCGTGCTTGTTTGCGAGTTGGCGGGCAATGGCAAGACCCAGGCCACTTCCGCCAGTTCTGCCGTCGCGCGCCGTTTCCAGGCGATGAAAGGGCCGAAATACAGCCTCCGCCTGGTCGGCAGGAATGCCCGGGCCACGGTCGCAAATTTCAACCGCAATGGCGTGCTCATCGCATTGCAGGTCTATATCAATCGGTGCGCCGCCACCATAGTGAGCAGCATTTTCAAGTAAATTCGCTAACAGGCGTCGCACAGCGACAGGATCGGCGACGTACGGGCACGGTGCCCCGCAGCCGCTCAGTCGCACATCGACACCGTCACGCCGCAAATCGGCTGCCTGTTCTTCAATAGCCTGCCAAAGATCCAGTTGCACCGGATGCTCATCGGTGAGGCCCTTTGAGAAGTCAAGAAACTGACCGATGAGGGCATTCATCGCCGCCAAATCACGACGAATTCCCGCGACCAGCTGTGGATCCGACTTCTCGTCCAGCATTTCGACGGCAAGCCCCAGCCGTGTCAACGGCGTTCGCAGATCGTGTGATATGCCAGCAACAATGACCGTTCTGTTTTCAGCCAGTTCCTGCAGGTCGGACGACATACGATTGAATGCCTGCGCCAGAACCGCGATCTCCTTCGGACCTTCCTCAGAAAGAGCCGGAGGTTGGTTGCCGCGACCTACTTCCTGCACCGCGGCAGACATTCGAGCCAACGGCTTCGCTACCCTGCGCACCTCCAAAAAGCTCACAAGCAAAATCAGCAGAGCACCACCGCCTATTGCCACGAGCAAGACGACAGGAGGATTGGTGCCCAGTCGATTCCTGTCAAAGCCGATACGAACGATCATATCGTGGGCGGGAACATCTACCCAAATCAGCGGACCCTTCGTGGACTCAACAATCGAGAGTTTCTGTTCTGCACGTCGGGCCAGAGATTCCTGGAAGAAGATGTAGTAGGGGACATCGAATTTCTTCTCAGGCAGGGCGCCTGTTTGTGTTGTCACGATCAGGCCGTGATCCTGTAGCAACTGTTGTTGCAGCTCCGCGTGCATTTCTTCCGGCAGGCTCTCTATGCTATGTGCCGCCGACACAATCACTGCGGCAAAGTCATCCGCTGATCGCTTCGCCATTGGTATCGCAATGAAATAAACTGCGGCACCCAAAGACACAAGCATGAAGATCAACAGTGCCAGCGCAATGGTAGACGCTGAACGACCGAGCAGGGACTGCGGCATCAGCCTCAAGTGGCGGGGCCCTCCGGCGTAAATTGATAACCGATTCCCCAAACGGTTCGCACAAACTTAGGCTGAGCCGGATCGGCTTCAATCTTGTGCCGCAATCGAGTTACCCGTACATCGATACTTCGGTCGAAGGGATCCCGATCGTTGCCGCCAAGACACTCCATGATGAAATCCCGGCTGAGAACCCGGTTGGGATGATCGACGAGAACTTCCAAGAGTTCGAATTCGGCTCGCGACAAATCCACTTCGCGGGTATCGCGATACAGGACGCGTTTCTCGGGCTCGAGGCGAAAGGGTCCAAAAACGTATTTGGCGACCGCATCGTCCTCAGAGTCAGCAACAGGCCAATTGCGGCGTAGCACCGCTCGAATCCGCGCCAACAGCTCGCGCGGGTTAAAAGGCTTGGGTAAGTAATCATCGGCCCCGACCTCCAGGCCGATGATGCGGTCTACTTCCTCCCCACGGGCAGAGATCATTATGATGGGCAGCTTGTGATCGCTGCGCAAACGCCGTGCGAGGGAGAGGCCGTCTTCGCCGGGTAGCATCAGATCGAGGATGACCAGGTCCGCTGAATTTCCGGCTAACCACGTGTCCATGGCCTTGCCGTCTTCCGCTGCGGACACCCGAAACCCCTGCTCACCAAGATACTGGCACAGCAATTCGCGAGTTCCCGGGTCGTCATCGACCACCAGCAGCTGAAGACCCTCGCCGACTGAATCATGTGTCGAAGTATTCATTGGAAACACCTTGTAACAAATTGGCTTATTCCCGAAATCAGCCGGAAACAACATTGCTACATCCTGATTGTGATAGCTCGATTATACCCACACAGGGTCGTTAAGAGATGAATGGCACGGGAGTAAATGAGATGAAGAAAGTCGCTTTTCCACTACTGGCCGCAGCTACGACAGTCGGCATTGTCCTGTCTGCGCCCACCTCGGCGCAGGATACACAAAGAGGAACGGGCATGAACATGCCGGCCTTTGCAGACTACGACCTGAATGGCGACGGCACAATCACGGAAGACGAGTTCATCAAAGCACGCAGTGAGCGGATTGCGAAGCGTGTACAGGAAGGCCGGCAGATGAAGAACCTCGCCACCGCCCCATCATTCAACGATATCGATGTAGACGACAACGGCGGAATCGACCCTGATGAATTCGCCGCGCATCAGGCCGAGCACAGGAAGAACAGGAAGCAGCGCTAGGAAGGGTCAGCAATCAGCGGACCCAGGAGGGAAGTGAAATGACAACCAAACCGATGAATATTGAACGAACGATGACCGTACCGTTTAAGCATATGACGCTCGTATTCATACTCTTATCGACTTTCGCTTTGTACGGATGCGAGACGACCACGCATGCACAAGAGGGGCAGGTCATTGGGGCAGTGATCGGCGGTGTTGTTGGCGCACAGGTCGGTGACGGTGACGGGCGAACCGCTGCGATCATTCTTGGAACACTCGCGGGAAGCATGGTCGGTCAGCACATTGGTCAGAGCATGGACGACACCGATCGCATGATGGCCGCTCGAACACTGAATGACAATCGTACCGGCGAGGCTCGTACCTGGGTCAATCCGGACAGCGGTTATCGCTATACGGTTACACCGACACGCACGTATGAGGCTACCAACGTTCCGTGCCGTGAATTCAGACTGGATGCAACGATTGGCAATCGGTCCGACCAGGATGTTTATGGCACCGCGTGCCTGCAAGCCGACGGTAGTTGGCTGGTGCAATAGAAATAGTAAATGACCATTAAGAGAGAAATCATGAAATCAATACCGCTAATTGTCATTGTTTCGCTGTTTGCGGCCCAGGCGGCTGCCAAGTGGGAAGCGTTGCCCGACTCGGCGCCGTCCCCTGCCGATAATCCGACGACAGCTGGAAAAGTTGAACTCGGCAAGATGCTCTTTTTCGACCCGCGATTCTCGGCGACTGGCACGGTTTCGTGTTTTTCCTGCCATAACGTCATGGAAGGCGGAGATGATCACCGATCAGTGTCCATTGGCGTACATGGAGTTGCGGGTGGCCGAAACGCGCCAACCGTCTGGAACGCTGCGTTCCTGTCGTCGCAATTCTGGGATGGTCGTGCAGCAACGCTCGAGGATCAGGCCGTGGGCCCGGTTACCAATCCAATCGAGATGGGTATGGAGAGTCTGGATGATGCGCTCGACAGGATTCGTGCCATTCCGGGCTACAAACAGCACTTCAACACTGCTTTCGGTGCCGGCGACAACGTCACAATGGACAATGCAGCGAAGGCGATCGCCGCCTATGAGCGAACGCTGATTACGCCGAACAGCCCTTACGACCAGTACGTAAACGGTGACGAAGATGCCCTGTCGGCGCAGGCCATACGCGGTATGGAAACGTTTGAATCCGTTGGGTGCTTGTCATGCCATTCGGGACCAGTGTTCAGCGGACCAGCGATGCCCGCCGGTGCCGGGTTCTTTGTGAAATTCCCGATGTTTGAGGGCAATGGATATCTGGACAAATTCGATCTTCTCGCCGATGCCGGCCGCTTCGAAGCGACCGGTAACGAAGCCGACAGGAACGTTTGGCGGGTACCCACGCTCCGAAACCTGGAATTCACTGCACCTTACCTCCACAACGGAGCGGTTAAAACTATCGACGAGGCCGTAGTGGTCATGGCCCGGACGCAACTCAACCGGAACCTTGACGACGAACAAGTCGCGGATATCGTCGCGTTCCTCGAGAGCCTGACGGGCGAATTCCCGACACAAACGATGCCACGCTTGCCGCCGACGCCGGGCGACTTACTCGACTAGGAGGATCTCTATGTCACTCGAAAGCCCGAATTCGCCTGTTGCCTATAGAGTGTGGGATCGAACGACACGTTGGTTTCATTGGATCAATGTCTTGTGCGTGCTAGGCCTTGCCGTGCTGGGATTGGCGATTCTTAACGAAAAGAGCTTCGGCGTCAGTGCAGAAGGGAAGGTCCTGTTGAAGACGCTGCACACCTACGTGGGCTACGTTTTTGCCATCAATCTTACCTGGCGCCTGATTTGGGCGTTCGTGGGTAACGCCCATGCGCGCTGGCAGGCGATATTGCCAATAGAGCGAGGCTTTTCTCAGGCAATTGGTCGCTACGTTCGTGGCCTTCGGGCGGGAAGTGCACCGAGTTATCTTGGGCATAACCCACTTGGGCGGCTGATGATTTCACTGCTGCTGCTACTGTTGCTTGTGCAGGCAATATCCGGCCTCGTGCTCGCCGGTACCGATCTCTACAAGCCGCCCTTCGGTGGCGCGATCGCCGAATGGGTGACGGACGGCGACCCGGTCAAGCTGGCCAACCTAAGGCCCGGCTCGAAGGAATTCGTTGATCCAGAAGCCTACGCGGATATGCGTGGCTTTCGAAAACCTGTCATTACGACACATCTCTATGTTTTCTACCTGTTGATGGCGGTGGTCCTGCTGCATGTCGCAGGTGTTGTTGTGACTGACGTTCGAGAGAAGAGCGGGCTGATTTCAGCCATGTTTTCCGGTGAGAAAGTTTTATCTACACCGCCGGTTGACGTGCGATCAAAACGATCGGAAACGAGAAGCGAATCATGACAAAAATACGCCAGGACAAGAACGAATTCTGGCCATCCTGTTGCTCGGCGCGGCGCATAGCCGCAAGTAGCTTAGACGAAAGATGTGATGCAGCAGCGATGGTATAAGCAACCCAAGGCGAAGCGCTCGGTAGTTGTACTCAGCGTGATCTTTGTTATTGCCCTGGCTGTATTCCTGGCCAATCAGCGATCCATCAAGGTTCAAGTGGCGTATCCAGAGAGCGATGTGCCAATATCTGTCTTCGGTCTCGGCACTGTGGAGGCGCGCGTACGCTCGGACGTCGGTTTCGAAGCGGGCGCGACCTTGATAGAACTCAATGTCGATCACGGTGACTGGATAAGCAAAGACACGGTACTCGCACGTCTTCACAACGCCGAGCAACAAGCCCGCGTTGCCAAAGCCGAGGCCGGTGTTGTTAGCGCCGAAGCTGCCTTGAGCATGACTCAAGCGGTCGTTGAAAAAGCGAGATCGGTTCTTGCTCAGCGACAACAGACCAACCGTCGGCGACAACGCCTCCTGACACAAAACACGGTGTCTGAAGAGGCCGCTGAGGATGCGCAGTTGCAACAAGACGTGGCGACAACGGAATTAGCCGTTGCCTTGAGCGACGTTGATGTCGCGAAAGCACGGCTGGCGGACGCACAAGCGCAGCTCGACTACGAGGGTGTGTTGCTCGAACACCACGTTTTGAGGGCGCCGTACGATGCGATCATTGTTAAGCGTCATCACGAGCTTGGCACTGTTCTCAATACCGGCGAGACATTGTTTACACTGGTGGATGCCGACACTGTGTGGACGCTCGCCTATGTGGACGAATCCCGTGCCGGTGACATCCGTGTGGGCCAGCCAGCAGAGGTGCGCTTTCGTTCGTCGCCTCGAACGGTGTTTCCAGGTCATGTGGCACGCATTGATATCGAAAGCGACCGGGTGAACGAAGAGCGCCGTATCTATGTGACGTGTGATCAATGCCCGGAGAGTTTTCATTTGGGCGAGCAGGCCGAAGTCTTCATCACAACGACGACATTGAATGACGCAACACTGATACCTGAAGCAACGGTCGCCGGATTCAACGGAACCGCCGGTACAATCTGGGTTGTGGACGGTCACAAGCTGCGCCGTCGAACGGTACAGTTCGGCGCGAGAACGCTGGATGGCCGGGTCGTGATCACCGGGGGTCTCGACGGGGCGTTGGCCGTTACCGAGATACACCGCGGACTGCGCGAAGGGCGCAGAGCCAAAGTAACACCCCCGGCAACACGATGAACCTTGCGTTCCGCGACATTCGACACAGTTTAGGTCGATTTCTCCTGACCTGTTTCGGCCTGAGCCTTTTGCTGGGTGTCGTGTTGTCGATGATCGGGATCTATCGCGGCTTGGTTGAGGATGCCCTGACGCTGGCGCGATCTCCGCAGGCCGATATCTGGGTGGTCGAATCGGGTTCCCGGGGTCCGTTCGCGGAGTCATCGCGTATTCCGGGCGATACACGCGAGGCCATCGCGCGCCTGCACGGAATAACCGCCACCGGTGCTGTGACATACCAGTCCGTTGAGGCTCGGCATGGCGGGAAGGCGTTACGCCTTTACGTTGTGGGTTATGAGCCCGATCGCCTTGGTGGACCGCGCCAGATCGTGGCGGGACGGACCATCGCCCGCAGCCACTACGAAATGGTTGCCGATGCCCGCACGAAGCTGTCGCTAGGCGACCAGGTGCCGCTCGGTCGAAATACGTTCACAGTTGTCGGCTTGACTGAGAATCAAGTGGCTTCCGGCGGTGATCCCCTCGTTTACTTGAGCTTGCGTGACTCCCAGGAGTTGCAGTTTGAATTAGCACCCCCGGCGGCGCGGCGCGCGATGGCAGGGAACGGGGTCATCTCGACTACTGATACCGTCAACGCGATCATTGCGCGCGTGTCACCGAATGTTCAACCGGCTACCGTTACCGCGGCTACGCAACGGTGGAAGCACCTCGCTGCGATGACCCAAATAGAGCAGGAGAATATTCTGACACGATCCGTCGTCGAGCGCGCCCGTAAACAGATCGGGTTGTTCACCGCAATCCTGTTGACCGTGTCAGCGGTCATCATTGCATTGATAATTTACACCATGACCATGGACAAGCTGCGTGAGATTGCGACACTGAAACTCATCGGCGCCCCCGATCGCACTATCATCGGTCTCATCGTCCAGCAAGCTCTGGCTATGGGTGTGATCGGCTTCGCATTCGGAGCGCTACTGATCACTGCTATCAAGGACTATTTTCCGCGACGAGTCATCCTGCAGCCCGGCGATGGCGTGGCTCTTGCAGCTGCCGTGATCATAGTCTGCGTACTGGCCAGTGCTCTGGGTGTGCGGTTGGCGCTAAAGGTCGATCCTGGCGAGGCGTTGAAGGGCTAGCCTGAATATGGGATCAGATAAACCGCAACCGCTGGTTGAAACGCGCACCATCTCCAAGCGTTTCGGTGAAGGTGATGCGCGCGTCGATGCGCTTCGTGAGGTCAGTCTCGCGGTCTACCCGGGTGAGGTCGTTGGATTGCTCGGTCCCAGCGGTTCGGGGAAGACCACGCTGCTGAATGTCATTGGCTGTATCGTCGAACCGAACGCTGGCTGGATGAGCCTTGACGGCGAAGTCGTCTACGATGAGGGCTGGCGGCGTTCGGACCTGCGACGCTTGCGGCTTGAGAAAATCGGTTTCATTTTTCAATTTCATAATCTGCTGCCGTTCCTGAACTGTTTCGATAACGTAGCAATCGTGCTCAATCTCGCCGGGTTTACGCCACTGGCAGCGCGGCAGCGCGCTATCGAGTTGTTGGAGTACCTGGAAGTAGGGCATCGTAAGGATGCGTTCCCGGCGCAGCTCTCGGGTGGTGAAGCACAGCGTGTTGCGATCGCCCGTGCGCTGGCAAATCGTCCACGGATAATTCTCGCTGACGAACCAACCGCGGCGCTCGACTCAGAGCGGGCTGGTATAGTCATGGACCTGTTGAGAAAAGTCGCGGCCGAGCAGCACGCGGCTGTCCTTGCCGTTACCCACGATGATAAGATTTATGATCGCCTCGATCGGGTGTTCGATCTCAGAGATGGTCGCTTGGGTGAGGACCACGAGCCTAAAGTTGGAGGGATGACGTGAATGTGTGAATTGTTTGCCATGTCGAGTCGTGGACCGGCGACAGTTACGTTATCGCTGAGTATCCTGGCAGAGCACGGTGGCAAAACTGCGCGACACAAGGACGGCTGGGGCATAGCCTTCTACGATGAAGGTGATGCTCGCATCCTCAAAGACACGACTCGTGCGAGTCGTAGCAGGTGGGTGCAATTTGTCGAGCAACAGGAGTTACGCAGTACGCTCGTTGTCTCGCACATCCGTCTGGCAACAGATGGAGGCGTTTCCATCAAGAACACTCAGCCATTTGCTCGTGAGCTGGGCGGCCGTTTGCATATATTCGCGCACAACGGGCATGTTCCGGATATCAAGAACTTGAGTGAATACCGGAGCAACTCGTTTCATCCTATTGGCAACACGGACTCGGAATTCGCGTTTTGCGCTCTGTTGGAGCGAGTGAAACCATTGTGGAGTGAGCGCGAAACGGTTCCGGAATTGGAGGCCCGACTGGATGTGGTCGCTGAGTTTGCCAAAGATATCGGTCAGTTTGGCCCCGCCAACTTTCTATACTGCGACAGCGAGGTGCTGTTTGCACATGGTCATCGCCGTACGCAGGCAGACGGCCAGATAACGTCGCCGGGTTTGTATTGGCTGCATCGGCAATGTGCCAGAGAGGATCCACTTTCCAAGACGTCAGGTGTTTCTGTGACTTCACACAATCAAGACGTCATCCTTGTCGCCAGCGAGCCATTGACGACAGAGGCGTGGGAGCCGTTTCGGGAGGGACAGGTGCTTGCGATATCTAAAGGGCAGATTGCGGCTCGGGTTCCGGTCTGAGGACGGCTGCGACGCGCTCTTTGTGAGTGCGGTGACAATCAAGGCAGCCTTTTCTGCTGCCATCATCTTTCTAAACTGCAGCACGGCGTCCTGCTCTAGTTGTGATAGTCGGTACTTGATCGGACAGTCACTGTCAGACAATAGCGAGATCGGGTGATCGTTTTGGCCAGCGGCTTCGGGCGGCCAACGTAACAGTACAATTGCCGGTGTAGTTCTTAATCAGGTGTTGATCCGGGAGGGCCGATGCCGTCGCCTGTGGGTCGTGAAGAGGTCATTGGCGTAGCCACCGCATCCCTG
>JAJFKU010000073.1 GCA_021773035.1 Woeseiaceae bacterium
CCCAGCGGGATGAGTGGGCTGACTCTTGCTCGTGCACCATGCGCACAGCACGTTCTTGAACTTCTGTGGAATATCGGTTTGCTCTTGTCATCGGAGTATCCTCTCAACATAAAAGGGCTCCGGCAATCCCGGGGCGGTTCACCCATTTCGACAATCCAAGAGAGTGGACATGGGGAAATAAGATCGCCTAAAGAATTCCGCGCCTTTTGTATCGTTTATAGATGACTCTAGTATTGCGATATCGACTTTGTCACTCTTGTAATACTTTCTTCTGAACCTAAACGGAGGCACTGGGACTTGAAACTCAAAGCGAGCAATGTCCTCTACGTAGGAATTCTTCACATCAATGTCATGGGGTGGCTTTGATCTCCTGGATGGCGTTACGACGTGATTTGCTGTAAGGCAGAATTTTCGTCCGGTATCGTCAGTCAAGACCAGACCTGTGCCGCTATGCTCGTTACCTCGCGACTGATATGTGGTGATAATTGGTGAAATGAACGACGCAGCATGCTTGACGCAAAATGCACCAAAGGATTCTCTGGCAATTTTGGGCATGTTGTGAATATTCAACTACTGTCGCCGACTCATTTTTGGACACCGTCCTAAGGCTAGAGCATCTCAATTGATGAATGTGCTGCAACGACCGATTGAATCCACACTCGAAAGCAGCCGTTCGAGCGGCAAGTCTCGGGGGTTAAGCGGAACTCGGCAATGGAAACTTCTGGCCGGTTCTTACCACCGCCCTGCTCGGCTCCGCTAAATAGCGAGAACAGCCCTTCTCGATACTAGCAGTAAGGTGCCTTCTCGCTATCAATCCCAACTCTTGCCTGAAATGGCTGCGCAAGACAGCGACCGGCCCCTAGGCCAACCGATATGTGAGCGGCCTTGATCCCCTACAAAACCGAGGAGATGCCGACCACGAAAAATCAAAATAAACAATAGCTTAGGTTTTGATATGGAATCCTGCGTTGACCGGCACGAACCGCTGGGCTACAATGTAGCTCACTCATTGGAGGATTCTATTATGGCTGCGAATGCCGTAGTACGTGCACGAATTGACGAGCACATCAAAGAAGAAGCGACCATTGTCCTGGAGGCAATGGGGCTGACCGTGTCCGATGCATTCCGCATCATGCTCACCCGTGTTGCTCGCGAGAAGGCGCTGCCTTTTGAGCCGCTGGTACCCAACGCGGAGACCATCGAGGCCATGAAGGAAGCGCGCCGTGGCAATCTGCCTGCGTTCGACACTGTGGATGATCTGATGGCCGACTTGAATGCGGACGATTGAACGTACCACTCAGTTCAAACGTGATTACAAGCGCGAGTCGAAGGGCCAACATCGTCAGGTCCTCGCGGCAGATTTCCCAGAGATCTTGACGATTATCGCGGAGGACCAAGCACTGGCGGAAAAGCATCGCGATCATGCTTTGACCGGTGACTGGAAGGACCACCGAGATTGCCATATTAAACCAGATTTTATCCTGATATATCGAAAACCAGATGATGAGCGGTTGCAACTCGTTCGCCTCGGCTCACATAGCGAGTTGGGGCTGTAGCGCCCGCGTTCAGGTGGATGTTCTGGGAAAGACAGGAACGTAACCAACCCAACCGGTTATTGCGAGACGCACAGCCTCCTTCGGAGACGTGTAGACTTTTCCTCGAATTCGAACAGGGAGCTGCGTCTTGTAAAGTGAGTGATCAGAGCAATGCGACAAGATAGGATGCTTTTTCCCAAATGAACTAACGGCCTCTCACGGCGGTAACAGGGGTTCGAATCCCCTAGGGAGTACCAAACAATAGAAACGGCCCGCCTCGTGCGGGCCGTTTCTATTGTTTGGTTGTCCCTGTGCAGGATGAGAATCCTGTTCGACCGGTCGCGAAGCTACCGGGACGCACGCAGTGCGCCCCGAAGGGGTGAGGAGCGAAGCGACGAATCAATCCCCTGGTGAGGACCAGATTATGGGGGAGAAAAAAGGTGTCAGGTATCTTTGGCACGAAAACAAACCTGGCACCTTTTCCCATCCTTGGCGACTATCTCGGAATCTACTTCCGCCTACCGCGTTTCCAGAATTTGCGAATTAGGTAGACCACGAAAAATATGAAAAGGAACCATGGAAGCAAATAAGGAATTGCTTCGATCCAGTCGGCTAACCCGTCCGATAAGTTTTGACCGAATGACGATAGTGAGGTTCTTATCGGCCCCCAAAACGTTCGCCCTGCTTCAACTACAAACTGGACATTCAGAATATCCATATCGACACGTTGTCGTTGAAATGCACTTTGTCCCAACACTTGTTCAAGCTCAGCCTGAACCTTCGTCAGTTCCGTCGTAATCTTGATCAGGGAGTCGACATCATCGACACCGCGTTCCTCAAGTTCGAGCAGTCTGTCGCGAGTCTTCGTTAAGATCGAAACCCTTTTGTCGATCTGCGCAATGCTCTTAGCCAAGTCTTCAACTTGTGTATTGCGCCTGGTTACTTCCCCCGCGCCAGCCGCCAACCCAGCTAAAGCATCTACACCGTCTGGCTTTACTCGCATCCTGATTGACGCTGAACTATAGCTTCCATGACTTATGTTGGAACTTAGTACTGTACAGAGGTTATCCCGATCTTCGGCACACGCCTCTATTAGTGTTGCGTGAGAGTCAGCCAGCAGGTCTTCGCTGGTATCGACGACGATCGAATGTTCATACGCCAGAAACTCGCCTTCGCTGCGCTCACCTGTTCGAGCCAATGACATGTTCGCGTCATTGCTGAAGCCAGATACGTTTTCTGAAGAGCTGCAACCGACGGTTGAAAGCAGGAAGAACCCGAAAAATAGAATCAGCCTTGTCATCGAATTCTCTCCTCAAGTGTTTGAAAATCCAAATGGTCGTTTTGGGTGAGCAGCCGCCATTCTACCTCAATCCAGGTGCCCAAATTAGTCGCACGCGTCCGGCGGAATCGGCAGAATTTCAACCGCGCCGACGCCCACTTCGCGGTTCGGAAGACCCCGCTCATTGAACTCGACGTACCAGGCACTAATCAAGTGCATCTTGTCGCGATAGCTTGGATTTACCTCAGGAATAAACCGCCGCAACAGGGGTTCGAATCCTCTGGGGAGTACCAGACACCCTTTGAAGTCCTACTGATTGATGAGAGAGTCAGTCACGAAGTTCAGGCGCTACGGGAAGGTGGTGTGATTAATGATCTGACCGCAATGCTCCAGCGGAAATCGACTGTCGCGTGAGAGGATCGTCAAAATAACAACACCAGGATCGTGCGCTGTGACGTAAGTTCGCACTATCTGTCCCCTGCAAAGCGCGTATCGCCGACTATAATTGGCTAATCAGGACTTCTTTCAGGACATGAGAACGATAAGAATCACCCTGTTGAGTTCAGCTGCACTGTCAATGCTGCTGCTCGATTCACGCATAACATCGCGGTCGTCATTGGAGAATCGGAAAATGGATGAAAACACAGCCAAGAACATAGCTGTTGTAGCCGCCGGTGGCGCCATTGGTGGCATGCTGGGGTTTTTCTTCTCGCTGTATCTAGGCCATGAGCCGAAATTCGGCGCCTATCTGGACGCCGCGCTGTGGATGGCGATGGGAACCGGTGCTGGATTGATCTTCATATTTCTAATGGCGAATACCGATAGAACCGACAGGGCAAGACTGATCTCATTGGCTTTGGTAGCAGGATTTTTCTGGCAACCCGTGCTCGAAGGTAGCAAAGCGCTGGTGGAACGAAACACTGAAGACCGGACAGGTGTCGAAGCGATCGCTGCGCTGCAATCTGCCCGATCTTCGATTGATGAATACAACAATATTGCAGATTCCGGCTCAGTGGAGGACAAAGCGTCCCTGCTTGCAGATATTCGATCCAAGATTTCCGAAGCTGAGTTACTGGCCGGAGATCTTGACCGCATATCGACTGTGGAGAAAGTCGCGCGTGCATCAGAGAACCTTTTTGCCAGTAGTGAAGCAAACAGTGTCCTGGTCGACATAGGTTTTGAAACCGGCAATATGCTGGTGCTTGGCAATCTGGAGAACGAAACGGGTCCGCGACCTCTGGGCTCATGGTACGCACAGCAGTTGCCACAGAACCGAATAAACATAGTCAACGGACAGAATTCGCCGCAAGGCCGAATCGTTGCTATCGGCGGACAGACCCCGCTGGCGAATCCTTTTGAAGTAGGGAGCGATGACAGCGCCGAAGAAGCTGTCATTGAAGAGCGCTGACGCTTCAGTATTCGGAAGCTTGCGCCTTGGTTGCTCGCCTTGAAAAGACGGCGCAGATAGACCCGAGCAGGAACAATGACAGCGAACATGGTTCAGGAACCCTTGTGATGCGGCGAACACCGCCAGCATAGCGGGGGGGGTAGCTGCTAAGAGCTTTTTCCGGCGTCGGCGATATGCTCGAGAACGCTGTGCATGGCCTATATGTAATAACTCAGACCCGACCTTACAGACAGTGTCGGAATTGATCGAATTCGAACGGCGGGCTTCCTTGCGAACTCCAAGGGTCGATGTAACACGGGCTTTGGATTCTTGCGCCGGTGTTTCGCCGTACCGCAAAGAAATAGTGTTCGGCGCAGGGATGCGGTGGCTACGCCAATGACCTCTTCACGACCCACAGGCGAGTTCATTGGCGTAGCCACCGCATCCCGACAGTCGGGCATGTATTTCAGTTAACGGTCAACGTGCTGAACAGGTGTTGATCCGGGCGGCGCCACTTCGTGGACCTCGCTGCAGTGGCTCCCGACGTCTTCAAAAACAGAAAACGTGAACGGTCTTCTATCTAACAAGTTCCGCGTTCGTGGCTGTTTATCGGCCTCCGAGTCAACCTGCGGCCCCTCCAGTATAAAGATCTTCTACTCTGTGAACTGCTCTGGCGGAGGCGAGCCCGACTAATAGAATACGGCAGGAACGTACGCCAGCCAGCCGGCGGTTCCCGAAATAACGGGAGCTGCCGGTGTTTTCGGTCGAAGGTCACTGCTCCAAAGTTACGGTTTTTTTGGCCCGCTGTCCGCCCCGGGCAGCGTCAGGCAGCGCGCTGGTGTCCAACGCAAACTGCGCCACCTGAGTGGCCGGTTCGCGCTCGATAGCGATCATTGATCTGATAGGATTACGATAGACTGGTACTGACCCATACCAGCCGTCAATGAACAACAACTATAGTTTGGTGGCATGACTCTGACTTCTTTCTGGAGACGACTAAAGTCTCGAATAATGGCTGATAAGTACCCGGTAGAAACTTGGACGGGAGAACCTCTATTTGATGCCGCTTTGCCTGATAGCGACGCAGCAGGTATTGAGTTTTTGAACGATGATGAAACACCGATGGAATTCGTTATTGCCGTTTTAACTCGCTGTTTAAACCTGTCTCGAATAGACGCAACAGAAAGTATGTTGAGAGTCCACTTTAAAGGTTCTGCGAAGTTCGGTCGAATGCGTCGTTCTGTCGCTGATGAGCTTTCCGATTTCATCGCAACGGAATTGGCCAAGTCCGACTTTCCGTTGAAATTCCGCGTTTGTGATGGGCAACCTTCACTGGCTCCTTTGCCATTAACCAAAGGAGATGTCACCTAACAATACACTTCATTTGTATTTTCAACGGCTGCTACATCAACATCAGGGAACTCTACCGAAGAAAAATGCCGTATTCTGCTCTCTATACATTCGATGACTCGGTAAGGAGGAGGAATTGAAGAATCCTGACCAATTCTTACTCGGAAAGCGAATCGCCATCACAGGAGCGGCCCGCGGCCTTGGTCGTGCGTTAGCCATTATTGCGGCTGACCACGGTGCAGAGCCCGTTCTCCTCGGCCGCGACCCGGCGGTTCTAAACAACGTCGCTGATACGATAAGAGCCCGTTCCGGACGCGAGTCTTTAGTCGTAGCTTGTGATCTGGCGAAGCCAGGAAGCATCACCTCAGCGTGCGAATTAACACTTGAGCACAATCCGATAATCGATGTACTGATCAACAACGGATCGCCGTGGTTGGAGGGACGTCTTGACGAGATTTCCGACACCGACATCACTTCTACAGTTGCAGCAGCAGTATCCGGAACTATTCTCGTCACCAAGGGACTACTTCCCGGTCTCTACCGCTCGGCCGCTGCCGACATCATTACAATCATCTCGACATCCGGTGTTCCTGGCTGGGATCTCGGTGGCGGTTCGGTGCCCTTTTATGCCGCGAAACACGGTCAGTCCGGTTTCAGCGATAAACTTCGGCATGAACTGAGGGGCACGGACATTCGGGTGTCCGCGATCTACCCTCCGGACTTCGACGATGCTGACCCGACGCATGCTGGCTGGGACGACGTGCCGATTGATGGCGCGAAGATTTCGAATCGCGAGATTGTCTCTACCCTGCTTTTCATTCTGGCAACACCAAGAACATGCAGTTTTCCGATTGTGATCCTGGATGGCATGTCGCGGACATCAGATGAATAACCGTGAATTTCGGATGGTAGCCAAAAACTTCAGCTTTGTACTCAGCGCCCTGGCTCTCTGCGGATGTGCGATCAACTCCCAGGACGCGAAAATAATGCCCGGCGTACAGTTATCTGAATACAAAACGTTCTTCGTCATCGAGGAAGACGACGATAAGAGGAATGTTGGCGGGTCGATAGTCGACGTACTGGCGGACAAGGGGTTTAGTGCGTCAATCGGAAGCCCCACCGAGATCCCCGAGTCCACTGATATACTGGTGCGATACGATGCAAAATGGAGCTGGGATGTCACTTTTTACCTCCTCGGTCTGAATATTCGTTTTCTCGAGGCAGGCTCGCTCACGCCTCTCGCAACGTCCACGTCCGAGCATTCGTCGATAACCAGAAAAACCAGGCGCGGCATGGTTGAAGAGGTTTTGACTAACATCTTTATCGGTACTGCCGATAGTTCCAAGAATGACTACAACGATCCGGTTGTTCTGGAAGATTTGCTGGTTAAACCAGCTGTACCGGTACCAGAGTCGCTGCCAATCAAAGTGGATATCGTTGGTTACGGCGTTCAGCTAGCTGATGATGAAACATTCGACACAGCCCTGAGAATATCCTTGGACGAACATCGTGTTTTCGATTCAATTTCCGCTGATGGAAACCACAGCTTGGTGGTCGCCCTGAATGGGCTAGAGACTAACGAAACCCACCTGGTAATATTCGGCTCGGTCATCTACCACAACGTCACAGCTGCGGCCACCTGGGTACTGAAAAGTAAGGACAGTGGAGAGGTGTTATTCGCTTCGGAAATCACTGCTGAATGCCCGGAAGAAGAACTGGGCGAATCCAGAAGCGTCACCGATAAAACCGCCTGTGCGATCAGGGAGAACCTGCGATCGGGTATCGGCGAACTGGCGTCGCTCAGGCTATAATCAAACTCCCTTTTGTCGACCATAAGCTTCCTCTTTTCCATCATGTTTAGATCAATATTTGCCATTTTTCTCTTTGTAATCGCGTTTGATGCATTCTCTCAGGAGAGTTTTCGGCAAATGCCGATTCACTAAGCGGTTACCGTAATGCTCAGAGAATAATCGTCATCACAGAAGATGAAGCCATTCACTATGCACGATTCTGTGGCTTCTATGAACTTCGCGATATCTTGGTGGAAAGCGTTGACAGGGTTTCCGCTACTGTAAGCATCACAGACGCACCGATGTTCGAGATCAGGATGCTATCAAAGTCAGGTGAATACACGACTTTCGTTGGCAACCATTGGATTAGAACAACTGACGGTACAGCGTTGCTGACAAGCGCCTCTTACGAACGCATAGTCGAATACGTGGAAAGGCGGAAAGGCGGAAAGGCGGAAAGGCCAAGGTCAGTCAAAGGAGAAGGTAAGCGGGACTATTCAGCAGATACTTGATCGCATAAATGACCCAGCGTATGTCGAAGAGAACATGTGCAAGAATCATTGAGTTCGTTCAGAGTTTTTACCGGTTCGACAAAATCTTAGTTCCAACAACTGGACCGTCCCAAACCGTTCTTTGATTTTACACTCGGGCCCAGACATCACGTGGCAAAGCCAATGAAAAGCGTTCTTGATTTGCCCGAAGATCACTTGGGCGGGAAGAACGATCAGACTGATCCCGACCGGTGAACTTGTAAGTCTGGTCAGTGCGACCAGTCGTGCGCGTCACCGCCTCAATTTTTCGACGAGTTCCAACAGCTCTTTTTCCTGCTCGTCATTGAGCGGGTATACGGAGCGAAAACTGCAGCCGCGATAGGCGTCGACGGGCACCTTGAATCTCCCAGGGTTAGGTACATTCTGAGTCGGTACGTCCCTTTCGTCGAGGGCCTTGCATGGTCTGCCAAACTCGATCAGGTAGGTATTTCTGCGATCTCGAAGGATGATATGCCTCAATGTAAGAGGTTGGTTACGGAGGCTGCCAATCGGTTTGAGGGAATGAGTTTTCTCTAGTCCGGATATGACAATGAAGTCATCAATCGGGCCGTTTCTCGCAACGTCAGCTTCTTGCTCGGCAGTCGCTGCGCAACCCGCAACGAGTATTGTGACGAACAACAATGTGTTCCTCGCCGCGCCCATCTCCCAACGAGTGGCTTTAATGCGGGACAACCCATTTTTACTGTTCATTTTATGCAGGTCTCATATGAGGTGTTCGACTAGCCAACTCATGGCAGTTTAGCACTCGACCAGCTCGCTTTGGCGAATAGCAGCCGGTCAGGTTGAGTAGTACACTAATACAACGAAATCAGAGCGAGGGAGTCTGCGAATGTCATTAAAATCAAGGCTATTGGCGACGGGCCTTTTCCTGATTGGCGCCAGTATGGCCGCTTCTGCAGACGATACGATGGATGTATGCGGTATGTCCATAGAAGGGGTGAACACCTTCATGTCGAAGGATGAGGTAAGCGCCAAGTTGACGGATGCAGGATATCGCCTGAGTCTCGATAGCGCGGACACCTCGCACAGGCCGCACAAGCCGTACGCGTATGAGGCCCTCAGGTTTGAGACGATGGATCGCCAACCGAACGATAGTTTTGTTATCCGGATCGAATGGTCTGGACAATCGAGCGACAAGGGTAACCGGGTATCGGCTCAGTACGCCTTGCCGAATGACCCGGACCGAAGGCCAGCCTATGACGACTTTCTTCGTTCTACAATCACCGACTATTGCGCCAATATGGAACCAAAACATCGAGCGGCTGCGCCGCCACCGCGGCAACGCCCGCGATCCGAATCACGGCGCGGTCGATCGGGAAGAAGAGGGACGCCTGGGTTCTGTGAGCGGGCGCTACAAGGAGAATTTGATAGCACCTCTAACGGCTACATTCTATTGCCCGGGCCTGGTCTGAGATATGACGACGAACAGGGTTGTGCGGTTTCGTACCAAAGCGCCGGCGCAAAGGGCTTCTCTAGTGTATTGGCTGTAGTGATTGAAGGCCCGAGTGAGTAACCAGGGGTTTCCGAAAGGCCGCTTGAAATCGCAGTCAGTATTCGGTGACATTCCTGCTGGAACGATCAGATCGAGTAACCAGAACTGAGCTACTGTTAACATCACCTTGCGAGCACTGCCGATAATCTGAGAGAAATTCCCGAGGAAACACTCAATGGACTCACCAGATTGGTTTTTTGAGACGTTCGGTTGGATCTTTACTTTGACGCCGATGGGCTGGGTTGGTCTGCTTGTTGCAATTCTGGTGGCTCGCATAGTTCTGAGGTTCCTGTGGTACCTATTCTTTCCGGAGAGTTTCAGGGCCCACAGGGAAAGACGTCGAATAGCCAGAGCTGAACAAGAGAGTGATTTCTGACTTAGCTGCGGGCCACCGACGGTGCAAGATATTTCACCGGGTATCTGCACATCCGGGTGTTCGTCCAGTCTTCGAGAAGCGACTCGAACACATCGTTACCTCAGCGCGACTTGCACGCCGTTTTCGCGCAGAACCTCTATCTCTGAGTCTCGCCAACCCTTTTTCGTCAGGACGACCAGACGTAAGTTCCTCAATTCGGTCAGGAAGCGCAGATCACCGTCTTCGGTTCGGATAGTGGGAAGACTGAGGTACTCCAGAGACTGAACCGCCTCGAAGTGCCTGATTGTCTGAACTGTCGTGACTTTGGTCGATACGATCTTGACTGCTCTTATTGAGGGTAAGTCGTTCTCCGAAAAGCAGGAAAAGTCACAACTAGCGGGGGAAACACCGAGTTCCAACGATACTAGTTTAGGTGAGTGCACTAACGGCACGAGCGACCTTTCCCCCATCAAATGGGATATGCATAAGTATTCCAACTGCTGAAGTGAGGCGATCGGGCTCAAGTTCCTGGCACTTAGCTTCCCGATGCACAGTCTTTTTAGCCAGGTCATCCGGCAAATCGCATCCAGCAACGACTGCGGATTGGCTCCGGTCCACGATACCAGGTACTTTAAGCTTGAAAGCGTCGGCAATACCTTTGCCCACTCCTTCCTGTCACCTGACCCGAAACCCAGGAACAGCCCCTGCAGTTTGGATAGATGTTCGTCTCCGAGGTTCGCTTCATCGTCAACGAATTCGGCCACGTTCCAATCATGCCAGTAGCCGATCAGGTCCTTCGGAACTTCAAGAATCGCGTCTCTATTCATTACCCACCGGACGAAAAAATCAATCAACCTGCGCGATAAGCTTTATTGGATTTCCATAGGGTGCTTTCAGCATATCTGGATAAACTCCTCGATCTGACCGGGCTTTCCCGAATTTCGACCAATCATCGCGATTGCCGAACACAACCTTGACCCGGCACCACCTTGTTGCGACGGTCTGTTTTGGTCAGCATTGGTCGGTCGCGGGTAGCAAGTCTGTGTCAGAACTTATCGGTCACATTGCTATTCACTTTGAGAAATCACAATTCGCATCTACGAACTCGCGTAATGCTGGCGCCCTCCCGCCCCTGATCTCATGCCAGTGCGCAATCACGCCATCATTGGATCCAATTAGCGAACACGTATCGTGCGTGTAGTACTCAACGTAGTCCGCATCTACCAGGCCATTCTGAACAAACTTCATGTTGATCTCCTGGATATTCAACGCATAGTTGAAGAGCCGTCGAAACTTGATTTTGCCCTTGTCGTTCAGTGACCTGTAATCCCTCAGACCCTTGCCCCATACTCGAGCTGCATCTTCGTCTGTAAGCAGAATCGCGACGAGATCGTTGACATCACCGAGGTAGGTCGCAGCCGCTTCTGCTTCTGCGATGTCGTTGCCGCGCTTCAGTTCATATCCGAGGAACATAATTGACAACACCAACGCAACAAGACCGACTATTTCAACGACTTTTTGGTTATCCATTAAGCGAAATCCTGTAACAAGACTATCAACACACAAAGCCAACTAGAGCAGCCGCATTCGTCTGCGGTTGGCATCAGGTTGTCTCACTGTCTTTTGACCGCTTCGACGGAACGGCGAGCATCACACCACCCGCGAAAACAATAAGCGCACCAAACAAAGAAAAGACTGTGCCAAAGAACTGGTCTGAATAAGCTGCGATGGCGAATCCCACTACTACTACAAGAAACCCTGCAAGCGTTACCCACAAAGGTTTCGTTTGATTCCGGTCAATCACATCTTCACTCCCACGAGCGGTGTGTTTGGGAGAAGGCGCTACTGCGTCTTCTCCTTTGCTTCGAATGCCATAATTTTCTGCGTGAAGTCCTTTGCAAGATCGTTCGGCAACGGAAAGGTCAGATGATACTGAGAGAATTTCCAGCCATTCACAGTCATTACCAGAACCCCGGTGCCCCGGCTGGTGCCATAATTCTCGCTGTCCAGCACTTCATCAAACCACGCAGTTTGCCGGTCGGCGGAAACAAAAATGTTGCGGTCGCGTTTGTGGTAAACCCAACCCTGCCCCTTATCGAAAATGGGCATGGAATAGGCTTTAAACTGATCCAGTGTCCAGCGTTCGCTGACATCGGTACCGATAAAGACAGCATCGGTGTCGTAGAGAGAGAAATAATCTTCTCCTCTGGCCTCGGCCGCATACTGATGCAGCAGATTCAGCACCTGGTTAACGGCGGCTTTATCGCTGGACAAGCCCTCTGCCTTTACAACCAGGCTAAAAGCCAACATCAAAACACCCACGCTCAACACCGCGACTTTCTTCATCGTGAACTCAACTCCGTTACCCTGATTGACATTACCACGTTCCCCTTCCCTCACGCCTGCTATACAGCCAACAGCGACTTTACTGTCAACCCGAACAGCACGAACAACAGCAGCACACTGAGAATAAACGCACGAAGACGAACCGGGACATAGTTGCTGCTCACATGCACATAAGCATGCACATAGCGCGCAGTGACGAACAACCATGCGACACTCAACACGATCTTGTCGACCGCATCCAGATTGGCGAGCACGATACACAAGACGTAAAAGATGACCGGAAACTGGAACTGATTCGCAAGGTTCTTGGACGTCAACACAGTGGCCTTACTCCAGGCCTCGTTATCCATTGCCGCCTTCTCACGATCAAAATTGCCCGACCGCACATCCTTGCTTTTACGCATGCCGTTGAGCACCAGGACAACAAGGGGAATCAAAATCTGCGCTAACATCGGCCAGTAAATCAGGTAATTTTCCATCTTGGAGTCCAGTGAATATCTCAAGGATCAGGAGCGGAAACGATACGCTGCTCAGACGGTCGCAGCAACCGCCGCCCGGTCGATGAGTGTGAGCAACTGCCTCCGTTCCGCTGCGACATCGTAGCCCAATCGCGCTACGGCAACCGGAAACACCCATGGTTCTACGTCGCTCGCACTCAACTTACCCAAACGCCGATATCGGCTGGTGTAGGACCAGTGAAAAAGCGAACGCCCGATACCTACTGCGGCGCGAGTGCGCAACGGTGCGCCAGGATGAGCAGCACCCAAACGAAGAATCAGTGAAGTGAGCAAGTAGTCGGCAACCGGGTTCCCTATGCTCGCGGTTGTCCAGTCAATAACAGTAGCGACATCATCGCCGACCAGTATGTTATCGGGATGAAAATCACCATGACAGACCGCCGTGCCATCGGGCAATTCGTGCAGTCTTGCCTGTGCGGCACGCCGTTGCCTATCCGGTAACCTGGCACGCGTAATCAGATGATCGAGTTGTTCGCGTTGTGGCGGCAACTCATCGACACGACGGCGGTGAATCGCCAGGTGAAGCTCTGCCAGCAGGCGCCCGTGCGCCCTCAGCTTCCAGGGCTTCGTACTGAGTAGCTTGAGCATCGGGTTTCCGTAAACCCGATCAAATACAATTCCTGTCCTGCCCTCGAATTCAACAATTCCGTGCATACGAGGTGTGGCTAGCCCCGCTTCATACACCAGCTGACTGGCACGCGCCTCGGCCTCGATGAGTTCGATATCACGCCCGGCCGAAAACAGTTTTACTACCTGCGAATCGGGCCAGGCGAAAACCTCGGCTAATCGCCCCTTGGCGATCGGGCGCGGACTCTCCATCACACCAGCGATCCTAGTACAGCCATCGCCGGTATTCCGGAGACTCGTCAATCATCTCATCGAACAACCAGACCATCCTGTCAAGAAACCAGCTCTTACCCATCAGGACCAGGCATGCGCCAAGCAATGTTGATGTCATCTCCATTTTGATCAGACCAAAGAGCAGCACCACGCCGCCAAGGGCGGTCAAGACGTTAAGAACACGAATGGCCCTGCTTTGGTGCTCCGGTATCGGTATCTGACCGGGGTTCAACCAGACCCGCTCGCCGAGCACTGCTTTTGATGCCCAGTGATCCGTCGTTTCCGGGCGGCTGAAGACCCGCGGGTTGAGCCAGATCCAGACCGCCACAACCAACACCAGCGCCAAGGACCACCATCCAATCCACACCCGGCTCCATATCGTCGCAATCAGGAGCGGCATGGCCGCATACCGCGTCCATACGCTCCACGGATTCGCATGCCGCTCCCAAACCTGCGGAGACATACTGAACATGCTCGCCATTTTGTGTTCAAAACCCATCGTTGTTCCCCATCTATACGCGAAACTCGCTGGCCGAGCTGTCAGTGCTTCGGATTGTCTGCTGCATTCAGAAGTTCAAACGCATCGACAGTGCGCCGGTAGCTTCGTCCGACTGCTGCCACGATACACCAAGCTCGATATTTTCAGACAGCGAAAAGCGCATACCCAGACCGAACTGCTCGTCGCTCGCGAGGCCAACACCGTCAGCCATTACTCTCATGCGACCGCTATTGCTGCCGGACGCCGACACGAACCACTCAAGGCTGTCGCTGATCTGAGTGACAATCCCAAAACGCCACAAAAGACCTGATTTACTGATATCTCTGCCGTCGTAGGTAACGGAGCCGTTGCCGGAAGACAAATCAAGTTGGATCGGTTGCAAATCCGTCGTTCTCTTTCGGAGCGATAATTCTGTTTCTAGAACCACGCGCTCGGACAACGGCATAGCAAGGCCGAAACCAGCGCTGAAGGTACGTGAAGCGGTATCTTGAACCGTGAGCAGCCGTTCGTTCAGATCGGTGATGAAGATGTCGTAGTCCGCTTTGTAGGCTTCCGCGTCTGCGACGAAGTAGAGATACCTGCCCATTGGCCAACGAACAGACAGCCCGGCACCGCCACCTACATCGCCGGCGATACCAGCACTGAAAGGTGTGTAATCGAAGTCGGCATCGTTGTTGATGTATTTCCCGACGATACGCGCCTCGACGTATCCTCCATCCGCATTCGCAGCGGCCGCTAGTGGTAGCAACACCAGGCAAAGCGCCAATCTGGTCACACTGTTTCTTATCTTCATGTTCGTCTCCTGTATTTAGAAAAGTCACCACGCCGGTGGCAGTAATTTGGTGACGCGATATTGCTTGGTAACAGCGGCAGATTTCCGTGCTATTGGGTGAACTGCTACACCAGCTCGGGAACTGCACCAAGTCGCAGGGCTTTGGAAGTACACTATGGAAAAGCAGCTACCGACAGGACCACACATGCATTCCGCCGGCTATCGAGACGACGACAGATGAAGCGTTCACGACACACGACCGCCTTCGCGTCCATAATGAGCATCGTCATGTTGTTGACGACGGCTCCCGGTCTCTCGGAGGACGAACTCGACCAAGCCAGTGGTGCCGCAGAACCGTTCGCCGAAGCAGCGCAGCTATCCTATCTGCTCAGCGATGCAGCGACCCCGGCCGACTTACGCAGAGAGAATGGCCAGTGGAAGGCCTTTGACCGCGAGCTCCTGATTCAGCAATCGGGAATCTACTGGCTGAAATGGACGATCACTATCGCCAATTTTCGATCTCCCCAGATACTGAGGATGGAAAGCCTCATGGCTTACGATCTGTTCTGGGACGATCGGCTGCTGATGCAAAATGGTGTACCCGGCCTCGGCGATGCCGAGGTACCGGGAAAACGCACCGTCTACGTATTCATGCCGGACAATAGTTATGACGACGGCGAGCACACTCTGCTGCTGCGCGTATCCAGCGAGCATTGGGGCTATCGCGGCGCGCTTTTTGAACACACGAACCGAGTGATTCATCAGTTGTCATTTTTTGACCACGGTGGTTATGAGGACAACATCGAGTACGACGAAGCACTCACAGTGGGCTTTGGTGGTGCCAACTTCTTTGTGGGTCTGTACTTCATAATCATGTTCTTCGGCCGCCGCGAGCGGATGGCCTATCTGTTGTGCGCCATCTGCAGTGTCGCTGTATTTGGTGTCGGCATTCTCGACTCGTCTGCCGACCTGTACAACTACGACTACGATTGGCACTACCCGATCTGGCTGGGGCTTGCCATCGCCGTCACGGCGATATTCGTATTGCTGCCGCTCATTTTTCTTGTTCATTTCAATCTGCGACGGAAGGCAATCTGGATAGCCCTGTTACTTTTATTGGCCACATCCGCGCTTGTACTGGCGCCGTATGAAAATATCGGTACCTGGGCAATCGGCGGCTCTCTCATGCTGTCGCTGGCAATCACCGCTGTTGCTGCATGGCATAAGCAACGAGCAGCCATTTGGTCGGCAATTGGGTTGATACTTTGTGCAGTGGCAATGATCGCAAATGCGAACCTCTTCTATCCGACATTCTCGCTGCTCATGCTGCTAATTCTTGCAACGCTGGTCATGCAGGACCGCTGGGATCGCGAGAATTTTCATGCCGCTGGCTTACTGGCGAGCCAACTCGAGGCACAGCTGCTTCGCAAGAATATACAACCTCACTTCCTTATGAACTCACTAACCAACGTATTGGAATGGGTTGAAGTTGCGCCAGACCGGGCGGCTGCATTTATCGAGTTACTCGCCGAAGAGTTTCGCCTGTTCAATCGCATTGCAAACAAGAAGGATATCTCCATCGAAGAAGAGTTGCGCTTGTGCCAGCTACACCTGGACATTATGGGCTATCGACTGAGAAAGTCGTTCCGCCTGAGCATCGACATCCAGGACCCGCAGCGTCGCGTGCCGCCGGCAGTTTTCCACACGCTGTGCGAAAACGGTATCAGCCACAATCGCTACTCTGAAGACAACATTGTTTTTGGTATTGAAGAAACCACGCCAGACAGCGGTACGATACAATATCGCTTCACGACGCCGCTGGAGAAAGCGAAGCTCCAGACAGGCAACGCGGCAGGCTCTGGAACCGGTATGAAGTACATCAAGTCCCGATTGGCACAGTCGTTCGGTAGCGAATGGCAGCTCTATGCGCATAAGGACAGGGACTGCTGGGTAACGGATATCACCATTCCGGCCGCGGCCAGGAAGTAACGACTTTGCATATCGTAATTGTTGAAGACGAGCCGGCGATAGCGGAAAGAATTGAACGCCTGACCAGAGAAATCCTGGAGTCGAAGGTTGATCGTATCAGGCATTTCCCCGATGTCGACAGCGCCATCGAGCACATCAGCGAAAACGCGACGGACCTTCTGATGCTGGATCTGAAGCTTACCGGTCGCAGCGGTTTTGACGTACTTCGCGATACGGCCGCCCAATCGTATCAAACCATCATCATTTCCGCCTATTCCGATCAGGCGATTACGGCGTTCGAGTGGGGCGTGCTTGATTTCGTCAACAAACCCTTCGCCCGGGCACGACTCGAGAGTGCGTTGCTGCGTTTTGTGGATACAGAGAACCGAGCGAATATCGCTGCTCGCTACCTGTCCGTGAAGAAGGGTCGTGAACTCGAAGTCATAGATATCGAAGACCTCGTCTATGTGGCCGGCATGGACAACTACTCAGAACTCGTATTGACGGACGGCCGAAAACGTTTGCACGACAAGTCTCTCGCCAAGTTACAAATGGTATTGCCACCGGTGTTCTTCCGCATACATAAATCGTACATCGTGCGTATGAACCGCGTAAAAAAAATGCACACACACCGCGGCGGCCGCTATGAGCTTGAACTTGAAGACGGCACCGTGCTACCGGTCGGCCGGACGCGTTACAAAGAAGTACAGGAGCTGTTTATATAGAACGCAGATCAGCCCGCCCCCTTTTCCGCAAGGTATCGTCGAAGCGCCTCATCGAGCGCCTGATCTGCAGGGACATCGACGTCAGGCTGAACACCGACCCCCTGCCAGTTGTCGCCTGTGATCGGGTTCACCGACTTTGCCGTTACCGACCAGAGGACAAAATGCGAATGGATAGGAACGTACTGGAACGGATGAGCGCCGCCGCCCGATGCTTCGCCTATGATCAGTGCTCGCTTTAGTGCCTGAAGATTGTAGGCAAGTGCTTCGGCTGCCGAAAACGTCCGCGGCGAAATCAGCACGTAGACGGGTTTGTTCTTTCCAAAGCGATTTCCCGGAACGTAGGCCTGGGTAAATTGTTGGCTTAGTGTGTCAGTCGGGCGATCGTATATGCCTGTCAGGGGTTGCAGTTCGGGATCAAACAGATAGCTGGCAACAAGAGTCGCCATATCCCCAATGCCGCCGCCGTTGTTTCTGAGGTCTATGATCAAAGCGTCCGTGTGTGCAACGACATTCATCGCAGCCACGACAGTTTCCGCACCCATATCGATGGGTGCAAACACGCGCAGGTCGATCAAACCGACATTGCCTTCGAGACGCTCGACACCGAAATTCAAATAGGCGCCGTACCAGCGTTCCATCTCGTTCGCAGAAAACGTCTCAGCGCCATCGTCAGATTCCGGCAATCTCTCGGCGGAGTACTCCACATTCGGATGTCCGTCGCCGGTGAGTTCCTGGAGCATCTCGCTTAGCGCCTCTGCAAAGGCCTGACCAGACGACAACTTGTCGAAAAAACCTCCGGCAGACGCGTCTCGCAAAGAGTTCGCTGCGGTTTGACCAAGCGCTGCATCAACGTAGTCGGTTTCGAGATGGGCGATAACCGCTTCGATGACCGCAACTCTGTCGGTCTGCCGCACGTCATCCGCTGCTGCGGACGAACTGAAGCAAAACAACTGGGCTAAGGACAAGCACAGAATTTGTTTCATCCAGGCACCTCGGTGTTTTACTCTTCGTGCTCCGCTATGCGTGCTGCAAAGGGACGCTCGGACAGAGCAACGATCGCTTCCGCCAACAGTCCGCTAAGCGGCATAGAAAGTTCGCGATCCAGATGGTCGGCGGCGCGCTGCGTCGCCTTCCAGCGCGCTACGAGGCGCGGTAACAGCCCATGGCCCTTTGCCGTCAGGCTGATCAATCGCTCACGACTGTCGCTGCCGGTGCGTTGCTCAACCAGCCCCTCTGCCATCATTTTCGAAACGGTCTGGCTGGCTGCCGAATGCGAGATGCTTGAAAGCGCCGCAATCTCCTTTATCGTCCGGTCGGAGTCGTTTGAAAGCGCTTACATGAATGCAATGAGATTACGAACGCAGGCCTTCATCCACCGCAGCAACCCTGCCCCAGTTGTATCGGCGGGCATTTGACAGTACCGAACGAACAGTAGACACAGCAGTCGCCCGGGTTTGGTTTTAACAGTTCACTGCAGCCCGTACAGTCGTAGTAAAACTGACAGGCGTTCGTCGGCATCCGCTCGCGCGCCTCGTGGCCACAACGCGGACAGCTTATTACCGAAAACTCTTCAAAATCGGACATGCGATCCCGGTCTTTTCACCGTGGTCATGTGAGCTCCTTCTCCCGCTCCACATACAGTTTCCTGAACCCCATCGAGTCATACAGTCCATCCGCAGCCTGGTTTGCCGCGAGAACGCCGATTCTCAGCCACTTCACTTCGTTCGCTCTGGCGAAGGATTCCGCTGCTTCCAACAGGCTGCGTCCAATGCCACGATTTCGAAACCCGGACGCAACGACCAGGTCGGAGATCAGGCCGTACTCAATGTCGCCATCGTGGATTTCGTCGCTCCTGACCTGCGCGAGAACCGTTGCGAAGCCAGCTACTTCTTCGCCAATCTCTGCGACAAGAACCTCCCCACGGCAATGCCGGCAGCGGTCCAGCATATGCGGTACGTAGATGTTCACGATCTCCGCGCCCGATGGCATCCGTGGCTCAATATGACGTTCAGCGTCCTGTAGTTCGATAAAACAGGCGCGAACTCCGGCCAGGTGTGCGGTCTTGTCAAAGCTTCGAATCAACAATGTCCTGTGCTCAATTGTAATGCGGGTCTGCAGCGCGGCTCACCGAAGCTCCTGGAAAACCGCTGGTCGTTTGGGCCATCAGCATACATTACGGTGTTGCAGCATTACTATTCACTGCTGCCCGTGAACTGATCACCACAATGGAGTCTAAACATCAGGAACCTGATGTCCGTCCGCATTGGAAGAAATCAACGTGAAAAAGAACCGCGTCCTCGGGGCGCTGATCGCATTCCCGCTTATTTGGGGTCGGAGCCCTTTTCCCTTCCGCCAGGCGATATACGAGTATTGAAGGAACTGCGATGACGCGAAATCGGCTGGCACTGATTGCCTGGTTTGGGTTGGGTATTATCTGGGGCAGTAATTTCATCTTCATGAAATGGGCGGCGGACTATATCACTCCGCTGCAAATCGTCTTCGTGCGCGTCGTGCTCGGCTTCCTGGCGGTACTTCTCTATGCGGCCGCGAAGCGCCAGTTGAGTTTGTCGCACCTCAAATACGTTCCACACTTCGCTGTCATGGCATGCCTCGCCGCTGCAATTTATTACTACGGCTTCGCGCGTGGCACGTCATTGCTTCCCTCCGGCATCGCCGGCGCAGTGAGCGGTGCCATTCCGCTGTTTTCGCTGCTTGCCGCAGCCCTGTTCCTGCCCGACGAAACGCTGAACCGATCTAAGGTGATGGGGCTGCTGGTCGGATTTGCGGGCGTGCTGATGATTGCACGACCGTTTGACGCCGATCTGAGCACGGCATCTGTTGAGGGTGTAACGTTCATGGTGGTCGGTTCGTTAAGCCTTGGCGTATCGTTCGTCTATGCGAAACGATTCATTATGCCGCTCAGACTCACCAGCGCGGCTCTAACGACCTATCAACTCGGATTGGCGACGCTGATTCTTGCCTTCATTACACCGTTTGACGGCATTACGCTGATCGCCAACGACGCCCTGGCGCTAAGCGGACTGCTGCTCGGGCTCGGATTGCTGGGCACCGGGCTCGCGTACATCATCTACTACTTTCTCGTTGAGGCGCTCGGTGCCGTCCGGGCCTCTTCCGTAACCTATTTGCCACCGATCGTCGCGCTGGCCATCGGTGCGGCAATCGTCGGCGAACCGATCGGAGCGCTGGATTATCTTGCCGCCGGACTCATCTTTGCCGGTGTTGTGCTCGTCAATCGAGCCAAGGCATAGGACTCAGCCAAACGCGTTGGCGACAGCGCCCGGCACACGGAGCGAGCCGCAGCCGCTATCAGCGCAAGGTGCCAGACCGTCTGCTTGTCACAGGGGTGGTAGCCGTAGCGGCGTGTTTTCAGGCAGTGAAGCTCTCCGCTGTCGAGCAGATGGCGCGCTTCGCGGCCCTGCCAGTCAAATACCTCGCAACCGCGCTCGCAGTCCAGGACCTGGATTCTCGGGCCTGATTCCGGACTATTCAGGACCAGCAGACGATAGCGCGCCTTTTCAGGCTCCGCCGACGGTGGAATCAGATGAGCGATGTTGGACATGGTTGGTATCCTTTTCGTTCGTTAATGAGAATGATTCTCATTCGTATTTTACACGGAGAACAAGGATTGGCAACACTTTTTATTGAAATACGGCCGGCGAAGGCGGAATCCGGCCCCATTTCACGCCCGGGCATGGCATAGTGAGTTTGGACTCAGAAAGAACCCGAAGAACCTATGAAAACCGCTTACGAGGCCGGCAGCAACATCGAAGCCCACCTGGCCATGCACCAACTGCAGCAAGCCGGCATCGTCGCCAGAATCGAAGGCGAGTACCTGCAGGGCGCTATCGGCGAACTCCCGGCGGCCGGCAACGTGCGCGTTCTCGTCGACTCGGGCGACCTCGAGGAAGCTCGTGCCGTTATCGCCGACTGGGAAGCTGCAAACGCTGACTAACGCCCGTCAAACCGCTCTATCGATCGCAACGCCAGGCCAAGGCGCAGTCTCAGATCATCATCGCGAAAACGAACCTCGTCACTGCTGAACGGGTTGTACATCTCACGCATGACCGCACGCGACACGGCTGACCAGCTCTTGTCGACGAACGATGTGCGCGTGCCGGCCATCGAATAACCCAGCCGATCGTGGTTCGGGTAACACTGCGACAGGAAACCACCCCAGCAATAGTCGCCGTTCCTGTCGTCGTCCGGCCCCCATGACAACGAAATACCCGCACTCGATATTGCCGACGTGAAAGCCCGTGATACCGTTTTTGCCGCATGCTCGCAAACGGCCAGGTCGCCCTGTCCGAGATTGATCGTCCAGGGCCCTGAACGGCGTGAACCGTGTAGAGCCGCCGCCGAAACCTCCGTATAGATAACACGCGCCAACTTCGCGCAACCGTCGACCGCGACCGGTATCGGTATCGGGGCCGCCCGCACCGCTGCGGCGAGCAGTCCGATCACCAATACACTCACCAGCGGTGCGAAATTCCTCTTTGCCATCACCCTTCTCCTTCACCCGGTAAAACCTGAGCATCGGACAAACGTCGGGATTCCAACAGCGGCAAATCCCGGCAATTCGGCAAGAAGCGCCTAGAAGTAGGACCAGATCGCGACGATCAGCACCCAGATCAGCATGATGACGCTCGGCAGGTAAGACGTCACAAAGCCGAGCGTCCGGTTTTTCGGGTCCTGCAGATACGCTGCTCGGTAGATAAACCGACCGATGATGTAGACGATGCCCAGGCCGGCACCCCACAGCGGATTAACGTAGAAGCCATACATCCACAACGCCGGGACAAAGATGATCAGCTGCTCCAAAGTATTTTGGTGAACCCGGTTCACGCGTTCGAACTGCTGATCGCCGGACATGGCCGGTGCCGTAACCTTGTATTTTGGCCGCGCTCCACCGACCAGAACACTGAAGAACATGTACTGGACCAACGCCAGTACTGTAACGATGACTACTGCTTCCATGATTTCCCCACCTTTTGATTATTATTTGCATTAAGATCGCCTGCACATGGCCAGCGACCCCAAGCTCGATTTTCGCACACTTCTGTTCGGCAGGGTTTTCAGCCTGGAACGGCATGAATATGTCGCCGTCGCCTGGTCGTTCGCCTACTTCTTTTGTGTCTTGTCTTCCTACTACATCATCCGCCCTATGCGTGAAGCGATGGCCGTTGGCAGCGGCACCGACACGATACCCTACCTGTTCCTGGCGACTTTCCTCGTCATGCTCGTGATCACGCCGATATTCGGCTGGATCACCTCGCGCTATCCGCGACGCGTTTTTCTCCCCTGGATCTACCTGTTTTTCATCTCCAACATGCTTATTTTCTGGGTCATTTTCGGTCAGATGCTGGATGAAGGCCGCGACAACATCTGGCTGGGTAGGGCTTTCGTCGTCTGGCTTAGCATCTTCAATCTATTCGTCGTCTCCGTCTTCTGGAGCTTCATGGTCGACATCTATACCCGCGAACAGGGTCGCCGGCTGTTTGGCTTCATCGCAGCCGGAGGAAGCACCGGAGCCCTGCTGGGAAGCCTCGCAACGAGCCTGCTCGTGGTGCGTATCGGCAATCACAATCTGTTACCGATCGCCGCGGGCGTGCTGCTGATTGCCGTTCTCTGCATTCGTCAACTGCGAAAGTGGGTATCGCACGAGCACGAAAACGATGACACGGAAACCGCGGAAACAGAGAAGCCGCTTGGCGGTAACGCGCTCGCCGGTATCACCCATGTTTTCGGCTCAAAGTACTTTTCGGGCATTGTCGTATCTTCCGTTATTGCCAACCTGCTGGGCACGGCGCTTTATATTTTCGCAGCGCAACTCGTCGAAACGTCGATCTCCGACCCCGACGAACGAACGCAGTTCTTTTCCAACATCAATGTCGCGTCGAATTTCTTCACACTGATCGGGCAGATGTTCATCGTCAGGCATGTCGTCAAGCGTTTCGGCATCGGTGTCTCGCTGTCCCTGCTGCCGCTTGCGTCGATTGCCGGCTTTATTGTATTGGCCGTCAACCCGCTGCTCGGCGTCGTTGCTTTCCTGACCGCCGCGCGGCGCGCGCTGGGCTTCAGTTTCAGCAAACCGACGACGGACATGCTGTATTCCGTCGCAACACTCGAAGAACAGTACAAAACCAAAAACTTCATCGATACGGCCGTGTACCGGTTTGGTGACGTTGTCGGCTCTTTTTCCATAAAATTCATGTTGGGGCTCGGAATTACCGGCGTATCGATTATCATGGTGCCGTTCGCTGCGGTCTGGGCAGCCGTTTCACTCTGGCTGGGACGCGATTATCGACGGCAGGCCAAAACACTCAAAGACAGCGGTGTAGCATGAATAGAAACTGGACACGTCGTGAAGCAATCTCTGCAACTGCGGCGCTCGCCGCTTTACCCGGCAGCGCGTTGGCCGGCGACAAGCCGTCGATGCGAACCAGCAGCATTCCTTCATCGGGTGAGCCCCTGCCCGTGATCGGGCTGGGCACTTACAGCGTCTTCGACGTCGAAAGTACAGCAGCCGAAATTGCGACACGCCGAGAGATCGTCGAGCTGCTGACTGACAGTGGCGGCAGTCTGCTCGACACTTCACCGATGTACAACCGCTCGGAAAAAGTCATCGGCGATGTCATCGCGCCCGGTACAGATCGTAAGAAGTTGTTTCTCGCAACGAAAGTCTGGACCGACGGACAGGCGGCCGGTGCCCGCCAGATGCGGCGCTCCGCAGAGCTCATGCAAACCGAGGTTATCGATCTGATGCAGGTCCATAACCTGCGCGATACCGCACTGCATATGGAGACGATCCGCGAGTGGCAGGATGAGGGCCGAATTCGTTACAACGGCCTTACCCACTACACCGCCGGCGCCCATGCGGCGCTGCTCCGCGAGATGCAGCAATTCAAGCCGGAATTCATACAGATCAACTATTCGCTGGGCGAGAGAGAGGCGGAAGATCGTGTCCTGCCCATGGCCAGGGACCTGGGCATAGCGGTTCTCATTAACCGGCCGTTTCAGGCCGGCCGACTGTTTGGAGCTGTCTCCGGCAAGGCGATACCGAGCTGGGCCGCGCCGTTCGCAGAAAGCTGGGGCCAGTTTTTTCTCAAGTTCATCATCAGCCATCCGGCGGTTAGCTGTGTCATCCCCGCCACCAGCAAGACGCATCACATGATCGATAACCTCGGTGCCGGAACGGGCGAGTTGCCGGACAATGCCACTCGCAAGCGCATGGCAGAATTCTTCGCGGACCTTTAACAATGCAGAACACCGGTTTAGTTCGCCGTCTGGCGGCGATAGTTTATGACTTACTGTTGGTGTTCGCCTGCCTGGTAATGCTCGCTATTATCACGAACGCGTCTCTGGGTGGTGAGAGCGTATACGCCGGCGGGCCAATGTACGTGCATGCTTATAACGTCGCGCGCTTTCTCATTGTATTCCTGTTCTTCGTGCTCTACTGGTCCGGCCCCGGCCGCACGCTGGGAATGCAATCGTGGCGACTACAGCTGGAAACATTTGATGGCGGGAGGCCGACAAAACGTATTGCTGCGGTACGTTTTTTCGCGGCACTGCTTTCGTTGGCACCGCTAGGGCTCGGTTTTCTCTGGCAACTCTGGGACAAAGACAAACTGACCTGGCATGACCGTATCAGCAAGACTCGAGTCGTGCATTATCCGAAAGTCGCCAAAGCCGACGGTAGTTAGCGTATACGCGACAGCGCAAACAGGGTAATTGCGACCAGTACGACAGAAGGCAACCAGGTCACAACGATCGGGTTGAGGTTGAAAACCTGCCCTGAATTCGCCAGCGTTTCACTCGCCAGATAGTAGGCAAGACCGATCACGACGCCGATCATCAAACGACCACCCGCACCGCCGCTGCGCAGGGAACCGAATACGAAGGCTAACGCCAGAACAGGCATTACAAGAACCGTGGAGGTTCTCGCCACCCGAAACCAGAACTCCGTCTCGTACTTGATCGCATCCAGGTCGTTGCGCTTCAGGTAATCGATATAGCTCAGCAATTCACGCGCCGACAGGCTCAGTGGCTTTGCGAGCGAGCTGCCGAGAAGATCCGAGTTCACCTCGAACGACTCTATGGACCGGGAGGTCGTCAAAACCTGCACGCCGTCGCGTTCAAACTGTGTCTCACGAAGATTCTCGAGGATCCAGTTGTCGTTCTCGTCGATACCGGAGTTTTCGGCCACTGCAATTGAATCCAGCTGGTCACCGTTAAAGCGGTACATATACAGGTTACCGAATTCGAGCTCGGGGCTGACCCGCTCCAAGTGCAGAAAAGTCGATCCATCTTTGACCCACGCCTCATTGCGGTGACTGTCGTCATCCTGCTGATATCGTGATTCGACACGCATGTTACGTGCATAAAAATCGAGTGGTGGACCGATGAACTCACCCAGAAGGCCGGTCAGAACCAGCAGCACGCCGCCGGAAATCGCGACCATGCCCGCCAGTTCCTTCACGGACAGACCCGCGGAGCGCATGACGATTATTTCGCTGTTGCCGGCCAGCGCACCGAGCCCCAGCAGGGAGCCGATCAGGGTGGCGACCGGCAGCATTTCGAACGCAAGGTTGGGCAGGCGCAGCAGGGTATAAAGAATCGCCTGAGCAGTCTGGTAGTCGCCTTGTGTGTCATCGAGTTCTGCAATGAACTCGAACAAGCCGGCCAGCGCCAGCAACACGACCAGCACCAGCGCCGTGCTGCTCAGTATGGTCCGCATCATGTACTGACTGAGGATTCCGGTCACCGGAATATCCTCCGGTGCCAGCCGTTCTGCACGGCGAGCAAACCGAATGCAAACGCCAGCACGAGCCCGTGTACCCACCACAGGCCCAGCGCCGGCGGTATCGTCGACTGCTCAATCCACGCCTTCGCAGCGCTTAACATGTTGAGGTAAATAATGAATACCAGCAGCCCCACCGCCAATCGACCGTATCTGCCGGCCCGCGGCTGGCTGCGACTCAGTGGTACGGCCAGAATGGCCAGAATGATGGTCGACAGGGGCACCCCCAGTCGCCATTGCAGCTCCGCAACGTGCTCCGGCTCGTCCGAGCGAACGAGGTTCATAAGGGTCATGGCACGCGGCTGCAGATCCGGTGCCTCCAGGCTCGGCAGGCGATAGGGAACGCCGTGCTCGGCAAACTCGATGACTCGAAACTCCGAGGTGCCCGGCACTCCTTCGTAGCGCCGGCCGTTGTGCAGTACCAGCAGGCGAAAGTTCGGATCGTCCGACTCCACCATCTCGCCAAGCTCGGAGATAACCACTTCGAGCGTACCGTCGTCCCCCACCGCTCTTTGCACGAAGACGTTCTCCATCTTGCCGTCCGGCGTCACGTGATTGCCGTAGACGACCGCGCGGTCAGGACCAAACGTCGTGAACTGACCCGGCTCTATGCTGGCCAGGTCGGCCTCCCGACGCGCTTCCGCGCCGATACGCTCGACCGCCGTCAGCGCCTGGGGTCCGCCGGAAATCGATAACCAGGCCACGCCCAGCACCAGCGGCGTCATCAACCACGTCAGCGGACGGTAAATTCCCGACGGGCCGACGCGACAGGCCATCATGGCCGGTAGTTCGCTGTCGCGATACAAACGTCCCAGCGCGAGCATAGTGGCAAGAAACAGGCCGATAGGGACAAGAATGGTCAGGTATTGCACAGCGGACAGTCCAATAACGTCAAACGCCGCATTCTTCGGTAATTTACCCTTCGCCACGTCACCAAGCACCCGCGCGAACTGGTTGGTCAGAAGGATCAGTAACAGAACCATCGTGACCCCGAGCCAGGTCGTGGCGATTTCGCGAAAAATGTAACGGTCGAGGATTCGGGTCACGGGTGTCCGCAATGACGTAGCTGTAGGTAGCTGAAACGGTTAGACTACCGCTTTTATTTTGTCCGTGACACCCCTACAACAAAACACAAAGGTGGCCTAAGGATTCATGAAATATTTTACGACTACGAGCAAAGCGTCTCGCCGCGCCTCCGATTGCGTCATCGTTGGTATCTATAATCGCGGCAAACTGGGTATTGGTGCGACCGATATCGATACCGCCAGCAAGGGGCTCGTTCGCAGTCTCATCAAATCGGGCGATATCTCGGCGGAGGCCGGCAGGGTTGCTGTGTTGCCGGACGTTCCCGGTGTCAAAGCCAAGCGGGTCGCCATCGTCGGTCTTGGCAAATCGGACTCACTCGATGCCATCGTCATGAGAAAGGCCGTCGCTGCGACGATCAAGGCCCTGGCGGATACCAAAACCCGACAGATTCTGAACACGCTGACGCTCGAGCCAGCCAAGGGGTGTAATCCCTACTACCATGCCCGCCACTCTGTCGAGGCGATCGGCGATGCTTTGTACCGTTTCGATCAGATGAAGAGCGGTCGCAAGAAGGCTCCGCTGCCGCTGAGTACGATCGGACATTCGATAGCAAAACGCGGTGATGCACGCCAATCCATGCTCGGCGCGGACCATGGTGACGCAATAGCAAATGGCGTGGCTGTCGCCAAAGACCTGGGCAACCTGCCGCCTAATGTGTGCACGCCATCCTACCTCGGCCGTGTGGCGAAGAAGCTGTCCAGCGGTAACGGGAAACTGTCAACTCGAATTCTCAACGAAGCTGAGATGAAGAAGCTCGGCATGGGGTCGCTGCTATCTGTGACAGCCGGTGCCGTAGAACCGGGTAAGCTGATCATCATGCAATATAAAGGAGCTGGCAGCGACAAGCCGGTTGTACTCGTCGGCAAGGGCGTCACCTTCGACACCGGCGGCATCTCACTGAAACCCGGTCTCGGCATGGACGAAATGAAATTCGACATGTGCGGGGCCGCCAGCGTCATAGGTACGATGGCAGCTATCAGTCGGATGAAACTGCCCATCAACCTGACCGTCGTCGTCCCGGCCGTCGAAAACATGCCAAGCGGCACGGCCACGCGTCCGGGCGACATTGTAAAGAGCATGTCCGGACAGACCATTGAAGTCCTGAACACCGACGCCGAGGGCCGTTTAATTTTGTGTGATGCGCTGACCTACGTGAGGCGCTTCAAACCTGCCGCAGTGATCGATGTCGCCACCCTGACCGGCGCCTGCGTCGTTGCCCTCGGGCATCATCGTTGCGCTATTTACGCCAATGATGACAAGCTGCAGGCCGAGTTATTCACGGCCGGTGACAACTCCGAAGACATCGGCTGGCCAATGCCGATGGGAGAGCAGTATGCCGCACAGCTAAAAAGCAACTTCGCTGACATAGCCAACATCGGTGGCCCCGGCGGCGGATCGGTTACCGCCGCCTGCTTCCTCGGCAAGTTCACGGATGGCATGAGCTGGGCTCACCTCGACATCGCCGGAGTCGCCTGGAAATCCGGAGCACAAAAGGGCGGCACCGGCCGGCCTGTTCCGATGCTGTCCGAATTCCTGTTGTCGCGAGCCGGCGCCCTGCCCTGACCGGACTCATGGCCCAAGTCGACTTCTACATTCTCGACCGCAGCGACGAACGCGCACGAGAGGTGTTCGCCTGCAAGCTTGCCGAGAAAGCGTGGCGGCTGGAGAATACGATTCACATTCATACGATGACATCGGGCGATGCACAACGCCTCGATGAACTGCTTTGGACGTTTCGTGACGGCAGCTTCGTCCCCCACGAAATGCTGGGTAGCGCTAACGAGGCACCGATCACTATCGGTTTCGGAGCCGCAGAAGTCGAGTCACGCGACTTGTTGATTACGCTGTGTGATGACGTGCTGCCCTTCTCCGGCGCTTTCCCCCGGGTCGCCGAACTTGTAATCTCCGAGGAAAACTGTCGCCAAAAAAGCCGGCTTCGATACGCCGCCTACCGTGACCAGGGTCACAAGCTGGAAACACATAAGATCTAATGGACAAGTCCTACCAACCGAAAGCTATCGAACAGCGGATCTACGAACACTGGGAAGCGCAGGATTACTTCGCTCCCAGCGGCGACGGCAAACCGTACTGCATAGTGATTCCGCCACCGAACGTCACCGGCACCCTGCACATGGGGCATGCCTTCCAGAACACCATCATGGATGCGCTGACCCGCTACCATCGCATGAAAGGAGAACGTGCGTTATGGCAGCCCGGCATGGACCATGCCGGTATAGCGACACAGATGGTGGTTGAGAGACTGCTAAATGCCGAAGGCAAATCCAAGCGCGATCTCGGCCGCGAGAAATTCGTCGAACGCGTCTGGTCGTGGAAAGAAGAATCCGGCGGGCAGATCGCCAGGCAGACTCGCAGATTGGGCGCATCCGTTGACTGGAGCCGTGACCGCTTCACGATGGACGATGGATTGTCGGAAGCTGTTCGAAGAGTATTCGTGCAGCTACACGACGAGGGCCTCATCTATCGTGGCAAGCGTCTCGTCAACTGGGACCCGGTACTGCACACGGCGCTATCCGACCTCGAGGTTTTGTCAGCGGACGAAGACGGCCATCTGTGGAATTTCCGCTATCCACTGGCGTCCGGCGACGGTTATCTCGTTGTAGCGACCACTCGACCGGAGACGATGCTGGGCGACAGCGCCGTTGCCGTACACCCCAAAGATGAACGATACAAACATCTCGTCGGCCAGGAAATCATCCTGCCGATCGTTGGACGCCGCATTCCGATCATTGCTGATGACTACGTCGATCCGGAGTTCGGCAGCGGTTGCGTAAAGATAACGCCGGCACACGACTTTAACGACTATGACATTGGCAAGCGTCACAACCTGCCGATGCATAATGTTTTTACCGATGACGCTGCGATCAACGAAGCTGCCCCCGAGGCCTATTGCGGTATGGATCGGTTCGACGCGCGCAAAGCTATTGTCGCCGAGTTCAAACGACTGGGCCTGCTGGACAAGATTGAGGACTACACGGTCAAGATTCCTCGCGGTGACCGCAGCAACGCAGTCATCGAACCTTATCTGACCGATCAGTGGTACGTAAAAATCGAACCGCTGGCAAAACCGGCGATCGAGGCGGTTGAAAGCGGTCGCATCCGGTTCGTTCCGGAAAACTGGTCGAAGACCTACTACGACTGGATGTACAACATCCAGGACTGGTGCATCAGCCGGCAACTTTGGTGGGGACATCGGATTCCGGCCTGGTACGACGACGACGGCAACATCTATGTCGGTCACAACGAGGCCGAAGTACGCGAGAAAAACCAGCTTGGCGATGTCGCTCTGCGACAGGACGATGACGTACTCGACACCTGGTTTTCCTCAGCCCTGTGGCCGTTCAGCACCATGGGCTGGCCGGAAAAAACCGAGGCGCTGAAAGAGTTCTATCCGGGCAACGTTCTGGTTACCGGCTTCGACATCATCTTCTTCTGGGTCGCGCGCATGATCATGTTCGGACTGAAGTTCATGGACGACGTGCCATTTCACGAGGTATATATTCACGGCCTGATTCGGGATCAGGACGGCCAGAAGATGTCGAAAACCAAAGGCAATGTTCTGGATCCGATCGACCTTATCGACGGTATTGACCTTGAGTCACTCGTCGAAAAACGCACCAGCGGCATGATGCAGCAACATCTGATACCGAAGATAGAGAAAGCAACACGTAAGCACTTTCCCGAGGGTATCGACCAGTATGGTACCGACGCACTGCGGCTCACTTTCGCGGCGCTGGCGACGACAGGCCGCGACATCCGCTTCGACCTGGGGCGCATTGAGGGTTATAAGAACTTTTGCAACAAGCTCTGGAACGCCGCCCGCTACGTCCTGATGAACACAGAGACCCTGGACGATGGCGACGCAGAATTCAGCTCAGCCGACAGATGGATACGCGCCCGACTCGATCAAACCACCGCCGAACTACACCAGCATTTTGCGAATTATCGTCTGGACCTGGCAGTACAGTCGATCTACGAGTTCACCTGGCACGAATTCTGCGACTGGTACCTCGAATTATCGAAACCCATACTGCAGTCCGACGATGTTTCCGCCGCTATGCAACGCGGCACTCGACGAACACTGATCGAGGTGCTGGAGTCCACCCTGCGGCTTCTGCACCCGCTGATGCCGTTCGTCACCGAGGAAATCTGGCAAAGCGTCGCACCGCGGGCGGGCATCGACGGCGAAACCATCATGTTGCGCAGCTACCCGGAAGTATCCGGCAGCAGCGACGATGGCGCTATCGCCGATATCGAATGGGTCCAGCAGTTCATCCTCGGAATACGGCAAATCCGCGGAGAGATGGATATCTCTCCAGGTAAACCGCTGCCGGTAATCCTGCAGGACGCGAGCATCGCGGATCGACAGCGGGTACAGGATCAAGCCATGTTATTACGACGTGTCGGACGCGTGGAATCGATCACTTTGTTACCCGATGGCGAGCAGCCACCGGCAGCAGCGACAGCACTGCTGGGCGATCTACGCCTGCTGGTGCCGATGAAAGGACTTATCGACATAGACGCGGAGCGGTCACGGCTCACGAAGCAGCTGGACAAGGTCAAAACCGAGCTGCAACGCAGCAACGCCAAACTCGACAACGATAAATTTGTGAACAATGCACCTCCGGAAGTGGTCACACAGGAACGAGAGCGGGTTGCCGAGTTCGAGAGAACCATCGCTCAATTGCACGAGCAACTCGAGCAATTGAACGAGCTGGAGTGATACGGATCGTTTTCTGAGCACTGCATCACAGTCTTGCCGCTGCTGCAGTGCAAATGAATCGCGTATCGGTAACGATATCGCCTGGAGGACTATCGTATGCAGCGCGGCAACACACTGGAACAGCTTCCGACAAGCGTCGATGCACAGCGCAACGCTGTAAAAAACGCTCAGGAAGTACTTGGGCAAATTATCCTTGGCAAGGATAAGCAGATTTCTCTGGCGCTTTCCTGCCTGCTAGCTCGTGGTCATCTCCTGATCGAGGATCTGCCCGGTCTCGGTAAAACAATGCTGGCGCAGTCGTTGGCGAAAGCGCTGGGACTAACGTTTCGGCGCATTCAGTTTACCAGCGACCTGTTGCCCGCGGACATCATCGGCGTTTCGATTTTCCGCCAAAACAGCGGTGACTTCGAGTTTCAGCCGGGCCCGGTGTTCTCGCAGCTGATTCTCGCCGACGAAGTGAATCGTGCAACGCCCAAAGCGCAGAGTGCGTTGCTCGAGGCGATGGAGGAGCACCAGGTCTCTGTCGACGGACAAACACGACCGTTGCCAACACCATTCTTCGTCGTCGCAACGCAAAACCCCGGCGATCAGATCGGCACATTCCCACTACCGGAATCGCAGCTTGATCGGTTTTTGATGCGAGTCGCCATCGGCTATCCCAACGAAGCCAGCGAGCGCGAACTCATTGTCGGAGATGACCGACGGCTGATGCTTGACGACCTTGAGCCGGTTGCCGGTGCCGAAACGCTGCTTGAACTACAAAAGTCAGTACAAAAACAAAACGTCAGCGACCCGCTGATCGACTACGTTCAGGCCCTGGTCCGCTTTACCCGGGAATCGGCCGACATAGAAATCGGTATTTCGCCCCGCGGCGCGCAGGCACTGGTAGCAGCGGCAAAAGCCAGGTCTTTCATTGAGAGCCACTCCGGAGTCTATCCTGACGACATTCAGGCAGTATTCCCGTCTGTCGCCGGACACCGCCTGAAACCGGCTGGCGACACCCGTTTTCGCAGTCCGTCTGAACTCTGTCAGCATGTCCTCGATTCAGTGGCAATTCCTTAACCCGAGACGATTGTTCGGCGGCATTCGCCAACGCGCGACGGCGCGCGTTGGTCGATGGGCGCGAAAACGCCAGGGCGGCGACACGGCAACGACCAGCCTGGGCCCGGGCCGCGTCTACATCCTGCCCACCGGCGTCGGCCTTGTTTTCGGGCTGATGGCATTCGCCATGTTGCTGGGCTCGATGAATTACAACAACAACCTGTCGTTCGTGTTGACTTTCCTCTTGATCGGCGTTGGTTTTGTCGCGATGCACCAGTGCCAGCGCAACCTGGTTGGCCTCGAGTTGAGTTTCGCGGGGACCGACCCGGTCTTCAGCGGACAGACTATTCGCTTCCGGATCGCAATAAGCAACCGGTCCCGAAGCGCCCGGTTCGGTATTCGTCTCTATCATGACGAGGCGCAAAGCGATATTCACGACCTGCAACCCGGCGAGAGCCGGGTTTTCACACTGCCGGTTGCCACTCACAGCCGAGGCTGGGTACGACTTGATCGTTTCGGAGTACGAACGCTGTTTCCTTTCGAGTTGTTTCGTTCCTGGGCGTGGCTGCACATGGATCTGCGCGGCCTCGTCTACCCGGAGCCAAGTGCGCAGGCTCCGGAGCCACCACCGACGCGCGTGGCGCACGGTCATCGGCAGCACGATGCTCGTGGCGAGGAGGATTTCGCGGGTTTGCGCAGGTTCAACGACGGTGACTCACCTCGCCACGTTGCGTGGAAGGCGTATGCACGCGGCGGCCAGTTGTTGTCGAAACAGTTCGCCGGCGCAGATACCAGCAGCCAGTGGTTCGATTTTGACGAAGTTCCGTCAGCTGACGTCGAAGAAAGGCTGTCAATCCTCACTAACTGGATCGTCAGTACAGACCGTAGTCTGACAGACTACGGTCTGCGAATTCCCGGTGCCGAATTCCCACCCGCCCATGGCGACGCGCACCGACGACGATGCCTCGAAGCGCTGGCGCTGTTTGGCACGGGGCCGTCGTGAAAGCACAGCCCAGGGGCACCGACGGTTCATTACTCCAGAGTCTGCCCTGGACCCTGGCAGCACTCGGCATTTCGCTGCTCCCACACATCCCCTATCTTCCGATCTGGATTACCGGCGCATTTGTGGGCTGCGCCGCATGGCGTTACGTCATCGAAAAGCGACGCCGTTTCCTGCCATCACGGTGGATTCGTGGCGGCCTTGCGCTGGTCTGTTTTCTGGGCGTGCTGGGCACCTATTCTTCTATCAGCGGCGTCGGCCCGGGTTCCGCACTGCTTGCCATCATGGCGGCGCTCAAGCTGCTGGAAACACGAAGACGGCGCGATCAGTTCGTGTTGCTGTTTATCTCCATCTTCCTGGTGATGTCGTCGCTGCTGCGCGAACAGTACCTCTGGTCCTTACCCTATCTGATCGGCAGCATGCTGATCATCATGACCGCATGGCTGCGCATGTCGGCCGGGGAAAACGATACGGCACGGCAGAGTTTCACTACGGGCGGCAGGCTGATGCTTTATGCAGCGCCGCTGGCAGTCGCCATGTGGGTCCTCTTCCCTCGACTGGCAGTGCCCTTCTGGGCCGTACCGGTCGATACCAGCCGCGCAGTCAGCGGCCTCAGCGACGAGATGAGTCCGGGAGATATAAGCTCGTTGTCGATGTCCGACGAGGTCGCGTTCCGAGTGCGCTTCGACGCTGCAATACCCGAGCCTCGCGACCGCTACTGGCGTGGGCTGGTGCTGAATACGTTCAATGGCAGGAAGTGGTCGAGATCATCAGAGCCAGGAGTTGGCCTCCCGGCCAGTGAGCAGATTTCCGTCAGCGGACAGAGCTTTTCCTACGAAGTCACTCTCGAGGCGACGAGCCAGCGATGGGTGTTCGCGATGGACATGCCAATGTCGTGGTCGCTCGAGAAAACGCTTATGGGCAGGCAGCAACAGCTGTTCCGCGAGACACCGATCGAACAACGCGTTGCCTATGATGTCGTCTCCTACCCGGAATACACTGTACAGACGAAGCTTCCGCACTACCTTCAGCGCGGCTATACCGAACTGCGGGGCAGCAACAATCAGCGCAGTGCGGCACTGGCTCGGCAAATGCGCGAGGCCGCAGCTTCGGATACTGCATTCATCGACGCAGTGCTCCGGAAGTTCCGCAACGAGGAATATTTCTACACCTTACAGCCACCGCCTCTTGGCAGTAATCCGGTAGATGGCTTCCTGTTCGATACGAAACGCGGTTTTTGCGAGCACTATGCGTCGGCGTTCGCATTCATGATGCGCAGCGCCGGAATTCCGGCACGTATTGTACTGGGCTACCAGGGCGGTGAAATCAACCCGATGGGCGGTCACCTGATCGTGCGGCAGTCGGACGCGCATGCCTGGAACGAAGTCTGGCTGGAAGACTATGGCTGGTATCGGGTCGATCCGACATCCGCGGTCGCACCGGAGCGCATTGAGTACGGCGCACGCAACGCAGCGCTTGATGGCATCGGCCTATCCTGGGGGTTTTCGGCACCGTCAGAGCTGCTGCAAAAACTGACCTTGACGTGGGATGCACTGAACGCGAAGTGGAATGACTGGATTCTGGGCTACGGCCCGGACAAACAGAGGAGTTTCCTGGAGTGGCTCGGCATGGACGATCCCAGCTGGCGAAAAATGCTGTTGACACTGGTCGCGGTCGTCGTCGCGTTGATTATCGGCGTCAGCGTATTAATGATGTTGCGCTATCGTACACCGTCGCGGGACCGTGCATCGATACTCTATGACAGGTTCGTTAAGAAAACCGGGCTCAAGCGCCATCTTGGCGAGACTGCACAGGATTTTGCCCGCAGGGCGGCCGCGGAAAGCAAGCTCCCCGGCGCTGCCATCGATAAGTTTACAGCCGCCTACCTCGATGCCCGCTACGGACCAGAAACCGATGACGCAGAAACAAGACTGCGAGCAGCGCTCGCGGCCGTTACGTAGCGCAGGATGGAAGCCAACAAGACTGCTCTCTAACGTGGCGAAGCCGCGATCCTGACGTCTGGTATCCAATTGCGTTTTCTGCGCTCGAGCCTGCTTCCCGTGTCCTCGCCATCAAAATCCGTTGACGACGTGCTCAACGAGTGGGGACCGATATCCTCGAACGTATTGACGTTTACGCCGGCATATATCGCCCCATCGATTTCACTGAGCACAAACGGCACCACGCCGCAGGCCGAGCATATGTGGAAATCAGCTGTCTTAGTGCCGAACCGGTATTTGCGAACCAGCGCAGAATCCTTGATTGTAACGACCAGCAGCGAATCCCGATGCGACGTCCACACGCCACCATGTTTTCGACAAAAACTACAGCCACACTTTCTAACCTGTATTTCCAGCTCGTGTTCTGGCCATGGAAGCTCGAAACGAATGTTTCCGCAATGGCAGGCCGCACTGATATTCGTCGTCTTTTTCATGCATCAATGCCCTCGCTCGCAGGTCGCTCTGCATCCGGCAATCGCACGAGCGTGAGTAACAAGGCGCCGATAACAAACATCGGAATCAATGCGAGCAGCACCCACTTCGGGTCGTCGGAGAGCATTGCCGCGATAGCGACTATGGCCGGTCCCAGTACGTGCGCAAACTTCGTTGTCATACTGTAGAAGCCGAAAAACTCGCCCGGCTGGTTCGCCGGAATCAACGTAGCGTAAACCGAGCGGCTAAGCCCCTGCACGCCGCCCTGCACCGCACCGATAGTAGCCGCCATGACGTAGAATTCGCTGATATCGGTCATCTGCATTCCCCAGAGACAGGCCCCAATGTAAGCAATCAACGCGAAATAAATGCCCTTCTTTGCGCCGAATCGATGGGCGAGGACGCCGTATAGCAGGGTCGCCGGGAAACCGACAAAGTTCGCAATCAACAGCGCCATGACAAGGTCGCTGTCCTCAAATCCCAGCCGCTGCCCGTAGTTGACCGACATGAAGATCACGGTGAACACGCCACCGACATAAAACCAGTAGCTGGCAAGGAATACTGTGACGTTACGATACTCGCGAATCTTAAGGATCGTAGTCCGCAGTTCGGAGTATGCAGTGCGGAATGTTCCCTGCGTTGCGACGGTCGGGCCTTTTTTTTCAGGAACGAAAAACAGCAACGGCAACAGAAACACCAACCACCAGACACCGACCGAAATAAACGCAACGCTGAAAGCCTCCGCTGTGCTTTCCAGGCCGAAAGTCTGCGGTGACTTCAGCATCCACAGATGCAGCGACATTAGCGTCGCCCCGCCCAGATACCCCACCGAAAACCCAAGAGTCGAGACGAAGCTGTAGTTGCGGGGCTCGGTAATGTCGACCAGTAACGAGTCGTAAAAGACGGTCGCGCTGTAGAAACCGACGGACGCGACGAGATAAAACCCCAGCGCAAGCGGCCATTGACCCTGGCCGACCAGGCCAAGCGCCGCCGTCGCTATCGCACCGGTTGTCGCAAAGACGACGAGGAAGCGCTTCCTGTATCCGCCTGCATCTGCAATCGTACCAAGCAGCGGCGCACTGACGAATACGATCGCACTGGCAGCGAAGGTTATCCATCCCAAGCGAACGGTCGATGATGCACCGCTGTCAGTGGCTCCCCAGTAATTACCGAGAACGAGGGGAAACAGAACGGCAAGCACGCTCAATGCGAACGCGGAATTCGCCCAGTCATACAATGCCCAGGTAATAACTTTTCTGCTTAGTAATTTGGGCTTTTGCAAAACGGAGCCTCGGGTGAAGGCCTGGCTACTAAAGCTCTCTGGTCTTGCGGAAAACGATATCCGGCCAGCGCTCCTCAGTCAGGTTGAGATTAACACGCGTCGGTGCAATGTAGACCAGACTGCCGCCATGATCCAGCGCGAGGTTGTCGTGCGCCTTGCGCTCGAAATCGCCGAGCATTTTTTCGTCTTCGCAATCGACCCACCGAGCCGTCGCTACATTGATCGCCTCAAACTGACATTCGACGTTGTATTCATCGCTCAGCCGATGCGCGACAACCTCGAATTGTAACGGGCCAACGGCACCCAGAATCAGGTCGTTGTTGCGCATTGGTTTGAACAACTGGGTGGCGCCTTCTTCGCATAGCTGCGCCAGACCTTTCTGCAGCGCCTTCAAGCGCAGCGGATCTTTCAGTACTGCACGTCGGAATATCTCCGGAGCAAAACTCGGAATCCCGGTGAAACGGAGCTCTTCACCTTCGGAAAAGCTATCGCCAATGTTTATCGTCCCGTGATTGTGAATCCCTATGATGTCGCCGGCATAGGCCGTTTCGGCATGCTGGCGGTCCGCAGCCATGAACGTAATAGCGTCCGGAATCTTCATCTCTTTTCCGGACCGAACGTGCAGTGCCCGTATTCCTTTCCGGTACTCACCTGAGCAGATGCGCATGAACGCGATCCGATCGCGGTGAGCCGGGTCCATATTCGCCTGAATCTTGAAGACGAAACCCGTCAGCTTTTCTTCGTCAGGAAGCACCTTGCGCTGCTCGCTTTCGCGTGCGAGCGGCGCCGGCGCGTAGTTGACGAACTCGTCAAGCAATTCCTTGACGCCAAAGTTCCCGATCGCGGAACCAAAAAATACGGGCGTTTGCTTCGCGGCCAGGTAGTCATCGATGGACAACTCCGGACAGGCACCTTTGACCAGTTCGACTTCCTCACGAAAGTCGTCGGCCATATCGCCGAGAACGGCGCTTGCCTCATCAGAATACAGACCGTCGATAACCTCACGTTCCGACGCTTTTTCCCGCCCGACACGATCATGTAGATAAATCTTGTCCTGTAACAGGTGATACACGCCGCGCAGCGAGCGGCCCATGCCGATAGGCCACGTAACCGGCGTGCATTGAATCTTTAACACGGACTCTATTTCATCGAGCAGATCGATAGGCTCCTGGCCGTCTCTGTCGAGTTTGTTGATAAAGGTCATGATCGGCGTATCGCGCAGGCGACACACTTCCATTAACTTGATCGTCCGTTTTTCAACGCCTTTCGCACAGTCAATGACCATCAGCGCCGAATCGACAGCGGTCAGCGTCCGATAGGTGTCCTCGGAAAAATCTTCATGCCCCGGTGTGTCCAGCAAATTGACGACATGGTCCTTGTACGGAAACTGCATCACGGACGAAGTCACAGAAATACCGCGTTGTTGTTCCAACGCCATCCAGTCGGAGGTTGCATGACGACTGGCCTTGCGGCCTTTCACGGTACCCGCGAGCTGAATCGCACCACCGTAAAGCAGCAGCTTCTCAGTAAGTGTTGTCTTGCCGGCGTCCGGATGCGAGATAATCGCGAAAGTGCGCCGTTTGCTGACTTGTTCGTTGAGGTTTGCCATTGCTGTGTCGAGACTTCAGTGGCGGCGCAGTCTAGCCGAATCCTGGCGCGCGCGATAGCGTCTGCTCAGTCTTCAATAACGAGCTTTTTGACGAGAACGGCCGCATCCTCACGACCTTCGTTGGCCTGATAATAGGCGGGACGCTCGGCGATCTGATGAAAGCCCTTTTTGCGGTAAAGGGCCAGGGCAGTCTTGTTGGACGGCCGGACCTCCAGAAAAATCTCCCGTACCGACGTCGAGCGCGCCCGGTAAAGCAGTTCATCGAGCAATTTCTCACCGTAACGAAGCGACCTGAAGTCCGGGTCAACGCACAGGTTGAGTATGTGCGCCTCACCTGCCGCGACCGAGAGTATCGAGTACCCGGCAACGCGGTCTTCTCGCACCAGCACGAAGCACTGGTAGCCGGCCAGCAGGCAGTCGCGAAACACCCCGTGACTCCAGGGAAACTCGTAACTGCGGCGCTCGATATCGGACACCATTGGCAGATCGTCATGCAACATGTCACGAATCGTGCTCACCGGTTCTGCCATCGGCGTAATCATACGGCCACCTCTGCTGCCTGCGCTTTCGCCAGACACAGATCGCTCCAGGACTTACGTTTCTGCGACGGACTGCGTAGCAGATAAGCCGGGTGATACGTGACCACCAGCGGAATACCGTTGTGATCGTGCGGCCGACCGCGCATACGACCGACAGGGTCGTCGCAGCCCAGCAGGTTCTGCGCGGCGATTTTTCCCACCGCCAGAATGATCTTCGGTTGCACCAGCGCTATTTGGCGCTCCAGGTAGGCGCGACACTCGGCAGCCTCTGACGGTTCCGGATCGCGGTTATTCGGCGGGCGACATTTGAGAATATTCGCAATAAACACGGCATCGCGACTCTGACCGATGGCCCGTAGCATTTCGTCGAGCATTTTTCCGGCGCGACCGACAAAGGGTTCGCCGCGACGATCCTCTTCAGCGCCCGGTGCTTCGCCAATAATCATCCAGTCAGCATTCTGATTGCCAATGCCAAAAACGGTTTGTGTCCGACTACCTGCCAACTCGCAGCGCGTACAATCGCTAACGCACTGCCGCAGCTCGCCCCAATCCAGCTCGTCGGCAAACCCGGCGCCGGTATCACTGCTGGCGGCAGCGGGCTCAGGCGCATCCTGTGGCAGCCACACGTCAATACCCATCGCCTGCAGATAGGCACGTCGTTGATGTTCTGGATGGGTCATTGGTCGGGACCGGGCGTCAGTATTAACATCGATTTTGCCACGGCCCGACGTTCATTTCACGATCCGCGCCCTATCGGGCCGTTTTACTTCGGTGCCGGGACACTTCCGATCTGATCGATCCCGGCAACGACAATCTGACCAGGCTCGACCAGCACCTTGCCGTCGACCGGTATCTGCACCTCAGCCGTACGAGCCAGGCGCAAATAGGCACATCGCTGCCCTTGTCCAAGCCGTTCGCCGAACTGCGCGAAAGCTCGCGGCGGCAGACCGAGGCGATAACCGCTGAACTTCAAAAGGACATCCGCGCCTTCATCGCTCTGCACCCACAGTGCTTTCTTGCCAGGATTTCTGATAATGCCCTCGATCGGGCTACGCGCCGTGTAGGTACCAAGACTGTTGATCCTGATCAGTATGCGCAGCGCAGCCGCGCCGGTATCACCCTGTTCCGTGCGCCCCGTTTCAACAACCTCACCGTCGACCGGGCTGAAGACACCGAGTGCAACCGAGGCCCCTGCCCGGTGCGGGTCCCGAAACAGGAGGTACAACAGGACGAACAGAGCGGCCGGTACAATGGCCGTCAGTGGCTCATAGTAACGAATCAACACGATGCCCAGTGCGATTACCAGCGCCAGCAAGAGCAGACCTTCCTGAGCAACAAACGGATTTCGGCGACCGTGCAATTTGCAGCCCCTGCAGTCAAAGATGTCGGACCTTCCCCTGCTTTGGCTTATCTGTCAATACGGTTAGAATGCGCGCCTCACACACTTTTTCTAAGGCAAGCAATGCGTTTTTCGGAATTTGGGCTCACAACACTAAAGGAAGTGCCTGCTGACGCAGAGATTGTCAGCCATAAACTGATGCTCCGGGCCGGCCTGATACGACGGCTGGCATCGGGGCTGTTCACGTGGATGCCGCTGGGCCTGCGCGTTCTACGCAAAGTCGAAGCCATCGTACGTGAAGAAATGAACCGTGCCGGCGGACTCGAATTGCTGATGCCGGCTGTGCAACCGGCTGAGCTGTGGCAGGAGTCCGGTCGCTGGGACAAGTACGGCCCGTTGTTATTGCGTATGCACGATCGCCATAACCGCGACTACTGCTTCGGCCCTACTCACGAGGAAGTTATTACCGACGTCGCACGCCGCGAGCTACGCAGCTACAAACAGCTGCCAATCAACTACTACCAGATTCAGACCAAGTTCCGCGACGAGATCCGACCCCGGTTCGGCGTCATGCGTTCCCGGGAGTTCATCATGAAGGACGCCTATTCCTTCGATATCGATCAATCCGGCCTCGAGGCATCCTACGCACGCATGCATGCGGCCTACACGGCAATATTCGAGCGCCTGGGTCTGAAGTTCCGGATTGTTGACGCCGACTCAGGAGAAATCGGCGGTAGTCGCTCACAGGAGTTTCATGTGCTGGCCGATTCCGGCGAAGACGCCATTGCCTACAGCGACGAGGACAATTACGCATCGAATATCGAGACGGCCGCGACCTCGCCAGGCGCAGGCAGCCCGCCGGAAGCCGGCGGGGACTTCGAGAAGATAGCGACGCCGGGCATCAGGACGATCAAGGCGCTGTGTGAGTTCCTCGACGTAGCGGCCGAGCAAACGCTGAAAACGCTGATTGTCGAAGGAAACGACGGTCCGATTGCGCTGGTACTGCGCGGCGACCATGAACTGAACACGGTCAAGGCGCAGAAGATTCCCGGCGTCGCGTCGCCGTTAACGATGGCAACCCCGGAGCAGATTGTGGCTGCGACTGGCTGCGGTCCGGGATTCGTCGGGCCGGTCGGTCTCGGGATGCCGGTTTATTTCGACCATGCCACGCTGGCGATGAGCGACTTCGTCTGCGGAGGCAACGAAAAGGACCAGCATTACGTCGGCACAAACTTCGGCCGCGATCTGGAGATACCGGAAACCGTCGATTTACGAAATGTCGTCGCCGGCGATCCAACGCCCGGCGGTAACGGCACACTCAGTATTGCCCGTGGAATAGAGGTTGGACATATCTTTCAGCTCGGCACTCAGTACAGCGAAGCTATGGGTGCCACCGTTCAGGACCCGAATGGGCAAAACCGGGTGATGTCCATGGGCTGCTACGGGATCGGCATTACGCGCATCGTCGGCGCGGCCATCGAGCAGAATCACGACGACGCCGGCATCATCTGGCCGGCTCCGCTGGCACCGTTCGATGTCGTTCTCATCGCGATCAACATGCATCGCTCCGAAGCCGTCGCCGCGGCGGCGGAAGAGCTCTATCGTGAGCTCAGCGAACAGGGTTACGAGGTGCTGCTCGACGATCGTAAGGCGCGGCCCGGTGTGCAATTTGCCGAGGCCGAACTTATCGGCGTCCCGCATCGTCTCGTCATTAGCGAGCGTGGCCTCGCCGCAGGCGAACTCGAGTATCGTCACCGCAGCGCCTCCGAATCGCAAAACCTGAAACGTGAGGAAGCTCTCAATTTACTGAAAGAATGAGCTGTAAGCTATTAATTAAATTAGAGTATGGCTGAATATGAATCGAGTACGTACATGGCTTGGCAGTCTCCTGTTCGTCGCTTCGCTTACGATGGCCAACGCCTTTGCGCAGGGTCATCCAGACCCCGAACTGCGCGAGGTATTGCGCGCAGCCGCCAGCGATACTGCGAGCTTCACTGATCGTTTCGAGGCAGAGGTATGGCTGACCGACATGTCGCGCCGCCTCGAACGCCAGGTCAAAGACCCGAAGGAAAGAATCCGCATACTCAAACTGGTGCATCTGGAAGCGGCACGCGCGGAGTTGCCGCCCGAACTCATCCTCGCCGTTATCGAGACCGAGAGTAATTTCGACCCCTACGCAATCTCGGTGGCCGGCGCCATCGGCATCATGCAGATCATGCCCTTCTGGCTGGACGAGATCGGACGGCCGGACGACAACCTGCTGCACGTCGATACCAATCTGCGCTACGGCTGCACGATCCTGAGATTCTATCTCGACAAGGAAAATGGCGACCTGCGGCGCGCCCTGGGCCGATACAACGGCAGCCTCGGGCGGCGCAAGTACCCGAACAAGGTCATCGATAAACTCAGCAGGAAGTGGTTTCAGGCCTAGCGTCTAATCGCGTTGCGACTCATTCATCTTTTCGGCGGCTTCAAGTGCGTCGAGCGCCTTCATTTTGGCCTGTCGGGCGTCGCGGCGAGCCTGATGATAGGCATGTTCGCCAAGACTCTGCTCCGCGCTGGCAAGATAGTCTTCGGCAGCCCGCAGGTGCAGGCCCGCAAGGTCCGCCGCGCCGGCTTTTCGAGCGACAGCTATCGCCTGCCGGGCATCGCTCATCTCCTGCACCGGGGGCGCCGTCTCACAGGCCGCCAGGCAAAATAAGGCCGCCAGCAGGCAGGCCCGCAGGGAAAGCGTCAGTTGAGGTAAAACATGCTGCATAGCCACGACTTTATTATTCTATTTTATGCGCCGAATTCAAAGCCAAGCTACCAACAGGCGCCGCTTCGCGTCAAGCACAATCGTCGCCGCTGACGCCGCCAGCCGGTCCTGCTAGAGTGCGCTCTGCCACAATCTGAAGACGAGCGAGGAATCCATGGCTTTGACGATCTATCACAACCCACGCTGCTCCAAGTCCCGAAAAACGCTGGAGTTATTGGACGAAGCCGACGCGGCACATACCGTCGTCCTGTATCAGGACGATACCCCGGATGCCGCACGACTGCTGCAAATCGCGAAAATGCTCGGTATACCGCTGGCGGACCTGCTGCGCCGGGGTGAGAGCGTTTTCAAAGAGGCCGGCGACCTGCCGGATCTGGACGATGACGATGCCCTCGCTCACTGGATAGCCGCAAACCCCATCACACTCGAGCGCCCGATTGTGGTCGATGACGCAAGCGGCAAAGCCATCATCGGCCGGCCGCCCGAGAATGTGCTGACGCTGCTGTCGCAATGAACGAAGTTCTGGTCCTCTACTACTCGCGCTACGGCGCCACCGAATCGCTGGCGCGTGAAGTTTGCAACGGTATTGATTCAGTCGCGGGTATGTCGTCACGACTGCGCACCGTACCGCCGGTGTCCGCCGTGTCGGAAGCCAGCGAAGACTCGATCCCCGCCGCGGGTCCACCGTACGTCAGCGACAAGGACCTCGCCGAATGCTGTGGCATGGTTATGGGCAGCCCAACGCGCTTTGGTAACATGGCGGCACCGCTCAAGTATTTTCTCGACACAACCGGTAGCGACTGGATGAAGGGCACGTTGATCGGCAAGCCGGCCGGCGTATTCACATCCACATCGACCGCGCATGGCGGTAACGAATCAACTCTGCTGACGATGGCCATACCCTTGCTGCACCACGGTATGTTGTATGTCGGCCTGCCGTTTTCGGAAGAGGAGTTGACGTCGACGACGGGAGGCGGTTCGCCCTACGGCGCCAGCCACGTCACATGGGGTCGGAAAACAGATGCCTTGAGCAGCGACGAAAAAAAACTGGGACTTGCTTTAGGCCGGCGTGTCGCCGAAATCGCCGCGAAACTGAACGGTTAACCGCCGTTGTCCCCAACCACGCTGCGCACAAACGGTATCGTCAGACGGCGCTTCGCGCGCAGCGCCTCTTTATCCAGTTTGTCGAGTAGATCGTAGAGGCTCGCCATGTCCCGACGACTGTGTTTCAGAAGATAGCGAGCCGTATCGTCCGGCAACTCCAGTCCACGATGGCCCGATCGAAGCTGCAGGGCCTCGACACGCTCAGCCTCGTTTAAAGCATGCACCTGAAACACCGGCAATTTCCTGAGGCGGCTGCCGAGGTCCGGAAGCATGATCGAACTCTCGCGCGGCGGCGCAGCCGCTGAAACGACCAGCTGTCCACCTGCGTCAATAATCTGATTGCAAAGTCCGAACAGCGCGGCTTCCCAGGCTGAGTCGCCCAGCGCGACATTGACGTCGTCCAGGCAGACGACCTCCCTGCTCGACAGACCTTCGAGCAACTGCGGACCCGCTGCAGCGAACATCGACAACGGCAGATACGCTGATCGATCGCCTGCGGCGTCACAGACTGCTTGCAGCAAGTGTGTCTTACCGGTGGCTGGCGGGCCCCACAACCAGCAGCCGTAACCGTCATTGCCGTCGGCGATCCCGGACAAGGTCGATACCAGGGTTTCGTTGCCGCGCTCGAGAAAACTGGCGAATACGGCGTGGTCCGCCAGCTGTAACGGCAGCGCCAGCTGACTCATTCAGATTCCTGGTCCACGATGATCTCCAGCTCCGGATGCTCTTTGAGGTAACGGAAATAGGCGAAGCGGATCAGCACGGACAAAACGGCGGCCACCGGCAACGCCAGCAGAATGCCAAAGAATCCAAACAGCTGGCCGCCTGCAGCAACTGCGAAAATCACAATGACCGGGTGCAAGCCAATACGATCACCGACCAGTTTCGGGGTCAGAAACGATCCTTCGATAAGCTGCGCAATCGTGAATGTGGCGACCACGCCGACCAGATGCCAAAGCGGGTTCGGTTCCAGGGCAACGGTCAGGCCCGCGAGCCCGATGCCAAAGACGAACCCCAGATAAGGTACGAAACTGACCAGGCCGGCTACCACACCGATCGCGATCGCAAACTCAAGGCCAACGATACTCAGACCCAGCGAATAGATAACGGCCAGGGCAAGCATGACCAGTAGCTGGCCGCGCAGGAACGCGCTTAAAACCTCATCCGTTTCCCGCGCCAGTCCGAAAATAGTGCTTCGCTGGCTCTCGGGTACCAGGGCTCCGAGGTGAGCAACGAACGAATCCCAGTCCCTCAGCATGTAGAACGTCAGAATAGGAATCAGGAAGAAACTCAGTACCGCCGCAACGAGCACGCCCCCCGACTTGCCAACACCCAGCAGTATCTTGCCGCTCCAGCTACCCACCATATCGCTGTAACGCGCCAGGAATGCACCAAGACCAACGTCGTCGCCCGGCTCAATATTCATCCAGCCAAGCAGACCCGGCAGCCAAACCTGCTCGATCTGCCGCGCGATATCCGGCAGCGCCAGAAACAGGGCGCCTACCTGCTTTTTGATTAGCGGGCCCATTAACAAAATGAGCAGCGCCAACAGCAAAAATGTCGTCAGGAAAACGACCACAACCGCCAGCGTTCGCGGCAGCTTGAGTTTTTGCAGCCGGTCCGCGAACGGGTCTCCGAGATAGGCGAGCAAGCCCGCCGCGACGAACGGCGTCAGGACCGGTGCAAGCAGGTAGAGCAAACCACCCGTAAGCGCTATCGCAATTAGCCAGTTGAGACGAATTCCAGCCTGCATAAACCTACTCCTCGCTGCGCGCCCGTCGGGACCACGACCAGACGTAATCGACGCCGCTGATTACAACCGTGACAAGAATCGCCGCACCCAGCACAGTAATCGATATCTGATCCGGCCAGTCAAAGCCGGCACGGCTAAGAACAAACATCAGAAACAACAACTGCAGTGCCGTATTCAGTTTACTGATACGGGTCGGTTCACCCTGCACCGGTCGGACGAAAAAATTGTAAATGGTCGCACCGGCAACAATAACGACATCGCGTAATATGACAATCGCCGCAAGCCACAGCGGTATGTGCTGCGTATACGCGAGGGTGATAAAGGTTCCGGCGACGAGGAGCTTGTCGGCGATGGGGTCCAGCAAGGCGCCCAGACGCGTATGCCAGTTGAATCGCTTGGCGAGATAACCGTCGACGCCATCCGAAAAACCGGCCAACCAGAACAAGGCCAGTGCCCAGCCGAAGCTCCCGTTCAGGATAAGGATCAGGATGGGTGCCACAAGCGCTATGCGCAGCAGCGATATCGCGTTGGGCAGCCAGCTAAAAGTCATTCGAGGAACTATAGAAGAATTCCAGCGTGAGGGGCGCTTCCGGATCACGCAATCCGCCATCCCCCTGCTGTTCGAGCAGACCGGAAAAACGCAGTGCCCGCCGCAGGCGTTCCGGCCCACCGCGCACCTCAATCTCATAACTGACGCTGTCGCCGACAACCGCGACAATTCGGGAATCTTCAATAAGGCTCACAGCGGACAACAACTCCTGAACCGAGCCGTAGTCATCGACGGTTTCAACACCCGACAGGTTTAGCGCAACCACCTCCAGTGGCGAATTACCACCAACGGCGAACTCCGCAGCAAGCATATCCGCAATCTGACCGACGACGGCTTCCGGCGGTCCGCTCCAGGTCCGATTCTCGCTACCAAAAACATAGGTCCAGCGGTTGCGCTGGCCCGATGCAGGCCGAACGCGCCCAATCAGAACCGAATTCGTCTCGTAGCGCCGCGACGCATCGACGATACGTTCATCGAAACCGCCCCAGATATCGCTGAACGTCACGCTTTGCAGATCGGTCGTATCCAGCAGCGGGAAGGCCAGCGGCAGACCGCGCTTTTGCGCAATTTCGAGAACTCTCTCGCGCAACAGGCGATTGCGATCGATGGACCGGCCCTGCTGCTGCGTCCGCCCGGGATCATCGGCAGCAATAATCTCGCGTTCGCCCTGCCCCCAATCGACCGCAAGCCAGACCAGCGTCAACGGTCGCTCCCGGCCCCAGACCGTTTGCCCGCCATTGCGCAGAATGCGCTCGATCGCCTCGCCATCGAACGAGACCCATAAGCTGCTGTCGGTCCCGGGTCTGAACTGACTAACATAGGCGGACGGCACCGGGAACAACTCGTCGATTGCCGCTGGGTTAGCGCTGAGCTGCGATCCCGATACGCGCCCAAGTACCTCCATAAGCGCCAGCTTGTAAGCATCGTCCCGTGGGTTATCGGCGGTTTCATCCAGCGGCACTTCCGCCGTATAAAGGGTCGGCACATCGACCGCCTGGGCCGGCACCACGGCCACGACCAGGAAAAACAGCATTGCTGCCGCACAGATGAGAGAATGCCAAGCGCGTTCAGCGCTGTGGATTGTTCGAGTTTTTAACAAGGGTGGTTTCCCCGTCGGTCGCCAAGCACTATTATATCGCTCTCACAGAGTATGCCACTCCCTAATGACCAATAAACCTCTAACCTATAAAGACGCCGGCGTTGACATTGATGCCGGTAACGAGTTCGTCGAGCGCATCAAACCGCTGGTAAAACGCACGCAGCGCCCTGAAGTGCTGGCCGGGCTGGGCGGCTTTGGCGGCATGTTTGCGCTGCCACCGGACCGTTACCGCGAACCCGTGCTGGTTTCCGGCACAGACGGTGTCGGCACCAAGCTCAAGCTCGCGCAGCAACTGCAGCGACACGACAGCATCGGCATCGATCTCGTCGCGATGTGCGTTAACGACGTACTGGTACAGGGCGCGGAGCCATTGTTTTTCCTCGACTATTTCGCCTGCGGGAAACTCGATACTGCGGTCGCAACGGCCGTCATCGCAGGCATCGCAGAAGGCTGCCAGCAGGCAGGAGCCGCATTGATCGGCGGAGAGACCGCGGAAATGCCCGACATGTATTCGGACGGTGACTACGATCTGGCCGGCTTTACCGTGGGCGCCGTAGAGCGCGCGAATCTCATCGACGGCAGTCGCATCACGGCCGGTGACGCGATCATCGGCATCGCGTCCAGCGGTCCTCATTCGAACGGCTATTCGCTGATCCGCAAGGTACTGGCGCTGGCGCCGGACGCCGATATCGACGGCAGGCCCGCGAGCGAGCGCCTGCTCGAACCGACGCGCATCTATGTCAAACCCGTGCTCGCGTTACAGCAGGCGATCGACGTGAAAGGACTCGCACATATTACCGGCGGCGGCATAACGGAGAATATTCCGCGGATCCTGCAAACCGCGCTGGATGCGGAAATCGATACCGGCAGCTGGGAACCCGGACCGGTCTTCGACTGGCTGGCGGCTACCGGCAATATCGAGACTGCCGAAATGCGCCGCACCTTCAACTGCGGTGTCGGTATGGTTGTGGTTGCCGACTCAAAGCAGGCAGATGAGACCATTCGAATTCTCGACGAACACGGCGAGACCGCCTGGCGGATCGGTACCATTGTCGAGGGAAGTCCCGATTCTGCGCGAGCTGTGCAATACGTCTGATGGGCAAGCCCTGTAAAACAGCGATCCTGATCTCCGGATCGGGCACCAACCTGCAGGCTTTCATTGATGCCGTCGACAGCGGCGATCTCGATCTCGAACTGTGCGCCGTATTCAGCAACAATCCGGACGCCTTCGGCCTGGAACGAGCCGAAAAAGCCGGTATTGCGACAGCCTGTATCCAGCACGCAGATTACCCGGACCGGGAGTCCTTCGACCAGGCTGTCATTGCGGAGCTGGATCGCTTCGAACCCGACCTTCTCGTGCTGGCCGGGTTCATGCGCATCCTGAGCCCTCGCTTCGTCACCCACTACGCCGGCAGAATTCTTAACATTCACCCGGCACTGCTACCCCTCTACCCCGGACTCAACACCCATCAGCGCGTGCTGGATGCGGGCGACGAATGGCACGGCAGCACCGTGCACTTCGTTACCGAGAAGCTGGACGCCGGGCCCTGTATTTTGCAGGGGCGGGTGGCTGTCCTGCCGGGAGAATCGGCGCAGGAACTCGAGAAACGCGTGCAGGCAGTAGAACATCGCATATACCCGCAGGCGGCGGGCTGGGTGGGTTCCGGCAAGGTGAAGTTCAGCAAGGGCGAATCGTGGATCGATGGCGCGAAGGCCGAAATGCCCAGGGTCGTAACATTTAAATAAATCAATGCCTTGAGATGAACTTCTCGACTTCTTCTAATATGGGAAAGTCGCTTAAATCGTTATGTCCCGCACCGCGCACCTGGTAGAAGGCCTTTGGCTGCAGCGCTCGCTCGAATAATCGGCGGCCGTTTTCAATGCCGATGATCCGGTCCTCGTCTCCGTGCACAATCAGTAACGGCATGTCGATGCGGTCAATGCGCTCGATGGAATCAAACGGGTCTAGCATCAACAGTCTCACCGGCAGGTAAGGGTAGTGAGCCTCTGCCACCCTCACCGCCGACGACATGGGCGCTTCGAGAACGAGTGCCCTCGCCGCATTCCGTGATGCGAGGGTGACAGCGACGCCAGTGCCGATCGATTCGCCATAGATGACGATATCGTCGGCACTCACACCATCCGATTGCAGGTAGTCGTAGGCCAGCTGAGCGGCATCGTTAAAGGCCTCCTCAGACGGGCCGCCCTCGCTGCCGCCGTACCCGGGATACCCGAGCATGAAGACGCCGAAACCCGCGTTGGCATACTCGCGAAAACGATGGCGGCGATGAATAAGCGATCCCGCGTTGCCGTGAAAAAAGAGGATGGTCGACTGTCCGGGGTCCGCGTCGTCGTACCAGCTGTAGAGCCGCTTCCCCTGCCCTGTACGAAACTCGATCTCCTTAACCCGAGACAGTCCGATATCGCCCGGAACCACCCGGCTCGTCGTCGGCACGAACATCATCTCGCGCTGTTTGATAAAGACCACGAAAAGCAACAATCCGTAGACTGCGATAGCGTACAGAAGCGCCCGGCGCAGCAGCTGCATGGCTAAGCTTTTGGCAAGGTAACGCCCGTCTGACCCTGATACTTGCCGCCGCGGTCGCGGTAAGACGTTTCGCAGGGCTCATCGGATTCAAGGAACAGCATCTGTGCAACACCTTCGTTCGCATAGATCTTCGCGGGCAAAGTGGTTGTGTTCGAAAACTCCAGCGTTACATGACCTTCCCACTCGGGCTCCAGCGGCGTAACGTTCACGATAATGCCGCAGCGGGCGTAGGTCGACTTGCCGAGGCAGATTGTCAGCACCGTGCGTGGAATTCGAAAGTACTCGACGGTACGTGCCAGGGCGAAGGAGTTCGGCGGTATGACGCAAACATCGCTTCGCAGATCGACAAAACTGGTCTCGTCGAAGGCCTTGGGATCGACAACCGCCGAGTTGATATTGGTGAAAATCTTGAACTCGTCCGAACAACGTACATCGTAGCCGTAACTCGAGGTTCCGTAGGAAACGATACGCCCACCGTCGTTTTCACGAACCTGGCCGGGTTCGAACGGCTCGATCATGCCCTGCTCGGCCGCCATGCGGCGAATCCAGCGATCCGACTTGATACTCATCCTGCGCCCTCAACGACGATATTGCCGAATTTCGAACTGTAGTCGCTGCGCTGCGCTGCCTGCGCGACCGCTATGTTGATCGCGGCCTGCCGATAGGCCCGGGCCGCCGCCGAATCGGGGTCCGCGACCACCGTTGGCACGCCGCTATCGCTATGCTCGCGGATGCAGGTCTGCAATGGCAGCTGTCCCAGCAGTGGAATATCGAAGTCGGCGACAATCCTGTCGGCACCGCCGGCGCCGAAAATGCTGTCCTCATGCCCGCAGGACGAGCATATATGCATGCTCATATTCTCAATGACGCCAAGAACCGGGATCGATACCTTACGAAACATGGCCAGACCCTTACGCGCATCCAGGGTGGCGATATTTTGCGGCGTCGTCACGATGACCGCGCCGGACACCGGTACCTTCTGCGATAAGGTGAGCTGGATGTCTCCGGTTCCCGGCGGCATGTCGACGATCAGATAATCGAGATCCGACCAGCGGGTCTGGTGCATCAGCTGATTCAGTGCCGACGTCACCATCGGTCCCCGCCACACCATCGGCTGATCAGGGTCGACGAGAAAACCGATCGACATCACCTGCAGACCATGCCCGACCAGCGGCAACATGCTCTTGCCGTCTTCGCTGACCGGTTGTTCGCCGCTTATTCCGAGCATATGCGGCTGGCTGGGCCCATAGATATCCGCGTCCAGAACGCCGACAGCCGCACCTTCGGCCGCCAAAGCGAGCGCGATGTTGGCCGCAACGGTGGACTTACCGACGCCGCCCTTTCCCGACGCAATGGCGATGATGTTCTTGATGCCCGCAACGGGCTTGAGATTACCCTGCACGGCATGCGACCTGATCTTCGTTGTTATCTCAATATCGACGGTCGCCGCAGCGCTATGAGCCAGCAATTCAGCACCGATCTGCGCGCGAAGCGCCTCGAGTCCGCTCGCAAACGGAATTGCGAGTTCGATTGATGCGTTGGCCCGGCCGTCGACAATTGCCGATTCCAGAACTCGACCAACCTTGTGCAAAGGCTGACCAATCGCCTCTAACTCAATGGAATTGAGGAACTTATTCACGTCCGTTTCTGTTGACACCGTCACACTTCGCTGGCTGGCATTAGGTAAAATTCGCGTACGAATGACTGGCTTGCTGGAAATTCGCAAGCACATTGTAACGGAGCCGGCTGGCCGCCGAAAGCCAGTATTGGCGGGCGATGTGCGGGGTCCGATGTGGCATAATGCCGCGTTGGGGAATGGCGGAAACGACTCCCCGGTGGCTCGGAACCATCGGTCGAGCCGCCTTGCTTGGGCAAGAGCGAATTAGCGATTGGTATTACATAATACGAACAACAGAGGAATGACTGCGTGAGTTTTCTCGCATCATTTCGCTCTGACCAGATACTTGGACAGCTCATCGCAGAGCCGGATCCGGCGTCTCCGGCTGCACAGAAACTGGTCGGCAGGCTAAAAAGCGCCGGTAACAAAGCAGTGCCCAAGATCATCGATGCGCTCGCCCTGTCCGACAAGACCCACACCATGGTATTGGTCGACATCCTCGGCGCAATGATCAACGACAAGAATCTCCTCATGTACAAGGAAGGGCTGGCCGATGGCAACGAGCGAGTCGTGTCCGGAACAGCCTGGGCGCTTTCCAGCAGCACCAGCTACAACGCAAACGGCCTGCTCGACTTCTTCGAGGATCCGGAAGTCTCGAAGGCGGCATTGATCGAAATTCTTCGCGTTCACAAGCAGGACCTGAGCGTCCACGAACTGCTGCGTCACGCCTACGAATGCGAGCCGAAGGAAAAGGCCGCAATCTTCAAGATTATTCAGGAGACCATCAAGCCGGAGATGATCCCCGATTTGATTGCGCGAATGGGCGGCAAGGATCCTGTTATCAAGATTCACCTGATGCAGTTGCTTGCCAAATTCGACAGGGCGGAAATAACCAATGCCCTGGAGATGCAGCTCAAGGACCCGAACAAGATGGTTCGGGGCGCTGCTCTTGCGGCACTGTCAACGCGCGAAAGCAGCAGCATCAGCATCGACAAGGTTGCCGATGCGCTAGTCGATCCGGACCTGGATGTGCAAAGCAAGGCTGTTGACGTTTTGATCAAGATCAATCATCCCGATACGGTTCGCTACCTGCTGCCGGCGCTGAAGGATGAGTCTGAGTATTCCCGCCGTGCCGCCGTTGAGGTGCTCAACGAAGTAGGCAATGAAACATCGGTGCAGGACCTGCTGGGCGCGATTAAGGACGACGACTGGTGGGTGCGATCACGCGCCGGCGATGCGCTTGCCGAGATTGGGGGGCCAAGAGTCGTCGACTCTGTTCTGAAACTGATCACCTCCGAGGACGAAGAAATTCGTCGTTCGGCAATCGAAATCCTGAATTCAACCAAGGACGAGCGCGCCGTTGCGGGCCTGATCCAGGCGACCGACGACACGGACTGGTGGGTCAGAGAGCGCGCAGTCGATGCACTATCGAAAATCGGCAGCCCGAAAGCTCTGCCGAAACTCGAGTCCATGCTCGGCGACAACCCCAAAACGGATACGGTTGTCATTCGAGCACTGGGCAAGCTGGGTAACCATAAACACATTTCGAAGATTGTGCCCATGCTGCAAAGGCCCGAACGCGCGATCCAGATAGAAGCAATCAAAGCCCTGTCGCAGTTGGCCGACGAAACGCATGCCGAAACGATTCGCAGCGTGCTGAAGAAGATCAAGCAATCCGACGAACATACCATTATCAACGCTGCGGACACCGCTCTGAAGAGCCTTGATGACCGCTACTCGGAAACCGTCATCGAGGAAAATGTACGCGCGGAGAAGATCGGCGTGCACACCAAGACCCTGTTGCTCGACAATCAGGACCTCGAGAAACTACTCGGTGCACAGGCCGAGCAACAATCGGAAGCTGCTGCTGACGAAGCAGAGCCGGCGTCCGCTCCGGAAGCACCGACAGCGGCACCGGTACTCGACATCACGCAACTGCAGCCCGGCGATGTTATCGATGGTCGATACAAATATATCGAAAAGATTGGTAAAGGCGCTTTCGGAACCGTACTGCTGATGGAAGACGAAGTTGTCGACGAACAACTGATTCTCAAGTTCCTGAACCCGAATGTCTCTTCGGACGAGGAGATGATGAAACGTTTCGTTCACGAGCTGCGGTATTCGAGAAAAATAACGCACCGCAACGTAATTCGAATCTACGACTTCCTGCACCTGCAGGGCTGTTATGCCATTTCCATGGAGTACTTTCCGTCCCACACGCTGTCCGGAGAAATCCCCGACAGTAAGCCGATGCAACTTTCCAAGGCGTTGCGCTACTCGAAGGATATGGCAACCGGCATGACAATCGCGCATCAGGCGGGCGTTATTCATCGTGACCTGAAGCCGGCAAATATTCTGGTCAACAGCGATGGGTTGCTGAAGATTGTGGATTTTGGCGTCGCTGCCGCGGCCAGCAGTGGCGATACGCAGCTGACAAAAACCGGCTACGTTATCGGCTCGCCGAAATACATGGCACCGGAACAGATTCTCGGCAAGAAGGTCGATGAAACCGCAGACGTCTACAGCATCGGAGTCATCATGTACGAAATGGTGACCGGAATCCCTCCTTACAGTCGCGGCGACCACATGTCCGTCATGTATCAGCACGTGCAGGGCAAGGCCAAGCCCTGCCAGGAGATCAATCCGGACTTGCCCGACGACTACGCAAATCTTATTGTTAGGGCCATGTCAGTTGACAAAACCAAGCGTTTTCAATCAATGGACGAGCTGACAGAAGCGCTAAACTCGATCAATCTCTGAGACACACGATGGCACGAATAGACGCCTTTCTAAAGCTTGGCCTCGCACAGGGGTGTTCTGACATCCATCTGGCCGTCGGCGTACCGCCCATGCTGCGCATGATGGGCGATCTGATGCCCATCAAGTTCCGTGAACTCTCCGATACCGAGCTCGAGTCTTACATCCTCGAGATACTGAGTGCCAAACAGAAAGAGCGGCTGCAAAAGGGCCTGGACCTCGACTTTTCCTATGTAGCCGACGAAGGTGGCCGTTTTCGTGTCAACGTGTTTCGTAAGGCGACCGGCTACGGTGCCGTATTCCGGTTTATTCCGGGTGACGTACCCACCCTGGATCAACTGCACGTACCACCGATACTAAAAAAATTCTGCGACTACCATCAAGGCATGGTGCTGGTGACCGGATCGACCGGTACAGGTAAATCTACGACGCTCGCGGCAATGATCGATCACCTCAACTCAACGCGCGCACTTAATATTATCAGTCTTGAAGACCCTATCGAGTTTGTGCACCCGAGTAAGCAGAGCCAGATTATCCAGCGAGAACTCGGCACCCACGTACAAAGTTTTGCCGACGGCGTTCGCGCTGCGATGCGCGAAGACCCGGACGTTATCCTGGTGGGCGAGCTTCGTGATGCGGAAACCATATCGATGGCGATGACCGCGGCAGAAACCGGCCACCTGGTACTCGGCACGCTGCACACTACCGGCGCGGTAAAAACGCTGGACCGAATCATTGACGCCTTGCCGGGCGAGCTTCGGGAGCAAACCAAGGGCTTCCTGGCGATGAGCCTCAAGGCAGTCGTTACGCAGGTGCTTGTCAAAACGCCGGACGGACGCGGGCGAAGAGCGATTCTGGAAATCCTGGTCAACAGTCGGGCTACCGCCAAACTGATTACGTCCGACCAGACGCACCAGATCCCCTCGCAGATGCAGACGGGCAAAGACCTCGGCATGCAGATGATGGACCAGACCCTGATCGATGCGATCAATGCCAAGGAAATCGATCCCGACGATGCGATCCGCTTCGCCACCGACAAGTCAAAATTCAAGCGGTTCGTAACAGACACCAGCCTGCTCCCGGTAATCGATATCGGCGACCAATCGAAGTTGTGAGGCGATGAGAAAAATCGATAAATACCTGCAGGCGGCGCTGGAGAAGAATGCGTCCGATCTGCATTTTGTTTCCGGCGATCCGGTGCGCGCACGTGTGCATGGCACTCTGCAGGCCATTATGGACGAAAAACTCAGCATCGAAGTGGTGCAGGAAGCGATGAAGGAAATCATGGACGGCGCGACACAGCGGACATTCGCCGAAAATGATGCCGCCGATTTCGCCTGTGAAATCGAGAATGTCTCGCGATTTCGCGTCAACGTCTTCCGACACCTGAACGGTATCGGCGCCGTCTTTCGCGCCATTCCGTCAAAAGCCATGTCCCTGGAAGAACTCGACATGCCCGACGTCGTGCGCACCATGTGTCGCCATACGCAGGGGATGATTCTCGTGACCGGCAAGACCGGCTCCGGAAAATCGACGACGCTGGCCGCAATGATCGATGAAATGAACCGTCGCATGAAGGGCCATATCGTGACGATCGAGGACCCGATCGAATTTGTACACGGCGCTAAAGGCTGCCTGATCAGTCAGCGCGAAATCGGCGTGCACAGCCCGAGCTTTGCAGACGCACTTCATTCTGCCTTGCGTGAAGACCCCGACGTCATCCTGGTCGGTGAAATGCGCGACCTCGAGACGATTGGCATCGCGGTCACCGCAGCCGAAATGGGCATTCTTGTTATGGGTACTCTGCACACCAATGGTGCGGCACAGACTGTCGATCGCATCATCAACTCGTTTCCGGCGGACAAGCAGAGCCATATACGCACGATGATATCGACGTCGTTGCGTGGCGTGGTCTCACAGCAGCTGCTACCGACGACGCATCGACCCGGTCGCGCGGCGGCGCTGGAAGTCATGATCAACACGCCAGCTATCGCAAACCTCATTCGTCAGGGCAAGCTCGATCAGCTCGAAACCGCCATTCAGAGCGGCGGTCGCATCGGCATGAAGACGATGGACAATGCCCTGATGGAACTGGTCGACAAGGGCTGGGTATCGGGGCAAGAGGCCTATCAGCAGGCCAATAACAAGCACATGTTCGAGAAGCTCAAAGACATCGATTAATAATCGCCCGACATGGCATAATCGCGCCAATCGACCAAGCGCACACGCCACCATGTCTCAGAAACAACGAAAAATCCTAGTCTCGAGTGCACTGCCATACGCCAATGGTTCGATCCATATGGGGCATCTTGTCGAGTACCTGCAGACGGATATCTGGGTCCGCTTCCAGAAACTGCGTGGCCATCGCTGTACCTACGTCTGTGCTTCAGATTCGCACGGTACGCCGATCATGCTGAAGGCCCGGGAGCTCGATATCAGCCCGGAGGCGCTGACCGAAAAAGTGTCTGAGGAATTTGTTAGGGATTTCAAAGACTTCGGCATAGAATTCGACAACTATCACACAACGCACTCCGAGGAAAACGAAGCGCTCGTTACAGAAATCTACACCAGGCTGCATGACGGTGGCGATATCTACACGCGCAATATCGAACAGTTCTACGACGAAAAGGAAGGCATGTTCTTGCCGGATCGCTTCGTGCGCGGCACCTGCCCGGTCTGTAAGAGCGAAGATCAGTACGGGGACTCGTGCGAGGTCTGTGGCGCGACCTACGGACCCGACGATCTGATCGACCCGATATCAGTTCTTTCCCGCACTGCGCCGGTGAAGCGCGAATCTGAACACTACTTCTTCAGACTCAGCCGCTACGAGCAACAACTTCGCACCTGGATGGACGACGCAGCACTCGACAAAAACATGGTTGCAAAGCTGGACGAATGGTTTGCGACGGGCTTACAGGATTGGGACATTTCGCGTGATGCGCCCTACTTCGGCTTTCGTATCCCGGGGACAGAAGACAAGTATTTCTACGTGTGGCTGGATGCGCCGGTCGGTTATATGGCGAGCTTCAAGAACCTGTGCGATCGCGATAGCAGCCTGGATTTTGACGAATACTGGGATGCCAACAGCGATGCCGAGGTTTACCACTTCATCGGCAAGGACATCATGTATTTCCACACCCTGTTCTGGCCTGCAGTCCTGAAAGGCGCGGGTTACCGGCCACCAAGCAGCGTTTTCGCCCACGGCTTCCTGACGGTGAACGGACAAAAAATGTCGAAAACCCGTGGCACTTTCATCAATGCTCGCACGTATCTGGATCACCTGAATCCCAGCCACCTGCGCTACTACTATGCGGCGAAACTTGGCCCGACTATTGAGGACATCGATCTCAGCCTCGACGATTTCGTCGCGAGGGTGAACTCCGACCTCGTTGGCAAGCTGGTTAACATCGCCAGCCGCTGTGCCGGATTTGTCGCCAAACGCTTCGCCGGGCGCCTGGCAGACGCCTTACCGGACCCCGATCTGTTCGCGGAGTTCACGGATTGTTCCGAAATCATTGCCGAACACTTCGAACGCCGCGAGTACTCGAAGGCGATGCGGATGATCATGTCGCTGGCTGATAAGGCGAATCGTTACATTGACGAAAACAAACCCTGGGTCATGATCAAAGACGAAGCCAAAACGGCTGAGGTACAGCAAGTTTGTACGCAAGGCCTGAATATGTTTCGCAGCCTGATGATCTATTTGTCGCCGGTCATACCGGCGGTAGCCGAAGACGCATGCAGGTTTCTCGGCGAGGAGGAGTGGCGCTGGGACAATGCCACCTCACCGCTGCTGGGCACCGTAATCAAGAAGTTCAAACCACTGTTGACGCGAGTCGAACCGGAGCAGGTAAGCGCCATGGTCGAACAATCCAAAGAATCGCTGGCCGGCAAATCCAGTGTCGCACCCGCAGAGCACGATGACACGATCAGCATCGACGACTTCATGAAAGTCGATCTTCGTATCGCGCGGATCGAAAATGCGGAAGCCGTCGAGGGGGCCGACAAGTTGCTCGCGCTTACACTTGATACCGGCGACCGGACGCGTAGTGTATTCGCCGGCATCAAGGCTGCGTACGACCCACAGACGCTGATTGGACGCCACGTGGTCGTGGCTGCCAATCTGGCCCCTCGAAAAATGCGTTTTGGCGTGTCTGAGGGCATGGTTCTGGCGGCGGGTCCTGGCGGTGAGGATATATTCCTGCTGTCCCCTGATGATGGCGCAAAACCGGGCATGCGCGTGAAGTAATCTCTACAATACAGGCATGACAGAACTCATCGTCGTCCTCATCAGCACCGTCCTGGTCAACAATTTCGTGTTGGTCCGGTTTTTAGGGCTCTGCCCTTTTTTGGGTGTTTCGCGAAATCTCGAGGCCGCGACGGGAATGTCGCTGGCAACCGGCTTTGTTCTTACTCTTTCCTCGGCAAGTGCCTACCTGCTGCACCAATACGTCCTCGTGCCGCTGCAACTCGAATACCTGCGGACGATCAGCTTCATCCTGGTGATTGCTGCCAGCGTGCAGTTTACGGAAATCATGGTGCGTCGCCTCAGCCCGATGCTGGACCAGGTGCTCGGTATCTATATTCCACTGATTGCGACGAATTGCGCAGTATTGGGTGTCGCGTTGCTCAACGTGCAAGAAGCCAAGGGATTTGTACAATCGCTGTTCTTCGGTTTCGGTGCGTCCGCTGGTTTCGCGCTCGTCCTGGTGTTGTTTGCCGCGATGCGCGAGCGACTCGAGGCCGCCGATGTACCGGTAGCCTTTCGCGGCACGGCAATCGCCCTGGTAACGGCAGGCATCATGTCGCTGGCGTTCATGGGTTTTTCCGGCATGGCCAGGCCCTGAATGATCGCCAATGCTGATCGCCATCATGACAATCGCCGCCATCGCCCTGCTTGCAGGGCTTGGGCTCGGCTACGCATCGCGGCGGCTGCCGAGCAGCGGCACGGATCTGTCGGAACGGGTCAATGAAATGTTGCCGCAGACACAATGTGCACAATGCGGCTACCCCGGTTGCCGACCGTATGCCGCAGCCGTGATCGACGGCTCAGCCGCAATCAACCTGTGCCCACCGGGCGGCGAGGAAACGGTCCAACGCCTCGCAAAACTGCTGGGCAGAGAGGCGATTCCGCTTGTTTCGTCCTCTATACCCTCAGTTGCCGTTATCGACGAGTCACTGTGCATCGGCTGCACGCATTGTCGTAACGCCTGCCCCGTTGATGCCATTGTCGGCGCACATCAACTGATGCATACCATCATCGCAAGCGAGTGCACAGGCTGCGAACTGTGTGTCGCCCCCTGCCCGGTCGACTGCATCAGCATGAGGCCGCTCAAGTGAGTGCTCCGACATACGATCTGGGCAAACTTCACGGCGGCCTGCGCTTGTCGTCTGAAAAATCTGCGTCGACCGATCGCGCAACCGTCGATGTTCCGCTACCGACACAACTGATAATGCCGATCACGCAGCATGTTGGAGACCCTGCGCAGCCCGTTGTCGGTATTGGCGAACGGGTTCTCAAGGGACAACTGATCGCCGAGCCTGATGGCACGCTCGGCGCTCCCGTCCACGCCTCATCTTCCGGCAAGGTCGTCGCGATCGAACCGTGGCCTGTAGCGCGCCGTTTCGGTGACAACGCGCCGTGCATCGTTATTGAATGCGACGGCAGGGACGAAGCGGTACAGGCGGCCGAAACGCTCCCTGACTTTCTGACCCTGACGCCCGAAGACCTGCTCGGCAAGATACTGCAAGGCGGCATTGTCGGTCTTGGCGGAGCTGTCTTCCCGACGGCGCAAAAACTAATGCAGGCGCGAAGCTGCAACATCGATCACCTGCTGCTCAATGGCGTGGAGTGTGAACCTTATATCAGTTGCGACGACATGCTCATGCGCGAGCGCGCCGGCGAAGTCGTCGGCGGCGCCCGGATTCTCATGCACGCCCTGCAGATCGACGTCTGCTTCCTCGTCGTCGAAAGCGACAAACCGGAAGCCATCCGCTGCCTCGGCCAGGTGCTGAGCGATATTGACGATGAACGCATCGTTCTCAAACAGGTACCGACGATTTATCCATCGGGCGGCGAAGACCAACTCGTACAACTTGTCACCCACCGGGAGGTTCCAAGCGGCGGATTGCCCTCCGACGTTGGCTGCCTGGTACAGAATGTCGGCACCGCCGCGGCAATCCACGACTGGATAGTCGCCGGCGAGCCCCTGATATCGCGTATCACGACGATTACCGGCGACGGCGTAAGCAAACCACTTAATGTACGCGCACGCATAGGCACGACAATCGCCGATATCGTTGCACTCGCCGGCGGTTATACCGAACACGCGGAGCAACTGATCATCGGTGGACCGATGACCGGCAAGTCCGTAACGACCGATCGCGTTCCGCTGGAGAAGGCGAGCAACTGCATACTCGTCTCTTCAGAGATCGAAGCGCCGGGGCCCGAACTTCCCTGCATTCGCTGCGGTGACTGCGCAGCAGTCTGTCCGGTACAGCTGTTACCGCAGCAGCTGTTCTGGTACGCCTGCGCGGACGACGAGAAAAAACTGCGCGAGTTTGGCCTGATCGACTGTATCGAGTGCGGCTGCTGCGATCTGGTCTGTCCCAGTCATATCCCCCTGACTGCGGACTTCCGGGTAGCCAAGGGCCGTATCCGCGAACTCGCCGACGAAAAAGCCAGAGCACAGAGGGCACGACATCGCTTCGAGGCCCGTAACGACCGGCTTGAGCGCGATCAGGCCGCGAGAGACGAGCAACTCGCCCAACAAAAAACGGCGGCAAAGACGGCTGGGCCGGCGGCTATCGCAGAAATTCTCAAACGCAAACAGCGCCAGAGTGAGGACGACGAATAGTGGAGTTCACACGCGGCGAAGCACCATTCCTGACTCCTCGAGCGAGCGTCCCTTCATTGATGCTGCAGGTACTTGTCGCACTGATACCGGCGGCGATGGCGCACGTCTGGTACTTCGGCCCGGGCTTCGTCTTTAATCTCCTGGTTGCGGCGTTCTTCGCCGCGGCCGGCGAGACGGTAATGCTCAGCCTGCGCAGCCGTAAGCCGGAAACCGGACTGACCGACTACAGTGCCCTGGTGACCGCTGCCCTGCTGGCGTTCGCCTTACCGTCGTTAACGCCGTGGTGGGTTACCGCAACTGGCGCGTTGTTCGCGGTTGTCGTTGCGAAACATCTCTACGGTGGCCTTGGTTTCAACATATTCAATCCCGCGATGGCCGGCTACGTCGTTGTCCTCGTCGCCTTCCCGATGCACCTTAACCTCTGGGTTGCACCGCAGATGGGCGATCTCGACTATCAGCGCCTGACGATTCTGCAGACCTTGGGCTTCACGTTGACAGGTTCTCTACCGGACACCATCACATTCGATGCGATCAGTCGCGCGACACCGCTGGACGTCATGAAATCCGGCCTCAACAACGCGCGTACTATCAGCGAAATCCGTTCGATACCCATCATGGGTGACTTCGGCGGGCGCGGCTGGGAGTGGATCGGCAACTTTCTCGCAATCGGTGGCTTCTGGCTACTGATCAAGAAGATAATTCGCTGGCAGATTCCTGTCGGCGTGGGTCTGGGACTGCTGTTACCGGCGACGATAATGTATCTGATCGAACCCGGTTCTCATGCCAGCCCGGGCTTTCATCTGTTCGGCGGCGCGACCATTCTCTGCGCATTCTTCATAGCGACGGACCCGGTCTCCGCCGCCACCAGCCCCAGGGGCCGGCTAATCTACGGGCTGGGTATCGGCTTCCTGATTTACTGCATTCGCCGCTGGGGAAGCTATGCCGATGGCGTTGCTTTCGCCGTGCTGCTTATGAATATGGCGGTACCCGCCATCGATTATCTGACCCGGCCGCATATCGTCGGGCACGACGACCACGGTGACCGCAGTGGCTGACCGACCGGTGTGGAAAAGTGGCGTAACCCTTGCAGTCATCGCGGGCTTTTGTACAGCGCTGGTGGCGTTGACGTGGCAACTCACCGCAGAACGTATTGAGGACAACAAGAAGCGGTGGCTCGAGCGCAGCCTGCAGCCCGCGCTCGCTGGCTTGTTCTTTGACAGCCCGGTAACGGAGTCGATGCGCACGATTCCTCCGCCAAACGATCTGCCCGGCTCCGGCGCAGCAATCGTTTATCGCGTCTATGCGGGCGAAACTCCTGTTGCTGCCCTGTTTGTGGTCTCCGCCCGCGACGGCTATGCCGGCCCTATCCGATTGTTGATTGGCGTCGACATGGAGGGAACGGTCACGGGAATTCGAGTACTCGAACACCGTGAAACGCCCGGACTCGGCGATCGCGTTGAAACGACAAAGTCGGACTGGGTACTGCAATTCGACGGTCGCTCGCTTAACAACCCCCAGCCCGGCAGCTGGGCAATCAAAGACGACGGCGGTGAATTTGATCAACTAACCGGCGCATCGGTTACACCGCGCGCTATTGTCAAGGCGATCAAGGAGACACTAAGGTATTTTGAAACCAATGCTGCAGCGATATTCGCAACGCCGCCCGACGATGCCGACAACGATTCTGCAGGGGACGAATGATGTTCGACGGATTTATCGAACGACTAAAGACCGGTTTGTGGCGCGACAACCCGGGGCTCGTCCAGCTGTTGGGTCTGTGTCCGTTACTCGCGGTCACCGCGACTTTTGTCAACGGGCTCGGTCTGGGCGTGGCAACACTGGCAGTCATCGTAATGTCAAATGCACTGGTTTCAGCGACGCGGCGCTGGATACAAACTGAAATACGGGTACCAATCTACGTACTCATCATAGCCAGCCTCGTGACCTGCATTGAACTCATCTTCAAAGCCTGGTTTCCGGATCTGGATCGCGCCTTGGGTATTTTTATTCCGCTGATCGTGACCAATTGTGCGATCGTCGCCAGAGCTGAAGTATTCGCCTCACGTAATTCCGTCGGTTCGAGTATCATCGACGGCTTCGTGATGGGCCTTGGTTTCATGCTGTTGCTGATGACAATAGGCGCATTCCGTGAGTTAATCGGACAGGGCTCATTGTTCGCGCGCATGGACATGCTGTTCGGCGGCGAACCGACACGCGGCATCGTGTTAACAGACGGCGGCTGGTTGTTGTTGGTGTTACCGCCCGGCGCCTTCTTTAGCCTGGCACTTGCAATTGCCGGCAAGAATGCCATCGACCGCCGCCGCAAAGAGTTGCAAAAATCGATTCCGCGCAGCGCGCGGACACTGAATCGTTAGTCGACACCATGAATAATAAGAAACGCACAGCGATTTACAGCACCTTGCGCGAACGCATGCCGGCACCGACAACCGAGCTTAATTATGCGAATCCCTTCGAACTGCTGATCGCGGTTATTCTCTCCGCCCAGGCGACCGATGTCAGCGTTAACAAAGCGACCGACAAACTGTACCCCGTTGCAGCCACACCCGAAGCGATCCTCGCACTCGGTGTCGCCGGGTTGAAACCGTATATCCGTACCATCGGACTCTTCAACAGCAAGGCCGAGAACATCATCAAAACCTGTCGCCTGCTGGTAGAACAACACGCCAGCGAGGTACCACGAACACGGGCCGAACTGGAGGCGCTGCCGGGCGTCGGGCGAAAGACAGCCAACGTGATCCTCAATACGGCGTTTGGCGAACCGACCATAGCCGTCGATACCCATATCTTCCGTGTTTCGAATCGCACCGGGCTGGCGAAGGGAAAAACGCCGCTGGAGGTTGAAAAACGTCTCGTCAAGATGACACCGGAAGAATTCATGAAAGACGCCCACCACTGGCTGATACTACACGGCCGCTACACCTGTAAGGCACGCAAACCGCTGTGCGGCGAATGCTCTATCATCGAGTGGTGCGAATACCGCAAGAAGGTTTTGGAATGATATTCGGGCAGGACAGGAACGAACTGCGGGCGATGTACAGGGACGCATGGCTCAAGTTCATCGCCAGGACGCCGCTGACGCCGCTGGAAGCGCAGATAAGCGCGGTCGTCGAATGGCATCCCGAGTACCACGAAGCCGTGTCGGATGCCGATCTCGACAAGGACTACACGCCCGACGGCGGCCAGACCAATCCTTTTTTGCACATGGGCCTGCATCTGGGTATTCGCGAGCAGGTGGCGACCCGGCGTCCGGCCGGTATAGAAAGGGTATTCTCAGACCTCTCGGAGAAGCTCGGTGACGCCCATGCAGCCGAACATCGTATGATCGATTGCCTTGCCGAAACGCTGTGGGAGGCGCAGAGTCGGAATACTGCACCGGACGAAAAAAAATACCTTGAACGCCTGCTTCGCCTGACTCGCTGAGCCGTGTAATAAACGCAGCCGATTGCAGGTCTGATCTGATAACTTGAGAACGGGACCAGCATGAACAAGCCACAATCACAGTACCCCGTCCAGGGCGCCGGCCTTGGGCTTCGCAGGCCTTTGGCCGATAAGCTGATGGCGCATCCGCCGTCCGATATCGACTTCATGGAGATTGCGCCGGAGAACTGGATTCACGTCGGCGGTGCCCTGGGGAAAAAACTGCGCTTTTTTACGGAACGCTACCCGTTTCTGATTCATGGCCTTTCGTTGTCGATAGGATCACCCGCACCGCTGGACGAGCAACTTGTGCGGGATATCAAGGAGTTCATGGCAGAACACAATATCCTCATGTACTCCGAACACCTGAGTTATTGTGGGGACGATGGTCACCTCTACGACCTGATGCCGATTCCGTTTACAGACGATGCTGTAAAATATGTTGCCGGCCGCGTGCAGCGTGTCCAGGATATTCTTGAACAACGAATCGCGCTTGAGAACGTTTCCTACTACGCCCCGACGGACTCGTCAATGAGTGAAAAAGATTTCCTCCTGGCGGTACTTGAGGAGGCAGACTGCGACCTGATGCTGGATATCAACAATATTGTCGTCAACAGCATTAATCACGAATACGACACCGGCGATTTCCTGCGCGACATGCCTGCCGAACGCATTCGCTACTTTCATATCGCCGGACATCACGTCGAAGCTCCGGACCTGCGCATAGACACGCACGGTTCCGCGGTCGACGATCAATCCTGGCAGTTGCTAAGCGACGCCTACGATCTTTTCGGTCCCGTGCCAACACTGCTCGAGCGCGATTTCAACTTTCCGCCGATCGATGAATTACTGGGCGAAGTACGGCGCATCCGACAACTGCAGGATGACAGAAGTGCGGAGCGAGCAGCTCATGGGTGAGCGGCGTTCGTTTCAGGATAAGCAATACGCCTTCGCGGCACATATTCGCGACCCCGAGCATGCGATCGCCCCGGAGGGCATCGAAGATCGCCGCATGGCAATCTATCGCGAACTGTTCTTCAACAATCTGAACAACCTGCTGGGAACCTTCTTTCCGGTAGTCAGAAAGATCTGCTCGAATGAGCAATGGCGTCACGCGATCCGTGAATTCATGAAAGTCCACAGGGCAAAGACCCCCTATTTTCTCGAACTGCCGGAAGAGTTCCTGGCCTTTTTGCAGAACGAGTATCGCGAGTTGGATGACGTCTACCCCTTCCTGACGGAGCTCGCCCACTACGAGTACGCGGAACTCGCGCTACGCGTATCAAGCGATGAAAACGATACGGCCGAAGTCGATCCACAAGGCGATTTATTGAGCGCTGCACCTGTCAAATCCGTACTTGCATGGGCATTCGCCTATCACTATCCGGTACACCAGATTTCAACGGACTACGTGCCGCAGGAGGCTGCAGAACAACCCTCCTACCTCGCTTTGTACCGACGCGATGACGACAAAGTTCGTTTCCTTGAACTGAACGCCGTTACCGCAGCCTTGCTCGACGCCGTTGAGAAGAATGCGGCCGGAGTAAACGGCGAAACCCTGCTGCGCGAACTCGCAGAGAGGATTCACTACCCGGATGTCGACGCCCTCGTAACACATGGTGCCGACGCCCTCGAAGAAATGAGACAACTGCAAATACTGACCGGCACACGAAACGCCGACTAGCGGAGAGACAAGATGAATATGATCGTAAAACTAAAAGAACAGGTCGTAGGATTTCTAGATCCTGCCGGTGATTGGGTCGCGTTGCTGCCCATCCGCTTGCTAATGGCCTACGAGTTCGGCAATGCCGGGCTGAAGAAACTCAACGGCAGCAACTGGTTTGCCAACTACCAGGACAACTTCCTGTTTCCGTTTAACTACGTACCCGTGGAGATCAGCTGGTTTATGGCGACCTGGGCCGAAATACTCGGCGGTCTTTGCCTGTTCTTCGGTTTGTTCACGCGATTCTGGGCGTTCAGCCTTATCATCGTATCCATCGTTGCGATCTCCGCCGTCCACTGGCCCGATGACTGGAACAGTCTTGCCGAACTATGGAAGGGTTATGCAATTACCAACAAGGGTTTTGGCAACTACCGTGTGCCGCTGCTGTTCATCGCAATGCTCGTCCCGTTGATATTCATTGGCCCTGGTAAAATCAGCCTGGACAACATTCTCGCCAAGAAGTTTTCCTAGCAATGGACAACGCGTTCAACTGGGTGCAGACGCTCTCGTCGATCTTCGTTTTTGTGGTCGGCGCGGGTCTGCTGCTGGTAGCCGTGCTATTTGTTATCGACGTAACCCAAACGAAGCACACGGTACGCCGTAATTTCCCCGTTATCGGTAGATTCCGCTACGTGTTCGAGCACATGGGCGAGTTTTTCCGGCAGTATTTCTTCGCCCAGGATCGTGAGGAAATGCCTTTCAACCGGGCGCAGCGTTCCTGGGTTTACCGGGCTGCGAAAGGGGTTGATAGTACGGTCGCGTTTGGCTCCACGTTGAACCTGGCCCCGGCCGGGACGCCGATATTCGTCAACTGTCCGTATCCGACACTCGAGAGCGACACGGCGCCGACCAAACCGCTGCTCATAGGGCCATATGCGAAAAAACCCTATGAGGCGAAATCCATCGTCAATGTCTCAGCGATGAGCTACGGCGCACTGTCAAAACCAGCAGTTCTGGCACTCTCGCACGGTTCGCGCATGGCCGGAAACTGGCTTAACACGGGCGAAGGCGGCCTCTCACCGTGGCACCTGGAGGGCGGCTGCGACGTCGTCTTCCAGGTAGGGACGGCGAAATACGGCGTACGCAACGCGGACGGCAACCTGAGCGATGACAAGCTGCGTGAGATCGGCGACATTGAGCAGGTCAGGATGATCGAACTCAAGTTGAGCCAGGGCGCCAAACCCGGCAAAGGCGGCATCCTGCCCGGTGAGAAGGTCACGAAGGAAATTGCCGACATTCGCGGTATCCCGGTCGGCGAGGCCTCGATAAGTCCGAACCGGCACCCGGATATCAATTCAGGCAGCGACCTGCTCGACACGATCGGGCATTTACGCGATGTCACCGGTAAGCCCGTCGGATTCAAGGCGGTTATCGGCGCCTACGGCTGGCTCGACGAGCTGTTCGCGGAGGTCAATCGTCGCGGTATTGAGTCGGCGCCCGATTTTATCACCGTCGATAGCGGCGACGGCGGCACCGGGGCTGCACCTATGAGCCTCATAGATAATGTCGGCCTTCCCATCAAGGAAAGCCTGCCGCTGGTCGTCGACATGCTCTGTAAACACGGCTTACGCGATCGAGTTCGTGTCATCGCCAGCGGTAAACTGATCAATCCGTCAGAAGCGGCTGCAGCATTGTGCATGGGCGCGGACTTCATCAACACGGCGCGAGGTTTCATGTTCGCCCTCGGCTGCATTCAGGCTCTGCAGTGTAATAAAAACACCTGCCCAACCGGAATCACTACGCACAATAAACGCCTGCAGCGCGGCCTGGTGCCGGAGAACAAGGCGAAACGGGTACAGCGATATTCCGAAACCATGCGCAAGGAAATCGGCACGATCGCGCATTCCTGTGGCGTCGCGGAACCGAGGGGCCTGAAGCGATTCCATTGCAGGCTCGTACAAGACGACGGCCGCTCGGTACCTCTCGATGAGTTATACCCGCAGATAAAAGCTACCGCATAGTTTGTTAGTATCGAAGGCTGACCTCGGCAGCATAAGAAGAAATACTTGTCCGACGCAGCTAACACCACAACGCTAAAACGCGATATCGGTATCTTCGGTGCATCGTTCCTGGCACTAAACGCAATGATCGGTGCAGGCATTTTTGCCCTGCCCGGAAAAATTGCCGTCAACGCCGGGCTGCTGAGCCCATGGCTGTTTTTGCTTGTCGGCGCACTGTTTCTGGCGGTAGTACTGACCTTCGCAGAGCTCTCCAGCTACTACAAAGGCACCGGCGGGCCGGTCCTCTATGCCAGCGATGCATTCGGGCCGCTGGCCGGCTTCAGTACCGGCTGGGCGATCTATCTAAGCCGTGTCACGGCGTTTGCGGCGAATGCGAATGTCATGGCGATCTACCTGGCTTCGCTACACGACATGTTTGATAGCGCGCTTGTGCGCGGAGCGATCATCAGCACCGTTACCATCGGCCTTACCTACGCCAACGTAAGAGGCGTTCGTGATGGCGTACGAACGATGGCCGCGTTTACGTTCCTGAAAATCACACCGCTGCTTTTGCTGGTCCTGCTTGGGCTGCAACATGTAACGGCAACGACACTGCTGCCGAGCGCACCGTTTTTCATCGAAGAACTGGGTGGCACCACCCTGTTGTTGATCTATGCCTATGTAGGGTTTGAGACGATCGGAATTACTGCCGGTGAAACATCACGACCGCGAAGAACGCTACCGACCGCGTTTGTCGGCAGCATGCTGGCGACGGGCTTGTTGTATTTCCTGATCGTTCTCGTTTTCGTATCGTTGATCTCTCCTGAAAACTACAGTGACGCAACGCTTGTTGACGTCGGGCGTAAGCTGGCTGGACCGATCGGCGCGCTCGCCATTACGCTGACCGCCGTGTTTTCGATCGGCGGCAATCTGGCAGGTTCGATACTCGCCGCTCCGCGGCTCGTTTTTTCAATGGCAGAGAACCACATGCTGCCGCGCTGGTTTGCGCACGTCCACCCAGGATTCGCAACGCCGCACCGATCGATCCTGCTGACCGGCGGCATGGCGCTGGTCCTGGCACTTACCGGGTCGTTTGTACAGCTGGCGATCGCAAGCTCCGTCGTGCGACTGCTCGGTTACATCGTCTGCATAGCGTCCCTGCCAGCGATACGCCACAAGGCCGACGAGGATGCAAAACAACGCGCCTTCCGACTGCAGGGCGGCTATGCGATTCCGCTGCTGGCACTTGCTGTGTGTTTGGGGCTGCTCGCACAGTCCAGCCTGAAATCCTGGATCGCGGTCGCGATACTATTGTCAATTGGCTGGCTTTTTTACGCCGTTGAGTACCTCGCCAAAGCGAGGCGATAAATACGGGCCATCGGGCTAACGTTTCTTTGGAATGTAGAGATCCGTCAGCGTACCTTCGAAAGCCTCCGCCGCGAAGGCAATCGTCTCGGACAATGTCGGGTGTGGATGCACTGTCAGACCGATATCTGACGCATCCGCTCCCATTTCGATGGCAAGCCCGATTTCTGCGACGAGGTCACCGGCACCCGGGCCTACGACCGCTCCACCGAGGACGCGAGCCGTCTTCTTGTCGAACAGCAGTTTCGTGAAGCCTTCAGAGCGACCCAGCGACAGCGCCCTGCCACTCGCAGCCCAGGGAAACTGAGCTTTTTCATAATCTACTCCCTGCGCCTTCGCCTCGATCTCCGTCAGACCGACCCAGGCAACTTCCGGGTCCGTATAGGCGACCGAGGGGATGCTGCGTGCATCGAAGTAGCTCTTCTCGCCCGCCGCAACTTCAGCGGCAACCTTGGCTTCATGGCTTGCCTTGTGTGCCAGCATCGGACCGCCGGCGAGATCACCGATGGCGAAAATATGCGGTACATTGGTGCACATCTGCTTGTCGACCTCGATGATACCGCGCTCGTCGACCGCGACGCCTGCATTCCCCGCATCCAGCATGCCACCGTTCGCGCGACGACCGATAGCAACGAGTACCCGATCATAAACACCACTGGCCGGCGCCTTATCGCCCTCAAAACTGACTTCGATTCCCGGCACCGTCGCACGCATACCGGTAACTTTGGTGGACAGCAGGATCGCCTCGTAGCGACTCTTGACGATCTTGGTAAACGGTCGCAGCAAATCCTTATCGGTACCCGGCATCAAAGAGTCCGTTAATTCAACAACGCTGACAGCGGTCCCCAGAGCGGCATAAACGCACGCCATCTCAAGGCCGATAATACCGCCGCCGACGACCAACATTCGTTTCGGTATCGGCGTCAGCTCCAACGCGCCGGTCGAGTCGACGATACGAGGATCGTCAGGCAGGCCGGGCAACATCATCGGCTCCGAACCGGCCGCAATAATGCACTTTTCGAAATCAATCGTCTCGCTGTTATCGAGAATCAGGCGATGGGAAGACTCGAACTTTGCCACTGCGGTAATGACGCGTACTTTTCGCTGCTTCGCCATCGTCGCCAGCCCGCCGGTCAGCTTCCCGACAACGCTGTTTTTCCATTCCCGGAGCTTCTCGCTATCGATTGTCGGCTTGGCAAACGTTACTCCGTGCTCAGCCATTGCTGCGGCATCGTCAATCACCTTCGCCGCATGCAGCAAGGCCTTCGACGGTATGCAGCCAACGTTCAAGCAGACGCCTCCCAGTACCGGCCAGCGCTCGATAAGAATGACGTCCAGACCGATGTCTGCCGCCCTGAACGCTGCGGTATAGCCGCCGGGGCCTGAGCCGATAACAACCAACTGAGCGGAATGGGTAGCATCGCCGGGAGACGCGTCCCTGGCGACGACAATCTCCGCCTGCGACATCTTCTGCGTCTGCTCAACCGGTTCAATCGGAACCTCGGTGCTGCCTTCTGCAGCCACTACCGTCGCGACCAGGCTGCCGGTAGACACCTTGTCACCAACGCTTACGTCGACCGATACGATTCGTCCTGCCGTCTCTGCCGGCACATCCATCGAGGCCTTGTCAGTCTCGATCGTGACCAGTGGATCCTCGAGCGCCACGCTATCTCCAGGCGAGACCAGCACTTCGATAATCTCGACATCCTCAAACTCGCCCAGGTCGGGAACGAGTAACTGCTTCGTGTCGGCCACTACGGAATCGCCTTCAGCAGAGATTCGATGTCAGCCAGTGTCTTGCCAAGAAAGGTCGTAAAGCGAACTGCCTGCGCTCCGTCGATAACCCGGTGGTCATAGGAAAACGACACTGGCAGCATCAGTCGCGGCTCGAATTCGGCGCCGTTCCAGACAGGTTGCATCGATGAGCGTGAAACACCGAGAATCGCCACCTCGGGCGCATTCACGATAGGCGTGAATGCGGTGCCCCCGATGCCCCCAAGGCTTGAAATCGTAAAACTCGCACCCTGCAACTGCGGCGCCTTGAGTTTTCCTTCTCTGGCCAGGGCCGAAAGTTCGCCCAGCTCCGCGGCGATTTCGTAGACGTCTTTCTTGTCGGCATCCCTGATGACCGGCACGACAAGTCCCTGCGGCGTGTCGGCGGCAAAACCAAGGTGGCAGTACTTCTTATACACCAGGCTTTCGCCGTCATCCGACAGCGACGAGTTAACCTTGGGGAACTCTTCAAGCGCCGTCACGCATGCTTTCATTACGAACGCCAGTGGCGTCAGCGATATACCGCGCTCCTTCGCGGCGCCCTTCAGTTCCTGGCGCCTGGCCTCCAGCGCAGTGATATCCGCCAGATCGTGCTGTGTCACGTGCGGCAGGTTAATCCAGCTCGCCTGCAGTCGGGGCCCGGAGATTTTCTGAATGCGGGTCAGTGGCTGAACATCGATCTCGCCGAACTTCGAGAAGTCGATGCTCGGTGTCTTCGGCAGACCGGCACCTCCCGGCTGCACCGACTGACCGGTCAGGATCGCTTTGACGAATGCCTTGACATCATCGTGAAGAATTCGCTTCTTCGCACCCTTGCCGGTGACCTGAACCAGGTTTACACCCAGTTCGCGAGCGAGCTTCCTTACCGAAGGACTGGCATGCGCCTTGGAAAAACCGGGCTCGTCGATCGCCGGCAGCGATTGCGGCTTCGGAGCGGAAGCGGGAGCCGCTGCTGCAGCTGGTTTGGCCGCCGGTTTTTCAGCAACTGCTGCCGGAGTGGTCTCCGCCACAGCCGCCGTTGTCGCGACGGCATTAATCACCCCGAGTGTCGCGCCGGCGGCAATTTTGTCGCCAACACTGACCGCAACGGAATCGATGGTACCGGCGGCTTCGGCCGGAACGTCCATTGCCGCCTTGTCGGTTTCCAGCGTCACCAGCGGGTCGTCGATATCGACGGTATCGCCAACCGAGATATGAACCTCAATGACCTCGACTTCGTCGAAGTCCCCGAGATCCGGAACGACGAGTGTCTGCTTTCCACCCGCCACGACAGGCTCTTCGACGGCAGGCTCCGTCATAGCGACGGCGACGTCGGCCGGCTCTGTGACTGCGGGCGTAATTATCGCCGTATCGCCGGTCTGTACCGTCAGCTTGCCGATAATGTCCCCGCTCGCAACAGTATCGCCGACGCTGACCGTCAAGGTCTCGACAATCCCGTTTTCGGGCGACGGTATATCCATCGACGCCTTGTCGGTCTCGACCGTGATCAAGCCATCTTCGCGTTCAACCGCGTCGCCCTCACCAATCAACAGCTCAATAACTTCGACAGCGTCAAAATCGCCGAGGTCCGGAATCACTATATCGATCGTATTCGCCATGTCTGAAACCCCGACGCTTACAAGGTCACCGGATCGGGTCGATCCGGATCGATACCGTATTTCGCTATCGCCGCCGCGACGGTCTTGTGGTCGAGCACACCGTCATCTGCAAGCGCTTTAAGCGCTGTGACCACGATGTAACGTTCGTCGACCTCGAAATGCTGTCGCAACGCCTTGCGCGCGTCGCTGCGACCGTATCCATCGGTGCCAAGGGAAACAAACCTGCCCGGTATCCAGCTCTGAATCTGGTCCGCCACAATTTTCATATAGTCTGTCGCTGCGATATAGGGACCCGGACGGCCGGCCAGACACTGCTCAACGTAGCACTTGCGTGGCTCCTCACTCGGATGCAGCTGGTTCCAGCGCTCAATCTCCAGTGCATCGCGTCGCAGTTCGTTGAAACTGGTTACCGACCAGATATCTGTCGGAATACCGAAATCGCTCATTAACAGTTCGGCGGCGCCGATGACTTCGCGCAGAATCGTACCCGAGCCCATCAGCTGCGCCCGGATCTTGCCCTGACCGCCGACATTCAGCAGATACATACCTCGCAGAATGCCGTCTTCAACCCCTTTCGGCATCGGCGGGTGCACGTAGTTTTCGTTCATGCAAGTGATGTAGTAGAAAACGTTCTCCTGCTCGCCAATCATGCGCCGCAAACCATCCTGGATGATAACCGCGAGTTCGTAGGCGTAAGTCGGATCGTATGAGCGGCAGTTCGGCACGGTGGATGCGCTGACGAGGCTGTGGCCGTCCTGATGCTGCAGACCCTCACCGGCCAGCGTTGTGCGACCCGCCGTGCCACCGATCAGGAAACCGCGCGTTTGCTGATCACCGCCGGCCCAGATGAAATCGCCAATACGCTGAAAACCGAACATCGAGTAGTAAATGTAGAACGGTATCATCGGCACATCGTGATTCGAGTACGCCGTTCCCGCCGCCGCCCAGGAACAGAAGGCGCCGCCTTCGTTAATCCCTTCCTCGAGAATCTGACCTTTTTTATCTTCCCGGTAATACATCAGTTCACCGGCGTCCTGCGGTTCGTACAACTGCCCCTTGGACGCGTAGATACCGATCTGCCGGAACATCCCTTCCATGCCGAACGTCCGCGCTTCGTCGGGAACGATGGGCACAACATGTTTGCCGATCTGCTTGTCTCGCGACAACGCGGTCAGAATGCGGACAAACGCCATCGTCGTCGAGGCTTCGCGCTCACCGGTGCCGTCGAGCTGCGTTTTGAACGACTCCAGCGGCGGCACCTGCAGAGACTTCGATCGGGCGCGTCTCGCGGGCAGGAAACCCCCCAGCGAATGCCGGCGTTCGAGCATGTACTCGAGTTCCGCGCTGTCCGCAGCCGGCTTGTAATACGGTACATCGTCGATGTCCTTGTCGGACACCGGAATGTTGAAACGATCGCGAAATTTCTTTAGTTCGCCGATATCGAGTTTCTTCTGCTGGTGTGCCGTATTCTGCCCTTCGCCGGCCGACCCCATGCCGAAACCCTTGACCGTCTTCGCCAGGATCACGGTTGGCCCGCCTTTATGCCTCGTCGCGGCATCATAGGCCGCGTATACCTTCTGTGGATCGTGACCGCCACGGTTCAGGCGCCAGATTTCATCGTCGGACATATTGGCCACCATTGCGGCCGTTTCCGGGTGCTTGCCAAAGAAGGTATCGCGAACGTACTTGCCATCCATCGACTTGATCTTCTGATACTCGCCGTCGACCGTCTCTTCCATGATCTGTCTGAGCTGGCCCGACTGATCTTTTGCCAGCAGCGGGTCCCATTTTGAACCCCAGACCACTTTGACCACGTTCCAACCAGCGCCGCTGAAGGCCGCTTCGAGTTCCTGGATAATCTTGCCGTTGCCGCGCACAGGTCCGTCCAGACGCTGCAAGTTGCAGTTCACGACGAACACCAGGTTGTCGAGTCCTTCCCGGACCGGCATCGTGATCGCGCCCATCGACTCCGGCTCGTCCATTTCGCCATCGCCGAGAAACGCCCAGACTTTACGATCACTCTCCGGGATCATGCCGCGGTTTTCCATATAGCGCATGAAACGCGCCTGGTAGATCGCCATCATCGGACCCAGGCCCATCGATACCGTCGGGAACTGCCAGAAATCCGGCATCAGCCATGGGTGCGGATACGAGGATAAACCGCCGCCGCCGACTTCTTTGCGGAAACGGTTCAGTTTCGCTTCATCGAAGCGCCCTTCCAGGAAGGCGCGCGCGTAGATGCCCGGCGATGAATGACCCTGCACGAAAATCATGTCGCCGGCCTGCTTCTCCGAGTCGGCGCGCCAAAAATGATTGAAACCCACTTCGTAGAGGGTCGCTGAGGACGCATAGCTGGAGATGTGACCGCCGTATTCGGTGCTCTGGCGATTTGCCTGCACCACCATCGCCATCGCGTTCCAGCGAATGTAGGCCTCGATACGACGCTCCAGCGAGCGGTCACCCGGGTACTCGGGTTGCCGCGCCGTCGATATCGTATTCAGATAAGCCGTGTTCGGGCTATAAGGCAGATACGCGCCGGAGCGACGCGCGTAGTCGATCATGTGATTGAGAAGAAAATGCGCCCTCTCAGGACCATGCTGCGCTAAAACTGAGTCGATCGATTCCAGCCATTCTGTCGTCTCGACCGGATCAATATCATCGAAAGGGTTGAACTTGCTCATATATCCGTCCATCGGGCGCGCACCAGATTCACTCCCGGCGCATCGCGTGAATTAGTTGGGGTGTCCTGCTAGGATCACCGCTCTCGCACCGGACCGTGCGAAATTAGCTGCGGCCGACATCTTCAGGGTTTGCGCCGTTTGGGTCAAGTCAAAACCTCCCATAACACAGGACCGTAAATGAAGCCGCCGGAAAATCAGAATATCCGTATCTTTCAAAAGCTTGGATGCATCGATGCGAAATCTCTCGAGAGCTGCGATCAGTTACTTTTGATACTACCCGGGAAGCCCGCAGCCCGCGATTTTCAGCTGCTGCCGCAGGGCGTCAAATTACAGCAGATTCTGCGCCGGTCGCCAAGCGATGCGACGCCGGCGTTCACCTCGCGACTGTCAAATAAGAAACAAACCCTCGTTGTCGCCGGCACCCTCAAAAAGGATGCGACCGTTTTCGAACAACTAAGCCTCGGTCGCGAACTCGTTAAAACCGCCTGCCAGCAAAAAGCGGGCAGTCTCGGCATTTGTGCCATCGGGTTCGACGGTGAGGAGCAGGCAACGATCCTCAACAACATGCTCGCCGCGGCGCTCGCTGCCGCTTTTACGCTGCCGAGCTACAAGAGCAAGCAGCCCCCATCCGCTATCAAGAGTCTGCGACTGATCGGTGTCGATAAACCTATCGACACGGCGAGAACGGTGGCCGAAGCCAACGGCAATAACCTTGCCCGCTGGCTGACCACGATGCCGCCAAATAAACTGGACGCCACGCGCTACTCGGAGCTGGCGCGAAACCTGGCAAAAGCTAACGGCTGGGCATATAAACGCTTCGATACCAAGGCACTGAGTAAGCTCGGAGCCGGCGCATTTCTGGCCGTCGCGCAGGGTAACGACAATGACAGTGCCGGAATCATCCGGCTGCGGTACCGGCCCGGCGGGAAAACGGCGAAGGCGGACCTTGGACTGGTCGGCAAGGGGATTATCTTCGATACCGGCGGAACCAATTTAAAGCCGTTCCAGTCGATGCTCGACATGCACGGCGACATGCAGGGAAGCGCCGTAGCACTGGGAATACTCCTCGCGATTTCAGAACTCAAACTGCCGATCGCCGTCGATTGCTGGCTGGCCATCACCGAGAACCGCACCGGGCCGAATGCCTACAAGTCACAGGATGTCGTAACTGCAGCCAATGGCAAGACGATTCAAACCGTCCATACCGATGCCGAAGGACGCATGGCGCTGGCCGACGCACTGGTGCTCGCGAGTCGCGACAAGCCCGCCATCCTGTTCGACTACGCGACACTGACCGGAACCTGTGTCAGCGCGATCACAAGCCGCTATTCAGGCGTCTTCAGCAATCGTGCGTCTCTACACCCGCATCTCAAGAGAATCGGTCGCGAATCCGGGGAACGCGTCTGGCCATTTCCGATCGGCAAGGAATTCATGCGGGACCTCAAGAGCGATACGGCCGATTTCATGCAGTGCTCACCAAAGGGGTCCGGTGATCACATCCTGGCTGCGAGCTTCCTGTCCGAATTCGTCGACGCCGATACGCCCTGGATACATATGGATTTAAGCGCCAGCGACAACGACGGCGGGCTCGCACACGTCGGCTCCAAATTCACCGGATTCGGCGTACGCTATACGATGCACGCCATCCTCGACGAAAACCTGTTCAAGGCGAACCTTTAGGTGACCAACGACGTCTCAATGGCCAACCGCTTTCGCGGTTTTCTGCCCGTCGTTGTCGACGTCGAAACCGGCGGCTTCAACGCAAAAACCGACGCACTGCTGGAAGTAGCCGCCGTGTTACTGGAAATGGACAGCGAAGGCCTAATCCGACGCGGCGAAACCGTTCGCTACCACGTCAAACCTTTTGAAGGGGCTAACCTTGAACCGGCATCGCTGGCAGTCAACGGTATCGATCCCTACCATCCTCTGCGTCCGGCGATTGACGAGCGCGACGCGTTACAGCGTGTGTTTCGTGAAGTCAGGCGCTCGGTACGCGAGAGCCGCTGCAGCCGCGCTGTACTGGTTGGCCACAACGCGCATTTCGACCTCGGTTTCCTGAACGAAGCCGTGGAACGCTCGTCCATTAAGCGCAATCCCTTCCACCCTTTTAGCTGTTTCGATACGGCAACCAGTTGCGGCATCGCGTTCGGCCAGACGGTCCTGGCCCGTGCCGTCGTCGCGGCCGGACTCGAGTGGGACGAAACACAAGCGCATTCCGCGTCCTATGACGCGGAAATGACAGCGGAGGTTTTTTGCGAAGCGGTCAATCGCTTCCGGGATGTATTCGAACTGTCGAGAAGAAACGCACCGCCGCAGAGGTAAAGCTAACTTTCGAGTAACTCTTTCAGTTCACCCGAGTGGTACATTTCGATCACAATGTCGGAGCCACCGACCAACTCGCCTTTGACGTAGAGTTGTGGGAACGTAGGCCAGTTCGAATAGACCTTGAGTCCCTCGCGAACCTCCTGATCCTCGAAGATATTCACGTACGAATACGGCTTGCCGATCGCATTTAATGCGGCGATTGCCTGGCCGGAGAAACCACACTGCGGGAACTCCGGCGTACCTTTCATATACAGCAGTATGTCGTGCGATTTCAGTTGATCTTCGATTCGAGCGTTTATATCCACGGTCCGTCCTGTCTTTGAGAAAATCGATAATGCCGGTTTTAGGGGCGTTCTAGTTGCTTACAGTTATCTGGTTATTCACCGCTTTTACGCCGCTCGTCGCGGCGGCAATTCGGCCCGCCTGCTCCCGCGTAACGTGACTTCTTACGGTTCCCGTCAGCGTTACCGACCCTGAATGGGTACGAATCCCAAGATTGAAAGCCCCGACAGTCGTATTCGCGGCATATTGTTCCCGGATTCTCGCGGTGATCGCCGCGTCGGACGACGTGACCGTTGTCGTCTGCGAGCCGGCGCCTGCAGGGTAGCTTCCACCCTGCCCGCCACCCAGCACCATCGCGGTACAGCCCGAGATCAGAGTCAGCATAAATAAAGTAACGACAAGGCGCATGATCAGTCTCCCTTCTCAAGCACAATTGTAGCGCCATTTTCGTCGCTGCGAGCATCCAGTTGGTCGATGATCTGCCATTGCTCTTCGACAGACATCGAGACCCAGGACGATATCTGCACCAGGGTCCGGCCACAGCCCAGGCAGCGCTGCTCGTCATCCAGCGTACAGATCAGTTGGCATGGAGACAGCGGTCTAACGCTTCTGTTCTCAGAGGGTTTGTCGTTTTCGATCATCATTATCTTTAAAATCAAGCTATTACGAATGTGTCTCATTTCGCGTCAGCAATCTCTATAATACCGACTGCGCTGCGGCGCGAGACTCCTTAAAAATACCGATAAGCAAAAAAACCCCGGAGAAACAAACCAATGAATCCCTTGAAGAGCGTAGCCGGCACAATTATCGCAGGTGTCATTTTAGCTGTAATCATCGCGATCTTTTTGCCTGGCGAACATATTGTCGGCGTGCCAGCGAAGTCTATCGTTATCTGGCTGCATGTTCTCGCAGGCGTTACCTGGATCGGCCTGCTCTACTACTTTAACTTCGTTCAGGTACCCGCCCTCGGTGAAGCTGCGGCTGACGAAGGCGGCCCGGGCGGCGCCGGTATTGCCAAGTACGTAGCACCTCGCGCGCTATGGTGGTTCCGCTGGGGTGCCGCGGCCACATGGCTGACAGGTGCAACTTATCTGTATCTGCAAGGCATGCTGCATCATGCGTTCACGCTCGGATTGATGGGGGATGCACCCAATCCTTATGCCAATATGATCGGCATCGGCGCATGGCTAGGTACCATTATGCTGTTCAACGTCTGGGTACTCATCTGGCCGAACCAGAAAAAAGTACTCGGCATGGTTGAAGCAACTCCGGAACAGGTTGCCAAGGCGAAGAGCATTGCGTTTATGGCTTCGCGCTCGAATACGCTCATGTCTATTCCGATGCTCATGAGCATGATCGGTCCGGGGCATGGCTGGTTCATGTAATTTTCTGCGCATGCAGTTTTGAGGCCCGGCCGATGCGATTGGCCGGGCTTCTTTCATTCTGGAATACCGATGCAGTTAACTGACGAACAGAAATCATCGATAGGGCCGCTGGTTGCCGCCGCCCTTGCAGAGGACATCGGCAGTGGCGACCTGACTGCCTCCCTGGTCGATGCCGACGCCGTGGTTGGCGCAACGATCATCGCCCGGCAGTCACTGCTGCTCTGCGGCCAGCCCTGGGTCGACGAAGTGTTCGCGCAGCTTGACGATAGCGTTGTTGTCGACTGGTATGTCGGAGACGGCCAGACTGCCGAAACAAACGATGTCATCTGCAAACTGGTTGGCCCGGCTCGCTCATTGTTAAGCGGTGAGCGAACTGCACTGAACTTCCTGCAGACGCTGTCGGCGACCGCGACAATTACATCCGCGTATGTCAATGCCGTAGCAGGCACCGGGACACGCATACTCGATACTCGCAAGACTGTTCCCGGCCTGCGGCATGCACAAAAGTACGCGGTCGGTTGCGGCGGCGGTGTTAATCACCGCATGGGTTTGTTCGACGCGATCCTCATTAAGGAGAATCACATCAGGAGCGCCGGCGGCATCACGTCCGCGTTGGCCGCGGCCGCCAAACTCGGTGCCGATGTACTTATTGAAGTGGAAGTCGAAAATCAGGACGAATTGCTCGAAGCGCTCGCCGCCGGCGCATCGCGGATCTTGCTCGACAACTTCACCGTCAGCGAGTTGGCGGCTGCCGTCAAAACCAATCGGGAGTGTGGCTATACTGCCGCAGAACTGGAGGCTTCGGGGAATATTACGCTGCAGACAGTGCGTGCGATCGCCGAGACCGGAGTAGACTATGTTTCGAGCGGCGCCCTGACCAAGAACATCGAGGCGATTGACTTCTCGATGCTTATGAAAATTGATTGACGAGGTTTACCGGCTGCCGTGGTCAGGCGACTGCGCGGGTGACGCGTTTCGGTTCAGACACGCCGTAACCCTGCGCGTAGTCAATACCCATACCACGCAGCATGGTGATGATCTCTTCGTTTTCGGCGAACTCAGCGATCGTCTTCTTGCCGGTCAGATGGCCGATCTCGTTAATAGAGCGCACCATTTCACGATCGATCGGGTCGTGCAGGATTTCCTTAACGAAGCTGCCGTCGATCTTCAGGAAATCGACCGGGAAATGCTTCAGGTAACCGAACGACGATAAGCCCGTGCCGAAATCGTCGAGCGCGAACATGCAGCCCAGTTCTTTCAGCGCATTTATGAAGCGGTTTGCCTGCGAGTAACTCGCGATGGCGGCAGTTTCAGTGATCTCGAAACAGATCTTCGTCGCGTCAATGCCACTCATCTGGAACTGATCGATGACGAACGGCAGAAACTTCTCGTCGCCGAGGCTCTGGCCTGACAGGTTGATGGAACACAGCGCCAGCCGTTCGCGCTCATCGGCCTCCGACACCAGCCAACGCAATGCGCTACGTATCACCCAGCGGTCGATACTCGGAGTGATGCCATAACGTTCCGCTGCTTCGATAAAGAGTCCCGGGGAAATAATTCCACCGTTTTCATCGCGCATTCGCAACAGAATCTCGTAGTGAGCACCCTCTTCCTCTGCCTGCAAGGGCTGAATTGTCTGGCGAAACAGTTCAAAGCGGTCTTCTTCGAGCGCGTTGTTAATCCGTGCCGCCCACTGCATCTCGCGCCGTCGACGCATCAGGTCGATGTCGTTTTCCTGGAAGCTGTGGATGCGGTTGCGACCGGCCTCCTTGGCCGCTGCACACGCGCTATCAGCAGCACTTAACAATGCCGCCACGTCTTCGTTGTCAGCGGTTATCGGTACAACGCCGATACTAACGCCGAGACGGAAGTTACGTTCTTCCCACACAAACTTATATTCACCGATGGCCATGCGCAGCGTTTCGGCCGTATTCATCGCTTCTTCCAGGCTGCAACTCTCGAGCAGCACACCGAACTCGTCTCCGCCGAGTCGCGCCAGCGTGTCGCGCCAGCGAATTTTTGATTTCAGAAGAGCGCCCAGTTGCCCGAGTAAAGCGTCGCCTGCGCTGTGACCGCAGGAATCGTTGACGATCTTGAACTGGTCCAGATCAAGGTACAGCAACGCATACGATGTTTCCCTCGCCCGTGCGCTTTTCAGGGCACGCTCAAGTCGGTTTTCGAACTCTCTGCGATTAACGAGGCCTGTCAGAATATCGTGACTTGCATGGTAGCTCAGTCGCCGGTTCAGCTCGCGCGACTCGCTGACATCATGAAAAACCAGAACGCCGCCGGTAACGCTGCCTTTGCCATCGCGAATCGGCGACGCGGTACTCTCGATATACAGCTCGTTACCATCGCGACGTATCAATAGCGTCGGCCGTACCGACTTAATGGCACGATCACGACGTATCGAAACGGCCAGCGGGTTTTCCAGCGGCTCACAAGTCTCTTCGTGAAAACCGCGAAAAATCTCGTCAATCGAACGGCCGCTGGCATCGTCGACCTTCCAGCCCGTCAATTCTTCAGCAACCGGGTTGATGTATTCGACGCTGCTATTGGCATCGGTCGTAATTACGCCATCACCAATAGACTGCAACGTAATCTGTGCGCTTTCCTTTTCGCGAAACAGGGCGTCTTCGTACAGCTTGCGTTCAGTGATGTCTACCTCGACCCCCAGCAATCTCAGCAGTCGACCGTTATCATCGAGAACTGATTTGGCACGGCTCTTCATCCAGCGCCAGTCGCCGTTTTGATGCTTCATACGGTGCACAGACTCGAAGAACGGAGTATTCCCCTCGAGGTGCTCACGCATCAGGGTCTGTACGCGTGCGATGTCGTCCGGATGAACCAGGTGATACCAGTCGAGCATCACATCTTCGTCGTCCGGGTCATAGCCGAGCATGACTTTCCAGCGTCGCGACAGATTGATGTGCTTGGTATCGCCGTCGAAATCCCAGATGCCGTCGTTCGCCGTCATCGCAATCAGCGTATTACGTTGCTGCAGTTCGTCGAGCAACTCGCGATCGCGAACCCGCTCCAGACCGACCGCCAACGACGACCCGAACAGTTTCATAAGCAAATGCAGACTCGCGTCCCAGCCATCGACAGCGTGTTCATTGGCCAGTCCCAGGAATCCGGCGATCTCGCCGCGCACCGAGAAACCGATAATCAGTGTCGCCCCGATATGAATTTCGTTGAGCCGCCCCAACTCGGCAGTCGCCGACTTCGGCCCGGCCATTGTGTCTGCAACTTCTATCACCCGCAGATGCCCAAGTCGCTTACAAAGCCAGGGCCAGTCCTCAAGCTTTTCGTCCTGCAGAACTCCGGGACTGCATTGAGCAAATCCTTTGCAGGACGCCAAAACAGATTCGATCTGCTCACCGTTTTCACCGATCAACGCGATGTAAGCAGAGTCTGCGCCGGTGGCCTCGGGTAGTTCGTCGATATTGGCCTGCAACTGCCCGAGATACTCGTCGGTATCGAGGTTCTGCACGGCAACGGCGATTTTCGTCTGAAGGGCGTCAACGGCACCGCGGGTTCTCTCGCCGGCACGCGGGCGCCGGAGTCGAATTCCGGTGGAGGTAGTAGTGTCGGACGGATGCGTCATGTCTGGAAAACATTTTGACACGATACTGCAGGAATACAAGCTAAGTAGCTGTATTTTTTGCACTATGTTCGCCAATCGACTCTGTCATCGTTGCCGAATAATGCTGCCGGTCAACGAATCCCGAGGCGGGCCGTTAATGGCACTAGGAACCGGAAATTGGCCCCAAGGAGAGACAGATGGAAACCAGCAACAGCAAGCTTCCCGGCGTGGCGGGCGCAAACAGACTGGCGATATGGGCGAGCATGCTGCTGCTACTCGCTATCGTGGCGAGCTGCGGCGGAGGTGCCGCAACCAGCGTAAACGATGACGTCGTCGCCAGCGCCGAATGCGATCCCGCTAACGCCGCAACGCTCGCCGAATGCGGTACTGTAATGGTGGCACTGACAGATGCCGATGGCGACTTCCTCAACTACACCGTCGACATACTCTCACTGACGCTGGAAACCGCGAACGGACGCATCGTGGAAACACTTCCACAGGCTACTCGCATCAACTTCTCGGACTACGTCGATCTCACGGAACTGGTCGCCATAGCGGCGATTCCACCGGCCACTTACATCTCCGGTTCTATCAGCATCGACTATGCGAATGCCGAGGTTTTCGTCGAGGCTGACGGCGAGGCAAAGGCAGCGACCGTCACCGACCTCGATGGCGTCGCACTCAGTCAGACTACTTTGAAGATTGCGCTGTCCGACCACGATCAACTCTATATTGCCAAGGGGCGTTCCGCGTTGTTGCAACTGGATTTCGATCTCGACGCATCGCACACCGTCAATATTATCCCGACGCCGGCAACGGCTGTTGCTGAGCAGTTCATAATCGCCGAAGTACTCCCCGCTGACGAAAAGGACATCCGCGTGCGCGGCCCACTCGTCGCCGTGGACGAGGACGCGATGACGTATACCGTAGCCGTGCGGCCTTTCCATGACCGGGTCGGCGATTTTGGTCGCATGACAGTTCATGTGACGGATTCCGGCGAGTTTGAAATCGATGCGACCGTCTATAGCGGTGTCGACGGCCTGCGCGCGTTGAGCGCAGCAGGAACGGGCACCCCAACGGTTGCACAGGGCACGCTGAACGTGACGGAGCGCAAGTTCACGGCGGACACGATACTCGCTGGCACAAGCGTTCCGGGTAACGGTATAGACGCAGTCTTCGGCAATGTTATTTCCCGTGCCGGTAATCTGCTAACCGTCCGCGGCGCGACCGTCATCGCGTCCGACCGCCGGGCGCATTTCCACGACGATGTGACTGTCGAAATCGGCCCCGATACGAAGGTCTTCAAAGATGGCGACACGAGCGCCGATCTGAGCATCGAAGCGATCTCGACTGGCCAGCGTGTCACCGTTCGCGGTAACATCGCGCAAACCGCTACCGATGCCCTGACACCGCAGATTCATATCGACGCAACAGGCGGCGCCGTACGTATGCACGTAACGCACCTGCTGGGTATCGTCAACACGGTGATGACCGGACAGGCCGACATCACGCTGCACGGCATCGACCGTCGGCGAGTCGGCGTTTTCGACTTCACCGGAACCGGTGCATCCGCGGATATGGATGCGGACCCTGACAACTATGAGGTCACGACCGGCGCTATCCCGCTGGCTGATTTCGCCGCCGGCAAACCGATTGCAGCATGGGGCTTTCCGACGGCATTCGGCATGGCACCGCCGGATTTCTTCGGCCGCACCGTCATCGACTTCAGCCGTGTTCGCAGTGCCCTGGGCGTTGGCTGGGGAGCACAGGGCACGCTGGCACCGTTTATCAGCATCGGAAACGAAGGACTGGTGCTTAACAATCAGAACGAAGACATCGACGTGCGCCACTACATCAAGAGCGGCCCGATCGTCATCGACCTTACAGAACTCGACTCCGGCACAACTATCGTGCCCCGCACAACCGGTCGGAACCTGTTCTACATCAAGTCATCGGATAGCCTGCGCCAGTACTCGGTGTTTAGCGACTTCGTCGCTGACCTGGGCACCAGTCTTGACGGAGCGATTGCCGCCCGCTCGATGCATGCGCGTGGCTATTACGACGCGGATAGCAATACGCTGACGGCGTACAAGATAGGCGTCCACCTGCTTGAGCCCTGAGAACAAGGCGGTGTAGCTCCCCCTGCACTCCCCGCCCTGATGGCTCTGCCCCGCCGCCGAAAGGCGGCGGTTTTTTTACCAGTCCAACTCGGTGATGTCTCCCTGTAAGGACCAGCCTTCGTTCCTCGCATGATTCTTGATATCGACGACGCGCTCACCGGAATCCGGGTGCGTTGAAAGGTAGCTGACAAAGTCATCCAGGCTGCTGTCTTCGGTGTTCCAACGCTCAAACAGCCGCCAGGCTTCATCGACGTGACCGTACTCGGCATTGACGACCGTCAAACCGAATTCATCTGCCCTTGTCTCCTGCCGCCGGCTGAATCCACGCAGGGTAAGGTCAGCAGCCATAACGCCGATGCCGGCGACGTCGCCGCCCGTCATGGCAGCAAAAAACACTGACAACACGACCCCCCGGCCCAACGCACGCAGGTGATCGCGGTTCCTGAAGTGGCCCAGTTCATGACCGAGCACGAAGGCCAGCTCGTTTTCCGACTCCACCTGTTCCAGGAGCCCCTGCGTGACGATAATCAAACCGCCCGGCAGCGCCATCGCGTTCGCGATCTCGGAATCGTCGATCTCAACGCGAAACCTGTAAGGCGATTCCGGCCAGTGCCGGACAAGACGATCCACCAGCAACTGCGTTTCCTGCAGACGCTCGTCAGCAGGTGACACCGTTACCAGGTCTTCGGGCAACCAGCCTTCGAACAACTCCGCTTCCTGTTCCACGCTGACGAAACGGAGTGCGACTTCTATGACGAAGATCAGCGCTACAACGACAATGACGAGTATCGCCGTTAAACCAAGCACCAGTGTGCCAGCCTCAACCAGTGGATGAGTTTTACTGACGTTAATCCCTTCGCGTGGCTGCTTTGCGACGAACCTCATTGGGAATCGGCGAACCTGCTGGCGAATTTCACGGCCGTACCGAAAGCAAGCATCTCCACCCCGGCAACACCCTTGCCGTCGCGCCTGGCATTCGCAAGCCGCGAGGTTTCCAGCCGAACATTGAAAATGGCATCGTAGCCCTGCGACCGCGCCTCTTCTGTCATACGCAGCAGTGCCTCCCGACGCGCACGCTCCAGCAGCGGTTCATAGGTCTTGATGCGGCCGCCGATCAATCCCCTGATGCCGGCAATAACGCGCTTGAAGTAGTCGAGCGATATGACGATACTGCCGCTGACCATGTACGACGAATTGACGCGCCAGTCCTCAGGCATCGTGTCGAAGGACACTACCGGGAACCCCTGGGCAGCAGCTTCGCGTTCGCGAATACTCCTGAAATGCTTCTTTTCGAGCCAGCTACCAATAAAGTAGGCGCCAATCAGGATCAGAAGTGGCACAGCGAAGTTAAGGAACAGGCTTAGTTGTTCGATATGGTCTTCCATCTCATTCGACCCGTACTGCCGTACCGTAAGCAAACAGCTCGGCAGCTCCCTGCGATATCGAACTCGTTGCGAAACGGACATTAACAACCGCGTTCGCACCCATCGACTGTGCCTGTTCGATCATCCGCTCAGTCGCCTCCTTGCGCGAATCCTGCAGCAGCTCGGTATAGCCCTTGAGCTCACCGCCAACGATATTCTTGAGACCCGCCATAATATCCCGGCCAACGTGCTTGGCACGCACCGTGTTGCCGGTTACAACCCCGTAAAACTCGACGGTCCGGCGGCCTGGAATACTCTCGGTGTTACTGATAATCATGGGGACTCCTTATCGGTGACTGAATTCGCGTACGATGGCATCATAACATCACGGTTTAAGGCGCAATGTCAGATATGCAAAAAGCCGGCACATATCCGCTTGCCGAAGAGCGCATCAACGTCGCTTCGCACGCCATAGGTTTGGCGCTAAGCGTCGTGGCTCTCGTACTTCTGGTCGTCCGGGCAAGCGGTGCCCTGCAGATCGTCAGCGTCTCTGTGTTTGCTGTAAGCATGATCGCTTTGTACGGGTCGTCGACGGTTTACCATCACGCAACGAATACAACGCTGCGGATCAGGATGAGAACTGTCGACCACGCCATGATCTATGTTCTGATCGCCGGTACCTACACGCCCTTCTCGTTACTGGTGCTGGGCGGTGCTGTCGGCTGGGTGGTCTTCGGTGTAACCTGGTCGATGGCCGTAACCGGTATCGTCATAAAACTGTTCCATACCGGACGTTACGACAAAGTGTCTACCGCCATGTACGTCTTCATGGGCTGGATCATCGTGTTCGCGATCAAGCCGCTCATCGCCGGTCTTTCGACTGACGGCCTGCTATGGCTGTTCGCCGGCGGTGTCTGTTACACCGTGGGCGCACTGTTCTACAGCATCAGGAAGATGCCGTTCGGGCACGCCGTATTCCACGTGTTCGTCGTCGCCGGCAGTACCTGTCACTTTGTATCGGTTTACTACTTCGTACTGGTACCGGGTAACTCGTAAAGTCCGCAACCTCTGGGTATTGCGCTAGCTGTAACAACTCAGAGCCGACTTACAGACAGCGTCGGAATTGATCGAATTCGAACGGCGGGCTTCCTTGAGAACTCTTGGGATCGATGTAACACCGGCATTGGATTCTCGCACCGGTGTTTCATCCTGTGTTGCAGCGACGCTTGTTAAACGAATTGATGTTCGGCGCAGGGATGCGGTGGATATGCCAATGACCTCTTCACGACCCACAGGCGAGGTCATTGGCATATCCACCGCACCCCGACAGTCGGGCATGTATTTCGGTTAACGGTCGTTGTGCTGAACAGGTGTTGATCCGGGAGGGCCGATGCCGTCGCCTGTGGGTCGTGAAGACGGCATCGGC
>JAJFKU010000074.1 GCA_021773035.1 Woeseiaceae bacterium
CCCAGCGGGATGAGTGGGCTGACTCTTGCTCGTGCACCATGCGCACAGCACGTTCTTGAACTTCTGTGGAATATCGGTTTGCTCTTGTCATCGGAGTATCCTCTCAACATAAAAGGGCTCCGGCAATCCCGGGGCGGTTCAAATCCCCGATTGCGTTATCAGCTCGCGCGTAGCTACGGGTATAGCGGATTGGGAGAACAGGCTTATCCGCACCGCGAAGCCGCGATTGCCGCGGACTACCCGCAAGCCTTATTCGTCAATGGCTACCTGCATCTTCTTGGAATCAACAAAGCCCCGAAAGACATTTGCAGGGCCGGGTCGCTAATGCGCCGCTCGGCGATGTACGGCAGGATGGCGGGCCAGATTGGCTTCACGCGATACGCTTTGGATGGGATGTTCGACGGCTGTGACGTGCCGGTCGATGCAGACGAGATACAGGGTTTTCTTACTGCGGCCGGGAACTCAACGAGCGATTTCTACATGAGTATGCTGGTGCAGATGCTGCGCGATGAGGTGGCCGCCAGGTGGCCGGTGTCGCAGGACAAGTAGCGCTACAAGCGACATTCCGCTGAAGACAGTGATTCTACGGACGGAACGTTCTTACATCACATGAAGAAACGTTTATGATCCCTCAATGGACAGTATCGAGAATCCGAACGTAGCGAAAAAATTCCAATCCTACCCGGAAGATGTGCGCCAGGAGCTCATGTATCTCCGTCAACTGATACTTGATGTGGCTTCCGGTCTTCCCGGTACTGGTCATCTCGAAGAGACCCTGAAGTGGGGTGAGCCGAGCTACATTGCCAAGCGGGGCAGTACCGTAAGAATCGACTGGAAGGCGTCCAGACCTGGCTGTTACGCCATGTATTTTAATTGCAATACAAAACTGGTCGACACGTTCAGGGAAATCTATTCAGAGTCATTTGATTTCGAAGGTAACAGGGCAATCGTCTTTCGGAGAGCGGAGCCCCTGCCGGAGACAGAGTTGAAACACTGTGTCGCGCTTTCATTGCAGTACCGCAGTCTGAAACACCTTCCGCTACTCGGTGCCTGATCCGTTAGAAACACTGTAGCCGAACCGCGAAACGAACTGGAGGATCGAATGTACGTTGACAAAGTCCTGAACTGCCTGATTGTACTGTGCATTGCGAGCCTCGGCATTTGCGCTGGTGTAGCGAGTGCCGGTGCACCCTACATAGACCCTGCCGACGACCACAAACACTTTGGCGCAGCGGAGAAGGTGCTCTTCTGGACACCGCAACAGCAGGTTGCAGGCTACCGGAATTCGGACAGGATATTCTGGACCAGGACGATCGAAGCCGGTGATTCGGTGTATCCACTGCCGTACGCGAAACTTGATCTAGGTGACGTCGGAATCAAACTCGGTGAAACAACCATGTCCGTAGATGAGTATTTCACGACGCAAAACGTTGCCGGTCTGCTGGTCGTCAAGGACGGCAGGATTGTCTACGAGCGCTACGGTCTGGGGAATACCGAAGATAGCAAGTGGATATCTTACTCTGTCGCAAAGTCCGTCGTTTCAATGTTGATCGGGGCGGCGATCCAGGACGGCTATATCGCCAGTACAGACGACAAGGTTACGGACTATCTGCCGCGCCTGAAGGGGTCTTCATACGATCAATCATCGATCGCCAATCTGCTGCAGATGGCATCCGGCGTGCTGTGGAACGAAGACTATGCAGACCCGGACTCCGATATTGCCACTGCGCCCTGGGAGACGATGAATCTGTACCGGTTCCTGGAAAACAAACCGCGCACTGCTGAGCCAGGTGAGGTCTTCAACTACAACACCGCGGAGACGAATCTCGCGGGGACGCTACTGAGGTCTGCGATCGGCAATAATCTTTCGACCTATCTGTCGGAAAAAATATGGCGGCCTTTCGGTATGGAGTCCGATGCTTCCTGGAATCTCACTGAGGCGGGCGGCGGAGAGTTTGGCGGTTGTTGTATCAACGCTACGCTGCGGGATTACGGCCGTATTGGTTTGTTCGCCCTGGCCGGGGGGCGGCTCGCCGACGGCACACAGGTAGTGCCGTCGGACTGGATGAGTGAATCGACGGCGCCGTCGAAGGGCTATGGAGGCTACGGTTACTTCTGGTGGCTTAGCGGCGCAGATGCGTTCAGTGCGACCGGAATCTTCGGCCAGGGAATCTACATAAACCGCGAGGAGAACGTGGTCATAGCCTTGCACAGTGCGCGCGCCGTCGCCAGTGAGGATGCCGACTGGGCCTGGCAGGATTCTCTGTACGAGGGAATAACAAAATCGATCAAGGACTAGAGGCCTGTGTCGACTATTTTTTTCAGACAGTATCGCCGCACAGACTATCAGGCCTGTCGTGATATTTTCGCTGCAAATTGCCCGGAGTTTTTTGCTCCCAACGAAGAAGCGGAGTATCAGGAGTTTCTGGACGCTGTACCCGAGAGCTACGAGGTTTGCGAAGTCGATGGGCAGGTGCGCGGGGCTTTCGGCTTGCTTCCGGACAGCGGCAACGAGAAGAGACTCAGCTGGATATTGCTTGACCCGGAAGTTCAGGGTGTCGGCATCGGTCAAAAGCTCATGGAACGGGTGATTGACCTGGGTCACCTGTCGGAAACCCGCAACGTGAGAATAGCGGCGAGTCATAAATCCGCGCCTTTTTTCGCCAGGTTCGGAGCGATGAGCACGTCATCCACCAGGGATGGCTGGGGGCCGGGCATGGACAGGGTAGATATGGTGCTGACACTTTAATGTGTCAGGCGTGAGCCGTTCCGCGCTTCCCGCGGAGCTTTGTTCAACTATAATGCACGTTGTTCTGCCACCAGACCCGGCCGCAAGGCCCGACGGGAAGCTCATGCAAAAATTCACACTGATCATATTATTCATCGCGGCTCTTGCCAGCGCCGACGACACTACGTTCAAGAACGTCGATGTTTTCGAGCTTGAGGTTGCGACCGACACGCAGATATCCCCGGACGGATCGCGGGTTGTGTACGCGCGGGTCGCGAAAGACATCATGACCGATCGGTCCGTGTCGAACCTCTGGATCGTCGATGCCGACGGCGAACACCATCGCCCGCTGCTATCGGGCGCGCAGAGTTTCAGCAGTCCGCGCTGGTCGCCGAACGGTGATCGCCTGGCCTATGTCACCAGCGTTGACGGGCGTGGCTCACAGATTCACGTGCGTTGGATGGACACCGGTCAGACCGCGATGCTGAGCAATGTCCGTGGGGGGCCGTCGTCCTTAAGCTGGTCTCCGGACGGGACGCGTATCGCTTTCGAGATGTTTGTTAAAGCCGCTGATGCATCGCTGGCTTCGCCGCCACCCATGCCGGAAGATGCCGAGTGGGCCCCATCTGTCACGGTAATCGATCAAATGCATTACCGGGCCGACGGTAGCGGCTACCTCGAACACGGTAATTCCCACCTGTTCGTATTATCAGCTGACGGCGGCAGTCCAAGAAAAATCACCAGCGGCGATCATGACTTTGGCGGGCCTTTCTCATGGTCCAGAGACGGCAAACGGATTTATTTCGCCGCTAACCTGCAGGACGAGTGGGAGCACGATCCGCTGGAGTCGGAAATCTGGTCAGTTGACGTTGAGGATGGGAGCCTGAAGCAGCTGACGGGTCGTAATGGTCCGGATTTTGCGCCGACCGTGTCACCCAACGGATCCAGTTTGGCTTACCTCGGGTTCGACGATAGAAAGATGGGCTATCACAACAGCGATGTACACGTCATGGACCTGGAGGACGGTTCGATCGAGGTACTGACGGCAGGCTTCGATCGAACGATTGACGACGTGCAGTGGGCCGGCAGTTCCAATCGCCTGTACGTGCAGTACGATGATCACGGCAAGTCGACTCTCGCAGCGCTGTCAATGAGCGGTGAGGTTTCTCCTGTTGCGGACGATATCGGTGGTGTCGGTCTGGGCCGGCCGTATACAAGCGGCAGTTTTTCGGTTGCCGGCAACGGCTCGTATGCGTATACGGCAGGTCGCCCGGACCGCCCGGCTGAAGTTGCCGTCGGGCGTGGTCGCACGTCGGCAAAGCGTCTAACTGCACTCAACGAGGACCTGCTGGGTAGTCGAAAGCTCGGGGCGGTCGAAGAAATTACATGGCGGTCGTCTGCCGACGATCTGGAAATACAGGGTTGGCTGGTAACGCCACCTGATTTCGATCCGGGCAGGAAGTATCCGCTAATTCTGGAAATTCATGGTGGCCCGTTCGCTGCCTATGGACCGCAGTTCTCGCCGGAAGTGCAGCTGTTTGCAGCTGCAGGCTATGTGGTCTTGTACGCTAACCCGCGTGGTTCGACGAGCTATGGCTACGATTTCGCAAACGAGATTCACCACAACTATCCGGGTCAGGATTACGATGACCTGATGTCAGGCGTGGATGCCGCCATCGCCCGTGGTTTTGTCGACGAAGATTCGCTGTTCGTTACCGGCGGTTCAGGCGGCGGCGTGCTCACGGCCTGGATTGTCGGCAAGACGGACCGGTTTCGTGCCGCCGTTGTTGCCAAACCGGTGATTAACTGGGCCAGTTTCGCGCTGACGTCTGACGGTGCGCCTTTTTATTCGATGTACTGGTTTGAAAAGATGCCGTGGGAAGATCCTGACGCCTACTGGGCGCGTTCGCCGTTATCGCTGGTCGCCAACGTAACTACGCCGACTGCGTTGTTGACGGGCGAAGTGGATTATCGGACGCCGCTGGGGCAGTCGGAGCAGTACTACCAGGCACTGAAGATTCGCAAGGTCGATACGATCCTGGTACAAATTCCGGAGGCGTCGCATGGTATTGTTGCGAGACCTTCTCATCTCATCGCCAAGGTCGACAACATACTGGCGTGGTTTGCTCGCTATACGAAAAAATAGCTGATCGATCGGCAGCTGTCCGCACGGAGATCATATCGAACCGCTACGCCGTTGCCCGACGCACCGTGTATCGGTAAAGCAGGGCTTTTCAGGAAGAACACGATGCGTACGCTTTTTCTATTCGGTTTGTTGTCCTGCTGCTCGCTGGGCACTCCCGTAGCCATTGCCAGCGATGCGTACGTCAACGGCCGTTGGTATGACGGCGAAGGATTTTCCAGCCGGACCGTTTATGTGGTCGGGGAACGGATTAGCTACACAGTGCCGGGGCAGATAGACAACACCTACGATCTCGGTGGAGCGTACGTGATTCCGCCCTTCGGTGAAGCCCACAACCACGACCTGGCATCGGACTATGAGATTCAGCAGCGTGTCAACGAATACCTCCGGGATGGCGTTTTCTATGCAAAGATGCAGTCGGCCTTTTCGACAGAGATCGATACGCTTGCAGCGAATTTCAACCGGCCGGACAGTGTTGATGTTGTATTTGCATTCGCGCCGCTCACAGGCCCCGGCGGTCACCCGATTGGTATTCGCGAACGTTTTTTCGAACGCGGTTATTACGAAGGCGTGTTCGAGTCCAAAGAAGAGATCGCCGGCATCGGTTACACGCAGGTCGAAACCCGGCAAGACCTGCTGGAGAAATGGCCGGGTTTAGTTGCTCAAAAACCGGATTTCGTAAAGTTCATGTTGAGCTATTCGGAGGAATACGCTCTTCGCAAGGATGACCCCGAATTCTTCGGTCAAAAGGGGATTGACCCCGAACTGGTACCGGACCTCGTGGAACTGGCGCATGCCGCGGATCTGCGAATTACAGCACACGTAAACACGGCCGCGGATTTTCATCATGCTGTCGCTGCCGGTGTCGACGAAATCGCTCATTTACCAGGCAGTCGCGCCATAGAGATCATCCGGATCGGGGATGCGGAACTCGCCGCCGAGAATGACGTTGCGGTAATCGCCACCGTCAGCTTGACGACGAAGATCAGGGATCGTTATCCAGAGTACTACAAGGCCGTCATGGCCCAGCATGCGCGCAATCTGCAGCGCCTTAAGGACTCCGGTGTGAGATTACTGATCGGTTCTGACATGCCGTTCAGGGATACCTCGGTGGAGGAAGCGTTCTTACTGCGGGAACTGGGTGTGTTTTCCGATCAGGAACTGCTGCAGATGTGGTGCGAGACGACGCCGCGGGGTATTTTTCCCGGGCGGAAAATCGGCCGGCTTGCCGAGGGCTACGAGGCAAGTTTTCTGGTGCTTGCGGAAAACCCGATCGAGGACTTCGCGGCGGTTCGTAATATCGTGCTACGGGTGAAACAAGGTCAACGGCTGACGCTCAGTGCACCCGAAGCGGTTGATTGATTGCGATGGCAGGTGTCTCCCGGAAAACCAAAAATACGAAGTTCGGCAAACTGATAAAGAAAATCAATCTGTACCCGCCTTATCTCGGTATGGGTGTGAAGGTAAGGTCATTTCGGGACGACTTTACGCGATACGAAGTCGAGTTACGCTCCCGGTGGTACAACCGAAACCTGTTCGGTACCCATTTCGGCGGTAGCCTCTACGCGATGTCCGATCCATTTTTCGTTTTTATCATCACGATGAATTTCGGCAATGCCTATATCGTATGGGACAAGTCGGCAAGTATTGATTTTATTAGGCCCGCGAAGGGCACCATCCTCGGAATCTTTGAAGTCAGCAAGGACCGGCTCGAAGAAATTCGTGCGGAAGTTGACGATCTCGGGAAGAACACCTATCAGTTCGAGGCGGATCTGGTCGATGAGGCGGGCCAGGTCGTTGCGCGCGTCAGGAAAGAGGTTTATGTGCGCTCCAAAGCCATCGGTAGCTGTGATAGTCCGTCCTCGATCGGATCAACACCTGTTCAGCACGGCGACCGTTAACTGAAATACATGCCCGACTGTCGGGATGCGGTGGGAACGCCAATGACCTCGCCTGTGGGTCGTGAAGAGGTCATTGGCGTAGCCACCGCATCCCTGCGCCGAACATCAATTTTTCGCTGAACGGCGAAACACCGGCGCAAGAATCCAAAGCCCGTTTTACAGACCGTCGTTTTCGTGAAGGAGGATTGTTCCACTTAGTGTCCCGCGCCGGTCGCCTGGTCAATTCTCTGCTGTAGGGTATTCAAATCCTGTTCACGAACCCCTCCGACGATAAAGCGTTCCTGGGCGTGGCGTCGCGCGAGGTTCAGATAATGCCTCGCCTCATTCGCTTTGCCAGAATCGAGCAACCACACTATCTGCAACAGTCGAATGTCGATCTCCGGTTTTGCGGCGTACGATAAATTCAGTTGCTCCAAAGCTTCATCCAGGTCCCCCGATCTCTCATAGGCGATACCCTTGTGATAAAGAGTTGCTCCGCGCAGGACGACGTTCCGGGACATCACAGGATTTCGCAGCAAGGCGTCGAAAACGGCCTGCACTTCATTGAACCCGAATGCACCGCAGGTATTCGCGGCTGCGTTGGAAACAAGGGGAGCGAGAAAACCGATGATCTGCAGGTCATAGCGACTTTGCTCGAGAAACCTGGTTGTCGTCCCGATTTCTTCGGTGCTCAGTACGCCGAGAATACAGCGTAGATTGAGTATGCTCATTCTGCTTGATGCGTGTTCCGGAAATTTCGCCGCCACGCTGTCCTGTATCGCCAGCGCCTGCGCGTATTGTCCGCTGAGGATGTGCCTGTTGGCCTGGTGCTGCTGCGCTCGTAACGAATCAGGATGTTCGGCCAGCGCCGTCTGCATGAGCAGGTTTTCATTACCCCATGGAATCGCAGCCTGCCAGGTAAGAAAACTCTCCATGGCGATAAACAGGAACAGCAGCAGCGACAGCCCTCGGCGTAACTGCTGGTTCAACAGCGGTAACAGTGAAACAATCGCGATTAGTGGTCCGAGCAGCGGCAGATAGTTGCGGTGCTCGAAGTAAAGTTCCAGGGGAATCGGGCCCGCTTCAAGGCTATGGCCGGCAAAAAACCACAGTATTCCAAGGCTGATAAACGGGTAGCGTTTACGCAGCCGCATCGCGGCGAACAACAGGGCAGCAATCACGGTGATGCTCAGCAGAGTGACCGGGCTGAACAGCCCCGCCGACACCGGGTAATCGTCGTGAATAATCCCGAGTCCCGACAATTGTGGCGCTACGGTCTGGCGCAGATAATCGACTAGTACCGCCGCCTGGGTCCAAAGGCGTTCACTCAGCGTAAATGACCGGAACTCGAAACCGGATACCGTGCTTTCCCAGTTAAGTGTCAGATAAGCAGCCAGCGCCAGCAGCGGTGCGCAAAGGGCTGCAAGCAGAGCTTTCGTATGTCGGCGGCTGAGCTGCATCGTACGAAGTACAGTGAACTCGATGAGCAGGGCGTACAGAGGCAACAGGATGCCGTTTTCCTTGCTCAATACGGCAAGCGCACCGCAGGAGCCCATGCCGGCGATGATCCACACCCAGCCCCGGCGCGGTCTTTCTGGCAACTGCTTTCGGGCATGCATGTAACAGATAAGTCCCGCCAGTGTGAACAGGCAGCTCAGCTGTGTCATGCGCTGAATGACGTAAGCGGTGGTGGAAACCAGCAGGGGGTGCAGTAACCACAGGGCGGCACACAACAAGGCCAGTTTTTCCGCCTTTTCCCGCTGATATACCGTCAATAAAAGGAGTCGGACCAGAAAAAAGACCAGCAGTCCGTTGACGAGGTGCAGCACCAGGTTGGTGATACGGAACGGGCGAGGATCGGTCGGCCAGGTTTGACCATCGAGTGTGAAGCTGGCGAGACTCAGGGGGCGTCCCAAAGGCCCTGATTGTGCGCTTGTTATGAATTCCAGGTACTTGTAAGTCGAGTTTAGTTCGCCGCGGTCTCCGAGGAGTTCCAGGTTGGGTATGTCGTCGAACAGAAAAGGTCCGCTCAGCGAAGGCCAGTAGCAAACGATTGTTATCAACAAGGTCGCAACGGTTCCGGCTGCGATTCCGGCCAGGTGGCCGGTATACACTGATTTACTCTGTGAGTTCTGCACAAGACTCCAGCGGGCGATTTGCAACGGTAGCGCCATTCTACAGAATGAGCGGGTGAGAAAACGCTTGATATTGCAGGGAAGAGTGCGATGTACTATCCGAACTTGCGCCGCGATGTTCTCGCTGACGGATTACAATGCCTTCATTCGAAATTTTACTGACGTTCTTTATAGGAACCGCTATTTTTTCCTTCATGCCGGGGCCGGCCATGCTGTATACCGGAGCGCGGACCATCGCGCGCGGTCGCCGCGCCGGGTGGATGGCTGTGCTGGGTATTCACGTTGGCGGGTACGTGCATGTGATCGCTGCAGCACTCGGGCTGGCGATACTCTTCGAGACGATTCCGCTGCTTTATGCTTTGCTGAAGTTTGCCGGAGCCGCTTACCTGGTATGGCTAGGTGTAAAACTCTTTCTCTCTAACGGGATGCACACAGACTTCGTTGGCGGCACCAGCGTAAAGTCGCTGCGGCGTGCATTTTGGGAGAGTATTACCGTGGAAGTACTGAATCCGAAAACCGCGATGTTTTATCTGGCTTTCCTGCCGCAGTTTACCGATGCGTCCGCTGCGTTGCCGATGTGGGCTCAGTTTCTGATTCTCGGGACCTTCGTCAATGCCATGTTTTCCAGCGGGGACGCGCTGTGCGTGCTGCTCGCGCACAAGGTGACAGGCGCCCTCAGGGCATCACCCGTCGCGACCGCGCTTACTCAGCGGCTGGGTGGGGGGATTCTTGTAGCACTTGGAGTGAATCTGGCCGTTGGCCATCAATCGTCATAGAGAAGCGGTAGTGATTAAGTGCATAATTAATAAGGAATTTTCTAAGAAACGCTCCGGGGTATAGCGGAAAACTGATTCTGATTCGTCTAAGGTGGCTGGCCTAGACCGTTTTTATGTGACTGCCCCCGGATTCCCAGTGACCGACGCTGATACCCTCCGCAAAATCTATCTATCGGTAAGAACGAAGCTCAGCCGCGCGGTCGTCGGCATTGTCCCGCCCACGGAAGTCGAAGACATTGTGCAGGAGACCTATGTTCGTGTCTGCCAGGTTGAGAGCAGGACAGACATACGGACGCCGCGCTCATTTATCTTTAAGACTGCGAGAAATCTGGCACTGGATCATGTGAAGAGTGCAGCCTACCGGTTGTCAGTGAGTTCAGAAGAAATCTCAGATACAGAAAGCCTTGGAGCAGACCGGAATCACGATGAAACTTACGATGAAGCTGCGTCGAACGAAGAGTTCGCTCGATTTTGCGAGGCGGTTCGGCTGCTTCCGGTACAGTGCCGCCGGGCATTCGTATTGAAGAAAGTCTACGGTTTCTCGCAGCGGGAAATAGCCAAGGAAATGGGTCTGAGTGAGAACACGGTCGAGAAACACATCGCCAAGGGAATCAGGCGCTGTTCCGATTTTATGGAACAACGTGACAGTCGAGAGGCTAGTGAGATCAAATCCAGGGAAAGTACATCGGTAAGAGCCCGATCACTGGTTGAAAAGGAGCGCAGCTGATGACGCAGATCTACGAGTTTCCGCAGCAGGACAAGTGCAAGGATGAGGCGAGCGTGTGGGTATCCAGGCTCGATCGTGATCTGTCGGCGGATGAGCGGCATGAGTTGGGTGAGTGGTTGCAGCGGCATCCGAACAACATGACGGTGCTGTTGAACCTGGCCAGGCTCTGGGATCGCATGGATTCGTTGTCGAGGTTGGGAGACATATTCGAGAAGCCGGCCCGGCGACGCCCCGTGAGAAAATGGCCACTCAAAGCAGCAGTAGTTGCTGCGCTCGCATTTGTACTGGCGTGGGGAACTTTGTCGAACGAAACCCCTGAGATATTGATCAGCAAGCCAGCAGAACTGCCGGCGCCGACATCGTCACGCCTTTTCGAAACCGCCATCGGGGAGCAGTCTACGGTTAGTCTTACGGACGGCACGCAGGTTGTACTGAATACCAACACGCGAATACGTGTTCAGTACACACAACAGCACAGGCTGATCGTACTTGAGCGCGGCGAATTGCAGGTGCGCGTGGCAGAAGACAAGACAAGACCGCTGAGTGTTGTCGCTGGCGAGAACATCGTTCAGGCTCTTGGCACGGTCTTCAATGTCGAAATTTCCGATGATCAGCTAGTGGAGGTCGTGGTCACTGAGGGCAGGGTTCTTGTAGGTGTACACCGCAAGTCAGCCGATCAAGTCAATGAAGACGAACCCGTTGTGCTGCCGTTGTCGTCACTGACCGTGGCGGCGGGTGAGGAACTTATTCTCGGTGCCGAAGAAGAGATCGTCACCGAAGTCTCGCCGGTGGATATCGAAGTCAAACTTTCCTGGCAGAGCGGAAATCTTGTATTCAGAGGAGAATCACTTGAGGAGGCGGTGGCGGAGATTAGCCGGTACACGTCCGTCGAATTCGTTTTTCTCGATGACGATCTGAAAAAGACCCGAATCGTGGGCCTGTTTAAGGCCGGCGACGTAGACGGTCTGCTCGCTGCTTTGCGCGAGAACTTCGATATTGCATATCGTCGCTCGGAAGACCGGATTGTTTTACTGAGTCATAACTAAGTTACGCGCTGGTAATGCCCTCCGGGAGAGCGATCACGCACCGCAAGCTATTTTGCAGAGCGAAAAGTATGGTGTGGCGGAAATCATTGAGTCATTCGTCTTCAGACTGTGCGCGAGAAAACCGCGTGGTTGAGGTGGATGAATACGGACGGTTTCTGATCGTCCCGCTCGTTTTGTTGTATGTCATCGTTTCATCCGTCAGCGCAACGGCTGCCGAGAGAGATGAGACGATTGCGTTCGATATCCCTCAACAACGCGCTGATCGTGCGTTGATTCTGTTTGCTGAACAAGCGAATTTGACATTGATCGTTCCTTTCGAGGACGTATCGGTCAAGACGGCGAATCGGTTGATTGGTGTGTATCCGATCGACGAAGCGGCATCGATTCTCCTCGCTGGAACCGGGCTGACCCCGGCATTCAGAGAGCAGTTAGTGTTAGCGATCGAAACGGATGAACCGCCGGAGGCGATCGTAAATCCTGAGGGGGAGAAGATGAGAGTCACCAAGAAGATTACATTGAGTGCGATGCTGTCGTCAGTACTGGCTGCGACCGGAGCAAATGCCCAGGACGCGAATCCGGATGCGCAGCCGGAGCTGGAGGAAATCATAGCGACCGGCACGCGGCTCAAAAACCTGGAATTCAGTGGTGTTGCGCCGGTGCAGGTCATCGACCCGGAGATTGCCAAATTGTCCGGCGGTTTTACTGCGGCGGATATCATTCGCGGCACTTCGCTGGCTACCGGCTCCTTTCAGCTGAATCAACAACTCGGTGCAGTCGGGCCTGGCGGCAATGTTGGTAATGGCGGCCCCGGGGTCAACGGTATTTCCTTGCGTGGCCTGGGTACGCAACGGTCACTGGTCGTGCTCGATGGCAGGCGCCTGGCACCTGCCGGTGTGCGTGGCTCGGTTGGTGCGGTCGACCTGAACGTGCTGCCTTCGAGTGTTTTGAAGCGCGTGGAGATCGTCAAGGACGGATCGTCTTCGGTGTATGGCGCCGATGCGATCGCAGGCGTGGTAAACGGTATTACGAAGAAGAGCTATGACGGTGGGTCCATCGAGGCGAACGGCAATATACCGTTGGACGACGGTGGCGAAAGATTCTTCCTGTCGGCAGACTTCGGTAAGACCTTCAGTCGCGGCTGGTATTCCATCGCCGGTGAGTTCTCGGAAGAAACATCGCTCAAAAATAGGCAGCGAGACTACCTTCAATGTGCCGAGGACGTACTGTTTTTCCCCGATAGCGGGGCACGAGCGGATGTCGTGATGTCAGACGGTAGTTTCATGTGCCGTAACCACAATCCCAACGGTGCGTTTTTTAGTGCGGATTGGTTTTCGGGTACGTTTCAACCGGATCCGACCGGAGCACTCGTCGGTGCCCCGGGTGATCAGTTCACCAGGCCGGATCTACCGGACTGGGTACGCGTCGGGAACTTCTGGATAGGCGATACGGCTCAGGAACGCGAATCCTATTCGCTGCGGCGCGAAGATTCTGCCGCTTATCAAAACGCGGACGCGATTTCTCCACTGAAGCGCTACACACTCTTTTTCAATGGGGAGTACGAACTCGGAAAACGAACGACCTTGTACGGCAACTTACTCTTGAACCGGCGCGAATCCGGGTTCGATAGCTGGATGTTCTTGTTCCAAAACATGTCGGCTAACAATCCGAACAATGTCGTATCAGCGGGTCTGCAAGCCGCCTCGGGCGGAAACTCCACAGGCGCCATTCAGTATCAGATCGTACGGCCGTTCAATTCGGAAACTAAAGTTGACTACTACAATGCGCTCGTGGGCTTGAGCGGCGAGTTTCCTGCATCGTCCGACGGCGGATGGACCTGGGATGCCTTTTTGTCCGTCGGTAGATCGGACGGAGATTACAGCCAGGATTTCATGTATGAAGACCGTCTGAATGCCATATCCCTCGGTTCTACGGCCTGTGACGCGTCTTTCCTGGTACCGGGACTGAGTCCGGCAAGCTTGTGCGACGGCATCGACATTCCGGTCCTGGATTCACGTTTTTTGGTGGATCAGGACTGGACCGATCAGGAAGAAGCTTTTCTGTTGGGTAGGGATGGCGGCAACACGACTTACGAACAAATGGTAATTGAAGCCTCCGTCGCAGGCTCGCTCTTTGAGTTGCCCGCCGGAACTGTCGATGGCGTGTTCGGTGTTTCTTATCGCAAAGACGAAATTGACGATCGGCCAGGTCCAAATACCGTTGCCGGCAACCTGCATCTTTTTTCATCATCCGGTCGCACGGCAGGTTCCGAAAACGTGTCGGAGTTTTTTGCCGAAATAGGTGTGCCGCTGATCGCGGATAAGCCAGCCGCCGAGAATGTTTCCGCGATCCTGTCGGCGCGTTATACGAACTACGACATTTCCGGCGAGGAAACGACGTTCAAAGCCGGTATGAACTGGCGGTTCACTCCGTCATTCGCACTCAGGGGCTCGATCGGAACGTCTTTTCGTGGACCGAACCTGTTCGAGCTCTTCCTGGCTGACCAAACGAGTTTCAGTTTTTTGAGCGATCCGTGCCAGGAGTATGCGAACTCCAGCGACCCGACTATTGCATCGAACTGCGCGTCGCTGGGTATCGCAGACGATTATCGCCCGACTTTATTCGACGTTGAGGTAGCCCGGGGTGGTGCGATACTCCCGAACGGAACTACCACAATCAGACCGGAGACTTCCGACTCCTGGTCGGTCGGCTTGTTGCTGACGCCCGAGGACAGCGGGCTTGCGATCGCCGTCGAGTACTTCGAGATCGAGGTCAACGACGAAATCGACAGTTTGGGTGCTCAGAACATTCTCAACCAGTGTTACTCGGATACGAATTTTCCGAACAACGCTTTCTGCACATTGGTCGAGCGCAATTCGGCGACGGCCGTCGATCCGTTTCAGCTGACACTCGTCAACGATCGATTCCTGAACATCGATTCGCAGACAAACAGGGGCGTCGATTTTCTGGTGAGTTACGCAACGCAGCTGGGTTCCTTCGACTTTCAAACGGCACTGCAAGGTACGCTTCAGGAAGAAGACGAGCGAGTCCGGATAATCGAAGGCGTCGCAGACATAGAGGATTTCATTAAGGATCCGAATGAGCCCAGGATCTCGGGTGCTGTTGATTTCATGCTGAGCAAAAACGATTGGACCTACTACTGGCGTATCGACGTTGTAGGTTCGTCCGGCCTGACTAAGGAGTTCGAGGGCGACACCTTCGATTTCTTCGGTCCATACAATGGTGAAAGTCTGCGAGAGCAGCTCGAAACCGGCACGGTTGCTTATCATCATCTTTCCGTGACCAGGCAATTTCGCGATGGACTAAGGGTGAGCCTGGGCGCCAGGAATGTGCTGGACGAAGAGCCACCGGTCGTCTCGGTAGATTGGAAATTCGACGGGCTCCGTACCGGTACCGCGGCGCAAAACTCCTGGGACATTGTTGGCCGGCGGGTTTTCCTGACGCTGTCGAAGGATTTCGAATAACAGACCACTGTAGTCACTGGCTTCGAATTTCGGGGCGGTGACTCTGGAGCATTCAATTGTCTATTCTTCCTGATGACGGAAAAAGCAGGCTACGTCGGCACGTGCTGTTGCTTCTGGCAGCGTTTCTTCCGCTCGGCGCTGTCGCTGAAAACAAGCTCCTTCGGTATCCGGATATCCACAACGACCTGGTTGTGTTCGTCCATGGCGGCGATATCTGGAGAGTGCCAGTAAGCGGTGGCGAAGCCACTCGCCTGACAAGTCACCCTGGTCTGGAGTTGTTTCCGAAGTTCTCTCCGGACGGGCGCTGGATTGCGTTTACCGGTCAGTATGAAGGTGATGAGCAGGTGTATGTAATGCCAGCCAGCGGTGGTGAACCGCGGCGCCTGACGTCGTATCCGGCAGCTGGTCCCCTGCCGGCGCGCTGGGGTTACGACAATCAGGTCGTTGGTTGGTCGGCGGACGGCTTGGCGGTGCTGTTTCGTTCCCATCGCGATCATTTCAGTGTCTCGAATTCACGCCTCTACACCGTCCCGGTCAACGGTGGGTTACCGAGTGCACTCCCGATGAAGGTTGCTGGCGCGGGCTCATTGTCGCCCGATGGCAGGTCGGTTTTTTATACACCGTTGTCCCGGGATTTTCGCACCTGGAAACGCTATGAGGGAGGCTGGGCCCAGGATTTGTGGATTTACGACCTGGAGGGTAATACATCGACCAATATCACCGCACATCGCCGTACAGATCGAGATCCGATGTGGACAGATGCCGGGTTGTTCTTTGTCTCTGACCGGGATGACTATCTGAATCTGTACACCGTCGATGAGTCCGGTAGCTCTGTACGTCAGTTGACAGACTACAAGTCCGACGTGCGTTGGGCGAGTGCGGATCGCAGCGGCAATATTGTCTATGAGCTGGATGGCGAACTGCGTATTTACGATGCGCGTAAGGCTGGGGATCGCGGCATTTCTATCGCTGTACCCAGCGACAGTGTCAGCACCAGGCCGCGGTCGATTTCAGTGGGCGGCCAGCTTGAGCACTTCGCGATTTCCCCGAACGGTGCGCGTGTTGCCATCGTTGCACGTGGTGATGTTTTTTCTGTACCCGTTGAAAAAGGAGTTACTCGGAACCTGACGCAAAGCTCGACTGCGCACGACAGACTTGCAACCTGGTCGCCTGACAGTACAACCATCGCCTATGTTTCTGATCGTTCCGGCGAAGAGCAACTATGGCTGGTCGATGCGCTGGGACAGCAAGCTCCACGGCGACTGATCACCGATCAACAAACCCGTTTTGTCGGGTTGTCATGGGCGCCAAATGGCACGCAGCTGGCAGTCAGCGACATGCATGGAAGCCTGTTCGTCATCGATGTGGACGGTGGCAGTATACGAAAAGTTGGGGAATTGGGTGCTTACTACAATCAGGATTTCGCCTGGTCGCCCGACAGCCGATACATTGCCTATTCCGCGTTGAATGATACTTTTTTGTTTCAAGTTCAGGTTTGGGATGCCGGTGACGGCCAGACACATTCGGTCACCAGCCGTTACTTCAATTCCTTCGCGCCGGCATGGCATCCGACGGGTGAATATCTCTACTATCTGTCGGATCGGGAGTTGTCGCCGCAGATCGGTTCCTTTGAATGGAACTACGTCGTTGATCGCGAGACGTTTGTTTATGCGCTTGCGTTGAGCCCGGATTCCGAAAATCCGTACAGGCCGGGAAACGATGAGGCGCTTGCGGCGGGGATCAGCAGTTCCGACGACGAAGAACCGGATATACAGATCGAGTTAGAGGGTATCCAGGAACGGGTGATACGAGTGCCAGTGGACGCAGACAACTATACTGCGCTGGCTGTGAGCGCCGAGCAACTTGTGCTCTACAAGACAGGTCCTGCGTACTACGGACGGCGCTCTGGCTCGGAGAGTGGTTTGCAGGTGTTCTCTATTGAGGAGCAAGAGACCGAACCACTGACGGCCGGTGCGGATCCGATAACCGGGTTCGACATGTCTTCCGGAGGCGACTTCGTCCTGGTGCAACAGGGCGGCGACTTGAGCCGGTTCTCCCTGTCCGATACCAGCTCTCAGTCCGTTGCCGTATCCACCGCAGGTTTGGTTTCGAAGATTGTGCCGAAAGAAGAGTGGGCTACGATATTCGATGAGGTTTGGCGGCGATTTCGGGATTTCTTCTATGTGGACAATATGCATGGTTACGATTGGAACGCATTGCGTGAGGAATATCGGCAGCTACTGCCGCATGTGTCGCACCGGTCTGACCTGAACTACCTGTTAGGAGAGATGATCTCGGAATTGAATGTCAGTCATGCCTATGTCTTTGGTGGTGATACAAGCCAGGTTAAGCGGCCAGTGCCGGCGCTGCTGGGTGCGGAGTTCGAATTTGATGCGAGGTCCGAGACGTATCGCATCAGCAGAGTGCTCGCAGGCGACAACTCGGAAGACCGATATCGGTCACCGTTAACGGAGGTTGGCATTGACGTCAATGTTGGCGATTTCATCCTGAAGATAAACGGCAGGACGCTGTCTCGCTCACTGCCCCCCTTTGCGGTATTGCGTGATTCGGGAGGTTCGCTGATTGAACTCCTGGTCAACGACGGCCCAACACTCCAGGGAGCTAGAACGGAACTTGTGAACCCGGTGTCCAGTGAGGCAAGCCTGCGTTACCTGGAATGGACGACTAGAAACAGGGAGTTCGTTCGGCGACAGTCGGATGGCCGGGTCGGTTACCTGCATATCCCCAATATGGGTGGCGATGGTATTCGAGAGTTTATCAAGTGGTACTACGGACAGATTCGCAGCGACGGCTTGATTATCGATGTGCGCGGCAACGCTGGTGGCAACGTGTCCCAAATGATTCTTGAGCGGCTTCTGCGCAAGCACTACAGCACTGGTTACGTTAAAGGTGAGAAGTATCCGCGGACCTACCCCTGGGGAGTGGGCGGTGCCAAGGTCTTTACGGGTGAACTTGCCGTGATTGCCGATCAAACGACCTTGTCGGACGGCGATGCGTTCACATGGACTTTTAAGCAGGCGGCCCGCGGCCCGATAATCGGTATGCGTACATGGGGAGGCGTCGTCGGCATTGATAATACAGGTCCAGTGTTGGATGGCGGCGGAATGAATGTGCCGCAATTCCCGCTCGCAGACTCCAAAGGACAGTGGGTTGTCGAGGGAGAGGGAGTGTTGCCGGACGTTGTTGTCGAAAATAGCCCGGCATCGTTGGTAGACGGCCACGACTTGCAGTTGGAGCGGGCGGTTCAAAACATGCTGAACACCCTTGGTGAGGACAGTCCTGGCAGACTTCCAAATGCTGCAACCGCGCCGGTCAAGACGCCTTAGCCCGTTAGTCAGAAAAAACCGTGCAATTCCAGGAAGAACACATCGCGGTTTTGTGAGTTCACGGCCGGCGGCCCGTCGTAACTGCGCAAGCCCAGACGCGCCTGCAGGAACTGCAGCGGTGAATACTCCCAGACGAGGCTGTACCGAACCCGATGGTCTTCGCTGAAATCGTCATCGGGGTCCAGGTAGTCGTAGCTGACTTTGAGGTTATGTCCCTGTCGTGGCGACCAGTTGCCCTCCAAAAGTCCTGCAATCGCGCTGACATCGGTGCCCGGTGAAACCTCATCCGTAATCCGGTCGATTTCCGCCAGCCATACGATCGATCCGGTTCGCAGGCCGCCGAAGATACCGAACATATCCCGGTCGCCAGCGTCGGCGTCATTGACGCTGCCACTGACGCCGACGCGCCAGGACGGTTTTACAAAACTGCTGACGGCGCTTAACTGTTTGCCCGAATCTATTTCGCGACCGCCCCCCGAACCGTTGGTGACCGATGCTATCGTGGACCACGGCCCGGATGTGTAACCGAGCTGCACACCGCGGTCGGGGTTCGTGAAATTTACACTCGTCGCGAGGCGAATGAACGCGGTATCGTCCTGCAGTCGAATTCCGTACGGCAAATAGAACTGACCGGCAGCGGCGAACCACTTCGTATTATTGCTGTTCAAACGAATATACGCTTCGCGGTTCTGACTCGCATCGGGGGCGAACTGTTGATCGACGTAAACCGACAGCCTTCCGGGTATGACCGTAGCCTCGATATATACGGTGCCGCGGTTGACCCCGAACTCCGACGTTGTGCTGCTTCCCGGGACGTCGGTGCTGTCAAAACCCGCGCGCAGGTCGGCACCGATCGACAGCCACTTGTTGACGGTGCCTGTCCACAGTTCACCATCGCCTATGCGGCTCGCGGCCAGTTCAGTTTGCGCGTATGCGTTACCGTAGACGCTGCGTCTGCCGCCGCCCGCCGGATGGCTGTGACACGATCCGCAATGCATACCTTTTTGTACGGCGAGATAGGGTTCTGCCGATGCACTGGCCGAGGTCAGCAAAAGCAGTGCCGACAGCATGCCGAGAACACTCGCAAGGCGAATAGTCATCATTGTTGTTCCCACACTAGCGATTCGCGCCGTCAGTTATCCATTCGCGGATGTCGTCGATTAGCGCCTGATCCAGTGCCGGCCGGCCGAGCGGCATTCTGGAGCCTGCAGTGCCTTCGATCTTCCGTACCAGGTAGCTGTTGTCGGGGTCACCCGCCGAAACGCGTGAAAGCGACGGTTGCTGGAGACTCGCGATGCCGACCACATTGGCGAACGTGGCATCGGCACTGCTGAGGTCCATGCCGCCGGGTAATGAATTTCCGGCGGGGCCGGTGTGGCACCCGGCCGTGGCACAGTTGGGCGAAAATACGCTCGTCTGAAGGTCGTCGAGGGTTGGGCTGCTAACCGGAGTTGTCAGCGTAAACGTCGCCTCGAAGTCACCCCCTGCGGTGCCGTCGCCTGACGGAAAGGCCCCCGTGAATTCTCCATCCAGTGCGTTGGCGTCTATATCCAGTATCAAAGAAGCGCCGGATCCCAGCAGCTGCACCCGATAGGTGTCGTCTGCCATCGCGACACCGGAGAGGTCGAACGTCGCGCTCATCGGTGTCATCGCCGGTGTTGTTATCGCGGCGGCGGAAATCGGCGTTTCGTTACCGTCGCCGAAGCTTCCGTCACCGCCGCTTCCCTCGAGCAGGAACGTCATCGCGTTGATCGTCGAAACGTCGAGCTCGCGGTCGAACATTGCCATGACACTGGCTGGAGCGCTGCTTAGATCGCTCGCAGGAAGCGGTGCGAGCGACGTAATCCTGATGGGGTCCGGCGACGGTGTGCGATCGTCAATTGCGCCATCTGTTATCCATTGCCGGATGATGTCGACGACCGCTTGATCGAGCGCGGCACCGTTGAGCGGCATTCGGGCGCCGACGGTGGCGGTGCCTTCGAGTTTCTGAATGAGATAACTGTTGTTCGGATCGTTGGCCGCGACCCGGAGGATAGCCGGAACTTCTGAACTCGCTACGCCGACGAGCAGGCCGTAACTATTGGTTTCGTCCAGCCGCAGGCCCTGCGGTGCGCCTGCACCGGTATGGCAACCGGCGGTAGCACAGGTCGGCGTGAAGACGTTGGACTGTATTTCGGAGAAGTTCGGACCGAATGTGGGTGGTGGCGGCGGCGGCGGTGGCGGCGGCGGCGGTGGAGTGACAACCCCGCCGCCGCTTCCGCCTCCGCAGGAGGCGACAAACACTGCTACAAATAAAGTAACGACTGCGAGATTAGAGCTTCTGCCGATGCGCGATTTCATGATAGGTCCACCGATTCAGGTTGTCCGGATATACACAGTCGGTAGCGAGCAGGCGCCAAAAGGTTCATTTCGGGAGGAAATTGAACCTTTACCGACTTTGTTGACACTCACCCTTACGGGTCAGAGATTTTGGCTTTCACGAACGTAACTGGTATTAGCAGATGTCTTTCAGGGCTGGCAGATTGCAGAGCAGTGCCGATATTGCGGAATCGTTGATTCTGCAGCGTATCGCCGAGAGCGATCGCAGCGCTTTTGAACGCTTGTTCGATATCTACCATTCGCGACTTTTCAAGTTCTTGTTCCGTCTGACACGATCACACGGCGCTGCCGAGGAACTGACTAACGACGTACTCCTGACCGTCTGGAACGATGCCAGAAAATTTCGCGGTGATTCCAAAGTTTCAACCTGGATATTCGGTATTGCCTACAGACAGGCTCTTGCGTACCTCAGAAAGCAGAGAATGAAACTTGTTGCCTACGACGAAAACCAGGTATTGGCGGATACCGTCGGTCAACAATTCGACGAAGCCGAGTGGGTGCAGCAGGGAGTTTGTGCGTTGCCGCCCAAGCAACGGATTACCGTTATGTTGGTTTACTTTCTCGGACTTTCCTGCGAAGAGGCTGCAATCGCCACCGGTGTTCCGGCGAGTACGGTCAAGACACGGATGTTTCATGCACGTAAAAAGCTGAAAACACATCTGGCTATCACAAAGACGCCACGCGCGTGGACGGAGGGTCGTGAAAATGACCGCGACTAATACAAGCAGGTCTCATCAGGATATTCGTGAGTTACTTCCCTGGTACGTAAATGGCACGCTCGACGAGTCTGAGCACAATGATGTAGATGCTCACGTCGCGGGCTGTGAACGCTGTAGTTCCGATGTCGAAGTTCTTCAAAAAACCCGCCAGGGCGTTCTTGCCAGGGGTGTAGAACCGATCGTTCCGGCTACTACAGCGGCTGACATAATCAGTGCGGGCATTGGAACAGCGACCGAACCCAGGCGCTTTTCCCGCGGTCTGGCCGCATTGTCTGCCGCCGCAAGCATTGTGGCAGTGGGTATTCTGATCGCCCAATACTTTGAAAACGGCGTCGATGCCGGCAATCAGATATTCGAAACGGCAACATCCGGTGAGGCAGGCAGCTCAATCGACTACATCCTGCAGATACGGTTTGAGGTTTCGGTCAGCGATGATCGCAGACTGGAGGTCGTTCGCAGTCTACAGGGTACGACGGCGTGGTCCGTCGACGATTCCGGTGTCTATGTCGTGCAGATGCAGCTTCCGGGTGCGAGCCTCGTGGTTCTTGAAGACATTGAACGCAAGGTTCGGCTACTTTCCGAAGTACAGACGGCCAGGTTCGTAGCACTACAGGTTCCGGTGCGTTGAATGCCACAGGCTACATAAGCGCGCTGTTGTTAGCCGGGCTATTTGTCGTCTTCCCGGTCACGGGCTCCTCTGCCGAGAAAACGCCCGACCCGGAACGAGACATACTCGTGACCTTCGACAACCACGGCGCGCGGGCGGGTAACGGCGGCCTTGGTGCGCCCTACAGCCACCGCAAGCGCTACTCCGTCGCGCGCAGCGTCCGCCGGGCTGCCGCTGACGTAGCGACCCGCTACAGGCTCGTCGAGATCGAGAACTGGCCGATTCGAGCACTTTCGATTTACTGCGTCGTATTCAGGATTCCCGATGGCGTTGAGCGAACCGCAGTAATTGACGCGCTTGCCACTGACAAGCGGGTCGAGTCGGTACAGGTCCTGCAGCGTTTCGAAACCAACATGGCGCGCGAGGAGAGCCATTACGATGACACTTATGCCGGGCTTCAGTATGGGCTCGAGATACTCGGGATTGCGGCGGCTCACAAAGCTTCTACTGGAAAGGGGGTGCGTATCGCCATTATCGATGGCGACGTCGACAGGAACCATGAAGACCTCAAGGGCCGCATAGATCGCAGCCGGACCTTTTCCGGCAAGGGCACGTCGGTCAATGTGGAGCATGGCACAGCGGTTGCCAGCGTGATCGGCGCGAGGTCAAACAATGCCAGGGGTATCGTCGGAATCGCGCCGCAGGCTTCGCTGGAGTTATTTGTTTCATGCTGGGGCGGCGGCAACGGACAGCCTGCAACCTGCGATAGTTTTTCGTTGTCGAAAGCACTCGATACGATGTTGGAGAATCCACCGCAGATACTAAACCTCAGTTTGAACGGCCCTCAGGACCCTCTGCTGGAAAGGTTGCTGACAAAAACTGCGGAAGCTGGAGTCGTTATTGTCGCAGCAGGTTCCGGCCGGGACTCCGGGCGTGGCGCGTTTCCGTCGAGTATGGACTGCGTCCTTGGAGTCCACAGCAGCGTAAGCGCGAATGACGAGGAAGCACTGTTCGCTAACCTGTTATACGCGCCGGGCGATCGGATACTGGTAGCGGTACCAACGGATCAATACGATTTTCGTTCGGGCAGTTCCCTGGCGGCTGCGCATGTCAGCGGCGTGATCGCGCTGTTATTGGCCGTAGCGCCGGATCTGTCGCCAGACTCGATTCATCGTATTCTCGTTCGCTCGCAAGACGTCGCCGGTCCCGCTCTTTCCATTAACGCCTGCCAGGCAATGAACCTCGCTACCGGGCAGCCGAGTTGCAGCGATCACTTCTAAAACGGCAGCGGAATCTGTATAGCGAGAACAAGGCGTGACTTCGAGCGTTCCGGGCTGCTGATGAAGGGCACCCAGCGACCAGCCTCATGGTAGCGGAGATCGATATCCGCCCACCTGAAAGCGCCGGTAACACCCGTTTGCCAATAGGTGTACGCGCCGCCGCTCAGGTTCGAAGTGTCGTAGCGTCCGGCACCGCCACTGACCGACCAACGACTGCTCAGTGGCCACTCGAGGAACAGATCGACGTTCTGCGCTGACCGATCGGTGTTGAAGAGATCGGGTGAATACGAATATTCGATCCAGAGTCGATCCCTGTAACTGCCACTAACGGAATATTCCTCGTAACTGTAGTCGATGTCGCCGCTCTGCCCGGGGTAACGATAGGCGACCGCGTGCAGGCTTAGTTGCCAGGTATCGGTGACAGACTTTGTGTAACCCGCATAGTAATTGGTTTCGACGTCTCGTTGCCGGTTAGCACCCGTTGGAATATCGACGGTGGAACCCCAGGCGCCAATGAACACACCGTTCGGGAAACTCAGGTCACCGCCGATCTGGACAACGGGATCGCCTTCGCTCTGCGTAATGCCTCGTTTTACGTAGTCGCTGCTTAGAGTCAGGTAGCCCGTAAACTCGGCTGCCTTTGACGATTCCGATAGTGCCGACAACGAAATAGCAGCGGCCGCGATGTAACAATGAAAATGCATACCGCATGATTTCATCGCCGGACGTGCGGAGCAAGTAGTAAGACAATTTCGACGAAACTGCCTGCTTGACAACGCGATCTTTTGTGCTAACGGAATATCTATTCTCAATCGCACAGAGTTTTATCAATTCGGAACCCCTGAAAGAATTCTGTGTCTACGCTAACGAAGTCGTTTCTCCGCAGCTATGCCTGAAATGTGACTGCAGAGGTTCGACCATCTGTTACACAAAGGGGGAACATCATGAACAAGCTACGTAATACAGCGAGTTGTGCCATTGCATTCGTACTTACGCTTACGGGCGTGGGTTGGCAAACAGCACACGCGCAAGGGGCGAACGACGATGAAGTTGAAGAGGTCGTTGTTACCGGTACGCGTATTCGGCAAAACCCGTTGGATGCCGCATCGCCGATAATGAACCTCGATGCAGCGGATCTCGAGCGCACAGGACTGAGTTCGCTTGCCGACAATCTACAACGCCTGCCCGGTATGGGGTCTGCGCTCAACTCGCGGTTCAATAGTTCCGGAAACTTCGGATCGACGCAGCCCGGTGAAGGTATCGGCGCGGGTGCTGCACAGGTTAATCTTCGTCACCTCGATTCAAAACGCACGCTGGTACTGGTAGACGGTATACGGTGGGTTAATGCTGCTTCGGCGACTGGTATTCCCGGGGCGCCGGACCTGAATACGATTCCGATCAACATCATCGAGCGTATTGAAGTTCTGCAGGACGGCGCATCTGCCATTTACGGTTCCGATGCTATCGGCGGTGTCGTCAATATCATCACCAAGAAGAACTTCGAAGGTTTCGCGTTCGATGCGAAGACCGGCGGCTTCATCAGTGACAGCGATGGCGAGACTGTCGATCTTTCGGCAAGCTTCGGTGCGGTCAGCGATCGTTCGAGTGTGATGTTTTCCGTTGGCTACGTGGACCAGCGGGAAGTGCAGTCCCTGGACCGCCCGGAAACCCGTTTCCTGTTCGGCCTCGATGGCTGTATCCCGCTGTGTTCGTCCGGAACGCCGCAGGGTCGCTTCTTTCTGAACGACGCGACCAACCTGAATCGCTTCGGTGGCGTATTTACGATAACGGATGGCGCCGTGCCAGCCGCCGGGCAAACGGCACTGGCAATTAGCGACTTTCGGAACTTCGTCAGCCCCGATGATCGGTTTAATTTCCAGGAACGCAACCTGACGGTAACGCCGAACGAACGTCTCAACGTGTTTTTGCAAGGGCGCTACGAGCTGGCTCCACAAGTCGATATCTACATGCGCGCGCTTTATAACAGTCGCAAGTCGAGGAATCGGGCAGCACCGGAACCGATTTTCCTCGGTCCGTTCGCGGCAACCAATGGACCGCTCGATACTATCGTTATCGATTCAACGAATCCGTACAACCCGTTCGGTTGCGACATCTCGACGGCCCTGACGCCCGGATTCGATCCGACCACCGATTGTGAAAACAGCGTGTTTATCGCAAGGCGGCCACTGGAAGCCGGCAATCGCATCTTCGACCAGGATGTGAACACCTGGTACGTGGCCGCGGGCCTTGAAGGCGACTTCGAAGTGTCCAACAACGACTGGTACTGGGACGCAAACGTCGTCTTTGCGGAAAACCGCGGTGACCAGGTCAAGCAGGGCGGCTTTATCGTCAGTCGCCTGGTGCAGGCGCTGGGGCCCGTCGACCAGTGCGTCGGTGCTTCCAATGGCTGTGTGCCGTTCAATATCTTCGGCGGGCAGGGCGATGGCAGTGGCACGATCACCGACGACATGCTCGACTTTGTCGGCTTCGCGGCGAAGAGTCTCAGCGGCCAGGATCTGATGGACGTTACTGTGAATCTGGCGGGTACTATTGCCGAGTTGCCGGCTGGGCCACTCGGGTTCGCTGTTGGTTACGAGTTCCGCGATCAATCAGGATTCTTCGATCCAGACCCGATTGTAGCCGCCGGGGATTCGAACGGTGTACCGGCGTTCGCCTCGCGTGGCGAATACGACGTCAGCGAGTTTTATGGCGAAGTCAGAGTGCCGTTGATCGCGGGTGCGCCAGGGGCCGATCTTCTGGAAGTATCGGCAGCGGTTCGTGCGACCGACTACAGTTTTACCGGGGGCGAGACTACCTGGAGAGGGCAGGTGTTGTGGCGTCCAACGGGCGAACTATCGTTGCGAGGCTCTGTTTCGACCGGACTGCGTGCGCCGTCGATTGGTGAGTTGTTCACGACCGAAGAAGCGATCGACGAATTATTCGACGACCCTTGCGCCGCCAGCCGCCTTACCACGGATCCTGACACCCTGGCAGGCTGTGTTGCGATTATAGGTGCAGCCAATGTGCCGACGTTCCAGCCTAACGAGCAGCTGCGTATTATCGCATCGGGTAATCCGAACCTGAAGCCGGAGGAGTCTGACAACGTCACGTTCGGCTTGACGTACTCGCCATCCTGGGTCGACAACGTCGGCTGGATCGAAACGCTGGTAACGGAGGTCAACTGGTACGACATCGAGGTTACCGACGCAATTCGTGTTCGCGATGCCGGCACGCAGCTGCAGCTGTGTCTTGCCGCTACCGGTCGGGTCGCAAACGGTGATCCAGGCTCGCAACCTGATGCCGATTTCCTCTGCAACGGCATCAACCGCAATGCGCTTGGCGCGTTGTCGAGATTCGAGTCACCTCTGGAGAATATCTCCAAGCTCGAAACGTCCGGTGTCGATCTGAGCGTCGATTACCGCGGTCCGGAAACCCGCGCCGGCTCCTTCGGCGTCAATTTCGTTGCGAGCTTTCTGACGGATTTCGAAGAGACTTTTCCGATAAATGCTGCGGGCACCGAGTTGCTGCTCGTCGATCGTAAGGGCAAGGTAGTCGCAGGTACGCGGGAACTGGCGTTTCCGGAAGTGCGCTTCAATACGATAGTCGACTGGTACCGAAACGACTGGTCGGCATCGGTTACGTTTCGCTGGATCGATGAAGTGCAGGAACGTTGCGCGACGAACGGGTCGCTCGGCGCCTTCCCGGATTCACTGTGCTCGGAATTCGTGCCGGGCCTGTTCGATCCGGTGACGGAAACCGGCCCAAAGAATACGCTGGACTCGACCTTGTACACCGATCTGCGCGCAAGTTGGGCACCGTCAAACTGGCTGGATTCGCGGCTGGTATTTTCGCTGGGTCTGAACAACGTTTTCGACGAGGCGCCGCCACTCTGTACATCGTGTGGATTGAATAACTTCAATGCTACGTTACATGACGTGCCGGGAGTCTATGGTTACTTCCAGGTGAGCTATCGCCAGGAGTAGTTCGACCATTGTCTGCAGAAGCGGCGTCCCTGGGGCGCCGCTTTTCCGCTCTTCATCGTTGTTTGTCGCTGGGCGCCAGTTGGCGGTGATAGATAGCGACGGGTCCGCGCAGGGAATTCGCCTGTTCATCTATCCGCGTCCATCCGAGTCGTTTGACGATGTTTTCCGCGGCATCGGTGGATACGTAGATGGACCTGTATCGCAGCCGACGTGCCTCGTTCTCAATTCCTTTCACCAGCGAGCTTGCGATGCCGAGATTGCGATACCGGGTCGCTACCACAAGTGCGGCCAGCCACGGTCCGGGAGCAGTTTCCGCGCCAACTGAATCACTTTTCAATGCTGCCGTACCGAGGACATCGCCATTGTCGGACATCGCCACGAGAGCGACGGGCAGAGCGTTCCTGTTGCAGCAGGAACTTAGATCTGCCGTGGCGTCACCGGGCCCGTTTCGTCCATAGTAAGGCTCCCATTCGCGGACAAACAGTTCGGACAGGTACGGAATCGTGTATGTCACGTCCGCGAGAGGAACGACTCGAACATTCATTGTCGAAACTCCGCCAGGTTCGTTTCGGATGGTCGTCATTATCGGTCTCGGGAACGGGCGCAGGTTGGCCGGTACATCTGCAAGCCCTCAATGTTCGCATCACAGCCCGGTTGCACACAAGCTTTTGGTCTGGCATCTTAAAGCTGTCGAAAAAGACAGGCCGGTGTTGGTTAGTCCGGCCATCCCAACAGGGATTCTGACTGGCGTTCCGCCTGCCCCACGACCTTGACCGTACACATGAGTGCACGGAATATGAGGTTGTGCGGACTCAATTCCTGCTCCTGTGTATCGAAACCTGACTCCGCATTGAAGAGGAAGATCGATAACATGAAACCGAGAATAAGCATGATTACTCTGGGCGTCGCGGATTTACCCCGATCCATTGAGTTCTACGAAAAGGGACTGGGGTTCCCGCGCCTCGAGTCGCCTCCCGAGGTGGCGTTTTTTACATTGAACGGCAGTTGGCTGGGGCTGTATGGAAGGGACGCCCTCGCCGAGGATGCTACGGTGTCAGCAGAGGGCAGCGGTTTTAATTCTTTTGCGTTGGCGCACAATGTAGGCTCGGAAGCGGAAGTCGATGAGACGATTGCGCATGTGCTGTCCGTGGGTGCAACGCTTGCGAAGCCGGCGCAGAAAGTTTTCTGGGGCGGTTATTCCGCCTACTTCAGGGACCCGGATGGCCACCTGTGGGAGGTTGCCTGCAATCCTTTTGAATGGATTGGTCCGAGGGATCCGGACTAAAAAAAGCAGCGGCGCTCTCAACGAGCGCCGCTGCCTGGGTTGCCCGTTCCAGGGGGAGTCTAGAAACGTCGGCCTATAGTAATGCCGGCGACGAACGGGTCAATCTCAGCCGTTGTCAAAGCGGCGCCGTCGAGCGTCGCATCGGTTTCGATCTCGATATAGCGGAGATCGAGGTTCAGAAGCCAGTCGTTGCTCAGGTCGAAATCGACACCAATCTGGGCGGCGAGCCCGAACGAGTCATCGAGAGACAGGGCGCTGCCGGCGAGCGGACCTACTGCCTTGTCGTCGAAGAACACCGTGTAGTTGAGCCCCGCGCCGACATAAGGGTGGAAGGAACCGTTAGTCGTGAAGTGATACTGCAGGCTGACGGTCGGCGGCAGTTGCTGGGTTTCCCCAACCTTTACGCCGTTGCTGGCCAGGTCAATATCGTGAGAGAACGGCGCAGCCGCAAGCACCTCCAGCGCCCAATTCGGCGTGAACATATAGGTGAAATTGAATCCCAGACCGACGCCGTTATCGACACTGACAACGTCGCCATTGTCCGATTTCGGATTAACGGTATAAGCACCGGCACGTACTATCCAGTCGCCGGCTTCGGCAGCGACAGCTACGTTACCAAAAGCGAGCAGCGCAGCGGCGACCCATAAGGTGATTTTCATATTCTACTCCGTCTGTGTGTTGTTCCAATGACGTGAAGGATACGGAGTCGCCATAACGGCAACTTGATATGGATCAAGTTGGCGGCGCGAATGGTGCCTAGCGTTATTCGTATTATCCGAAGTGGTAGTCGGGGTCGAAAGCCTGTTCGCGCAGTTGTTCGATATCGTCGATATCGATCTTGCGGCGCTTCGTTCTGATCGAGCCGGTTTTCGCGATGCAGGAGAGTGCTCGCGTCACTGTTTCGTGCGCGAGGTTAAGGTAACTGCCGATGTCGGCCCGGGACATGGGCAGCAGGATTTTCTCCGGGTCCTCGCCGCGGGCTTTCTGCTTGTCGGCGATGCGAATCAGGAAAGCGGCGACCCGCCGTTCTGCACGCTGGTTCTCCGTAATGAGCCACTGATGATGCCTGGCGATATCGCGACTAAGCGTGAGTAGCAGTTGCCGCTGCATCCCGGAAATCTCGGTCGCGAAACGTTCAAAGGCGCGGACCGATATACGGCATGCCGTGGTATCGATCAATGCGACCGAGCTGACATTATGGTATCGCTCGTGCAGTGCTTCCAGGCCGAGCGTGTCACCGGCCATCGGGAATCCGACGATTCGTTCCTCGCCACTGCCGTTTTGCGCATAGGTTTTGACGTGACCGGTCTTGATGGCGTAGATCCACTGAAACGGCTCACCGGCCCTGTAGATGTGATCGCCGGCCCGAATTCTTGTCGGTCTGACAACCTGTTCAATGAGCTTGCTGCGCTCAGCGGCAGGCAGCGACGTGCACAGACAGACGCAGCCAAGCTCGCAGCTACCGCAAACCGCCGGTATCCTCTTCGTGGCCAGGGAAATGTCTTCCAAAAACAAGCGCCAATACTCCGTCATCCTGTGAATAGTGACGATAGCGGAGGGTCTGTCGCCCGGATATGCGGGAAAACACGAATAGCGGTTATTTAGCCCCGGTTCACCACGTAGATCAGATAGGCAACATACAACGCAACGAAGACGATACCGTGAGCGCGATTTACCGTCCTGTTACGGCTGGATACCAGTGCCAGGATGATCAGCGCACTCGAGCCGATCACGACCATGATATCGGTGTTGCTGACGACTTCGAAAGGCAGCTCGACGAAGCTTGCCGTCAGTCCGAGTACCCACAGCAGATTGAATATGTTTGAGCCGACGATGTTGCCGATGGCGATGTCGGTTTTACCGCGGTAGGCTGCTACCGCGGATGCGACCAACTCCGGGCTTGACGTGCCAATGGCAATGATCGTGAGTCCGACCAGTGCGTCGTTGATCTGCCAGGTATCGGCCAGGCCGACCGCACCGTCGACCACCCACTGCCCACCGAAGTAGAGTCCGAGGGAGCCTAGCGCGATCAGGCCAAGTGCACGAGGCAGGGTTCCGTCGGAGGCGATATCGCGTACCGGTCTTTCGGCGGTCTCCGATGCCTTGTAGACGTAGAGCATGAACAGCAGGAAGAAGAATAGCAGTATGGCGCCGTCCAGCCGACTGATGCTGAGCTCCATCTGCTCAGAAAATAAATGCGCGTTGGCGAGGAAGCCGAGCAATATTGCGGCGGTCAGTGAGAACGGTATTTCCGATACGACCGTGGAGTTTCGGATCGGTAGCGGGCGAACTATTGCCGCTACGCCCAAAACCAGCAGGACGTTGGCGATGTTGCTGCCGATTACGTTGGCAATTGCGAGGTCGGAGCTGTCTCTCAAGCCTGAGGTCATGGTGACCAGCAGTTCCGGCATTGAGGTGCCGAACGACACGACGGTCAGCCCTATCATCAGGGCCGAGATACCGAATCGCCTGGCTACGTTGGTTGCACCCTGGACCAGGAGGTCCGCGCCTTTTATCAGCACGACGAGGCCGAGGGCCAGCGACAATCCGTCCATCATATTCGTGTTCCAGTAGTTCTATATAACGTAGACGAGCAGATAAGCGGTCAGTAGTACAGCGATCCACAGTGCGGTGCTGCGGATCGACCAGGCACGTGCGAAGATGCCCGCGCGTTTTTGACTTGCCGGTGCGCCGAAGTACTGTTCGGCACGCGCGCGAAATGTCGTGGACCATTCCAGTCGCCGCGACCGCAGCGCAGTGGCCAGGACTGTGAGTTGCGTTAAAACGGTCGCTGCTGCGCGGTACATTGCCACGCGCCAGAGCCAGTCTGTATCCAGGCTAACGGTGCGTGTGCGGCGCATCAAAGGCAACAGCAGGAAGAAGGCCAGACCCGAGAATAGCAGCAGCTGCAAATAGAATACGAGTTTGCCAGCAGTGTAGGGCACATAGTCGACGGCGTACGGAAGCAGTTGGTAGAAAGTTTCCGGGAAGACGCCGATCAGAATACAAAGCGTCGCAAACAACAGCATTGCAGCTGACATATTCCAGGGCGCATCCTTGGGCCGCAGCCCGGAATCTTTCTGGAAGAATACGAACCAGGGGAATTTGATGCCGGCATGTAAGAACACGCCCGCCGATGCGGCCGCGAGCAGCATGTAGACGACAAACAGGCCCTCATAAGCTGCAGCCTGGGAAATCATGGTCTTGGTTGTGAAACCCGAGGTCAGCGGAAAACCGGAGATCGCAAGGGCGCCGATGATGCCGCAGATAGCGGTCAGTGGCATCGTGCGAAACAGGCCGCCGAGGTCCGTACACAGGGACTTACCGGTGCGGTAAACGACAACGCCCGCACTCATGAACAGCAGTGCTTTATAGATGATGTGCGCAAAGGCATGTGCCGCAGCGCCGTTTAATGCGAGCTCGGTGCCGATGCCAATGGCACAGACCATGAAGCCGACCTGGTTGACGATCGAGTAGGCAAGAATGCGCCGCGCGTCATTTTCCAGCAGCGCGTAAATAATGCCGTACATGACCATGTAGAGACCGACGGCAATGAGTACTGGTTCGCCGGGAAACAGCAGGATTAGTGCAAGTACGGCTGTTTTGGTTGTGAACGCGGACAGGAAGACGGAACCGCTCGGACTGGCTTCCGGGTAAGCGTCGGCGAGCCAGGCCGAGACTGGCGGTGCCGCGGCATTGATCAGGATGCCGATCAGTAGCATCCAGGTGTCGAAGTTGCCCGCGAGCATCGGCTGGATGTCGATGGAGCCGGTGCGCATGGCTACGCCGACGATGCCGACCATCAGTATGACGCCACCAAGGATGTGCATGATCGCGTAACGAAGGCCGGCGGCGCGCGCCGCCGGAGTACCGCCACACCAGACGACCACGCTCGAGAACAGTGCCATCAGTTCCCAGAAAACGAACAGTGTGATCAGGTCGCCCGCGAAGCAAACGCCGATGGCACCGGCCGCGTAGGCATAGCCAGCGGCGAGTTCGGTGGCGCGGGCCTGGCGGAAAGCGTAGAGCCCGCCGGTGAATGCCATCAGCGCGAAGATAGTGGCAAACAGGCGGCGCAGCGGACTGCCTTCCAGCGGCTCGATCTGATAGTCGAGAAAAGACAGCGTGGCGGCAACGCCGTCGGGCACCTGCCAAACGGCCCATAAGGTCGCCAGTGGCGCTAGGAGCACAAGCGCAGTGCGCCAGTGGCCGCGGGCTAAACCAATCAGCATGGCGCCGGCAAGCAGAATGAACGCGGGGGACATGAACTCAGTCACCGGAGTTTCTCTCAGCCGCATCCCGCTCGATGTAATACTGTTCGTCGCGCTTCAGTACCATGCCCAGGGCCTTCGCCACCAGCACCATCGCGAGACAGGCGAGGAAGCCGTAGGCCGCGCCGAATGCCGGCCAGCCGTCCACACCGAAGTAGCCCTTCACCGGAAACACCAGCTGTGCGAGTACTACCAGCGTCAGGACGGCGATAAAGCCGCGCCACAGCCAGCGAATCGTCGTCGGCCGTACCAGCCAGTGTTGCTGTTCCGGTTCCTCGATCATGGTGCTCCCCTGAAAATCTGTGTTGCGAGTTCCAGCACCGGCTGATGGAAGAAGAAGAATGCCAGCGTCAGCGCAGCAGTAATGGTTAGCGCGAGTACGGCCGCTAGCGGCGCCTCTCCGTGATCGTTGGCGGGCGTAGAGGTTTCGCGGGCGAACCACGCCAGGTAAACGATGGGCAGGAAGTACGCAGCATTCAACGCGGTGCTAATGACAATAGTTGCCACTGCGATGTAGCTGCCCGCATCGAACGCTCCCGCGAGGATATACCATTTGGAAACAAAGCCGCCGGTCGGTGGCACACCGATCATGCTGAGCGCGCCGATAGTGAACGCGGCCATCGTCCAGGGCATGCGCCGGCCGATGCCGCGCAGCTGATGAATTTCGGTCTTCTTTGCAGCCGTGTAAATCGCGCCGGCGGCGAAGAACAACGTGATCTTGCCGAAGGCGTGCGCAACCATGTGCAGCGCCGCACCAATCTCGGCGAGCGGCTTCAGGATAGCGGCTGCCATAACGACGTAGGACAACTGCGCAATCGTGGAGTAGGCCAGCAGGCGTTTTAGATTCTGTTGCTGCAGCGCGACTACGCTCGCGGCGATAATCGTGAATGCGGCGACGTAAAGCATCCAGTTACCGCTGGACTCCGAGGCCAGAAAGTCGATGCCGAAAATGTAGATGACGACCTTGGTAATCGCGAACACGCCGGCCTTGACCACTGCGACCGCGTGCAACAGCGCGCTGACAGGCGTCGGTGCGACCATCGCCGCCGGTAGCCAGCGATGCACCGGCATCACTGCCGCCTTGCCGATACCGAACACGAACAGGCCGAGTAACAAACCGACCGCAGGACCTTCGAGCTTGCCGGCGAGTATGCCGCCGGACGTGAAGTTGCCGCTGCCGGCGGCGAAATAAGTCCAGATGATGGCGGGCAGCAACAGCGCGATGGAGGTTGTCAGCAGCACACCGAGATAAACGCGGGCGGAACGCAGGGTTTTCGTATCCCCCTTGTGTGAGACCAGCGGGTAAGTCGAGAGCGTCAGCAGCTCGTAGAAGAGGAACAACGTGAACAGGTTATCGGCGAACGCGATGCCCATAGTGGCAGCCAGCGCGATGGCGAAGAACGCGTAGAACTGCGTCTGTTTCGTCTCGCGGTTGCCGCGCATGTAGCCGATAGAATAGATGGAATTGACGATCCAGAGTCCTGACGCCAGTGCAGCGAACAGCATCCCCAGCGGCTCGACACGAAACGCGATATCGATACCCGGCACGACCTCGGCGAGTGTGAACGACGGCCGCTCGCCGCTCATGATCTCCGGCAGCAGTCCCCAGACAATCACCGCGAGCGCCGTTGCGCAAACGAGCGTCACCGCCTCGCGCAGATTGGCGCCGATACGTCCGGCCAGTGCGATACCCAGGGCACCGGCGACAGGTAGCGCGAGTATCAGCAATATGGTGTGGCCGGCGCTCATGGGACATGCCTCATCAGAGTCTCAGCAGCCGACGTGGACAACGCTAGCGGTAACGACGGCGACAGCCCGAAATAGAGATTGGCCAGCGCGGCTATCCAGGTGACGGCGAGTAATGCTGGTGGCGCTTCGCGATGTGCCGCGCCTCCGGCTTCGGCGTCACCGAAATACGCTGCTTCAACCACGCGCCATATATAGACGACCGCCATGAGAGAGCTCACGACGATCACGCCTACGAGGACGATGCCGACGGTTCCTTCGTTGAGGGCCGCCAGGATCAGGTACCACTTGCTGATGAATCCAGCCGTGCCGGGAATGCCGATCAGGCTCAAGCCCGCTACCACGAACGCTGCCATGGTCCAGGGCATACTGCGTGCGGCGCCGGAGATGTTTTCGAGCCGCAGCCCCGAGCAGCGGGTTGTGAGACAGGCGACGGCCAGGAACAGCGTCCCCTTGGCGAGCGCGTGATTGAAGATGTGCAAAACACTCGCCGTAAGGCCGGACAGACTGACAAAACTCGCGCCGAGTAAAATGTAGCCAACCTGCGCAATCGACGAATAGGCGAGCAGGCGCTTGAGGTTGCTTTCGAGTAAAGCGACGCTCGAGCCGATCAGGATGGCGAGCGCCGCGAGCGGCATCAGGAAGTACGCAAACTGTACATCGTGGCCGGCAAGGTTCGGCTGGAAAACGAAGAAGTCAAAGCGCAGTAGCAGATAAAGAGCGACCTTGGTCGAGCAGGCGGCGAGAAACACCGTCACGGCGTTCGGTGCGTAGGCATAAGCGTTCGGCAGCCACACGTGCAGCGGAAACACGGCGGCCTTTAACGCGAGACCGATCGTGATAAACCCGGCAGCCACCAGGATCGGTTTAAGATCCGCGACCTCGTGAATCCTGAGTTCCATGTCGGCGAGGTTCAGCGTGCCTGTCATCAGGTAGATAAGCCCAATGCCAATCAGATAGAACGTCGCGCCGATAGTGCCCATGAGCAGATACTTGAACACGGCGGGCAGCGCACGCCGGTCGGGGCCACCGGCGATCAGCACGTAGCTCGCCAGCGCCGAGATTTCCATGAAGACGAAGATGTTGAACGCGTCCGCGGAGACCGGAATGCCGGACAGACCGGCAAGCGCGAGTAACCACGCCGCGTAGAACATCGGCTGGCGATGTGCATCGATTTCCAAATTCAGACTTTCGCGGCCGGCCAGCAGCGCAACTGTTGAGGCGCCGGTAACGACCAGCAATACGAGCGCGCTGAAGGCGTCGACGCCCAACTCGATGCCGTAAGGTGCAGGCCAGGCACCCATGAGATAGCTGAAACTCTGTCCGTCAAGAACGCCGATCGTCAGCGCGATGGCTACGGCGAAGGCGAGTGCACTGGCGATTGTTGTAGCCGCCCAGGCGAGACCGCTCGGCCGCAGCAGCAGCACAAGCGGCGCAGTGAGCATTGGCACAATGACCTGCAGTGCCGGAAGATGGTTGCTCCAGCTGCTCACCGTCGGTCGATCTCTTGTATCTCGTGCTCTTCTATAGAGTTGTATTCTTCCTTGATCCGCACGACGATGCCGAGCCCAAGTGCCGTCGTCGATATACCGACGACAATTGCCGTGAGAATCAATACCTGCGGCAGGGGGTTCGAGTACAGTGGATCGGCAACGCCGGCCTGGATAATCGGTGCGGTACCGCCTTCGACTTTATCCATTGTGATGTAAAGCAAAAACACCGCCGACTGAAAGATAGACAGTCCAATCAGTTTCTTGATGAGATTGTGTTTGGCGATAACGGCATAAAAGCCAATCATAAGCAGCACCGCGAACACCCAGTAGTGGTATAGCCCGAGCAGTTCCATCAGATGCGTCCCCGGGCGGCAAAGGCATGAAACACAGCGAGCAATACACCGGTTACCGTAATGCCGACACCGGCCTCGATAAGCAGTATGCCCAGTTGCTGTCCGGCGACCGGATCGGTCGCGAGTACGGAGTAGTCCAGGAAGTTGCTGCCGAGCAGCATGCCGGCCACTCCGGTGCCACCGAAGAGCAATGCACCACCGGCAACGAGGCCAATAAGAGCACGCATCGGCAGCGCTCTCAGGGCCTGTGTTTCGCCTTCGAGCAGTGCATAGAGAATGAACGCCGCAGCGACAATCGCACCGGCCTGGAAACCGCCGCCGGGACCGTACTCACCGTGAAATTGTACGTACAGGCCGAACAGTAGAATAAACGGAATGAGCAAGCGCCCGACTACGCGCGGCACCGTATAGTGCCGCAGGCCCTGGCCGGGCTCCGCTGCGGCTTGTCGCTGCCTGCCTGTCTTATTGCCGGGCCGTGCACTGAACAGGAACAGAACGCCAATACCTGCGGTGAAAACGACGAAGACTTCGCCCAGTGTGTCATAGCCGCGAAAACTGCCCAGCACCGCGGTCACGATATTCGGAATGTCGATGTACTCCGAGGTTTTCTCGATGTACCAGGGAGCGACATGCTGATGCACCGGTGCTTCGGGGTCCCCAAAGCGCGGTTTGTCGAACGTTGCGTAGATCATGATCAGCGTCGTGACCGCTACCACGCACAGCGGTAACAGCCGGTTGCTCGTGACCTTGCGCTCGTGTTCGCCGGTCAATGCTAGCGCGCCGAGAAACAGCACCATGGAGACGCCGGCTCCGATCGCCGCCTCGGTGAGTGCGACGTCGGCCGCATCGAGCAGGAAGAAATTGGCCGCCATCAGGAGGCTGAAAATACTGGTCAGTATCACCGCGGCAAACAGGTGTGTCGTGTGCACGATCGCGAGCGCCGTGATGACCAGCAAGGTCAGCAGAAAAACACCGAAGAGAGCTGTCACTGGTCTGGCTCCGGCTTTGCTATCGTTGCCTGGTCTGGACGCAGGCCGGCGAGCAGCGCTGCGCTTGCCAGCGCATTGGAGGCGGTCGGACTGGTCAGCAACAGGAACAGTAGAATGGCGGCCAGCTTGATCGTCGCAAGCGATGCGCCGGCCTGCAGCATAATACCGGCGATCACGAGTATGGCTCCCATGGTATCGGTCAGGCTCGCGGCATGAATTCGTGTATAGAGATTGGGCATGCGTAGTGCACCGATCCCACCGATGAAAACGAAGGCGCCACCGAGCGACAACAGCACCCAGCTTGTGATGTCGATAAACAGCGTCATTCTCCGCCCGCTCCCGGCGCCGGATCCGATTTTTCACTTTCCGCGCGCAGACGAATGAACTCCAGTACCGCGAGAACGCCGATGAAATTAGTCAGCGCGTAGGCGAGGGCAAGATCGAGAAAGTCCGGGCGACCGTATAAAAAGGCGATCACCGAGAGCAGTAGCACGGTTTTGGTACCGAACATGTTGGCGGCAAGAACGCGATCGTAAATACTGGGGCCCATCAGCGCCCGCACCAGTGCCAGCGCCATTGTGACAAGCGTTGCGATCGTGACAACGTAGTACATCCTCAGTCTTCTCGCAGTGCTGCGACGCGGCGATCCATCTCACCTGCGAGGAGTTCGTCAGCGCCGCTCTTCGTCAGGCTGTGTACCAGGATAACCCCGTTGTGGACGTCCAGCGCCAGCGTACCCGGCGTTAGCGTAATCGAGTTTGCGAGCATGGTCTGGTCAACCGGATGAAGCGCCGTTGCCTTGATCTCGAAGACCTGGGGACTGATCGGTAGTCGCGGATTCAGTACTATGCGCGCGACTTCGTAGCTGGAGCGCGCTATCTCTTTTGCGAGCCAGCCCCAGTAACTGAACAAGCGCGGCCCGAATCGCCAGGCGAATACCTCGTTATCGAAGTAGCCCATTCGTCGTGCGAGATAGACGGTGAGCAGGCAGGAGAACGCACCCAGTCCAAGCAGCAGTGGCTTGAACAGCCCCGACCATAACAGCCAGCCAATAATCAGTAAGACGAGCAGCAAAAGCATTCTCGCCGTGATCGAATGTCGGGAGTTCATGGGCGCTGCTTATTCGTCATCGTCCACTTCGCAGGGGTACTCGGCACGCAGCGTCGCGTAGACGGCGTCGCGTGCGAGTAGCTGCTCGTCGAGGAATCGTCTATTCATCAGATTGTGAACGACTTTTTCGACAACTTCCCTAAGCGGTACCGGGGCTCCAAGGCAGAAATCGGCATAGACGGTGGCGCCGAAACGGCTGGTCTTGCGGCCAAAGCGGGTGCGAATTGCGCGCTCCCCGTAGGTTTCGTCACGATCGAGTTCGGTGGTGATGTTCTGAATGACCCGTTCGTCTGTCGCCACTGCGCCATCGATGAAACCCTGCACATAACGCACGCAGAAAATGGCGTCTTTGCCGTCGGGCTCGTCGAAATAGAAGACGCAATGTTCTGCAAGCTCAGGCGTAGAGAGCGGCTCGACGGCGTCAGCGGCACGCAGCAGCAGCAGCGAGGCCGCGGCGCAGATGCCAATAGTTACGATTCTTGCATTCATCCGGTTTTCTCCGATCAAGCGAGTGTTAGTGCGGTTTAAGGACCGTTTCCAACAACTCGCCCACAGTGCAATGCGCCTCAATGGGGTGGCGCAGGTGTGCGTTCTTGTTGATTACGTAGTGGTTACGCCGACCCTCCTTTATTCGTTCGAGGATATCGGCCGCTTCCAGCTCGGTTACCAGGCGAAGCGCCGAGCGCTCGGTGATGCCAACCCGGTCCGCGACATCGCGCAGCCGCGCGTGGGGATTGTCTGCCAGGCAAATCAGCACGTGCGCGTAATTGCTAAAAAACATCCAGCCCTGGACTGTTTCAGTCATATCCGTGTTCCCGCGATCATGTTCGCGGGCAATAATAGGACACAAATAACACGAAATCAATAACCGGTTTTAATAAACTAGAAACCAGTGTCTTGTGTGGGCCGGAGAAGGGGTCAGAGCCCTTTTAGTCGTCACCGCTCATGAATCCCAGCAGGTGCAACAGACTGGTAAACAGATTGAAGATTGCGACATATAGCGTGACGGTCGCCATGATGTAGTTGGTTTCGCCGCCATGAATGATGTTGCTGGTTTCATACAGGATCAGGCCTGCCATGAGCATGACAAACGTCGCCGATACAGCCAGCGACAGAGCAGGCATCTGGAAGAACAGTGCACCCAGTCCGGCGAGAAACGCGACTACGATGCCGGTCAGCAGAAAGCCGCCCATGAAGCTGAAGTCCTTGCCGGTGGCGCGGACATAAGCCGACAGACCGAGAAAAATTGCCGCCGTTGCGCCCATGGCCGTCATGACGACCTGTCCGCCATTCGGCAGACTCAGATACGCACTCAGCACCGGTCCGAGCGTGTACCCCATGAATCCGGTAAGTGCGAAGACGAAGGCGATTCCGAGGTTACGGTTACGATACCTCGCGGTCAGAAACAGCAGACCAAAATAGCCGGCCAGCGTCAGCACGATGCCCGGGTGGGGCAGGTTGAGCGCCATCGAGACACCGGCTGTCAACGCACTGAATAGCAAAGTCATCGACAATAGCTGATAGGTATTGCGCAGGACCCTGTTGCCGGCAAGTGCGAAATTCTTCGTAGCCTGTTGCGTGCCTGTGGATGAAACGTCTATCAGCTGTCGATCTCTAATGCGGTCATTCATCGTGTTGCGGCTCCCTCATCGATGAGCAGTGTTTGGGTAAATCCGGTCGTGCGTGCTTTGTCGCGACGTCGCGAAAGCAAGCGCCTGATGGTGCGTCCGGCGCGGTGTGACGCACGGCCTATTGCGACATACAGGTCGGACTCGACGTCTTCGATCACAACGTCGGGGAGTCGCGCCAGCCGCACCTGGAGGTGGCAGCATTTATCCGCGCTACCGCGCGCGCCGCTGTTGCCGGAAAGTCGCATTACCACCCGCTGAATGTGTCCGTTGTAGCAAGTCAGAGCCGAGCGCAGGCGCCGTTCCGCACGCGCTTGCAGGGCGTTGGTGAGCGGGAAATCGAGCGCGCGAATAGTGATTAGCATTGGGGTCCTGCCCGGCGATCAGTGTTGTAAAAGGACGTCCAGACTAGGTAAATACTATTATCAAGAAAAGTCGATTATAGTTATCGTATTCATCGGTAAAAACGAAGTAAGAGCAGCTCCTGTGATCAACTACAAGCACCTGCACTATTTTTTCGCGGTAGCACGCGAAGGTGGTATCGCCCGGGCAAGCGAACGGCTGCACGTAACGCCGCAGACGATTAGTGGACAATTGGGTCTGCTCGAAGAATATTTTGGGTCCGAGCTGTTCGCCCGCGTCGGGCGTAATCTCGAACTCACTGACACAGGCCGGCTGGTGCTCAGCTACGCCGACGAGATCTTTTCGCTCGGCGGTGAATTGGAGGAGGCGGTCCATCTGTTGCCCGACGGGCGTCCGCACATATTCCGGGTGGGCGTAGTCGATGTGGTGCCGAAATCCATTACTCATCGCATATTGGAGCCTGCGCTGCAGATGGACGAAGCGGTTCGCATGATCTGTCGCGAGTCGAGTCTGGATGTGCTGCTGGCGGAGCTCGCGCTGCACAGACTGGATATTCTGCTGGCTGACCGGCCGATTCCGCACAATGTTAGTACCCGTGGTTTCAGTCACAAACTAGGAGAGAGTGCGGTAACTTTCTTTGCCACGCGGCGGCTGCGAAAGACGCTCAAAGGTGAGTTCCCACAGTGTTTGGACGGAGCTCCAATACTGCTGCCCAGCGGAGACAATCGTCTGCGCTCCGGTATCGATCAATGGCTGGACAGGCATCGGATTCGACCACGCCTTGTCGCGGAGTTCGACGATAGTGCGTTGATGAAGGCCTTCGGCCAGAAGGGTGCCGGTGTGTTTGTTGCACCTGCGGCCATCGCCGTTGAGGTAGAGCGCCAGTATCAGGTCGCGGCGATCGGCTGTGTCGAAGAAGTAAAAGAGCAGTTCTTTGCGATCACGGTTGAGCGCCGCGTGTTGCACCCCGTGGTATCCACAGTCGTGGATGCCGCACGGAGTCTGCTGCTGGCTGACGATTAGTTATTAGCGAACGAAGTCCAGGACGAATGCACCGAATATAGCCAGATTCAGCAGAGCGATTATCGATAGCCAGAATCGGGATGGCCCGAGAGGCTGGTCGTTGCTGCGTTGCAGTCCTGTTGTGTTTTGCATTTCCGGCACACTCTATGCCCGTCGCGACTCCTACCGCACGTCACCAATGACGGGAGAGGAGTCATTGCCTGTGTTCGATAGAAGCCGCGATTGGGTGGATGGAATATTCGCAAGACCTTAGTGCACAAATTACTTCGAAAAAAGTCGTTTTTTCCTAAGCAACTACATAGTTTTCCCTGATCATTACGTGTATCTACCGATGGCACACCGGCCGGAATAACCTACGCTGTTTTGGCAGATGACAGCAACGGCGGTTTTTAAAGGGGCCGGGTGTGAAACGACTATCGAAAATCTTACTCATCGCCGACGCCGGGGCGGAAAGTTCCACGGCACTCAAACGGGCGCTGGCGCTGGCGCGTAACAATCAGGCTTCACTGACCCTGGTCGATGTCGTTGAGTCGACTCCCGTCGGAATGGGTGAGGCGATACCGGCGGTAACACCCGAGGAGCTGACCGAAATTGCCGTCGCGGAAAAGCGTGAGCGTCTTCGAAGGATTGTCGAAAACTGTCGCAGCAACGGCGTGGAAGCCAGGCCGAAGGTGTTGGTTGGCAAAGCCTTTATCGAGATTGTCCGCCAGGTGCTGCGCGACGGGCACGACCTGGTCATCAAACGCGCGGATTCCAGCGTGAGCCTGAAGAACCTCTTCTTCGGCAGCACGGACATGCGTCTGATGCGCAAGTGTCCCTGTGCGGTCTGGATTACCGGCGAGGACGAGAGTTGTCGCTATCGGCGAATTCTCGCTGCTGTTGATTTCGATCCTGAGGACGTGGCCAAGGACGGTCTTAATCGGCAGATACTTGAAATGGCGGCTTCGCTGGCGGTGGCCGAAGCCAGTGAGCTGCACGTTGTGCACGCCTGGCGCTTCGGCGGTGAGGACGTTTATCGCTCGGCGCGCGTTAACATAGCGGCGGCCGAAGTCGACGCAATGGTCGCCGTTGAGGCGAATGAGAGACGGGACTGGCTGCAGGGTCTTGTCGACAGCTACGGTGCGAAGAGCGACCGCGAAGCGGTCGACTACCTGCGCCCGAAACTACACGTCGTCAAGGGCGACCCCAGGGAAATCGTGCCGGAGACGGCCCGCGATCTGGATGTAGATCTCATTGTTATGGGAACGGTTGCGCGCTCGGGTATTCCAGGCTTCTTCATGGGAAATACGGCGGAGAGCATCCTGAGCCAGATCAGGTGTTCGATATTGACAATGAAGCCGCCCGGTTTCGAAAGCCCGATTTCTTGACCGGCAGCGGCCGGAGATGGCAGCAGACACGGAGACAGGAGGTAGTGGTATGAAAGTTATTTTTGTTCCGGTAGCGGATCGACCGGAGTGCGTTGTCGCACTCAATACGGCGTTCGACCTGGGCGCATCCCTTGGTGCCAGTATCGTCGGCTGCCACATTCGCTCGCACACCGAGGCGCCCGCGTCGCAGGCGCTGAGTTTGAGCCTGCTGATGGGGGCTGGTGCAGAGGCCCAGTGGCATGCTGCGTCGAAATCAGGGGACGTCAAGAAGTCGCTGGCGGCAGCGAAACAGCTGTTTGCCGAGTTGGCCGGAAAGCATGGCTACGAACTCCTGCGTCGTCCCCGTGCCGAGCCGGGCGCGGTCTGGGTCGAGAAAGTGGGTTCGCCGGACAAAGTGATTGGCATTATGGGTCCTGTGGCCGACCTGTTGGTCGTCTCCCGTCCACCCAGCAAAGGCGGCTCACTTGCACAGCTGTTTCTGACGGCCTCGCTGCTGAAGTCACACCGCCCGGTGCTGGTGTTGCCACAGAAGAAAAGGCGCAACGTCGGCAAGCGGATCTGCATCGCCTGGAACCAGAGCGGCGAGGCCGCTCAGGCGGTTGCTGCGGCGATGCCTATGCTTGCTCAGGCTGAGCGCGTCACGATCGTGACCTGCGGGTCGCAAAGCCGGCCGGGACCGAAATCGGGACATCTGTCGGCCTATCTCAAATACTGGGGTATCCAGTCTAAACATGTTTCAACTCCGGGCAGGGACGAGGCGAGGGAAATCGTCGACGTTTATGAGGCTAGCGGTTCCGACCTGATGTTGATGGGTGCCTACAGCCGAAGCCGAATGAGTGAAAGGGTATTCGGCGGTATGACCGAATACATGCTGCGCCGCTCGTCAATCCCGGTTCTGATGGTGCATACCTGACGCACGATAGCCGAGGGCCATGTTTACAGACCCTTTCTCAGAGATTGCCGTCGTGTTGGTGGTCGCAGCCGGTGTCGGTGTACTCGCATTCTGGCTGCGCCAGCCGCTGATCATCGCCTTCATTTTTGTCGGCATCTTGCTGGGGCCGGCCGGGCTGGACTGGGTGCGCGCGCACGATCAGGTCGATCTGTTCGCAAAGCTCGGAATAGGCTTGTTGTTATTTGTTGTAGGCCTGAAGCTTGATCCTCGACTGATCCGCTCCGTCGGAAGAGTTGCAGTGGCCGCCGGTACGGGCCAGATGGCAATCACAGCGGCTGTAGCTTACGCCATGGCGCGCGGGCTCGGCATGACGCCGATGACCGCCTTCTACGTGGCGGCGGCGTTGATGTTTTCGAGCACCGTCATCATCGTAAAACTGCTCTCCGACAAGCGCGAAATCGAATCCCTGCATGGGCGTATTGCGCTGGGTATCCTGATCATGCAGGACATCGTCGTGGTGATAATGATGATCGGTATGACGGCCTACGGCGCGGAAGCGCTGGACGCCGGCGTCGGCAGGCAGGCGATAGATGTCATTGCCAAAGGGATCGGGTTCCTGGCCGTCATCGCCATACTCACGCGCTATGTCCTGCCGCCATTGCTGCGGTCTCTGGCTCGTTGGCCGGAGCTGCTGACGCTGTTCGCCATTGCCTGGGCCATCGGTCTGGCCTCGTTGGGCACAGGCCTCGGTTTCAGTAAGGAAGTCGGTGCTTTCGTCGCCGGCGTTTCCCTGGCGGCGACACCGTATCGGGCGATACTTGCAGCGCGACTGGTGAGCCTGCGGGACTTCCTGCTGCTGTTCTTCTTTATTAACCTCGGCGTGCAGATCGACGTCGGGGATCTGCGCGCTGTACTGGGCCCCGCGATCCTGCTGTCGCTGGTTGCCTTGTTGTTAAAACCGCTGCTGATCATGCTGCTGGTTGGCGCAATGGGCTACGCCAGGCGGACCGCGGTCACCTCCGGTCTCGCGATGGGGCAGATCAGCGAGTTTTCGCTGATCCTGGCTGCGCTGGGCCTCAGCCTCGGGCACATAGACGCGTCGACGATGGGGCTGATTACGCTGCTTGGTGTGATCAGCTTTGGCCTGTCTACCTACGTCATTCTCTACAGCCACTGGATTTACGAGCGGCTTGCCCCGGCGCTGGATTTTTTTCAGGATGCCGGCGGCTCCCCCGCGGCAGCACAGAACCAGGCACATCACGAGCCGGAACTTGTCGTTGACACCATTCTGTTCGGTCTGGGCCGCTACGGAAGAAATCTCGCGCAGGAACTGCAGCAGCGAGGGCACTCGGTGCTGGGCGTCGACTACGATCCGGAGCGGGTAAGGTTCTGGCAGGGGCAGGGGCTTGCAACGCTGTTTGGTGATCAGGAAGACGCCGAACTCTTCCATGTGCTGCCGCTTGCCGCTGCGAAGTGGGTTGTCAGCACGATTCCGGACAGGGACAAGTCCCTGGTGTTGCTGCACGAGCTGCAACACAACGGATTTGGCGGCGGCATCGCTCTCACGTCCGATAGTCTGCAGCATCGGGAGTTTCTGCTGGATGCGGGCGCGGATGTGGTATTGCTGCCGTTTCGGGATGCCGCGGTCGATGCGGCGGATACCCTGGTGTTGCGTGGCGAGGGTTACGCGGACGGTGAGCGCGTCACGACCTGAATATCTCCGGCACGCCGCGGCGTCCCCCGGCAAACTCAGTATTGATCGTTATAAGACCTATTGTTATATTGATAGGCTAAAGAATACAAATCCGTCGGCGAAGACAGCGATCCAGGGTCGCGGTTTCGCAACGACATCACGGGGATACTGACAGACAATGACTGACGCAGCGGCGCGCAAGGGCCCTTTGACCGATGTTCGCCTCATTGAATTGGGCCAGCTGATCGCGGGACCTTATTGCGGGCAACTCATGGCGGACATGGGCGCCGATGTGATCAAGGTTGAGCCGCCCAACCAGGGCGATCCTATGCGCATCTGGGGTCGTGGCGATTATCCGCTGTGGTGGAGCGTGTGTGCGCGCAACAAGCGCTGCGTGACGGCCAATCTGCGCGAAGCAGCCGGGCAGGACCTGGTTCGCCAACTAATCGCGTCTGCAGACATGGTGCTGGAGAACTTCCGGCCGGGGACGCTCGAGCGCTGGGGTCTTGGCTACGAAGAACTCATCAAGATCAACCCCGCTATCATCATGATCCGGGTTTCCGGATACGGCCAGACCGGTCCGTATTCGACGCGGGCGGGCTACGCGGCCATCGGAGAAGCGATGGGCGGCATGCGCTACCTGTGCGGTGAACCGGATCGCCAGCCGAGCCGCGCGGGCCTCTCAATCGGGGACACGCTGGCGGCGACTTTTGCCTGTAACGGCGCGCTAGCAGCGCTGCATCATCGGGATCGAACCGGCGAGGGTCAGGTTGTCGACGCGTCGATTTACGAGTCTGTGCTCAGTGTCATGGAAGCGACCATTCCCGAGTACGTTGTCAGCGACTACGTTCGGGAACGTTCGGGCGCAACCCTGCCAAACGTTGCGCCGTCGAATATCTACGACTGCTCCGACGGTATTTTCTTAATCGCCGCCAATCAGGACACGGTATTCAAACGTCTTTGCGAAACGATGGGTCAACCGGAACTCGCCAGCGATGAACGTTTCAGCAATCACACGGTTCGCGGCGCGAACATGGAAACGCTGGACGGCATTATCAACGACTGGACCCGGACTAAAACCGTGGCTGAAATCGATCGCCTGATGCAGGAAGCGGGTGTGCCCGCGGGGAAGATCTTCCGTGCACCGGAAATGCTCGAGGACCCGCACTACCAGGCTCGCAACGCGATTGTGGATACGCCCACCGAAGAGTGGCCGAATCTGAAGATGCAGAACGTGTTTCCCAGGATGTCCAAGACGCAGGGCGAGATTCGCTGGCCGGGCGTCACGACGCTGGGAGCGCATAACGAGGAAGTCTACGGCGGGGAGCTCGGTCTGAGCGACGATGAGCTGCATCGACTAAAAGAAAACTCGATTATTTGATAGTGCAAGGATCAGGGGAACAAACATGACGTTTCGTCTAGGAGTTGATGTTGGCGGTACCTTCACCGACCTGTTGTTGGTCGATGAGTCGTCGGGCCGGACCTATATGGCCAAAGTGCCGTCGACTCCGGAGGATTCATCGGTCGGTGTACTAAACGGTATCGACCGTATCTGCGATGAGTCGGATATCGACCCGAAACAGGTCTCGCAGGTAATGCATGGCACGACGGTCGCCACCAACGCCGTACTGACGCGCAAGGGTGCGAAAGTCGGCCTGATTACGACCAAGGGCTATCGGCAGACACTGCAGGTAGCGCGCTCGTTTTGTCCGGGTGGCCTGGGTGGCTGGGTGAGTTACAACAAGGCGCCGCTGATGGCACCTTTGGAGCTCACTATCGAAGCTGACGAGCGTATGGGGGCCGACGGAGCGGTCGTCAGTCCGCTTGACGTCGACACGCTGCGCAGGGATATCAAAGTCCTCGCGGCTACGGGCGAAGTTGAAGCCCTGACGATCTGCCTGATGAATTCCTATGTGAACGGAGTGCACGAAGCGGAAGTCAGGAACGTTGCGGAAGAGATCTTCACCGACATTCCGATTTCGATCAGCAGCGATGTGGTTCCCGAAATGCAGGAATACGAGCGTACGGAGACGACCGTCGTCAATTCCTATGTTCGTCCGCAGGTTTCGAAATACGTGACGAACCTCAAAACCTCGCTTGAAGAACGTCTCGGTGACGACGTCAATCTCGCCATTCTGCGCTCGGACGGCGGGCTCGCGTCAGCGCGCGCGTCAGGCGAGTCTCCGGTCAATCTTCTGATGTCGGGCCCGGCGGGCGGCGTTGCAGGAGCCATGTACTTTTGTAAGCGCGGTGGCTTCGAGAATATCCTGACCTTCGACATGGGCGGCACGTCGACTGACGTGGCCCTGATTCAAAACGGTGAGGCACGTATCCGGCGCGAAACCCGGGTGAGTGACATTACCGTAAGAGCGCCTTCCGTCGACGTGCGGACAATCGGGGCGGGAGGCGGATCGATTGCCTTCGTTCCGGAACTTACCAAAGCACTGCGCGTCGGGCCGGATTCGGCTGGCGCAGATCCCGGCCCCGCCGCCTATATGAAAGGCGGAGAATTGCCGACGGTCTGCGATGCTAACGTCGTACTGGGTTATTTGCCGTCCGACGTCAAACTCGGCGGCGCGATGACGATTAACCGGGATGCGGCCGAGAAAGCCGTGCAGTCACTCGCCGATGCCATGGGAATCGATTTGATGACGGCCGCGGAGGGCATCATCAAGATTGTCAATGAGTCCATGCTGGGCGCTTTGCGGCTCGTCTCCGTTGAGCAGGGTTACGATCCGCGCGACTTCGCGCTCGTTGGTTTCGGTGGCGCCGGACCGCTGCACGCCAATGCTCTGGGCGTGCTCAGCGGAGCCTGGCCGGTCATCGTGCCTCCGGGTCCGGGGGTACTTTGCGCCTACGGTGATGCAACGACGCAAATTCAGGACGAGGCTTCGCAAACCTATGTTGCGAAGGTCGATCAGATTAGCGCTGACGATCTGATTAAAGAGTTGCACGCGTTGCGTGCACGAGCCGGCGAATCTTTCGCCGCGGATGGCATAGCGGCGGACCAGCAGGAGGTTGTCTATCAGGCCGATATTCGTTACGCCGGCCAGGCGTTCCAGTTGTCACTGACAGTGACCGACGAAGAGCTCACGAGTAAGGGTCTTGCTGTTCTCACAGACGAGTTCGATAAACAGCACGAACAACTGTTCACGTTCGCACACGGTAAAGACCACGAGATCGTGATGATTCGTGCGGTCGTCAAAGCGAAGAGCAGTCTCACGGCAGACCTGAAGGAGGTGAGCGAGAGTACCACCGATCTCAAAGCAGCGGTCATTCACGAAACGAAGTTCTACTACGAACAGGTTTGGCATGACGCGTCGATTTACGCCCGGGACAAGCTGGGTGTGGGGACGGTCGTTGCCGGGCCGGCAATCGTCCAGGAGATGGATTCGACCACGCTGGTTTTGCCCGGGCATACCGCCACTGTCGATAGCATCGGCAATCTTCTGATCAATCCGGCTTAAGAGGGCTAGTCATGACAGCAAGAATCGTTGCAACAAACTCCACGCCCTGGGAAACCGTTGAAGTCGATGCGGTAACGGTCGACATCATCGAGAACGCGCTGCGTAACGTGCGTGAGGAAATGGATGCCGTGCTGTTCCGAACGGCCATGAGTCCGGGTATTCGCGAGCAGGGCGATTGCTTCCCGATGGTGGCGAATAAGGACGGCAAGATGGTCGTCGGACAGTTCGGCTCCTTCATACACGGTTTCATGGAGGCCTACGACGGAGATATCGAGGAGGGCGACATCATCCTGACCAACGATCCGTACATGTGTAACGCGGCCGTTTCTCACCTGCCGGACTGGATTGTTCTGGTGCCCGTCTTTAACGACGGCCGCCACATAGCCTGGTCAGCGATGTTCGGCCACATGTCGGACAACGGCGGCATGGTGCCGGGTTCTATTCCGATTAAGGCCGAGACTATCTATCAGGAAGGCATTCGCATACCGCCGACCAAGTTGTACAAAAAAGGTGAATTGCAGGAAGACATTCTGGAACTGATTCTGCACAACGTTCGTACGACGGAGTGGAATCGATTCGACCTCAATGCACTGGTCGCAGCCTGTCGCACTGCGTCGAAGCGCTGCATAGAGATTGCGGAACGTTTCGGCGATGACGTATTCCAGACAACGATGCAAATCATGCTTGATCGAAACCTCGAGGCGATGCGGGCGATCATTAATATGATCGTTCCGGAAAAGCCGTCTTACTTCGAGGACTATGTCTGCGATGACGGTGTTGGCAAAGGGCCGTACAAGATCGCGTGCACGATGTGGCGTGAAGGCGATGTCGCGATCTTTGATTTCGAAGGCACGGACCCGCAGGCCAAGAGCTCGATCAACTTCTACATGAACGAAGAAATGTTCAAGATGTTCTTCGGCTCATTCACGATCAATCTGTTCGATCCGCATATCCTGTTCAACGACGGTTTCTATGAACTCGTTGATGTGCGTATTCCTGAGGGCAGCTTGCTGAAACCGAAGTTTCCCGCTGCGTTGTCCGGACGAACACATGCGCTCGGTCGAATCTTCGACGTAATGGGCGGTGTTCTGGGCCAGGGAGCGCCGGATGCCATGAATGCGGCCGGTTTCTCGGACAGCCCACACCTGTTCTATTCGGGCTACGACAAGAAAGGCGAGTGGTTCCAGCTGTTTCAGATCGGTTTCGGCGGTATCCCGGGACGCCCCGCCGGCGACGGCCCGGACGGCCACTCCCTGTGGCCGGGTTTCACCAACGTGCCGAACGAATTCATCGAGGCGTATTTCCCCCTGCGTATCGTCAAATACGAACCGATCGCGGATTCCGGCGGCGCCGGCCTGCATCGTGGCGGCAATGGATTGTCGGTGGCCTATGAGTTCCTTGTCGACGGTGAGGTCGCGATTCATGACGACCGCTGGCTAACCTATCCGTGGGGTGTTCGCGGCGGTGATCCGGGTATGCGCTCGACGAAGCGCCTGGTACGCGCCAATGGCAGTGAGGAATGGCTGCCGGCCAAGTGCGACGGCATCAGTGTCAAGGAAGGCGATGTCCTGTACTTCAATACCTGGGGCGGCGGTGGCTGGGGCAACCCGCTGGAAAGAGATGCCGATCTTGTGGCTTTTGACGTCAGGCGTGGGCTGGTCAGCCGCGAGGGCGCGAATCGCTATGGGGTCGTTGTTTTGACCGACGGCAGCGTCGATACGGCAGCCACCGAAAAGCTGCGCTCGGAGATGGAGCCCGGCAGAGCGGAGATGGGTCTGTTCAGCCGGGGTGGTTCAATTGATGAAATAAAAGCAAAATCCCTGCAGGAGACACACTTACCCGCACCGGAGGCACCATGAGTGAATTGCTGACATCGCTAAAATCGGAATGGAATCTTGCACAGGGCAGCGCCCTGACCAGGGTCCCGCTTTATCACCAGCTGTACTCTGTTCTGAAAGATTCAATTCTTAACGGCACCATTGAGTTCGATGCACAAATGCCAACGGAGCAGCAGTTGGCTGCGACTTTTGATGTATCGCGTATTACCGCGAAACGGGCCATGGACGAACTGGCAGCGGAGAACCTGATTGCACGTTTTCGCGGCAAGGGCTCGCACGTTACCTATCAGTACACGCCGAAGCCGGTGCGCGCGCCACTGGTTGGCATGCTCGAGAATCTGGCGGAGATGGGCAAGCACAGTATCGTGCTCGTCAAGTCGGTCGAAGAGGTCGTACCGCCGGCAGATATCAGAGAGCGCCTCGGACTGAACGAGCGTGAAACGGCGTACAAGCTGGTTCGTGTGCGCAGCAATGAAGAAGGCGAGCCCTACGCGTACTACGTCAGCTGGACCAAAGGTATTACGAAGGGCTTTACCAAAAAGAATCTGGAAAAGACGCCGCGCCTCAATGTGATTCGCGATAACGGTATCAAGCTGACGAAGATCGAGCAGGTTCTGAGCGCTGAAAATGCTTCGGTTCGGGTGTCGCAGGACCTCGATGTCGAACCCGGTAGCGCGTTGCTTTCCATACGCCGGCAATCACATAACGAAAGCGGCGAAGTCGTCGATGTTCTCGATTGTCTCTATAACCCCAAACGCTTCCAGTACTCAATGGTGCTGAGCGTCGACTAAGCAAAGGCAGCAGAATTTATGGGACTCGACCTGATCCTGAAAAACGTTCGTGTAGTTCGCCCCGATGGCGACGGTACGGAAGATCTGGACATTGGTATAAGCGACGGCAAGATAGCGCGGCTGGAAGCGGATATTCCCGCGGCAGACGCCGGCGAAGTGCACGATGGAGAAGGTCGGCTGGTCTTCCCCGGTCTCGTCGACGGTCATATGCACGTTGGCATCTACTCACCGCTGGCGAACGATGCCGTTACCGAGAGTAAAGCCGCGGCAATGGGTGGCGTGACCTCCGCCATTACCTACTTTCGCACCGGGCAGTATTACCTGAACAAGGGCGGTCCCTACGCCGACTTCTACCCTGAAGTTCTCGATATTTCCGCCGGAAATTACTGGGTCGACTATGCGTACCACCTGGCGCCGATTTCTGCTTCTCACATCGATGAAATGGAAATGCTGCTCACCGACTACGGGGTCAGCTCCTTCAAGATATTCATGTTCTATGGCGGCTACGGTCTGCATGGCAAAACGGACAAGGACGCACAGAAGCAGTTCCTGATGATCGGTGATGACGACTCCTACGACATTGCCCATTTCGAGTTCATCATGCGTTCGGCACAGAAGTTGATGGTCAAGTATCCCGACATGGCCGATCACATCAGCGTGAGCCTGCATTGCGAACTGGCAGATATTCTCAACGCCTATACGAAAATCGTGCAGAGCGAAGGCAAGCTCAGCGGCTTGCGTGCGTACAGCGCGGCACGGCCGCCGCATTCCGAAGGGCTCGCTATCTGGATCGCTTCCTATCTGGCTTTCGAGACTGAGTGCCTCAATATCAACCTGCTACACCTGACGTCGAAGAAGGCGCTCGAAGCGGCGCTGATGATGCAGGACGTATTTCCGCATATTAACTTCCGTCGCGAAGTGACGATCGGTCATCTGATGCTCGACTATGATGCACCGTCCGCCTGTCACGCAAAGGTCAATCCGCCGATTCGCTCGCGTGAAGACGTAGAGTTTCTCTGGGAGAAACTACTGGACGGGAAGCTGGACTGGGTTGTCAGCGACCACGCCTGCTGTTCCGAGGAGCTGAAAACGGACAACCACGATCATACCGACGGTGAGAATATCTGGGTGTCGAAGTCCGGTTTCGGTGGCACGGAATATCTGCTGTCGGCGCTTTACAGCGAAGGCAGCCGACGCGGCATGTCCGTTAACCACATGGCGCAGCTGGTCAGTAAAAATCCGGCGGAACGTTACGGACTCCTGAACAAAGGTGACATCCGAGTTGGCTACGATGCGGACCTGGTGTTGCTCGATCCGGACGAGTCCTTCGTCGTGCGTGCCGAAGAATCGGAATCGGCACAGGGCTACACGCCTTTCGAAGGTATTGAACTGACCGGACGAGTGAAGTCGACCTATCTGCGCGGTGGCCTCGTCTACAACAATGGCGCAATTGTGGGCGATGCGAACGGTCAGTATCTTTCCCGCCCCAGCCAGCGACCGGTGTAGAACATGAACGAAGCACAGCTTTTGCTTTTGACGGCGGCCTCAATCGCACTGCTGCATACGATTATCGGCCCGGACCACTACCTGCCGTTCACCGCAATGGGTAAGGCGCGTAACTGGACCCTGCAGAAAACTCTGCGTATCACTTTGTACTGTGGCATCGGCCATGTACTGAGCTCGGTTGTGATCGGCGGTGTGGGCATATACCTCGGAGCGCAGTTGTCGTCGTTGACTGCGTTAGAGGGTTTTCGCGGCAATCTTGCGGGTTGGGCGCTGTTCGCTTTCGGTCTCATGTATTTCGCGTGGGGCCTGAAGAAAGCGGGGCGTGCTCATTCCCATTCGCACCTGCATTCGCACGGTGATGTGGTTCACTCGCACAAACACGATCATCGGCAAGAGCACATGCACGTTCACGATGCGCCGTCGAAGCAGTCGCTTACGCCCTGGGCGCTGTTCATCGTATTCGTGCTTGGGCCCTGCGAGGCGTTGATACCGTTATTCATGTACCCGGCTGCGCAACAAAGTCCGGCACTGGTTATCTCGGTGGCCGTGGTGTTCGGTGTTGTTACCTTGCTCGCCATGTTGTTGGCGGTAGCCGTAACGAGTATTGGAATTCAGAAGTTGAAACTCCCGTCGCTGGGTCGCTACTCGCATGCAGCGGCCGGGGCATCTGTCGCCGCCTGTGGCGCGGCGATCAGCCTGATTGGATTGTAAGGAAGTATTTTGCGGAGGATTTATGACATTTAAGAACACCAGGATCGAGCGGGAGCTTCCCGCAGAGGTCAGAAAGTGGCTGGATGAAGAGGTCAAGGAGCAGGACGAGCGCTATCAGAAGATCGTCGATGAGATGCGAGCGCTCGATTCAACGCGGGACCAGTGGTACGAGGAATTCTTCGAGCGGCTTAAAAAATACGGCTTTAACGTCGATGGCGATCAGCGATTGAAGCTGGCCGAGGAAGAGCTGCCCGTCAAGCCCGAACGCGATCACGTCGTCGTCTACTAGCTGGAGAAGAAGCATGTCAAGACCCCATATTGAACCGTTTTGCGACCGCGACGTTCACTTCAAGAATATGGCTCTGCCGGGTTTCAGTGCCGGTTATCGCTACAAAATGCTGAGTCTCGATACCGAGATCGGTTCCTGCACGATGACCGTGCAACTCGACGGAGGCTACAAACAGCCGCCTGGGTTCAGTTACTCGGAGCTGGAGTTCATCGTCGTCGAAGGCAGTATCAAAGTCGGCGACCAGGAGTGCGTGCGAGGTCACTACTTCTTCGTGCCGGCAGGTTATGCAATGCCGGAGATCAGTAGCGAGCAGGGCGCCTTGCTGCTGAAAATGTACAACACGGCAGAGCCCAGCCATGTGGAGAGCGACGCCCATCATCCTTTGTCACGCACCGAGCTGTATCATGACATTGATACCTTCAGCAATATCACCTGGGCGCCGGGTAATCTCGTCAGTCCATCGGTCGCGTCGGGTTGCATGATCAAGTTGCTCAACTTCAACCCAGATACTTTCGCAATGACGTTCCTGTATTGCATGACACCGCATTTTCATCAGGACAATATTTCCTATCACGATTGCGCCGAGGAGGGTTATCACCTGTGGGGAACGTCATGGATGATGCAGTTCGGTGAATTGCCGACAGGCGGATACTTCTGGCGGCCGCCCTATATCAATCATGGCGCGTTCGCGAGTGAGCTTGGCTGTATTGCTATCGGCCGTACGGATTCGAAACTGTTCAACCACTTTCACTACAATCCGTGGAGCACGCCGGACGAGAACGAGTCACGTTCCGCCGCGCGGCTCGCCAAGCGCGACCCGGTCTTGTACAAGTGGTGTGTCAACAACTCGCACAACCATCCGCACGGGCCGGAGGACTTCGAAGATACTATGCCGCGGCGCGGGCACACGCATACGCATGCGGACGGTACGACGCACTCACACGACTAGTGATTGCGTTGCGCGGGACGACGCCGCAGCAGGAAGCTCTCGCCCTGAGGTGAGCCGAACAACTGTTCGCCGGTTTCGGCGTCGTAACCGCGCTCGACAAGTGAGGCGGAGTCGTGGGTCAGTATGTTTTCCGCCTCGATCTCGCGCGCTAAACCGCTGCGGCTGGAGATGATCTGGCAGCGTTCGGGGTCGACGTAGCCGCGAAAGCCGTCTGCGGTCCTCGTCCATACCTGTTCGCAGCCGTCGGGCATGAACGCGTCGAGGTCTCTTTCATTCAGCGTGGTGAACGCATCGACACCGGCATCGACGAATTTCCCGGCTTCCAACAGGGCGTAAGCGTGTTGCAGCAACTCGCCCCCGACTTCGGAAACAACCAGAATACGTTGTCGATAGACGCTCAGGTCTTCACGATGGTTAATTTGCTGGTAGAACACGACGTCGCCGAGTTCGCTGTTGTTGAGCCGGATTCTGCGATCGACAAGTCTTTGCTCGAGTGGCTGCTCCGGGTTGGCCAGATGCGAGTCGAAAGTGCCCTCGATCAGCGTCGCCAGTTGCTCCAGCTCGCTGTCGGCGAATACGGCGGACATCATAAACAGAGCTCCGGCTAACAGTGGCGTTTGCAGACGTTTCATAAGGACTCCAGCGTTTTCTTATCGACTTTTCCCGATGATCGTTTGGGCAGAGCATCGAGTCTGCTTATCTCCTGCGGGATTTTGTAAGGCGCCAGGTTTTCCGCGCACCATCGCTGCAGCGACTCGTCGCTGGCATTGCCGGCGACGAACGCCCTGACGATCTGACCACGTGCTGTGTCGTTAACGCCGATGACGGCCGCTTCTGCGACCTCCGGATGCGCAAGCAGCGCGGCCTCGATCTCCGCAGGGTAAATGTTCACGCCGCCGCGAATAATGACGTCCTTGTCGCGCCCGCGAAGTGCAATGTGGCCGGACTCCAGCCTTTCTGCGAGGTCGCCCGGGTAGAACCAGCCGCCGACCGCCGCCTGTTGCTCGTTGCCATCGCCGTCCAGATAGCGGGTTGCGACTCCCGGGCCGCGATATCGTAGCCGACCGACCGTGCCGGTACCGACCTCGGCGTCCTCGGCATCGACGATTTCAACGGTGGTTTTGTATGTCGGCCTGCCGACCGTCGCGGCATACTCCGAAAACTCTGCAGCCGTCAAAACCGAAATGCCGCCACCTTCGCTGGAAGCATAGTAGCTGAAGAGATTGGGGCAGATTCTTTCTATGACGTCGTGCGCTTCGTCGGCAAACAGGGGTTCGCCGCTAACGATAAGGTAGTCGAGGTTGCCGAGCAGGGGCGCCTGGCCGTGTTCGTGCAAATCGAACAAGCGGCGCAGCAGGGTTGGCGGTATGAATGTTGCCGTTACCACGGACCTTGAAAGCACGGCCACTATTTGCGGTGGTTTCATTGGTGGTGGCGCAATCAGTACGGTACCGCCGGCTGCCAGCAGGCTCATGCCGAAAGAGCGACCGGCACCAAAGTAAAATGGCGTTAGGATGGCAAAGCAGTCGTCCTGACCGTAGCCGATCGCGTTCCATTGACTGACAAATCGCTGATAGAGATTGCCGTGTGTAACGATTGCCCCTTTTGGTTTGCCAGTGGTGCCGGATGACAGCGAAATAAGCAGATCGGCGTCGTCATTGCCGAGCTCGGGCAACTGCACGTCGACGTCGACGGACAGATCGTCGTTGTCCGTCAATACGAGCTTCGTATTGAATGCCGTTTCAGCCGAGTGCTTTTCCTTATCGGTCCATCGATGATCCATCGGTACGATGACTGCACCAAGTCGCGCGACGGCGAAATGCGCAATCAGGTGAGTCGGATGCTCGGCCATCGACAAGCCAACCCGGTCACTCGACGAGATGCCCCGGCTGGCCAGGTAACGTGCGATTCTCTCGACCTCGGACCATGTTTCTGCGTAGCTAAGCGACTGGTCGCGATAGAGAATGGCCGCCTTGTCAGGAGTGTTTTTCGCGTTGTCGCGGAGGACGCCCGCCAGATTCATCGGAGTCCCTATTCGAGGCCGTAGATGGCACGAACGTTATCGCGCAGTAACTTCTGCATAACTTCAGGCTTGAAGTTCAAGTCGCGGATTTCCTGCATTGTGCGAGCGAAGTCGAGCACCGGGAAGTCGGTACCGAAAATGACCTTGTTCTGACCATAGCTGTTGATGTAGCGGACGAAACTGTCCGGCCAGTATTTCGGGCTGTGTGCGTCGCAGCCGATAAAAACGTTCTCGTGCTTCCAGGCCATCGCAATCATTTCATCGGTCCAGGGGATGCCGACGTGAATGCCGATGAGCTTCAGCTCAGGAAAGTCGCAGGCAACAGCGTCCAGCGTAATTGGCTGGCCGACACTGCGACAGCGGTAGTCTTTGGAATAAATCATCGACTGGCCGACCTGCAGTTGAACCGGCACGCCGAGTTCAACGCACTTGGCGTAGAAGGGATAGTATTTGGCGTGATCGGGCGCCAGCTCGAACCAGTGCGGATAGAGGTGCGCGCCGATGAAGCCGAGTTCCCTGACAGCATGCTCAAGCTCACGCACACCATCCATGCCGGTAAAAGGATCGATGCCGATAAGGCCTGAGAATCGATCGGGATACGCGCTCACCGCGTCGGCGACGACCTTCGGCGGCATGTGGTAGCAGCCCTTTAGCCCGGGCCGGCCGGACTTGGCGGCGATCAGAAAAGCATGCTCGATGTCCGCAGCATCCATACGCGCAATCATTTCTTCGAGGCTGAGTCCGGCCATCAGGCTGTTCTCCGCTTTCATCTTGCCGGTGAAGAACTCGTCGCCCCAGTCGGGCCGATGGGACAGGGCCTCTTCGGTCCAGATGTTGACGACGGCATCGATTGCCTTGATGGAACGCTCAGTCATTTCGTTTTTCGCCTTTTCTGAAACCTTTGGGCAGGCCGGCGTCGGGGGTGAACCCGTACAATGGTTCGTCCGGCAATGCGGTCCTCAGTATATTACGAACGTCGAGCAGTTTATCGATATCGATACCGGTGTTGAGCCCCATTGCCTCCAGCATGAATACCAGGTCCTCGGTAACGATATTGCCGCTTGCTCCGGGCGCGAACGGACAGCCGCCGATACCGCCCAGCGAGCTGTCGATCGTTGTAATGCCCTCTTCTATAGCCGCAAGCGCATTCGCAAGCCCGAGACCGCGGGTGTTGTGCAGGTGAACGCCGGTAATGTTCTCAGCACCGATCGCCGATTGTACTTTGCGCAGCAGTCGCCGTACTTGCTGCGGGTTCGCATAGCCGGTCGTATCGGACAGCCCGACTTCCGCCACACCACAGCGCATGAGTTTTTCCGCTGAGCGGACGACGAGGTCTTCGCTGACCGCACCCTCGATAGTGCAGCCGAACGCGGTGGACAGGCCTGCCTCGAAATGCGGCGGAGATTCCTGAGCGGCGACCAGTTCGGCGATCCGGGTCACCTCGTCAAACATCTGCTGATGGTTTCGCCGTACGTTTTTCAGGCTGTGGGTTTCGCTGACGGAGAACGGAATCGAAATCTTGTGCGCCCCGGAGGCGATCGCACCTTCGGCACCGCGCAGATTGGGGACGAGTACGGCAACGTTGAGGTTTGTTAACGTCAGCGCCGCCGCCACAACCTCGGCGGTATCGGCCATCTGTGGCAAAATCGATGGCGGCACAAAGGAACCGACTTCGATCTCCCTGAAACCAGCGTCCGCCTGCGCTCTGACCCAGGCGTTCTTGATCTCGGTTGGCAGTATCGCGGCTATGCTCTGCAGGCCGTCACGGGGGCCGACTTCGCTCACTAAAATGTCTATATCTTTCATCAGATATTACTTAATAAAACAATGTCTTGCAGGTAGATGCATTAAAGATATAATATTATACCAAATAAGAAGAGGCTAATTGGAAAGTTTGTGAGTAAACCGCCGCAAGCAATGCTGCCGCTCAACGGCATTCGTGTTATCGAGTTTTCGCACATGGTCATGGGACCATCGGCGGGCCTCGTGCTGGCGGATATGGGCGCGGACGTCATTCGGGTCGAGCCCATTTCGGGCGATAAGACGCGGACGCTGAAGGGCTCGGGTGCCGGCTATTTCGCGATGTATAACCGCAACAAGAAGAGCATCTGCCTCGACCTCAAATCGCAGCAAGGCGCGAAGATCGCCCGCGACCTCGTTGCCGACGCCGATGTGCTGATCGAGAACTTTCGGCCCGGTGCGATGGATCGCCTCGGACTGGATTACGCAGCGCTCAGCGAAACCAACCCGAAACTGGTGTATTGCTCGACACACGGTTTTCTGGACGGACCCTATGAGCACCGGACCGCCCTGGATGAGGTCGCTCAGATGATGGGTGGTCTGGCCTATATGACGGGGCCACCGGGTCAGCCGCTGCGGGCAGGTGCATCGGTCATCGACGTCCTGGGCGGCGTCTGGGGCGTAGTGGGCGTGCTTGCCGCGCTGCTGGAGCGTCAACACAGCGGCAAGGGCCGCCATATTAAGAGTGCGCTGTACGAAAGTACTGCGTTTCTCGTAGGGCAGCACATGGCGCAGTTCGCCGTAACCGGTACGCCGGCGGCACCGATGCCGGCACGCATCTCTGCATGGGCGATCTACGACGTGTTTACGACCAGCGACGATGAAAAAGTATTCGTCGGCGTCGTTAGTGATTCGCAGTGGATAACATTCTGCGAGTCGTTCGGTTTTGACGAATTGCTGGCCGACCAACGACTTCGGGAAAACAATGCGCGAGTTGCGGACCGCGAATGCATTATTCCGCTGGTGCAGGCGCGGTTTCTCACCATGACACGCGACGATCTAATGAGTCGCCTCGAATCGAGCGGCTTGCCGTTCGCGCCGATCTCGAAACCGGAGGAGATGCTTGATGACCCGCACCTCAACGAATCGGGTGGTTTGCTGGAGATGACGTTGCCGGACGGGAAGGCTGTGAAGCTGCCGGCGATGCCGTTCGAAATGGACGGACAGAAATTCGATGTTCGGCTGAATCCACCGCGTTCCGGTGAGCATACTTTGGAGGTGCTGAACGACTTGGGTTACAGCGCAGAGGAAATCGAGTCCTTGCTGCAATCCGGCGCCGTGTCCGGAGAGCGCGGCTGATCTAAAGGTAGGCCCAGGGGCGCGTCTTCTTGTCGCTTTCTGTGAATCGTGCAATCTGGTCTTCGTGCTGTATCGTGTATTCGATGTGATCGAGCCCGTTCAGCAGCATATTGCGGTCCGACTCTGCGATGTGAAAGGAAAACACCTCTCCGCTCGGCGCCTGTACTTCGCCTTTCTCCAGATCGATCAACACGCGATTCGACTGCGGTGCGGGAGCAGTGCTCTGCGCAAGCAAATCAATCTGTTCGGCCGGTAGTTCGATGGCCAGGAGACCGTTGCGGGCGCAGTTTCGTAAAAAGATACGGCCGAAGCTCTTGGCGATAATGGCGCGGATACCGTAGTCGCAAAGCGCCCAGACAGCATGTTCGCGCGAGGATCCGCAGCCCCAGTTTTCGCCGCCAAGCATGACCGATGCTTCGCAGTACTCGGGCTTGTTGAGAACGAAGTTCTTGCGCAGACCGACCTTCTTCATGCCGTCGTAGTTGTAGCGTGACCCGGCGAAGAGACCATCGCCCAGACCGTGCTTGCTGACGCGCTTCATTTCACGCGACGGAATGATCTGATCCGTGTCCACATTATCGACAATGATCGGCGCGACTACGCCGATGTGCTGAGTAAACGGGCGCATCAGCTCATCTCGCGCACGTCAGCGATACGGCCTGCGATTGCTGCGGCAGCCACCGATGCGGGGCTGGCAAGATGAGAGCGTGTCTTGCGCCCCTGTCGGCCACGGAAATTCCGATTGGTGCTGGTGACAACCCGCTGTTCGGGCCCAAAGCTCTCTCCGCCGGCGTTGAAGCACAGCGAGCATCCTGGTTCGCGCCATTCGAAGCCGGCGTCGAGGAATATTTCGTCAATTCCTTCCGCTTCCGCAGCCTCTTTTATCAATCTCGATCCTGGTGTGCATATCGCGCGAACGTGTTTTGCTACCTTCTTGCCGTCCAGTATCGTGGCTGCTGCGCGCAAATCGCTTAGTCGTGCGTTAGTGCATGAACCAATAAAGGCTCCGTCGATTGGCAGGCCGATCAGTGCCTGCCCGGGTTCGAGTCCCATGTACTCCATGGCGCTTCGCATTTGATCCCGTGTCTCTTCGCTGACGGCGTGGTCGAGTTCCGGAACAACAGCCGTGACCGGTATCGAGTGTTCCGGGCTGGTTCCCCAGCTTATCGTCGGTGCGATATCGGCGCAGTCAATGCTGATCTCCTTATCGAACACGGCATCGCTATCCGATTGCAGCGAATTCCAGAATTCAAGGCTTTGCTGCCAGGCTTCTCCCGCAGGTGCATAAGGTCTTCCCTGCACATACGAGATCGTTTTCTCGTCGGGCGCGATAATTCCGGTGAATGCCGAAAACTCGACCGCCATATTGCACAACGTGAAACGTGCCTCAATGTCGAGCGCTTCGACGGCCGGGCCGGCGTATTCCATCGCATGGCCGCGGGCTCCCGATGCCGTGTATTTGCCGATCAGATGCAGCACCATGTCTTTCGCCGTCACTCCGGGCCGTAACTCGCCGTCGAACCGGACTCGCAGCTGTTTTGGTTTCACAGCGCGCAGCGTCTCTGTCGCCAATGCGTGTTCGCAGTCGCTGGTGCCCACACCCCAGCCGATAGCTCCCAGCCCGCCGAGCGTGCAGGTGTGGCTGTCGGGGCAGGCGGCGACCAGGCCGGGCAAAGTGATGCCCTGTTCGGCGGAGATGATGTGCGTGATGCCGTGGCGTGGGTCATTGATATCGAACAGCGTGAGACCGGCGTCGTTGGCTTCAACACGCATGGTTTTTATGAACTCTTCGCCGCCGGGCATGAGCGTCGAATCGCCGCGGCCGGGCAACGTGTCGACGATATGATCCATCGTTGCGAATACGTGCGCAGGATTGCGGACCGGCCGGCCCTGATCCTTAAGACTGGTCAGCGCGATGCTGCCGGTGCGTTCGTGGATGAATATGCGGTCGAGGTAGATGAGACTGGTGCCGTCATCGAGTTCCTTGACGACGTGAGAGTCCCAGATCTTGTCGAATAGTGTTTGCTTCATAACAAGCGGTCCCCGGCAGTAAGCCGCCGGGGACCGAATCGTCCGCCGCGGGCATTACTTGCCGAATCGTAAATCGAACTCGATACCGATATTGCGTCCGCGGCGCATGTCACCGAAGAATGCGCGCGGAAAGTTTGTCGAACAGGTTGACGACGTGCAGCTGCCCGCTGGCGCCCCGGCAGCGGCGGTGTCAACCATACTGCCAAACAGGCCGCTTGCATAGATACTCAGCAACGGGTCCTGCAACCAACGGGTGACCATAGAAGGCGCGTCTTCGTCGGTCAGGTTGCGGCCGTAGATTTTCGCTGTCCAGTTTTCGCCGGAGACCCCGAACTGCAGATCGACGATCGAAGCTTCCGGGACCCATGCCAGATTGTGAACCTGTACCGGCTTCTTATCCTCCCAGGAATAGTTCAGGTTGGCAAAGAACTCCCGGTCACCACCCAGGGGACGGTTGAAGTCCAGAAAGGCGCTAAACTGATTCTCTGAACTCAGCGGGTACTGGTTGCCGACGATCGAACCGGTGCCGTTACCGTTAACGTCGTTACCCGTGCAGGCAACCGGATCGGTCAGGATGCCGCCGCCCGAGGTCATGGTCCACTCGAATTCATCGCAACCTTCGGTGAACTCGCTGTCGGCCAGCGCGTAGGTCATGCCGACGGTCACGCTCTCGGTTAGCAGGAGCTTGAGATCGAGTTCGACACCGAAGGTTTCGCCAGAGCCCTGGTTGGTCACGACCGATGTCGAGTCGCCGGTACCGCCGTCAGCCAGAGGTGTCGTCAGTTGCACGTTCTTCGCATCGATAAAAAATACCGCGGCGTTGGCGATCAGGCGCCCGTCCAGGGCGGTATTCTTGATGCCGATTTCGAAGTTATCGGACTCTTCCTGCTTGTAGGTGGTTGTTGGTGGTATCAGCGTTGCGCCATCGGAACCGATAACGCCGCCCGGCTTGTAGCCCTTCGAGAAAACGCCGTACAGCAGCGTGTTTTCGTTGAGGCCGTAGTCGATAGTTATCCTGGGTGCGACTTCACTGAAGGAGTTCTCAAACGACAGCATCGTGTCGAATTCGTTGCGGCTCTTCTTCTCGTCGAAGTAGCGCAGTTCCAGGGAGGCTGACAGGGCATCCGTGAAATCGTGCTCAACTGAGGCGAAGAAGGCGATGTTCTCTACGGTTTCCTCGCGTTCGACGGGGTCGATTCCGGCAAAGGTGATATCGCTGACTTCCTCTTCCTGATCATACAGGAACGCTCCGAACATCCATCGCGTTGCCCGGTCCGCCGGTGACTGAATCCGTGCCTCTATCGAGTAGTCACTGTAGTCGTTTACGCCGGAGGCGCAGAATGTGCACTCGACTGTTTCCGGGGCCGGGGGAGCGAACGCATTGTAAATGTAGTTGACGGAACTGTGGTCCGAGTCGGAGCCCGTCTTGCGGTCTTCGTCTCTGCTGGCCACCGAGGCGACGATTGACCAACCGTTGTTCAGTTCCAGGTCGGCCGACAGCGTGATGTAGGTAATGTCGCGATCGACACCCGAAAACGCCACGCCTGCCAGCTCGTTATAGGGGTCACCGCCAGGGAACAGCCCGGGCGGAAAAGCGCCGGGGATGTCGAATCCGGGTAACGGAGTATCCGGAATGCCCGGTACCACGACGGTTGTTACGGCAGGCCCGTCGTTCAGCGCAACGGTGTCACCCGGCCTGTTGATTTCGCCGCAATAGTATTGATTGTTGTTGGTGCTTCCCGTCCAGGTCCAGGCGGCGTTCGAGCGCGTGCCTGGCCTGCAGTTATTCATTTCCGCAGGCTGCAGGAAGAAGGGGCGTGTACCGTCGTCATCCTGCTGGTGACTGATACGTGCATTCAACGTGAGTTGGTCTGACGGCCTGAATTCCATTTGTGCACTGACGGATGTGGTTTCCTCGTCGCCGACGGTCTGCCCGGTCACGACGTTCGTGTATTCGCCATCGTAGCTGTAGTAGCGGCCGGTCAGGCTGGCGGAAACCCTGTCGCCCAGCGGTCCATGCACGGTTGCGTAAATTTCCTGATCGTTGTCAGCACCGTAGCGGGCTCTGACCGTGCCACCAAACTCGTCGGCGATACCCTTGGTGACGAAATTGATTGCGCCGGAATAGGTGTTGCGGCCATAGAGGGCCGCTTGCGGGCCTCGAATTACCTCGACGCGTTCGACGTTTGCCAGATCAAGCGATGACAGGTCCCCGGGGTAATAGATGCCGTCGACGAAATACGCTGCGCCCGATTCGACGCCGAACTGCACGCCGGCGAGCACGTTACCCTGACCGCGGATGACCGGCCGGTCGGTGGAGCGCCCGAAGGCCTTGGCGAAACTCAGTCCCGGCACATAGCGTGCCACGTCTTCGACGCTGCGGATGCCACGATTGGCGATGTCTTCGACGCCGAATGCGGAGACTGCGAGCGGAACGTCCTGCAGAGATTCGTCGCGTTTACGCGCCGAGACGACAATTTCGTCCAGCGTGGTCGTGGCGCCATCCTGCGCGTACGCCATTGGCGATGACAGGTAAGTGAATGTAGCAGTGACTGCCAGAACGGCAGTAGTGAGTTTGTTCTTCATCAAGCGATCCCCCCTGATTAAGATTTATCGTTGTCGGTCTGTGCCGATTAGTGTTAATAATATATCAATAAGGACTTAAAAGTATATCAATAGCACTTTAAAGGTGTAAGTTATGTGCAAGCAGTTGTATTTACAGGTAAAAGTTTCTGCCCTGATTGTCCTGACCTTCGTACCGGTGGCCTCGTGCTGGGCGCAGGGGCAGGACGGCACGACGACTGCCCGCGATTTACAGGTTATTGCGACTCTGTTGCAGGGCGGTTTTGACAACGCCAACCAGGCCTATTTCGACGTTCGTGGCAAGCGTGAGCCGAAACACCGGCGCCTGCATGTCGAAGTGCAGAGGATCTCGGCAGACGAATTCTCGGTGTCGGGTTTTTGGGATTCAAATCAGTCTTTAATCGCGCTGGACCAACTCTGGTCGCTGCGCGAAGATGCCGAAACGCGCACGGTACTCATGAGTGTCGCCGATCGTCAGACGGACAATCGTTGTGAGCTTCGGTGGCAGCGGGAAGCTGCACAGTTCAGGGCCGAATCCTCCGCCTGCCCCGTCGCGATTCCGCACGAAATTACTCTTAGCGAAAAACAACTCTGGATGAGTCTCGAAGACGCGCCGGGCAGCGGCTACCAGATGCATCGCACGCGCAGTTTTCAGTGCTATGCAGATGTTCCTGGTGTCGGCGGGGGGCGGGACGAGCCCTACGATCGATATGACGGTCTCGAAGTCCATGACCAGGGCGGGGCGGCATGGTTTACGACTAACGACGGGAGAGAGCTGGGTATCAGCCTGTTTTTAGTCGACTGGCCCATCAATAATTACGACGGCGTCTTTACTCGGGACTCGTTCGTCATTTATCTGAGCGAAAAACTTGACGGAAAAAACAAGGAACACGGTTACGCCTTCACGGTTCCCGGAGCCGATAGAATCGGTATTAACCTGAAGTGGATACTGGGTTCCTGCTTCATGAAATCGAATGCCGATCAAACGCCGTACATGTAGAGACATGAGCCGGATTCCAGCGCTACAACTCGAGTCGCTTCCCGCCGATCAACGAGCGGCTGTCCTCGATGCGGAGAAGTTGCTCGGCTTCGTTCCGAACGACGCCTTGATAATGGCACGAAATCCAGCATTGGCAGCCGCCTTCAGCGAGCTGGTAGCGACAGTTTACGCCCCGGGGGAGGTAGCCTCCGGACTGAAACGCCTGATCGGTCTCATCACCAGCAGCGCCGCGGGCTGTCAGTATTGTGTTGCTCACACCGCGTTTACGAGCGGCAGGCACGGCGTCAGCCAGGAAAAACTCGGGGCGGTCTGGACGTTTGAGACCAGTGATCAATTCACAGCTGCGGAAAAGGCAGCATTGCGCGTGGCCCTGCACTCGGGCCAGTCACCGAATGCAGTTAGCGACGAGATGTTTGCCGAACTCGGCAAACATTTCAGCGAAGAGGCGCAGCTCGAGATTGTCGCGGTTATTTCGATGTTCGGTTTCCTGAATCGCTGGAATTCGACGCTGAGGACCGATCTGGAGTCACTGCCGCGCGCGGCGATAGCGGATATCTGATTTCGTTTCGCCCAATGTCGACTAGAGTTGCCTTGCCATAACGTCTTTGTAGGTGATTTCGAACCGTTCGAAGCGTCTTTCCACACCGTTATCTTCGCGGCGAACGCCGCTGAGTCTATTGTATGCCGAGTTCAGTCGGTCTTTTCGTTCATTGGTCACAACGGAAGATAAGTACATGCCGCCGAGTACTTCATATATCTCTACCTGTATCCAATGGCTGACCTCGTCGCCTCTGCTATCGAGCAAGTCCTCCAACAGGCTGATCGCGTGGTCAATTTGTCCTTGGGCTTTTTCCATTCTTGCCAAGTCTTTAGTGACCCTGGCAACAGTATCCCCGGGTGAGCAATTTCTACAATGTTCGACGCTATTCTTGTGATTGCCGAAGTTCTCTACCAGGAATCGGCTAATTCCAATTCGCTGGTCCTTGTCGGCACCCGCATCCATGAGCCATAGGCATTTTACTACCAGTTCCTCGTTCTCGGGGTTGTTCGTGATCGCTTCGTAGCACGCTTTGTAGAATTCCCGGTTGTTGGCGAGGAGCATGCTTTCGTCAATGCAGCATCTTTTTTTTCCCCTCCAGAGGGAGTCGAGTTCCCCGACGTTGTTCAGCTCCACGAGTTCGATTGAGTCATACCACTCCGGTTTCGGTATTTTCGTTTCGAAGGTTTCGCCGCTACCACAGGCGCAGAGAATCGCGAAGGATAAAGCCGCGAGCAAATTTCTGGACAACAGAATCTCTCCTTTCGGTAGTCAAATATCTGAACATTTGCTTTCGGCCAAAAACAGGTACTGACTCACAACAGGGCGTATTCGTCGCTATTCGCCACCAACAACAACGATTGCTTTGCCCACATTCTTGCCCTGCATCAGTCTCGAAAACGCCCTCGGTGCGTTTTCGAGACCTTCGGCCCGGTCTTCGAGGTACTGGATCCGGCCTTCGCGGAGCCAGCGGCTGACTTCCGTGACCATTTCCTCTCGCAGGTCTTCATGGTCATAGACCACCATGCCGCGAACGGTGGCGCGGGCCTTGATGATGAAGGCCGGATTTGGGCCCGGTGGCATCTCGTCGCTGTTGTACTGTGCCATCAGGCCGCACAAAACGACACGGGCACCAATGGAGAGACGTTCCATTGCGGCTTGCAACATGTCGCCGCCGACATTGTCGAAGTACACGTCGATGCCGTCAGGACAGGCGCGATCCAGACCTTTGCGCAGATCGCCCGACTTGTAACTGACTGCTTCGTCGAACCCGGCCACCCCGGTAACCCAGGCGCACTTTTCCGCGGCGCCCGCGATGCCGACGATTCTGCAACCCTTGATCTTCGCAATCTGTCCGACCAGCGAACCGACGGCGCCCGAGGCTGCCGACACGACGACGATATCCCCGGATTTCGGTTCGCCAAGCCGCAGCAGTCCGGCGTAAGCCGTCAGGCCGGGCATGCCGAGGATACCGAGAAAAGTCGACAGTGGGCCGACGGCGGGGTCGAGCTTTCTCGCGTGCGCGGCTTCGATAACAGGGTGCGACTGCCAGCCGCTGTGCGCGGCAACGATATCGCCGGCGGCAAAGCCGGCATTATTCGATACCAGGACGCGGCTAATCGCTTCGCCGGCCATGAGTTGCCCCGGCAAGACGGCGCCGGACATATGCCGGCCGCTGATCTTGCCGCGCAGGTAGGGGTCCAGCGACAGGTAGATGGTCTCGCACTGCAATTCCCCGTCTCCGGCGGCTTCGATGGGCGCTGTGGTGATCTCGAAGTCGTCCGCTACAGGTATGCCCGTGCTTTGGCGCTTTAGTAGTACTTTGGTGTTATCGGTCACGATGGTGCCTCTCCGGGCTTGGATGGTATAATGATATATAAATAATACTTATAGGGGCTAAGCTTTGCTACAGGAATTGAACCGGGTTGTCGGAACGGAGCACGTTCGGACGGACGAAAGCAGCTGCATCCTCTACGCTCAGGACGTGTACACCAAGGGATTGCCGGCGCTGGCCGTCGTCAGTCCGGCGAACACGCGGGAACTGGCGGACAGCGTTCGAACAGCCGCGGCGGCGGGGCACGCGGTCATCGCACGCGGCGGTGGCATGTCCTACACGTCCGGCTATGTGCCGACGGAGCCCGGCAGCGTTATTGTCGACACGCAGCGTATGGATCAGGTCCTCGAAATCAACGCCGAGGATATGTATGTGACGGTGCAGGCTGGCTGTACCTGGAAGAATCTCTACGAAAGACTGCAGGGCAGCGGTCTGCGAACGCCGTTTTGGGGGACGCTGTCCGGTATCCACGCGACGGTCGGTGGCAGCGTTTCGCAGAACGGTATTTTTTGGGGTTCCGGGAAATATGGGTCGGCAGTCGACTCCGTGGTATCGCTCGAGGTCGTTCTGGCGGACGGCAGTGTCGTCACGACGGGCGCGGCCGCAAGACACGACGGCGCACCGTTCTTTCGCCACTACGGTCCCGATCTGAGCGGTTTGTTCGCCTGTGACGCAGGGGCGCTCGGCATCAAGGCCACCGTTAGCTTGCGCCTGATTCCGGAAACACCGCATCGCCAGGGAATGTCCTTCGATTTTGCGGACTACGCTGCGCTTATCGAAGCGATGAGCGACATCTCTCGCAGCGGCCTCGCCGACGAATGTTTTGCGTTTGACCCGAATCTGCAGACGGTACGTATGCAGCGGGAGAGCCTGATGAGCGACGTCAAGAAATTCGCCGGTGTTCTGAAGTCGGCGGGTTCGATCGTTGGCGCGATAAAAGACGGTGCCAAAGTCGCGATCGCGGGCCGCGGATTTATGAAAGGTGTGCAGTACTCGCTGCACGTATTGATCGAAGAACGCCTGCAGGGTCCCGCTAAAGCGGCCGCCACCGATATTCGTGCAATCTGCGCAGCTCGTGGCGGTGTCGAAATCGAGAACAGTATCCCGACAATCCTGCGCGCGAATCCCTTTACGCCGTTGAACAACATGGTCGGTCCTAACGGGGAGCGCTGGGTTCCTGTGCACACGATCCTGCCGCATTCGAAGGCGAAGGCAACCTTCGATGCGGTTACCGAATTGTTTGCCGAGAACGACGCGGAAATGGAAAAACACGGTATCGGCCGCGGCTTCCTCCTCGCAACCATCGCCCACAACGGCTTCGTTATCGAACCGGTCTTCTTTACACCTGACGAACTCAACGAAATTCACGAAGCGACGGTCGAAGCGGGCGTGTTGAAGAAGTTACGCGGCTTCGACGCCAACCCCGAAGCACGGGCCGTTACCGCGCGCCTCAGGACCGAGCTCATTCGTGTGTTCCGCGAAAACGGCGGCATCCATATGCAGATCGGCAAGTCCTATCCCTACAAAGAGAGCCTGCGGCCTGAATCCTGGCGCCTTGTTGAGGCTTTGAAAACGGCTGTTGACCCCGGGAAACGCATTAACCCCGGTTCGCTGGGTCTCGATTAAATGAGCTTGTCATCCGATAACTTCCGGATCGTAGCGCGTTGCGCTTCTATGAAGTGCGAGCGTTCGGGTAGCCGTACTTTGCCGTCGTTGTCGAGCAACGAGTTCGCTGGGTAGAAACTGGTCTCGCTGTAGCTGCTGCCGAATAACTCGAGACGCTGGCGCGCGAAGTAGTTTGGCATACCGGGCTTTGCTCGATTCGCACGTAGCGCCGGCAGATCGATTTCCGCATGAGCGACCATCGTCTCGCCGTTTGCAGCGCTCACCAGTACACGACCTTTGTAGTCGACAATCTTCGACATGCCGTCAACGGAGTGAGCCGGGATACCCTCTCCGTGGACGCCGGCCGTGTTTGCCGATATCACGTAGACGAGGTTTTCAATCGCCCGGGCACGCCGCGCAATTTCCTTCGGCGTCATGTCGGGGCTGGCCACTTCGCTGGTCGGGTGCAGGATGATTTCCGCGCCGCGTAAGGCATGCGCGCGCACTATTTCCGGAAACAGGATTTCCTCCGAAGCGCAGCACGCCAGTCTGCCGATTGGCGTGTCGGCCACGGGAAAGACCGCATCGATGCCGTAGATATCGAGGTATTTGTCCCAGACATCGTGTGGCGTAGGTGCGAACATCGAAATCAGCCGCCGGTAACGCAGAATCACTTCACCTGCGGGGTCGATAATGAAGCAGGCCTGGAAGTAAAAACCCGGGAAGTGCGCATCGGTCTCGTAGGCGTTTCCCGCCAGCCAGATCCCGTGCCTCAGGGCAACTCGCGAGAGTGCATCGTATTCCGGCCCGTCAACAGCGATCGCCGCCTTGTCCGCCCAGCCGCCGATGGTTTCCCCCACCGGGTAGCCGGTCATGAAGTACTCCGGAAGAACGACCAGTCGCAGCGACGGCCCGGTAAGCACCAGTGAACCGCGAATCTGCTCGTCTATGCGCGCGATTGCGGTCATCATCGCCGAGCGGGCGCCGTCCTTGTCAACGTTATTGACGGAGTCGCAGCGCGTTTGCAGCGCGAGTGCGGTATAGCGATCGATCGTCCCAGTCATGCCTAGTCACCTGTAATTTCGACGAGATAGACATCGACTTCGGCGGCGCCTTCGCGGAATTTCCTGACCCCAGCATACTCGGGGGAATTCCAGAACTCGCGCGCAGCGTCCATCGATGGCCATTCCGATACGACAATCTTGCGATTGTCGGGCTTGCCTTCAAGTTGATCAACTGCAGCGCGTATGCAGCGGTAGCGGCCGCCGAACTTGGTAATCAGCTCCGGCATTCGTTTCCCGTACTCCATGAACTGCTGCGGGTTGGAAATGTCCGCCTGAATAAACATGAATGCGCCCATCTTAAGCTCCCGGTTTTAGATTAAATGCAGGCCCAGTGCTGCGCTGCCGAGCAGGCCTGCCCATATTGTGACGACGAACGGACGTGTTGCTCCGAGGCTGTCCCGGATAGCGGCATTGTCCGCGTCGCTCGCGTCGCCGCTGGCCAGCTTTGTAAACGCAGGACCGAAGCGACGTAGTTTGATTCGCACGATCAGTCCGCAGCCCACGAGGCTGCCGAAGATCATGAGTTTGGCCGCAACCCAGTAGGGAATTGCGGCGCTGGCAGCGCTCAGTGCAGCGCCCCCGACGCCGATCAGGCCGAGCGACAGGCTGAGTCGAAACCAGAAATCGAATGTCGTCAGAATGGTCTTGCCTTTGCTCTGTCTGGCGCTGTGCAGCGTTATGACCATCGCCAGCCAGGCGGCCGCCAGCAGCCAGATGATCGTCATGGTTCCTGTATCGATCGGTAGCGCGCCCAGACGCCAGGCGAGATGCGTTCCCAGCGGCAGCATCAGGGTCATGCAGATCCGCGGCGCCTGATCCAGGGCAAAAAGTATCTTCGCCGTCGCAACGCGAACGTCGGTTGGCAGTTTTTCATTGGCAACGAAGTAACTGCAATAGAACACGCCGAGATCGCCGCCGAGCCAATAGGCGAAGCCGACGAGGTGTAGAAATTTGACGAGCAGGTATTCGCTCACCGGTCCGGTTCCAGGGCAGCGGCGATGCGTTTGCTTATCGCGTGCGCGCCCGCCTCGAAAACCGCGGCTGTAACCTCCGGGACATCGACGAGAGTAGCGTCCGGAATGACGGATGCCGCCGCAGTTGTTGGTGCGTGCAGGGAGGATTGTGTCGCAAGGCAGACTACATCTCCTTTGAGTGCAGAGAGGCGGGTCTCACAATCGTAGGTGAACGCCGCTCTAAACGCCGCGCAGTCTTCGCTGCCTGAGCGCAGACGTTCGGCGAATAACTCGAAGGCGCGGCGCAGGGGCACATGATCCAGCCGGCCGGACACGTCGAACTTCCATGCACCGGCCAGGCATTCGAGATCGGCCCCGACCGGTAATGGCCGTGTCATCTTTTCACGCAGCGCATCCTGCTGCTCGGTCGTGAAATAGGGAATGTCGCAAAGCAGGAGGCGGCGGACGCGGTCGGGTTTTGCCTGCTTCATTTCGGCGGCGATCAGGCAGCCGGTGTGAAAGCCCAACAGGTCGTAAGGCTCAGCGACGGAGGAAGATTCCAGCGCTTGTGTTGCGGCACGTGCATAGTCGGCAACGGTGAGGGGTTCCTGCGGACTGTCGGAACCGCCGTAGCCGGGGTAATCGATAGCGAGCACGCGCCGGCCTGCGTTCAACAACGGCATTACCGTAGTGAAGTACAGTCCACTCGCCGGAGCCGGGTGCAGGCAGACGAGCGGAGCTGAGATTTCGTCGCCGGTCGCAGCGATACTTCGCACGTGAACTTGCCCATACGAAGTGTCGGCGTAGTGCTTTCGGATCGTTGTCATACGCCGCTTGCTGCCTCCTGTTTCGCGACCTCGTCGAGATATACGCGTCGCGCATAACGAATGAGGAGCAACACGGGTATACCGAATATTGCAGGTACTGCGGCGACCGCGAAATTAAGGTTTTCGTTGCCGAACACGTTGTCGGACAGCCAGCCGACGGAGGCCGGACCGAGCAGTAAGCCCGCGAGGCTGATACCCATGTAGTAGAGCGCGATCGTTTGCCCGCGAATCTCTCCGGGCGTGATGTTTATCAGGCCGGTGACGCCGGTGGCCGAGGTCATGGCGATGCCAACGGTATTGATGGCGTAGAAACCCATCGCAATTTCCGGCGTCGGCATTAACGGCGCAGCGATCCCGGTGGGTACCATGATCAGGGCGCCAACGATCATGATGAGTAACGGCGCGTCCTTGCGTCCTTCGGCGTAGAGTTTATCGTTGAGCCAGCCTGCGACGTTCACGGAGAGTGGTCCGACAGCGAGCAATACGATGGCATTAACTACTGCGTACGTCTCCGCTTCCCAGCCCCAGGTGCGCTTGAACATGGGTGCGTTCCAGCCCTGGCTGTACGCGCAGATCGTCATAAGGCAGACGAAGGCAACAAAACTGAGGTAGACGTGCTTACGCTGCCAGACATGCCTGAGCATGTGCGAGAACTCGGGCTTGACGTCAGTGCCGGCTGTCAGCTGTCGTTTGGGTTCACGAATGGTCAGCATCAATAACGCGATAAGCAAACCGGGCAGGCCGACAATAATGAACGTAAATTGCCACGGAGCGACAGTGCCGAGAAACGGCATGGAAATCTCCGGGACCGACTTCGCCCAGGTGAGTACGCCCGCGCTGACCAGCGATGCAATGCCGGCTCCGAGTGATAGTGCCGCCGTATAAAATGCGATCGGGCGGCCACGTTTTTTCCTGGGGAAACTGTCGGAAATCATCGACATTGCACAAGGGCTTAGCGTGGCCTCGCCGGCGCCGACGGTCATGCGTGCGATGAACATGTGCCCGAAGTTTTTCGCGAGTCCGGAAGCGGCGGTTGCGAGCGACCAGACGGTAATACCGGCGGCGACGAGAAACGTTCGCCGTTTACGGTCGGCCAGGTAACCCAGCGGCAGGCCCATGGTTGCGTAGAAGAGCGAAAAAGCGAAACCGAGCAGGTAGCCGATTTGCGTATCGGTCAGGTTGAGATCGGCTTTGATCGGCTCGATCAGCAGGCCGAGAATATAGCGATCGATGAACGACAGGATGTACGCGATCGTCAGGATGACGACCATGTACCAGGCGTAGCCTGAACTCGGGTACTGTCGTTCACTGCTCATGACTATTCCTGATCCGCGGCGGGTATGTTGTATATCACGACGAGGTTGTCGTCGTAGTCCACGATGCCGACCTCGCGTCCTACGCGGCCGTCGTGAGTATGCAGTTCCTCTTCCTCGTAGACCGGGCAACCCGCAGCGGCGGCGGCTTCGCAGATAGCGTCGACGTCCCCGACTTCCAGCACAATTGCAGCGCGCCGCGGTTTTGGCACTGTGGGCAGGCTGACCGGCACTTCCGTCAGTGCCAGGACACGTTCCTGTTGCTTCGTGCTGAGCACAGCGAATTTGAGCGGCAGTTTCTTGTTGATTTCGAACACCGGATACGAATACGAGTCTTCGGGGGAGTCCTTGATAAACGCAACGTCGAATCCAAGGGCGTCCCGGTATAGCGACAATGATTTTTCGATGCTCGCGACAACAAAATTGGCGCGCTGGAATCTAAGGTAGTGGCTCATCGGTTTTCCTGTTGTCGGTTATCGTAGGGCCCGCGGCGAATGCGGACGAGTGCGATGCCGTGATTGGAGCCATCGTAGAGGCTCGCAAGCGCGGCGGGGAGGTTCTCGAAACCGTCGAAGATGTGCTCGGCGGGCCGCAACCGTCCAGACTTTAGCCACGCGGCCATGTCGCGTTCCGCGCGGTCGAAGTCATCGCTGTGGTTATAGATAAAGAATCCCTGCATCGTTGAGTTCGTGCGACGCAGCCTCGTGTAGTTGGTTAGCCCAAAAGGTTCGTCGAGCAGGTATTCGGAGATCGATCCGCAGAGGACGATGCGAGAGTGCATCGCCAGGTTTTCCAGACAGACCTGCAGTGTTTCCCCGCCTACATTGTCGAAGTACAGGTCGATCCCGTCGGGGCAGGCGGCTTCGATATGCTCGGCAATGTCACCGTCTTTGTAGTCGATGGCGACGTCGCAACCCAGCGATTTGATGAGTTGGCATTTCGCGGCCCCACCGGCGATACCGATGACCCGGCAACCGAGCAGCTTCGCGATTTGTACAACGTGCGTACCGACGCCGCCGGCAGCACCCGAGACAACGACAACATCGCCTTTTTTTGGCCGTCCGCAGTCGATCAGTCCGAAATAGGCGGAAAAGCCGGTCATGCCGAGGGAGCCCAGCGCTACGGAGTAGGAGCAGCCGATATCCGGCAGTTTGCGAAACTTCTCCTGCTTCGTGCCGCGCGAAACCTTGTAAGTTTGCCAGCCGCACTGCCCCTGCACGTAGTCGCCAACTTCATAGTCCGGGTGTTTCGATGCAATGACTTCGGCGACTGCTCGTCCGTGAATGACATCACCGATTGCGAGTGGCGTCTCACCGGCTGCCGCGATGCCGCTCATGTACATGCGCATCACCGGCGCGAGATTGATGTAGTAGGTTTTTAGTAAAAACTCGCCATCGCCAGGACGCGGAATGTCTTCCTCGGTGTACTGGAAGTCCTCGGCGACGACATTGCCATCCGGCCGGCGCGCTACCCGCCACTGACAGTTTCTATCTTCGTTCACGCGACTTAATCATCGGTGATTCGAAGCACCTGATTGCATTCGTAGAAGTAGCCGTCCGGATCGAACAGCGACACTGCCATGAAGTGCTTCATGCGGCCGTCCTGGCCCCGGATTGACCATTCATGCGGTTCCGAGTGAACGTGTGTGCCGAGGGCTTTGGCCGCGTCGTAACTGGCCACCGCGTCGTCAGACTCAACAACGAACGTCGGGTTGCCGTAAGTCACGGAGCTTGGTATTTCGGCCGGTGCAGGCAGCGGCGGATCGACCCATTGCAACAGGCCGATCATGCCGATCACCGGGTCTTCGCATTGCAGGATGACCAGGCGCGTCTTGTCTCCGGCCTTACCGCAGGCCATGCCGATGCCGGACAGTTTGACTTCCGTTTCCATCCAGATCGTCATGCCGAGTACGTCCTTGTACCACTGCACGGACTTTTCGAGGTCACGCACGATCAGTGTCGTGCGTTTTACGATACTACCCATGGTCAGTCGCGAACCGGTGCTACACGTTCGCCGTCGCGAACTTTTTTGAAGTAGTTCCAACTCGTTTCGTTGCGACGTGCGTCGTCCGACGGCGGCGGTCCGACGTAATCCGGATAGTGTTCCGCGATCTCCGTTTTCAATGTCTCGGAAAGGTCATCCCAGGAATCGAGCTTGCGTCCCGCGGTGTGCATGTAGATCACACCGTCGCGGCCGTTCATCATCATCCACGGCAGCCAGTCGGACATGCGGGCCCAGCCAACCTGAACTTCCGCGGTCGTGGTGTCGGTACTGAACAGCGACTCCGTATCGCCCATGAAGTTAAACATCTCGGTGGCATGGTAAGTGCCGCCGATTTCTTTTTGGTATTCGCCGGCGAGCGGGTTCGGATACCAGAGCGGGACCTCCAGCGTGTTCCACCAGCGTTCTCCCAGAATGGTGCCGCCAAATGTCGAAGGTTTGCCGTCGCGGCCGATTTTGTAGGCCGTAAAATTCACCGGGTCGTTGGCAACATGCAGAACGTCGACTGTCTCTCCCGACCAGGGATTTTCCCAGGTCGACAGCACTTCGCCGGTTTTCGGGTCCTTGTACAGCAGAATTTCACGGGACACGAGTTTGTAACCATCGCCTTTCTGCGGGTCGCTGACCGATGTGCAGGAGCGGACGTTCATTCCCTCGACCGCGAATAGCAGTTTGTCTCTCTCACCCATGCGGCGGGAGTAGGCATGCCCATGCCACCAATAGGTGATGGGTTCGGCTTCAAGCAGTGAGCAGCCGATCTTGCGGCCGATTGTCAGCGCGTCGTCCGGATCGTTCGGGTCCAGTTGACCGGCGAATGCGGATGTAGCGCTGACAATGAGTGAAAGTACGGCTAAACGCAGAAATGATCGCGCGGTCATCGTTGGAATCTCCCCTGGATAAATGACTGATAGGTTATATTGTTATATTATTGAGTCATTATGCCTCAAGTCATTGGCGCTGACCAGCGTAGATGATCAAAAAAACCAGTAATCAGGGACTCACAAGATGCGTAAGTGTTCGATTTCACTAGTGTTTTTCATAAGCGTTCTCTTCAGCTCGGCCGTTAGTGCGGATGCAGCGGCGGTGCTCGACCGGGATATGCGAACCTTTCTCGAGTGGTTCCCCGGCGTCTACGACAATCAGGAACAGGTCTACTTCCAAGAGGAACTCGGGGTTCCCGAGGACGAGCGGCACGAACGCATTCACCACACTTTTGCGCCGGTCGAGTTAGCGGCATTCGGTGAGCACGTGTTCTACGTGCAGCAGTATCTGGACGACGACCCGACAAAGATATATCGGCAGCGTATCTACGTGTTCACGGCGGACTACGAAGAGCAGGCGATCCGTTTGTCGATACACACGCCGAATGACGTTGAGTCGCTGGTCGATGCGCATCTCGACCCGACGCTGCTCGACGGACTAACTCCGGAGCAGACACGCAATATGCCGGGCTGTGACGTTTTCTGGCGCCGCCAGGCGAATCAGTTTGTCGGCGATATGAAGCCGGGTGCCTGTTCGTTCGTTTCCAGGCGCAGTGGTAAACGTATCATCATCGACGACGACCTGTTGCTTACCGAGAATGAAATCTGGATTTCGGATCGCGCTGAGGACGAAGATGGCAACTACGTGTTTGGTAACAAGGCGGGCGTTCATCACAAGAACCTGAAGGCGCGCCGTTTCGTCTGCTGGATCGCCGCGCAGGAGCGTAACGGCGAAGACTGGACGTTCAAAAACGATCTCGAGATCTGGGACCAGGGCGGATCGATATGGATCGATACCGACGAAGACGATTCGCAGACCATAGGCATAAAGATGCGCAACGTGCACTGGCCGACCGGCGCGAATCGTAACTCGCTGGTGCTGTACGCCTATCGAAAAGGCGAGGATCGTGCGGCGTCTTACGTTTGGGGCGAGCCTGAGGCGACCCGGCTGGCGATGAACCTGCGCTGGATGCAGGCCAGCTGCACGTTGACGCCGTAGTTCAGACGGCAGCGACTATTCGGCTCGCGCTTCGATAGGAATAACGCCGCCGCGATTCAGGTACAGCGCCTTCTGCCGGAAAAACCGCGTCAAGCCGGTTGCGCCCATCCGTGAGGGGCCGATGCCGGACAGCTTGAACGCATTCTTGCAGGCTTCAAAAACCATGGCCGTCATGCCGGCGTCGTTGATGCTGATGCCACCTGCCTCAAGTTTCTCGGCGAAGCGTACGGCGTCGTCCTCACTCGGAGCGAATACCGCTGCCGAGAGGCCGTAGTGAGTGTCGTTGGCGAGTTCCAGTGCCTCGCTTTTTGTTGCGTAGGACATCACCGGCATCAACGGACCGAAGGTTTCCTCACGCATAACGTCCATTGAATGGTCGACGTCGCTCAACACGGTCGGTTCTATCCAGACACCGCCACCGTGATGCAGGATTTCACCGCCGGTTTCGATCTTCGCGCCCTTGCCGGTGGCATCGGCGATATGCGCGCCAATAATTTCAGCCTGCTTGTCGAAGATCAGCGGTCCTATGACGCCGTCTGACAGCTCGGGATAACTGAGTGGCGTCTTCGACGCCTTATCCGTAAGCATCGCGACGAACTCGTTGTACTGGCTCTCGTGGACATAAATGCGTTCAATCGACTGGCAAGCCTGGCCGGTAGCGGTGACAGAAGCTCTCAGTATGGCCGTTGCGGCTCTGTCAATATCGCTGCCGGGTAGTACGACTGCAGGATCTTTGCCACCGAGTTCCAGAAAGGCGGGAATAAAGGATTCCGCGGCGGCTGCAGCGACTTTCTTCCCCGTCGCTACGCTGCCGGTAAAGGCGACGACGTCGACAGCGGCGATCAGTGCGGCACCGCTGCGGCCGTCACCCGGTATGAACGGGAGCACGTCGCGCAGCATCGGTACTCTCGCAATGGTTTCGGCCACCGGCGATGCAAAGCGCGGCGTAACCTCACTGGGTTTAACGATCGCCGCGCAGCCGGCCAGCAAAGCAGGGATGGCATCGATGAAGGATAGTAAAAACGGAAAATTCCATGGGCTGATAACGCCCAGCAACGGGTAGGGGTCCAATCTCTGTTGCAGCGCAACATCCGGCATCGTCGCCGAGTTCCATTGTTTCGTCTGCAGCAGCGCGGGTGCCTGGTCGCACCAGCGATCGATCATGCCCATGACGCCGAACAGTTCGCCTTCTGCAATCTTGCGGCGCCCGGTGTCGGCCTGCAGCGCTGCAATGATGTCATCGCCGGCACTGGCGAGTTCCGCTTTCCACTGCTGCAGGACCGCGATACGCATATCGAGGCCACCGTCACGCCAGCCGTCCTGGGATTTTCGCAGACGCACTGCAAGGGTTTCGATCTCGGCCGCCGTCGTTACGGGGATTTCATAGTCGTATTTGCCGCTGCGTGGATTTCGTATCGAAAGAGAATTAGTCATCGGAGAACGGGTCATCGCTTTTCTTGTCGGTTGATAAAATCGGAAACGGCTGCGGCCGCTTCCTTCGGGTAAGCCATGAAAAACTCCTGGCCCCACTGCAGGAAATCAACGCGCTGACCGTTGCGCAATAGCGGGTCACATCGCCGTGTCTCCTCGAAGCAGCTGTCTCTAGGATTCATGACGAATATCGGATGGTCAAGTTTGCCGAGGACTTCGGGAAAGCGTTCGGCATAGGCAAATGCGGCCCGATGGCCCCACTCGTAGTCTTCGCCGCCTCGCAGGTTCTCGGCAAAGCTTTCTGCGAGCTGTGTCAGCGACACGCCGGGTCCGCGGTGTTCGAGTACGCGTTGCCACATAATCGAGAAGCGTCTGCCGGCTTCGTCGAGCGGGATTGGTGAAAAGTAGTCCTCGAGCTCGTCGAGCTCCGGTCTGCTGAAGATGGGCGCGGAAACCAGCGTCAGGCTCAGGACATCCGCCGGACGCTGCGTGGCCGCCTCCACAGCGACCTTCGATCCGGTGTGGTAGCCGAGAATATGCACCGGCCCGGGCGCGAGCGCATCGATGGCGGCCCAGCTCGAGCTGGCGAAATCCTCGATAGTGACAGGCGGTTGTGCCGGTGGCGGGTCGGATTCGCCATGACCCGGATAGTCCGGGGCCAGCACGAGGCGGTCGCGGGCAAGGTGGAGCATCGCTGCGGCGAACGACTTCGACGATTTTGGGCTCATGTGCAGGCACACCAGCGGTGCGCGCGTTACCGATTGCGGAAACGCCGTTCGGCAATGTATTTGTCCGTAAGGACCGTCGACAAAGCGTCGTCTGACCGTTGCTGGCACCGTGCTGACCTCCGAAAATTGTGGTGATGAGCGGCTATTACCCCACAAAGGGTATTTTGTTATATCATTATGCCATCTTAGCCGATTTGACCACTCAGGGGGAGTCCTCATGGCTCAATATGCGCCGACCATTCCGCGAATCGACAGCGATGTATTTCTGGTGTTGTGCTACGACGGCGAGGGCAGTTCGACACTGCGCGAGTCACATCTCGACGGCCACCTCGAATACGTTGAGCGCAACATCGATCGCTACCTGGTGGCCGGGCCGCTGAAAGCACCTGGAACGGAGCCGTTGATCGGAAGTTTTTTTCTAGTCGCTGCGAGAAATGCTGACCGGGCCCGTGAGATTGTCGCCGGCGACCCCTATGTCAAAAGCGGGATGTATCGTGAAATCATTGTGCATGCGGCGGTTCCCGCCGCCGGAAGTCTGCTCGGTGGTGTTATCTGGGAGTCGGCCGATGCCGTTCGCGATCGTGCCTCTTAGGAAAGACTGAATGCGTCTATTCGCCATCCTCGCCGGGTTGCTTGCGGCCAGTTCGAGTCTCGCTGGATCACCTGTTGCTGCCGGCTATCAAGAGGCGGTCTTCAGTGTCACGAACATTGAGGCCTGGAGCGACTTCTTTTCCACGGCCGGTGGTTGGGAGGTTCTGCATGATGGTGATGCGGACGATGCGGTGCTGGCGGCGTGGGATTTGCCGCTTGCAGCGAGTGCGCGCGAGATCGTCATGGGAAACCCTGGAACCGACAGGGGCTTCGTGCGACTGATTCAGTTCGACGGCGTGCCGCAACGGCAGATTCGATCCAATGCCCAGAGCTGGGACATCGGCGGTTTTTTCGACGTGAACTCACGCGTTCTGAGTATGGCGGAGAAGTTTGCCGACCTGCAGGGCAGAGGGTGGCAGTCGGTCAGCGATCCCGTTGAGTTCTCTTTTGGGCCATTTGTCGTCAGGGAATGGCTGGCTCGCGGACCGGACGGTATCGTGATCGCATTGATAGAAAGGGTGCAGCCACCGCTTGAGGGTTACCCGCAGCTGCGCGATATGGGGCGCTTGTTCAACGCGACGCAGATTGTCACCGACATCGAAGCGGCCAGGGATTTCTACGAGGACAAACTCGGTTTTCAGACTTATCTCGACCATAGCGGGCCCAGCGAGAAAGCGGGTCCGAACGTTCTGGGTTTGCCGTACAACCTCACTACCGAAATACCGCGGCATGTTTCGATCCTGAGTCCGGACGGTAGCAACGAAGGATCGCTTGAGCTGTTGCAGTTTGACGGTGCCCTGGGTGCAGACTATTCGGCGCTGGCCGTTCCACCGAACCTGGGAATATTGATGCTGCGGTTTCCGGTCGACGACATGACGGCATTCGCGAAGCATATTGCGAGGCAGAAGATCGAGTTCGCGATGCGCCCTGCCGAGCTTGAGTTACCACCGTACGGCCGGGCCGAGGTGATGGCGATACGAGGCCCAGGTGGCGTATGGCTGGAATTCTTTGAAGTTATCGAATAAGAAAAGAACACGGGAGAGCAGGTAATGACGATGTATCTATTTCTGAAGTGGGCCCACATTATTGCAATGGCCTATTGGTTGGGTGGCGAGTGGGGCGTGTTCAACGCATCGAAACCCATAACGAATACCAAGCTGAGCATCGAGGAACGTCGCCGTCACATGGAAACGGCTTATCGCATCGATATCCTGCCGCGCACCGGCATCATTCTGCTGTTGCCGCTGGGCCTGCATATGGGCGCGCTGCTGAATGTGCAGCCGCTACAGGGCCCGTGGATCGTCGGTATGTGGGTCTTCGTGGCCGGCTGGTTGTCGATTACCTACGCCGCGTTTTTCAATCGCGGCACAGACCTCGGTGTGAAGCTCACCAAACTCGATGAGTCGTTTCGATACGTCGTCATTCCGGCATTGCTGGTGTTCGGGATCTACTCTATCGTCACCGGTTGGCCATTTACGGCGCCCTGGTATGCGGCGAAGGCGGCCCTCTACGGTGTTGCTCTGATTATCGGATTGTTGCTGCGGTTTATCATGCGCCGCTGGGTGATGCTGTTCCGGCAGATTGCCGAAGGGCCGAATCCCGCCGCGGAGGCGACACTTGACAAGGAACTGGCATACGGCCGGGGGCTCGCGTACATCTATTGGATCGTGATTGCGACGGTTGCCTATTTCGGCGTCGCGAAACCCGTATTTTAACCTAAAGAAGAAAAATCTATGGCTTCCAAATACGCCGAATTCAAGTACGGCTGGCGCGTGGTGTTTGCTTCGGCCGTTGGTATTGGACTCGGTATGTCGCCGCTGCCGTTCTATACCATTGGCGTTTTTACCGGCCCGCTTATCAGTGAGTTTGGCTGGGGCGTTGACCAGGTGATGTCGTGTTTCGTGGTTTTCACAATCACCGCCTTGTTCGCCAGCCCGGTGGTCGGCTACCTGGCGGACCGGCACGGACCGCGGCGCGTGGCACTGACGTCCATTGTGATGTTCTCGTTAACGATGATGTCGTTTTCGCTGATGCAGGGTTCAATCGTCGTGTGGCTAAGCATTTGGTGTCTATTGGCACTTACTGGTGCCGGGACTCTGCCCATTACCTGGACGCGCGCCGTTAACAACTGGTTTTCGGAGAAAAGAGGTCTGGCGCTGGGTATTGCGCTGACCGGCACAGGCATTTTCGGCTTTTTGGTTAAGCCGTACACGTACCTACTGATCGATGCATTCGGTTGGCGGTGGGCTTACGTTGGCGTCGGCGCACTACCGCTGACTATCGCCTGGCCGATCGCCTTTTTTCTGTTTCGCGATGCGTCCGATCCAAAGGTTGCGGATAAGGTCTCGCGCTTACAACGCGCAACAAAAAGACCGAAAGTGCGGCATGGTGGTTTGTCGCTAAAAGACGCCGTTCAGGACTGGCGTTTCTGGTTACTCGCGTATGCCTTCGTCCCGATATCTTTCGCCGTCGGCGGGCCTATTCCAAATCTTGAAAACCTGCTGGGTCACAAGGGTTTCAACCCGGGTGATGCAGTGACGCTCGCGAGCCTGCTTGGGCTTGCGGTCATATTCGGGCGCATACTCGGCGGATACTTGCTGGATCATTTGTGGGCGCCGGCGGTCGCGGCGACGATACTGAGCCTGCCGGCTATCGCGACGTTCATGCTTGCGCAGCCCGACCCGAGTTTTCTGTTTGCTGCAACGGCCATCATAATTCTTGGCGCGGCCGCGGGCGTGGAGTACGACCTGATGGCGTACCTCGTATCGCGGTACTTCGGTTTATTGCACTACGCCGCAGTCTACGGTGCCCTGTACGGATTCTTTGCGCTGGGCGCCGGTATTGGCCCGGCCGTCTACGGCGCGTATTTCCAATCGGATGGCAACTACGACGCGATTCTCAAGATATCGTCGGTATTATTCCTGATCGGTGCACTACCGCTGCTGTTGCTCGGCAAGTATCGCGATTACACAGAGCCGCTTAAGGAGGACTAGGTGTGATCGTCGGACCTTGATCGGACAGTCACTGTCAGACAATAGCGAGATCGAGTGACCGTTTTGGCTTGTGAATTCAGGCGGCCGACGCAACATTATGGTTGCCGGTGTAGTTCTTAATCCGGTGTTGATCCGGGCGGGCCGATGCCGTCTTCACGAGCCACAGGCGACGGCATCGGC
>JAJFKU010000075.1 GCA_021773035.1 Woeseiaceae bacterium
GACATCACCACCGGATATTCCCAAGACGTCACCGCCGGATATTCCTCGAACATCACCACCCGATATTCCTCGAACATCACCACCCGATATTCCTCGAACGTCACCGCCCGATATTCCCAAGACGTCACCGCCCGATATTCCTCGGACATCACCACCGGATATACCACGAACGTCACCGCCCGATATTCCTCGGACATCACCACCGGATATTCCACGAACGTCACCGCCCGATATTCCACGAACATCACCGCCGGATATACCCAAGACGTCACCGCCCGATATTCCTCGGACATCACCACCGGATATTCCTCGAACGTCACCGCCGGATATTCCTCGGACATCACCACCCGATATTCCACGGACATCACCACCGGATATTCCTCGAACGTCACCGCCGGATATTCCTCGGACATCACCACCCGATATTCCTCGAACGTCACCGCCCGATATTCCACGGACATCACCACCCGAAATCCCTGCAACATCACCACCCGAAATCCCTGCAACATCACCACCCGAAATCCCTGCAACATCACCACCGGATATACCAGCTGTATCTCCGCCGCTAATTCCCGCAAAAGATAAACTCGATGAAAACACCGCAATCAGCGTCGCTCCCAGGTACGATAACGCCCTGGCGCTTTTTGCATTACGCATTGTTCGCTCCTTACTTTGCTACTACTCCAACCCTCAACTCGAAAACGCAAGAACAGACATCTGGAATGCAAGTACCATCGCCCACTCATCGCTACAGCGTTTTCAACACATAAATCTATTCGATTCCTCGCTCCATAAGTAACTCACGCAACGTGCCGGCGTCCTCAGCATCCTCCACGTAGTGAACCATGTACAGACCGGTATCCTTTCTTTTCACGCCCGGTTTGTTCTGTTCCTTTCTGCTAGAAAACCAGACATCTATTTCCTCCAAGTACTCTTGCCCCCGCTTCTTGATGTACTCATTGAAATCGGCAATTTGCTCATCCGTACATCCATCGTCAGCGAAAACCATCCTATCGAAGTAACCGCTTCCTTCCATCTGCTTGTCTATATTTTTGGCCGCAGTAGAAAAAACTCTATGTCCAACTTCGCCAAGCCGTTTGATTAACGACGGAGAAAGTGTTGAATGCTTGAATATCCTTCGAACAGCCTTGTATCTACCGTCGACGTCAACCACTGATCCGGCCTCGATCAATTGGTTTAACATTTGCCGAGGCGCCATATCCCCGCTATAACGTTTCACCAGTTCGACGAAGCTCTTCTCTTCCACCTCACCGCTCTCGTAGGGCAATTCAAGCGGGATACCGTACGGCCCCTGAAACTGAGGATCCGAATACCATCCGGTCAAGACTCTTTCTGGTCGAGAAAACGTTTTTTCTTGGTAACCCGACTCGATGGTCCTGTCGATTACGTTCTTCACTTCTTTTCTAGTTAGGCCCGTCAGTATTGCCACCCTGGATCGGTTTATCTTCCCTTCGGCCTCGAAGTGCTTTAAGGCGATCTCCACATACACTTCCTTCGCCGTTTCGGCAAATTCCGCATGCGTAACGCCCTGTGCTATTAGTAACCGAATCAACGGCTTAAACATAAGCGATAGCGCGCTTCGCAGGTGGTCTTTTACGTCTTGCCCCATTAAAGGCCGCATCGTCTAAACAATATGTAAAGTATCTTGGGCAGGAGCAATAATGCAACCCGGTATTACGCCGCGTGAGCGAGCACACAGCTTCGCTTGCTACCGGTACGCGTATTATGTCAAGAACTTGTGGCCTTTATGTGTTAGTTTGGCGGAGGCGTACCGCCTAAACCATTGAAAAACTAACGATTTAGTTCCTGAATCTTCTTCATATGGGTGCTGCAGATATCAGGTCGATATCTGCGTGTCGGATCGATAGCGGCAAATCAAAGCAGGTCTGGTCGAGCGAACTGAGCGCTTTTCTTCGGAAATCGCGCAACTTACCACCACCGCCATAGCCACGGTGGCCAGAAACAACCTTCGCTAGAAATACACCTAGCAGGATAACCTTACATCTTATGAACCGTTACCACGTGTAACTTACTCGCTTATCTCGCTCTTCAAAGTAGTACAAACCAACCGCGACGGTTTGCCCTTTGTAATTCCTCGACTCAGTGTCGTTCACGGACTCGTAAGCCATAAATAAATCGTCAAATGACTCCGCGTAATCGGAAAGGCGATCGCGACAAATGCGTCGCAGTCGAGTCATATCCTTCTTGTCGATGTTCACAGAAAAAGCGGTGTATTGCGCCAGCCCCTCATCGTTCCGATCTGGGTCGGAATTGTGCGACAAGACCGACAAGAGCGGATACGCAGCGTGCACGATTCCGGTCACGATGTTCTCGGTGTCGTCTTCTGGAATAACTGTTCGGCGCACCACGCGAAGCTCGCCATCCGCTTCCTCTACCACCGCCCCGACTCTCTTGAGCTCTGTTCGCATTGCACCAGGCGGTACATCGCCGCCGAATCGCCTTACGAGTTCGGAGAATGACAGGCCGTCTCCGTTGAACGGCAGGACTGCCGGTCTTCCGGCCTCGTCGAGGAATTCGTCCTCGGCATGCCATCTGTGAATAATCTCGGTGATAGGCGTCGACTTCACAGAAATCGAGTCATCGCCACTCTCGAGCTTGGTCCTAAGCCTGCGAACCTCCTTGCGCGTCAGTCCCGTCATGACAGCAACGCGAGAAATGTTGGTCGGTCGACCGCGAATTCCGTAGTCCGAACTTCCCACATCGACAAAGACTGTTTTAACGATCTCGGCAAACTCGCTGTAACCAATACCGTAGCGCAACAGCATCTTGACTATCGGGCGAAGGGCCAGCTTGAAAGCCTTCGCAACTTTCTTTTTTTGTTCTTCGTTCATGGGCACGCAATATATTGGTCGCGTCTTTGAAGCGCCAGAGAAATGGGCGTAATGGGAAAAATCGCCCAAGTCATACCGCAGGATGTATTGCGGTACCAGATGTGTTACTGAGCCGATTACGGAATAAGGCGTCTTGCTATGACGAACTCTCGGAAACGAGCCCTTGCAGACCGCCCTCATCGAGCACAGCGACTTCCAGTTTTTCTGCCTTGGAAAGCTTCGACCCGGCCTTCTCTCCAGCCACAAGATAGTCTGTTTTCGAAGACACACTGCCGGTGACTTTACCGCCCGCCGATTGAATAAGTGCTTTGGCTTCGTCCCGGGTCATTGAAGGCAAAGTACCGGTGATTACGAAGGTTTTTCCGGCGAGTACGCCGTTTTCGGCAAGCTCAACCGGGTCCGCCTCCGGCCACTCCACACCGTACTCCTGCAACCTGGTGATGACTTCCAGATTGTGTTCTTCGCCAAAGAACGCCCGTATCCTGGCCGCGACAATCGGTCCGACGTCTGCGACCTTCTGCAGCTCCTCCTCGCTCGCAGAAACGACGTTCTTGAGGCGCCCATAGTGTGATGCCAAACCGGCCGCAGTCGCCTCACCGACCTCTCGTATACCCAAAGCGTACAAAAATCGCGTAAGTGTCGTCGACTTGCTTATGTCGATTGAGCGCATCAGATTCTCCGCCGATTTCTCGCCCATGCGCGCCAACTCGCTAAGCTCATCCTTCGATAACTGGAAAATGTCGGCCGGGTTTTTTAGACGGTCCGAAGCGACCAGTTGCTCGATCAGTTTTGCGCCGAATCCCTCGATATCGAGCGCTCGTCGAGAGACAAAATGCTTCAATGCTTCCGCCCGCTGTGCAGCGCAAAACAGACCGCCCGTGCACCGCGCAACGGTCTCCCCTTCCTCACGCGCCACCCGCGACTTGCAAACCGGGCACTCTGTCGGTAACTGGACCCGGCGGCTGCCTTTCGGCCGGCGGCTTTCGATAACGCTCACAACCTCCGGAATAACGTCCCCTGCCCGCCTTACGATCACCGTATCGCCGACCCGAACGTCTTTGCGATGCAGCTCATCGATATTGTGCAAGGTAGCGTTACTCACTGTCACACCGCCGACGAAGACCGGTTTCAACCGCGCCACGGGTGTCACTGCGCCGGTACGCCCTACCTGGAACTCCACGGCCTCGACTTCAGTCAGCTCTTCCTGGGCCGGGAATTTGTGAGCAATCGCCCAGCGGGGAGCCCTGGATACAAAACCCAGTTCACGCTGCATCTCGAGACTGTCGACTTTGTAGACAACCCCGTCTATTTCGTAGCTGAGATCGTCCCGGCGCGCACCGATATCGGCATAGAACCCGAGACATCCATCGACACCACTGACAACACGGCGCTCCGGGCAGGTCTTGATTCCCCACTTCTGCAGGCAGTCGATTATCTCGCTGTGTCGGGTCGGCAGGTCGCCCCCCTCCACAACGCCCACCGAATAAGCGTACATATCGAGCGGTCGCGCTGCAGTAAGCCTTGGATCCAGCTGCCGCAGACTGCCGGCGGCGGCATTGCGAGGATTAACGAAAGTTTTTTCACCGGCAGCTCGGGCATTGTCATTGTATGCGTCAAACCCGGCTTTAGGCATGAACACCTCGCCGCGTACCTCCAGCCGGCGTGGAAAGCCCTTCCCGACGAGTCGCAGCGGAATCGACTCGATCGTTCTCACATTGTGCGTAATGTCTTCGCCGTTATTTCCATCGCCCCGGGTGGCGCCCTGTACCAGCAAACCGTCTTCGTACAAGAGGCTAACCGCTGCACCGTCCAGCTTCGGTTCCGCGGCAAACCGCAGCTCGGCGTCCTCCTCAAGCTCCAGCCTGTCGAGCAGGCGGTGATGAAAATCTCTGAGCTCTTCTTCGCTGAACGCATTACCCAGAGACAGCATGGGTAACTCATGCCGGACCGTCGCGAATGCCGACATCGGTGCATCGCCAACACGTTGCGTCGGTGAATCAGGTGCGATCAGCGTCGGATGCTCTGCCTCCAACGCCTGCAGCTCACGCATCAGGCGATCGTATTCAGCGTCCGGAATTTCCGGGTCGTCGAGAGCGTGATAGCGATAATTGTGATGCCGAATCAGGTCGCGCAGCGACTCGGCCTTCTTGCGCGTTGCGGCGGACACAGTCATAGGCAACGACCCACCGGGCGTCAGGACACCAGGCTGCTGTGTTGAAACTGAATAATCTCCTCGCGCAGATAGCGCTCGCGCTGAATGCTCAGCGTACTACCCGATTCGTCCAGCAACTCGGCGTCCAGGGACTGCGTCAGAGTTCGTGCGGCTGCCAGCATCAGGTCGAATGCTTCGACGCTGTCGATCGGCCCTGGCAACACCATGAACAGGCTGATCCCGGGAATCTCCTGTCCCTTGATGTTCTGCAGATCGAAGCTGCCGGGCTCGACGAGGCTCGCAGCACTGAAGATCGTACTGGCCTCATCGTTGCCGTCGTAGCGATGGAAAATACCGAACTTGCCGTGCCGTAATCCGATGCCACGCAGGCTCAGAATAAGTTCGTCGCCGGCGAACGATTTTTTCTCGTGGGCGACAATTCGCACGGTTACGATTTTCTGCGGTGCATTGGTCTTTGGAGTGTCATCCCCGGCTGCAACTTTATCTTCACCGTCGTCGTCATCCGGCGAAACCGTCTGCAACTCGGGCTCAGGCATATCGTTGTCGAGTCGCGGTTCGACGCGGCCGGGCACGGCATCGTCTTTGTCAGCAGGCTCTTTTTGACGGCGACTGTAGATATAGACCCCTGCAACTGTCAGCAGTCCAAACAACAACAGCAACCAACGCAGACCGTCCATCTTCGCTCTCGTCTATACGGGCTAACTCGCCGCCATTTTCACTGCCGCGTCGAGGTCTACCGTTACCAGTCGCGACACACCGGGTTCCTGCATCGTGACACCGGATAACTGCCGTGCCAGTTCCATCGTCACCTTGTTATGTGTGATGAATACGAACTGTACCTTCTCCGACATTTCCCTGACGATGTTGCAAAAGCGCTGCACGTTCGCATCGTCGAGCGGAGCATCGACCTCGTCGAGCATACAAAATGGCGCAGGATTCAGCTCAAAAATGGCGAACACCAGCGCCACCGCTGTCAGCGCTTTCTCACCACCCGACAGCAGGTGAATCGTACTATTACGTTTTCCTGGCGGACGCGCCATTACCGTGATGCCGGCGGTCAGCAAGTCGTCGCCTGTCAGTTCGAGGTAAGCATGGCCACCACCGAACAGTTTCGGGAACAGGACCTTGAAGCCTTCATTCACGTTGTCGAAAGTATCGCGGAAGCGGCTTCGCGTTTCCTTGTCGATCTTGCGGATTGCTCCCTCGAGCGTCGACAAGGCATCGTTCAGATCGGCAAGTTGCGAGTCCAGATATTCCTTGCGTTCTGATTGTTCTTTAAACTCGTCGATCGCCGCGAGATTAATCGGTCCGAGGCGGTCAATACGTTTGCTAACCTTCTCGAGCTTCTCTTCCCAGGAGTTGATGTTGGCGGACTCGTCCATTTCTTCGAGCAACACTGCGAGTTCGAAATCCGTCTGCGCCAATTGATCCGAGAATCCTTCGCGTCGAACCTTCAGCTCCTGAGCAGCCATTTCGGCTTCGGTGACCTGCGAGCGTGATTCCTCGACAGACTGGTCGATCTGCATCCGGGACTGGTCAAGCTCCCGCAACTCTGCCTCCACCTTTTCAACAATCTGGCGGGCCGCCGCGAGCTCGTCTTCGACCATCACACGCGTCTCCAGCAAGGTCTCGAGATCTACCTTGTTGCCGTCCAGCGGTGACTGGCTGTTTTCCAACTGTTCGCGAATCTCACTCTCGCGGGTTCTGAATTGAGTCAGCTGAGTCCGCATGCGTTCGAGATTTTGTGCGGCAGACTCTTTGCTCGTCCGCCGACTCTCGAACTGGATAGCAATATTCTGCACGCTCTGGCGATCTTCGTTCGCCTGCGCCCGCACCCGCTGCATTTCCAACCGCAACTCTTCGCGCTGATCTTCGAGATCCAGCTTCTCGGAGTCCAGCCTTTCGAGCAGAACCGCCGCCTGATCACGTACACGATGCGACTCGCGGAGCTGTTCCTCGGCAGAAATTTGCTCGTTGTCCAGCTCTCCGGATTCTTCCGCAAGTGCCACCTTACGAGCATTCGCCTGATCCAACTTGTAGCGAGCGGACTCGAGAGCCGCCTTAACCTCGGAGTACTCATTGAGCAGCGACGACGCATCCTGTTGCAAGGACTCGCGTCGCTCTTCGAGCTGCGTCAGACGCATGCGGCCATCGTTCAACAATTTCTTGGCACTGTCGTAACGCGCCAGCATTTCCCGTATATCCGACTTCAACCGGCGTATCTCATGCTCGCGCGCCAGGACGCCGGCTTTACCGTTCTTGTCCCTTGAAACACGCAGCCAGTTGTTACCAAGCCAGACGCCATCGGCAGTAACAACCGAGGCGTCATCGCCCAGCGATTCGCGAATGGCCAGCGCCTGTCCCAGGGAGTCGGCCACCGTGACCCGGGACAATATCTGTGTCACCGCCGCCGGCGCGCCGCTGGTTTTTTCTGCCAGAGTATTCGTACTGGCCTGCACGTCGCCGTGTTTCGATTGCTCTCTGAGAACGGTAACGTTGCCTGACCTAAGCCGGGCGATCGTCTCCGTCACCGGCGTGATATCGGTTACGCATACCGCCTGCAGGTAGTCACCCAACACCGTTTCGACGGCGCGCTCCCAACCGCTTTCGACATCCAGTTTCTGAGCAACCCGGGCGTTCTGTTCCAGGCCGGCGCCTTCAAGCCAGCTCTTGATGCCATCGTCACCCGCTCCGAGGGCAGCCTGCTGCAAAGCCTCGAGAGACGCATACTTACCTTTCGCTTCCTGCATCGTCGCGTGGCGTTCGTCAACGAGTTGCGTCAGTTTCTTGTCCTGTTCACGCAGCTTGCGAATCTTTTCCGCGATGTCGGCCAGATGACGGTCGAATTCATCCCGAGCCTGGCGTTTGCGGAGTTCGTGCTCAGTTAGCTCGCCAAAGCGTGCTTGCAATTCCACCGGACTGGCGTCGCTCTGCGCCTCCTGGATCTTCTTGCGTCGCTCGGCAAAACTCTGCAGACGCGATTCGATTTGCTCCGAACGGGTGCTCTCAACGCTCTGCTCCTGCAGTGCGTCAGTGTAGCGTTTGGAATGTTCGTTCCACTGCCCCTGCCAGTCAGCCAATGCATCTTCGGCGTGCTGTAGCGACGCACTCGACGCCTGTTCGCTTTGCCGGGCCTGTTCAAGTCCCGGTACCAGTTCGCTCAGCGTCATCTCGAGCTGCTCGATCTCGGTCTCGTCCTGATCGATGTGCTCGGCGATTTCACGCGCGCCGCTAACCGCCTGCTCCAGATCTTTCTGCTGTCGCTCGCGTAGCTCGCGTGCGTGTTCGATCGACTGCTCAAGCCGCGCTATTTCCGAGCCAACCTTGTAGTAGCGACCCTGCACCACATTGAAGGCGTCCGTACGCTCGGTCTGCCGCACCCGCGTATCTTCAAGCGAGGCTTCCAGACTGCGTTGTTTCGCGATAGCCGCTTCGAGACTGGTTTTACGTTCAGCAAGCCGCGCTCCGGCCTCGCTGCCGCGATCGTCAAGATCCCGGGTGCGCAGCGCCAGCAGCTCCGCCGATGTACGGCGTTCGTCTTCTTTGTAGCGGCCATAGCGTTCCGCCGTCTTGGCCTGACGGTCCAGATGTTTGATTTGTTTTTCGACTTCGTCCAGGACGTCGAGCAGGCGGTCAAGATTTTCCTTCGTATGCTTAATACGATTTGAAGTCTCGCGACGGCGCTCCTTGTACTTCGATATGCCGGCCGCCTCTTCGAGAAACACTCTCATCTCTTCGGGCTTCGCCTCGATCAGGCGCGAAATCATGCCCTGCTCGATGATCGAATAACTCCGCGGACCGAGGCCGGTGCCGAGGAACACGCCGGTGATGTCCTTGCGTCGACACTTGGTGCCGTTCAGGAAATAGGTAGAGATGCCGTCGCGGCTGACTTCTCTCCGAATCGATATTTCGGCATATTTTGCGTACTGGCCTTCGAGCGTCGTTTCGCTGTTATCGAACAACAATTCGACCGACGCGGCGCCAACCGGCTTTCGCGAGCTCGAGCCGTTAAAGATCACGTCAGTTATCGAGTCGCCGCGCAGGCGGCTTGCAGAGCTTTCGCCCATGACCCAGCGCACAGCGTCAATTACGTTCGACTTACCACAACCATTGGGTCCGACCACACCAACGAGGCTGCTCGGAAAGGGAATCGTTGTAGGATCGACGAAGGATTTGAAGCCGGCGAGCTTTATCTTGCTTAATCGCATTGGTGGTTCGGACCGATATCCCGTCAAATCCGGCTAGTGTAATGCAAATCTGGAGATAAAACCCGGCTATAAAAGAATTGTCGCCGAAAAAGGACAGTCCACGCCAGCCCAGCAAATTCGCGGCTTTGCCGGCCTTTTGGAGACCTTTGAAAGCCCTCAAAAAATAGGGCTTCCCTAGCGCCTCAGGCAATGTATAATCCCGGCCTTTTCTTTCCCCGCCAGGAGTCGAAAATGCCCGCAAAGAAAGCCGCAAGCAAGAAGCGGAAGAAAGCGACGACGTCTCGCAAGAAGGTCGCCGCCAGGAAGACCGCCGCAAAGAAGAAAGTCGCCAAGAAGAAGACTCCGGCGAAAAAGAAAGCTGCCAAAAAGAAAGTCGCCAGGAAAAAGATGAGTAAGAAGAAGGTTCCGGCGAAAAAGAAGGCCGCTAAGAAAAAGCCAGGTAAGAAGAAGGCTCCGGCGAAAAAGAAGGCCGCTCAGAAAAAGGTAAGTAAGAAGAAGGCTCCGGCGAAAAAGAAAGTCGCTAAGAAAAAGCCAAGTAAGAAGAAGGCTTCGGCGAAAAAGAAGGTCGCTAAGAAGGTAAGCAAGAAGAAAGTTCCGGCGAAAAAGAAAGTCGCCAAAAATACAGCTATCAGGAAGAAAGCAACGGTGAAAAAGAAGGTCGTTAAGAAGGCAGTTAGCAAGAAAAAACCTGCGGCGAAGAAAGCACCTGCACCACGCGCTCGACGCAAAGGTGACTCACTTTCGGGCCCGATTCATGGCATAGAACCCTACAAACCCGCCCGCGGCGAAGAGTACATGAGCGACGATCAACTTGAGCACTTCCGGGCAATTCTGACGGCCTGGAAAAATGAGCTCATGTTTGAGGTCGACCGAACAGTGCATCACATGCAGGACGAAGCAGCCAACTTCCCCGACCCGAACGATCGAGCCACGCAAGAGTCTGAGTTCGGACTTGAACTCAGGACGCGTGATCGCGAACGTAAACTGCTGAGGAAAATCGACTCGGCGCTGGGCCGGATTGATGAAGGGTCTTACGGGTTCTGCGATGAAACCGGTGAGGAGATCGGGCTTAAGCGGCTCGAAGCCAGGCCTGTGGCCACCTTGAGTCTCGAGGCCCAGGAACGCCGCGAGATGTCGGAACGACAATTCCGGGACCGGGACGACCGCTATCGGTAAACCGGTCAGCTAATGCAGGCGGGCGAACCGATTCCGTACGTTGGGCGGTTCGCGCCGTCCCCGACCGGCCCCCTTCACTTCGGCTCACTACTGGCCGCCGTCGCCAGCTACCTCCAGGCACGCACGAATAACGGCCAATGGCTGTTGCGTATCGAGGATATCGACCCGCCCCGCGAGCAGGCCGGAGCCAGCAAAGACATTATCACCACGCTGCAACGCTACGGCTTCGAGTGGGACGGCGATATTGTGTTCCAGAGCGCCAGCAGCGATGCCCACGACCGCGCGCTGTCATCGCTCAGAAAGCGAAATCTGGCGTATCGCTGCCGCTGCTCGCGCCGCGACCTCGCCAACGCTCCGCGAAGCTCACTGGGGATCATTTACCCGGGCACCTGCAGAAACGGCTGCGACCGTGGCGAAGCCGCAATTCGGGTGCGCACGGACGATAGCGAAATCGCTTTCGAAGACATCCTGCAGGGTCGTGTTGCGCATCGCCTTGAGAGCGAATCCGGCGATTTCGTTATCCGCCGGCGCGACGGCCTGATGGCCTATCAACTCGCAGTCGTCGTTGACGACGAAATGCAGGGTATCACCGAGGTGGTTCGCGGAATGGACCTGCTCGACTCAACACCGCGGCAAATCTGGCTGCAACAATTACTGGATTTTTCCACGCCGCACTATCTGCATATTCCGCTAATTACGCACGCTAACGGCGACAAGCTGAGCAAGCTCACCGGCGCGCCAGCGCTGCCGCTGGACGCCGTCGAAAGCACGCTGGCGGCGGCACTGACTGAGCTGCGCCAGGGGCCACCAAGCGACCTGGCAGGGCGCTCTTTGCCCGAAATCTGGTCCTGGGCGAACAAAAACTGGCAACCTGGACAACTTCGTCGCCTTAAGACGATCGTCAAAACGTCTTGACATCACCCCCCTTGTGCCATAGCTTGAAGCTTGCAACGGGGATACGCTCCCCCGCCCCCTGTTGCAAGCCTGAAGGAGTTCTACTCCACGGCAGGCCCCCTGCGAAAGCGGGGGGCCATTTTTTTGCCCGATACCCTACGCCATGACCGTCAAAGCTCCGTCAAACAGAATCATCGCCAGTGATTTCTCCCCGCCGGGGTGGCTTCGCAATGCACACGCACAGACGATCATGCCCAGCCTGCCGTGGGCCTGGCGCCCGAAACCCGCATTACGGCGCCAAACGCTTGAGTTACCCGATGGTGACGCCACGGCAGTCGACTGGCTGGTCGATGGCGACACACTGCCCGAGAGCGCTCCATTGCTGGTTATTCTTCACGGTCTGGAGGGTTCTGCCGAGTCGTCCTACGCCCGCATGTTGATGGCGTTTGCGCTATTGCGGGGCTGGCGCTCCTGTGTGCTGCATTTCAGGGACTGTGGCGACTACAGAAACCGCCTGCCACGACGCTATCACGCTGGCGAAACCAACGATCTGCGCTATCTCCTCAACTCGCTGCAGCAAGAGCGGGAGGCCTGCGGCGATCCGGGACCGCTACTTTCTGTCGGTTATTCGCTGGGCGGGAACGTGTTGCTTAAATACCTTGGCGAATCCGCCGGGGAAACACCGTTGAAAGCGGCTACGGCGGTCTGTGTGCCCCTTAACCTGCACGAGTGCTCCAAGGCATTAAATACAGGATTTTCAAGAAATTACCAACGACATCTACTGAAACGCATGAAGAGTGCAATCGCCCGAAAATTCGATCAGCACACAGCCGCCTTCGACTGGGAGCGGGCCATGAGTGCGATGACGTTCGACGATTTTGACGACGCGGTAACCGCCCCGCTGCATGGCTTCGAAGGTAAACAGGACTACTACGACCGCTGTAGCTCCGTGAACTTCCTGCACATGATCGAGCGACCGACGCTGATCATCAATGCACTGGACGACCCTTTCATGACGCCTGCCGTCATTCCGACGGCCGACAAACTCTCGGCAGCCGTTACGCTGGAGGTCGCCGAGCACGGCGGGCACGTCGGCTTCGTGAACGGCGGTACGCCCTGGCGGCCCACGTTCTACCTTCCAGAGCGGATTATCGAGTTCCTGGAACCGCACGCGGCGATTCCAGGAACCTGATAGATCTTACTTAGCCCGCCTCGACTTCCTTCATGGATAGTCGTACGCGGCCCTGGCGATCGACTTCAAGAACCTTGACCTTGACGTCGTCACCTTCGGCCAGCTTGTCGCTAACCTTCTCAACACGCTCGTTCGATATCTGCGAGATATGCACCAGGCCATCCTTGCCGGGCAGAATCGTGACAAAGGCACCGAAATCCATCAGTCGGGCAACTTTACCGTCGTAAACCCGGCCAACTTCGACATCTGCCGTGATCAGCTCGATACGTCGATGGGCTTCCTTGCCGGAGGCACCGTCAACGGACGCGATACGAACCGTTCCGTCATTATCGATATCAACCGAGGCGCCGGTTTCTTCGGTAATAGCCCGGATCACCGCGCCACCCTTACCAATAACGTCGCGAATCTTCTCGGGGTCGATCTTCATCGTCATGATGGTCGGTGCCCACTCGGACATCTCTTCACGCGGTGCGCTGATGACCTTGTTCATCTCACCGAGGATGTGCAGCCGCGCGTCGCGCGCCTGATCCAGCGCCGTATTCATGATTTCACGCGTGATGCCCTGGATTTTGATGTCCATCTGCAGCGCCGTAACGCCATCTTCGGTACCGGCAACCTTGAAATCCATATCGCCGAGGTGATCTTCGTCACCCAGAATATCTGTCAGTACAGCGAAATCGTCGCCTTCCTTAACGAGTCCCATCGCAACACCGGCAACCGGTGCTTTCAACGGCACGCCGGCATCCATCAGCGCGAGGCTGGTGCCGCAGACGGAGGCCATGGAGCTGGAGCCATTGGATTCGGTGATCTCTGAAACAACGCGGATCACGTAACCAAACTCGTCCATATTCGGCATCACGGCCTGTATACCGCGGCGTGCCAGCTTGCCGTGGCCGATTTCGCGGCGCTTCGGCGAACCGACAAAGCCGGTTTCACCAACGCAGAACGGCGGGAAGTTGTAGTGCAGCATGAAGGGCTCTTTACGCTCGCCCTCGATCGCGTCAATGATCTGGGCATCTCGACCGGTACCCAACGTCGCAACGACAATCGCCTGTGTCTCACCGCGTGTGAACACGGCTGAACCGTGCGCACGGGGCAGTACGCCGACGCCTACGTCGATACCGCGGACCGTAGTCTTGTCGCGGCCGTCGATACGCGGCTCACCCTTGATGACACGCTGGCGAACGATGGACTTCTCCAACTTGTACAGTGCGCCTTTGACATCTTCTGCCGACCAGCTGGCATCGTCGCCGCCTGCCAGCGCTTCGGTCGCAGCCGCTTTTGCGACACCAACCGCTTCCTGCCTGTCCTGCTTGTCGGTAATACGATAAGCATCCGACAATCCGCCAGTCGCGGCATCGGCAACGGCTGCGACAAGGTCCTCATCGGTCGCAGGCGCTTCCCAGTCCCAGGCAGGCTTACCGACTTCCGCTGCGAGTTCGCTGATGACATCGATAGCCACCTGCATTTGCTCGTGTCCGAACATAACGGCACCCAGCATGATTTCTTCGGAAAGCCCTGAGGCCTCCGATTCCACCATCAGTACCGCATCCTTGGTACCAGCGACAACCAGTTCGAGATCGCCTTCAGCGACCGCCGCAACACCGGGGTTCAGTACATACTCACCGTCCTTGTAGCCGACTTTGGCGGCAGCAATAGGGCCGGCAAACGGCATACCTGAAATGGCCAGTGCCGCCGAGGCGCCGATCAGCGCCGGAATGTCGGGATCGACGTCCGGGTTCAACGACATCACTGTCGCGATAATCTGCACTTCGTTGGTAAAGCCCTTCGGGAACAACGGACGAACCGGCCGGTCGATCAGGCGACAGGTCAGGATCTCCTTTTCACCAGGACGACCCTCGCGTTTGAAGAAACCGCCCGGGATCTTGCCCGCGGCGTAAGTCTTTTCCTGGTAGTTGACGGTCAGCGGGAAGAAGTCTCTGCCCGGATCCGCGAACTTACGGCCTACAGCCGTGACCATGACGATCGTATCGGCCATGTCAACCATAACGGCGCCGTCGGCCTGGCGGGCAATAGCGCCCGTATCGATAGTTACCTTGTGTTCCCCGAACTGGAAACTCTTTGTTGTCGATTTCACTTTAGATTTCTCGATATAAGAGTGTTAAGGCGATAGCAAACGGCGGCGAACCCGGTGGGCGGGGTCGACGGTCGGATTACTGAATGCCTGTAAGTACGCTCGCTGGACTAGCGACGTAGACCGAGCTTTTTGATCAGCTCGCGGTAGCGGTCGTTGTCCTTGGACTTCAGGTAGTCAAGCAGCTTGCGGCGCTTGTTAACCATTCTCAAAAGACCCTGACGGCTATGGTGATCCTTCTTGTGCTCGCCGAAATGCTCGGTGAGCTCAGCAATTCTTTTTGACAGCAGTGCAACCTGCACTTCGGGGGAGCCTGTATCGGCTTCGCCGCGTGCGTGATCGGCGATTACGCCCTGCTTTGCTTCACTGGAAAGTGACATTTTCCTAATACTCCATTTCTCTATTTCTACCCTTTTTTAGAGCGCGGTATTCTAGCGCCTGTTCGGGCCCATTAACACCCCAAAATCAAATAACTAGGGGGTTTGTTCCTGTGTCTGAAACACTCTTCGCGGTGCCAGCCTGCCGTCTGCGGCAAGCTCGCCCACACCTAAAAACCGTTCTTCCACCGCGTATACCCTGACCAGTCCCCACTGTTCGCGGGAATCCGCCATAACCGCCTGCCCACCACAGAAGCGCGGCGCATCCTGCTCCGTGATCGTCACCGCCGGCATTTGCAGCAAAGCGACGTCTGCCGGCAGTAATTCCGCCCGCAACGGCCCTGGCCCCTGCTCCGCGAGCGCCTCGACCGCCGCCATATCGAGCATCCCGGCCGTCCCGAAGTCGCCGACCGACTCCCGGTGCAACCCTGCGGTATGCGCCACCGTAGCGGCTCTGCGGGCGATATCTTCAACCAAAACACGGATGTACGTGCCTTTCGAGCACGACACGCGAAACACCAGTCTCGTACCGGCAAACTCCAGCATATCAATGCTGTATACCGTGATCGGCCGCGCCTCTCGTTCGACAGACTCGCCTTTGCGAGCCAGCTCATAGAGGCGTTTGCCGTCTTTTTTCAATGCCGAGTACATTGGCGGTATCTGCGTCGATTCGCCAACGAATCCCTGCAATACCTCGTTCCAGTCCTCTGCCGCCAGAGAAGGCACTGCCGCCGTCTCGGTCTGCGCACCGTCCGCGTCTCCGGTATCGGTCGCTACACCCAGCCTGGCGGTCACCCGATAACTCTTGTCCGCGTCCAGCAAATAGCCGCAGACCTTGGTTGCCTCTCCGAAACACAGCGGCAACATGCCGGTGGCTGCCGGATCCAGGCTACCGGTATGACCGGCCTTTCTTGCATTCAGCAACCGCCTGACAACCTGTAGCGCCCGATTCGAGGTCATTCCCGGCGGCTTGTTCAGCAACAACAGTCCGTCCACCGGGTCGGCGTGACGCTTCATTCCACGTGCCATCGCGCCTACCGCTGCTCGTCGCTTTGATCGGGGCCGAGGGCGGCATCGATCAGACTGCTGATGCGCTGCGCCTCCGCGGCGCTGTCATCGTGCGCAAAGCGCAACTCCGGCACGTGCCGCATCTTGACTTCGCGGCCCAGTCTGCTGCGCAGGAAGCCGCCGGCACGCTTCAATCCTTCCAACACTGGCTCCGGGTCACCATTCGGGTCGAGCATGCTGAAATACACCCGGGCAACGCTCAGGTCCCGCGACAACTCGACCGCGGTCAGCGAAACCATCTGCAAACGCGGGTCCTTGGTTTCCATTTGCAGCAATTCGTTCAGAGTGCGTAACACCTGATTACCGAGACGCTGGTTTCTGGAAAACTCACGTGGCATGGATGGGAACCCGTACGCCTAGTCGAGCGTACGAGCAACCTCGATACGTTCGAAGCATTCGATCTGATCGCCAACCTGAACATCGCTGTAATTCTTGACGCCGATACCGCATTCCGTTCCGGAGCGGACTTCGTTGACGTCGTCCTTGAAGCGACGCAACGACTCAAGTTCGCCTTCGTAGATCACAACGTTGTCACGCAGTACACGAATGGGATTCGAGCGCTTCACATGGCCTTCGCTAACAATACAACCGGCGATATCGCCAAACTTCGGCGAACTGAAGACTTCCTTAACCGAAGCAAGTCCCACGATCTGCTCACGCACTTCCGGCGCCAGCAGGCCGCTCAGCGCCGCCTTCACATCGTCGATCGCCTCATAGATGATGCTGTAGTAGCGTACATCGACACCGGATTCCTTGATCGCCGTTCGCGCCGCGGCGTCCGCGCGAACATTGAAACCGATGATCGTCGCATTGGATGCTGCAGCCAGATTAGCATCGGTTTCGGTGATACCGCCAACGCTGGAACCCAGTACTTTGACCCTGACTTCGTCGGTCGACAGTTTGGCCAGCGCGTCCTTCAATGCCTCGGCACTGCCGTGCACGTCGGACTTGATGATCACGGGCACGGACGATACTTCGCCGTCCTGCATCTGCGTGAACATATCCTCCATCTTCGAAGCCTGCTGCTGCGCAAGCTTCGCTTCGCGAGTCTTGTTCTGGCGGAACTCAGCCACCTCACGCGCTTTACGCTCGTTCTTCACCGCCAGGAAATCATCGCCGGCGCTCGGCGTTTTCGAAAGACCCAGCACAACCACCGGTTGCGACGGTCCGGCCGTCTTTATTGACTTGCCGCTCTCATCGAACATATTCCGGATTCGACCATACTCCTCGCCGGCGATAATCATGTCGCCCTGCTTCAGGGTACCGCTTTGCACCAGCAGCGTTGCAACCGAACCACGACCCTTTTCCAGGCTCGCCTCGATGACAATACCCTGTGCCGGCCCTTCCGCCACGGCCTTGAGGTCCATAACCTCCGCCTGCAGCAAAATGGCGTCCAGCAGCTCGTCGACACCGGTCCCTTCGAGTGCGGACACGTTGACAAAAATCTGTTCGCCACCCCACGCTTCCGGAATAACTTCGTGTTGCGACAATTCGTTCTTGACGCGTTCCGGGTCGGCATTCTCACGATCGATCTTATTGACCGCGACAACCAGCGGCACACCCGCGGCTTTTGAATGCTGGATTGCTTCGATCGTCTGCGGCATCACACCGTCGTCTGCAGCGACGACAAGAATGACGATGTCGGTTGCCTGCGCACCGCGCGCACGCATTGCCGTAAACGCTGCGTGTCCCGGTGTATCCAGGAATGTGACAGTACCCTTGTCGGTCTCTACGGAATAGGCCCCGATGTGTTGCGTAATACCACCGGCTTCGCCGTCGGCGACTTTGGTGCGACGAATGTAGTCGAGCAACGAGGTCTTGCCGTGATCGACGTGGCCCATAATAGTGACAACCGGTGCCCGCGAAACCGCGTCACCGCTGATCTGACTTTCCTCAGCCAACAGCTTCTCATCGACATCCACCGAGTCACCTGCTTTCGCAACGTGTCCGAGCTCCTCGACGACGAGTATCGCCGTATCCTGATCGATCACCTGGTTGATCGTGACCATGGCGCCCATATTGAACAGCACCTTGACCACCTCATTGCCTTTGATCGCCATCTTCTGAGCGAGATCAGCCACAGAGATATTCTCTGGAATCTCGACTTCGTGTACTACGGGTGCGGTTGGCTTTTCGAAGCCGTGTTTGGAATCCCCACCCATCGACACCGGCCGCCGGCGTGCCGGTGACTTGCGCTTTCGACGACCGCTTTTGTCGCCGGCCACGTGCAGTTCCTTGCGGCCATAGCGTGTTTCCGGTCGGTTCGGTTTTGGCTTGGCCTTCTCTTTTTCGCGGCTGCGACGAGTCCGGGCGTCGGCCTCGGCCTTCTCCAGTCGAGCCTTCTCTTCCGCTGCACTGCTCGCCGCTTTTTCAGCAGCAAGACGAGCTTCTTCCTCCGCATTCTTGGCGGCCGCGGCTTCTTTCTCTCGCGCTTCCTCTTCACGTTTGACCGCTGCTTCCTGCTCGGCAACCAGACGTTCCTTTTCAGCCGCTTCTGCAGCGATACGGTTTTCTTCTTCCAGACGTTCGCGATCGAGCGCATCCTGCTCGTCCTGGGCCTGTTTTTCCAGAACATCACGCTTGATATAAGTGCGCTTCTGGCGCACCTCCACGTTGACCGTGCGCGAACGCCCCTGCGCTCCCGACAGCCTGAGCTCTGATTGCGATTTTCGCTTCAGCGTTATACGACGCGGCGCCGCGGCCGTAGCCGGCGTATCGTCCTGCCCGTGACTGCGACGCAGGTGCGTCAGCAGCTCGAGTTTCGCATCGTCGCTGATCTTGTCATCGGAACCTTTCACTTTAATCCCGGCCTCATCAAGCTGCGTCAGCAACTTGTCGACCGGAACCTTCAGTACCTCGGCAAATTGCGCAACTGTCACATCAGCCATAACATACTCCAATAAATAGGCCGCTACGCCTGCTGTTCTTCCTCGAACCAATGCGCGCGCGCTTTCATGATCAGCGCCGCGGCCTCTTCCTCAGCAATTTCTTCATTGATTTCGATCAAGTCGTCGGTGGCCAGTTCTGCGAGATCTTCCCGCGTAACGACACCTTTACTTGCCAACAGAAACGCAAGGCTCTTTTCCATGCCTTCAAGACTCAGCAGATCCTCGGCGGGCTCAACTTCATCTATCTTTTCTTCCTGAACGATGGCCTGAGTCAGCAACACGTCACGAGCGCGACTGCGCAGCTCGTCAACGATGCCCTCGTCAAACTCTTCGATGGCTACCAGTTCAGCTGCCGGTACATACGCGACTTCCTCAATGGTAGAAAACCCTTCCTGCACCAGAATCAGCGAGACTTCTTCGTCGACGTCCAACTGTTCGGAGAACATCTCGATAAGAACCTTCATCTCCGACTCGCTCTTTTCCTCCGCGTCCTGTGCTGTCATGACGTTGAGTTCCCAGCCGGACAATTCACTGGCAAGACGAATATTCTGCCCGCCGCGACCGATCGCCTGCGACAGTTTGTCTTCCTCGACGGCGATATCCATGCTGTGTTTATCTTCATCAACGACAATAGACACGACTTCGGCCGGCGACATCGCGTTAATGACGAACTGCGCCGAGTTGTCATCCCAGAGAATGATATCCACGCGCTCTCCGGCGAGTTCGTTGGAAACCGCCTGGACCCGGGAACCGCGCATGCCGACGCAGGCACCCACCGCATCGATACGGCTGTCGTTACTGCGAACGGCAATCTTGGCACGCAGACCCGGATCACGGGCAGCACCAAGGATGTCGATAAGCCCCTGGCCGACTTCCGGCACTTCAATCTTGAACAACTCGACCAGAAACTCCGGGGAGGTGCGTGTCATGAACAACTGCGGACCGCGAACCTCGGACCGTACCTCGGTCAGCAAGGCCTTGATACGATCCTGTGGCCTTACAGGCTCACGCGGTACCATCTGGTCCCGCGCCACGAAGCCCTCGGCATTGCCGCCCAGGTCAATATAGACGCCGTTACGATCAACACGCTTGACCAGTCCGGAGAGCATTTCTCCCTCACGGCCCTGAAACTCCTCGACGACCTGCTCGCGCTCCGCCTCACGAACCTTTTGCACGATAACCTGCTTGGCGGTCTGTGCGGCGATACGACCAAACTCGACCGATTCCATCGGCACTTCGACATAGCCGCCCGGTTCGGCAGCGGGATCAACGTCAACGGCGTCGATCATGCGCAGCTCGCAATCCGGCGTTTCAAGTTCGGTGGAATCATCGGAAAATACCAGCCAGCGGCGAAACGTATCGTACTCGCCCGACTCGCGGTCAATCTGAACGCGAACCTCAATGTCTTCACCATGCTTTCTGCGCGTCGCAGACGCCAGCGCGGCTTCAATCGCTTCAAAGATGATGTCCTTCTCGACGCCCTTCTCATTCGAGACCGCGTCAACAACCATCAAAATTTCTTTGCTCATTTCGGTAAAACTCCAAAAAACCCTCGAGGCCTAGGCCCCGCCGGGAACCAGTCGAGCCGTATCGAGCGACGCCAGCGGCAGGCTGTGCGGTTCTCCATCCACCTCAACTACAATATTCTCGTCATTCGACGACAGCAAAACACCGCGAAATCGTCGGCGACCCGCTATAGGGAATCGCATAGTCACTTTCAAGGTTTCGCCCTCAAACCTCTGAAAATGCTCAACTTTTATCAACTTTCTGTCCAGGCCAGGCGACGACACTTCCAGGTTGTAATTGTCGGCCACCGGGTCCTCGACATCGAGTAACGCGCTGACCGCCTGGCTGACTTTTTCGCAATCCTCGAGATCGATGCCATCCGGCTTGTCGATCGTGAGGCGGATCAGCCCGCCCTTTCCGCCCAGACGCGCCTCCAGGTCCGTCAACTCGAACCCCAACCGTTCCACGGTTGGCTCGATTAAGGCCCGAAGTTCGTCTCCCGTCATTCCAATCCCATCTAAACATTTGTTCTAAAACGAAAAATGGGCCAATGGCCCATTCTTACCCAGCGCAATGTCGCTGCCTTGCACTAAAGCCCAGACAACAAAAAGCCCCTAAGCGGGGCCTTTACCCACCAACAAGCGGTGGGGCGCTGGCGCGGAATTATACGGCAATAGCGCCGGGGCACGCAACGGCGAAAGGCACCTATTTCGCCCGGCAGCGGCGGTGTTAAGCTCGCCCTCCTTATTTACCTGCAATGCGAGAGTAGATCCATGTTGAATCTGAAGGACCCGTCGTTACTCAAAATCAATAACTTCGTTGACGGCGAATGGGTTGCCGGAGGCGCCGGAACGATAACGGTCACTAATCCGGCAAACGGCGAGCTTGTCGCGACGATCGCCAACGGCGACGCCTCCGATGCCACGCGGGCCGTCGAGGCAGCGGCAACGGCTTTCAAGAGCTGGAGCCGTATTCCCGCCAAGCAGCGCGCCGTGCTGCTGCGCAACTGGTTCAATCTGCTGATGGCCAACGCCGACGACCTGGGTGCAATAATGACGGCCGAACAGGGAAAACCGCTGGCCGAGTCCATCGGTGAAGTCGGCTATGGGGCCGGTTTTATCGAGTACTACGCCGAAGAATCGAAACGCGTCCTCGGTGCGACGATACCAACCGTATCGAACGATCGACGGCTGCAGACCTATAAACAGCCAGTCGGCGTCGTCGGCTGTATCACACCGTGGAATTTCCCGAACGCCATGATCGCGCGCAAAGCCGGTCCCGCCCTCGCCTCCGGCTGCACGATTGTCATCAAACCGGCCACCGAAACGCCCTTGTCCGCGCTGAGCATGTGCGAACTGGCCGACCGGGCCGGCATCCCCAGGGGCGTCATCAATGTCGTTGTCGGAAACGACTCCAGGGCGATCGGCGCCGTGCTGACACAGCATCCCAAAATCGGCAAGTTCACCTTCACCGGATCGACACCAGTGGGCAAAATCCTGATGAAACAGTGTGCCGATGGCGTCAAGAAAGTCTCTCTCGAACTCGGCGGCAACGCGCCGTTCATCGTCTTCGACGACGCCGACATTGACGCTGCTGTCGCCGACTGCATGGCAACCAAGTTTCGCAATTGCGGCCAGACCTGCGTTTGTACCAACCGGATCTTTGTACAAAACGGCGTTGCCGACGAGTTCACCCGCAAGCTGCAGACCGCCATCGAAGACCTGAAGGTTGGCGACGGCTTCGAAGACGGTATTACTATCGGCCCACTCGTTAGCGTCTCCGCCGTCGAAGAGATGAGGGAGTTCGTAGCCGACGCAACGGCCAAAGGCGCCAGCATCGCGACAGGCGGAGGCACGCATGAACTCGGCCACTGCTTCTTCCAGCCCACGCTCGTCACCGCCATCAGCGACGATATGCGTATTGCCAACGAAGAAATCTTCGGGCCGATCGCCGCCGTACAGACTTTCGAAACTGAAGACGAAGTCATAGAGCGAGCCAATGACACCGAATACGGACTCGCCGCCTACTACGCGACTCGCGATATCGGCCGCGTGATGCGCGTTGCCGAACGACTGGAATACGGCATCGTCTGCTCAAACTCCGGCGTGTTTTCGACCGAGGTCGCACCCTTCGGCGGCTGGAAGGAATCCGGCATTGGTTCCGAAGGCGGCAAGGAAGGTATCGCCGAGTTCTTCGAGACCAAATTCCATTCTATGGGTGGCATCGAGAGCTGATTCCCGGCAGACCGGAAGCGCCCACGCATAAAAAAAGTCCTGCCGGACCGGTGTCCGGCAGGACTTTCAGTACTTACATTCAGTCGAAGTACTTACGCAGCGTTATGCCATAGGTACGTGGCTGGTTCGGATAGCCCGAAAAGCTGCCGTCCTGCGCTACCGAAGGAAACGCGCTGAGCAGGTACTCATCATTAGTAACGTTTCGTCCCCACACCATGACTTCGTAGCCGTTATCCCAGGTCAGCCCGGCGCTGGCGTTAAGCGTGTTGACCTCGCGGGAGGCCACACTGGCCGGCGTATTCTCGATGACCTGGATGTCATCTTCGTAAATGAACTCGCCGCGAACGAAACCCGCCGCATTAGCCAGCTCGAAAGTGTATTGGCCGGTTGCAGTAATACTGACTTCGTGAATTCCCGGTGGCTGTGTACCACTGAGGTCTGCCGGGCCACCGATGCCCTCCGCATTCGGGAACGAATCGTAGAGCGGGTCCATGAAGGTAGCAGCAAGCGTGGCCTGGAATGAATCAACAGGCTGCCAGCGAATGTCGAGCTCAAGGCCATCGGTCGATTGTTTACCGGCATTCGCCAGGTTAAACCCGGTACCGGTGAAGATATTCGACTGGAAACCTTCGATTTCCTGGCTAAAGATGGCCACGTTAAGCGCAACCGTATCCCAGCGAGCTTTCATACCCAACTCGAAAACGGTCGACTCTTCCGGCTCTGCGAACCGGGTTGTGTACGTCAGATTGGGAACGTTGAGCCCCGCCGCTTCGATAGCCGCCTGGTCCCGAGGGAACGGCCGCGAATCTCGTGACAGGTTCCAGGAGGTGGCTTTAAAGCCCGTACCGGCACTTGCATAAACATTCACGTTATCCGACACGTCGTAGGCAAGTCGTACAGTCCAGGTTGTATCGTCGTCCTTCGATTTACCGTTCTCGACCGAATTCGGGAAATCGACGTTAGGCGGCAAGAACTGCAGCGGCGTTAGAGCGAGTGCAGAGTTACACAGCGGCGCATTTGCAGCCGTGCAGGGAACGGTGCTCAGAGCCTGCGCCTGGGCAAACTGCATCGGGAACATGGCGAAATTAGCCGGCGTCGGCGGCTGACCGCCGGTCAGTGCCGAGAACAGGCCACCGAATCCAACCGTCACCAGGTCAACCGCGGAGAAAACATCCGTCCCCGTAGAATCGAAAACCACATCCTTCTCATCTTCGGTGTAGTTCGCGCCCAGCGTCAGCGTGGCACGGTCGCTCAGGTCTATGTCGATCTGTGCAAACAGCGATATCGCCTGGTTGTCCATGGTCGAGTCTTCCAGCAAACCCTGCCCTGGCGCGAAGAAAGTGCCAGCCGGCAGACCCAGCGCGACTTCCAGACCATCCAGCGGCGAAGGATCCGTAAACGGGTTGCCGCCGCTTTGTGCGGTCGTCAGGAAATCCGCGTAGGGGCGAAATCCGGTGCCATAAAGAACACCGGTTTGCTGCTCTACGTCCTCGTCGAACAGGTAGAGACCGACCATCCAGCTCGTGCTATCGGTCGCACCGGCAAGGCGGAGCTCCTGCGTAATCGTATCTATTTCCGTTTCCGTGCGGTTCGCAGTGCCCGGATCGAGAAGCTGAGCGCTGGTGAAGTCGATATCGACGTTATCGAAACGCGACAGACTGCGGAAGGCCGTGATCGACGTCAGCGTTATCGTATCGGTGAGATCGTAGTCCACCTGTGCAGATATGCCGCTGGTTTCAAACTGGTTCACCGGAGTGAAATCGTAATAACCCTGATACGCGAACGGCGACTCCGGTACCAGATTACCGCCAGTCGCGAGAATCGCCCCGCCGGTAGGACCGTTGAGGAGATTTGCTACGCCGCAGCAGGCTTCGTCAAAGTCGTCGTAATCGGCGATGAGCCGTATTTCCAGCGCATCGGACGGCAGGAGCAGCAACTGGCCGCGCACGCCGTAGCGGTTCAACTCACCCAGGGGATCGCCGCCGGCAAGATTGTCGTAGTAGCCGTCGCGCTGATTGTAGCTCGCAGAAAGGCCAAAACCGACGGTATCCGACAATGGGCCGTTAACCTCGCCCTTGACGAGTACCTGGCTGTATTCACCAAAGGTCAGAGACGCCGAGCCGGTGGTTTCGTTAAGACTGGGTTTTGCGGTGATGACGCTGATCACACCCGCGGACGCATTCTTACCGAACAGCGTGCTCTGCGGTCCGCGCAATACTTCGATACGCTCCAGGTTTGGCAGGTCGGAAAGCGCCGAAGCGGTGCGTGAACGATAAACTCCGTCGATAAACACACCGACCGAGGGCTCGATACCCGCATTGTTGGCACCATTGCCAAAACCGCGAATCAGGAAATTGGTGTTACCGGATGATTGCAATTGCGTTACGCGTAGCGATGGCACCAGGAACTGCAGGTCCTTGATGTCCTGAACCTGCGACAGCTTCAGTTCCTCGCCTGAAACGACGGTAACGGCAACCGGAATCTCCTGCAGGGTTGACTCCTGTTTGCTGGATGTGACGACGATTTCCTCGAGAAAACCGCCTGAGTCGTCCTGGGCAGCGACAGGCGCTACCAAAGTTGCAGCGACAACGCCGAGCAGGCCTCGGCAAAGGGTCAGTCTGGCCATGAGAATCCCCCACTTAGTGGTTAAATAGTAATGATTGCAACAATTTATGCTTTCTTTCTCGCGTTTACAATAAGAGCGTTACAATAAGCCCGAAGTTTCGCTGAATTTAAGGAGTCGATCTTGAAAATTAACCACGGGGTCATTTTTGCCGTTCTGCTGGCAACAGCCTCTGTCGTCAATGCGAACTCGCAAACCGGCGTCGACACGGTAAGAGACTGGGTTTCGTTTCTTGCCTCCGATGAGTTGAAGGGGCGCGCCAACGGAAGTCCCGAAATTACCCTGGCCGGGGATTACATCGCGAGTCATTTCGAAGCGGCGGGATTGACCGCTGTTCCGGGCAAAGACACGTATTTTCAGGAATTCAACAACGATCTTGAACACCCCTACCGCAACGTGATCGGCTACCTTCAGGGCAGTGATCCGAAGCTGGCCGGCGAGTACATCATTCTGAGTGCCCACTACGACCACGTCGGCAACGTGGATGGGACGATCTTCAATGGTGCGGACGATAATGCAAGCGGTGTTGCAGCCGTCCTTGGCCTTGCCTATCGTCTTGCAGCGCTAAAACCGAAACGTTCCATTGTATTCATCACCTGGAGTGGCGAGGAAGAAGGCATGCTGGGCTCCCAGTTCTACACATCGCAGCCCTGGTTGCCGCTGGAAGACGCGGTCCTGAATTTAAATTTCGAACTGGTTGGCCACACCGGCGGACTGGGAAAACGGCAGTTCTGGATAACGGGCGCCGAATACTCGACGCTGTATTCGAGTCTGAAAGTGATCGGCAGCAGAAATGACTGGAGCGTTTCCAGAAGCCCTTTTGCTGATTTGCAGCTTTTCTGGCGCTCGGATAACGTATCTTTCGTGCGCCTCGCGGAGGACCAGGAGACCCAGACGCTTTACGGTATCCCGGCCCATTCGATTTCTACCTGGGGACAGGAAGGCCACTACCACAAGCCACATGACGATGCCGACGCCCTGGACTACGAAAATCTGTCCGGGCTGATTGCCGTAACCAGCAACATGGTCGTCGAACTCGCCGGCCAGCCGGAAGCTGTCCAGTGGCGTGACAACGGGCAGTTGCGCCTGCGGCAGTTCAAGGACCGGCCGGTTCACTCCGAATAGCGGCCAACTACCTGCGGAGAAACATCAGACGACTTGAGGCTACTACGCAGCGCCCGCTTCGAGCCCTTGAAATTCCCGCCCAGCGGCCGCAATTCTGCAGGCAGATTGTCTACCGGAGTTCAACGGAATGTTCAAAAGAGTCGCCCTCTTCTTAGCCACTAACCTCGCTGTCGTGCTGGTGTTGAGCGTCGTGCTGCGTCTGCTCGGCGTCGATCGAATACTCGACGAATCCGGGGCCGGCATTAACTACGAAGCGCTGTTGATCCTGTCCGTGGTCATCGGCTTCGGCGGCTCTTTTATCTCGCTCGCGATATCCAAATGGATGGCCAAGCGCTCTACCGGTGCACGCGTCATTACCCAGCCGGCTAACAATGTGGAGTCCTGGTTGCTCAACACCGTCGAACGTCTGGCGCGCGACTCCGGTATCGACACTCCGGAAGTCGCCATTTACGACGCACCCGACATGAATGCCTTCGCTACCGGCGCAAGACGCAACAGCTCGCTCGTTGCCGTCAGTACCGGACTGTTGCAGGGCATGCGTAAAGAAGAAGTCGAGGCCGTTCTTGCGCACGAGGTCGCGCACGTGGCGAATGGCGACATGATTACGCTCGCCCTGGTGCAAGGCGTCCTCAATACCTTCGTAATCTTCCTCTCCCGAATTGTCGGCCACATTATCGATCGCGTCATCCTCAAGAACGAACGCGGCTACGGCATCGGCTACTTCGTTTCGGTAATGGCTGCCCAGGTGGTACTCGGCGTGCTCGCCAGCATCGTCGTCATGTGGGTATCGCGACAGCGCGAGTTCCGCGCCGACGCGGGCTCTGCAAAGCTCAACGGCAAGCAGGCAATGATCAACGCGCTCGCACGACTCGACCGGGGCGCACCCGCAAAGCTGCCCGAATCGCTGGAGGCATTTGGCATCTCCGGTCGGCGCGGCGGCGGCATCAAGCGGCTGTTCATGAGTCATCCGCCGATCTCAGAACGGATTGCGGCGCTTGAGACGATCCAGGCGTAGACTGAACTCACTCCTCGAACGACTATGAAAACGTTCGTGACGCAAAAGTACTGTGGACCTGAAACGGCTGTGCGAACGAAGACCTCATGAAGGGCATCAGGTACCTGATCATCGCGCTGGCAGTGATCGCTGCTCTGGCGATAGCTGGCTGGCTACTGCGTCACACGATCATCGAGCGTGTTTCGGGCCCGATATTGGCCGACTATGATCTCGCACTGATCGACGTTTCTCTCGATGCGCTGGCAACAGAAAGCGTCAGTATCGGCTACCTGGAACTGCTGCACACCAAGGGCACGAGAATTATCGTTGAAGACCTGCGGCTTGACATCGACAAGTCTGAAAGTCTCTCCGAGTCTTACTCTGCACAAAGTGTGTCAATCGTCACGACCAGTCGCGATGACGGCGCGGTTTTGGAGTTGGCGCAACTGATCAGCCAGATCCTGTCACTGACAGATAATCTCGCAGGCCGAGAGCTGCATGTCGCCGAGTTCAGCTTCGCCCCTTACCCCGACGTTCGCGACCTGACGTGGAGCGTCTCCGACACTATACAATCTCTCGACGCGACGATTGAATCGATTCCTATCTCGGTAACGCTGCAGCGAGTCGATGAGGCCAGCTACAGCTTGGACCTCTCCCTGCCGCATCCCGATAACGTGGAGCAAGCAATCCGGGGGCAACTGCAGCTCACCGATAACGATGTCTCGATTTCCGGTGAGTCGACACTCGAATTGCGGCGCTGGGAGGCGATAGCCACCCTCGCCGGTATTATGCCGGAGGCCGTCGAGATCAGTTCCGGATCCGGCGGGCTACGGTTCGAAGCCAGTATCCCGTTCGATACTTCGCGGTCACCGTCAGCCAACGCCGCCCTGACGCCGCTTTCTCCCTGGTTACTCAGCTATGTTGCCGAATCCGGCGACTCAACCGGGGTACTGCTCAGCAAGGGCGACACCGTCGAAATAAGCGCGACGTTTCCAGACGTGGCGTGGTCCATGCGGCAAGCAGGCGCGACGTTACTCGTGACGAACGGCGAGTGGCGCGAGGTACCGTTGTCGATCGAAAACGTTATGTGCCAGACCGGCCCGGTCTGCTCCGTTGAAGTTGACGTGTCGTGGCAGGACGCCGAGATGCCTGTCGGTCAGGCCGCGCGGCTAGAGTCGACTGCAACGCTCGACGTTTCCTTTCCCATCGACGGCAGCCATATTGAGGTGCGGCCGGGCGCCACACTGGGCTTGACCGGTTTTTCCTCGACGGACAACGCTTTCGCCCAGGTCGATGCCCACCTCGTATCCGCGGCATCGATGCGATACGCGGATGACGGGTGGCAACTCAATGCCGGGTCTGTTGACGCCAGTGTTGAGTCACTTTCGTTACACGACGACATCACGGTAACGTTGCCCCTGTTCCTCGAAAACACTGAGGCCGGCGAACGAGAGGGTCTCGTATCGGCGTCCACCGGCATTTTCGTGCCGTCCGTTGAGGTAGCGCTGGCAGAGAAAGTCGCCACCCTGCCCGGCTTCAGCGGTGATATCTCGTTGCGAGATTCGGTCGTTGCGTTCGACATGACTACGGTCGACCTATCGAAGGACGGAACGATGAAAGGTCGTCATGAATTTGATAGCGGTGCCGGCGAGCTGACGATCGACGGAACTGAATTTGCTTTTGCTGGCAGCGCCCTTTCGACGCGCATTTCGCCGTGGACGTTCGACTTCGATATCAGCGCGGGCAACGTCGCTACGAGCCTGCGCGCGAACTGGCGACCGGCCGACGACGGCACGTATTTCGAGGCGGTGTCGACTATAGACATTGAAGCCCTGGCTGGTTTTTATGCGGATACGGCCTTTACCGGTTTCTCGACCGCTGTTGAGCTAACTTACCTTGATGGTCAGATAAAGCTTGATCCAACGACAATCCGCGTTGACTTGATCGACATGGGCCTGCCGGTAGAAAACATCAGTGCAGACCTGACAGTGGGTATCGATGAGCAGGCGATTGACGTCACGAATCTCAAAATGAACGCGTTCAACGGCACCGTCAGCGCGGCTCCGTTCAGCTTTCATACAGGCAGAAGCGTCAACAATATTGTCCTGACTGCAGAACAGATTGAACTGGTGGAGCTAATGGCTATCAAGGAATTCGAAGCGATTTACGTAACGGGCTCGATTGCTGCATTACTGCCGATCACGATTGAGCAGGATGGCATCTCGATCAACAGTGGTAAATTGATTGGAGACGCACCGGGTGGCGTAATCCGTTACCTGGGCGGCGGCACGGATGAAACGGCGAGCTCCGGTATTGGCCTGGTGACGGCGGCCTTGAGTAACTTCGAGTATGAATCGCTGACTTCGGATGTAACTTACAGCAAGGACGGTAATTTAAAACTGCAGATGCGGCTCCAGGGTCGCAACCCGGAAATGGACAGCAGCAGGCCCGTTATCCTTAATCTCGGGGTGGAAAACAACGTTCCGCAGATGCTGAAAAGCCTGCAGGCCGCGCGCGCCGTCGAGGAGATACTGGAGAAGCAACTTGCCGAGTAGGACTCTGTCGCTACCCGGTTACGGACACATGAGGTAAGCTCAAATTGAACATTTCTCTGGAAGTGGTGCATTCATGAAATCAACAACGTTATTGGTCGTATTGTTTTCCTTGCTGGCCGGCTGTAACCCGACAGTAAAGGTCGAGGCTCCGGACAAACCGATCGAGATTAATCTCAATATCAAGATCGAACATGAAATTCGATTACAGGTAGACAGAGAACTTGAAGGCCTGTTTGACGAAGAAAGTGAGGTATTTTGAGGATGATGACTATGAAAAAGATTTTTACGGCCATTGCTCTGATGATGCTGCTACAGAATGCATGGGCCATTGATATTCGCCACGCCAAAGCCGAGGGGCTGGTTGGCGAAGCCAATACCGGTTTAATCGCTGCGGTACAGACCCCCGCCAGCGCTGAAGTGCGGGCACTGATCGCCAGCGTGAACCAGAAACGTAAAGCGCAGTTCCAACGCACCGCGAAAAAAACCGGTGTTACAGTTGCACAGGTCGCGAATCGTTTCTATGAGCTGGCCGTACAGAAAACAGCGAGTGGTCACTTCTACCAGGACGCCTCGGGGCGCTGGAAAAAGAAGTAGCTAATGTTCGGTGCAGGGATGCGGTGGCTACGCCAATGACCTCTTCACGAAACACAGGCGAGGTCATTGGCGTAGCCACC
>JAJFKU010000076.1 GCA_021773035.1 Woeseiaceae bacterium
TAGACGACGATCCCGAGGCCGTCGCGGATGGCTTGGAGGCCTAGATCGGGATACGGGTCCGGGACGGTGTCCGGTTCGAAGCCCGCGCACCGGCAGAGCTCGGTGATCTTTGCCGTGAACCCGGAGGAATCGGGACCGCTAGCGACGATGAGCCGCTCGGCGCGCAGCTGCTCGAGCGCGACGCTACTGCGCGACGCCAGCGGATGGTCGGAGGCGACGTGGAGGACGGCAGGCTCGTCTCGCAGTCGCTCCCGTTCGAGCGTGTCGTCCGGCGGCGCGCAGAACGCCACAACGAGGTCGAGCTTGCCCATGCGCAGGTCGCGCATCAAGACACCCGTCGTGTCCTCACGGGGGTAGAGCATGACGCCCGCCGCCTGCGTCGCGCACGCCGCAAAGAGCTTCGCGGCCAAGCCGAACCGGGCCGTCGGCGCGACGCCAACTCGAAGCTTGCCGACCGGCGCGCGCTCGACATCTCGCACCGCCGAGAAGACCTCGTCGGCATGGGCCAGCAGCGCGTAGCCCTTCTCCAGGAGCAGGTGTCCGGCGGGCGTCATCTCGACCTGGCGCGTCGTGCGCTCGAACAGGGAGACGCCGAGCTGCTCCTCCAACTGGCGTATCGCAGCGCTCAGGGGTGGCTGCGCCATGTGCAGTCGCTCCGCCGCCCGCGTGAAGTTCAGCTCCTCGGCGACAACGACGAAATACCGCATCTGGCGCAGTTCCGGGGCCACGATGAGCGCGCCAGCATAGCGCTGGTCGGTGGCCGGAGCGTTTCGTATGACCTCATACCGAACCGGTCTTGGACATCGGGCCGCCGTGGCCCGAGTATGGGTGAACTTCGCTTCCGAGACCGTGAAAGAGACGTATGTCAACCACTGTCACTCCATTCATCGGCACCTATCGTGCCGATAACGATCACTCATCCGTGGGCTTCGCCGTGCGCCACATGGGGGTCTCGACCTTCCGCGGTTCCTTCTCGCAGCTCGAGGCCTCGGTCGTCGTCGCCGACGATGGCGCGCTGATGCTCAGCGGCAGCGTCCAGGCCGAAAGCATCTCGATCGTGTCGCCGGTCGACTTCCGCACCCACGTACTGAGCGGGGAGTTCCTCGACACCCAGCACCACCCGGCCATCTCCTTTGAGTCGGCTCCTGCCCGTGCCAACGACGACGCCACGATCACGGTGGGCGGCAAGCTCACGATCCGCAACGTCACGTTGGACGTTGTCGCCGAAGGCACCTGGTCGGCTCCGCTCGAGGATCCGTACGGGAACATGCGCGCCGCGATCGCGCTGACGACGGTCATCGACCGCCGCGACTTCGGCATAACGTGGAACACGGCGCTGCCCAAGGGCGGCGACGCTCTCGGCACGGACCTCACGCTGAGCGTCCACCTGGAGCTCGTCGGTAGCTGACCATGCTGATCCTGGGCATCTCCGGCAGCTTGCGCCGCGAGTCGAGCAACCGCCGGCTGCTGCTGGCGGCGGGCGCGAAGCTCCGCCCGGAAACGCGGCTGCGCGTGTACACGCGCCTTGGCGCGATCCCGCCCTTCGACGAAGATCGCGAAAGGCGGCCCGGGCCGGCGGTGCTCGGGCTGCGCAGCGACATCGCCAGGGCCGACGCCGTCCTGGTCAGCACACCGGAGTACAACGGCTCGTTCCCCGGCCAGCTCAAGAACGCGCTGGACTGGATCTCGCGCCCGCTGGATGAGAATCCGCTACAGCGACTGCCGGTGGCGGTCGTCGGCGCGAGCAGCGGGATCTTCGGCGCGGTCTGGGCCCAGGCCGACCTGCGCCGCGTGCTCGCCGCGATCGGTGCCGTGGTGCTCGACGACGAACTCCCAGTCGGCCACGCCGACGCGGCGTTTGACGCTCGCGGCGACCTGCGCGACCCCGAAGCAGACCAGGCATTGGCGGCCCTCATGACGACGCTCGTGGCCACGGCGCGGGCGTCGGCGACAACTGCCGCAACGTGCTGATGCACCGCGACGACCCACCACACCCATCAACCACCAGATAGGACGTGCGCCATGTTGCGCCTTGGAAGCTGGATCAGGCCGGCGGGTGTGAGTCCCGTCCCGGTAGGTGCCGGAGCGCCGGGTAGCAGGCCCCAGTCGTTGGGAGAGATCCTTGCGGCCGAGCGGGGCGTCGAGAGCCTCTTTGGAGGGAGCAAGCGCGTGGGCTGGGATTGCAGCCTCGTCACATCCACAATCGGGGAGCCGAGCCGCTCATGTCACGGCGAAGGCCATGTCCGCCAGTCCTGGTTCCGGATCGGGCTTGGCGGGTCCCTGCGGGGTATGGAGACTTGCACGCGCGCAAGGTCTGATCGCGGAACAAGGGAGACCCGTCTGGCCGGCCTCGTCAGCGAAGACCGGTCCTATAAGCCGATGGCGAAGGGGAGCGGAGGCCAGCGGGAGTCCGAGGGGGTCGTATTAGCTGAGATCGGCGTGCAGAACAACGCGCCGGGAGCGAAGGACCCCTGCTTTGATCGCGCGTGTCGCGGAGGTAAGCGTTAGGGCATGGTCGGCCTGGTTCGACCCAACGACCTCGGCGGGCTCTCGTCCGTCGACCCGTCCAGCGAAATGGCGCGGTTGGTGGCCACTGGCGGGGACGTGCGAGAACTCCAACGCACGCTATATGCATGTGCAAAGCGGTCCCCGGAGCGTCGTTTCCACGCGCTGTATGACCGTATCCACAGGGGTGACGTCCTGCTGGAGGCGTGGAAGCGGGTGCGTAAGAACCGGGGTGCGGCCGGTGTCGACAGGATGACACTGGCCGGGGTCGAGGCGTATGGCGTCGAGCGGATGCTCGGCGAGCTGCAATGTGCGCTTCGTCGGGGCTCATATCGTCCTGCGCCGGTTCGGCGCGTGGCGATCCCCAAGCCTGATGGTGGTGTGCGGCCGCTTGGGATCCCGACGGTCTGTGACCGGGTCGTTCAGCAAGCCGCGCGAATGGTGCTGGAGCCGATCTTCGAGGCCGACTTTTTGTCGGTCTCCTACGGCTTTCGGCCCAAGCGTTCGGCGCTGGACGCCCTTGAGCGCATCCGGGTCGCGTTTCCACGCGGTGCGGTGTGGGTCGCAGAGGCCGACATCCGAGACTACTTCGGCTCGATCGATCAGCAGAAGCTGCTGGCGCTCGTTGCCGAACGTGTCTCGGATCGGCGGGTGCTCAAGCTGCTGGGGTTGTGGCTGCAAGCAGGCGTGATGGACGACGGGGTGTTGCGTGAGACGGTTTCCGGGACGCCTCAGGGCGGTGTGATTTCGCCGCTGCTATCGAACATCTATCTGCATGCCTTCGATCGCGCGTTCGTGGCGCGGGGCATCGGCACGCTCGTCCGCTACGCGGACGATTGGGTGGTGCTGTGTCGCAGCGAGCGCGAGGCGCGGGCGGCGCTTCAGATCGCCGGGAAGATCCTCGGTGATTTGGGGCTCGAGCTGCATCCGGACAAGACGAAGGTGGTGGACCTCAGAAAGGGCCGCGAGGGCTTTGATTTCCTTGGCTGTCATTTCAGAGCGCGTGTGTCGGGTCGGCTGCTGGAGCGCGGCATCTGCCGCTACTACCTGCATCGCTGGCCTTCCGTGCGCGCGATGAAACGCATCCGCGAGAAGGTCAAGGCCAGAACCGGCCGCAACCGCGTCGGGATCAAGGACATCCGCGAGCTGATTGCGGATCTCAACCCGCTCCTGCGTGGCTGGGGCAACTACTTTCGCACCGGCAACGCCGCCGACAAGTTCCGCCAGATCGACCGCTACGTCGCGTGGCGACTCAAGCGCCTGCTCGTCAAGCGCAAGGGCCGCAACCTGCGCGCCGGAGAGGCCGCTGCGTGGACCGAGGACTGGTTTGTGGGGTTGGGCCTGCACCGACTCCTGGGCACGATCCGCTACCCGGGGGCCGCGTAAGCCATGCGAGGAAGATCATCGGTAAGCCGTGTGCGGGAAAACCGCACGCACGGAATTGAAAGGGGAACGGGGAACCAGAGCCGCCACAAGCGGACACTGCGCCCCTGACTACCAATGACAGCCCAGATCACTCGCGAGGAGCTCGTCGAGGAGCTCGACGCCGGCACCGTGATCGCGGTCGAGACCCTCGGCCCGTCGTACTATGAGAGCGGCCACCTGCCGAGCGCGATCAACATCCCCCACACCCGTGTGAGCGAGCTCGCCCCGGAGCTCTTGCCAGACAAGCAGGCCGCCATCGTCACGTACTGCTCGAACACGGCCTGCGCGAACTGCGAGATCGCCGCCAACGAGCTCGCTTCGCTCGGCTACGTCAACGTGCGCAAGTACGCCGAGGGCAAGCAGGACTGGATCGCGGCGGGCCTTCCCGTCGAGTCCGGCGTGCCCAGCAGCGCCTGAGCCCAACGCAATGATCCTCGTGGCCCCCCCTTCTGGACCGAAACGGGCGACGAGCGCGCGCCCATTGGCTGGCGCGGACCAGGGGGCGCGGCGCGCGCGATCAGTTCGACATCTACTGCGACGCGGTGCTTCCGAAGTCCGGCCGGCTCGCGACGGCGCGCCTGGCGCGTTGCTACGACTTCGGGCGCGCATGCGACGCGACGTACAGCGACACACTGCTCTGGACGGTGCACGACGACGGGTTGATGAGGGGCTTCAAGGGCTACTTCATCGCCTCGCTGCCGCCAACCGTCGCGCTTGACATCGCCGGCGACCAGGAGCCGGCGGCTTCGAGACCCGCACGAGCTCCGAGAGCCGGAAGCACTGCTACCTGCCCATCGCATGCGTCGCGACGACCGGATTCGCTTCGCCTCACTGCGCGGGCTTGCCGGAGCTGCCGTTGCGCCGGAGCTACCGGTGGGAGGGAGCAGTGTTGCGAGGAACTACGACCTTCCGCGTTCGGCAACCTGAAGGCAGAGTGACAGTAGGCCAAGTGCTCGGGTCCGTGTCATCGGCCCCAAGGTAGGTACGACCGCAGCGCGTACCATGGGCTGAGCCGGTCGACGCACGGCGTCGACCTGCAGGCTGGCCGCGACGACGTGGTCGAGGGCGCGCTGGGTGTAGATCGTGTTGTGGAGGACGATCGCGCTGACGATCAGGCTGAGCTGTTCTTCCTGGCCCCGGCGGTAGTGCCAACGCACGCTCAAGATCCAGGCTTGGCGTTGTTGCCACAGTCGTGTCCGTCGCCGGCACACCGACGTTCCGTCAACGCTTCGCAGCGACCTCGAAGTGCGCCGGATCTCCCCAAGTGACCGATCCAGCCCCGATAATTGCGTCGCCATCGGAGCGCGGGTGTAGAACGATGGTCGAACGACGCGTGGCGGTCGAGAGCGCGTCATGGCGAACGCCGCCCTGGATTGTCTGGCCATTCGACGTCAATTTTCCTGTCAGATGGTCAGATCCAATCTGGATCGCTGACATCCAAGCGTCCGCCCACCGCGGGACGCCGATGAACGCTGCCCGCGAAGCTGCCAGCTACTCGTGATAAAAGCGATTACCGAGGCTGGCACCCAGTCTGTCGGCGCCGGGTCAGTCGACCAGCCGGAGGGATGGCTTGCCACGAGGGGCGATCGACTGCGGCCTTCCTGTGGCGTTGACGCCCGGTGCTGGTGCTGCGCTGACCACAAGGCCGAAGATCAGCTTGGTCAGCTCGTCTTTGGGGATGGCGAGCTCGCGAGCGACTTCGGCCGGCGAGAGACCTTCGTGTCGTAGTGCGGCGAACACTTTGCCAAGGACTTGGGATGTCTCGCGCTCGCCCTCGTTGGGCTCACGCGTGCGGTACCCGCGTTTGCTCATCTCGATGAACAGCGATCGGGCTTGCCACTCGGTGAGCAGGTCGAGCGTGCGCATGCGATGCGCGAGTGCCATGGCCGACACGTTCCAGCGCTTCTTTGCGCGCACGATGTGAGCGACGGACGGGCTCTGTGGCGCGTCGGCAATCACGCTGCGACGCGGCATCAGAAACGCTGCGGCGAATGTCTGCGCATCGGTTTCGGCTTCGCGGCCGTCAGGGCCGCCCCAGAGGTGCATCACGAGGTGGCCGAGCTCGTGTGCGGCGTCCATCCGGCTGCGCTCGGCGGACTTCATCGTGTTGAGGAACACGTAGGGGATGCCGTCGCGCCAGAACGAGAACGCGTCGACCTCGGCGTACTCCTCGGCGAGCGAGAACAGCCGCACGCCGTGTCGCTCGAGGAGATGCACGAGGTTCGCGACACGCTGCTGACCGAGCCCCCATTCGGCCCGTACTTGCTCGGCAGCGGCTTCGGGGCCGACGTCGGGGTGCGCGGGCACCGTGGGTGCGGGCAGCTCGAAGCGTTCGGCGATCCAGTCGATTAGCTCCGTTGCGAGGGACGCGGCGCTGATCGCCTGGTCGCGTTGGCGCGCGGTCATCGCGCTGCGCGCTCGGAAGCTGACACCGTCGACGGATGGCTCGTCGACGTCGGGCCGCATGAAGAACGCCGTCGGGAACGCGAGGGTGGCGGCGACGCGCTCGACGGTGTCCGGCGGCGGGTCGGTCTCGCCGCGTTCGTAGGCCAGCAGGCTGCGCGAGGACAGCTGCGAGCGCGCGGCGAGTTGGCTCTTGGTGAGACCGCGCCGGCGCCGAGCGAGGTCCAGACGACCAGGGTTGAAGCTATCCACCGGTGCGTCAGTGTCGTCGACGTGGCACGTCGACGTCGATCGGCTCATCGTCGTCGGGAAAGTCATCGTCGCCGTCGATCGGCTCATCCATCACGAACGGGATGGGCGCAAGCGTGATGCGCTCCTTCCACGCGGTGATCGTCTTCTGCGTCATCTCCAACGGCAGCGCCAGCTCGCAGCGGATCTCGCGCTTCGCGTGGTCGTAGTAGTGCAGCAGCAGCCAGGTTTCCGGGCGCTCCTCCGGGTCCTCCGTGATGTCGCTGGGCGTCCCAAACAGCAGCAGCTGGTTGCGTGCGACGACCTCCTTGGTGACGGCGCCCTTCGGAGTGCGGGTATGCGGCGTGCCGTCGGTTCCGGTTTCGTGTGTGCCGCCGGCGACCGCGATCGCGCAGACACGCTCGGGATGTACCACCGTTTCGTAGTTGCGCACGCTGCGCTTCATCCAGCCGTCGGGTCGCTTGATCTCGCGGAGCAACGCGACCGTCTCAGACCAGGTGTCAAAGCCCGGGGCGATGCGCGGGTGGTTGCTCGTGCAGTCGCGTCCGCGGGTATAGCCCGCGAGCACGGCGTCGCGCGGCTGGGCCGCTGTGAGACCCAGCTGTGCGAGACGGGCCGCGTGATCGTCATCGTCGTAGGCGGTGATCTTGTGAACGTATGGGCTCATCGACGGGTCGCCTTTCGGGGCTGGAGGCTCCATCAATTCCGATTCCGGCGCCTCATATGAGGAGGGAAAACCGGAAGCTACCGTACGGGGTGGACGACCCCGCGATCGCGGTGCTACGCGACACGCCGGCCGTTGCGTCGCTCGCGCGCCGCGGCGGCCACGTCGAGGACGCTGCGCTCGCCGGCGCGCATGCTGCGCTCAAGCTCGCCGCGGGTGTGGTGGACGTAGCCGCGTGTCGTCTCGATCAAGGCGTGTCCGAGCAGCTCCTGCAGCTTGCTCAGCGCTCCGGAGTCATCGGCGCGGCGCAGGAGGTACAGCGTCGCGAACGTATGGCGGAGCACATGGGGGTGGCAGTGCTCGGCGGGAACGCCGGCGTCGCGCATGATCGGCGCGACGATGTTGATCAGCGCCGTCGATGACAGCGCCGACGCCGGCATCGACACGCCAGTGGCGTCACGGCGCTGCTCGGCATCGGGGAACGCGCCGTCGTGGCGCTGGCGACCCAGGCGAGGGAACAGCAACGGGCTCCATGCGCTCTCAGGTGGCCGGGCGTCCAGCCAGGCCAGCAGCACGCGCTGCACCTCGAGGGGGAGGGGGAGCTCGCGCTCGCGGCTGCCTTTGCCGACGACATGCAGCCACGGGGTCGCGCTGCGGGCGCGCAGCCCGGTGATGTCATCGACGCGCAGCGTGCGCAGCTCCTCGGATCGCAGCCCGAGCTCGCCGAGGCAGACGACGATCGCCAGGTCACGCGTCGCAGTGGGCGCCGACGCGCGTCCGCTGGCCGAGAGCTCGAGTACGCGCGCGGCCGCGCGGTCCTTTACGCGTTGCCACGCGACCTGGTCGAGCGCGGGCCGCTGGCGTGGCCGGCCGGTCGTCGTCGAGGCCTCGACGTCGAGGACCTCCAGCGCGACACGCTGCTCGATCGCGCCGATCAGCAGCAGGTGGCGCGCGAGGCGGTTCAGCGCCGCGCGCTCCTTGCGGACCGTCGCCTTCGACCTCCCGAGAGCCTCGAGCGCGTCGAGGTAGCTCGCGACCGCGTCGGCGGTGAACGCGCCCGGCGGCGGGTCCTCGACGCCGGTGAGCGCAGCGAGGTGAGCGGCGAAGCGGGTGTACACCGACAGGTAGGTGCGGCGCGTCTGCGCGGATTTGCGCAGCGTGTTGCGCGCGAAGCGCTCGGCGGCGGCGCCGAGCGCTGCGGGCGCGACCAGGTCGTCGGCTGCGTCTGCATGTGCGAGCTCGGCGCCCGTCATGGCAGCTGGTGGGCGAGGTAGGTAATCGCCGTCGCGGCCGCGGCGATGCTCGCGTCGGCGAGGTCCTCGGGCACCGCTCGCACATCAGAGCCCGGGCCGTGGCCAGCCATATGGTTGCGCGGCTCGCCGACAGCGAGCACGAGGTACTGGACGTAACCGGGCAGAACTGCGGCGTCTGGATGCGCCAGGCCGTTGAAGAGGCCGGCGAGCTCGTGCTTGGCGGGCTTCTTGATGTCGTGCTCCTCGTAGAGAACCTTGAGCACGCTCTCAACCGCTCTGGCGGCCGCGATGATCGCCTCCTCGCGGTCCTTCGCCGCGCCGACGCGGCGTTTGCGCAGCGCGCGCTCGAAGTCGTCGCGCGGACCGCCCCGGAGACGCTCATCCGCCAGCGCGCGCAGCGCGGGCTGCACGGTCAGCTCGTGCTGCTTGGGGTCGCCGATCCACTCGAAGCACCAATCGCCTCCCGTCGTTGCGCGGTAGGGCGTGCCGTGTGCGCGCAGAGCGCCGTCGACGTACTCGTACAGATTCGCGATCTGCTGGGCGGGCGTCGAGGTCCGGCCAGGGGCAAGCTGGATCGCGTGCTCGATGACGGTCAGGAACTCCGCATCAGGGAGCTCGAGCAAGATCTCACGGGGGCGGCGGAGCGCGGTCTGCTCGCGGTCGCGCTCGAATTGCGGTTGCGCGTCGCCGTGGATGCGTCGCCACACCGCGCCGACGAATGAGCCCTTGGGCATGAGGTAGCGCTCCTCAACATCCGCCACTACGTCTGCGAGATCCCCCAAATACTCGGCCTCCGCGTGCAGATCGAGGAGCGTCGCAGGATCAAGCTTGCGGCGCTGCGCCTCGATGAGGATCGCGCTGCGGACACGATCAGTGACGGCGCCGGCGGGAGGGCGGGCTGGTCGGTCGAGCGGCACGCCAGGATCGTCTCAGCCGGGTCGGACAAGAAATGGGTTGGGAGAACTCCTTTCCCACCAACCATTCGAACCCGCTCGTCAGCCCGGCCGGGGCTACTGCGCCGCTGCGGACGTGGAAATCCCGCTCGAATCCAAGGGTTCGTGCGATCCACAGGGCCCGGCGGCTCCTCGCAGACCGTCGATCACACGTTCGTGTTGACGCGGTCGAATCGCCGTTACGGCCGACAACACGTCCGAGAACTTCGGGGCCTGACCCGGCCGGCGCCGTGGCGCCACCGTCCGCCACGGATCTGCGATAGCGGGCTATTCGCGTCGCGAGAATCCGCGCGGGCCGCGACGTGTCCGCCCGTAGATCCTGGACCGCGCCGGCGAGATGCGTCCGAGAATCATCCTTCCCGGACCGTTATCTACGGCTGCGGTCGGCGTCCAAGTGGAGCGGAACCCAGAGCCTTGGTGTCGTCTCTGAGGCCGAGCGACCGCTCCGCCGGAACCCCCGTCGCGTAAACAGTTCGGCGCTAGTCTCGTCGTGAGGCTCGACGACCAACGCCACGCTGCCCTGTAGTTGCGCCACCTCGAGGGCCACGCCTACGGCGTGCATGAGGATCGTGTCGGCGGTGATCGTCGCATGCCGATGTTTCGCGAGATGGGAGATGAGAGTGGCGGGCTGCAAAGGGTTCGGGTTTGCCATGGGGAGCGGTAGAGCGCGAAGGTGACGATTTGTTAGGCGAACCGTCGAGCCCGTGAGCGAGTAGTAGCCCTGGACGAGCCCGTCGCGAACAAGGACGCGTGTGATCGTGGACGGATAGGACCACAGCGACTCACGCCTAAGCCAGTACGACTCGGTTTCCCCCGCGGGCGTAGGTATCGACTCGAACGCTTCGACCGCTGCGGCGACATCCGCAAAGCGATCATCGTCCGCAACGTCGGGTGTCCAGACGTACCATGCTTCCTTGGGTTTCAGCAGCTGGTGTGAGGTCATCAGGCTTGGTCCTTCTCGGTCGCCTCGTCGGCGCCGGCTAGAAGCTCCTTGACGAGCGGATCGAGCCGTGCCTGGAGATAGTCGTCGAAGGGGATCTCGACGGGCTCCGCTGCGCTCGCGTGATCAAGACGCTGAGCCGCCCAATCGCGAAAGGCGAGTTGCGCCTCTGATCGAATCTTCGTAACGGCGAGCTCAACCGCCTCTGGCGGCAGCCCCCTGGCCTCGGCTTCAGCCGTCACAGCTGCTGTCAACTCAGCCTCAAATCCCTGCGCTGAAACCCGCAACGATCCGACCAGGCGCGGAAGTAGAGCCGCCAGTGGCATCAGGACCGCGCCGAACCCGGCAAGACCGATCGAAACGACTTCCCGGTCTTCAACGACGACGGCGAGGATCACCATGAGTGCCCCAGCCACAAAGAGAGCCGCGGCAGCAGATCGTTCGAACCAGCCAGAGCCCACGGGACTCAATCTACGGAGTCGACGACGGTGGCGCCCGGGAGATACGTCCGGGAATGCCCTTTCCCGGACGTAAGCCGACCGCTGGCGGCCAGCAACGACGGGAGATCTCGCATCCGGCTGGCGCGGATTCTCGGGACGCGTTCAGCGCTCTAACGCAGGTCGACGGCTAGCGCCCGCCGCGCTCGCGCGGCGCGCCGCATTGCCACCAATCGACGTCCTCGCCATCGATCGGTTGCTCGATGAGGCGGGCGACGATCTCGATGTGCGCGCCGGCGCCGCCCGACCAGCAAAACTTCCACAGCTCCCGCGCCGCGCGGTGGTACTGGTGGATCACCTCGTCGACGTCGTAAACGTCCAGCAGGCCGACGCGGTGCGCGTCGATCGCGGCGGCGACGTGCTCGAGCACGATCGCGAGCTGGGTCTCGTGGTAGCTGGCCACGAGCTCGCGGGCGGCGCGGCGCTCAGACTTGGTTCCCACAGCCGAAGGATCCCTGATCCAGCTGCGGTCGTGAAGACCCGCGACGCGCTATGCCGTGGCCGGCGACGATCTCGGAATCGGCCGGTCTTGGTTGTGGATATCCAGGCCGGCTGAGCGGCGAGAAGCCAGGCGCAGCTGGGGAAAGGCCGTGGGATGGTTGTGTAAACGCGGATTTCACAACCATCCGCCCAGGGAGCTCGCGGGACCGCGATGCTCAGCCCTGAATCAGCGATCGATCAACGCGCCCGGGAGTCACGCTCAGCCGGTGGGGTCATGTCGGTAGAAGTGGTGTAGCTGGCGCCAGGTAGGTCGATCCGACCACCGTGGTGTCCAAGCTCGTCGGCTCTTCCAGGAGTCGATGAACAGGAGCACCACGATGGCCGAGGATCGGATGATGACCCCTGCTGATG
>JAJFKU010000009.1 GCA_021773035.1 Woeseiaceae bacterium
AGGGAATGGACCTCTCCAACGTTCATCAGAACAGACTCAATGCGGTTGCAAGAAGACTTAACGAACGACCGCGAGAAACGTTACAATTCTACTCACCGGCCGAGAAGTTTAATGAATGTGTTGCGTCCACCGGTTGAAACCGCACCTGGAAGCAGACACTGGCAGGGATCAAGTCAGAATCGTCGGCCCAACCCTTGCGCGCTACGAAGGCCTGGACCATGTGACCATGAATGGCCTCGTGAGCTAGCACACATCATCGGTCCGCGGGACCTGCTGATTACAAATCATTTTCGCAAACGGCTAGTGACGCGGCATACAGCACGAAAACCTTAGAAAACTACCGACATTTCGCCACCTATCTATGCGGTACACAGACTAATTCTTAGAAGAAGATCACCTGGTTCGTAGTTAGATTGTTACTTTTAGTTTGCTAAAATATCGAGAGGCCAGTGAGGGCCCCGTTGCTTCGTCAATTCGGTTTAACGGTATCCGGCCATCCGTCCGGCATGTCGGGTCAACGATATTAACTAGCGGGGAACAGTGCTATTACTTTAAAAAACAATAGCTTACGATAAGGTACATTATCATAAGCAATAATAAGAACTAATCAAGGCTTATGGATACGATCTTCACGGTCGAGTAAGATCCGGTTCGGGTCGGATCAATGATCCACCAACAACTCCTGAAGGATGCAGGTAGGCGCTTGGCAGGAGATCTTGTGCATAGTAGAAATAGTCATAATTGATTGAAGTTATTGGCAAATATAGCCTACAAATCCTTGACCGATGCGCAATCCGTTATATACTTGCCGGATTGTTCAGATTCACATCAATTCGACCTGAACCGTTCCTTGGGGCCAAAACATGTCATCCGTTGAATCAGAAGCTTTTCGTCAGGCGATCGCCATTGTATCCGCAGATAATAGCGCTGGTACCGATGAGTTGGCTGCAATTGCTAGAGATGTATTCAATCGCAAATTGACGACTCAGGAAATGGTAGAAGTCTTGCGGGCCCGCTAGAAAAGTTTATTTTGCGTGGTTGATCCGGACAGGTATCCAGGGTCGAATCACTTTGTAAATAAGCTCGGTATTACAGACCCAAAGTTCTTCCTTGAGGTCGAGTGGACCGAAACCACCGTTAGAACGACCGAGTTACTCGCCCACCCAGACAGTATTTGTCCTAAGTCAGATGGCTACGGCTTTGACTTGACGTATCTGAGAGCAATTCATCGTCATTTGTTTCAAAACATATACACGTGGGCAGGCGAAATTCGATCCTATGACATGAGGATCGAATTTCGGGACATCTTCACATCACCAGATAAAATCGACTTTTACTTTCAAACCATTGTCGCTCAAGAAATCAGAGAAGACGGGTATCTAGTGGGGAAGAAGAGAGATTTTGTTGTCAAAAAACTAGCAAGATACCTTGGACTCATTAACAGCATTCATCCTTTCCCGGATGGAAACGGCCGGTCGCAACGCCCTTTTATCGTTTTACTAGCGAGAAAAGCCGGGTTCGACATAAATTGGACTTCGATACCAAAATGGCAGCATAGAGTGGCCGCTCAGAACGCCCACCGATACCAAGACTATTCAGCGTTAGAAACGTTGATAGATACAGCTCTAAGCGACTGAATCCTGTCTCTCTCTTATATTATATAAGTCAGTGAGCTGTGTGGTCTGACTTCGTTGTAGTGCGTCCTCCATTCGTTGATGATATGTCGTGCCTGGCTTAGTGACTTGAACCAATGCTGATTCAGACAACCTTCCCGGAACCTGCCGTTGAACGATTCGACGAAGGCGTTCTGCGTTGGTTTACCGGGCTGGATAAAATGCAGCTTCGCGCGGTTTTCTTTTGACCAAAAGAACATCGCTTTGCAGGTTAGCTCCGGACCGTTATCGCAGACGATAGTTTTGGGTAATGCGCGATCCAGATCACTCAGGAAGCAAGCTAGGCCTGCGCCCGAGATCGAGGTGTCGGTGAGTTGGCCAACGCACTCGCGACTGAAGTCATCAACGATGTTCAGCACGCGGAAGCGTCGTCCCTCCCAGGTGTAAATCGTGCCTTCGGCAAAGCCGTGTTCGCGGGCCAGATCGGCCAACGGCACACCGGCTTCGTGGGATCGCAGTATCTTGATGATCTGCTCTTCCGTAAATCGTTTGCGCTTCATCTTGAACCTCCCAAGGGTCGATATTATCGGGAAATCCTAGTGAGTTCTTGGAGCGGTTTACGGGGGTAACGTCAAACTACAATATGAGGTCGTCGAATTCCTGATATCCACGAGGACGTCAGTTCTTTCCGTTAATAGTTTCAGGATTCTTTTGTGCTCACTAGATCACCTGAGATGAGGTGTCAAACTGGACGCCAGACCGGTGACGACAGTCACAACAATAGTACTAACGAGCAGCACAACCACGAGTACCGTACTCGGCCAAGTTGGTCGTCCTGCAGACCTGCACCATTTATTGTATCGCCTCAGAACGTACATCGGATTGCTGGTTCTTGGGAGCGGTATATGAATTCCGAGCCGACGTAGCCTCCACACGTAATACGCGTTCGTAAGAATCAGGCATCCTATCGACACAATAAACCAAAGTTGAATTGTCACTCGCACGCTACTCCATCGTCATCGAAGGCAGGCTGGTAATTGGTGCGCTCGACGGCCAGTCCATAAGGAGCCCCAGCACTTCCTCCGAACGTATAGCCTAACCAACTTGCATCCGGCGAAGAGAATACCGAGCCGGATAGGGCTCCAACATTACCGGTAATCGCATTAAAGTCGCCGCGCCACGGACCGGTCCCTATCCCAGTGACGATCTCGAGGGAAACTCCGGCGTCCAGTCCGCCACCTTCTCCAGAGAACGTATAGTCATGAATACTAAAGCCCTCCAAAGACAGGAAGAGTTGAGCATTATAACCTAGTATCCCCCCATCGCCCGAGGTAAGCGGATTCACTCCGCTTCCTACTCCATGAAGACCAACTGTGATGCAGGGATCGACGTCAAGAAATTCATCATTGATTATGGACGGTGGGGCCGCGTCGAAACCTGTCGCAAATAGGTCCGGCTGCAACAACCAGCTCAACAAACCTTTGAATGACAGTAGTGATCGCCAATTGGAGCGCTTCTCTATCACCTTGACCTCTTCTATTACTTCCTCGCCACAGCCCGCTGTCCATCCGTTCTTGCAGTTCTCTATGGCGACCTCCAGATGATTCTCAAAATCGTACTGCGACATGAACGAGATCCTGCTTCCTGGCAGGCTAAAACCGAAGGTATCCAGGCCCGAACCGCCGCCGGTCCTCGTGCCAACAACTACAATTTCCTCTAAATCAAAACCCGATGGGTCTACCAGGCTCAGAGGACCACCTGTTGTGTAGGAATACTTATTCCAGCTTTGGCTCTTACCTGAATGTACTATTGGATCCGGCGACAGGAACCGACCGATTACCGGATCGTACACCCGCCCATTCATGTGAACGAAGTTCGTTCGATCCAGGTGCTCATGGCCAGTAAACCCTCCTGCTAGTCTTGCGTGGGCAGCCGATGTGCTCAGCGTGTTCTCCAACACATCGTCTAACTCCGACGCACCGATATTGCTCTGCCACGACTCGCCTTTCCTGGCGCCATAAGGCTCGAACGCCAGCTGATGCAAGAGATTACCGTTTTGATCTGTTACGCTCTCGACAGAGCCCAGATGATCGCTGTGAGCGTATTCGAGACTGGCCTTTACTATCGGCGAGCCGCCAACACCGACACTCGAAATACGCATGATATTGTTGCTGACCTTCGTCTTGTACATCGACGCGACAACAGGGTCGTTCACGAACGTGATGTATTCGACATTCCCAATGTAGCGGACATTTTCCGTACGTGTCGTTCCGCCCACCTTCCAGGTTGACTTTCGCGCATAGCGCTGTCCGTTGGGGGCGTACCGAAACTCCTCCACGACCTCCGGCGTCGTGTCGGTAAGGCTGTTGCCAATGACGATTTTTGTCGGCTGATTCGCCCCATTGTATGCAACGTACTTGTCGTTGCTGGTTCCCGCGATATCATATTTGGTGATGGCACCATTTCCATCGTATGTCAGTGTATGGCCAACCCCATCAATAGTTGCCGACGTAGCGGCGTGCGGACCCGCTGCTCCGGCTCCATAGCCGTAGGCCGATACATCGGTATCACCTGCCAGCGTACTAAGTTTGCTGACAATATTGCCAAGCAGGTTGTACTGATAGCTCAGATCGCGCGTGTTGCTGCTGCCGATGAAGGTCTCCGCCAACACAACACGATTCAACGGGTCGTAGTCGAAGACCTCTTCTCGAGTGGTCGACACCCCAGCAGTGGGGTTTGCTAGTCGGTTCTCCAGCGTTCCGTTACTCCGCCACGCGAAGTCGAGATTCTGGATAACGGTAGCTCCCTTGGTCGTGTTGATATCGGTTAAACGGCCGGTTTCGGGATCAAACGTTCGGTTTGTAACTACGCCATTCCCGTAGGTTTCCTGTGTACTGTTTCCGAAAGCATTCGTCGCATTGAACGTCTGCAGCACGGCGCTGCCGTTCTTGAGCTGCGACACGTAACCACGCGCATTGTAGGTTGTCGTCACAGCGTAGCTGCCAGGATAGGTCGTTGTCAGGGGCCGGCCGTAGGTATCGTACGATTGAGCGGTCGTGAAATTCGCGCCGGAGCCCGCACCGATCGCCGTGATATTCGTTGTAACGTTGCTCAGCCGGCTCTTCGAGTTGTAGGCGTAGGTTTCCGTGAACCCACTGCCCGTCGAACGTGATTTCAACTTACCCGAACCGTTAGTGGCGGTATCCCACACCCATGTACTGGTTCCGTCAGCGTTGACCAGGCTTGTCGCGCGGTCCAGTACATCATAGCTATAGGTGGATACCTGGCTCAGGTTATCGGTAATCGTCCTGACCTGCCCCAACGCCGTATAGGTTGAGGTTACCGTTCCCGAGTTGGGATCAATGGCCTTGGTCTGGTTGCCGGCCGAATCGTTCTCGAATGTGCTAACGGTCGTACCAGCCGATCCACCATTAACGGTCGCGGTTGTCAGGTTACCGTTCGCGTCGTAGACATAGGTAACGCTGACGGCACTACTTGTACCGTACCCGTCCGTCGTCTTGACGAGTTGCTCCAGGATATTGAATTCGTTTCGTTTGACCTGCGAGCCACCGCTTGTCCCATTGGCGTTCTTGATGTTGTCAGTGACCGTTACGATGACGGTGCTGCCACTTACGCTGTATGCAACGCCGGTACTACTGCCATCGGGGCGGCTGTTATTGGTAACTCGCCCTCGAATATCGTACGTCGGTGTCGCGTAAGCCGGTGTGCCACTGAAGTACGGCATACTCGCCTTCTTGACGCGGCCCTGGTTGTCGTACCAGGTATCGGATTTGCTGTAGCTGCCTCCGAATGACTCGACCTCGGTGCGTATCGGTCGTCCCAACTTGTCATGGTAGCTGCGCTTGATCGGCGCAATGATTGAGTCTGTTTCGACGCGGTAGACAGCGGCAACACCGTTGACCGTTGGGCAACTGACAACAGCGCAACTCTTGTAGTTCGTCGATTGCACAACACTGTCGCTGTTCGTATGACTTGTCAGGCGACCGAAGGGATCGCGCGCCCAAAGCGTAGACTGCCCGTTCGGATCGTCGATCTCCTTGGGTGTCCCGAAGCGAAGGTCGTGAGAATCGTAGTCTGTCGTCTGGTTCTTGGCATTGGTGAAATTGAGCGGATAACGACTTGCGGTGAATGTAGAACTCCTCGTAGTCGTTCGACTGCTTACGTTGGCACCGCTGACTGCTACCGAGGTCGGGAGACCGTTACTATAGTAGGTATAGCTCACGGTCAGATTGAGTGAAGGGTCGCCCGGGAACCGAGTCAAGCTCGACACCCTGTTCGACGTTGAGTGGGGTGCAAATGTTGTTTTCTGCAGAACTCCGGCGCCGCTCGGCGAACCCTTCCAGCTTTCGGTTAGCGTTTCATTGACGAAACCGACGAGCCAGGTCGCTCCCGACGTCCGGTTCGTAAACTTGACCGTATCGTCAGCAGAATGCTGGACGCCCGAGAATGTGTATGCCGGTATTCGGCCCCAGCCGCTCGGTGTCGAGCCGGTCGTGACACCGGTTGCAACGGTCGTAGACTGAGCCACCTGAGTCGGAAGCCCAGCACTATCGAAACTCAACGTGCTTGAGTTCGCCACCCCACCCAACATCGTGTTGCCTTCATAGGCGAAGTTTATGCCGCGACTGCGATACGGCCTTGTCGTGCTGCCGCCGGCGTGAGCCTTTGAATAAGCGCCGTAATCGGACTCACTTCTTGAAATAGTCTCGGTCTGCGCTCCAAAGGTATTGTTGTATTGATACACTCTCGCCGGACTGCCGAAATTGGGATAGTCCATGCGATACTGGCCGTAGGTAACGATACCCGATTGCTCGTCCTTGATCCGCTGTGCGTAAAAACCCAGGAACCCCCAGTGCTTTGTACTTTTCAGGCCACGATCCTGATACCGATAGGTACTGTCATGATAGCCACTCAGCCCGTTATCGCGGCGAAGTTTGGTCACCACATGACGAAGCGCACCAGAGCCGGTCAGGAGTTGCGTGTCTGTCGGCGCACTGCCGCTACCGAAAGGGCGCTCGGTGAATAGTCCGGATCCGGATGCGCTCGTCAGCGTCGTATACTGAAATTGGTGGTTGGCTCCAAGTCCATCGGTCAACTGACTCACGAGAATATCGACACCTGCCATTGTCGAACCGGGTGTTGTCCAATCGATATCAATCGACTTCAGGCAGGAGGCTGTCGAGCCGCTTTCGTTATACCCACACTGTTGAATCTTGTTGAGTCGACGACGACTGCTGACGACCTCATCGAGCAATCGGTACTCTCGCACCTTGTTGCTATTCATGTAGACGATAATCGTATGCAGAAATGCCGATTGTTTCTGCGAAGCACTGCCGATGGAAACTGCTGCGGCATCCGTCCGAGATCGATACAGGAACTCGACTTCGGCGTCGGTGTATCCAATCAGCGTTGGATAGTTAATGCCGTTCGCTGCATCGTGGTAATAGGTGTAGTCAACCACATTGCCATCGGCACTCGTTGCCTTACTCAACGACCACGCGTAGTCGGTGCCACCATTCTTGTCAACGCGGCTGCCGGTTGAGTTTCCGTACTGCAGTACGGTTCCGTCCGGAGCCTTTACTTCAAACCAGAGGCTGCCGGACGAACCCTTGATTTCGACTTTTCGATAGGACTCGAGCATCGTTCGATATTGAGCCCCAACGGAAAAATGTGTCCCGCTGCTGCGCACCAGCGGTACGCCATCCAGGCAGAGGCTGTCGTTGTTGCTCAGGTTAATCGAATTGCCGGAGGCCTGCCCGACTACGCACCGACGGATCTCCGACAATCCCGCGAGCCGCCATCCATAGCCGAGTATGTCCTCTGGAAGACGGCGTTCGATCCGGCCGACGCCCCTGCCACTATCGTACTCAAGTGACAGATCGGGCTTGAATCCCGCCACGCCGGGAATCAGGTCTAAAGGCAAAGTTACGATGGCATCGCCGCTGGTACTGACGTCGATACCATAAGCACTCGTGCCGACCTCATCGGTAGAACTCTCGGTCGGTGGAGAAGCGATATTGCCGATGGACACAACAACCGATTCGGGATGCGAATAGTATTTCGTGCATCCCCCCCAACCGCCCCAGCAGATCTCATAGTACAGTCGGTAAGTGTAAGTACCGTTGGTCTTGCCGCTAAATGACTTCGATGATCCCGTACCCGTGTACACCGTCGTGTAACCGCCGGAATCTTTTTTTTCCTGAAGGTTATAAGGCACGCCTGCCCCGGGCGTCCAGGTAACGACATAGCTCCCCGTCCCGTTGGTCGTCGGAACGGTCAGTCCAAGATCGTAGTGCGTTGCGCCGCTGCCGGCGTGATCGGCAAATGCCGGGCTGCCTGCAACAATCGTCAAGAGAACGAATAGCAGCCGAGCGGCCGGGCTACTGAATGTCGATAGTTGATGCTTCATTGCTCTGAATCCTCTTCGCCAGGGGAATAGCGTCGCCCAATATCCGACACTCACAGCGGGACGTTGTCAAGTATGGGAATTCTCGACCGATAAAATACTTGCGATGAAATTTCGATCAATTCTGGTCGGATTCTGCACGATGACACTTACTGACCAATCGAGCAGCGACTGCCAACATATTGTTTATACATATACTAATCGTCGGACACAGTGGTCGAGCTCGTGTGAAGGCAAAAAAAGTCGCGTCTTAGGCTAGCCAGATATGCGCCGCTAGAAAAACTTCGTTGAAAGGGCCGAAACTAAGGACAAACATTCGAAGTTCGCGCAAACTTGAGAAGAAAATACTTACCTGGAGTGTACTTATTGGCGCGTAACTTACGGATTGTGCTGGGCACCCGATTTACACATTTTAGTATTCGGGAAGTGCCAGGATATCAAAGAGGGTGTGTGAGTCCGGCGAAAAGGCTGCACCGAGATGCCTCCCAAGATTGAACGAATTGTAAACGGTGGCATGCGTGCTCAGGAATCGCCGTGCATGCTTCGGTGACTTGAAACTTCGCTTCCCGCGTTCTCGCACCCGAGTCGGTTCATGCGACTGCTCCGCCCGATTGTTCGCGTATCGCGCGGTATTGTGGATTACATCAGGCATCAGTTCTCGCTGGGCTACGCCGTAGCTTCTCAATTTGTCCGTCACGATATTCCTGGGCTCGCTTCCGCAACTCCGCATAATCCGCTTGAAGAAGCGTTTAGCTGCAGCGCCATCTCTTCTAGCCTGTAAATAGACATCGACCACTTCTCCATCCTGATCCACAGCACGCCACAGAAAGTGCTGAACGCCACGAATTTTCACGAAGACCTCGTCGAGGCATAACGTGTCACCGTAACCACCGTGTCGTTGCTTGAGTCGACGTGCGTATCGAGTGCCGAATTTAATACACCAGAGTCTGATGGATTCGTAGCTGACACTAACGTCTCGTGCGGCGAGCAGGTCTTCGACATCACGACCACTTAGGTTGAACCGATGGTAGAGCCAAACCGCGTAACTAATGATATCGGGAAGAAATCGGTGACGCTTATAAGTATTCATCACCGAATTATCGACCAGCAGCAGTTAACTTGTCAGTACCCTAGCCACTAGTGTGTAGTTTGCCTACACAGTGCCTACATACGAAAAAGCCCCGCACTGTGACGGGGCTAAGTCGTTGATTATTTGGTGCCGGCACCACGAATCGAACGCGGGACCTACTGATTACAAATCATTTCTGCGATCGAGGAGTGACGCGGCCTGCAGCACGACTCCTTTAGAAACCTGCCGAGATATGATCTGGCAACCATGCGATACGCGGGTGCATTCTTAGAAAGAAATCGCCTGCCCAATTACCGTACGAGCATTCAGTAAGTTCAAACATCTCTCAACGCGCGCGAAAACCGGATCAGTCCCTCGTCCGGGCTGTCAAACGCGTGATGTGCCTCGAGCGTTGTCACTATCTCGTCATAGTCTCTCCACGGCAATGCCGCTGTGTAACGGTAGAGCTGTGTCATCACCTTGAGCATGACCCGAAAGTCTTCATCCCTGTTCGCCATCCGCAAGCCGTTGATGTAATCGTCGCGCTTCACGTTGGGGATAACGATCTTGCTTTCTCCGGCACTGACCAGTTCGGCAGAGAGAAACAGCCGCGCCAGGCGGCCATTGCCATCGTCGAACGGATGTACCTGAGTGATGATGAAATGCATGAATACAGCACGCACAAATCCGGCAGGCAGATCCAGGTAGCGTTCGAGTCCCTGCGTCAGAGTGCCGTTTACGGTCTCCGGCGCGGCAAACATTACGTTTCCTGCTTGATTGAGTTTTTCCTTCCACTTCCCCGGCCGCTTGTCCGGGCGATCGTGCATGAGAAAAGCATGCCTCCGGCTCAGCATCTGCCGAAACTCGTCAGGCGCGGATGGAGTGGTAATCATCTGATCCACATCGACCGCCATGTCATAGACGGCAAGAATATCGTGACTGTCCGCATGTCGCGACTCGTCTACCTGCCGCTCGAACACGATCTCCTCGGCTTCACGTATGGCGAATCGAGTGCCTTCGATATAGTTTGAAAAGTACGACTCGATGAACGCTTGATGCCGCCACGACTGCCGATCCAGTTGCGTCTTTATTGCCGGCAGTTCGTGGTTACCCAGCGCGCGTACAAGGGCGTCAAAACAATTGACGATGTTCGCGTCAAAGGGCTCTCGATTTGCACGTGCGATCGCTCGATCCGATTTCAGAATGCCCGAGTGCGGTCGGGTGGCGCACAGAGCGCCCACAATCACATCGAGTTTTTGGGCCTCCTCTTCGAGGTGTAATTGAGGAGCGATATCGTTCGCTAGCTGGCGAGTCGTCTTGAGATAGGTTTCTCCGTTGCGGGCCATGATCTTGTCCAGTTCGACCTCCAGCATCTCCTGGCCGAGAGCACGCGGTACTGCACCGCGTCGACGACTCGCACTCAGATTTTCGAGCCACGTACGAGCATCGTCGGAGGCGCGCAGTTCTTTGCCGATGGGGCGCGTCGCGACCTGCACGTCACCCGGTGTAACGCTGATGGTCAACGGGCCAACTTTGTAATTGCGGTAGGCACTGACTGGCCTGGTCAGGAAAACAGTGTCCTTTTCAGGCCGCAGTGTGATCGCCGTGCGGTGCGAGACAATGGCATCCGGAAACATCGAATACACGATGTCCTGCCAGTTGGAAAACACCAAAGAGTTCAGGTCATCGCCCGTCTCACAATAAATGCCATGACCGAGAGATAACCACCCTTGACGCCGAGCCTTCTTTCTAAGGCTGTCTGCTGAGCCGTCGCGGCCCTTGATAAAAATCGCCATGCGAGCTTATCCGAATGTCAGAATGACGTATTATGGCCGATTATTTGAATATAAAGCAATAGATGGGCGTATTTTTGAATATGACTACCCAAGCGGCGGTTTTGTGAATATACGCGTATTCGCCGCCGTACCAGCCATTTGGCGCGGGGCGGCCCGGATGCATGGTACGTACGGACTCTCCTGAGTCCGGTAGGAAACATTCCCTCTGTCGGGCACACGCGAAAACCTGACTACGGACCGGCAGCGCCACAAAACGGATCAACGTCAGTCAGGTAGCGAGCCGAGTTTGGACGCACCTATTGTAGATCAAGGAGTATCACTATCACCATAATTGGGCTTATCGTAATATTTACGGAGCCCTGATATATTCAAATCTCTCCCGAAATTCGCTTAGGACGTGAATCATGGCACCGATCGGTATTCGTTCAATTGTCGCGCTTGCATTGATTTCACTCGTTGTTCCAGCGACCGCACAGAAAGCCGATGATGAAAAGATGGCTAGAGAAGCGTTAGCACCGTATATCGGTAAGCAAGGCGATGCAGATAGAGCGAGCGAGCGGATCAATAAAACACATGATTCGATAAGAAGTAGAGCTGCCAATAACCCCGAAAAAGAAATGTCGGTTGTCGTTGTGTTTAACCAAGGGCAATCTGTCGACGAAATTGCGACGCTGGCGGAACAGTACCAACTTGAAATAATCGACCTTCACTTAAAGGCACCCTACGACGGCAAAGGCAAGGTGCAGTCTTTCAAGATGGGCTCTTCTGAACTCGCTCGATACGAAGGAGAATTTTCGGAGAGAGCGAATACCGGCGTCGGTGTGATTCGCCATCGTTTGTTGAGAATGGCCAAAACGCTGCCGGATGATGTAGCCAGGGCATTTGAACGTATTGCCAAGGCCGAATTGCTCATTTATCGAATAGAAGCATACGGCAGATCACCGAGAATTGTCGATCTTTTGGATCGCTCTCAGGTTGTCGCTGCGGTAATGGCGGAGTCTGCGGAGCGGGGTGAGGAGAAGATCGAATTTCAAAAGCGAATGCGATCACAAGCTTTGGCTGGTTGGGAGCGGATTCGGGCAAACGGCGACGACGTGCGAGCGTTCCGGGAAAAACATCGCGACAAACTCGAGGAAGGAGATGAGAAATGGGAACCGTGACGGTATTGAATATCTGAATCCTTGACTAGACTCACAACCCAATAATGGTGCCGGAGGTTCGCAGTGAAGCACTATTTTAGCTTGGTATTAGTAGTTCTCGCCTTACTGTTGATTTTTTTCACCGAACACGCAGACGCCGGTTTCAGTGGCGATCCGGCAATCGATTTGACTATTCTGCCCGCTTTTAAACTTAGAGCCGGTGGTTCAGATCCAGGAATTGATAGAGGCAGCAATGTCTGGCGATGTGGCACCCCCTTCGCAGGTCCGCTGGAATTCCAGTGCCCAAATACCGCTACATTTTCACCGGCAGAGGCGACCGGGGGCAAGCAGTCATGGGGGGTAGGTGCCAATTATGTTTTTTTTGAGAATTTCGAAGTCGCGTGTGGAGTTGAATTACAACCGACATTCGTTTGGCATTGGCCCTACATAATATTCGATTGGCAACCATATTGTGTTGTCGTACCCACAATTATTCCCGCCGGAACATTTGGTGAGGCGATAATTATCCTCGAATGGGGCTCAGACAACACTCATACTTTTGGAATTAGCGGTCAGCCAACAAGCTTGATGGCATATCAACCAAGCGCGTTGTCAGATTGCGTTCCGAATGTTCTTGCTGCGCAGTTCGGGCTGGATACGCCATGCGTATTTGACACGGATAGTTCTTACGTTGTGAACAATGGTTATGAGTCGGATATTAGGATGACGGACAATGCATGCAATCCATCACTGTTGACACTGGGAAAGAGAGTACATGGCCCGGCAGACTACGATGCTAATTGTCTAACGTACTTTCAAACTGCACAAATGAGTAACCTACCGGAAGACTATCAGGATACGACATTTCTTGATTGACGTTACCCCCGTAAACCGCTCCAAGAACTCACTAGGATTTCCCGATATTATTGGCCCTTGGGAGGTCCGAGATGAAGCGCAAGAGATTTACGGAAGAACAGATCATCAAGATACTGCAAGCCCACGAAGCGGGCGT
>JAJFKU010000010.1 GCA_021773035.1 Woeseiaceae bacterium
ATCGTTTTGGCCAGCGGCTTCGGGCGGCCAACGTAACAGTACAATTGCCGGTGTAGTTCTTAATCAGGTGTTGATCCGGGAGGGCCGATGCCGTCGCCTGTGGGTCGTGAAGAGGTCATTGGCGTAGCCACCGCATCCCTGTGCCGAACATCAATTCGTTTAACAATCTTCGAGGCGCTGCGCGGTGAAACACCGGTGCAAGGATCCAGTGCCGGTGTTACATCGATCCCTTGAGTCCTCAAGAAAGCCTGCCGTTCGAATTCGATCAATTCCGACACTGCCTGTACGGTCGGGTCTGGGTTATTACAACTCAGGTCCGGGTCACCGCGTCCAGCCGCCAGACATGCTCCAGTGCCGCGCATTTGCCTTTTAGCCCACCCGGTATGTCCGTGCTCGCGATCAGATTCAGATTATAGGATTCTTCGTAGTAGCGATTCACTTCTTCCTGGCTGAGTGAAAAGGGCGGGCCTGCCATCAGACTTTGGTCGTACTCGATACTGACCAGCAACTGTGGCGCTGTGTGGGTGATCTTTGTTATGTGTGCCGCATAGTGTCTGCGCGTTTCTTCGGGCAGTGCCACCAGTGCCGCGCGATCGTAGACGGCATCGACCGGGCCGAGCGTGTCGCTGGACAGGTCAAAGATGTCGCCGACGAAGATGTCGATGTTTTGCTCGCTGTAGCGCTTGAGTTCGCCAACGGCGGACACCGTTGGTTTCACGTTGAGTTCGACAAACAACTGCTCAACGGCCGTTTCGCTCAATTCCGCACCGGCGACGCGATAAGCGTTGGATAGCAGCCAGGCGATATCCAGCGTTTTGCCACACAAAGGCAGGAATATGCGCTTGCCGGCCGCCAAAGACAGTGTTTCGAAATGCTGCAACAGGTGTGGGTTGGCTTCGCTTTCGTGGAAACCGATCGCGTTGTCCTGCCACTTTTGATGCCAGAAATCGGCGTGCATGTTATCTCCTTGTTTGATGCAGCGTTTCGTTAGCAGTATTTTGCCGCCTGCCGTGCGAAGAGCAGCTTCCTCTTTTCAAATGTGCGGGTTATTGTTGGGCTCATGCATATTCAATCGCGATTCAATGAATCCAGGAAGGACGTTCTTCATACGCTGGTCCGTAATTATCCGCTCGCCACGTTCGTTGTTTATGACGGAGGAATTGTTGTTAACCATTTTCCTCTGGTGATCGATGACACAGGGGAACACGGAACGCTCAAAGGTCACATCCCGAAATCAAACGAGTTGTGGAAAACTTTTGGCAACGGCCTGCAAGCCGTCGCTGTGTTTCAGGGCCCCGAGGCGTATGTTACGCCATCCTGGTATCCGAGTAAGCAGGAACATGGCGAGGTCGTTCCTACGTGGAACTACGTTGTCGTTCATGCGCACGGTACGCCGGTGGCTGTGCACGATGCCAACTGGCTTCTCGAGCACCTGAATCGGCTGACCGATCAGCAGGAAGCGCAGCAACAACTCCCATGGAAGGTTTCCGATGCTCCGGTCGATTTCACTGCCAGGATGCTTGAATTCATCGTCGGCGTTGAGATGCCGATATCGTCTATTGCCGGGAAGTGGAAGCTTAGCCAAAACAGGCCCGATGCCGACAGAACGGGTGTTGCTGCAGGCTTGAAGAACCGGGGCGAGAGCGACGATCTTGCAATCGAAGAGATGCTGAGGCAGCGGATATCGTGAGTTGTCACGCGGGTCCCGTTATCGCGCATCCATGATCGCCGTATGCACAATACGCCACGCACCGTATCTATTCTCCAGCACCAGATGCAGGTGCGTACGGCGCTGCACTTCAGTGGCATTCCGAGAGTTTCCGCGATTGCCATCCGTGTAGAGATGCGCCACCGCCGCGTCGCTACCGATGTAGCGCAAGGAGATCATCTTCATGTTCTCTGCCTCGTGCGCCGAGACCTCCGGATCGAATGCCGGGAACAGGCGATTCCTGAGGAATTCGGTCAGGTCGGCGACACCACGAAACATCCTGGCGTAAGCGTTTATCCATTCGACGTCATCTGCATGAAGCTGCGATAAGGTCTCGACGTCCTGCTGACCCCAGGCACGTTTGTATTGTTCGAGCAGTGCGTCGATACGCTCGCGATCGCGGACGGTGGCTGCCTCGCCGTAGATACGAAAATCCGGGACTTCCCGTCGCTCCTGTGCGGGACTCGGCTGACCGATAGCCAGAAGAAGTATTGCAGCGGCGACGATACACCGCAGGACGACGTGATTCATGATCCGGTTGCCTGCCTTTCGCCACTGTGGTGACATAGATTGCTTACGATTGCCGGGCAGTGTAGTTGTGCGGTATGCGGAGCTGAACAGGAGAGTCGTCAAGTGTCGTTTTTTGTCGTGAACGGTCCGCGCGCGCGGTGGGCCGGCGTTCTTCCAGTCGTGCCGGAGCAGCGGCAGGAACTGTTTCTTTACGCGGTTGTGATCATCGGCTTGTCCCTGGTACTGGCGCTTAGCGGCGCGTTCGATACGGACGAACTCGGCATATCGCATCGCCTCGCTCTCTGGTTTACCGTGTGCGTGCTAATTATCAGCCAGGCAGGGGCGCTCGATCGGGTCGTGCGTCGAATGTTACGGGGAACACGAGCTGCCACTCTCGTAAGTGGAGCAACAGCTGTCGGCATTACCGTCGTCCTGATGGCTGTCGAACTGCATGCCCTGAAGTTCACTCCGTTACTGCCGAAAAAACCGGATCCGTTATTCGAGTTCCTGTTGTTTGTTGCGCCCCCGGTTGGTGTGATCGCGATACTCAGCTTGCTGCTGTCAAATATCAAACGGTGCGATAGCGATCGGCAAAAAACCGCTGCGGCGAGTCCTGACGATGCGAACGACTGGCCCGGCGGCCGGGTTTTTCATGTCTCGGCGGAAGACCACTATCTCCAGGTCGTCACCGAACAGGGCAGTGCGCTCGTCCGTGGGCGAATGAAAGACGCCGTCCTGCGTTTGCGTGATCGCAGAGGTCTTCAAGTGCACCGGTCTCACTGGGTTGCCGTGGATCAACTCGATCGGATTGTACGGCGTGGACGCGACTATCGATTGATTCTCATCGACGGAACGGCTGTGCCCGTTGGGAGATCGCGGCTCGCTGTGCTCAGGCGTGATTTGCCACAGTTATTCTAGCGGCCTAACTTTCGCTCCTGACCCACCAGGCGTGCATTGCCTGAAACATCTCCCTGAGGTCCATGGCCCGCTGCGTCGCCGAGTATTCTACTTTCGGTGGCACCTGCGGATAGACTTTGCGTCGGACAAGGCCGTCTTTCTCGAGCGCCCGCAGCTGATTCGTCAACATCGTCTGCGTGATGCCATCGATCTGTTTTCTGAGTTCGCCGAAGCGGCGAGTCCCCTGAAAAATAAGAATCTGTAATAAGATCAGTTTCCACTTGCCGCCGATCAGTTGAGCAATGTCCGGCATCGGGCAGACACCTTCGATCACCGGGATGGGTGCCGGGGAGTCTTGTTTCCTGGACTGAATTTTGGTCGCCATTCCTGCTCCAATATTGCTTCTTAGTATCAAAGATCATACTACCTACGAAAAAACTGCCTACTTGTTAATAGATACCATTGCATTATCCTCGTTTCAAGTTTCATCACATCGAATGAGGAAGGTACATGGCATTAACGCTCTACACCGTCAGCGGCGCGCCCAGAGGGTGGCGCGTATTAATCGGGCTTACGCTAAAGGGTCTGGACTACGACGTGCATTATCTGGAGGCCTCCAGGCAGGAGCACAAGTCACCGGAGTATCTGCGAATCAATCCGCGAGGCCAGGTGCCGGCACTGGACGCCGATGGCCTGGTTATCCGGGAGTCCATTGGGATTCTTGCGTGGCTTGACCGGGAGTACCGGGACCAGCCACTGTTTGGCACATCGCCCGCGGAGGCCGCGCAGATCTGGCAGCTTACGCTGGAGTGCGAAGACCATCTTCGCAGCGCGATTAACAATCTGCTGCATCCGGTGCTGGTCGAGAACATCGAGATGCCGAAAACCGGCAGCGAGGAACGGGCCGCCCTGGAGGCAGCGGGCGAAGCAATGCACGTTGAGCTCCGGTTTCTTGACGACGAGCTAAACGGGCAATCCTATCTTTGCGGCGATCGACCCAGCGCGGCCGAGGCCGTGGCGTTCCCGGAGATTCGACTGCTACAGCGTGCGATGGATCGCGAGCCCGAAATCATGGCCGCGTTGGGCTTTCGCAATATGGCCGATCGATATCCGCGCTTATTCGAATGGCTGAATCGTGTCACCGCCCTGGAGGGCATGGATAAAACCCTGCCCATTCACTGGTAACTAACGGAGGATAGCGTAATGATTTATGAACACTATCGGCGAACGATTTCAGCCCGCGGGGCGACACGCACGGAGGCTTATGCCGCGCTGACCCGTGGTTACGGCCGTTGGTGGACGGCAACCGACGACACTTTCGAGGCGGTCGGCGATCGGATCAGGTTTGCTTTTCCACCGAATGTCTCCTACTGGATCTTTGAAGCGACCCGGCTGATCCCGAATCAACAGGTTGAGCTGACCTGTGTTGACGCGCTGCACAAGATCGTCGACAAGCCCCATGCATCCGAGACCGAATGGCTCGGCTCACGATTGATTTTCAGTATTGACTCAGATGAGGAAGAGATACGGATACATTTAGAGCACGAAGGCCTGATGCCGGAGCTCGATTGCTTCGAAGTGTGTGAGGCGGGGTGGAATCATTTCTTCGTGGATAGCTTGAAGCGCTACCTGGAAACCGGTGTTGGTAAGCCGCATCAACTGGAGCAAAGTGCATGAGGGTCGAAAAGTAAAACGAACTCCGGCAAGCGCGGCTGTAGCTACCGGCAATATATGCTCCGTCTGTCGCGATTGCGTGATCAGATATCTAACTAGCAACAAACTTCTGTACAAACGTAGTGAGTTTGCTTATGCACTTCGGCTGTGTAGACGAATTTAAGAACAGTAATAGTAATGTACCAATAGATTTCAAATTTCCTGGTTTTCTGTTTTCCTTCCAGTTCGAATCTCTCTCCAGTAAAACCGCCCGGGGCTTCTGGGTAGCCTTCGGAGATAATCTCCATTTGTTCTTCGCTTAACTCCTGCAGGTTCCTAATGGCGTCTTCATATGCCTGTCGGGCGACAATAAATTCCTGCATCTCCTCCAGCCAGTCGGCATAGTCGTCCGTTGGGCAGGGAGCGTCTTCCTTGATAAACGGATCATGGGCGATGATTTTGTAAGAGGCCGAAATTGATACTTCCAGGTCAGCCCACGATCCACCCGCGGTTTCGAGGTCAACGGCCTTATCATCAACCTTCGTTATCTTGACAGCTTCAAGATCGTCGCAATTGCCGGGTGAAACGTTGTACCAGACATCTACCGATGGTGAAAAATGGCTGAGAGCACTTCTTAGATCCGTCACAGTTATGTTTGGAACAATGTCGCTAAACGGAATGTCGTTGTCCCCGGGCATCGGATTCGGTATATCAGGGAGAATATTGGATAAATCCGCTTTTGCCGTGTCGTAGGCGTCGACTGCGGTCCGGTAAAAGCTACTCGGTATATCACCGGAGCCCACGCTATGTTTAACCGGTGGGCTGGTCGTCGTTCCGAATTTGAGGACTGTTGTAGTCATTCGCTTTGCTCCTTTCGTTTTTGTATCGAAGCCCCGCGATCTACATCTATCGGTGGGCATTCTGCTTTTTATCGGTTCAAGCGTGGATCGGTGGTCCGATGTCTGCGTATTTGGCAGGTTTGATTTTGCCGCTCGTTGCTTTTCAAGCGTAGTACAAGGCTCGTGATGTCGCCACCTGTCAGTCCAGCCACATGGCCGCTGTCAGATCGCTGATGACCGCCTCGCCCGTACCAAGATCCGTGACCTCGAATCGGCCGCCGAAAAACTCGTTGACCAGAATGAAACGCCCGGCGATCGAGGTCAGGCACTGGTTGCCGGCTAGCCCTTGTGGTGGGCCGCCGTCAATAGTCAGCTCGATACCGAGGGTGTGGTTCGTGCCCGAGTGTTCGCTCGGTCTGGTGTAGAAACTCAGTACCGATGTAACGCCGTCGATCTCGAATTCACGCTGTTGAATCGCGGCCTGGTAACTTTCGTACTCGAGATCGACCATTTCGGTGGATCGTGCGGTGAAGAACGGGTTTAGCGAGAGGTTTTCATGCCAGATCATGCCGGACTCGGGCCAGGCCCAGACATTGGTGGACCTGAAGGCCGGGAAGTCGGTGGAATCGTCGCAACCCCAGCGACCGCACCAGCGGGCGTTCAGCACGGACCAGCCGTCGGCGTCGCGTCGCAGCAGGTAATGATACGCGTCGTCTGCAGGCATCCCGAGGCTTGCGAGTAGTCCCAGGGAGCCGTCGTCGAGGCGGGTGATCCCGATAGGTTTCATCGCCTCGTTTCCGGGGCGGTAGTTCGAGTTCTGGTCGGGGCGTAATGTCGTTTGATCGAGCCAGGTGCGATAGTCCAGGTCCGGCAGCGCTATTTCCCGGTCGGCTGCCGATGCGTCGAGCGGGATAATACGTATGGTCGTGTCATCGACAACAAATGCCGAACGACTGTCCTTGCTGACAAAAACGGTTTCCGGACACTTTGCGATGCTCGTCAGCTCGGCCGAATTGCCGGAGCGGGAGTCCCAGATGCCGATGAGACACTGAGTATCGCCTTGCCGGGCGAACAGGAGACGGGCGTGTTCGCGGGTTGCTGCCGACAGCTCACGTGCTGCCGAACGTTCTGCATCTTCCTTGATTGCCCGGACGGACCGGGATTCGAGCAAGCGTTGCGTGAACACCTCGTTACCTGATTCGTCGGCGGCAGCCAGCAGACGCTCAAGCTCGGTTTTCTCGACTTGCTCCAGGTCCAGGCGATCAATGAGGGCGATCGCAGTTTCGGTTCTTTCAAGGCGTAGCGCCGCCAGCACGTGTTCGAGCTTTGCGACCGCGCCGTTGTCCATCAGAAACAGTGCGACTGCCGTGTGTCCGCCGGTGACAGCAGGGTACAGCGGCGCCCCGGAATCGCCCTGCTGACTGGCTTCTGCCCCTCTCGAGATGAGTAGCTTTACCAATTCGAGGTGGCCGGTTTCCGCTGCGTCGTAAAGAATGGACTTTCTGGACACGGCACCATAGATGTTCGCGCTGACGCCGGCGTCGAGGAGCAGGGTGGCTGCATCTTCCTGACCGCGCGATACAGCGTATGACAGCGCCGATGAGCCATGCGATCTGAGATCGGCACCGTTGCGTATGAGTGCCGCAACGACATCGGTCATGCCGGACTCTGCCGCTGTCTCGAGATAATTTCGAGCGCTGTTCCCCCGGCCGTCGGGATCGGCTCCGGCATCGATCAGTATAACCGCGCTCGCCTCGTGCTTTCCGGTCATTGCGACCATGAGTGCTGTCGCGTTTCGATAGGCTTTGGCGTTGACGTTCGCACCTTGTGCGATAAAGAATTTGACGATGTCGACGTCGCCGCTGTGTACCGCCCACATCAGCGCCGTACTCTGTGAGTCATCGGCTTCGTCTATGGAGGCACCTGCCGCGATGAGCCGTTTCGCAGTCGGGATATCCGCTTCGAGGGCGGCCATCATCAATTCGGTGATGCCGTAAAGCCCGGCTCGCGGGCGTTGTTCGATGGCGACGTCGAATACGGGTTCGAAAGTTTCAACGGCGCCCGAGGAGGTGCGTTGCTGTGCCGGTGCGTGATGCGAAAACAGGATTGTGCTGAGCGTGAGTAGTACGTAGAGCCATGGTCGCTGCAGCGGTCGGTTCGGACAGGCGTTCGATTTACTCATTCGCTGGCTCCCGATAGATGGACAAATCGTACCTGTTTCGTGGGCGTAGGCGCGTGATCGGGGTCACAGGCGACGTGTTTGAAGACCTCGTGTAATTCTCGTTATGCGTTGGCCAAGTCGCGGGTTCGTGGCGTTTCCCGGTCGAGGTACCGAGCGAACTAATCTGAGCCTGTGAAGGAAGTAGATGCGTCGACGAAACTTAAACGACTGCCAAGTGGATCGAGCGCGTAGAACATTCGCTCCCCCCACGGCATTGATTCAATCTCGGTGAGATTCCGACCACCGGCTTCCTCAATCCTGTTTCGAATGGCCAGCAAGTCAGATACGGAAAAGTAAAGATACTGATTCTCATGCTGCATCCATCCCTTACCAAGGTCATCGCCGTCGGCTAATGGGTCGTAGCACGCCAGTATTGTGCCATTGCAATCAAAATAGTGCCTCCCGGGCGATACGCGCTGTCCGTCATCCTGAAACACGTAAGTATAAAATCTGGCTGCAATTTCGATATCCGATACTGGGAGTATTACGCGATATAAATGCGGTACGCTCATCTGCAATTCTCCGTCCGTCAACGAGGAGAGCTCCGCGTCAATTGCCGTCATTGTAGCTCAGGTGCCGCTATGTGCACCTGTTCCCGGGGCGACAGCGCGTGATTGAGGTTGCAGGGCAATATTTGAAAACCTCGTGCGAATTTCGTTATCCTGTCTCCTCAATCTGGACACTACCCCGGTAGCGCCCACCCTTCGTCGAGGGGCATTGCAGCGGAACTCCATTCCGTCACGCTCGACGCGGGTTCACGAAGCAAGGGTGCCTCTGTCTATGGAGGCTGTCCTGTTATGTCTGAATTTACTGATGCTGTACCCGTTGGCCGTGTGGTGGGCTTGTGGCGCTACCCGGTTAAATCCATGGGAGGCGAGGCACTGAGCGAAGCCGACGTTTCCTGGAACGGTCTGGCGGGCGATCGCCGCTGGGCATTGATACGAAACAACGCGGTGCGTAGCGGATTCCCCTGGCTGACGCTGCGCGAGCGCGGGGACATGAGCCGCTATGTCCCGTCGCTGATCGATCCGTATAAACCCGACACGTCGCCGACGATCGTTCGGACGCCGTCGGGCGCGGTGCTCGATGTTGACGATCCGGCACTTGGCGCGGAACTCTGCCCGGAAGGAGTGCAGGTCATCCGACAGAGCCGCGGCATCTTCGATACGTTTCCACTTTCCCTCATCACCACGCAGACGATTGCCCGGCTCGGCGAGATGGTTGGCGAGCGGCTCGACGTGCAGCGGTTCCGCCCAAACATCCTGGTGGAAGCCGCCGATGACACGCCGTTCCCGGAGGACGCCTGGGTGGGGCGTGTTTTACGCTTCGGCGGCGTGCGCATGCGTGTCGACAAGCGCGACGGCCGCTGCGTCGTCATCACCGTGGACCCCGTGACGGCGGAGCGTAGCCCCGCGATCCTGCGAACTGTGGCCAAAGAACGTCAGGGTTGTCTTGGTGTGTACGGAACGACCGTGGACCCGGGTTGTGTCGCCGTGGACGATGCAGTGCTGATCGAAGCTCCGGTGTGAGCAACCACTTATATGCCCCTGCCAGCATGTGAATACGATTGACGTCGACGCGGCTGCCACCGGTTGGAGAGAGGCCGGCGCCATTTACTGCACGAGCAATATTGACGGGGCAGTCAACGGCTATCAGAACGACCTGGGATGCCCAACTCTATAAGTCGTTGATTGGTAATCATTTCGGTCGTGTTCACGAAATGATCATCTAATTTTCACATTTTTCTCAAGTACTCCAATCGTGTACTGCGCATTGTCGTCAGCGCTTCGGGACCGACAACCCGAAAATACAATCACGCAACCGATTTGTATTTGAATTGCAGAAAACCAGGTTGAAAAGGAGAGATTTGATGTTCTTAGATAGATTCCGGGTCGCTACGATTGGCGTTCCGGTCATTGTGTTGCTGGTCAGCAATGTATGTATTGCGACGGAAGATGAAAATCACTCGGCTCGCAGCTGTGACGTTGGCGCTGCACGAATGGATTCCAATGCCGCGTACGGGTTCGATCCTATTCCCGCAGTTTCCCTGCACCTGAACTCAACTGTTGGCAGCGGATTTCAGGTCCGATGTGAATTTGGTTTCAAGCAAAGCGGTTGGTTCGTACGCGGTAGCTACAATCAAACTGACGGGCACATTGCAGTTAGGTTACGCCTGGACGACGAGGTCGCGACCGGCCGATTTGACCTGCATCAGCGTCTCGCAGATATTGATGTCGGATACAGAGCCGAACTCCGGCCGGGTACCTCAATCCTGGTTTCTCTGGGCTATACGGGGAGTTGGTTTGAGCCCGATGATTTCCTGTTAGTGCTCCCGTCAGGAGGTGCGCAATTTGATCATAAGGGTGCTCTGGAAGAAAGCGACGGTGGGGTGACCATCACATCGGGTATCCGTTGGCAGACCACAGAACGACTGGGTATCGATGTCCAGGTACGCTACCGCGATCGGTCTGCTTATGTTCTCACTAATGCCGGGCTCAACAGTGAGGTGCTGGGACGAGTTGGCGCTGTCGCAAAACTGACGGACTCTGTACAGTTGCTGTTGGAAAACACAGTCGGCGAACAGTCGCGATCAATGTACGCGGGCTTTCGCTGGTCTTTCTGATTCACAGCAACGGTGACAAAACGCATAACTACAATACGGTAGCAAACAAGACATGACTTTACTAAGCCCTCCATACCGGCGCGCGATACCAGAAGATGCATTGGCAATGGCCGAGTTGGTCGATATTGCCGGAGAAGGGCTGCCACTTTACCTATGGACGAAAATGGCGGAGTCGGGAGGCTCTCCGTTGGAAATCGGGCAACAACGAGCAAAGCGTGACAGCGGTAGCTTCTCCTACCGAAATACGATACTGAGAGAACACGGCGGTAGTGTCGTCTCTTCCCTAATCAGCTATTCGCTACCCGACCAGCCGGAATCCGTGAATTATGAAGAATTGCCGGACATGTTTGTGCCACTGCAGGAACTGGAGGACCTTGTATCCGGAACCTGGTACGTCAATGTTCTGGCCACGTATCCCGAACATCGCGGCAACGGCTACGGGGCTGGACTACTGTCCATAGCGGAGCAGCTGGCAGTTGATGCTGGCAGAACCGGTATGAGCATCATTGTCTCGGACGCAAATGCTGGCGCACGTCGCCTTTACGAAAGACAGGGCTACACAGAACTGGCTGCCCGCCCGATGATCAAGGAAGCTTGGGAAAACCCCGGTATGAACTGGGCGTTGCTCGAAAAGCGCTTTTAGTCGAAGCGACGTTGTGGGTCAGTCCCGCCTCGACTTCGCTTTGGGTCATCAGCAGTCATTCTACAGGGTCCTTCGGGGTCATCCACACCGATTTCTCGGGGAAATCGATAGTCATTGCAAAATTTCGCAACAGTGAAACACCGATATTCGCGCCCTGCGCATCACCGCTCGCATCTACGGCCGCGATCACATTCTGAAATGGCGAATTCGCGATAGTTACCGAATTCAGCTCAATGAGGTCACGTGTAACCTCACCGCCAATACCTCCACCTGCGCGGCTGGCAACGACTCGGCCCGAAGCAAGTAAACCATTGGACTCTGCATAGTTCCGCCCGACCAACATCTCGCTTCCATTTCCAAGGTCGAAATCTGCGTTTACCGCAGCCAGGTCTTCGATCGCAATAGGTATTTGCATGATTCCCTTGTTTTCGGTCAACGGCAGCCGAACCCCGGATGGCTCATCATCAGCTTCGACTTTGGAGAATTGTCCGCCCTCGACGTCAAGAAAGAAACGTCCAGAGTCAAAGAGTTCGCGACCAACAATCATGTTGACGCGTTCGCCCACCAAACGCTTCGAAATGTCCGACAGGTCCAGCACAGCGACTGTTCGGCCAGCAAGATCGATGCCCGCCACCTCTATATTGACGTTCTCGACGAAGCTAACTTCTTGAGTACCACCCGTTCCTCTGGCCGTCTCCGTACCCACCGCAGTAAGAGATAGCTGGCGCGCGAGGCCGGCATCAATGAGGGACATCTCTGCTCCGGAATCCAGTAATGCCTCTGTAGCGTATCCATTGACCTTAACTGCAACGAAAAGACGGTCTCCTTCAACGCGCAGTTGATGAGGAGACTCAACCGCGCAGGCGCCCAATAGAGCCACCAACATTGCCGGACAAATCCACTTGATACTCACTCGCAAACCCCCTGTACAAGTACAAATATTCATTTCCTTGCTCCCCAAGTTATTCACCAAAGGTCAACAGCCGTCATTGCAGACAAAACATTGGCGATCGTCGCCGCTAATCCGGCTCTGGTAGTTTGAAAATCCGCCGTGCTGTGCCCGATCGAAATGCTGTTTCTTGCGCCTGTGACAGGCCGAGCTTCTCAAGCCCATCCAGGCACGACGCGTGTGGAATCATTGGCCAATTCGTACCGAACATAACGCGCCCGTCACCTGGGCCTTTCATATACGCCACGAAATCCGGCGGCAATCGACGAACGGCGTAAGCCGAGGTATCAACATAGAAATTCGGAAACTTGAAGGTCATTGACTTGACCTCATCCAGCCACGGGAAGCCAACATGACCGCCGACGACGATCAGTTCCGGAAAGTCCAGCAGAACCTCCTCGAGGTAGGGAATCAATCGTCCGGGCTCGGAACGGCACAACGGTCCCGTATGACCGATCTGTGTGCAGAGCGGGACGCCGGCCTCAATACAGGCTACATAGATCGGATAAAACAGCCGGTGATTCGGAGGCAGATCCCACAGCCAAGGGACTATTCGGACACCCACAAACCGCTTGCCGTCAACCCATTTCCGTATTTCATTAACCGCTTTGACAGGATTGCGAATATCAATGCTGGCGAGACCACGCAGGCGATCCGGCGCGTCGTCGATCTGGGCGCTAACCTCCGCATTGCTGATAAGCGAACCCTGCGGACCGTGCCACGCCGATATCAGCGCCTGCGAAACGCCGCCCTTGTCCATAGACGTGACGGTTGATTGGACCGTTGGATGCACGGGTCGGTCAAGTTGTCCTGTCCACCTCCAAAGCGGCTCCATCCATGGTGCTGCGGCCATTCGGGGCGTTATTATCTGGGCCCACACATCGATCGTGTGCATTTTCATCGCCTGATTCAATTATACTTCATTAGTGAAGTATAATTGGTTTGGTGTAAATTTTGCAATAACCAAAGTGGATAATCTAATGAGCGCTGCTGACGACAAGATCTATTTTCTCCTACAACAGGGCGCGCATGTGCTGAAAAAGGAGTCTGACAAAATCCTCATAGGCGAGGTCGGAATTACTACTGCTCAGGCCGCCGTACTGGCTATGATCGAAAATCGCAAAGGCACCACGCAGAAGCAAATTGCGGAACGACTTCGTCAGAACGAATCTGCCATAACAGCAATGGTCTCAAGGCTCATTGACCGTGGCCTGGTAACCAAGCGCAGATCAAAGTCTGATGCTCGGGTATGGCAAATTCAGGTAACACAGAAGGGTGCGCAAGCCACATCGAAGGCAAAACGGCACTTCTCGGCAATTAACCGCAGGCTCGACGACGCCATAGGGCCGTCAAATTCGAAAGCGTTCGCGCAACAGTTGTTGTCGATCATCAGACCATTCGATAAGACCTAGCCTCTGCGACATCATAGCGCCATGTACTGATTGGAGGTCACCGGTGTAAACGAGACGCTCGCGAGCTGAGAGCAACGGCCGGCACTTGCTCCTCGAAGCGAAGGATAACCTGTCCGGGTGGAGTGCCGGATACGAAGAAGGGCATTCGAAAAGCGATTGAAGTATTTGACCGCTTACCGGGCGTATGCAACCTACATCAAAGAGGACGTACCGGAATATATAATCAAAGATCCGAATTTTCACCCAACTGACGTAGATTCGCACTTGGCCTAACCATTTCCAATGGGACAAGACTGTCGCTTAGCACCCCTACACCTGGCTGATCAACTTCGAACGGGGGCTAGGGGTTAGAAGCCGTCATTCTACTCTAAACCAGGTGAATTTCTGCTTCCGGCCTATTCTGTTGAAAAACTCCTGCTGATAGTACATCGATGAGATAATGCGTGCGTGTTGATTGGCGGAGTGATGTCCCATGATGGGCAGCAACGACAAACCGCAAGATGAGTTGTTTTACGCGTTTAATCTCGACGAGATCGTGCCGCAGGATCACTTGCTACGCGACATTGATCGACTTCTGGATTTGAGCAAGCTTCGCGAACATCTTGCGCCGTATTACAGCCACACCGGACGACCGTCAGTGGATCCGGAACTCATGATTCGTATGCTTCTGATTGGCTACTGCTGCGGCATACGCTCCGAACGTCAGCTCTGTTATGAAGTGACCATGAACCTGGCGTATCGCTGGTTCTGCAAGTTGAGTATTGACGACAAAGTGCCGGATCATTCCACTTTTTCGAAGAACCGGCATGGCCGGTTCCGCGAAGCGGAAGCGTTTCGCTTTGTGTTTGAACAAGTTCTGCAGCGCTGCATGGACGAAGGCCTGATCGGCGGTGAAGGCTTCGCCGTCGATGCCAGTGTGGTGAAGGCGGATGCGAGCAAACAGAAGCATCACGATGATGATGATGATGACGACTGGGGCAGTGGCAGCCGGGCGATTAACGAGTATCTGAACTCGCTAACCGAAGACGGCTCGTCGATCCAAAAACCAAAGAAGATATCCCAGACCGATCCGCAGGCTCGCTGGACATGCGCTCCGGGCGGCCCGGCGTACTACGCGTACTCGACCAACTACCTGGCGGATACCAAGGCTGGCATTATCGTGGATGTGGAAGCGACACCGGCACTTCGAACACCGGGGGTGTGGTCAACCAAGACAATGATCGAGCGGGTGAAGGACCGCTTCGGTCTGGAGACCAAGAAGCTCATCGGCGATACCGCCTACGGCACAGCCAAGTTCCTGGACTGGATGGTGAACGAAGCAAACATCGAACCGCATGTGCCGGTGTGGGATCGGGGCGACGAGCGTGATGATCGTTTCGGCCGCTCGGACTTTACGTTTGATGAAGCAAAGGATCTTTACACCTGTCCCAACGGCAAAGAACTGAGGCGCTTCTGGCGCAACTTCAATAAGCCTCGCACCGGCGTCACCAAGGCCAACGAGATCAAGTACACCTCGCGCAAGGCCGGCTGCGCGGCTTGCCCGATGAAAGAACAATGCTGTCCGAACACCGAGGTTCGAAAAGTCACTCGAAGTATTTACGAACCGGCCCGAGACGTTGCGCGGGCTGTTGGGAAAACACCGGCGTATCGAAAATCCCGGCGACAGCGCAAGCAAGTGGAAATGCTGTTTGCACACATGAAGCGA